>CAVRCY010000009.1:0-296711 GCA_963719775.1 uncultured Acidimicrobiia bacterium
CTCGGCGATCACCGAGGTCGAGCGGCGGGCCGTCACCGACGCCGCCCGTCGCGCCGGCGCCGCCGACGCCAACCTCATCGAGCAGCCGATGGCGGCGGCCATCGGCGCCGACCTGCCGATCGACGAGCCGGTCGGCAACATGGTCATCGACATCGGTGGTGGTACGAGCGAGACGGCCGTCATCAGCCTCGGCGGCATCGTCGCCCTGGAGGCGGTGCGCGTCGGGTCGTTCGACCTCGACGCGGCGATCCAGAACTACGTCCGCCGCGAGCATGGCATCGCCATTGGGGAGCGCACCGCCGAGGAGATCAAGGTCGCCATCGGTTCGGCCGACCCGACCGAGGACGAGAACCAAGCCGAGGTGCGTGGGCGCGACCTGATGACCGGGCTGCCGAAGACGGTGCTGCTGACGCCCGAGGAGGTCCGCTTCGCCGTCGAGGACGTCGTGTCGTCGATCATCGCTTCCGTCATTCGCTGCCTGTCCAAGGCGCCCCCCGAGCTGTCGCAGGACTTCCTGGTCCGCGGCATGTACCTGGTCGGTGGCGGCGGCCTGTTGCGCGGCATGGCACACCGCATCCAACGGGAGACGAAGGTGCCCGTGAAGTTGTCCAACGTGCCGCTGGAGGCGGTCGTGCTCGGCGCCGGGCACGTCATCGAGCACTACGAGGCGCTGAAGGGCATGTTCATGGGCGCCAGGCGGTGAGGGCGCCGACCGAGAGCACGGGCGATCGACGACGGGCTGCGGCGCATCCGCAGCGAGCTGGGCATTCCGAGCGGCTTCGCGCCCGAGGTGGCGCTGGCGGCGGTCACCGCCGCTCGCCGCGCCGACGGAGCCGGCCCGTGTCGACCGCACCGACCGGGAGTTCGTGACGCTCGATCCCGCCGGGTCGGTCGACCTCGATCAGGCCTTCGCCATCGAGCGCGCCGGCGACGAGCTCCTGCTCCATTACGCCATCGCCGATGTCGGATCGTTCGTGCAGCCCGGCGACGCGCTCGACCAGGAGGCGTGGCGGCGCGGCGTCACCGTGTACCTGCCCGACCAGAAGGCCCGGCTCTACCCGGCGGCGCTGTCGGAGGGGGCCGCCAGCCTGCTGCCCGACGGTCCGCGACCCGCCGTCGTGTTCATCGTGCGCATCGACTCGGCCGGCGACGTGCGACTGGAGGGCGCCGAGCGGGCGGTGGTGCGCAGCCGCGCCAAGTTGGCCTACGACTCGGTGCAGCCGGAGCAGCTGCCTGACGGCTTCGGGGAGATCGCTCGCCGGATCGAGCGCGCCGAGGACCTCCGCGGGGCGCCGCGAGTCGAGTTCCCCGACCAGGAGCTGGACCGCATCGGCGGCGAGTGGGTGCTGCGCATCGAGCCACGCCTGCCGAGCGAGGACCAGAACGCGGCACTGTCCCTGGCCACCAACCTGGCCGTCGCCGACGCGTTGCTGGGCGCTGGGACCGGGCTGTTCCGGGTGATGGCGGAGCCAGGGGATCGCTCGATCGGGCGACTGCGGCACACGGCGCGGGCCTTCGGGTTGACGTGGCCGCGCCATCAGCCGCTGGCCGAGTTCCGCCGCACGCTGCCTCGCGGCGATCCTCGCGCCGACGCCTTCCTGGTCGCCGTGCGGCGGGCCGGCGGGGCGGCGAGCTATCGGAGGTTCGACGCCACCGAGCGCCCATGGCACTCGGCGGTGGCCGCCACCTACGCCCATGCAACGGCGCCGCTGCGGCGGCTGGCGGACCGATACGTCGTCGACGCATCCGTCGCCGTGGCCAGTGGAGCGCCGGTCCCGGAACACGTGGAGGTGGCGTTCGGCGAGCTCCCACTGGTCATGGCCCGCTCCGAATCGCTGGCCAACCGCGCCGACAACGCCGTCATCGAGCTGGCCGAGGCGGTGCTGCTGGCCGGACGGGTGGGCGACGTCTTCGACGCCGTCGTGGTCGACGAGGATCACCGAGGCACGCTGATCCAGCTCGTCGATCCCGCCGTGCTGGCCCACGTCACGGCTCACCGGGTCGATCCCGGCGAAACGATCCGGGTCCGCCTCGCCGCCGTCGACGTCCACGCCCGCACCACCGAGTTCCACCGACTGTCGTAACGTCTCCACATCCGAGTGTTTCGACGCGTCGGAGTGTCAGAGGTCGTGAAAATCGACATCCAGCACTCGGATGCGCTCCAACACTCGGACCGGTTGAGCTAGGCCGGGTCCAGGCGGAGGACGGGGCCGGCGGCGGACAGGACGTAGACCTCGCCGGCGGGACCCTCGACTACCGCGGTCGGGCTCTCGACGTTGCCCAACTCCACCGTGCGCCCGGCCTGCAGGGTGGCGCCCTCGCCGAGCACCTCGAGCGCGGCGACGCGCCCGGAGCAGTAGTCGGCGTACACGTACCAGCCGTCGAGGGCGGATCCGTCGCGCACCCGGACGCCACCGTTGATCGAGCACTCGTCGCCGGCGTTCGGATACGTGGCGAACGGCGGCGTGTGTCCATCGGCTGGGACGTCGTCGTTGAAGCGATCGTTGCCCTCGAACGCGCTCCACCCGAAGCTCAGTCCCTTGCCGGCGTCGACGCCGTCGGTGGCCGGTGCGACGTCGATCTCCTCGACGGCGTCCTGACCGACGTCGGCGATCCACAGATCGCCGGTGGCCCGGTCGAACGAGAACCGCCACGGGTTGCGCAGCCCGCTCGACCAGATCCTCGGGTCGGCGTCTCCCCGGCCGACGAACGGGTTGTCTGACGGCACGGTGTATGGCTCGCCTTCGGAGGGGGTGGGATCGATGCGCAGGAGCTTGCCGAGCGGTGTGCTCAGATCGGTGGCCCGGCGCTCCGGGTCGCCGCCGGAGCCGCCGTCCCCCATCCCGATGTAGAGCATGCCGTCGGGCCCGAACGTGAGGTCGCCGCCGTTGTGGTTGTCGTAGGGCTGCTCGATGACGAACAGCACTCGGGCGTTGTCGCCGGTCATGAACGTGCCGTCGCCCTCGACGGGGTACTCGACGACGGTCGTATCGCCCACGAGGTCCGTGTAGTTCGTGTAGGCGACGTCACCACCGGGGCCGAACGCCAGGCCGAGCAAGCCCTGCTCGCCGGCGGCTTCCGTCAGCTCCGTGGCGTCCAGCACCGTCTCCGTCGCGTCGTCGGCGAGGCGCATGATGCGCCCGCCCTGCTCCACGACGTACAGCGCGTCGTCGCCGGCCCGCCAGGCCAGATCGACGGGTGACTCCAGCGTGGCGATCTCGGTGAAGGCGACGGCCGGTGGCGCCGCGGCCACGTCGGTCGGAGCCGGTGCCGTGCCGGGAGTCGCGTCCGGAGACGCCGCGCTGGACCCGGTGCTGCCGGCGCCGTCGTCCCAGTCGCCTCACCGCCGGTGGTCGGCGTGATTCGCCGTCGCCGACGCCGCCGCCGCCGTCGCCGTCGTCGCGTCGTCGTCGGCGCAGGCGACGAGCACCAGCGCGCCGACCAGCAGCAGGACGCCGCGCCTCACCGGCCGACCCGCGCCAGTCCCTCTTGCACCACGCTGACGACGTACCGCCCGTCGCTGGCGAAGATCGCCCCGCCGGCGAGTCCGCGTGCCGAGCCGGTCGACAGGGCGCGCTGGTCGTAGAGCAGCCAGTCGTCGGCCCGGAATGGCCGGTGGAACCACATCGCGTGGTCGAGGCTGGCCATCTGCATGCCCGGCGTGTCCCACGACAGGCCGAACGGCAGGACCGTCGTGTCGAGCAGCGTCATGTCGCTGGCGTAGGTCACGATGCAGGCGTGGACCACCGGATCGTCGGGCAAGGTCCCGCGGCGCGCAACCAGACCCGCTGGCTGTCCGACATCGTCCCCTTGCGGCTCAACGGGTCCCCGTCGACGTAGCGCACGTCGATGGGACGGGGCCGGTCGTACCACTCACCGAGCTGATCCTTGTATGCCGCCATGCGGGTGTGCCAGTCAGGCAACGACTCGGGATCGGGGAGGCCGGTGGGCATCGGGAGCTGGTGATCAGGCCCGGGTTCGGGGGCGTGGAAGCTGGCCTGCAGGTTGAAGATGGCCCGCCCGTGCTGGATCGCCACGACGCGCCGGGTGCTGAAGCTGCGGCCGTCGCGCAGCCGGTCGACCTCGTAGAGGATCGGCACGGTGGGGTCGCCCGGCCGCAGGAAGTAGGCGTGCAGCGAGTGCACGGGGCGTTCGGCGTCGACGGTGCGGGATGCGGCGACGAGCGCCTGACCGGCCACCTGGCCGCCGAAGACCCGCTGGCGGTTCTCGTCCGGCGAGCGGCCACGGAAGATGTTGACCTCGATCGGCTCGAGGGCGAGCAAGGTCACGAGATCGTCGAGGGCCGCTTGCATCGGCGACAGTCTGCCGTACGCCTACCCTCGACCAGCATGGACTGGCGGGAGCACGCGATCGCGGCCAAGGGGTTCATGCCCGTCGCCGAGGGCGATGCACTGCACGTCGCCGCGCTGGCAGCAGCCGCCGCCGTACCGGCGGCGCCGCTCGTGGAAGTCGGGTCGTACTGTGGCCGGTCAACGATCTGGCTGGCTGCCGCCGCACGCCAAGCGGGGACCGTGGTGTTCGCCGTCGACCACCATCGTGGCTCGGAGGAGAACCAGCCCGGCTGGGAGTGGCACGACCCGTCGGTCGTCGACGACCGGGTCGGCAAGATGGACACGCTTCCGACGTTCCGGGCCGCCGTCCACGATGCCGGTTTGGAGGACTACGTCATCGCCGTCGTCGGCCCGTCGGCGGTCGTCGCCCGCTACTGGGCGACCGCCGCGGCGATGGTGTTCATCGACGGCGGTCACGGCGTCGAGCCGGCGCAGGCGGATTACGTCGGGTGGACCCCGCACGTCGCCATCGGCGGCACGCTGGCGGTGCACGACGTGTTCCCGGATCCGGCCGACGGCGGCCGACCCCCGTACGAGCAGATCTTCGTGCCGGCCCTGCAGAGCGGACGGTTCCGTCTGGCGTCGGCGACCGGCTCGCTGCGCATCCTCACCCGCGTTGACTGAAGTCCCGGTCGATGCGGTCGAAGCGGCGGCGGATCGGGGTCCGGCTCTCCTCGTGCGGGAGCACGTACAGGCGATTGGCGAGGATGGCTTCGACGGTCATTGCCGCCACGCCGTCGACGGGGAGCACCCGCCCGGCGAGGTCGTCACCGCCCGTCTCCGGATCCGCCATCTGGGGGGACGCCTCCGGACCGCCGTACTCGGCGCCACGATTGCGCTCCGACTCGAAGATGTTCGTGCCGACGCGCATCGGGCAGAGCACCGACACCCCGATGCCGTGCTCGCGCAGCTCGCGAGCAAGCACCTCGGCCAGGGCGACCACCCCGTACTTGGCGACGCAGTACGGGCCGAGGCCGATGTTCGGCACGAGACCGGCGAACGACGACGTGAACAGCATGTGACCGCCCTGTCCCTGCTCGATCATCCGGGGCAGGAACGCTTCCACGCCGTGGATCGGCCCCCACAGGTCGACGTCGATGACCCAGCGCCAGTCGTCGTGGGTCATCTCGGCCACCGGGCCGGCGATGGCCACCCCGGCGTTGTTGAACACGATGTGGACGGCGCCCAGCCGCCGGAACGCCTCCTCGGCCAACGCCTGCACCTCGTCGAGCGAGCGGACGTCGCACACGACCCCGTGGGCCTCGGTCCCGGTAGCCCGCAGCTGCTCCACGGCGGCATCGAGTGCCGCCGCTTCGATGTCGGCCAGCACGATCCGTCCGCCCCGGTCGGCGAGCCGGAGGGCGGTCGCCAAGCCGATGCCGCTGGCGCCTCCGGTGATCACGGCCCCGGCACCGGTCAGGTCATCCACGAGCGTCATGTTGACACCCTGGGCGAGCCAGGCGTTCAGACCGGCGCCATGGTGGCCAGCTCGTCGGCGATCCGCTGGCGCACCTGCCGACGCAGGCGGACGGCGTCGCGGCGGTTCATGCCGTGCGTGCTGATCGGCTCCAGCACGCGCACCTCGGCATCCGCCACGCCGAGGCGCCAGTCGTGCTTGCGCAGCGCGGCCGAGGTTCCGCGCACGGCGAGCGGCAGGACGGGAGCCTGCGCCTCGATGGCCAGCAGGAACGCGGCGGCCTTGAACGACCCGAGCGTCCCGTCCTCGGTGCGCGTGCCCTCCGGAAAGATCATCACCGAGACCCGTCGCGCCAGCCGGTTCCGACACTGTTCCAGTGCGTCGCCCACGCTGCCCCGGTCGCCGCGGACGACCGGGATGTCGCCGGCCAGGCGCATCAGCCAGCCGACGCCGGGGATCCGGAAGAACTCCGCCTTCGACAACCACTTCATCTCCCACGGCAGGTGCGAGATGAGCAGGATGTCGACGAAGCTCTCGTGATTGGCGACGACGACGTACGGGCGCCGCGGATCGGGCGGCAGCTGGCCGACGACCCGGAACCGCCAGAGCGGGGTGAACCAGGCGTGGACGACGGCGAGTCGGCGGAACAGCCATCCGGCGGCATACCGGCCAGGGTCGAACGGCATCGTCACCAGCCGCACGATCGCCATCATCGGCAGCCACAGCGCGACGAGCACTCCGAGCACGAGCCAGCTCCACACGCTGAGCACGGTGCGCACGACCGGATGACCGAGCAGCCGTCGACGCATCAGTCGAGGAGGGGGCGCGGCGTGAACAACGCCGACGACGGCGAGGCGCCGACGATGGCATCGGCGGCGAGGACGACGGCCGCCGCGGTGTAGGACGTGTGCTCCTCGAAGGGGAACCGCACGCCGTCGCGGCCAGGTCCGCGGTCGTAGACCAGGCCGGTCCAGTACGAACCGTCGTCCCGCCGATGGGCCCGCGTCCACGCCAAGAGATCCGCCGCCGTCGCCCGGTCGCCGATCGCCGCGTGGGCCAGCGCGCACTCGGCTGTCTCGGATGCCGTGACCCACGGCTCGTCGCTGACGCAGCGGATGCCGCGGCCCTCCATGGCGAACGCATCCCAGCCCTCGGCGAGCCGTGCTTTGGCCGCCTCGCCGGTCAGCGCTCCGGTGAGCACCGGGTAGTACCAGTCCATCGCCCAGCGCTGCTTCGGCTCGAAGGCGGCGGGCCGGGTGGCGACGGCCTCGGCCATCGTCGCCGCGGCGTACCCCCACTCCGGATGCGGTTCGCCGACGATGTCGGCCAGGGCCTCACCGCAGCGCAGCGCGTGGTAGATGCTCGACGTCCCGGTGAGCAGCGCGTAGTCCCACGGGCGAGTGCCGTCCGCCTCGATGGCCCACAGGGCCAGCCCGTCTCGGCGCCGCTGCGCCAGCACCCAGGCGATGGCCAGCTCGACAGTCGGCCAGAGGTGATCGAGGAACGCCCGATCCCAGGTCCACCGCCAGTGGTGCCACACACCCGTGGCGATGTAGGCGCACACGTTGGTGTCGAGCTTGGTCTCCTCGACGCTGCCGTCCGGCCAGTAGTAGTTGTGCCAGCTGCCGTCCGGCCGCTGCGTGTCGGCCAGCCACTCGTAGGCGGCTTCGGCCTGGCGGTGCAGTCCGGCGATATCGAGGGCCATCGCCGACTCGACGTGGTTCCACGGATCGCAGTGGCCGCCCGGAAACCACGGGATGATCCCCGACGCCAGCTGCAGCGAGGCCAGGTGCTCCGCGGTGATGCGCACCTCCTCGGCGCTCAGCACGCCGGGCACGTCCGGGATCACCGATGGGTCCCGTAAACGACGAGGCTCTTGCCGAGGGCGGGTGAGAGGAGGCGGTCGGCCAGTCGCACGGCGCGCGGCTGGCGGACGATGTCCCACTCGAGGAACGTGCGGTAGCGGCGCACCAGCGGGTGATCCTCCTCGCCCACCCCCACCGCGCACCTCAGCCACCAGTACGGCGAGTGCAGAGCGTGGGCGTGGTGGCTGCCGTCCAATTGCAGGCCGGCGGCCCGCAGCTTGGCCTTCAGCTCCGTCGCCGAGTAGATCCGCACGTGCCCACCGACGGCGGCTGGGGCGTGGTAGTCGTCAGACAGCATCCAGTTGATCTTCTCGGGGAGCCAGCTCGGCACGGTGGCGGCGAACACGCCGCCCTCCCGCAACACTCGCATGATCTCGGCCAGCGCGCCGGCGTCGTCGGGAACGTGCTCGAGCACTTCGGAGGTGATCACGGCGTCGAATGTTCCGTCGGCGAACGGCAGTCGCGTTGCGTCGCCCCGGACGACGCCGAGCAGGCGGTCGGCGTCGATCTCGCCGGCCTGGATCATCGCCTCGAACGTCGCCCTCGTGCCGTGCAGCTCGTCGGCGGCGACATCGAGCGCCACCACGCGATACCCCCGGCGGGCCAGCTCGAAGGCGTGCCGTCCGAACCCGGTGCCGACGTCGAGCACGCGGTCACCCGGCCGCAGCCCGAGCGCGGTCAACCGATCGAAGCGAATGGTCAGCATCAGCGCCCGTTCCGTCTGGACTTCGCGATGTTGGACGGCATCGCCAACACCTCGCGGTACTGCTCGACCGTGAGCTCGGCGCAGCGCCGCCATGTCCACCGATCGAGCACCCGCTGGCGACCCGCCGCACCGACGCGGGCGCGCAGCTCCGGCTGGTCGAGGCCACGGGCGATGGTCGCCGCCGAGCGCGCCGGCGTCACCGGCCCGGCACTGCAGGACCGTCTGACCGTCGGCGCCGGTCACCTCCGGCAGCGCACCGCCGTCGGTGGCGACGAGCGCCGTCCCGGTGACCATCGCTTCGATGGCCGGCAGACTGAATCCCTCGTACAGGCTCGGCACGACCGCCAGCTGGGCCTCGGCGTACAGCTCGACGATGCGCTCGTCGCTGACGCCGGCGACGAACTCGACGCATGACTCGAGGCCGAGGGTGCGGATGAGATCCATGCTCTTGCCGGCCTTCGGCTTGCCGATGATCGTCAGCGTGACGTCGCGCTCCGTGCGCAGCTTGGCGACGGCTTCGAGCAGGAAGGCGAGCCCCTTCAGCGCGACGTCGGCGGACGCCGTGGTGATCAAGCGGCCGGGCAGGCGAGCCACGTCGGGCAGCGGCCGGAAGAGCTCGGGGTCGACGCCGACGGGCACCAACCGCATGCGGTCGTAGGCGACGCCCATGTCGGCGTGGATGTCGCGGATGGAGTTCTCGCTGACGACGACGATGCGCGGCATCCGCGACGCGACGCGGCCCTGCATCTTGACGAACGCGTACCAGCGTCCGACGGACCACCGCTTGCGCCAGCTCGGGGCATGCTCCATCTCGAGCATGCGGTCACGGGTGATCGGGTGGTGCAGCGTCACGATCGTCGGGATGCGCTTCTCCAGCGCCAAGATGCCGTACCCCAGGCATTGATTGTCGTGGACGAGGTCGAACTCGCCGACCCGCGGCGTCAGCGACCGCAGGGCGCGGTAGCTGAACGCCAGTGGCTCGGGGAACGTGCCCGTGGAGAATTGGGCCAGCTCGAGGAGATCTTCGCGCGTCTTGATCTCCCAGTACGCCGGGAACCGGCCGGGGTAGTGGTCGTTGAACACGTCGAGGCTCGGCAGCGCGGTGAGCGGGATGCGCTCGTCGAGGTGTGGGTACGGCTGTCCGGAGAGCACCTCGACGTGATGGCCGAGGTCGACCAGTGCCCTCGTGAGGTGGCGGGTGTAGATCCCCTGGCCGCCGACGTGTGGCTTGCCGCGATACGTCAGGTAGGCGATCCGCAACGGCGCGCTGGCATCGGGCCGTCCAGACATGACCGAGGAGACTACCGGCACGCGGTTACCGGCCAGTAGGGAAACGCCGTTGCCACGCGATCGTCACGTCGCCAGATCGTTCAGTCGAAGAGCGAGTTCCACAGCTGGCGAGGGGAGTCGAGCACCCTGCTGGCCACGACGACCGGGAACGAGGGGGAACCGGCCTGGCCCTCTTCCAGGCCCAGCGTAAAGGCGACCTGCTCGAGCGTCGGGGGGCCGATGGCCATGTTGTCGGTGAGCGCCTGCGTGGTGCTGGACTCGCCCTTCCACACCCGGTAGGCGGCCGACACGCTGCCCGTGCGCCCGACACCGGCCTGGCAGTGGATGAACACGAGGCCCTCGCTGCGTTCGACGATGTCGACGAGCTGGCGGATCAGCTCGTCGCTCGGCGTCTGACCGTCGTGGACCGGGAGGTGCACCACCTCGAACCCGAGGCGCCGAGGCGCGTCGAGCTCTTCGGGCGTGGCGGCGGCCCGCAGGTCGACGATGGTCGTCACACCGTTGGCGGCCAGCGACTCGTAGCCGTCGGCGCTGGGCGCACCGCCCCGCCACAGCTTGTCGTCGATGACGCGAAGGTGGTCGACCCCGGAGGCGTGGGCCGGCTTCACCCCGTCAGGGCCGAGGGTCTGGAGCACCACCGACGCGCCGAGCAGGGCGGCGTTGCCGAGGACCAGATAGGACAACAGGCCAACGCCCGCGCCGCGGCACCATCGCGCGGCCCGTCGCCGACGGGCCGAGGGTCCAGGTTGCAACCGCGCCTCCAGCGCGACCTGTCGAGCGGTGGGTGCTAGCGGTGCTCGACGCCGGTCACGTTCCCGAGGATACGTGGAACGGTGACATCTTCAAGGCAGCCGACGAGGCGGGCCTCGGCGTGGTGCCCCAGGGCCGGTTCGATCTTCAGCGCGAAGCGCGTGGCGTCGAGGGTGGCGAGCTCGACGAGCGCGTGGCGGTCGACGGCCGAGGCGCACGCTGCCCACAGCCCGGTCGCCGCCGCCTCGAGGGTCAGCCTGCTGGCGTTCGTCTCGACCTCGAGGACGACGGTTGAGCGCTGCTCGTCGCGAGGAGGATCCGGCCGGTTCATCGTCGCTTCCCGCAGGAAGGCGATGCCCAAGACCACCAGGACCACCACCAGCACCCAGCGGACGACGTGCGTCGACGACCGCGGTTGCTGGTGGTGGTAGTAGGCGGCGCTCACTGCCGCCGCCGAGGGGCGAGCAGCGGCATGAGCGCCGGATGGTCGGGCTGCGCCGCCCGGGGCACGAGGTCCCCAGGCACCGGCAGCGCGCGATGGAGTCGACGGGCCAGCCGCCGGTCGGCCACCCGCCCGGTCGTGCGGGCGGCCAGACGCTCGACGAGCCACGCCATCCCCGAGAGCACCACACCGGCACCCATCAGCAGTGGGATGAACACGTTGGTGCGGGATGGGTCGCGCATCCAGGCGAACTGGTCGCGGGACTTCGGCCTCGTGGCCGTCAGCTGGTCGGCGAAGCGTTGCTGGCGATCCTGTGGGGCCGTGACGTTGGAGGATTGCGCCTTGGCCAACCGGTCGAGGATCAGCGATGTGGCCAACGCGACCTCGGCGATCAGGGTGAACGTGCCGGCGACGAGGGCGCGATGCCACTCCCACGAGTAGAGCTCGCGGATCATCGTGATCCCGGCCCCGACGACGGTGGCGATGGCCAGCCAGCGGGCGATGGTGCGGGCGTTCATGCTGCTACCTGCTGTTCGAGTGCGGTCACCTCGCCGGTGCCGCCGTCAACGCTGACGACGGTGCCGGCAGGGAAGCGGGCCACGGCGTCCTGCACGCCCACGACGACCGGCACGCCGGATTCGCGAGCGAGGATGGCGAGGTGGGAGAGCACGCTGCCCGTCTCGGACACGAGGCCGTGCAGTCGGGGCAGGAGCGGGGCCAGCTCCGGTGACAACGTGCGGACCACCAGGACGGCGCCGGCCGGCGGATCGTCACCGTGGTGCACGGGGCCGCCACCTCGCCCGCCACCCGCGCCGCGGCCGGCATTGCCGCGTCGACGGATGCTGACCGGCGCGACCTCGCCGTCGGCGCTCAACCGGAACATGGATGGCAGCGGCGCATGCGACACGTCGACCGCGGCCGGCGGTGCGTCGAGCGCCTCGCCGCCGACGACGGCCTCGACCTGGCTGATCGAGAGCTGGCGAACGGCCTCCGGCGACTCCAGCTGACCAGCGGCGGTCAACCGCACCCCGAGCTCCCAGGCGGCGCGCGCCGTCAGTTCCTGGACCCACCGAGCGCGCAGCCGCAGCGCCTCGCGTGCCAGCAGCAGGGGATGCCCACCGTCGGGCACCGCAGGCAGCGACGGCGGCAGCGACGGCAGCACCGGCGAAGGTCCGACCCGCGGCGGCACGAGGGCCAGCACGACCGGCGTCGTGGCGAGCATCTCGTCATCGGTCAGTCCCCGTGCCCGGCCGTCGGCCAGCGGCGTGGAGTGCGGCGACCGCGCCGGTAGCCACACCGGCGACGCGCTTGGGGGCCAGCATGCCGGCCAGTGCCTCGAAGGCGTGGAGGTTGACCAGGTGCGGCGCGGCGGCGCGCAGCATGGCGACCAGATCCCGGTCCGTCAGCGCGCCGAGGTCCGGCACGTCGAGCAGGGCGCCATCGGTCTCCGCCAGCAGGTCGTCGGCGAGCGTCGGCAAAGCCACCCGGAGGCGACCGACGCGCCACGACGCGCCGAGTCGGCGGGCGCCCGGGCGGGGATCCAGCTTGCGCAGCAGGCCCCGCCGGCGGTGGACGCCGAGCAACTCGAGGTCGGCGACCACCTGACCATCGATCACGGTGACCACCGGCGAGCGGGCGATCGCCCGACTGGAGGCGGTGGCGGAGAGACGCAGTGCGGCGGCGATGCCGTCGCGCAGCGGGGCGACCCACAGGTCGTGCTCCAGCGCGCCGAGCGTCCCCGGCAGCGTTTCGGCGACCGGACCTGGACCGAGCACGGGACCTTGACCGACGGGCGCCGGCTGGAGCGTCGTGATCGGCCGGCTCTGCAGGAGCACGAGGCGCTCACCGTCGATGGCCCACTCGATGTCCTGCGGACCGCCGAACACCCGAGCCGCTTGCTGGGCCAGCGACGCGAGCGCGGTGAACTGGCGGCGACCGAACCCCGGCAGGCTGGCGCCGCGGCCGACTCGCTTGCCGGTGAGCGTCAGGCTCACCTGGATGCCGTCGACCCGGCCCGACACGAGCTGATCGGGCCCACCTTCCACCGCCGAGAGCACCAGCCGGTCGCTCCGCCCGGTCATCGGGTCGGCGCCGAAGAGCACGCCACCGAACGTGGGCCGGAGCATCGGCTGCACAAGGACGGCCATTGGGGCGGGATCGGTGCCCTCCAGCTCCGCCGAGGCGATCACGTCGTCGACGGCGGCCACGAAGGCGTCCCACCCGACGACGTCGAGGATGGATTCGAAGCGTCCGGCCATCGATGACGATGCGCTGTCCTCGACCGTCGAGGACGAGCGCACGACGAGCGCTCGCTCGCTGTCGGCCGCTGCCGTCCACGCCCGCAGCAGGGCGCGCAGCGCCGGCCGACGGGTGCGGGCATCGCTCAGCGCGGTCGTACCGGCCGTCGAGATGACGAACCCGGGCAGTGCGGGCAACCCGGCGCTGGCGGCGCGGGCCAGGGCGGCAGCCTTGGCACCGACGAGCCCCGCGTCGAGGGCGCCCGGCTGCTCCAGTCCGACCACCCACGCCGTACCTTCGACGGCGGTCAACGGTTGCCGACGGGGTGTCATGTCCAACATGGCGTGCCTACTTCCTCGTACCTGCCCCCCTTGATGGGGGGCGTGTGGCCAGCCTCGCTCTGGCCGAATTTCTGGTCCCTGACGGATCGCTAGGGCTTCCCTGTACAACCGCCGTCACCGGCGATTTTGTTCGCCCAAACCGGCGTGTCATCGATCACACCATCGCGCCAGGCAGTTGCGGACCACGTGAGGGGGACGTGAAACGGCGGCGGGCAGCGGCGGGAGGCTCAGCGCCAGTCGATGCGCTGGCGCAGCACCTCCCGCTCGGCGGGGTTGTGGGTGAGCGCGAGGGCGCGTTGGTCGGCGGCTCGGGCCGCATCTGGGTCGCCGACGGCACGCAGGAACTCGGCGCGTGTGGCGTGGAACAGGTGGTAGCGGTCGAGCTCGGCGGCGACGTCGTCCAGCTCGACGAGCGCCGCGTCGGCTCCACGCACGTAGCGCAGGGCGATGGCGCGGTGGAGTCGGGTCATCGGCGACGGCGCGAGGTGCAGGAGCATGTCGTACAGGAGGACGATCTGCTCCCAGTCGGTGTCCGCCCACTCCTTGGCTTCGGCGTGGCAGGCGACGATCGCCGCCTGCAGCTGATACGGCCCGGCACGCTGCTGGCGGGCGGCACGGACGAGCAGCTGGGTGGCGTTGGCGATCACTTGGTGGTCCCACTTGGATCGGTCCTGGTCCTGGAGCAGGACGAGCCCGCCATCGGCGTCGAACCGGGCGTCGACGCGAGCGCGATGAAGCCGAATGAGGGCGAGGAGCCCGGCGACTTCGGGTTCGGTGGGCATGAGGTGGTGCAGCAGGTTGGCCAGCCACTCGGCGTCGTCGACGAGGTCAACTGACTGGGTCTCGGTGGTCGACAGGTAGCCCTCGTTGAGGACGAGGTAGATGACGGCGAGGACCTCGGAGAGCCGAACGTCGAGCTCGTCAGGCGATGGGATCCGGTACGGGATGCCAGCGTCGCTGATCTTGCGTTTGGCTCGGGTGATCCGTCGTGCCACGGTGGCTTCGGGGACGACCAAGGCGCGGGCGATCTGGGCGGTGGTCAGGCCGCAGACGACGCGCAGGGTGAGGGCGACCTGGGCCGCTCGGGGGAGGGCGGGGTGGCAGCAGGTGAAGATCAGCCGCAGGCGCTCGTCGGGTTCGGCCTGCACGGGCCACTGCAGCTGAGTCAGCTTGGAGCGGTAGTTCTGGTCGCGGCGCAGGCGGTCGAGGGCGCGGTTGCGGGCGACGGTGAACAGCCACGCCTCGGGTCGGGTGGGGATGCCTTCGACGGGCCACCGCTCGAGGGCGGCGACGACGGCGTCCTGCACGAGGTCCTCGGCGGCGGCGAAGTCGCCGCTGACTCGCACCAGCGAGGCGGCGAGCTGGCCGGCGTGCTCGCGCACGACCCGTGCCAGCTCCACCTGCGATGTGCCGCGGTTGACGGCAGACGGCGGTTGACCGGCGGGGGTCACGACTCGAGCGGTCGGATCTCCACGATCGGGCAGCCCGGCCAGGTGCGCACCATGCGCAGCGCCTCGTCCAGATCGGCGACGTCGACCTCGGTGTACCCGCTGACGACCTCTTTGCCTTCGACGAAGGGTCCGTCGGTGACGAAAGGTTCGTCACCGCGGTCGAGACGAACCGTGGTGGCGGTGTGGGCCGGCTGGAGCTTGCTGCCCCCGCGGATCTTGTCGGCGTGGTCCATGAACCACTTGCCGACGAGCCCGAAGACGCGGTCGCGGTCGCGCTGGCTCATGGCCTCGAGGTCCTTCTCGAACTGCTCGGTCTCGACGAACAGCAGCACGTACTTCACGAGCGCCCTCCCCGTACATGGCGCTCATCCCGGCGCATCACCTCGTCGGGCGCGACGTCCTCGACGTGGCTGGCGATGGTCCAGCCGTGCCCGAACGGGTCGATCATGAAGCCGTCGCGGTCGCCGTAGAACTGGTCGGCGGCCGGTCGCTCGAGCGTGGCCCCGAGCGCGACCGCCTTGGCGAGGACGGCGTCGACGTCCTCGACGTAGATGAACAGGGACGTCGGTGAGCCCGCCTGCCCACCGGGAGGCGGCGCGGTGGTGCCCAGGTGGGGCGATTCGTCCTCCACGATGACGACCGAGTCGCCGATCTCGATCTCGGCGTGGGCGATCGTGCCGTCGGGCCCCGCGGACCGCACCCGCTCGGTGGCACCGAACACGTCGGCGTAGAACTGCAGGGCCTTGTCGCCGCCCTGCACCACGAGGGCGGGCGTGATCCGGCGGTACCGGTCAGGAATCGGGTTGGGCTTGCTCGCAGCGGCCATACGTCAGGTCCTCCTCGTCAGATCGGCGAGTCGCCATGTGGCGCTCACCCTTCCTGACGATCGGCAGGCACGCCGATGCGACATGTCGCCGGGATTTCTGGTGGCACTGATGTGGCCGGAACGTTCAAGACTCCGCTCCGACGGGCGTTCATCGTGACGGGCATGGGAACGAGTGCATCCCCCAGCGCTTGCCCTCGGCAAACCTCAACGAGAAAGGACCCGTCACATGAGCGAGCGAGTCTTCGAGCGAGCGAATCAGCATTACGGTCTTCACGCTCACTGGTGCCCCGTGCGTTTGATCAAGTCGAACGCCTCGCACGAATGGATGGTGCACCAGTGAGCACCCCGCAGTTGGACCTCGTCGGCATCGTCGTCGAGGACATGGCCGCCGCGTTGGCCTTCTATCGAGAGCTCGGCCTGGACCTGCCCGCCAAGGCCGACACACAGCCCCACGTCGAGCTGCCATTGCCGGGAGGGCTGCGGCTGGCGTGGGACACGATCGCAACAATCAGGTCGTTCGACCCCGATTTCACGACCCCGTCAGGCTCTTCGAGCATCGGGCTCGCCTTCCGACTCGACACCCCGGCGGAGGTCGACGCCACGTTCCAGCGAATGGTCGTCGCCGGCTACCACGGGCACAAGGAGCCCTGGGACGCCGTGTGGGGTCAGCGGTACGCGCAGCTCCACGACCCCGACGATCACCACGTCGACCTGTTCGCCCCCCTCAACGCGAGCGAGGCGACATGAGGATCGGCATCGGATTGCCGGCGGCCGTGCCCGGCGTCGACGCCACCACCATCGGCGTGTGGGCGGAGGACGCCGAGCGCGCCGGGTTCGAGTCGGTCGGTGTCATCGACCGGCTCGTCTACGACAACCTCGAGCCATTGACGGCGCTGGCGGCGGCAGCTGCACGCACGAGGAGGATCGAGCTGCTCACCACGGTGCTGAACGTCGGTTGGAGAGCCAACCATGTGCTGCTCGCCGAAGCAGATGGCGTCGGTCGACCTGCTGTCCGGCGGCAGGCTCACCGCCGGGCTCGGGTTGGGCGGCTGGCCCGAGGACTACGGGGCGAGCAGCGTGCCCAGCTCCGGCGGAGGTGCCCTGTGGAGGACAGCCTTGAAGACGATGCGTGAGGTGTGGGCTGGGCAGATTGTCGGCCAGGGAGGACCGACGAGCCCACTGCCGCAAGGACGACCAATGCTGCTGTTCGGAGGCTTGGTCCCGGCGGCCCACGTTCGAGCAGCGACCGAAGGGCAAGGCTGGGTGGCTCCGTTGTTCGGGCTCCCCATGTTGGAAGCCGGGGCGGCGGCCGTCCGCCAGGCCTGGGCAACGGCAGGCCGGCCCGGCGAGCCACGCATCGCCACCGGACGCTATTGCAGCCTTGGCCGCAACGCCGAGACGATCGCCGATGACTACCTCCGCCACTACTACGGCGGCGAGTTCTGGCGCCTCGCCAGGGCGGACACCCTGACGAGCCCCGCGCAACTGCGGGAGGAAGTCGAGCGACTGGCCCACGCCGGCGTCACGGATCTCGTGCTGTACCCGTCGTCCGCCGAGCTCGACCAGGTCGGCCTGTTGGCCGAAGCCCTGCCTCTGGCACACTCTTGCGACGGACGTAACCGATCCTGACGTCTATCGAGAGTGGTCCGCGCCGCCGGCCTGGCGCGAGATCGTCGCCTGCTGTTGGGAGCAGCGGGTGGGGCACGATCGCGTCCAACGTGTCGTGCCTGACGGATGTGCGGACGTGATCGTTGCCGCGGGCGGCGCGGTCGCCGTCGGTCTCGCCGACGAGCCATCACTCCACCCACTGACCGCCGGCTCGGCGTGTCGTGGGCTGCGGCTGCGCCCCGAGGCGGTGGCCACGTTCTTCGGTGTGCGCGGCCGACGAGCTACGCAACCTCGACGTCTCCCTCGACGACGTCGTCGGCACGCGCCGCGCACGGCAGCTCGTGGATCTGGTCGTTCACGACCGCCCGGACGTCGCGCTCCCGCCACCCCCGCCGGAGATCGTCCGCCGCACGTTCCGTCTGCTCCGCGGCACCGCGTCGGTGGACGACGCTGCTCACGCGCTTGGTTTCTCCTCCCGCCAGCTCCGGCGCGTCGCGGTCACCCATAGCGGAATCGGTCCGAAGACATACCAACGAGTCGTTCGCCTGCATCGGTTCCTCGACGACGACGGGCCGCTCGCCGTCGCCGCCGTGCGCGCCGGCTACGCCGACCAGGCCCACCTCACGAGGGAGGTGACCCGCCTGTGTGGGCTGCCTCCCGCCGCGCTCCCGCGCCGAGCGATCACGCTGACCGGCTGACCGAGTCAGGGGTCGGGGTTCTCGCCCAGTCGCACGGTCTCGGCCTCGGCGGCCTCCTGCGCCTTGATGCCCTTCGGGAACACGAAGAACCCGACGATCAGGACGACGAGCGCCAGCGTCCCGCCGACGGCGAGCGCGGCGCGGATCCCTTCGACGAACGAATCGTCGGCCGCTGCGAGGAGCTCGGGGGTCTCGGCGATCGAGTCCGGCAGCGGCTTGCCGGGCCCGATCAACGACACGACGGCTCGAGGGTTGGCGTCCTCGACGACGATGTCGACGGCCTCCGAAAGCTCCGGCTCGGAGAGGTACGGTGCGAACCCGCTGGGCAACGTGGCGGCGACCACGCCGGCGAGGATGCTGCCCATGACAGCGAAGCCGGCCGTCGAACCGAGGGCCCGTTGGGCGCTGAGGATCCCCGACGCCATGCCGCCTCGTTCGGGCGGGATGGACTCCATCGCCACGTTCGTGGTCGGCGCAATGACGAAGCCGCTGGCCCCGCCGAGGAGCAGGAGGCCGGCCACGACGATCACCAGCGGCCCGCCGACGCCGGCGGCGACCAGTCCCATGCCGAGCACCAGCCAGACCATGCCGACGAGGACCAGACGCCGCGCCCCGCTGCGACCGGCCAGACGACCGGCGAGCGGCGCCAGCACGATGGTCGGACCGGTGAACGCCAGCAGCAAGAAGCCGGCCTGCTCCGGTGAGTAGTCCTGGACGTTCTGGAAGTACTGCGTGACCACGAGCAGCATCCCGTAGATGCAGAACATGATGCTGAACACCGTGAGGTTGGCCACGCTGTAGACGCGATCGCCGAAGACGCGCACGTCCATCATGGGATCGCGGGCGCGCAGCTCGGCGATGACGAACGCTGCTCCCAGGACGGCCGAGCCGATGAGCAGTCCGAGGATCTCGGGCGACAGCCAGCCGCTGTGTGGTCCCTCGATCAATGCGTACGTGAGCGCGCCCACCGTGGCGATGAACAGGACCTGCCCGGGGAGGTCGAGACCACGTGGCACCGGATCGCGGGATTCGTCGACGAACGCGCGGGCCATGGCGATGCCGGCGGCGCCGATGGCCACGTTGATGACGAAGACGCTGCGCCAGCCGACGGTCTCGGTCAGCACGCCGCCGACGGTCGGGCCGAGCCCGAGGCCCACGGACGCGATGCCGGTCCACAAGCCGATCGCTCGGGCCTTCGCCCGGGGGTCGGGGAACGCCGCGCTGACGAGGGACAGGGAGGCCACGTTGACGGTCGCCGCACCGACCCCCTGGATGCCTCGGCCGATGTTCAGCACGAGCAGGCTGGGCGCCAGCGCGCAGAGCCCGGAGGCGACAGCGAACAGCGCCATGCCGGCGATGTACGCCTTGCGTCGGCCACGCTGGTCGGCGAGCGTCGCCGCCGACATGATGAACATGCCCATCGTCAGGCTGTAGGCGGCGACGACCCACTGCAGCCCCTGCTCGCCGGCGTCGAACTCCTCCTGGATGTCCGGCAGCGCGACGTTGACGATGGTGGCGTCGAGGAAGATCATGAACAGCCCGACGCTCGTCGCCAGCAGCGTCAGCCGCTGGCGGCGCGTGGAGGGCGGCGTCGACGTCGCGGTTTCCGTGGACGAGATCCTGGCACGCCCGCCTCGCGCGCCCTCGCACATCTGGGCGCGATCCTTCCCACGGGCTCATCTGGGCGCCGTTTTTCCCGACAGTCGCGAACGAACGCGCCCAGATCGCGTCAGGTCGGGGCGCGAACATGCCGGCATGCGGGCCGTCGTCCAACGGGTGACGCAGGCCGCCGTCACGGTCGACGGCGAGGAGGTGGCCCGCATCGGTCAGGGTCTGTGCGTCCTCCTCGGCGTGACCCATGACGACGACGCCGACGTCGCCCGGCGGATGGCCGACAAGCTGTACCGGCTGCGCGTGTTCGACGACGACGGCGGCGTGATGAACCTGTCGGCAGCCGACGTCGACGGCGAGCTCCTGGTGGTCAGTCAGTTCACGGTCTACGGCGACACGTCCGGCGGGCGCCGCCCGAGCTGGATCGCCGCCTCCCGGCCGGAGCACGCCGAGCCGCTCGTCGGATGCGGTGGTCGCCGAGCTGCGCCGGCTCGGCGCCCGGGTGGAGACCGGCCGCTTCCGCACCGAGATGCAGGTCTCCCTCGTCAACGACGGGCCGGTCACCGTCATCCTGGACGTTGGCCCGACTCAACGCGCCCAGGAGCGTCCGTGAGACGCTCCGCGCCCAGATGTCCGCGGCGCGACGGGCGGCGGTCACGTTCGGTCAGCAGCCAGGCCGCGGCGAGCACGATCACCAGGGCGGCGATCCAGGGGCGGTCGCCGAGGCTGACGTACCACGTCCGGCCGGTGCGCAGCTCGATCGGTTGGCGGATCACGGCCTGCTCGCTGACCCGCGTGCGCTGGAGGACGTCGCCGTCCGGCGTGACGAACTCCGAGAACCCTGTGGGTGAGGCCTGGACGACCCAGCGGCCCGTCTCGATGGCCCGCAACCGGCTCGACGCCACCTGCTGGGTCTGCAGGATCGTGCCCGTGTAGCTGGCGCCATTGGTCGGGTTGATGATCGCCTCGCCGCCGGCCTTGACTCCTTCGCGGACCCGGCCTCCGAAGAAGACCTCCCACGAGATGGCCACGGCGAGGCGCGTGCCGTCCGGCAGCTCCAGCACTGCCGGCCCGGTGCCGGCGATGGCGTCCGAGGGAACCTGGTCGAGCGGCGCGCCCAGCGCCTCGAGCAGCCCGCGCATCGGCACGTACTCGCCGAACGGCACGCGGCGTACCTTGTCGTAGCGATCGACGACCGCACCGTCCGGCGTCACGATGACCTGGGCGTTGAAGATCCGCCCCGGCCGGCCGACGGCGTCTTCCGTGACACCGACGGCGAAGGGCACGCCGAGCCGCGCCGCTTCGGCGGCGACCAGCGTCAGCTGCTCGCTCTCGGTGAACGTGCCGTCATCGATGTCGATGACGTTCTCCGGCCAGAGCACGAGGTCGAGCCCGCCGTCGGCCTCGATGGTGCGAGTCGCCTCGAGGTGCCGAGCCGTGACGAGTGCCGATGGCACCTCCAGCGCACTGGTGCCCTGCTCGCCACCGCCTTGGACGGCGGCGACGTCGAGGAAGCGCCCCGTGCCGTGGCCGGTCGGTGCCACGAACGCCACCAGCAGCATGGCGACCGCAGCGGCGATGCCACCGAGAGCGATGCGGTCGGTCCGTTTCTCGACCAGTGCCCCGAGCGCGAATCCGACCTGGAAGACGACCCACGTCACCATGATCACCCCGCCGACGCGGGCGATCTCGCCGACGGGCGAGGCGGCTTGCGAGATGCCCAGACTGGCCAACGGCACCCCTCCGGAAGGGAACGAGAAGCGCACCGCCTCGACGAGCGTGTGGGCGGCCGGCCGCCCGATGACCCGCCACCGGCCGGGCGGGGAGGCGAGCTCGGCGAGTCCGTGGGCGACGGCGAAGAGCAGGCTGGCGGCGACGTACCCGGGCACGGTGAGCTGCCACATCCAGCCGACGCCCATCGCCAACCAGCCGAAGCCGAAGGCGGTGCCGAGGACGAAGCGCCAGCCGGGCCGGGGGGTCGCCCCGAGGGCGATCTCGAAGACGGCGATGCCGACAAAGGCCAGCGGCCACCAGCCCCACGGCGGCAGCGCGAGCGCGACCAGGAAGCCGCCGCCGAGGGCGAGGGCCGCCTGGCTCAGGCCGACAGCTGGAGGTTGACGACGATGCGCTGGCGAGTGGATCCCGGAGGATGGCACGCGAAGAGGGTGGCAGTGGGGTCAGTGGTCTGGTCGACGATCCAGATCGCGTCGGGTTCGACGATCTGTGTCTGCAGCACGCGGTACACGTGGCGACCCGAGAGCGTGCTGAAGATCACCTCGTCCCCGGGCACCAGCTCGTCGAGGTCGCGGAAGTCCTCGTTGTGGCTGACGCGGTGACCGGCGACGACGACGTTGCCGAGCTCGCCCGGCATCGCCGTGCCTGGCCAGTGGCCGGGACCGAGGTCGAGCGTCGACAGGCGGATGCCTTCGAACAGCGGGCGCACCAGTCCGAGGCGGGGGATCTCGATCGAGCCCATCTCGACACGGGGCTCCGAGCTGCCATCGTCAGGTGGCGGTTCGACCGGCACGGGCAGCGCGGGCGGTGGTGGTGGCGGTGGCGGTGCGGGCGCAGGTGTCGGCGGGCTGGTGGCCGTCGTCGCGGTCGATGCGGACGTCGATGTCGACGCCGACGTCGATGGCCGCGCGACGGTCGCAGTAGGCCGGGGTGCGCAGGGAGTCGACGGCGATCGTCGAAGGCACGCCGGCAAGCGCTGTCGGGTCGTCGTCGGACCCGCCGGCACAACCGGCAGACGCCATCAGCACGGAGGCGACGGCCACGAGCGCCAGGACGATCCGTCGCATGCGACCAGTGTGCCAGGCCGGCGTCGCCCGATC
The DNA here is from genome assembly GCA_963719775.1 of uncultured Acidimicrobiia bacterium. Taxonomy (GTDB): domain Bacteria; phylum Actinomycetota; class Acidimicrobiia; order Acidimicrobiales; family Ilumatobacteraceae; genus JALZMG01. Next base: position 22,430 of record CAVRCY010000009.1, read on the forward strand.
ACTCCCGTCCGTCGGCGATGCGGGCGGCGGTGCGGCCGGCCTGCGTGATGCAGGCGGCCACGCCGATCCCGCCGTAGCTCGCCCCGGTGACCACCACCCCGTCGGGGAGCGCGCCCTCGACACGAGCCAGCCACTGCTGGTGGTGAGGCCGGTACTGCGGGAAGGCTGCCGGCCATCGACTGACCCGCACAGCCGTCGGCTGCAGGTCGAGGGCGAGGTGGCGGCCGACCTCGACCACGGCGCGCTCGATCACCTCGTCGTCCGAGAGATGGCCCACCGGCAGCCCGTCGCGACCGAGTGACACCCGGACGATCTCGCCGCCGCCGGGCGGTTGCCAGTGGGCCCACTTCTGCGACCCGAACGACGCCGCCGTGACCGTGCGCTGCACCGGCTTGGGGACGAGGTATCCGCTGCGGTGGCGCAGGCGGGCGGGCCAATCGCCCACGTCCATCGTGACCAGCACGACGTCGGCATGGTCCATCGTGGCCAGCAGACGGGCTGCCTCGGGGGCCGCCCGGGTGAGCAACGGCGCGGTCGAACGGGCGGGGGTCGCCAGCACCACGACGTCAGCCGGTCGACCGTCGACCCGCCAGCGGTCGCCGTCGCGGGCGAGCTCCGTGACGACCGCCCGGCGGCGGATCGTGACGCCACGGGCGGTGGCCGCCGCCTCGACCGCCTCGACGAGCGCGCCCATGCCGGGCCACGGCGCGAGGAACACAGGCCCGGCTGGCCGCGTTGGTCCGCCGTCGACGAGCGCCGAGCAGGAGGCTGCGATGGTCGGCCAGCGTCGCCAGCTGAGGGACGCTGGCGAGGCTGAGGCGATCGGTGTCGCCGGCATAGATGCTGCCGACCAGCGCGTCGACGAGCCGTTCGTGGACCTCGTCGCCGAACCGGCTGCGGATCAGCGAGCCGATCGAGTCGTCGGCGTCGGTGCGCCGGGGGAGCAGCGGTTCGACGGCCGCCCGGAGCATGCCGCGCGGCGTCAGCAGACGGCTGCGGGCCAACGCCAGCAGCTCCGTCGGCACGCCCAGCGCGAGGCCCTCTGGGATCGGGTGCAGCCCGTCGTACCAGATGGCCGCCGTTGCGCCCGTCGGCGCGGTCAGGTCGACACCGACGTTGGCGGCGAGCGCAGTGGCCTCGGGGACCCTGGCGAGGAAGGAGTCGGCGCCCTCGTCGACGGCCGGGAGCCCGGCGAAGGGCGACGTGCGCAGCTTGCCCCCGAGCCGGTCGTCCGCCTCGCGCACCTCGATCTCGGTGTCCTCGGGTGTCGTCCGCTCGGCGACGGCGAGAGCGGTGGCCAGTCCGCTGATGCCACCCCCGACGACGACGATCCGGCGAGGCGACCGACGGCTCACTGGGCTTCCCGTGCGCTCGCGCTCCGCAGCTCGCTCACACCGCGACGACGCGTTCGGCCAGCGCGGCGATGACGGTCGGTTCGTCGTTCATCGACGCCGTGCGGTCGAACGCCAGCGACTGCCGCTCGGCCCGCTGCCGAGCCTCGATGTCGAGGTCGTAGACGACCTCGAGGTGGTCGGCCACGAAGCCGCACGGACAGACGAGCAGGCCAGAGGCGTTCTCCGCGGTGGCCAGTTCGTCGATGACGGCGAGGATGTCCGGTCCGATCCACGGCTCCGCAGTGCGGCCCGCCGACTGCCACGCCACCGACCACTGCGACCACGGCGCCAGCCCGGCGGCCGCACCGACCGCCTCCGCCGTCGCCCGCAGCTGCTCGGGGTACGGGTCGCCGGCGGCGAGGATCCGCGCCGGCAGCGAATGGGCCGTGAACACGACCTTCGTGTTGTCCGGCATCATGGCCAGGCGCCGGCCGACCTCGGCGGCGAGGAAGTCGACGTAGGCCGGCTCGGTGGCCCAACTCTCGATGGCGTCGAACGACACGGAGGCGGCGGCGGCCGCCTCGCCGGCACGACCGACGTACTGACCGATCGACATCGACGAGTAATGGGGCGCCAGGACCAGCCCGATGATGCGTTCCACGCCGGCGGTGGCCAGGGCGTCGACACCGGCCTCGATCTTCGGCGCGGCGTGCTTGAGGCCGAGCTGCACGACGTACTGGCCGGGCGCCCGCGCCTCGAGCGCGGCCTGCAGCGCGTCACGTTGGGCTGCGGTGATCGCGGCGAGCGGGGAGATCCCCCCGATCGCCTCGTAGCGCCGCGTCAGCTCGGTCAGTTGCTCCGGCGTCGGAGGGCGCCCGTGGCGGATGTCGGTGTAGTACGGCTCGATCTCGCCCGGACCCTGCGGCGTGCCGTAGGCCATCAACACGACACCGATCGTCATGCCGCGGTGGCCGCATGGACACGATCGACGACGGCTGCCAGCACGCCAGGGTCGGACGCCGGGTGGACGCCATGGCCGAGGTTGAAGACGTGAGCCGGGTGTCCCCCATTGTCGGCGAGCACGGCTTCCACGCCGGCGAGCGCGACGTCCGCTCCGGCGAGGATGAGCGCCGGGTCGAGGTTCCCCTGCACCGAGACGTCGGCACCGAGCCGACTGCGAGCCGCGCCGATCGGGGTGCGCCAGTCCAGGCCGATCACGCGCGGGCCGGCCGCCCACATCGCCTCCAGCAGGTGGTCGCAGCCGATCCCGAAGTGGATGCCAGGCGCATCAGGGTGACTGATGGCCAGTTCGCTGAAGACACGGCGGGAGTGGGGCAGGACGAATCGCTCGTAGTCGGCCCGGGAGAGCGTGCCGGCCCACGAGTCGAAGAGCTGGAAGGCGCGGCCGCCGTGGGAGAGCTGCACGTCGATGAAGGCGATCGCCATCCCGGCCAGCCGATCCAGCACGTCGTGCCACAGCTGCTCGTCGGTGTGCAGCAACGCCTTGGTGTGCTCATACGTGCGGCTCGGCCGCCCTTCGATGAGGTAGCTGGCCACGGTGAACGGCGCGCCGGCGAAGGCCAGCACCGGGACGTCCTGGCCCAACTCGGCGGCCACCGTCTTGACGGCATCCGCCACGTACGGCACATCGTCGGGTTCCAGCGGCGGCAACCGGTCGAGGTCCTGGCGCGTCCGCAACGGCTGCTCGGCCACCGGCCCGGTCCCAGGAGCGACATCGATGCCGAAGCCGACGGCGTGCGCAGGGACGACGATGTCGCTGAACAGCACGGCGGCGTCGACGCCGTAGCGGCGGACGGGTTGCAGGGTCACCTCGGCGGCGACGTCGGGATCCTTGATCGCCTCGAGGATCGAGCCGGCGCCGCGCACGGCGCGGTACTCGGGCAGGCTGCGGCCCGCCTGGCGCATGAACCAGACCGGCGTGTGGCGCCCTCGCCGTCCGCCGGCGGCGGCCAGCAACGGAGCTTCGACGACGGGATCACCGCTGGTCATGACCCTGCGGACGCTACCCGTGCCGGCGGCCGGCACCTGCGTACGAGCGTCGGCCGAGCGCCGTTCCGAGCGATGAGGCCACCGACACAGTAGAGTCTCATGACCCCCTTTCGGCCCGGTCACACGTTTGGACGAATGACGCAGCAGCATCCAGAACTCGCTGATGAGCAGGCCTACGTCGACTACGCGTACGACTGCCTGGAGCGAACCAAGGAATCGGCGTGGCGCCTCCGAGATCTCAACGAGGCTGACCTCGGTGGCACGTTCCAGGCCCGTTTCGAGCGCAACGCCTTCGACGAAGCCCTCGTCAAGCGCCTGACCGACCTCGACCTCGGGGATGCCGCCCTGATCTTCGGTCGCATCGACCGCTACGCGGAGAGCCCCGACGCCACCGAGAGCTTCCACATCGGTCGTCTCGCCGTCGCCGACGGGCAGTCCGAGCCGGTGGTCGTCGACTGGCGGGCGCCGGTCGCCGAGCCGTTCTACCGGGCCACGGGCCGCGAGCCGATGGGTCTCCTCCGCCGCCGCCACTTCGTCGTCGACGGGCGGGAGGTGCTCGGCATCGAGGACGAGCTGTTCGGCGGTGGCCACCTCGGGGTCGGCCATGACGAGGGCCTCGTCGCCGACGAGCCTGCCGGCGATGTCCGGTCGACGATCAGCGGCTACTCGACCCTGCTGGCCGCCCTGGAGCGCGGGCGGACCGGCACGCTCGGCGACATCGTCGCCACGATCCAGGCGGAGCAGGACGAGATCATCCGCTCGCCGCAAGCGGGAGTGCTCGTCGTGCAGGGTGGGCCAGGCACCGGCAAGACCGTCGTGGCGCTCCACCGGGCGGCCTACCTGCTGTACACGTACCGCTTCCCGCTCGAGGACCAGGGCGTGCTGGTGATCGGACCGAACCGCGTCTTCCTGCGCTACATCGAGCGCGTGTTGCCGTCGCTCGGGGAGGCCGGCGTCGAGCAGGTCGTGCTCGCCGACCTCGTTCCCGACGTCCGGTGGGCACGGCCGGGTGATCCGGGCGACACTGCGGCGGCGGCCCGTGTGAAGGGCGACGCCAGGATGTCCGACGTCATCGACAAGGCCGTGCACGACCGCGAGCGACCGCTGCGCACGGAGGTGCGGGTGCCGTTCCGCACCGGGTTCGTCCGACTGACGGTGCGCCGAGTCGAACCGCATCGTCAAGGCGGCGAGACGGCGCTTTCGGCGGCACAACGGCGGCCGTCGCTTCGTCGAGGGCGAGGTGTTCGCAACGATGGCGTCGTCATGGCGGGGCGAACCCGTCACGGCCGGCGAGGTGCGGTCGGCGGTTCGCCAGCTGCCGGAGGTGCGGGCGGCGCTCGAGTGGATGTGGCCCGTGCTGACGCCGGCCGATTTGCTCCATGACCTCTTCGGCTCGCCAGCCTTGCTGCGACTTGCCGGGGCCGAGGTGCTCGGCGATGACGAGATCGAGGAGCTGTACCGCCAGCGCTCGGCAGAGGTGGGGGACGTTCGGTGGACGCCGGCCGATGTCGCCCTGCTCGACGATGCCCGGGAGGTCCTCGGACCGCGTGTCGGTCGCGCCGGCAAGGCGAACGAGGCCGATGAGATCCGCACGTACGGGCACATCGTGGTCGACGAGGTGCAGGACCTCACGCCGATGGAGCTGAAGATGGCCACCCGCCGCTCGCTCAACGGTTCGCTGACGGTCGTCGGCGACCTCGCCCAGGCAACCGGTCCGCTGGCCCCGAGCGCATGGGAAGACGTGTTGGACCACCTGCCCGATCGCAAGCCGGCGCGCGTCGTCGGCCTCACGGTCGGGTACCGGATCCCGGCCCAGATCATGGAGCTCGCCGATCGGGTGATGCGCGCGGCGACCCCCCAGCTGCGCTCGCCGCGCGCCGTGCGGATCGGCGACGTCCCACCGATCGTCGTGCCCGTGGCACCGGATGCCGAGCTCGGCGCGGCCGTCGCCGAGGCAACCGGCAAGATGGCGGCCGAGCTCCCCAACGGCAACGTCGCCGTCGTCGTCGCCGACGGGATGTCCGAGATGATCTCGGAGGCGCTCGACGCGGCAGGCATCGACCACGGACGGGCCACCCGCACCGGGCTCGACGACAGCGTGACGGTCGTCCCGATCAGCGTGGTCAAGGGCTTGGAGCTCGACGGCGTCGTCGTCGTCGAGCCGGCCCGCATCGTCGCCGAGGAGGCGCAGGGCCTGCGGGCGCTGTACGTGGCGCTGACCCGCCCGACGCAGCGGCTCGTCGTGGTGCACGCCGAGGAGCTGCCCGCGGCGCTCTCGGCGCGCTGATCCTGCTACTTCGGAACGCCTGCTCGTCCGACTGGTCGTTTCCGGTCCCCACGCTGCGGACCGTAGGGTCCGGCGCATGAACTTCCGACTCGAGGTCATTGGAATCCCCGTCGCCGACGTCGACGTGGCGAAGGCGTTCTACACCGAACAGGTGGGCTTCGTGCTCGATCACGACATCCGTCCCAACGAGGGGATGCGGGTGGTGCAGATGACACCCGTCGGATCGGCCTGCTCCGTGGTGATCGGCGAAGGCATGCCGCTCGGCGAGCCGGGCTCGACGAAGGGTCCGCAGCTGGTCGTCGACGACATCGACGCGGCGCGTCAACTGCTGGCCTCCCGTGGTGTCGAGATCACCGAGGTGATGCAGCTCGGGCCGGAAGGCGCACCTGGATCACGTTTCGCCTTCTTCGCCGACCCGGACGGCAACAGCTGGTCGCTGCAAGAGCTCAAGCGCGACTGACCGGGTCATTGGGGCAGCCGGTGCAGGCCGACGCTGGCGCGTGAGCAGGGTCAGGCGGGTGCGGTGGTCGTCATGTTGCCGGGGCCGACTGACTCGTGGCCTTCCGATGGCCCTGTGCTTGGCGCGCCGTCCCGACCTCGGTCCGCGCCAACGCCCTCTCGCAGCGAGGTCGAGCGCGACTCGGATAAGCCGGCGACTGGCCCTCGCGTGGAGGACTTCGCCGCCGGCGTGGTGTCCTTCCTCGACGCAATTGAAATCGAGCGAGCCGTTGTGGCGGGCGAATCGGGATCGTGCCGGACCGCCCGTCGAGTCGCCATCGACCACCCGGAGCGTGTTCGCCGCGCTCTGGCACCGACGCTGCGGATGCGCGCTGATGCACTCCGTCAAGGACAACTGGCTGAGTGCGACTCGTGACGATGCGCTCGGCCAGCCGCTCAACCGCTCTGAACTAGGTTCGCGGCGGTCACTGCCGAGCCACGACATCCTGTTCGCGATCGCGATTACCTCGTAGACCGACACGGCGTGGTGTTCAGCGTCATCGGCGACGTGCACCCGCCGAGCCACTACGTCGGGTTCGCCAAGTATCACCCGTCGGCGGCCGGCGATCGAATGCTGTTCGGTCGACGCTACGAGCGCAACGGCAGCCTGAAGCGCTCGGCCAGCATCCTCGCCGACCGTCCCGAGTGCGTCGTCCACTCGCCAGCACTGGGCTGCAAGATGACGGGCATCCCCCGCCACGACGTCGTGACGCACTACTCCACTCGAGCTGCCCTGAGCGACCTCGATCGCGACCGCTTCGCCGCCTTCGCCGTGGGTCGTGACCTCCTCACCATCGCCGACCTCCTCGCTGCGGACGGAGCCATCGACCACCTCGGGGTGACCGGTTCGTTCCTCATCGGGTGTCCGAACGACGCGTCGGACATCGATCTGGCTTGCTACGGGCCCGCCGGCGTTGACACGGCGCAGCGGCTGTTCGCCGATCGGCGGGTGATCCGGCCATACGTCGGCGCCGACTTCGCCAGGCTGTGCCGCCAGCGCGCCCTGGATCTGCCCGGGACGACCTGGGAGACGCGGACCCGGCGGGAGCGTCGCCGCCTCCAGGGCCGAACGGCGCGAGCCGGCGCCCACGTCAACTGCGAGCAGCTCAGGGCCGACGACGATCCTGGGCCCGCCCCGAGCGTGGCCACGTCGATGGGTGACGTCACCGTCGTCGCCTTGATCACTGACCACGAACCGGCCTTGGCGACTCCGGCGTGGTACCGGGTCGAGGTCGAGCGCGTGGTCACGTCGAGCCTCGACCACGATCAGGCGCCCGCCCCTCAGATTCGCTTCGTGCGCTCGTATCTCGGCGCATATCGCGGCGCCTTCCGCGCCGGAGAGCGCATCTGTGCTTCCGGTCAGCTGTTGGCCCTGCAGCCCGGCGACGATCTCATGGTCGAGCTGACCGACTGGACCGGAACGCGGTCCTACGGCGCCCGTTTGGTCGAGTGACGGGGCGCGCCCCGGGTCCGGAGCGGGCGGTCGAGGTCTAGGGTCGCGTCAGTGATCGACGACGAGCCGTCGAGTCGCGTCGGGGTGCCACCCGCAGCAGCGGATTCGAACCACACACGCCCACCCGACGGCGAGGCCGCGGACACCGATCGACTGGCGATCTCGTCGTCGCCGGCCAAGCGTCGGTCGGGGCGGTGGAAGTTGTGGTCGCGACTCAGCATTCAGTCGCAGCTGCTGACGATGTTGCTCCTCGTCAGCGTCGCGTCGGTGTTGGTGGCCGGAACGATCGGATACGTCACGGGGCGCGATTCGCTCCGCCAAGCCGCCTTCTCAGAACTCGTGGAGGTGCGCGAAGCCCGAGCCCGTGAGCTGACCCGGTTCTACGAGACGACGCTCGACGCCCTCGTGATCTACAGCCGAGGGACGACGGCCACCGACGCCGTCGAGGCGTTCACGCAAGGGTTCAACGAACTGGCCGACAGCACAATCACGGCGGAGCAGGACGCGGACCTGCAGCGGTACTACGAGGACGTCTTTGTTCCGCAACTGGCCACCAACAGCGATGTCGAGTACGAGTCCTCCGGCTTCCTCCCGCAGGCTCCCGCGCAGCGCTACCTGCAAGCCTTCTACACAGCACCCTTCGACGACGACTACGACGAGGTGCTGGCGAACGATGACGCGGGAGACGGCAGTGCCTGGTCGGCCGCCCACGCCCAATACCACGACTTCTTCCGGGAGGTCGCCGTGCGCTTCGACTACGAGGACCTGCTGCTCCTCGACACGGAAGGCAATGTCGTCTACAGCGCCTACAAGGGCGTCGACCTCGGCACGAACGTCCGCGACGGCCCGTACGAAGAGAGCAGCCTGGCGACCGTGTACGAGGAGGCCCTCGCGTCGAACACGGCCGACTTCTCGACGGTCACCGACTTCGCCCGGTATCAGCCGGACTTCGATCAGCCCGTGTCGTGGGCGGCGTCGCCGATCGCCAGCGGCGACGACATCGTCGGCGTGATGGCGCTGCAGGTCTCGGTGCGCGAGATCAACGACATCATGACCGGTGGACAGGACTGGTCGCTACGGGCTCGGCGACACCGGCGAGGTGTACCTCGCCGCATCGGACCTCCTGATGCGGTCGATCTCACGGGAGCTGCTCGAGGACCCGGAGCAGTTCGAGCGCGACGCGCTCAACGCCGGCGTTTCGAGCGACGCAGTCGAGCAGATGCTGCGGCTCGACGACTCGATCCTGCTGATGCCGGCTGACACCGAGGCCGTGCGGGGAGCGGTGGCCGGCGCGACGGGCACCGTGACCGCGACCGAATATCTCGGCCGTGAGTCGCTCGTCGCGTACGCGCCCCTCACACTGGAGCAACTCCCTTGGGTCGTCGTGGCCAAGATGGACCGCGACGAGGCGCTCTCCGCTGTCACGGACTTCACGCGGACGATCGGGCTGTCGACCGCAATCATCATCCTGTGCGTCTGCTTGGCGTCTCTGCTGCTGGCGCAGACGTTCGTGCGGCCGATCCGCCGGCTGCTCGCTGGCGTGCGCCGGGTCGCCAGCGGTGACTACGACATCAGGGTCGACGCCCACTCCAACGACGAGTTCGGCGATCTCGCCGGCGCGTTCAACGACATGGCTCGCAGCTTGCGGACCAAGCAGGAGCTGCTCGACGAGCAGCAGCGGGAGAACGATCGACTGCTCCTGTCGCTGATGCCAGAGGCCGTCGCCCACCGGTACCGGCAAGGCGAAGACACGATCGCCGAGGACCACCGCGAGGTCTCGGTGATCTTCGCCGACCTCGTCGGCTTCGACGAGTTCACTGCCGACCTCCCGTCCGCAGACGCCCTGGGCCTGCTGAACAGTCTCGCCCGTGGGTTCGAGGAGGCCGCCTCCCGGCTGGGGATCGAAAGGGTGCGCATCCTGCGCCACGGCTACTTGGCCAGCTGTGGTCTGATTACGCCGCACATCGACAACGCCCGCCGAACCGTCGAGTTCGCCGAGACCATGGAACACGTCGTGCAGCGGTTCAACGCCCAGCGCGGCGCCGGCGTGTCGCTACGGGCGGGCATCGACATGGGCACGGTGACCAGCGGTCTGGTCGGGCCATCCAACGTCGTGTACGACCTGTGGGGGGACGCCGTGAACCTGGCGTACATGGCGCAGGCTGCGAACGGTCAGCCGGGCATCTACGTCACGAGTCGCGTCTACGACCGCCTGCGCGACGTCTACCAGTTCGAGCAGGCGGGCACGCTCGAGACATCCGATGGTCAAGAGCCGGTGTGGCGACTGCGGCGGGACGGCCAATGAGCGAGCGACGCGAGCTCCATGATTGCGGGCCTGCTTTCCGTGCAGCGCCGAAGCGCTCACTGGTGCCCCGCTGCTGTCGCACTACTGGAAGGCGTCGCACGTAGTGATGGTGAACCAGTGAGCGAGGGAGTCTTCGACCGAGCGAACCATCATGACGGTCCTTTCGCTCATGGCCGAGTACCTGCTGCGCTGCTGCTCGGCGTCACCATCCACGGTGAGGTTCTTACATGAGTGATCTGACCAGCCAGCCCTGGTTCGGGTGGACGCTCGCCGTCGTGATCGGGTTGCCGCTGACGCTCTTGATCCTCACCGAGATCCACTCGGCATTGGCGCGCCGGGGCAGCCGCATGGCCCGGCCAGTCAACATCCTGCGCAACTACGTGGTGCCAGCCGGCGCCTTGCTGATCCTCGTGATCAACGCGGCAGACATCTCCGTCGAAGTCACCTGGGTGCGCGTCCTCGCTACCGCCGTCGGCCTCCTCCTGATCATCCTGATCCTGTCGGTGATCAAGGTGGCGATGTTCGGCTACGCGCAGACCGGCTCGTGGCGCCAGCGCATGCCGACGATCTTCATCGATCTGAGCCGCCTCATCCTCATCCTCATCGGGCTCGGGATTCTGCTCTCGTGGGTCTGGGGGACCGATGTCGGCGGCTTGTTCGCCGCGCTCGGCGTCACCTCGATCGTCATCGGTCTCGCCCTGCAGGACTCGGTCGGCGGGATCATCTCGGGCTTGCTGCTGCTCTTCGAGCAGCCGTTCGCGCTTGGGGACTGGCTGGAGACCAACATCTACCGCGACACGGTCCGCGGCCGCATCGTCGAGGTCAACTGGCGGGCCGTGCACGTGCAGACCGACGACGGGATCTACATCGTCCCGAACGCCATGCTCGCCAATAACCCGTTCAGGAACCTGAGTCGTCCCCAAGGCAACACCCTGGCCGCAGTGATGGTCAAGTTCGCCTCCGGCGATCCGCCCGACGATGTCCTCACGCTGCTCGAGCGAACTGCCGATCAGCTCCCGCGTGTGGGCCGCCGGCAGGCTCGGGTGTTGCTGAGCGCGCAGGGCGGCTACCAGGTCCTCCTGCCGGTCTCCAGTCCCGCCGAGATCGACGCCACCACGGCGTTGTTCCAGCGCTGGCTGTGGTACGCCTCGCGGCGCAGCGGACTGCACCTTGATGGCGCTGCGCCCGACGAGTTCTCGACTCCTCAGCGTGTCGAGCAGACACTGGCATCCATTGCCGGAACGCTGCAGCTCTCAGCTGAGGACGTCGCGGAGCTTGCTCCATCGATGAGGCTCGACCGCTACGGCGCCGGCGAGACGTTGGTACGGGCGGGCGAGCGCCCGGCGAGCCTGTCCGTCGTGACGGCCGGTCGTGTCGCCCTGACGATCTCGCCCGGTGGCGATGGAGAAGTGATCCGCTTCGAACACGTCGGTCTGGGAGAACCGATCGGGCTCTCGGCTCTGACGGGCGAACTGAGCCGCGTGACGGCTACCGCTGTCGAAGCGGTCACCGTGCTCCAGATCCCGATCACCGTCCTCGACACGCTCCTGCGCAATCGGCCCCAGCTGGCACGCCAGCTGAGCGACTCGATGGACGACCAACGCCGGGCGATCGCCACCACCCTCAGCGCTTCATCCGCAGGTGGTCGTTCCGTCCGTAGCGATCCATCGTTGTGACGTCATCGCGACGGACGAGCGATCCAGTCACCAGCTCCACCGACCAACCACCAGCAACCAACGCCGTCGACGCGCACCGCGCCTCCTGTCCGATGAGTTTGAGGTCCCCGACGAGTCATGTGGTGAATGACCTTGCCCTCAACCGTGGTTGAGGTCGTAGCTTCGAGAGTCGTTTGACGATGGAGGAAACATGACGCACGCGATCCAGGCTGAAGGCTTGGTTAAGCGTTTCGGTGAGACGGTGGCTCTGGCCGGTATCGACTTGACGGTCCCGACGGGCACCGTGCTCGGGCTGCTCGGGCCGAACGGCGCCGGGAAGACCACGGCGGTGCGGATACTGGCCACTCTGCTGAGCCCCGATGAGGGGCGGGCGACGGTCGGTGGCTATGACGTCGTCGAGCAGGCCCACCAGGTCCGCCAGCTGGTCGGGCTGACCGGCCAGTACGCGTCGGTCGACGAGACATTGACCGGCACCGAGAATCTCGTGCTGATCGCCCGGCTGCTCGGGATCCCGCGCGACCAGTCGAAGGCTCGGGCCCGAGACCTGCTCCGGGAGTTCCGCCTCGACGACGCCGCCGACCGGGCGGCGAAGACCTACTCGGGTGGTATGCGGCGCCGGCTCGACCTCGCCGCCAGCCTCGTCGGCAATCCACGCATCTTGTTCCTGGACGAGCCCACGACCGGTCTCGACCCGGTGGCGCGGTTGGACATGTGGGACCTGGTCCGGCTTCTGGTGGCCGACGGCGTGACGGTGCTGCTCACCACGCAGTACCTCGACGAGGCCGACGAGCTGGCCGACGATCTCGTGGTGATCGACCACGGCAAGGTGATCGCGACGGGATCGCCGGATCAACTCAAGTCGCAGGTCGGTGCGCAGTCGCTGGTCGTACGACCGGCACGGGCGGAGCACCTCGAGGTTGTGATGTCGGTGGTGCGGGAGCTGACGAAGGTCGACCCGGAGGTGCAGGGGGCGCGGGTCACGGCGGCCGTCAGCGACGCGGCGCTGGTCCCTGCCGTCGTCCGACGGCTCGACGACGAGGGTGTCATTCTCGACGAGCTGACCCTGCGGGGCGCGAGCCTCGACGAGGTCTTCTTGACCTTGACCGGCCACCGTGCCGAAGAACCCGACAACGCGCACGACAAGGAAGAGGTGTCAGCATGACCACCACCGACATCTCGCCGCGGACCAGCAGCACTCGGCCGGCGCCGGTCCAGCCGCAGGACATCAAGCCGCGCGTGACCCCGGCCGAAGGCCTCCGGCAGACGCTGACGCTGGCTTGGCGGACCCTCATTCAGATCCGGCACAACCCCTGGGAGCTCGGCGACTTCAGCATCCAGCCGATCATCTTCGTGCTGCTGTTCACCTACGTGTTCGGCGGTGCGATCGCCGACTCCCCGACGGAGTACCTGCAGTACGCGTTGCCCGGCATCATCGTCATGAACATGTTCTTCGTGACGATGTACGTCGGTCAGGGATTGAACACGGACATCACGAAGGGCGTCTTCGACCGGCTTCGATCATTGCCGATCGCCCGGTGGGCGCCGCTCAGCGGGCGCATCCTCGCCGACATGGTCAAGCAGGCGTGGTCGATCGTCCTGCTGCTGGTCGTCGGATTCATCCTCGGGTTCCGGCTCGGCACCTCGGTTGCTGGTCTGGCCGCGGCCTTCCTGCTGATCATGTTCTTCGCCCTCTGCTTCTCCTGGGTCACGGTCCTGGTGGGCGTGCTGGCCCCCGACCCCGAGAAGGTGCAGTTGTTCGGCTTCACCGTGTTGTTCCCGGTGACCTTCCTGAGCGCGGTCTTCGTCCCGATCGACACGATGCCGGGCTGGTTGCAGCCTGTCGTCAAGGCCAATCCGGTCACCATTCTCAGCGATGCCGCCCGCGGTCTCATGGTGGAAGGACCGATCGCTCGTCCCGTGCTCCTCTCGCTGATCTGGGCCGTCGCCATCGCCGCCGTCTTCGCCCCACTGTCGGTTCGTGCCCTGCGCCGCCGCGTCTGAGCCTCCTCAGCCGCTCCGCCGTTGAGCGGCGCGGCAACCGCAGCTCCAGCGGCCGCGAACGCCGTCGAGCCGGCGACCGAGGACGCGGACGTTCGGCGCTCTCGGGGCAGGGCATACGGCGCGCGATGAGAGATCGGCGCTAGCGACGCTCATCGCTCACATCGAGACGGATCGCGCCCAGAACGACGGTTCACTTCCGCGCCTGGTGCCGCAGCCGCCGGCGTTGACGGTTCCGTTCGCTGGCACCGGGGTGCTACGAATCTGTCGTGGTCTCGACCCGCGATGAGCTCGACGAGGACTTCGACGGCGACGTGCTCGATCCCGATGTCTGGTTCCCGTACTACCTGCCGCACTGGAGCTCGAGGGCCCGGTCGGCGGCGACATGGTCGTTGGGCGACGGTGCGCTGCACCTCAGCATCCCGGTCGATCAACCGCTGTGGTGCGCCGACCTGCACGAGCCGCCGCTTCGCGTGTCCTGCATCCAGAGCGGTAGCTTCGCCGGTCCGCTCGGCAGCGCGATCGGTCAGCTGCCGTTTCGGGAGGGGCTGCGCGTGCGCGAGGAACAGCCGACGCTGTGGGGCTACACGCCTCGCTACGGGCAGATCGACGTGCGCATGCGGGCCACCATCACCGCGCGGTCGATGTTCGCGTTCTGGATGTCCGGCGTCGAGGATCAACCGCAGCGGTCAGGCGAGATCTGCGTCGCCGAAGTGTTCGGCGACGAGGTGCGGCCAGGCGCGGCGAACGTCGGCATGGGGATCAAACGGCTCCACGATCCGGCGCTGGTAGAGGAGTTCTCCACCGTCGAGCTCGACATCGACGTCGCTGAGTTCCACACCTACGGGGTCGACTGGCGTCCGGGATCGGTTGCCTTCACCGTCGACGGCGACGTCGTCCGCCAGGTCGGCCAAGCGCCGGACTATCCGATGCAGCTGATGATCGGCGTGTTCGACTTCCCGGCCAAGGCCCAGGCGGCGCATGGCGAGACTCCGGTCCCCGAGCTCGACCTCGCCCACGTCCGGGGACGCCCGCTCGACTGACGAGCGTCAGCTCCGCCGCCGCGCCATCGCGCCGACGGTTGCCCGGATGGCGGCCGCGAGCACGACGAGCAGCAGGGCGGCGGTGCTCCACCAGTGGCGAGGGATCTCGGTGATGCCACCTTCGAGGTCGTTGACGGCGAAGCCGAGACAGAACATGGCGGCTGCCAGCGCCACGTTGGCGAGGTACTGGGGGAGATTGCTCATCAGCTGCTCCCATCGCAGGTTGAGGGCGTGGACGGCGATGTTCACCTCGTCGCGGCGCGGCTGTCGGGAATCCCTGAGCATCTCCGAGATCTCCTCCTCGTAGCGCCGACGGAACTCGGCCGGGTGCAGCAGCCGCAACCACGGTTTCATGTGGCTGCCGATGTGATGCGCTGGCGGATCCGGTCGAGCTCGTCGAGGTGCTGGCGGAGTCGATCGCTGCCGACGGCCGTGAGCTGGTAGGGGCGTCGCCGTTGATCGGTCGGGAGCGCCTCGACGAGGCCATCTCGTTCGAGCGAGCTCAACGCTCCGTAGAGCGTGCCCGGGCCGAGGCGGACGGCGGCGAAGCCTTCGACGTCGGACTGGATCGCGTAGCCGTGCTTGGGGCCATCCGAGAGGCTCACGAGGACCAGCAGCCGAGCGTCGGCCATACAACGTCGAACGTACTACGCGAGACGTACTAGCGGCAAGCGGGCGTCCCGGCCGCGTTCGACACGACCGTGACGTGCCTGGAAGCATCGCGATCGAGATGAGCGAGCCGGAGCAGACCTTTTCGCTGGGGAGTGACTTCCCTCCCGTCAGCGAGGAGCAATGGCGGAGACTCGTCGACCAGGTGCTGACGCGCGGTGCTGCCGACGCCGACCCGGACGCCGCCGCTGCCCGCTTCGAACGACTCGTTACCACGACGTACGACGGCCTGCGCGTCGAGCCGCTCTACACCGCCTCGATCCCGGGACCCGTGCCGGACGCCGGACTCCCCGGCCTCGCGCCGTACACCCGCGGCACCCAACCGCTCGGCGACCGCGCGCATGGCTGGGACGTCCGCCAGCGCGTCGTCGCGGCGGACGACGACGCCGACACGGCGCTGCAGATCCGTGACGAACTGGAGCGCGGGACGACGTCGATCCTCCTCGACCTCACCTCGATGGCGTCGATCGACGCCGATCGCCTCGACGCCATGCTCGACGGGGTGCACCTGGAGCTGATCACGATCGTCCTCGACGCCGATGCCCGATGGCCGGCCGCCGCGGATGCGTTGGCCGAGGTGTGGTCCCGCCGCAGTCTCGACCCGCGCGCGCGGCGGCGGTGCTCGGTGCGGATCCAGTCGGCGTCTGGGCGGCCAGCGGCGGCTCGACCGATCTCGAGGCGTCAACGGTCGAGACGGCGCGCTGGGCGGCGCTGGCCGCCGAGCGGTTCCCGAACGTCAGGACTGTGCTCATCGACGGATCGCGACTCCACGAGTGCGGGGCCGGCGAGGTGGACGAGTTGGCGTACGCCCTGGCGCTCGGGATCCATCACATGCGCGCGCTGACCAATGCCGGTCTCGGCGTCGAGGCCGCCGCCGGCCAACTCGAGTTCCGCTTCGCCGCCACGCCGGACCAGTTCTCGACGATCGCCAAGCTGCGGGCGGCCCGGCGGCTCTGGCACCGCGCCGCCGACGTGGCTGGCGTCACCGACTGCCGCCTGCGGCAGCACGCCGTGACGTCGCGGGCGGCGACGGCGCGCTATGACACGTGGGTCAACGTGCTGCGCTCGACGGTCGCCTGCTTCGCCGCCGGCGTCGGCGGCGCCGATGCCGTGACCGTCGTCCCCCATGACGATCTCCTCGTGCCGGGCGGCTCGCCGACCGGACGCCGGCTGGCGCGCAACACCCAGCTCGTGCTCGTCGAGGAGTCGAACCTCGCCCGGGTCGCCGACATGGCCGGCGGGTCGTGGTACGTCGAGCACCTCACCGAGGACATGGCACAGGCGGCGTGGGCGGCGTTCCAGGACATCGAGCGGGCCGGCGGCATCGTTCCCGCCTTGCGCGCCGGGCTGGTGCAGGAGCGGCTGGCCCGCACCCGTGACGCCCGCCAGGACGCCATCGCCCACCGCCGTCACCCGTTGACGGGCGTGACGGAGTTCCCCGACGTCGCCGAGACGCCGCCGCCCGCGCTCGAGGTGCCATCCGACCTCGCCGACCCAGCGTTCGAGCCCCTGCGGCCGGCCAGGTACGCCGAGCCGTTCGAGCACCAGCGGGGGCGGGCGGATCGGATCACCGCCCAGACGGGCCATCGTCCGGAGGTGTTCCTCGTCACGCTGGGTCCGCCGGCGGCGCACACGGCGCGAGCCACGTTCGCCAAGAACCTGTTCGAGTCCGGAGGGATCCGGGCCGTCGACGGCGGCGAGCTCGGTGATGCCAAGGACGCTGCGGCCGCCTTCCGCGCCAGCGGCGCGCCGCTGGCCTGCATCTGCTCGAGCGACAAGCTCTACGCCGACCTGGCGGTCGACGTCGCCAGGGCGGTGGCCGCCGAGCAGCCGCGGCGGCTGTACCTCGCCGGCCGCCCGCCCGGCTTGGCCGACGACCTGCGGGCCGCCGGTGTGGACGAGCAGCTGGTCGCCGGCGGCGACGTGCTGGCGGTCGTCACCGGGGCCCTCGACGCAATCGAACCCTCATGACGGACATTCCCGACTTCTCGACGATCGAGCTCGGCCCGCCGCCGACGGCCTCCATGTCGGCGTGGCAGGCGGCGGTCGCCGCCGATGGTGACGCCGCGCCGTGGGCGACACCCGAGGGCATCGACGTCGACGCCGTGTACACCGTCGACCAGATGGCCGACCTGGACTTCCTGGACACGTTCCCGGGTGCCGCCCCGTTCGTGCGCGGCCCGTACCCGACGATGTACGTCACTCAGCCGTGGACGATCCGCCAGTACGCCGGGTTCTCGACGGCCGAGGACTCCAACGCGTTCTACCGCCGCAACCTGGCCGCCGGGCAGAAGGGGCTGTCGGTGGCGTTCGACCTGGCCACCCATCGTGGCTACGACAGCGACCACCCGCGGGTCAGGGGCGACGTCGGCATGGCCGGCGTGGCCATCGACTCGATCCTCGACATGCGCCAACTCTTCGACGGCATCCCGCTCGACCAGATGAGCGTGTCGATGACGATGAACGGCGCCGTGCTGCCGGTGCTGGCGCTCTACATCCTCGCCGCCGAGGAACAGGGTGTGGCACCGGCGGCGCTGACGGGCACGATCCAGAACGACGTCCTCAAGGAGTTCATGGTCCGCAACACGTACATCTACCCACCGGGCCCGTCGATGCGGATCATCTCGGACATCTTCGCCTTCACCTCGGCCGAGATGCCTCGCTTCAACTCGATCTCCATCTCCGGCTACCACATGCAGGAGGCCGGCGCGACGGCCGACCTGGAGCTGGCCTACACGCTGGCGGACGGTGTCGAGTACCTGCGCGCCGGCATCGACGCTGGGCTGGACGTCGACGCGTTCGCGCCGCGGCTGTCGTTCTTCTGGGCCATCGGGATGAACGTCGCGATGGAGATCGCCAAGATGCGGGCTGGGCGGCTGTTGTGGGCCAAGCTCGTCCAGGGGTTCGTGCCACGCAGCGAGAAGTCGTTGTCGTTGCGCGCCCACTGCCAGACGTCGGGGTGGTCGCTCACTGCGCAGGACGTCTACAACAACGTCATCCGAACGTGCGTCGAGGCGATGGCGGCGACGCAAGGGCACACCCAGTCGCTGCACACGAACGCGCTGGACGAGGCGCTGGCGCTGCCGACCGACTTCAGCGCCCGCATCGCCCGCAACACCCAGCTCTTCCTGCAGCACGAGTCCGGCACGACGCGAGTCATCGATCCGTGGGGCGGCTCGTACTACATCGAGCGCCTGACCCACGACCTCGCCGTCGCCGCGTGGACGCACATCGAGGAGGTCGAGCAGGCCGGTGGCATGACCCGAGCCATCGAGGCCGGCATCCCCAAGCTGCGCATCGAGGAGGCCGCGGCGCGCACGCAGGCCCGCATCGACTCCGGCCGCCAGCCCGTGATCGGTGTCAACACGCATCGCTCTGACAACCCAGACGTGATCGACGTGCTGAAGGTCGACAACTCCGCCGTGCGCGCCCAGCAGGTCGCCAAGCTCGAGCGGCTGCGCGCCGAGCGCGACGAGTCGGCGTGCGGCGCAGCATTGGAGCAGCTGACGGCCGCGGCGCGGGCCGCACAAGACGGGACGCGCCGGCCGGGACTCGAGCAGAACCTGTTGCGGGTGGCGGTCGACGCCGCCCGCGCGCGGGCGACGGTCGGCGAGATCAGCGACGCGCTGGAGGCCGTCTTCGGCCGCCACACGGCGACGATCCGTACCATCACGGGTGTGTACCGCAAGGAGATCGGCGAGTCGTCCAACGTGACGAAGGTGCGCGAGCTGACCACCGACTTCGCCGACCGCCACGGCCGCCGACCGCGGATCCTCGTGGCCAAGATGGGCCAGGACGGTCACGACCGTGGACAGAAGGTCATCGCCACGGCATTCGCCGACCTCGGTTTCGACGTCGACGTCGGGGCGCTGTTCCAGACCCCGGCCGAGGTGGCTCGCCAGGCCGTCGACGCCGATGTCCACATCGTCGGGGTGTCCTCGCTGGCCGCTGGGGCACCTCACGCTCGTGCCGGAGCTGCACGACGCGCTGGTCGAGCTGGGGCGCGGCGACATCATGATCGTCGTCGGCGGCGTCATCCCGCCCCAGGACATCGACGCGCTGCGCGACGCCGGAGCGGCGGCCGTGTTCCCGCCCGGAACCGTCATCGCCGACGCCGCCATCGACCTCCTCGCCGACCTCGACGGTCGATGAGCGAGCCCGCGGTCCGTCTCGACGGGCCGGACGTGGATCGCCACGTCGACGGCGTCCTGGCCGGCGACCGGGCAGCCATCGCCAAGGCCATCACACTGGTCGAGTCGACGCGGCCGGACCACCAAGAGCTGGCCCAGGAAGCGCTGCTCCGACTGGCCCCGCACGCCGGGAACGCCCGGCGGGTCGGCATCACGGGCGTGCCGGGCGTCGGCAAGTCGACGTTCATCGACGCCGTCGGCACGATGCTCACGGGCCAGGGCCACCGCGTCGCCGTGCTGGCCATCGACCCGTCGTCGACGCGCACCGGGGGCAGCATCCTCGGCGACAAGACGCGGATGGCCCGTCTGGCCCAGGACCCCAACGCCTACGTCCGCCCGTCGCCGACCTCCGGGACGTTGGGCGGCGTCACCCGGGTGACGCGAGAGGCGATCGTCGTCGTCGAGGCGGCCGGGTTCGACGTCGTGCTCGTGGAGACGGTCGGCGTGGGCCAGTCCGAGGTCGCCGTCGCCGAGATGGTCGACACGTTCCTCGTGCTGCTGCTGGCCCGCAGCGGCGATTCGCTACAGGGCATCAAGAAGGGCGTGCTCGAGCTGGCCGATGTCCTGACGGTCAACAAGGCCGATGGCCCGCACCGCCGCGATGCCGAGCAGGCCGCCATCGAGCTGGAGGGCGCGCTGCACCTCCTGGAGCCGGCCACCGACGGCTGGACACCGCCGGTGTTGACGTGCAGCGCCATCGAGGGGACCGGGCTGGGCGAGGTGTGGGAGCGCATCGAGGCCCATCGGGCGACGCTCGAGCGCACGGGCCAGCTGGAGGCCAAGCGAGGGGCGCAGCAGGTGCGCTGGATGTGGCAGATGGTCCAGGACCGGCTGCGGGCCGGTCTGGAGGCCCATCCCGAGGTCCGCCGGCTGACCCCCGAGCTGACCGAGCAGCTGCGCGCCGGCACGACGACCCCGACCGCCGCCGCCGAGCGACTGCTCGCCGCCGCCCGCGGGTGATCGCGACCATCTCTGTGTGAGCGATCAGAGCGGGCGGCTGGCGTTTGTCCTCACACAGAGCTCGGACCCGAATGCTCGGGCAGGCGATCGGCCGTCTGTGTGAGCGATCAGAGCGGGCGGCTGGCGTTTGTCCTCACACAGAGTTGGGGAGTTGTCAGCTCCTGGGCCGCCGTGAGCAACGCGGTGAGGTTGAGACGGGCCTTGTCGGCGTCGGCCGGGCGGCGCCGGGCGACGGCGCTGCGGGCCAGGTCGATGACCACCTGGAAGCCGGGCACCAGCTCCGGGCGGTCGGCTTCCAGCTCGGCCTGCAGCGCGATCCACAACGCCTCGATCCGCTCGAGGGCTTGCGCCTGCCCGTCGCCCTCGATGATCCGTTCGCTCAGCGCGCTGAGCTCGACGTCGAGCTGGTCGAGCACTTCCTGACGAGACTCGGCGACCTCGAACGCCACCGTCGTCGCCGTGGCGGTGGTGGCGCTCGGTTCGACCGTCGTCTCGGCGCAGCTCAGGAGCAGGACGATGGCGAGCGGGCCGGCGGCCCGCCGAATCACGCCGACACGAGGATGCGGGCGCTGGCGAACGCCCCGACGCCCACGTGGTGGCCGTCGATCTCGACGGTCATCGTGCCGTCCGGCGACGCCGCCGTGATCGTGCCCTCCCGGCCGGGCTGCAACGAGCTGGCCTCGAGGAACTCCAGCAGACCCGGCGTGAACTCGAGCTCCTCGGTGATCCGCCGCACCGTGAAACCCGTCCCGACCTCCACGTCCGCCAGCGGGTGGGCGTCCGGCTCGACGTAGCCCGAACCCGGAATCGGGTTGCCGTGCGGGCAGGTCGTGGGGTTGCCCAGCACTCGGTTCATCGCCGCCTCGACCGACTCGCTGATCACGTGCTCCCACTTGCCGGCCTCGTGATGGGCCTCGGCCCAGCGACAGCTGCAGCACGTCGGTCAAGAAGCGCTCGGCCAGGCGGTGGCGGCGGACGACCTTCGTGCCCAGCAGCTGGCCGTTCTCGGTCAGCCGGATCCCATCGTCGGTGTTGATCAGCCCCTCCGCCTCCAACCGTCGCATCATCTCGCTGACCGCCGGCCGGCTGACGTTGAGCCGGTCGGCGATGCGCGCCTGGATGACGTCGACGTCGTCCTCATCGAGCTCGAAGATGCACTCGCAGTACTCCTCGAAGGCCGGATGGTGCTCTCCGGTGACTGCCACGGAAGTGATCCTACTGTGAGGGTGTGACATCCCAGATGGTCCCTCGCCGCAGTCGCGTGGTCGTCATCGGCGCCGGCTTCGGCGGCATGGCCGTCGCTCGAGGTCTGCTCGGCCAGCCGGTCGACGTCGTGCTGATCGACGCCAACAACTTCCACACGTTCCAGCCACTCCTCTACCAGGTCGCCACCGCCGGCTTGGACAGCGACGACGTCTCGTACGCCATTCGCGGAATCGTCCGGCCGAGAAGGACCGGGCGCGGACCCGGGAACGTCCACGTGCGGATGGCTCGGGTCACGGCGGTGCACCTCGCCGGTCAGACGGTCGTGCTCGACGACGGCGAGGTCGTGCCGTACGACACCCTCGTCGTCTCCGCCGGTGCCGTGTCCCACCACTTCGACGTGCCGGGCGTCGTCGAGCACGCCTTCGGGCTCAAGCACCTCGACGACGCCCTCGCCATCCGGGCCCATGTGCTCGACCGGTTCGAACGGGCGGCCGCCGACCCGACCTGGTGGCCGACGGCGGCATCGACATCGTCGTGTGCGGCGGCGGGCCGACCGGCGTCGAGATGGCGGGCGGTCTGCGCGAGCTGTACACGAAGGTGCTGGCCCATGACTTCCCGGCGCTGCCGGTGGCGGATGCCCGCATCGTGCTCGTCGAGATGGCCGACCGGCTGCTGACGCCGTTCACGCCGCAGTCGTCGCGCCGGGCCCTGCGGACGCTCCAGCGGCGCGGCGTCGAGGTCCGCCTGGGCGTCGGGGTGTCGAAGGTCGAGGTCGACCGTGTCCACCTCAGCGACGGGTCGGTGATCCACGCCCACACCACGATCTGGGCGACCGGCGTCACGGCCGATCCGTTGGCCCACACGGTTGGCAGCCCGACGGGTCGCGGTGGTCGGCTCGTCGTCGAACCGGACCTCTCACTTCCGGGCCATCCGCACGTGTTCGCCGTCGGCGACGTCGCCCTCACGCCCGGCCCGGACGGCGCCCCGCTGCCGCAGGTGGCCCAACCGGCGATCCAGGGAGGCAAGCACGTCACCCGCCAGATCCTGCGCCGACTCGACGGCCTCGAGACGGAGCCGTTCGAGTACCACGATCGCGGCCAGATGGCCACGATCGGTCGCCACGACGCGGTCGCCGAGTTGGCCAACGGGTGGCGGCTGGCCGGACCGATCGGCTGGCTGGCGTGGCTCGGCCTGCACCTCATCTACCTGATGGGGTTCCGCAACCGCATCAACGTGTTCGTCAACTGGGCGTGGAACTACCTGACCTACGACCGCGGCAGCCGCATCCTCCGGGAAAGCGAGCGACGCCCAAACTCTGGTGTGAGGGCTGAGGCGCCGAGGCAGACTGGGGACATCCGCGGCTGACTGCCCTCCATGTCGCGCGGTGGACCGCCCGCCGCCTGCTTTCGAGATCGGACTGCTCCCGTGCCCACCGCTGCTCCCCTCCGTGCCCGTCACCTGACGGTTGCCCGCGGCCCGCTGACCGTCCTCGACGGCATCGACCTCAACGTCGCCACCGGCCAGCGGATCGGGGTCGTCGGCCCCAACGGCGTCGGCAAGTCGACCCTCCTGCAAGCCCTCGCCGGGCTGCTGCCGGTCGACCGCGGACGGGTCGTGCGCACGCCGCCGACCGCCACCGTCGGCTACCTGCCGCAGGAACCGGCCCGCTCCGACGACGAGACGGTGCGCCGGTACGTCGCCCGGCGCACCGGGACGGCCGCCGCCACCGAGGAGCTGGAGGCGGCGACGCATGCCGTCGCGGCCGGAGCGGCGGGCGCCGACGAGCGCTACGCCCACGCCCTCGAGCGCTGGTTGGCGCTCGGTGGCGCCGACTTCGACGCCCGCGTCGGGCAGGTGTGGGCCGACCTCGGCCTCGCCGCCGCGCTGCTCGACCAACCGACGTCCTCGTTGTCTGGCGGCGAGGCGGCGAGGTCCAGCCTCGCCGCGCTGCTGCTGGCCCGCTTCGACGTCTTCCTGCTCGACGAACCGACGAACGACCTCGACCTCGACGGCCTCGCCCGCCTCGAGCGGTGGATCGCCGACCTGTCGGCGGCCGTCGTCCTGGTCAGTCACGACCGGACCTTCCTGGCCCGCACCGTCACCGACGTGCTCGAGCTCGACGAGTTCACCCATCGGGCGACGCTGTACGGCGGCGGGTGGCAGGCGTTCCTCGACGAGCGGGAGGCCAACCGCCGAGCGGCGTGGGAGCGGTTCGAGGAGTACGACACCCGGCGTCGTGGGCTGGCCCAACGCGCCCAGCGCGAGCGGGAGTGGGCCAACCAGGGTCGGTCCAAGGTGCGCTCGTCAGGCGAGACCGACAAGTTCATCCGCCACTACCGGATCAACCAGACCGAGCAGCTCGCCGGGAAGGCGGCCCGTACCGAGCGGGCGATCGACCGGCTGGAGGTCGTCGACAAGCCGCGCCAGCCATGGCAGCTGCGGTTGTCGGTCAGCTCGCCAGGACGCGCCGGCGATGTCGTCGCCCGGCTCGCCGGCGTCGAGGTGGCGCGCGACTCGTTCCGCCTCGGACCGGTCGACCTGCTGATCGGCGCCGGTGAGCGGATCGCCCTGATCGGCGCCAACGGCTCCGGGAAGACGACACTGCTCGACGCCGTGCTCGGGCGCATCGAGCTGGCCGCCGGAACCGTGACGATCGGGCCGAGCGTGGTCGTCGGCGAGGTCGAGCAGGCCCGCGACCGGCTGACCGGCGAGCCGTCGTTGCTGCAGGCGTTCCAGGTTTCCACCGGCCTCGACGCCGCCGACGTGCGCACCCTGCTGGCCAAGTTCGGTCTCGTCGCCGATCACGTCACGCGGGCGACATCGACGCTGTCTCCGGGGGAGCGCACCCGGGCGTCGCTGGCGCTGCTGATGGCCAACGGCGCCAACGTCCTCGTGCTCGACGAGCCGACGAACCACCTCGACCTGCCGGCCATCGAGCAGCTGGAGTCAGCCCTCGACACCTTCGACGGCACGCTGCTGCTCGTCACCCACGACCGATCCCTGCTCGAACGCGTCCGCCTCACGCGCACCGTCGAGCTGTCCGCCGGCCGCATCGTCCGCGACGACCCGGTGTGAACCTTGCCGCGACCCAGCACATCTGGGCGCGATCCTTCCCAGCGGTCGATCCGGGCGCCGTTCTTCCCAACTCTCGCGAGGAAGTGCGCCCGGATACGTTGGACGACGGGGAGGGCCCACCACCATGACGATGATCGACACGCTCCGCTCGGTCCTTCGGTTCCGCAAGATCGAGTGGGACGCCACCTCCCGCCGGCTGGCGTCGGCGGCGTCCGTGGCCGACCTGCGGCGCATCGCCCGTCGGCGGCTCCCGCGAGGCGTCTTCGACTACATCGACGGCGGGGCCGAGGACGAGCAGGCACTGGCCAACAACACGGAGGCCTTCGCCCGCCTCGAGTTCCGCCCGCGGGTGCTGCGATCGGTCGGCCACGTCGACCCGTCGACCACCCTCCTCGGCCGGCCGCTGCCGTTCCCGCTCGTGCTGGCGCCGACCGGCTTCACGCGGGTCGCCGACCCGCAGGGCGAGCTGGCCGCGGCGCGGGCCGCCGCACGGGCCGAGCTCCCGTACACGCTGTCGACGCTGGCCACTCGGTCGATCGAGGAGGTCGCCGCCGTCAGCGACGGTCGTCTGTGGTTCCAGGTCTACGCGTGGCGCGATCGGGGCTTGGTCAAGGAGATGGTCGATCGTTGCGCCGAGTCCGGGTACGAGGCGCTCGTGCTCACGGTGGACACCGCCGTGCTCGGTCGGCGCGAGCGCGACGTGCGGCGGGGGTTCGAGATGCCCCCGAAGGTCGGTCTCGGCACGCTGCTCGACGGCGCCGTGCACCCTGGCTGGACGTGGGCGTTCGTGCGGTCCGAGCCGATCATGTTCGCCAACGTGGTCGGCCGCGGTGGCGACGCACCGGGCGACGGGACCGATCCGGTGTCCCTGTCCGGGTACGTCAGCAGCCAGTTCGACCCGGACCTGTCGTGGGACGACGTCGAGTGGCTGCGCTCGATGTGGGCCGGCCCGATCGTGATCAAGGGCATCCAGTCGGTGGCCGATGCCGTGCTCGCCGCCGGGCATGGGCGTCGAGGCCATCGCCCTGTCCAACCACGGTGGCCGACAACTCGACTCGGCCCCGGCGCCGATCGACCTTGTGGCACCGGTGGCCGAGGCGGTCGGCGACGGCGTCGAGATCATCTGCGACGGCGGCGTGCGTCGAGGCAGCGACATCGTCAAGGCGCTGGCGCTCGGTGCGACGGCGTGCATGGCCGGGCGGGCTTACCTGTACGGGCTCGGTGCGGCCGGCGAGCGCGGCGTCGATCACGTGCTCGGGCTCCTGCAGGCCGACGTCCGCCGCACGATGGCGCTCGTCGGCGCCGGCACGATCGCCGATCTGACGCCCGACCTCGTCTCCCGCCGCTGACACCGACGCTCAGAGGGCGGCGAACTCCTCGTCGGAAAGCCGCAGACCGGCGGCAGCCACGTTCTCCTCGAGGTGGGCGACCTTCGACGTCCCGGGGATCGGCAGCATGACCGGCGATCGGTGCAGCAACCACGCCAGCGCGAGTTGCGCCGGCGAGACTCCGAGGCGCCGTGCCGCCTTGGCCAGCGCGGAGCGCCGACCGGTCAGCTCGCCGGTAGCCAGCGGGAACCACGGGAGGAACCCGATCCCGGCGCGCTCGCAGGCCTGCAGCACCGGTTCGGCCGAACGGTTGGCGTAGTTGTAGAGGTTCTGCACGGTCGATACCTCGGTCATCGCCGTGACCGCCTCGAGCTGCTCGACGGTCACCTCGGAGACGCCGAAGTGGCGGATCTTCCCGGCTCGCCGGGCCTCCTCGACGAACCCGATCTGGTCGGCCAGCGGCACCCGCCGGTCGATGCGGTGCAGCTGCCACAACGGGATCGTGTCGAGGCGCAACCGGCGCAGCGAGCCGTCGAGCACCTCACCCAGGCGATCGGGGTGGCCGTTCGACGGCCACTGGCCGGGGCCGGTCCGGTCGAGGCCGCCCTTCGTGGCGATCACCAGGCCCTCCGGGTAGGGGTGCAGCGCCTCGGCGATCAGCTCCTCGCTGACGTGCGGTCCGTACGACTCGGCGGTGTCGATCAGCGTCACGTCCAGCTCGACGGCCCGCCGGAGGACGCGCATGCACTCGCCGCGGTCCGCCGGCGGTCCCCACACCCCGCGCCCGGTGTGTTGCATGGCACCGAACCCGAGACGGTTGACGGGGAGGTCTCCGCCGATGTGGAAGGAGCCGGCCGCTGCCGCTGAGGTCGTCATCTCACCCACCGCGCCAGGGTAGAGGTCGATCCGGGGCCACCTACGATGACAGTCCGTGGGCCCTGCCCAACTGGGCGCGTTCCTTCCCGACAGGTGAAAATTCCTGCACCCAGATCCGCTCGTGGGAAGGATCGCGCCCAGATGGTGCGGTGACCCCGCCGGCGGAGCCGGACCGCGCCCCTGGCTCGCTCCGCTCGGCAGGCCGGTGACGCTGACACCCCCTCTGTAGCCTCGACAGCATCGCTGATCACGAGGTGCTCGAGTCGTTCTCACCCGCCGTGCGGGCGTGGTTCGGCGCGTCCTTCCCCACCCCCACGGCTGCCCAGGCCCTCGGCTGGCCGCCGATCACCGCCGGCCAGCACACGCTCATCTGCGCGCCGACCGGCAGCGGCAAGACGCTGGCCGCCTTCCTCTCGGCCATCGACTCGCTGGTCACGGCGCCTCCACCCGAGGATCGCGCCCGCCGCACGCGAGTGCCTGTACATCTCGCCATTGCGGGCCCTCGCCTTCGACGTCGAGAAGAACCTGCGGGCCCCGCTGGCGGGCATCGCGCTGGCCGCCGAGCGCCTGCAACTGGCCACCATCACCCCGGACGTCGCCATGCGCACGGGTGATACACCGGCGCGAGAGCGTCAGCAGCTGATCCGCCGGCCGCCAGACCTGCTGATCACCACGCCGGAGAGCCTGTACCTGATGCTCACGTCCTCGGCGGCGGAGACGCTGGTCGGCGTCGAGACCGTCATCGTCGACGAGATCCACGCCATGGCCGCCACGAAGCGGGGCGCCCACCTGTCGCTGTCGCTCGAGCGGCTGGAGGAGATCACCGCCCGTCCACCGCAGCGCATCGGGCTGTCGGCCACGCAGCGTCCGCTGGAAGAGGTGGCCCGTTTCCTCGGCGGGTTCGCCGCGCCGAACGAGCCGCGGCCCGTCACGATCGTCGACGCCGGCATCGGCAAGCCGCTCGAGGTCGAAGTCGTCATCCCGGTGGAGGACATGGCCGACCTGTCGTCCGGCGCGACGTCGGGGGCGCCGCCGCTCGGCGAGCCCACGGGAGGCGCACCCCCGCGTTCGAGCATCTGGCCGAGCATCTACCCGCGCATCCTCGACCAGGTGCTGGCCCACCGGACGACGATCATCTTCTGCAACGCCCGCCGCCAGGCCGAGCGGCTGGCCGCCAAGCTCAACGAGCTGGCCGAAGAGCGCGGTATCGGCGTCGATCCCGCCACCGGCGAGGTGCGCGACGACCTCGTCAAGGCGCACCACGGGTCGCTCGCCCGCGAGCAGCGGATCGTCGTCGAGGACCAGCTCAAGCGCGGCAGCCTGCGGGCCATCGTGGCCACCAGCAGCCTCGAGCTCGGCATCGACATGGGCGCCGTCGACCTGGTCATCCAGGTCGAGTCGCCGGGGGCGGTGAGTCGTGGTCTGCAGCGCATCGGGCGTGCCGGGCACCAGGTCGGGGAACCGAGCCGCGGGTCGATCTACCCGAAGCACCGTGGCGACCTGCTCGAGGCGGCCGTCGTCGTGCGGCGGATGCTGGACGGGCAGATCGAGTCGACCCGCTACCTGCGCAACCCGCTCGACGTGCTGGCCCAGCAGCTCGTCGCCCACACGGCGGCCAGGGGCGAGACGCCACTGGCCGACCTGGCTGCGCTCGTTCGTCGATCGGCCAACTTCGCCGAGCTGTCGGACGAGCAGCTGGCCAACACGCTCGACCTGCTGGCCGGCCGCTACCCGAGCGAGGAGTTCTCCGAGCTCCGTCCTCGCGTGGTGTGGAACCGGGCCACCGACACCGTTCGACCGCGCGACGGCTCGAAGCGGCTGGCCGTCACGTCCGGCGGCACGATCCCGGATCGCGGGCTGTTCGGCGTGTTCCTACCCGACGGCGCCCGCGTCGGCGAGCTGGACGAGGAGATGGTCTACGAGAGCCGACCGGGGGAGACGTTCGTGCTCGGCGCGTCGACATGGCGCATCGAGGACATCAGCTTCGAACGGGTCACCGTCACGCCGGCGCCGGGTGAGCCCGGCAAGATGCCGTTCTGGCACGGCGACCGTCCTGGGCGACCCTTGGAGCTCGGTCGGGCGCTCGGCGCGTTCGTGCGGGAGCTGCGTGAGCGGCCGCCGGAGCAGGCCATCACCGTGCTCCGCGAGCAGTACGCGTTGGACCCGCTGGCCGCCTCCAACCTGCTGCAGTACGTCACCGACCAGGCCGAGGCCACGGGCGTGGTCCCGGACGACCGCACGATCGTCGTCGAGCGCTTCCGGGACGAGATCGGTGACTGGCGGATCTGCATCCTCAGCCCGTTCGGCACGCCCGTGCACGCCCCCTGGGCGATGGCCATCGAGCGTCGGCTGAGCGACCAGTTCGATCTCCCCGTCGAATCGATGTGGGGCGATGACGGCATCGTCCTGCGGCTTCCGGAGGCCGCCGAAGAGTTGCCGCTCGAGGCCGTGCTGATCGATCCGGAGGACATCGAGGAGCTCGTCGTGGCGACCTTGCCGCAGACGGCGCTGTTCTCGTCGCGCTTCCGGGAGTGCGCCGGCCGGGCGCTCTTGCTGCCGCGCCGCCGGCCGGATCAGCGCACCCCGCTCTGGCAGCAGCGTCAGAAGGCCGCCGACCTACTGGCGGTGGCCGCCCGGTACCCGACGTTCCCGATCTTGCTCGAGGCCTCCCGGGAGTGCCTGCAGGACGTCTTCGACGTTCCGGCGCTGCGCGAGGTGCTCGGGCAGCTGCGTGCCCGAGCAGTGCGCGTCGTCACCGTCGACACGGCCAAGCCCAGCCCGATGGCGCAGAGCCTGCTGTTCAACTGGATCGCCGCCTACATGTACGAGGGGGACGCCCCGCTGGCCGAGCGCCGCGCTGCCGCGCTGGCCCTCGACCGTGATCTGCTGCGCGACCTGCTCGGCGCCGAGGAACTGCGCGAGCTGCTCGACCCCGGCGTGCTGGCCGACGTCGAGCTCGACCTGCAGCGACTGTCGGATGGTCGCCGGGCCCGCAGCGCCGACGAGCTCCACGACGTGCTGCGCCGGGTCGGCGACCTGACCAGGGCGGAGCTCGATCTGCGCAGCGAGCAGCCAGCCGACGAGTGGTTGGCGGAGCTGCTGGCCGAGAAGCGGGCCATCGAGATCGTCGTCGCCGGCGAGACCCGGTACGCCGCAGCCGACGACGCCGCTCGATACCGGGACGGCCTCGGGTGCGCGTTGCCCCTCGGCCTGCCCGGCACGTTCACCGAGCCGGTGGCCCGCCCGCTGGAAGAGCTCATCGCCCGCTACGGGCGGACGCACGGACCGTTCACCGAACGCGAGGTCGCCGGCCGCTTCGGCATCTCGGAGGCGCGGTCGGTGGGCGCGCTCAGCGCGCTGGAGGCCGATGGCCGCGTCGTCCGCGGCGAGTTCCGCCCGGACGGCGTGCGCCGCGAGTGGTGCGACATCGAGGTGCTCCGGCAGCTCCGCCGTCGGTCGCTGGCGTCGTTGCGTCGCGAGGTCGAGCCCGTCGAGCCCGAAGCGCTCGCACGGTTCCTCCCGGCGTGGCACGGGATCCCGCCCCAGCGCAGCGGGACTGACGCGGTGGTCGAGGCGCTCGGCCTGCTGGCCGGCGCGCCGCTCGTCGCGTCGACGTTGGAGTCCGACGTCCTGGCCGCTCGAGTGCGTGACTATCGGCCGTCCCAGCTCGACGAGCTCTGCACGTCGGGCGACGTCATCTGGGTGGGCGCGGGGGCGATCGGGTCGGCTGACGGACGCGTCCGGTTGGGCTTCGCCGATCAGCTGCCGCTGCTGGCCCCGAGTTGGGAGTCGCTGCAGGCACCCGACGGCAAGCTGCACGACGCGTTGCGCGCCGTGCTGGCGGAGCGGGGAGCCAGCTTCTGGAACCAGCTGCGGGCCGGGGCGCCGGGTGCCGCGGAGGACGAGCTGCTGGCGGCCCTGTGGGACCTCGTCTGGGCCGGTGAGGTGACGAACGACTCGTTGGTCGCGCTGCGGGCGTTCACCGGTCGAGGCGGTGGGCGGGGTCCGCGACGTGAGGGCCCGGGACGCGGCCGGCCGCGTCCGGGGAGGCTGAGCCGGCTCGGCCCGCCGGCCGGAGCCGGGCGGTGGTCACTCGTCGGCCCGCTGCTGTCGCCGGCTCCGGCACCGACGGAGGCGGCGCATGCGACAGCCCGCCAGCTCGTCGAGCGCCACGGTGTCGTCACGCGCGAGGCCGTGTTGGCCGAAGGTGTCGTGGGCGGGTACGCCGCTGTGTACGGCGTGCTCAAGGTCCTCGAGGAGCGCGGCCAGGTGCGCCGCGGCTACTTCGTCAGCGGGCTGGGGGCGGCCCAGTTCGCGTTGCCGGGTGCCGTCGACCGGCTGCGCCAGTCGCGCCAACGAGCAGATGACGACGGCGGCGCGACCGGCGCCATCGCCCCGCCGATCGTGCTGGCGGCCACCGATCCGGCCCAGCCGTACGGCGCCACGCTGGCCTGGCCGGACACGGCCGGCCGGCCGGCCCGCACGGGTGCCGCTCTCGTCGTCCTGCGCGACGGCGTGCCGATCGCCTGGTACGACCGCCGTTCCCATCACGTGGTCACGTTCCCGCACACCCACGACGACCGCTCCTGGGCCGAGGCCCTCGCCGACCAGGTGCGGGACGGCCGCCTGCGCAAGGTCGAGATTCGCAAGGTCGACGGCGACCCCTTGAACACGTCCCCAGTCGCCGCCGAGATCACCGCCGCCGCCAAGGCCGCCGGCTACGCCGACGGCTACCGCGGGTTGCTCTACCGCGCCCGCTGAGCGAAACGCTCAGCGCGTGCGGTGGACGCCGCGCAGGCCGGCCCAGGCGAGGTCGCTGATCTGGCGGGCGAGCTCGTCCGGGTCGAACGCTTCGCCTCGGTCGACGAGACGGCGGCTGGCGCCTTCGGCCAGGCCGACGAGGGCGTGGGCCAACGTCATCCGGTGGGCGTCGTCGATGTCGGCGGCGATCAGCGGGGCGATGGCCTGCGCCATGCCGGACGTGACGCGGCGCAGCGCCTTGCTGAAGTCCTCGTCGCCTCGCGCTCCGCCGTCGTAGAGCAGCTTGAAGGAGGCGTGGTCCTCCGCCACCCAGCGGAAGTAGGCCCGGAATCCCAACTCGGTCTGGCGCTTGCCGTCGGTCGTCCCGGCAGTCGCCCTCGTGATGGCGGACAGCATGCGGGCGCCGACCTCGTCCAGCAGCGCCTGGTAGAGCTCGCGCTTGGACTCGAAGTGCTGGTACAGCACAGGCTTGGTGACGCCGGCGGCGTCGGCGACGTCGTTCATCGACGTGCCGTGGAAGCCGGAGCGGGCGAACACCTCGAGGGCGACGTCGAGCAGCTGCTCACGACGAGCGGTGGCAGTGAGGCGCGACGTCATGGGTTACCCAAGGGTAACCGACTTATACGCCGCGTTCGTCGCGATCCTCCCGCTCGGCGGCCTTGACGGCGTAGCCGAGCACGATCGACGGGGCCAACAAGACGCAGGCCGCCACCAGCGTGACGACGACGAGCACCGCCATCACGGGGGTGAACCCGGTGAAGAAGGCGATGACGAACAGCGCCACGGCCACCGCCAGCAAGAGGTAGCCGAGCCGGTTGGCGAGCTGCGTCCAACGTGCCACCTGGGCCCGGCGTCGCCGGATCGGATCATCCTCGGTCGTGGTCATCAGAGAAGGGGGCGGAGTGCCGTGCTAGAGAGACGTCATGGTACGGACGGCGTGGGATGTCGACGCCACCGGCGAGCGGTCCGGCGTGTTCGTCGTCACGCTGGATCGTCCGGCGCGGCGAAATGCCGTCGACCATGCCACGCTGCTGGCGTTGGCCGACGCTCTCGTGAAGGCCGCCGACGCCCGTGCCCTGGTGCTGACCGGTGAGCCTCCCGCGTTCAGCGCCGGCGCCGACCTCAGCGGCGTCGAGGAGGGCGAGTTCGCCCGGATGCTCGGCGACGTCCTGCGCGGGTTCACGCGGTTGCCGATCACGACCATCGCGGCCATCGACGGAGCGGCGCTCGGGGCCGGCACCCAGCTCGCCGTGGCCTGCGACCTGCGGGTGGCGACGCCGCACAGCTCGTTCGGCATCCCGGCGGCTCGCCTCGGTCTGGTCGTCGACCACTGGACCGTCGAGCGGCTGGCCCGCGAGCTCGGCTGGCCGATCGCCAGGGCGATGCTGCTGGCCGCCCAGACGTACGACGCGGAGGCGCTGCACGCTGCTGGCGCGGTCCATCGCCTCGGCGGCCTCGAGGAGGCGCTGCGCTGGGCCCGCCAGCTGGCTGAGCTGGCGCCGTTGACGATCGCCGCCCACAAGCTGGCCCTCGAGCGCTCGGCGCCCGATCCGGCACCGGACGACCTGGTCGCCGCCGCCCGGCTGGCGGCCTGGCGCAGCGCCGACGCCGTCGAAGGTCGCCAGGCCTTCCTCACCAAGCGCCGCCCGGAGTTCCACGGCCGCTGACCCGAGGCTTTGGCGCTACCCGAGGCGTTCCGCACCGGATGGGGCGCCGGAAACCCTCCGGTGCCCGAAAGCCTCGGGTCTACAGGGCGGCCGGGAGCAGGCGGTTGACGTTCTGGAAGAAGAAGTAGAGGACGACGACGAAGGGGACGATGCCGGCGACCGCCCCGATCCAGTTGTGGCGTGTGGCGCGGCTGAGCAGATAGGCGCCGATGGCGATGGCGGTCAGCAGGGTCCCCCACAAGGCCACCTGGGCGAAGGCGCCGTCGTCGTCGAACCACCCCTGGTCGAAGGCATCGGCGGTCGCTGCGCTGACGTCGTCGTCGTCGTCCTCCCCGTCGGCCGCCCGGGGGACCGTGGTCGTCGCCGGAACGGTCGTGCGCGGGCGAGCTCGTCGGCGCCTGCTCGACGATCGGCAGCGCGGTGGTGGCGGGATCGCCGGGCAACGTCGCATCGGGGGCCGGCACGACGGCATCGGGGATCACGGGTTCCTGGGGCGCCGCCGACGCCTCCAGGTCGAGGTCGGCGAACACGATGAGCCGCTGTCGTGCGGTCCACCGCGGGTGGCACGTCGTCAACGTCAGCCTGGCCACGCTGGGATCGGTCGTCGCCACCACCTCCGAGGCCGATGGGGCGACGATCTCGCTCGACGTCATCCGGTACACGAACCGGCCCTCCACCGTCGTGACGATGATCTCGTCGCCCGGGGCGACCCGGTCGAGGTCGGCGAACGGCTCGCCGTACGTCGTGCGGTGGCCGGCGATCGCCGCGTTGCCGAGCTGCCCCGGCAGTCGGTGTGTCGGGGTAGTGGCCGGGCCCCCGCTTGAGGTCGGCGGAGGCCACGCCCTCGACGACCGTGCTGTCGAGACCGATGGAAGGGATCTCGAGCCGGGCGACGGCGTCGCCGTCCTCGAAGCGCACCGGCTGCACGGCCGGTGGGGGCGGAAGCGCCGTCGTCGTCGGTGGCAGCGTCGTCACCGGGGACGCCGCGGTGACCGGCGGGTCGGATCGAGGCGTGGTGGGCGGGGCGACGGTCACCGTCGTCGCGTAGGTCGCCAGCAGTTCCTCGAACTCCGCGTCCAGGTCGTCCTGGGCCTGGGCGTACTCGATGCCCGTCCCCCACAGCTGGTACGCCACGAAGCCGAACATCAGCAGACCCGTGGCGATCAGCACCTTGCCGATGTTGCCGACGACCCACCGCCAGTCGTGGGGAGGAGGCGGACGATCCCAGCGGGACGGCGGTCGTGGGTTCGACCCGCCGTCGGTGGACACGAGCCGTCACGGTACCGGTGCAGACCTGCCCAGTAGCGTCGCCCGGCGATGGTCAGTCCCGTCGTCGAGCTCGAGGACGCCGTCGCCGTGCTCGGCAGCTTCCCGGCGTTGGCCGGCGTGACGCTGACCGTCCACCAGGGTGAGATCGTGCTGCTGCAGGGGCCCAACGGCGCCGGTAAGACGACGCTGCTGCGGGTCTGTGCGGGCCTCGTCCCGTTGGCGCGGGGGCGAGGCACCGTGCTCGGCCACGACCTCGCCGACGCCCGCGGCGCCGTGCGGCGCGAGGTCGGTCTGCTCGGGCACCGCAACGGGCTCTACCTCGACCTCACGGTCACCGAGAACGTGCGGTTCTGGGGTTCCACGATCGGTGCCAGCGACGCCGAGATCGATGCCGCGATGGAGCGACTCGGGCTGACCGGCCGCATCGCCGGATCGCCGGTCCGTCGCTTGTCCGCTGGCCAGCAGCGGCGCACGGCGCTGGCCTGCATCGTGGCCCGGCGGGCCCGGCTGTGGCTGCTCGACGAACCGCACGCCGGGCTCGACGCCGCCGGACGGGACGAGCTCGATGCCACACTGCGCCACGCCGCGAGCGCCGGGGCCACGATCGTCGTCGCCAGCCACGAGTTGGAGCGGGCCGGCGCCCTGGCTACCCGGCGGGTCGACGTCGTCGCCGGTCAAGTGGTGCACCTGTGACGCTGTGGCGCACGGCCGTGCTCGTCGCCAGGAAGGACCTGCTCGTCGAATGGCGTAGCCGGGTGGCGTTGAACCAGGTCCTGCCGTTCGCCGTCGTCGTGATGGTGATGTTCGCCTTCGCCCTCGATCGCCTGCCCGGAGGCGGTGGTGCCGGCGACACGCTGCTCGAGACGGTGGCTCCCGGGCTGGTGTGGCTGGCGACGCTGTTCAGCTTGATGGTGCTGGTGCAGCGCATGTTCGCCGTGGAGGCCGAGGATGCCGCGCTCGACGCCCTGCGCGGCCGCCGGGGTCGATGCGGGCGGGCTCTTCTGGGGCAAGTCGCTCGCGCTGGCCGCGCAGCTGGGGGTGCTGGAGCTGCTCCTGCTGGCCACCGCGCTGCTCCTGTACGGCACCGAGCTGCGGGCCAGCGGCGTGCTCCTGCTGCTGGCCACCTGGGTCGCCGCCACCAGTGGATTGGCCACGGTCGGTACGCTCTACGGCGGCCTCGCTGCTGGCGCACGGGGGCGGGAGACACTGCTCCCGCTGCTGCTGCTCCCGGTGGTGGCGCCCGTTCTGATCGGAGCAACCCGAGCGGTCGAAGCAGCGCTCGGCACCGGAGGGACGGCAGTTGCGGACGGCTGGCCATGGGTCGGCGTGGTCGCCGTGTTCGCTGTCGCCTTCGGCGCCGGGGGAACGCTGGCCTTCGGTCCGCTCATCGACGAGTAGGAGACGCATGGCCCGGGTGACCGACGGACGGACCCTCGATGGCGCCGACGACGCACGTGCCACGCTCGCCACCCGTCCGGCCGGCACGGGGACCAGGGCGACGCGGCTGCTCGGTGTGGCCGCCCTCGTCGGGGTCGTCTGGCTCGTCGCCTTCGGGCTCGGGTTCTCCCCGGCCGACCGGGACCAGGAAGAGTCGGTGCGCATCCTGTACGTCCACGTGCCGTCCGCGTGGTTGGCCTACCTGGCCTTCGTCGTGACCGCCGTGTCCTCGGGCATCTACCTGTTCTCCTCTCGCCATTCGCTCGGCTGGGACCGCTTGGCCGGGGCCAGCGCCGAGGTCGGCGTGCTGTTCATGGGCATCACGCTCGTCACCGGGATGCTGTGGGGGCGTCTCACGTGGGGCGTGTTCTGGGAGTGGGACGCCCGGCTCACCACCACCGCCTTCCTGTTCGTGACGTACGTCGGCTACCTCGCCGTCCGCCGCCTCGGCGGGTCGCACGAGCAGCGGGCGCGGCGCAGCGCCGTGCTGGCGCTGCTGGCCGTGCTCGAGATCCCGCTCGTGCACTGGAGCGTCCGCTTGTGGCGCAGTCTGCACCAGGAGGCGACCGTGCTGCGGCCCGACGGTGACGTCAAGATGGATGGGCTCATGCTGTTCACGCTCTTCGTCGGGATCATCGCCTTCACGCTCCTCTACGC
Organism: uncultured Acidimicrobiia bacterium; assembly: GCA_963719775.1. Classification (GTDB taxonomy): domain Bacteria; phylum Actinomycetota; class Acidimicrobiia; order Acidimicrobiales; family Ilumatobacteraceae; genus JALZMG01. The sequence goes on from CAVRCY010000009.1 coordinate 59,129, forward strand.
GTGGCTGGTCATCCACCGTCAGCGCACGATGGCCGTCGAGGACGCGCTCGACGACGCTGGCCTCGACCTCGCCCTGGCCGCCCGGCGCGCCGAGCGACCGAGTCTTCGCGCGAGCGAGGCCACCGACATGGAGTCGGGGACAGGAGCATCCTGATGGAGGACGCCGGCTTCATCATCGGCAGCTACGTCGTGACGTTCGGTGCCATCGCCGTCTACGCCCTGGCCGTGCTGCGGCGGGCCCGCCACACGACGGCCAAGCTGCCGGACGACGCCAAGCCCTGGTTGTAAAAGGCGCGGATGACCGACCTGAATCTCTCGCCCCGGCCGTCCGGTCCCTCGGCGCCGGTGCGGCGCACGAGGCGATGGCTGCCGCTGGTGGTGCTGGCCCTCGTGCTCGTGGCCGGCGGTGTCATCGTCACGCAGTTCCTGCGCTCGGCGGTCGACTACTACTGCAACGTCGACGAGATCGGCGAGCGGGCAGGCTGCGAGCCCGGTCGGCGCCTGCGCGTGCAGGGCACGGTCGACCGCGGCTCCGTCGCTACGGTCGACGGCGTCACCACGTTCTCCATCTCCTTCGCCGGTGCCACGATGCCCGTGCGCTACGCCGGCCAGCCGGGCGGCATCTTCGAGGAGTGCCAGCCGGTGGTCGTCCACGGTGAGCTCGTCAAGGGCACGTTCGAGGGCGACCGCGTCGAGGTCAAGCACTCCAACGAGTACGTGGCCGAGAATGCCGAACGCCTCGCGACCTCCGACTCAGACGCATGCTCGCGGCCAGCCTGAACGGCGCGCTCGGTCGCGCCGGGCTGATGCTGGCGTTGGCCGCCGCGGCGTGCGGCGCGCTGGCCACGGTCTACGGCATCCGCCGCGGCGAACGACGGATCCTGCGCATGGCTCCGGCCTATGCCTGGCTGTGCCTGGGTGGCGCCGTCCTGGCGTGCGTGATGATGCAACGCGCACTCATCACGCGCGACTTCTCGCTGGCCTACGTGCAGCAGGTCGGGTCGCACTCGACGCCGCCGCTCTACAACGTGGCCGCCATGTGGTCGGCCCTCGAGGGCTCGATCCTGCTCTGGGTCGTGATCCTCGCCGGGTTCACGGCAGCCGTCGCGTGGCGCTTCCGGCGACGGACGGACGACCCGCTGGTCGGCTGGGCGCTCGTCGTGATGTTCGTCGTGATGGCCTTCTTCGCCCTGCTCAGCTTCGGGCCCGCCGATCCGTTCGTCAACGCCGTCCCGGTGGCCGACGGTCCGGGGCCCAACCCACTGCTGCAGAACCACGTCCTCGTTCTCTTCCACCCGCCGATCCTTTATCTCGGCTACGTCGGTTTCACCGTGCCGTTCGCCTTCGCCATCGCCGCGCTGGTCACCGGTCGTGTCGGCGAGGGCTGGCTGATGGAGACCCGTCGATGGGCGCTGTTCGCATGGGCCTTCCTGACGATCGGCATCCTGCTCGGCGGCTGGTGGAGTTACGAGGTGCTCGGATGGAGCGGCGTGTGGGCCTGGGACCCCGTCGAGAACGCCAGCTTCCTGCCTTGGCTCACGGGCACGGCGTACATCCACTCGGTGCTCGTCCAGGAGCGCAGAGGGATGCTGCGGGTGTGGAACCTCAGCCTGCTGGTGGCCACGTTCGCGCTGACGATCCTCGGCACGTTCCTGACCCGCTCGGGCGTGCTGTCGAGCGTCCACGCCTTCGGTGACGGCCCGGTCGGCGCCTACCTCCTCGCCTTCTTCGGCCTCGTGATCGCCGTGTCGCTGGCGCTCATCGCATGGCGTGGCGACCGCCTGCGTTCCCCTGGAGCGATCGACTCGCCGCTGTCACGGGAGGGCGCGTTCCTGGCCAACAACGTGCTGTTCACGGTGTTCGCCTTCGTCGTGCTGCTGGGCACCGTGTTCCCGTTGCTCGTCGAAGCGTTGCAGGACCGCCGGACGGTGGTCGGCGCACCGTACTTCGACCGGTTGTCGACGCCGATCGGGCTCTCGCTGCTGTTCCTCATGGCGGTGGCGCCGGTGCTGCCGTGGCGCAAGGCGAGCCTCGAGCTGCTGCGCGACCGGCTGTACTGGCCGGCGTGGTGCGGCGCCGCCGCGCTCGCCGCCGCCGTGCTCGTCGGCGCCAGCGGGTGGGCCTCGCTCGTGGCGTTCACGCTGGCCGGCTGCGCCGCCGGTTCGGCGCTCCGCCAACTGCTGCTGGCGACGCGCCGACAGGGCTGGCGGGGTCTCGTGGGACGGGCCAACGGCGGCATGATCGTCCACCTCGGCGTCATCCTCATCGCCGTCGCCCTCGTCGCCTCGAACAGCTACACGCGCTCGGCGACCCTCACGCTCGAAGTCGGCAGGGCAGAGGAATGGGGCGGGCACACGTTCGAGCTCGAAGGCGTGCGGGAGACGCTCGACCCCGAGCGGGCCCAGGCCGTGGTGGCCGACGTCCGCCTCGACGGAGGTGACGTGTACCGGCCGGCGATCACGAAGTACCTCCGTCAGGGCATCGACGTGCCGACGCCGAGCGTCCGGACCGGTGCCGTCAACGACGTGTACCTGACCTTGGAGCGCGGCGCCGAGCCGGGTGCTGACGAAGCGACGATCCGCGTCTTCGTCAAGCCGCTGATCCTGTGGCTGTGGGTCGGTGGCGCCATCATGGCCATGGGCACGCTGCTGGCGGCCTTCCCGGGGTCGCGGCGACGCCGGCCCACGGACCCGGTCTCGGCACCGGTGGTCGTCGAGCGTCCGGAGCTCGAGCATGTCTGACGAGTCGACGTCAGCGCCGCCCCGCCGTGCCCGCGTCGCGCCGTTCGTGGCGCTGGCGGTCGCCATCGTCGTCGCCGGGCTGTTCATCGTGCTCGCCAGATCGGACGCGTCGACGGACGAGACGGCCGACACGCCGCTGCTCAACCGACCTGCGCCGGAAGCGGTCGGCACATTGGCCGACGGCTCGACGTTCGAGTTGGCCCGACGCAAGGGCGACTGGGTCGTCGTCAACTTCTTCCAGTCGGAGTGCGTGCCGTGCCAGCAGGAGCATCCCGACCTCGTGCGCTTCGTGACGCAGCAGGAGGCGCTCGGCGCCGATGGCGCGAGGTTCGTCACCGTCGTGTACGACGACGACCGCGACGACGTCGAGGCGTTCTTCGCCGCCGAAGGTGGCGACTGGCCGGTCGTCTACGACGAGGACGGCTCGATCGCCGTGGCCTTCGGCGTGTCCAAGGTGCCGGAGACGTGGATCGTCGACCCCAATGGGATTGTCCGCGGCCGCATCATCTCCCGCGTCTCCGCCGAGTACCTCGGCAACCAGTTGCAGCTGCTCCGGGAGCAGGTCGGATGAGCTCGTTGAAGCGCTGGCCTGGATGGGTGCTGCTCGTGTTCGTCGTCGTCGGCTTCCTCGCCGTCGGTGCGACCAGGGCCGACGGCCCGAGCGGCCCGGAGGAGCGGGCCGACGCCATCGCCCAGCGCGTCGCCTGCCCGGTGTGCGACGGCGAGAGCGTGTTCGAGTCGCGCAACACCGCAGCAGTGAACATCCGCAACCGCATCAGCGAGCTCGTCGACGAGGGCCAGGCCTCCGACGACGAGATCATCGCCGACATCGAGTCGAGCTACGGCGGGCGCATCCTGCTCGTGCCACGGGCCACCGGGATCGACGCCCTCGTGTGGGCGCTGCCGGCCGCCGCCCTCGTCTGTGCGCTGGCGGGCCTGGCGGTGACGTTCCGCCGTTGGCGGCGCGACGCGGCCGCCGACACGGAGCCGACGACCGAGGACCGCGCCATCGTCGCCGCAGCCCTGGCCGGCGACGACGCTGACGAACGGTGAACCCGGATCGCCTGGCCGAGCTCGAAGAGGAGCGGCGCTTCCTGCTGCGCTCACTGCCGCGACCTCGATGCCGAGCTGACCGCCGGTGACGTCGACGTGGCGGACTACGAGACGTTGCACAACGGGTACACGAAGCGGGCCGCCGACGTCCTGCGCGAGATCGATGCCGGTCGCTCGGCGCTGGCCGCGCAGCCGAAGCGTCGATGGGGGCGGGCGCTGGCCGTGGCCGGCGTGGTCCTCGCCGCCGCCGTTGGTGCTGGCGTCGTCGTGGCGCGATCCTCCGGGCAACGCCTCGAGGGGCAGCAGATCACCGGTGGCGGCGCGACGAACGACGTCGCCGTGCTGTTGGCGGAGGCTCGCGCCCTGCTCGGCGTCGACATCGTCGCCGCCCAGGAGCGGTATCAGCAGGTGCTCGACCGTGACCCGGACCAGGTCGAGGCCCTGACGTACAGCGGCTGGCTGCTGTTCACCGGATCGGCCGGAGCCAGCGACGAGCTGCGAACGGTCGCCGTCGACACGGCCCGCCAGCAGCTGCAGCGAGCCATCGCCGTCGACGGCACGTATCCGGATCCGCACTGCCTGCTGGCCGTGATCGCGGCGACCTACGACGAGGACCCGACCGCCGCCCGCGGCGAGGTCGACCAGTGCCTGGCCCTCGATCCGCCGGCCCAGATCAGGTCGCTCGTCGAGCAGTTCGCCAGCGGGTTGCCCACGACGAGCGGCTGACCTCGTGCGATGACGAATGGGCCGCGGCTCGACGATGACTCGTCACGTCATGCGCGCCGAGGACCCTCGGCGCGGGCGGTGGTGAACACCTCTCCGTCACCTTCGAGCACCCAGATGCTGCCCTTGCGCCAATCCGGCTCGTTCAGCAGCACGGTGCCGCGCCAGACGAGTGCCTCGATGACGGCCTGGATCACGTCACCGTGGCTGCACAGGACGGCACCGTCGCCCGCCTCCCGCAGCAGCGCCAACGTGTCCTCGAACGGCGTGCCCTCGGCGAGACGATCGTCGAGCTTGACCCCCAACCCGACGCGCTCGGCCAGCGGTTCGAGCGTCTCGATGCAACGGCGGTACGGGCTCGACCACAACCCGGTGACGCCCTCCTGGGCGAGCCGGTCGGCGATCGCCTCGGCCTGCTTGCGGCCGGCGATGGAGAGGGGGCGCTCACGGTCGTCCCCGGGCCAATGCCGGCGGCTACCGGCCTTCGCGTGGCGGACGAGGAACGTGCTCACGCTGCTCCGGTGACATCCTCAGCGGCGCTGTGCTTCGCCGGTCAGTTCGGTGTGCCGGGCGGTCAGTCCGCGGATGAGCAACGCCCAGGCCACCGCGGCCGCGACGCCGACGAGGCCCTGGGCGACGGTCAGCGCCGCACTGTCGCGCAGCGAGTCGGCGAGATCCTCCGAGTCCTGCGACAGGTTGCCGGTCTGGAACGTCACCCCGGCGGCGATGAAGACGATCGGGGCCAGGCCGTACAGCACCCACCACACGTAGACGACGGGGTGGACCGGGCTCTGCCGCCACCGTTCGTCACCGGTTGGCACCGTCGGGTCGGACGCCTTCCACGATTCGCGCAGCACGAGCATCGGGATGGCATAGACCACGAGGGGCGGGACGAACCACCCGCCGATGGCCCAGCCCGGAGCCCACGAGCCGCGGCGACCGATGGCGCGATGGTTGGCGACGATGCGATAGAGCCAGATGATCGAGAGCACGAGGATGGCGAGCGTGGCGCCGACGGTGAGCAGTCCGGCGATCCCGTTGACCGCCAGCCGCTCGAGGAACTCGTCCTCGTCGATGACGCCATCGAGGTACTCGTCGGCGGCGTCGGTCACGGCCGGCGTGGCGGCGAGCGAGACGACGGCGCCGAGGACGTAGACGCCGAGCAGCACGAGGATCGCCGTCCGAAGTCCCCCGACGCGACGCAGCGGCAGGGCCTCGGAGAGGTTCGGCGTGTACCCCTCGTAGCCGGGCGGTGGCGTCAGGTTGGGCGGCGGAGGCGGCGGAGGCGGAGAACCGGCGTCGCTCACGATCGCGAAGCTACTGCCGCAACCGGGCCACACACCGCCTCCCCGCCGCCGACCCGCGCCACCGGTGGCGCCCATTGCGCCGCTCGCGCGCCACGTCTACCCTCGCCACGGGCCGCTGGCCCGGGGGTGCAATCGACGAGTGAGGGGGATCGGATGAGCAACTTCGACCTGTCCGGGCGGACGGCACTGGTCACGGGCGGCGCTCGCGGCATCGGCATGGGGATCGCCGAGGCGCTCGCCGCGGCGGGTGCGGCGGTGATGATCGGCGACATCCTCGAAGATCTCGGCCGGACGACGGCGGAGAAGATCGGGGCTTCGGGGGCGAAGGCCGCGTTCGTCAAGCTCGACGTCACACAGGAGGGCGACTGGGAGCGGGCATCCGCCGAGACGATCGATGCGCTCGGAGGCTTCGACATCCTCGTCAACAACGCCGGCATCGAGATCTCGTCGCTGGTCGTCGACATGGACCCGGACGACCTCCGCAAGATGCTCGACGTCAACGTCGTCGGCGTCAGCCTCGGCATGAAGCACGCCTTCCGGGCGATGCGACCCGACGGTGCTGCTGGCAACGGCGGTGCCATCGTCAACGTCGCGTCGGTGGCGGCGACCATCCCGTTCCCGGCGATCTCCGGGTACTCGGCGACGAAGTCGGCCGTCGACCGGCTCACGCGGGTCGCCGCCATCGAGGCCGGCAAGCTCGGCTACGGCGTCCGTGTCAACTGCATCTACCCCGGCCTCGTCCCGACGGAGATGGGCGCCAAGTTGGCCGCCGACATGGCCGAGCTCGGGCTGTGGCAGAGCCCGGAGCACGCCATCACCGACGTCATCGGCCTCACGCCGCTCGGCCGGCTCGGCGAGGTCGACGACATGACCGGTGTCGTGGTGTTCCTCTGCTCCGACGCCGCCAAGTACATCACCGGCGCAGGCGTGCCGGTCGATGGCGGCATGGGCAGCTGAGGGGAGCCGCTCAGGCCCAGCCCAGCTCGTGGAGGCGGTCGTCGTCGATGCCGGCGGCATGGGCCAGCTCGTGGAGCACGGTGACGTAGACCTCCTCGGCGAGGTCGTCCTCGTCGTCGCAGAGCTCGCACAACGGCAGGCGGTAGATCGTCACGACGTCCGGCCCCTCCTGCCCGGTGCGCTCCGTGTGCGGCACCCCCTCGTACAGCCCGAGCAGGTCGGGCTCCTCGTGATGGCGGTCCTCGACGTGCACCGCCACGTTGTCGAGGACGGCGGCCAGCTCGTCGGGCAGGTCGTCGAGCGCGTCGGCGACGAGCCGTTCGAAGCGGTAGCGGGGGACCGGCTCCACGCCGGGTGACGTCAGACGACCTTCAGCGACGGGCTGAAGATCTTCTTCGGCCGGAGGTCGACGGCGATGCGCTCGGCCAGCTCATGGAACGAACGGCCCGTCTCGCTGTCCGGGTCGACGGCGGCGATCGGCCGACCCTCGTCGCCGCCGGCGCGCATCGCGGGGACGAGCGGCAACTGGGCCAGCAGCGGCACCTCCAGCTCGGCGGCCAGTTCGGCCCCGCCGCCCGAGCCGAAGATCTCGTAGCGCTTGCCGTCGTCACCCGTGAACCACGACATGTTCTCGACGACGCCGCGCACCTGGAGGTTGACCTTGGCGGCCATCGCCGCCGACAGGCGGGCGACCTTCTGCGCCGCCGGCTGCGGGGTCGTGACCACGAAGACCTCGCCGCGCGGCAGGTACTGGCTCAGCGAGATGGCGATGTCGCCGGTGCCGGGCGGCATGTCGACGAGGAGGAACTCCGGATCGTCCCAGTACACGTCCGTGAGGAACTGCTCGAGTGCCTTGTGCAGCATCGGGCCCCGCCAGACGACGGCCTGGCCCTCCGGCACGAAGTAGCCGATCGAGATGCAGCGCACGCCCCACGCCTCCGGGGGCAGCAGCATCTGATCGATCACGACGGGCTCGCGCTCGGCTCCCAGCATCCGTGGCACCGAGAAGCCGTAGATGTCGGCGTCGACGACGCCCACCGAGTGCCCGCGAGCGGCCGAGCGCGACCGCCAGGTTGGTGGTCACCGTCGACTTGCCGACGCCGCCCTTGCCGGAGGCGATCAGCAGCGGGCGAGTGCGCGAGCCGGGCTGGGCGAACGGGATCGGGCGGCCCTCCGCATGGCCTTGTGGTTGACCGTGGGTGTGACCGTTGCCGGAGCCGTGCAGGCGCTGACGCAACTCCTCGCGCTCCTGGTCGGTCATCACCGTGAAGTCCAGCGCCACCCCGGTGACACCGTCCAGCGCGAGCAGCGCCGTGTCGACGCGGTGCTGGATCTCGTTGCGCAGCGGGCAGCCGGCGACGGTCAGCGCGACGAGCACCGTGACCGTGCCGTCGGCGGCCGGATCGACGTGGCGCACCATGCCGAGGTCGACGATCGAGCGGTGCAGCTCGGGATCCTGGACCGGACGGAGGGCGTCGATGATCTGGTCGACGGTGGCGGGCATCGGGCTCCTCGGCAGGGAATTTGCACTACGGCCATAGGTAGAATACCGGGATGGACGCGACCCGGGACGTTGGGGCGCCGACCGACTCGGCGTTCACGGCCGCCGTGTCCGCGATCACCGACGCCTTCGGTGACCCGACGCGCCGTCGGATCTACCTGTTCACCCGCGACCGCCACGGCGACGAGGGCGTGACGGTGTCGGCGGTGGCGTCGGAGGTCGGCGTGCACCCGAACGTCGCCCGTCACCACCTCGACAAGTTGGCCGCCGGTGGGTACGTCGAGGTGGTGCGGCGAGTTGTTGGGACGGCTGCCGACCCGGGTCGCCGAGCGGGGCGTCCGTCGAAGCGGTACGTCGCCGTCAGCGACGCGGCGATCGACGTCCCGGTGCGCAGCGACGACCTCGTGCTGGCGTTGCTCGGCCGAGCCCTCGATCGGCTGCCTCGCCACGAGGCGGAGGCGATGGCCGAGGAGGTCGGCGCGACGTATGGCCGGGCGATGGCCTCGGGCCTCACCGGCGACGATCTCGCCGCCGGCCAACGGTCGCTGCGTTCGGCGATGCAGGCCGTCGCTGATGCTCTGACGGCCCACGGCTTCGCCGCCCACATGGCCGCCGGCGCCCACGCCAACGGCCTGCGGATCATCAACGACCACTGCCCGTTCGGCACGGTGGCCACCGACCACCCGGTGATCTGCGCCGTCGACCGCGGGATGGTCCGGGGGATGCTCAGCGCCCTCTACGGGCGCGGCGCCGACGTCGAGGTCGCCACCGAGGCCAGCAAGGCCCGCGGCGACACCTTCTGCGCCACCGCCATCTGACCACCCGAGGCTTTCGGCGCGCCCGAGGCGTTCGTGCGCCCCCTCCGGGACGTTGGTCCTCCGGTGCCCGCAAAGCACTCGGGTGCGACGTCGCTACTGGCGCAGCTCGGCGTACTCGACGATGCGGGTGATCACGTGGTCGCCGACCTTGTTCAGGGCGCCGGCGTCGAACGGGGGCTGCGGGTCGTACTCGATCATCAGCTGGGAGGCCTCGGCGGCGGTGCGGTCGACGAGCAGCTCGACGAGGCGCAGCGCCATGTCGATGCCGCTCGACACGCCGGCGGCGGTGATGATCCGCCGATCGAGGTGCTCGACGACACGATCCTCGCTGATCACCGCCCCGTGCTTGGGCAGCCCGTCGCGGGCCGACCAGTGCGTCGTCGCCGCCAGCCCGTCGAGCAGACCGGCGGCGGCCAGCACCAGCGAGCCGGTGCACACCGATGTCGTGAACGTCGTCGTCTCGTGGGCGGTGCGCACCCAGTCGAGGACCCGCTCGTCGTCCATCAGGTCGCGCGTGCCGACGCCGCCCGGGAAGACGACGATGTTCGGCGACGGCAGCTCTTCGAACGTGGCGTCCACGGAGATGCCGAGGAACCCGTTGTCGGAGCGCACGACACCGCGCTCGTGGCCGATGAACGTGATCTCGAAGCCGGGGATGCGTTGCAGCACCTCGTAGGGCCCGATCGCGTCGAGCGCCGTGAAGCGGGGGAAGAGGGGGATCGCGATGCTGGTCCGGATGATCGTCATGGGGAGTTGGTCCTTCTGGTCGGGGAGCTGTTCGAGCGCCGCCCGAAGCGGCGGCGGTAGTCGTCTGGCGAGGCGCCGACGTGGCGCAGGAACGTCCGGCGCATCGACTCCGACGTGCCGAAGCCGACCCGGGCGGCGATGGCGGCCACGGTGTCATCGGTCGGTCTCCAGTTCGCGCCGTGCGGTCTCGACGCGGGCCGCGGCGATGTACCGGGCCGGCGTGAGCCCGGTCTCGGCGGTGAACCGGCGGAGGAAGTGGCGCTCGCTCATCGCCACGCGGGCGGCCAGCACGCCGATGCGGTGGTCGGCGCCCGGCTCGCTGTCGATGAGCTCCTGCGCCTGGCGCACCGGAGCCAGCCGGGCCCGCCTGCGCCACACCGGCGCGGCGAACTGGCTCTGCCCTCCTGGCCGGCGGAGGAACATCACGAGCCATCTGGCGACGCTCTCGGCGACCTCGATGCCGACGTCGTCCTCGACGAGCGCCAACGCGACGTCGATGCCGGCGGTCACGCCGGCCGACGTCCACACGTCGCCGTCGCGGATCCAGATCGGGTCGGCGTCGACGTGCACGGCGGGGTGCAGACGGGCGAGGCTGCTGCGCCCGGGCCCAGTGCGTCGTCGCCCGGCGGCCGTCGAGCAGGCCGGCGGCGGCGAGCACGAAGGCGCCGCTGCACACGCTGACGACTCGGCGCGACCGGGCGGCCACGGCGGCGACGGAGCCGACGAACGGAGCGTCGGCGATGGCGTCGTCGATCCCGCCGCCCCCCGGGACGACGAGGGTGTCGACGTCGGCCACGTCGCCGAGCGCCGAGGCCATGAGGGTCAGGCCGCTCTCGCTGCGGACGGGACCGGCGGTGCTCGCCGCGATGGCGACGTCGTACCCGGCATCGGCGGCGCCGGTCGCCGCCAGGTAGGCGCTGGCGCCGGCGAACACCTCGTGCGGCCCGGTGACGTCGAGTGCCTGCACGCCGGGGAAGGCGACGATGACGACTCGGCGGGCAGCGGCCGCGGGCATGGGTCGAGTGTGGCGGTGCGCCGGAGGTGGCGTCAACGACACGTCCCCCACAGTTTCCGCCATCGGCGCGACGTCCTCGTCCGGGCGTTACCGTGCCCAGCGTGGATGTCCGTATCGGCGTGACCCAGGCGCCTCGCGAGGTGACGGTGGAGATGCCCGACGAGGAGCGGGACGAGACGGTCAAGCGCGTCGAGGCCGCGCTTGCCGGCGCCGTCGACGTCCTCTGGCTGACCGACAAGCGTGGTCGCCAGGTCGGCATCCCGTCGTCGAAGATCGCCTACGTCGAGGTCGGGACGAACGACGGCGACCGGCGCATCGGCTTCGGAGGCTGACCGCCCACACCATGGGCGTCGATGGCGGTCTGCTCGCTCGCCAACTGCTGTTCGTGACGGGCAAGGGCGGCGTCGGCAAGACGTCGACCGCCGCCGCGCTGGCCGAGCTCGGCGCCAGGAGCGGCAAGCGGGTCCTCGTCTGCGAGATGGACGCCAAGGGCGCGCTGGCGGCCGCCTTCGACGCCCCCGAGCTGGGGTTCAGCCCGCGCCAGCTCGATCCCGGGCTGTGGGCGATGGCGATGAACACGGAGGACTCGCTGCGCGAGTACCTGCGCCTCTTCGTCAAGGTGCCGCTCGTCGGTCGCATCGGGCCGCTGGCCCGGACGTTCGACTTCGTCGCCGACGCCGCACCCGGGGTGAAGGAGATCCTGGCCGTCGGCAAGCTGACCTACGAAGTGCGCGAGCGGCACTACGACCTCGTCGTCGTCGATGCCGAGGCCAGCGGCCACATCGTCGCCCAGATCGCCGCGCCACGGGTGATCAGCGAGCTCGTCCAGGTCGGCATGGTCCGCGAGCAGACGCGCTGGATGACCGACATCCTCGAGGACCCCGCCCGGACCGGGCTGGTGATCGTCACGACGCCCGAGGAGATGCCGGTCACGGAGACGCTCGACCTGCTGGCTCGCCTCGACCGGGACACGGGGATGGCACCGTCGGCGATCGTCGCCAACCGCGTGCTGCCGGCGCTGTTCGACCGCCGCCAGGCGGAGGTCGTCGACCGCCTGGGCGAGGTCGAGCCGCTGCTCGTGGCCGCTGCCGGTCCCGGCGTGCGCCAGGTGCTCGCGGCGGCCAGGATCACGGAGGCCAGGCGGCGCGTCGGCAGCCGTCACCTCGAGCGACTGCGGGCCGGTCTCCCGCCTGGGCTGCCGGTGCTGTACGTGCCCGAGCTGTTCACCCGCGCCACCGGACGGCGCGTCGTCGCCCTCGTCGCCAAGGCGCTCGCCGAAGAACTGGACGTCGGCCCGTGAGAACGGAACTGACCCAGAGTCAAGGTCATTTCTGGCCGCGAAATCCACGAAGAACTGGCGAGGGCGGCCGCTGATGGCCCGCCGGGCGCGCCCGCCGGTCGGTCTCGACGCGCTGCTGGCGGCCAAGGAGATGGTCCTCGTGGTCGGTTCCGGCGGCGTCGGCAAGACGACGCTGGCCGCCGCCCTCGGCCTCTCGGCCGCCGTCCACCAGGGCGGCAAGGTGCTCGTCCTGACCGTCGACCCGGCCCGCCGGCTGGCCGACGCCCTTGGCATCGGCGCGCTGGGGAACACGGCGACGCAGGTGCCGGCCGCCGCCTTCGAGGTGGCCGGCATCGAACCTCGCGGCGAGCTCTGGGCGGCGATGCTCGACACGAAGGCGGGTTGGGACGAGCTGATCACTCGGCAGGCGCCCGACGTCGAGACGCGCGACGCCGTGCTGTCCAACCCGCTCTACCAGAACATCACCAGCCGCTTCGTCCACAGCCACGACTACCTGGCGATGGAGCAGCTCCACGACCTGCACGCCACCGGCGAGTACGACCTGGTCGTCGTCGACACGCCCCCATCACGCAATGCGCTGTCCGTGCTCGACGCGCCGTCGCGAATGGTCGAGTTCTTCGGCAGCCGCCTGCTGCGGTGGCTCACCGTGCCATACCGATCGCGCCTGTTCACGGTGGCCTCCAAGCCCTTCTACCAGATCGCCGATCGGGTGCTCGGTTCGCGGTTCCTGCGCGACATCGCCGACTTCTTCGTCCTCTTCCAGGCGATGGAGAAGGGGTTCGTCGGGCGGGCGCGGGAGGTCGAGGCGCTGCTCAGCGACCCGCGCACCACGTTCCTCGTCGTGTCGACGCTCGAGGCCGCGCCGGCCCACGAGGCCGCCTTCCTCGCCGGCGAGCTCCTGGCCCGCGGACATCACCTCGGCGCGATCATCGCCAACCGTGTGCTGCCGAGCGCGCTGACGCGGCGTGGCGCGGCCATGAGCGCCGACCGGCTGGCCGAGGCGATCGCCGACGACGGGCTCGTGGACGACGTCGTCGCCGACCTGGCCGCCCGCGGCGGGGCGCCCGCCGAACGGCAGCGTGGTGCACGACGTGCTCCGCGAGGTGGCCATGCGGTTCCACGAGGTCGCCGTCGTCGCCACTCGGGAGGCCGAGCGGCGAGCCGAGCTGGCCGAGCTGGCGCCCGAGGTGCTGGACGTCCCGTGGCTGGACTCCGACATCAACGACCTGGCCGGCCTCGCGGCGCTGGTCCGCTGCCTGCGGAACTGATCGGGATCGGGCAAACTCGACAGCGATGGCCCACCTCGCCGCACTCGTCCGCGACTACACGATGCTCGACCGCGACCAGGTGTCGCACCTCAATCGGCTGACGTCCGAGTGGGGCATGCTGGCCGACTTCTGCTTCGCCGACCTGCTGCTCTACGTGCCGACGAAGGACGACCGCTGGCTGATCGTCGGCCAGGTGCGGCCCGCCACAGGGCAGACCGTGTACCACACGGACTGGGTCGGGACGTTCGCCAACACCAGCGAGCAGTCGGTGCTCTCCGCGGCGTTCACGTCACAGGAGATCACCGAGGGCGACGTCAAGGTCGACGACCTGCCCGAGGCGGCACGGATGCTGGCCGTGCCGGTGCGCGCCGGCAATCGCCCGATCGCCGTGATGACCCGCGAGTGGGTGCAGCGGGCGGGGCGACCACAGGGCGAGCTGGAACGGACGTACATCACCATCTTCGACCGCTTCGCCCAGATGATCGCCGACGGCGCGTTCCCGTACCCGACGCGCGGCGGCGACTCCACGGCCGCTCCCCGCGTCGGCGACGGAGTCATGATCCTCGACGCCGACGGGCGCGTGACGTACCTCTCCCCGAACGCCAACTCGGCGCTGCACCGCGTCGGCATCCATGCCAACGCCGTCGGGATCCGGCTGGCCGAGCTCGGCTTCCACGACGAGATGGTGCGCAAGGCCTACGAGCAACGGCTGCCGATCGTCGAGGAGTTCGAGCCGGCCCCCGACGTCGCCTTGCTGTGCCGGTGCCTGCCGATGATGGCCGGTGACCACATCGCCGGAGGGGTGCTGCTGGTGCGTGACGTGACCGATCTGCGCAAGCGCGACCGGTTGCTGATCAGCAAGGACGCGACCATTCGCGAGATCCACCACCGCGTGAAGAACAACCTGCAGACCATCTCGTCGCTCCTGCGCCTGCAGGCCCGGCGGCTGGAGAACCCGGAGGCCAAGGCGGCGGTGTCGGAGTCGGTGCGCCGGATCCGGACGATCGCCCTCGTCCACGAGTCGCTGTCACGTGAGCCCGGCGACGACGTGACGTTCATCGAGATCGTTCGGCCGCTGCTGCGGCTGGCCGAGGAGAGCCTGCAGTCACCGGACCGGCCGGTCCACTTCGCGCTCGTCGGGGACGGCGGGCGGATCCCGGCGCGGGTCGCCACGCCGCTCTCGGTCGTCCTCACCGAGCTGCTGCAGAACGCCGTCGATCACGGGTTCCCGGAGGGCAGCGGCGGCGGCAAGGTCGTCGTGTCGCTGGACAACGACACGGAGCGCCTGCAGATCGAGGTCATCGACGACGGCCGGGGGCTCGAGCCGGGGTTCGACCTGGACGCGGCGACCGGGCTCGGGCTGTCGATCGTGCGGACGCTCGTGACGACGGAGCTCAACGGTCAGATCTCGATGCGCCCGGCGACCGGTGCCGACCTGCGCGACGCCGGGCTCGACGACCACGTCGGCGGCCACGGCACGGTCGTCAAGTTGGTCGTGCCGCTCGCGGAGTGAGTGGGGCGACGGTTACACCCGTCACCTGACCGTAACAATCGGATTCGGCCCTCCATACTGGACACGTGCCTGCTGCTCTCGTCGTCGTCGCCCTCCTGATCGGTGCTCTGCTCGTCACCCGCGTGTCCGGGCTCGTCATGCGGCGCGTCGTCCGACGGCTGTCCGACCGTCGAGCCGGCGACCCACAGACGAGGTGGTGGCGGGCCGGCGCGTCGCGCGTCGCCTCCGAGACGGCCGAGTCGCGCGAGCAGCGTCGTCGGCAGCGCGACGACGCGGCGGCCCGGATGCTCAACCACCTCGTCACCGTCGTGGTGTGGCTCGCCGTCGGGATCGCCGTGTTCCAGCTCTTCGACATCGACGCCGCGTTCTTCCTGTCCAGCGCCGGCTTCCTCGGTGCGGCCGTGGCGATCGGCGGCCAGCACAAGGTCAACGACTACCTCACGGGGCTCTCCGTGCTCGTCGAGGACCGTTACGGGGTCGGCGACGAGCTCGTCGTGCAGCTCAGCGGCGGCGAGCCGATCCACGCTGTCGTCGACCACGTGGGCCTCGTCACGACGCGCCTGCGCGACGAGCGCAGCACGCTGCACGTGCCGAACGGGCAGCTCGTGCTCGTCCGCAACCTGAGCCAGGAGGCCGCCGCGGCGACGGTTCGGCTGCACGTGCGCGACGACGAGCCAGTTGCCGATGCCGAGCGGTCGGCCGCCGACGCCTTGCGCAACCTGGCTGGCACCGAGCACCTCACGGATGTCGTGTTCGTCGGTGACCTGGACGCGCGTCGGACGAACGATGGCGACATCGACGTGGCGGTGCGGACGTCTCGACCGCTGGACGAGCGATCGCGTTCGGTGCTCGTGGAGCGGGCCGAGCGGGCGCTCAGATCTCAGCGATGACGGGCCGGCGCCGCCTCAGCCGGCGTCGCGGGTCCGCACCCTGGCTGCCCGCGCCCGGCGGATGATGCGGCGCTCCTCCTCGGACAGCCCGCCCCAGACGCCGGAGTCCTGGTTCGTCGTGAGGGCGAAATCGAGGCAGTCCACGCGGACCGCGCATTGACCGCACACCTGCTTGGCGCGCTCGATTTGCGTCAGCGCCGAGCCCGTGGTGCCGACCGGGAAGAAGAGCTCGGGGTCGGTGTCCTTGCACAGCGCATGGTCGCGCCACTTGTAGTCGGCGGCACCCAAGGTGAGGCTTGACGCAAGGATCGACACCGATGTCCTCCTCAGGGCGGTCCCAGGTGACCGCGACGACGTCCGGGCAGGTGTTGGTGCCCGACGGCGGAAAACTAGGCGAAGGGTCGCAGTGTGACAAGGGGTAACGTTCCCGCGTGACGGAGGTCATCGCCCACCGCGGGGCGTCTCGGCGGGCCAGGGAGAACACGGTGGAGGCGTTCCGGCTGGCCGTCGACATGGGCGCCGACGGGGTCGAGCTGGACGCCCGGCGGACGCTCGACGGCGTCGTCGTCGTCCATCACAACCCCAGGCTGGACGACGGTCGCGTGATCGTCGAGACGACGTGGCGGGAGCTCCCGCGCCACGTGCCGACGCTCGGCGACGCCCTCGACGCCTGCGCCGGGGCGTGGGTCGACATCGAGATCAAGAACGCCCTCGGGGAGCCCGACTTCGACCCCGACGACCGCGTCGCCGTCGAGGTGCTGGCCGACCTGGCGGAGCGTGGTGGCGGTCGATGGCTGATCTCATCGTTCCGCCTCGCCACGGTCGACCGCTGCCGGGTCCTCGCACCCGACGTGCCGACGGCCTGGCTGGTGGTCGGGGTCGACGACTCGGCGCCGGCGATCGCCGCCGATCGGGGCCATGCGGCGATCAACCCGTGGGAGCGGATGCTGACCGCAGCGGCCGTCGACCGCTGTCACGCTGCCGGTCTGGCCGTCTACACGTGGACGTGCGACGACCTGCGGCGAGCCACCGAGCTGGCCTCGTGGGGCGTCGATGGCATCTTCACGGACATCCCCGACGAGCTGCTCGACCTGCTGCATTGAGGTTCGCGCGTCAGCGCGGCACGACCAGCCGGACGGCGTCGGGGACGTTGCGGAACTCGAGGCGGTTGACCTCGCCCAGGTAGTCGCCGTCCAGCTGGTATGGGAATGGCGACTCGTGCTCGATGACCAGATGCTGCAGATCGATCTGCTCGTCGAGGTCGGGGGTCGGTTCGACGCCGCCACCGCGTAGCGCGCCGTACAACGAGCGGAGGATCGCCGTCGCCCGCATCGTCCGGAACGTGACCGCCACGAGCCCCCGGTCCAGCGTGGCGGCATGGGAAAGGTCGAGGGGTCGGTTGCCGAGGTACGTGTAGGGGTTCGTGTTGAGCACGATCGAGAAGTAGCCGTCCTCGATGACACGGTCGTCGGTCACGACGCGGAAGTGGGGGTGATGGCGGTCGTAGCCGGTGGCCCACGTCAGCAGCCCCGCGGTGATGAACAGCGGATGGCCGAGCCACCGCTTGAGGGAGGCCCGTCGCTCGACGGTGGCGACGACGGCGGCGTCATAGCCGACGCCGGTGTGGAAGCAGAAGTACCGTCCGTTGACCTGGCCCAGCCCGATCGGGCGGAAGTTCTCGCTGTCGATGCCGTCGGCCAGCCGATCGGCGGCGGCCACCGGGTCGTTGGGCAGACCGATCGTGCGGGCGAAGACGTTCGTCGAGCCACCCGGGAGCGCGCCCAGCGCCGTCTCCGTGCCGGCGATGCCCGTGGCCACTTCGTTGAGCGTCCCGTCGCCGCCGTAGCCGACGACGATGTCGATGCCGCGGCGCGCGGCGTCGTGGGCGAAGCGGCTGGCATGGCCCCGTCGATTCGTCTCGACCAGCTCGACGTCGTGGTTGCGGCTCAGGCGGCGGTGCACGACGACGGTGTTGCGGGCCGTGACCGACGAGGCGAACGAGTTCACGACCAGCAGGATCCGCAAGTGGTCGACAGTACCGGCTGCCCGCCAGGCCCCGTTTGTGTCGCCCAGAACGACCGATTCAGGTCGATTCCGATGACACAAACGGGTGGAACTGGTCGTTACGTAAGAGAGACGGTAGAAAGAGCGCCCTATGAACGTGATCGTGTGCGTCAAGCAGATCCCTGATCCGGCGCAACCTGGCGCCCTGGATCCGTCCGACCACACGCTCCAGCGCGACGGCAAGCTGATCCTCGACGAGTCGGACAGCTACGGCGTGGAGATGGCGTTGCAGCTCGTCGGCGTGGCCGGCGACGGCGAGGTCAGCCTCGTGTCGATGGCGCCCAACGGCGAGGTGTCCGGCCTGCGTACGGCACTGGCGATGGGCGCCGCGAAGGCCGTGCTCGTGTCCGATCCCGAGCTGGCCGGCTCGGACGCCCTGACCACCGCCAAGGTCCTCGCCGCCGCCGTCCATCGGCTCGGGGACGCCGACCTCATCATCGCCGGCACCGAATCGAGCGACGGCTACACGGGCACCGTCCCGGAGCAGATGGCCGAGGTGCTCGGCCTCCCGTCGGTGACGTTCGCCAAGCACGTCGAGGTCGACGGCGACGTGCTGAAGGTGAACCGCCAGACCGAGGCCGGCTACGACGAGGTCACCACCACGATGCCGGCCGTCATCAGCGTCACCGCCGGCGTGGTCGAGCCCCGCTACCCGAGCTTCAAGGGCATCATGGCCGCCAAGTCGAAGCCGGTGGACACCGTCACCGCCGCCGACCTCGGGGTCACGCCGGTCGGTTGGGCCGGTGCCGGACAGCAGATCGTGGACGTCGCGTCGGCGCCCGAGCGCGAGGCCGGCGAGGTGATCGAGGACGACGGCGAGGGCTACGCGAAGATCGTCGAGTTCCTCGACAAGCTCAAGGTCATCTGAGCAGAGATCGGAGACGAGAGATGCCTGGTTCCGACATCTGGGTGTTCGCCCAGAGCGCAGACGGGGAGCCGACCACCGCCACGCTCGAGCTGCTGACCAAGGCCCGTTCCCTGGCCGACGGCGCAGGGGTCACGGCGTTCGTGGCCGGCGACGCCGGCGACATCGCTGCCGCGCTCGGCGAGCACGGCGCCACCAAGGTGTACGCCACCGGTGACCTCGACGGCCATCTGCCCGGCGTCGCCGTGGCGGCGGCGATGAAGGCCGTCATCGACGGCGGTGACTCGCCCGCCGTGATCCTCTTCCCGCAGAACTACGAAGGTCGCGACGTCGTCAGCCGCCTCTCGGTGAAGCTCGACAAGCCCGTGCTGACGAACAACACGGAGATCGAGATCGACGGCGGACAGGTCAAGGTCACGACGCCCGTCTTCGGCGGCACGCAGCTCGTGACCACGACGTTCACCGGCGACGGTCCGTACCTCGTCGCCTTCCGGCCCAAGAGCTTCGCCGCCGAACCGTCAGGCGGAGGCGCCCCTGACGTCGTCGCCGCACCGGTCCCTGACCTGGGTGCCGCCGGCGGGGCCAAGGTGCAGGCGGTCCATGTCGAGGAGCACTCGGGGCCGAAGTTGGACGAGGCGGCCATCGTCGTGTCCGGCGGTCGCGGTCTCGGCGAGGCGTCGAAGTACGAGCTGATCGAGACGTTGGCCAAGGCGCTGAAGGGTGCGCCGGGCGCGTCAAGGGCAATCGTCGACGCCGGCTGGGTGCCGTACAGCTACCAGGTCGGCCAGACCGGCAAGGTGGTCAAGCCCACCGTCTACATCGCCGCCGGCATCTCAGGGGCGACGCAGCACATGGTCGGCATGAAGGGGTCGAAGAACATCATCGCCATCAACAAGGACAAGGAGGCGCCGATCTTCGGCGTCGCCGACCTCGGGATCGTCGGTGACGTCCACAAGGTGCTGCCCAAGTTGATCGAAGCGCTGCAGAACCGCTGAACGGTCAGTCGGGCTCAGTCGGGGCTGGGCACCAGCGCCGTCGACGACCGGCGGGACATGCTGCGGACCCGCCCGTAGACGAAGCCGCTGGCGGCCAGGCCGACGACGACGAGAGCGACCGTCGTCACGATCCGGCGGACCGTCCAGTCCTCCTCCTCGCCCTTGGCCACGTCGGCGACACCACTGCCGGCTCGCTCCGGGACCGGCGTGGTCGCCGCCGGCACCCCGGTGGCCGGCGGAGTCGTGGAAGCGGCCGCGGCCGGCACCGTGGTCGGTGTCTCGACCGTTGGGGCGGGCACGATCGACGGCGGCGGACCGCCCGCATCCTCGGCGTGGACGGTCAGTCCGCCGGCGGTGATCCCGCCGATGCCGAGCAGCACGCCGACGAGCCACACACTGAGTCGACCGACACGTGGCATCGGCGCAGAGGGTAGATGGTCGACCCGGCGATCACCTGGCACCCCGGCGCCGTCAGCGGCCGAGGGCGATGGTCGCGATGTCGTCGAACCGAGCCACTGCCGGCGACGACCTGTCGGCGACCAAAACGACCTCCCGAGCCGTGAACCTGGCGGACAACGGCCGCCCGGCCAGCTCCTTGGGGACCCGCCCCCTGGCCAGCACGATCTCGGCCCGGAATGGCTGCGGATGGGTGACCGGGACCAACGGGGCGGTGACGTCGAACACCACTGCGGCCAGGTCCTCCAGGCCGGCGACCGGAGCGCCGAGCCATTGGCCGCCAAGTCGGCGGGTGACCGGGCCGACCGTGCACTCGGTCGCCGGGGCGCCGTCCAGCTCGTCGCGCAGCACGTCGACGAGCTGCGTGACGACGTTCGCGCCGACGTGGCCGAGCGGTCGAACCTTGATCATCCACTGCTCCGGCGTCGACCATCGCACCTCGGGGAGCGCCGGCCGTTCGAACGCCCGCACGGCCTCCACCACGGCGGCCGGTGGCCAGATGGCGACGGCGAACCGGGTCATGCGGAGTCACGGGCGCTGATCGCCCAGGCCAGCCCGTCGGCAGGATCCTCGACGGCCAGCTGCAGCTGCCAGCCCGTCGCTGGCTCGTGGGCGTCCCACCACCACCAGCGCAGGCCGGCGGCCAGCTCGCCGAGCTCGGGGGGATCGAGAGGCCAGTCGTCGAGGGCGTCCGCCAGCGCGCCCACCATCCACAGCGCGCCGAACCGGCCGGCCGCCGCGCCGCGACGTCGTCCGTGGGCCCCGCCGCTGGCCCCTGCCCAGGCCAGCCACGACAGCGCCTCGCGCGTCGGCAGCTCGACGGCGCGAGCGGCGTGCAGGCCGAGCGCCCGCAGCGCCTCGGGCATCGCACCCTCCACGGCGACGACCTCGGCCCGCCCATCCGAGCTGGCCGTCCACGGCTCGACGAGTTGGCGCACGGCCAGCTCGACGACGTCGTCGTCGGTGACGGCCGCGTCCCCGGGCAGGGCGACGTCTTGGAGCCCGGCAGGGCGTTCGGGAGACGGGAACTCGGCGCTGCCTCCGTGGTAGTCGGCCAGCGGGTACTCGGGTTCCCACGGCGCCAACGCGTAGGGCACGTCGAGCGTCTCGGGGAGCGCGGCGACCGATGCCGGATCGATGCGCTCGCCGCGCAGGACGCGCTCGTGGGCCACCAGCGCGGCACGCGGACCGACCGGGAGCAGGGGAGCGAGCTCCGACCACGTGTGGTGCTGCGCGACGACCTCGGTCAGCGGTCCGATCGTGAACCGGCCGGAGCCCTCGTCCAGCACGCCCGCCGCCCACTCGGGTGGTGCCAGCAGGGCGAGGCGATACTCGGCCAGCGTCGCCGCCGGCCACAGCTGGCGTCCGGTGCCGAGGGCGTGGCGCGCCCGGTCGCGCAGCCGCCGCAGGCGGGCCCAGTCGCCGGCGCCCGTCGACTCGTCGATCAGCCGCACGAGCCCGTCGAGGTCGGCCCGGTGGATCAGGACATCCAGGTCGGCGTCGTCGTCCATCGACGCGATCAGACGAGGGGCCAGGGGTAGCGATGCCCGCTGTCGTCGCTCGGGAGCACCCGGTGCTCGGCCAGCCACGCAGCGCGGCGGCGGAGCGCCGCTACCTCCTCGTCGCTGATCAGCTCGGCCACGTGCGCCGGCACCTCCTCGACGAGCGCGCAGCAGGCGGCCACCAACTCGTCCGTCAGGGCGTCGCCGGCGAACTCCCAGATCACGGTGCGCAGCTTGAACTCGGGGGCGAAGCACAGCCCGTTGTCGATCGCCCACACTCGCTCCGCCGGATTCGCTCCCGCCCAGCCGGGCGCCAGCAGGCAGTGACCGCTCTTGCGGTCCGTGTTGTTGGCCACGACGTCGAGCACGGCAATCGCCCGCAGCTGATCGTGGAGGTCCGGACGGTGCTCGGCGATCGTGAAGTAGTGCTCGCGGTGGTCGGCGTCGACGAACCACTGGATCGACCCCTCGCCGAGCGGCGCGTCGTCGCGCAGCACGGTCGGAGGGACGGCACCGATGCCCATCGCCTCGCTGAGGCGGAACGCCGCCGCCTCCCGCTTGTGCAGGCCGGGCTCGAAGTCCCACAGCGGGCGCTCGCCGCGCAACGGCTTGTAGATCCCGAGGTGGCCGCCGACGCGCACGAGGAACGTGGCGTTGCTGGCCCACGGCATGCGACCTTCGAGGACGACGTCCGCCGTGCTCAGTGTGTCGAGCGCGTCGGCCGGGACAGGCGACGGCGTCAGTTCATCCGTGGGCACGGGTGACCGTCGGGATCGATCGGGTTGCCGCACCACATGCACGACGGCCGGCCGGCGGCGACGACCTCGTCGGCGTGATCGCAGAACGCAGCGGCCTGGCTGCGCGTCACGTACAGCCGGATGTGGCTGCGATCGGCGGCGTCCTCGTCGGGCTCGTCGTCCTCCTCGGAGGCGACCAGCTCCTCGAGCTGGACGAGCACCTTGTCGTTGCCGCGGTCGTAGCCGAGCCCGATCGGTCCGAGGACGAAGGCCTGCTCGCCCGGCTCGGCGACGTCGACGGGCATCGGACGGTCCTCCGGTGGGGGCAGGTCGCTGAGCACCCGGCGCAGGTACTGCGAGATGGCCGTGACCTGCTGCTTCTCGCACCTGACGCTGACACGTTGTGGCCCGGAACGGGCATGGAGGTAGAACACCCGCGAGCCTGGTTCACCGATCGCCGTCGCCGTGAACATGTCCACCTCGTCGAACTCGAAGAACACGCTCACGTGTACCTCACTGCGGGACCAACTCGGCGAGGGGGCGGCCGGTGGAGTTGACGGCCAGGACGACGGGTCCCCCGGCCGACCAGGCGATCGTGCTGATCGAGCACGTGCTGATGACGATGCGCTGGAAGAGGTCGAGGTGCGTGCCGAGGGCGTGGGCGACGGCGGCCTTGATCGGGTCGGCGTGGGACACGCAAACGATCGTGCCGCCCGGATGGGCGTCGCGCAGCCGCTCGAGCGTCGTGACCATGCGCAGCTGCATCTCCGTGAAGCTCTCGCCGCCGGGGAAGCGGAACGACGACGGAGCGCGCTGCACCGTCGCCCACTCCCGCTTGCGCATCAGCCGCCGCAGGCTGGCTCCGGTCCAGTCCCCGAAGTCGCACTCCAGCAGGCCGCGCTCGACCCGCGGCTTGTGGCCCGTCACGCGCCCGATCGGCGCCGCCGTCTCGCGGGCCCGCTCGAGGGGCGATGTGTAGAGGGCGTCGACGTGGGGCAGCTCGGCGATGCGCTCCGCCGCCCGTTCGGCCTGCTCGTGCCCGGCAGGGCTGAGGTGCAGGCCGCGTGCCCGCCCGGGCAGCACCTTGCCCGTCGTCGGCGTCTGGGCGTGGCGGACGAGCAGGATGGTCGTCGGCGGCGCCGGCCGTGCGGCCGGTCTGGGCGGGCGAGGAGGAGCGGTGGCGATGGCCATGATCAGGGCGATCAACCTACTGTCGGCAGCCATGGATCGGCCCGGCGCGCCGTGACGCTCGACGACGTGCAGCAGGAGGTGGTGGCGTGCCGCGCCTGCCCGCGGCTCGTCGAGTGGCGGGAGCGGGTGGCGATCGAGAAGCGGGCGGCGTTCCGCGACGAGACGTACTGGGCCCGCCCGGTGCCCGGGTTCGGCGATCCCGCGGCCCGGATCGTCGTCGTCGGTCTCGCTCCCGCGGCGCACGGCGCCAACCGGACCGGACGCCCGTTCACCGGCGATCGCAGCGGTGAGTGGCTGTTCCGGGCCATGTTCCGGGCCGGGTTGGCCAACCAACCGAGCTCGGTGCACGCCTCCGACGGGCTACAGCTCTGCAACGCGTGGGTCACTGCACCGGTCAAGTGCGCGCCCCCCGGCAACGCCCCGACGCCGGGTGAGCGCGACGCCTGCGCCGGGTACCTCGACCGCGAGTTGGACGCGCTGGAGCCCGCCGTCGTGGTCTGCCTCGGCGCGTTCGGTTACGCGTCGGCCTGCCGGCACCACCACGTCCGGCCGCGCCCGCGCTTCGGCCATGGCGTCGAGGTCCCCGTGCCCGGCGGTCCGGTGCTGCTGTGCTCGTTCCACCCGAGCCAGCAGAACACGTTCACGCGCCGGCTCACCGAGCCGATGCTGGACGCTGTGTTCGCCCGCGCCGTGGCGTTGTCACGCCCCTGACGCCGCCGTCGCCGGCCGGAAGCCGTATCGCGCCAGTAGCCTCGTGGACTCGTGAACCAGGTCCGCCGCCTCCGCTTGCCGGCTCTGGCGGTCGTCGCCGTGCTCGGGCTCGGCGCCTGCCTGAGCAACCCCAGCGCGCGCACCGTCGCCGAGGACTGGATCGAGTCGATGGACGACCTCACGGACGCCCAGCGCACGTGCCTCATCGCCACGCTGGACGAGTACACGGACGACGAGCTCGACCTCGTCGCCGCCGGAACCGAGAACGTCGACTTCGGATCGCCTGATGCCGTCGAGTCGGCGCCGGCGCCGTTCCAGGACTTCGTCGAGAACCTCGACACCAGCTGCATGCAGAGCGGCTGACCCGCACCGCCCGGCTCAGGCTGGGGCGGGGGCCGCTGCCTTCTTCTTGGGTGGTGGGACGCCGATGGTTGGGGCGGGGTCGGCGTCTGATGGCCAGCGGCGGCGGGAGACGATCGACAGGGTGCGTAGCAGTTTCATCGCCTTCTCGTCCTCTTGAGCGGGGCGGGCGATGATCGTGCCGTCGGCGATCATCCGCTCGATGACCTCTTCGCCGAGGGCGGTGCGCACGATCGTCAACGTCCAGTCGTTGTCCTCCCCGATCCCGCCGGTGGAGATGTCGGCGTGCTCGGCGGCGAAGTCGGGGCAACGCTTGCAGCCCTCACGGGTCCAGGCGTGGCATTCCTTGAGGTCGATCTCGTGATACGACCCATCCTTCATCCAGATCTGGAACACGCCTTTGATGTTCATCTTGACCATGTCCTGTTTGGCGAGGCCGTATTTGGCTTCGAACAGTTCCGGGAAGATGGCGTCGTCGAACGTCTTGGAGCACAGCAGCCCGATGTTGAACAGGAACGGGCGGGACACCTTGCCCGCCTTGCGGTCCCACATGATCGGCGGCGAGCTCGTCTGACATCCCATGCCGACCAGCGCCAGCCGGTTCAGGTCCTCCGTCCTTGGCCTCCCGCAGGGCCAGCGGGTTGGCGCAGTACGTGTACCGGCTGCCGGCCGTGGCCAGCACCTCCTCCGGGTTGTGGGCCAGCACCGGCTTGGCCTTCCAGGCATCGTCGGGCTTCGACGCCGGAAACCATCGCCGCCTCGATGTAGTCGTGCTCCATCAGCCACACGAGCATCGCCGACACGAACCCACCATCCTGACCGTGCTGATGCTGGGTCTCGTCACTGGCCCGGGTCAACAGCAACTGACGCCAGATGCCGGCCATCTCCTCGGGCTCCCGCACCCGCCCGAACAAGTGCATGTCGGCGGCCGGCTCCCACGACCGGAACCGGGGACAGGCCCGGGTGCACGTCGTGCACCCCTTGACCCCATGGATGCAATCGGCCGGCCCCAACTCCTCCTCCAAATGGAAGGGGATGTACTTGCCCGGCGCGTGCTCGTAACCGATCACGTCATGCGGACACGTCACCACGCAGCCCGCGCACCCCGTGCACAGGCCCGTCGTGATGACCTCCTCGTAGAGCTCCTTCCACTGCGCCGTCCACCGCTCCGCACGAGGCGCCGCGCCGGTCTCCATGGCAGCCGTCATGCTCGCAACCTAGCGAGGGGACGTCCCCGGGTCATGATCGCTCACGACCCGGGAACTGCCCCTACCCCGCCGCGACGGCCAGCGCCGGTCACGGGCGCAGTCGTCGGGCGGTCGTTACAGGGTCTCGAAGGGGGTGCGAGCCCTGCGACTTCGCCGGAGCGGGGCGATCCATCGGATGCACCGTAGACACGCCGCCGTTTCGCCCCTGTTGGGTCGGTATGAACGGCGTGTTACGCCGATCTCGCCTCCACTCAGGCGCCGAGGGCGGCGGTCACGACCTCTCTCGCCGCGGCCTGGACCTCGGCGAGGTGGGCCGGGCCGCGGAACGACTCGGCGTAGATCTTGTAGACGTCCTCCGTCCCGGAAGGTCGGGCGGCGAACCACGCCGGCTCCGTGACGACCTTCAGGCCGCCGATCGGCGCGCCGTTGCCAGGCGCCGACGTGAGCTTGGCGACGATCGGCTCCCCGGCCAGCTCCGTCGCCGTGACGTCGCCGGGCGCCAGACGACCCAGTGCGGACTTCTGCTGGCGCGTCGCCGGCGCATCGACCCGGGCGTACGCCGGCGCGCCATGGCGGGCGGTGAGGTCGCCGTAGTGCTCCGACGGGGAGCGACCCGTGACGGCCAGGATCTCGGAGGCCAGCAGGGCGAGGAGGATGCCGTCCTTGTCGGTCGTCCACACCGTGCCGTCGCGGCGGAGGAACGACGCGCCCGCCGACTCCTCTCCGCCGAAGCCGACGGACCCGTCGAGCAGGCCCGGGACGAACCATTTGAAGCCGACGGGCACCTCGAGCAACGGCCGACCGACGTCCTCCGCGACCCGGTCGATCATCACCGACGACACGAGCGTCTTGCCGACGGCGGCCGCCCCCGACCACCCGTGGCGAGCGGCGAACAGGTACGAGATCGCCACGGCCAGGAAGTGGTTGGGGTTCATCAAGCCGGCGTCCGGGGTGACGATCCCGTGGCGGTCCGCATCGGCGTCGTTGCCCGTGGCGAGCTGGAACTCGTGCCGACGCTTGATCAACGATGCCATGGCGTCCGGCGACGAGCAGTCCATGCGGATCTTGCCGTCCCAGTCGAGCGTCATGAAGCGCCACGTCGGATCGACGAGCGGGTTGACCACGGTCAGGTCGAGGCGGTGACGCTCGGCGATCGCCGCCCAGTAGTCGACGCTGGCACCGCCGAGCGGGTCGGCCCCGATGTGGACGCCGGCCTCGCGCACGGCGTCGAGGTCGACGACGTTCGGCAGGTCGTCGACGTAGGCGGCGGTGAAGTCGTACGCCTCGGCGGCCTGACGGGCTCGGGCCATCGGTGTGCGCCGCACGCCGTCCATCCCGCCGGCCAGCAGCTGATTGGCCCGATCGGCGATCCAGCCCGTGGCGTCGGTGTCCGCCGGGCCGCCGTGCGGCGGGTTGTACTTGAACCCGCCGTCCGAGGGCGGGTTGTGGGACGGCGTGACGACGATCCCGTCGGCCAGCCCCTGGCCGGTCGTCCGTCCGCCGTTGGCCCGCAGGATGGCGTGCGACACCGCCGGCGTCGGCGTGTACCGATCGGCGGCGTCGACGAGGACCGTGAGGTCGTTGGCCACGAGCACCTCGAGCGCCGTGCTCCAGGCCGGCTCGGACAGGGCGTGCGTGTCGCGGCCCATGAAGAGTGGCCCGTCGATGCCCTGCTGGAGGCGGTACTCGCAGATCGACTGCGTCGTCGCGGCGATGTGGTCCTCGTTGAACGAGTCCGTGAAGCTGGAGCCGCGATGGCCCGACGTGCCGAACGCGACGAGCTGGGCAGGGTCGGACGGATCGGGGTGCTCCGTGAAGTAGGCCGTGACCAGCCTCGGCACGTCGACGAGGTCATGGGGTTCAGCCGGCCGACCGGCACGGGGATCGCTCACGGTGCTGATCCTTTCGCGTCCGAGAACATCTGGGCGCGATCCTTCCCAGGAACCCATCTGGGGCGGAAAATTTTCACCTGTCGCGAAGAAATGCGCCCAGTTCGCCGCACGTTTCGCTTGTGTTGAACGACGGGTCAAGATGTTGCCATGGACCTGACGTATCCCGCCGAGACCGAGCCGTTCCGCAAGGAGGTCCGGGGGTGGCTGGAGGAGAACCTGCCGGCGGCATGGTTCGACGACGAGCGCGAGCTGACCGACGAGGAGCGGGCCGAGTTCAACGCCGAGTGGCCGCACAAGCTGTACGGCGGCGGGTGGATCTGCGCCACCTGGCCGAAGGAGTACGGCGGCAAGGGCCTGTCCACGATGGAGGGCGTCGTGCTGGCTGAGGAGTTCGCCAGGGCCAAGGCGCCGATGCGCGCCGACTTCTTCGGCGACACGCTCGTTGGCCCGACGATCCTGCAGTGGGGGAGCGAGGAGCAGAAGCGGGAGTTCCTGCCCAAGATCCTGCGCGGCGACGTGCGGTGGTGCCAGGGGTTCAGCGAGCCCAACTCCGGTTCGGACCTCGCCAGCCTGAAGACGACGGCCGAGCTCGACGGCGAGGAGTGGGTGATCAACGGTCAGAAGGTGTGGACGACCGGCGGCCACCACGCCGACTACTGCTTCCTGCTGACGCGCACGGATCCGGAGGCGCCCAAGCACAAGGGCATCTCCTACCTGCTCGTGCCCATGCGCCAGCCCGGCATCGAGGTGCGCGGCATCACGCAACCGGACGGCACCGCGGAGTTCTGCGAGGTGTTCTTCACCGACGCCCGCTGCCCCGTGGAGAACGTCGTCGGAGGTGTCAACAATGGCTGGCAGGTGGCCAACTCGACGCTCGCGTTCGAGCGTGGCCAGTCGGCGACGACCGGCTACCGGCGCTTCGAGGAGGAGCACCGGCTCCTCGTGGAGGCGGCCCGCCAGCGGGGCCTCCTCGACGACCCGCTCATCCGCCAGCGGTTGGCGGAGTACCACACGAAGATCCAGATCCTGCGCATCAACGGGCTTCGATCGCTGTCGGCGGCGGTGGCAGGGACGAAGGACGCCGGCGTGACGGCGCTCGGGGCGACGAACAAGATGTTCTGGTCGGAGATGCACCAGGAGGCGATGGCGCTGGCGCTCGACATCTTCGGCGCCGACTCCATGCTCATCGACGCCGGCCCGGAGCGGGGATCGTGGCCGGGTGCGGTGCGCGACAAGCGGCGGGACGGCTATCCCGTCAGCCCAATGATGTCGGCGTTCTTCTTCTCCCGCTCCGAGACGATCTGGGGCGGTACGAGCCAGATCCAGCGCAACATCGTCGGCGAGCGCGTGTTGGGCCTGCCCAAGGAACCGCGCCCCGACTGACGGCCCCCTCCGCGCTGCGTCCCGGTCGCTATGGAGCGCTGACTCCCCAGTCGAGGAATCCGCCCGGCTGCACGCCCGCCGTTGCCTGGGCGAGGATGATCGTGGGGTTGGCGCCGTCGGCGTTCATGACCCAGATCGAGCCGGTGCCCGACTCCCCCGGATCGCCGCAGTCTCCCACGCACTGCGTGTACGCGATCTTCGAGCCGTCTGGCGAAAACGTCGGGCTCGACAGCGCTGCGCCCGGCACCTTGACGAGCACTTGGATGTTGCTGCCGGTGGCGCTCATCTGGACGATCTCGTCGGCCGCTGCCCCGCGTACGGCGAGGATCGTGCTCCTGAGAGGCGACCACGAGGGGGAGAAGAAGAGGTCGTCGCTGTTCCGCGTGATGTTCGTCATATGGCCCGCCGGGGTGACGATCAGCAGGTCGGCGCGCTCGATGTTGTTCTCGTCGAACGTCACCTGGTTGAAGAGGATGCGTGAGCCGTTGGGTGCGAAGCGTGGGGAGTAGTTGTCCTGATTCGAGGCTGCTCCAGCGACGATGTGTCCGCCGCTGCCGTCGGCGTTCATCAGGACGATTCCCTCGCTGCCGTCGTTGGCGTACTCGAGCGCCGCGATCAGCGTCCCGCTGCGGTTGACCGTCGGGCAGAGATGGGTCGGCGCGTCCGGACTGTCCACGGGCGTGCGCGACCCGCCGGTTGCGTTGATGCGGTAGATGTGCGCCGGGTTGGTCGTCGAGCGATCGAGGCTGTCGAAGTAGATCAGCTGTCCATCCGCCGACCACGAGGGGCATTCATTCCACACCGCCCCGCTCGGAGCAGTCAGCTGTGTCGGAACCCCTCCGGCCGGCTCGATGCGGTAGAGCTGCACCGTGCCGCTCGCGGCGTCCACTCCCGAGAACACAATCGCGCCATTCTCGCCAGGGAACGTCGCGCCCGCAGGTCCTGCCGCCGCGAGGGCAAGGACTCCCGCAATCAACCACATGCATCGACGCATCATGCATCGACGCATCACGGCTCCCTCTCGTCGTCGAATCAACGAGCCGGTCGACGACGCCGACGAGTACCTACCTCCCGTGCTGCGGACGCATCGACTCAGACGGCGACGTTCGACTGCGCTACGCATGCTTGTCGACCCACCGGACCAGCGCAAGAGGCCACCCGGCCTCACTCAAGTGGCCGCCGAGTGTGAAATCCGTCGCATCGGGCATTCGTGCCCGTTGCCAAGTGGTTGCACACTGCAACATGTTCGACATGTCCCGCCCGCGGCTCGTCACGAAGGAGTTCCTCGCCGTCACCGCGGCGACGGGTGCCTTCTTCGTGTACGTCGGGATGCTCGTGCCGCTGCTGCCGAGGTTCATCGAGCACGAGCTCGGCGCAGGGGAGCTCGGCATCGGGCTCAGCGTGGCGATGTTCGCGCTCGCCGCCATCCTCATCCGGCCGGTCATCGCCCGCATCATCGAGGCGCGTGGCCGCAGGGTGGTGATGATCGGCGGCTCGTTGACCGCCGCCGCCGCCGGCCTGGCGATCGCCACCGTCGATGCGCTCGGCCCGTTGCTGGCGATGCGGGCGATCGCCGGCATCGGCGAGGCAGCGCTGTTCGTCGGCGCGGCCACGCTGGTCACCGACCTCGCGCCGCCCGACCGCCGGGCGGAGGCCGCCAGCTACTTCTCGGTGGCCGTCTTCGTCGGTCTCGGGATCGGGCCGCTGATCGGCGAGTTCGTCCTCGGCGAGGACCGCTACCACCTCGCCTTCCTCGTCGCCGCCGGCTTCGCCGCGCTGGCCGCCGTGATGTCGTTGGCCGTGACGAAGGCGGCCTCGAAGCCGACCCTGACAGGGCCCGCGCCGGAGCGGCGGACCGGGTTGGCCCGGTTCGTGCATCCGGCGGCGCTCGGCCCCGGCCTCGTCCTGGCCTCCGGGATCGCCGCGTTCGCCGTGTTCGCCGCCTTTCTGCCCGACCATGCCCGCAGCGTCGGCCTCGCCGGTTCGGGCGGCCTGTTCGCGGCGTACAGCGTCGTTTGCCTCACCGTGCGCGTCGCCGGCGCACGACTGCCCGAGCGGCTCGGTCCCCGCCGGTCCGTGACGATCGCCTTCCTCGCCATCGCCGTGTCGCTCGCCGGGCTGGCCGCCTTCCCGTACGTGTGGGCGCTGTGGGTCTCGGCGGTCGTCATCGGCGTCGGGGCGGCCTTCATGTACCCGTCGCTGATCGCGCTCGCCGTCAACCGGGCCGACGATCGGCAGCGGCCGGCCGTCGTCGCCTCGTTCACGATGTTCTTCGAGATCGGGACCGTCTTTGGCGGCCTCGCTCTGGGTGCGCTCGCCGAGCTGACCAGCAAGCGGGCGGCGTTTGCCGGCGCCGTCCTTGTGTGCGCTTTCGGCCTGTGGCTGCTGCGGGCACGCGTCGCTCCCGCCACCGAGCCCGACGCACCGGCCGTCGTGCCGACCCCCGTGTTCGTGCCCATCGCCGGCGACTGATTCCCCCGCACCCCCGCACCCCCGCATCTGGGCGCGTTTCTTCCCGACTGTCGGGAAGAATCCGCCCCAGCTCGCCGGTTGGGAAGGATCGCGCCCAGATGTACGGGGGCGCGACGGGTCCAAATGTGGATGTCCGATTTCCGCTGGTCCGGTGGTCGTCGTTCGTCCAGACTGTGGTCGTGCTCGATCACGACCGCTGTTACCGAGCCGTGCAGAGCCGCGACACGCGGTTCGACGGTTGGTTCGTCACGGCCGTCGCCACGACCCGCATCTACTGCCGGCCGAGCTGCCCGGCGATCACCCCCAAGCGGGCCAACGTCGAGTTCTTTCCGACCGCCGCCGCCGCCCAGCAGCGCGGGTACCGGGCGTGCAAGCGCTGCCGGCCGGACGCCTCGCCGGGTTCGCCGGAGTGGGACGCCCGCGGTGACGCGGTCGCCCGGGCGATGCGGCTCGTCGCCGACGGCGTCGTCGACCGGGAGGGCGTCGGCGGCCTCGCCCAGCGCCTCGGCTACAGCGAGCGGCACGTGACCCGCCTGATCGACCGACGAGCTCGGCGCCGGACCGCTCGCCATCGCCCGTGCGCAGCGCGCCCAGACCGCCCGCGTGCTCATCGAGACGACGCACCTCGACTTCACGGAGATCGCCTTCGCCGCCGGGTTCGGCAGCGTCCGCCAGTTCAACGACACCGTTCGGGAGGCCTTCGGCGTGTCGCCGTCCGGCCTGCGTGCCGGTCGCCACGCGGCGCGCCGCCACGACGCCAACGCGGTGGATCTGGAGCTCGCCGTGCGCGCGCCGTTCGCCGCCGAGCACCTCTTCGCCTTCCTCGCCGCACGGGCCATCCCCGGCGTCGAGGCCTTGGACGGCACGACCTACCATCGCTCGTTGGACCTGCCCCACGGGCACGGCACGGCGCAGCTGCGCGTCGGCCGCCGCGCTCCGGGTCGGCCGCCGTTCGTCAGCGCCCGCGTCGTACTGCAGGATTGGCGCGATCTTGCGCCCGCCGTCCATCGCCTCCGCCACCTGCTCGACCTGGACGCCGACCCGGTGGCCATCGACGCGACGCTCTCCGAGGACCCCGTGCTGGCGCCGCTCGTCGCCGCCGCGCCCGGCCTGCGCACCGCGGGCAGCGTCGATCCGTTCGAGACGGCCGTCCGGGCGATCGTCGGACAGCAGATCTCCATCGCCGGCGCCAGGACCGTCGCCGGTCGCATCGTCGCGGCGAGCGGCGCGCCGCTGGCCATCGCAGGCGGGCCGCTCACGCACGTCTTCCCGACGCCGCTCGCGCTGGCCGAGATCGACCCCGTCCTGCTGCCGATGCCCGCCAGCCGTCGCCGGACGATCATCGAGCTGGCCCGCCGGGTCTCCGACGGGCGCGTCGTCCTCGATCGCGGCGCCGATCGCGACGCCGTTGCCACCGCGCTGCTCGATGTGCCGGGCATCGGCCCGTGGACGACGGGCTACGTGCTGATGCGCGGCCTCGGCGACCCCGACGTGTTCCTCTCCACCGATCTCGGCGTGACGGCCGGCCTGGCTCGTCTCGGCGTCGGTGCCGAACGCGCCGAGCGGTGGCGACCGTGGCGGTCCTACGCGCTGCACCAGCTCTGGATGGTCGCCGCATGATCGTCCGCGCCACCGTCGACACGCCGATCGGCCGGCTCACACTGATCGCCTCCGAGGGTGGTCTGCGCGAGATCCGCTTCCCGATCGAGGTCGCGACGGATGCCCCGGAGGATGGCGACGATGGCGTGCTGGAGGCTGCCCGTCGACAGCTCGGCGAGTACTTCGACGGCTCGCGTCGCGACTTCGCGCTGCCGCTGGACCTGCACGGCACGGACTTCCAGCTCGCCGCATGGCGGGCGTTGCTGCAGATCCCTTACGGCACGACCGTCAGCTACGGCGAACAAGCCCGCCGGCTCGGCGACGTCGGCAAGGCTCGCGCCGTCGGGCACGCCAACGGGCGCAACCCACTCCCGATCGTCGTGCCGTGCCACCGTGTCATCGGCGCCAATGGCAGCCTGACCGGCTTCGGTGGGGGGTTGGACACGAAGCGGTGGCTGCTGGCCCACGAGCGCGACATCCTCGACGGGACGCCGCGGTTGCCGCTCGGCTGATCGTCAGTCGCGCCCGCGGGCGCGCATCGCCTGCTCTCGGCGCAGCCGCGCGTCGACCTGCTTCTTGCGCCGCTGCTCCTGGCGCTTGGCCCTGAGGGCCTCGCGCTCGGCCTCGGACCCGCTGGGAGCTCGGACAACCGGGGTCGGACGGGCCGCTTCGACCGGGGGCAGCGCCACGAGCTCGTCGCGCTTGAGCAGGTCGCGGATGACGACCGAGGCGTTGGCCTCTCCGGCCACGGTCGAGGCCAGCATCAGGCGCGTCACGCCGATGCCGTGCCGCTCGACGATGCCGGGCAGCACCGCCTTCAGCTCGTCGGTGGTCGGGTTGTCACTGTGGTCCCCGAGTTGCTCGATGCAGTCGGCCAGCGAGGCATCCGTCAGCACCAGGGCGAGGCTCTCCATCGTTCCATCGATGCGACCTTTGGCCGCCGTGTCGCGGATCGCCTGCGGCGTCACCGCACCTGCCGTCAGGCGCTCCATCGCCTCGCGGTGATCGTCGTTGAGACCCTCGACGACCGCGGTCAGCTCCTCGTCGGTCGTCGCCCGCAGCGCCCGGTCGAGCAGGCCGAGCGACTGCAGCCGGGTCTTCATCTGATTCACGCGCCGAGACGCTACCGTCGCCACCCGGCGACGGTCCGGGCAGTGGACCCTGCGCAGTACGCTCTTGCCGATGGCAGGGGTTGCGGTCGACGATGTCAACACCGTCCGCTCATAGCCGGCGGCGGTGATAGGGCCCAGCCGCCACAAGAGCCCTATCACACCCGCCACGAAGTTGGGACCGACCGCCTTGAGGGGGTGGCGATCGGCCCGCAGGTTCCCGCTCTACGTAGAAGAGACGCGCAACGGGCCCGAAAGGTTGAGTCCAGACCCTGAATTTCTCGCGGGCACGGTGGCGCTCAGGCGAGCGCGAACGGGAACCGAGGGCGGGTCCGATGGCTGAGGTGACGACGGCGTCCTCGACGGCGCCCGACGAGTACGGATGGGAGCAGTTCGCCCCGCTGTACGACGAGCACCACGAACGCCTCTACCGGGTCGCGCTGCTGCTGTGCCATGGGTCTCGACCGGCCGCTGAGGACGCCGCGGCGGAGACGTTCATCAAGGTGCACCAGGCGTGGGCGCAAGGCGGGGTGGAGCACTTCTTCCCGTATGCCCGTCGGACCCTCGTCAACCACGTCATGGGGCAGTATCGCAACGAGCAGGTCGCCACCCGCTACGTCGGCCGGCAGTCCGGCGACCTTCGCGGTGTGCGGCCGGTCGAGGACACGATCATCGACGCGACGACCGCCTTCGAGGTGCTCGAGCAGCTCCCTCCCCGTCAGCGCACGGCGGTCGTCTTGCGCTACTACGAGGACCTGTCGTACGAGCAGATCGCCACGACGATGGATGTCGCCGTCGGCACGGCCAAGGCCCAGGTGTCCGTCGGCCTGCAGCGGCTGCGAACCCTGCTCGAAGAGCATGCGGGGGCGTCGTGACCGACCAACCCTTTGGCCGCTCGACGTTCGAGTCGCAGATCGCCGGCATGCTCGATGGCGCGGTCGGCGGCGCCGTTGCTCCGCCCGGGCTTGCGGCGGCGATCCGCTCGCGCATCGAGGCGCCGGATGTGGTCGCCGCACTGGCCACCGTCGACGCCATCGCCCCACCGCCGGTTCTGCGCCAGCGCGTGGCGGCGGCCGTCGCTGCCGCTGCCCTGGTTCTCGTACCACGCCCGCGGCTGCGCCAGGTGATGCAGAACCCGTTCGTCGTGGCAGCAGCCGCAGTCGCCGCCGCGGCAGCGCTCACCGCGGCGGTCGTCTTCGTGGCGACCAACGACGACGAGGCTGCGCAGGAGCGTCCAGTGGCGCCGGCCGCCGCGGGCGACGGCCGGGACGACAGCGGGGACGACGGCGGGGACGACGGCGGTGTGCTGACGCCGCTGCCGACCACTGGCCCTCCGCCGCCAACTTCGCCAACGTCGCCGACGTCCTCGACGACGTCCTCGACCTCGACGACGTCGACGACCGTCCCCGTCACGATCGCCGGCCCGACACCGACGGCGCCGCGCACGACCGCGACCACTCGACCGACGCCCGCGACACCGACGACGACCCGGCTGGCGGCCGGCCCGCCGCCCACGTCCGCCACGACCACGCCGGCGGCGACCACGCCGACGACGACGACGACCACCACCTCGCCGACGGTCTCGCCGACGACATCGACACCACGACGTCCACGACGTCCACGACATCCACCGCGTCCACGAGACGTCCACGACGTCTCGACCTCGACGACTAGCTCGACCACATCCACGACATCCTCCACGTCCCGACCACGTCGACCACGTCCACGACATCCACCACGTCCCCGACGACGTCGACCACGACCACGACCACGACGAGCACGACGACGATCGACGACGAGCACGACCACGACGACGACGAGCCCGACCACGTCGACGACGAGCCCGACGACGTCGACCACCACCAAACCGCCGCCGGCGCTCGGCGCGCCGGAGGTCACCAGCGTCAGCGGGTGCCGGGTCGGCCCCGCGGTGTGCATGGTCCGGGTCGAGCACACCCTCGTCGAGGGTGCCAACCGATACGTCGTCGAAGGACCGGGCAGGTGGTCCGCCGTCTGCGGACAGGACGACGACTGCACCATCATCTTCAACGTGAGCAACCCTCCGCAGCAGTGCACGTTCACCCTGCGCGCCGCCCGAGGCAACCAGCTCGGGCCGCCCAGCAAGCCGTTCTGCGTGCCCGGCAGCGACGACGACTGATCGGCCGCCGCCTCATGCTCATCGTCGAGGACGCCTGGGCCTGGGACTCGTGGTACGTCGACGCCGGCGATGCCTACCACGTGTTCTTCCTGCGAGCTCCCCGGGCGCTCGGCGATCCCGAACTGCGCCACGTGAACGCCGCGATCGGACACGCCGTCTCGACCGACCTGCGGCAGTGGACGATCCTTCCGGACGCCCTCGTGCATGGCGCCCCCGGCACCTACGACGAGCGTGCGACGTGGACCGGTTGCGTCGTTCCACACGGCGACGGCTGGCGCATGTTCTACACGGGGCTCGCGGCCGGATTCGAGCAGCGGATCGCCGTCGCCGACTCGACGGACCTCGTGTCGTGGTCCAAGCACTCTGGCAACCCGGTGGTCGAGAGCGACGTGCGCTGGTACGAGCCGACGGCGGGCGATGGCCAGTCGCTTCCGGCCTGGCGGGATCCATGGGTCTACGCGGCCGACGGCGAGTACCACATGCTGATCACCGCACGCGCTGGACAAGGCCCGTCGCGGACGCGCGGGGTCATCGGTCGGGCTCGGTCGCCTGACCTGACCCGGTGGCGTGTCGAGCCGCCGCTGACTCGCCCATCGGACTTCGCCGAGATGGAGGTCCCGCAGCTCATCGATGTCAACGGGCGCGACATCCTGATCTTCTCGTGCAGCGCCGCCGGCCTGTCCTCGCGTCGGCGGGATGCCGGCGAGGTCGGTGGCGCCTACTACCTCGTCCTCGACGGCGAACCGGCCGGCTCGGACGCCGCGGTTCCACTGGACGTCCCGGGCCTGTACGCCTGCCGGATCGTGTGGGAGCGGTCCGGCGAGCCATGCGTGATCGGGTTCGTCGACCGCGACGAGAACGGCGCGTTCGCAGGGACATTGTCGGATCCCGTTCCGCTGCGCCGCGCGGCACCCGCGCTTTTCCGTTGAGCGACGGAGTGGCGGGGTTCCTTGACAACCCGCCGCAACCTCGGTAGAAAGCCGGCGGCACCTCAATGAAGGCGCTTACATCGCGAACCAGGGGGAAAGACATGAGGGTTCGATCTCGTCTCGTCTACCGGACCGCCGTGGTGGCGCTCTTGGGGCTTGTGCCAATCGCCTGCGGCGGTGACGACGACGACGACGGTGGCGGCGCAGAGACGACCGCCGCCGCCGCCGAGGAGGGCGGCGAGGAGACGACCGCCGCCGAGGAGGGCGGCGAGGAGACGACCGCCCCCGAGGAGGAAGGCGCACCGACCACCGAGGCCGAAGAGGGTGGTGAGGACACCGCCGCCGAGGGGGCGGCCACCGAGTACACCTTCCCGACGGGTCTCGAGGGCGAGTCCGTCGAGATCCTCGGCGCGTACTCTGCGGACGAGGCCGACCGCTGATGCGCGAGACGCTGCAGCCGTTCATCGACGCGACCGGAATCGACGTCGAGTACATCGACTCGCCGGCGTTCGACACCGAGATCACGACCCGCGTCGAGGGCGGCGACCTGCCCGACATCGCCTTCTTCCCGCAGCCCGGCCTGCTGCTCGACATCGCCGACCAGACCGGTGCCGTGCCGCGTCGACGAGTACCTCGACATCGACGCCCTGGAGGCGAGCCTGATCCCTGGCTTCCTCGACGCCGCGACCGACCGAGGACGGGACGGTCTACGGCTTCCCGGTGCGCATGGCGGTGAAGAGCGCCATGTGGTACCCGGTCCCGGAGTTCGAGGAGGCCGGCTACGCGATCCCGACGACGGACACCGAGCTGGCGGCGCTCGAGGACGAGATCATCGCCGACGGACGGGGACGCCGTGGTGCATCGGCATCGAGGCCGGGCGGGGACCGGCTGGCCGGTCACCGACTGGATCGAGGAGTACATGCTGCGCCTCCACGGCCCCGAGGTGTACGACCAGTGGGTCTCCCACGAGCTCCCGTTCGACTCGCCCGAGGTCAAGCGCGGCGTTCGAGAAGTTCGAGGAGATCTGGGACAAGCCGGACAACGTCGTCGGCGGCGCGCAGGGCATCCTCGGCATCGCCTTCGGCGACTCGCCGGCCGACCTGTTCACCGACCGCGCCGGGCTGCTACCTGCACCGCCAGGGCAACTTCATCACCGGGTTCTTCCCCGACGACGTGCAGGAGGACATCGACGCCAACGTCGGCGTCGCCTACTTCCCGCCCGTCGAGGGCGGCTACGACGGCAACCCGGTCCTCGCCGGTGGCGACCTCGCGATGCTGCTCAACGACACGCCGGCGGCCCGCGCCGTGATGGAGTTCCTCGCCACCGAGACGTACGGCGAGGCGTGGGCGGCGGCCGGCGGCTGGCTGTCGCCGCACAAGGGCTTCGACGCCAGCCTCTACCCGACCGAGGTCGAGCGGCACCTGTTCCGAGATCGGCGCCGATGCCGACATCCTCCGCTTCGACGCCTCCGACCTGATGCCGGGGCCGGTCGGCACCGGCTCGTTCTGGACGGGCGCGTCGACTGGATCGGCGGCCAGCGCGCGCTCGACGAGGTCCTCGCCTCGATCGACGCAGAGCTGGCCTCGTAAGAGCAACATGCGGTCGGGCGGGCCATCGGCTCGTCCGACCCCAGACAGCCATACGCAGGCAGTCAGCCAGCCTCGAGCTGAAGGACCTGAAGGAGGGGCTCCGTGGACAAAGTCATCTTCGGGATCATCGCCCTGGTCGCCGGTGTCGGCGGCAGCGTCCTGCTGTTCTTCCTGCTTGGATCGCGGTCGTCAGCCTGTTCCCGAAGGACAGGGCGCAGCGCCTGCGGCCGTACGTCGTTCATCGCCCCGGCGCTCGCTGTTGGTCGGCCTCTACCTCGATCTACCCGGCGATCCGCACGATCATCAACAGCTTCCGTGACGACCGGTCGGAGGAGTTCGTCGGGTTCGACAACTACGAGGCCCTGGTCGAGGACCCGGCGCATGCGCTCGACGCTGATCAACAACGTCATCTGGGTCGCTGTTCGTCCCGATCTTCTGCGTGGCCTTCGGCTTGGCGATGGCGGTGCTCGCCGACCGGCTGTCCAAGCGCTGGGAGTCGACGTCGAAGTCGATCATCTTCATGCCGATGGCGATCAGCGCCGTCGGTGCGAGCACGATCTGGCTGTTCATCTACGACTGGCGTCCCGGCCGGCCGAGAGCAGATCGGCCTGCTCAACGCGATCTGGACCGGCTTCGGCGGCGAGCCGGTCAGCTGGCTGCAGGTGTCGAAGGGCGCCTCAACACGTTCCTGCTCCTGATCATCATGATCTGGGGCTCGACCGGCCTGGCGATGGTGCTGCTCTCGGCGGCGATCAAGGGGGTGCCGGACGAGACCCTGGAGGCGGCCCGCCTGGACGGGGCCAGCGAGTCGCAGGTGTTCTGGCGGATCACCGTTCCGCAGATCAGGTCGACGATCGCCGTCGTCTTCACCACGCTCACGATCGCCGTGCTCAAGGTGTTCGACATCGTCTACGTCATGACCGGCGGCAACTTCGACACCGACGTGATCGCCAACCGCTTCGTCGACGAGCTGTTCGACTTCCGCCGGTTCGGGCACGCCTCGGCGATCGTCGTGTTCCTGATGATCGTGATGATCCCGATCATCATCTACAACATCCGCAGCTTCAGGGAGCAGGAGGCGACGGCATGAGCGCTGTCTCGACCGCCACGACAGCGGCCCCGCCGGTCACGACGAAGCCGTCGCCGCGCCGCACAAGGGCGCGGCAGGTCGAATCGGCAGCCGGCGCAAGAGGATCCTCTTCACCGTCCTGCCGGTCACGTGCTGTGCCTCCTCTGGCTGATCCCCACGTTCGGGTTGTTCATCTCGTCGTTCCGAGCGGAGGAGGAGGTCGAGAGCACGCGGCTGGTGGACGGTGTTCACCGATCCGGCGAACTTCGGCCAGTGGACGCTCGACAACTACCGCGAGGTGCTCGACGGCGGGATGGGCACGGCGTTCCTCAACACGTTCGTCGTGACGGTCCCGGCGACCGTGATCCCGATCATCGCCGCGTCGTTCGCCGCCTACGCCTTCGCCTGGATGCGGTTCCGCGGTCGCGAGGCCCTGTTCGCCCTCCTCATCGCTCTGCTGGTCGTCCCGATCTACGTGGCGTTCATCCCGATCCTCGAGTTCTACGGCAACGTCGGCCTGACCGGCAAGTTCCTCGCCGTGTGGCTCGCCCACACCGGCGTTCGCCATGCCGCTCGCCGTGTACCTGCTGCGCAACTACATGGGCACGCTGCCGAAGTCGATCGTGGAGTCGGCGCGCCTCGACGGCGCCACCCACTACCAGATCTTCTGGAAGCTGATCATGCCGCTGTGCACGCCGGTGCTGGCGGCCTTCGCCATCCTGCAGTTCCTCTGGGTGTGGAACGACTTCCTGATCGCCCTCATCTTCCTCGGCTCGAACGAGGAGAACCAGGTGGTCCAGCAGGCCATGGTGCGGCTGATCGGCGACCGCGGCCAGGACTGGCACCTGCTGACCGCCGGCGCGTTCATCGCCATGTTCGTGCCGCTGATCGTGTTCTTCACCCTGCAGCGCTACTTCGTCCGCGGGCTCACGGCCGGGTCGGTGAAGGGCTGATCGCCGGATCCGTCCGATGTGGTCGTCGGCCAGCTCAGCGGGACGTCGTCGAGGGTCGGCGCCCGGCGGTCGATCTGGGACGTCCCGATCGCCATCTGGGCCTATGGGTTGCTGCGTTCACTGGCCTTCATCGCTCCGACCTGGAGCGAGGACGGCCGGATCGGTCTCGGCGTGGTCCCCGTGCTCGTGCTCTTCGTGTTCCTCGTGCGCGGGTCGCGCCGAGCATGGGGCGCGCTCGTGCTGTTCGACATCTTCTCGTACGTGATGCTGCTGGCGGCGTGGTTCGAGGCCGACGACGCGCCGCTGGCGATCCCGTTCCTCGCCGGGGCGTCGATGGCGGCGCTGCTTCGTCCCGTCCACCAGGCGCTACGTCGGGGCGACGAGGCCGCCGGCAATCGCATCGGACCACCGACCGCCCACTGGGACCTAAACTTGGGCTGACCGCGCCAACCACCGAGGGGATCACGCATGGCAACCGTCTCATTCGACAACGTCAACAAGGTCTACGACAACGGCGCCCACATCATCCACGACCTCACGCTCGAGATCGAGGATGGCGAGTTCATCGTGATGGTCGGCCCGTCCGGGTGCGGCAAGTCGACGGCCTGCGCATGATCGCCGGCCTGGAGACGATCACCAGCGGCGAGCTGAAGATCGGCGAACGGGTCGTCAACAGCCGTCGAGCCCAAGGATCGGGACATCGCGATGGTGTTCCAGAACTACGCGCTGTACCCCCACATGTCCGTGTTCGACAACATCGGGTTCGCTCTCAAGCTGGCCAAGCTCCCCAAGGCACGAGATCGACACGCGGGTGCGCAAGGCGGCGGAGATCCTGGAGCTGACCAAATACCTCGAGCGCAAGCCGGGCCAGCTCTCCGGTGGTCAGCGCCAACGGGTGGCGATGGGGCGGGCGATCGTCCGCCAGCCGTCGGCCTTCCTGATGGACGAGCCGCTGTCGAACCTCGACGCCAAGCTGCGCGTCCAGATGCGCGCCGAGATCGCCCGGCTGCAGAAGGACCTCGGCACGACGACGTTCTACGTCACCCACGACCAGGTCGAGGCGATGACGATGGGCGACCGGGTGGCGCTCATCAAGGACGGGTACCTGCAGCAGGTCGGCACCCCGCAGAACTTGTACGACCAGCCGAAGAACGTGTTCGTCGCCGCCTTCATCGGGTCGCCGTCGATGAACCTCTACGAGGCGGACCTGACTCTCAACGGCGACGCCTTCCCCGGCACGATCAAGATCGGGACCAGCTCGATCGCGCTGGCGCCCGAGTCGCTCGCTGCCCGTCCGGCGCTGCGCAACTACAGCGGCCAGAAGGTCGTTGTCGGCATCCGCCCGGAGGACTTCGAGGACGCCGCGATCGCCACCACGGCGCCTGCCGAACGTCGCCTGCCCGCCACCGTCAAGCTCGTCGAGGCGCTCGGCTCCGAGCTGATGGTGCACTTGAGCATCGACGCCCGCACCGTCAACTCCGGTGACCCGGACATGCAGAAGGAGGAGCACCCCATCGAGGGCCTCGCCAACGCCGTCGCCCGCTTCAGCCCGCGCTCGAAGGTCGAGCTCGACGAGGCCACCGAGATCGTCGTCTCCACCGACAAGATGCACTTCTTCGATCCCCGCACACACGACGCGATCTGGGAGTGACCTGAGCGACCGTCCTGCGGCGGGATCAGCTCCAGTACAACGGGAGTTCGTCGACGTCGACGTCAGGGAACGACGGTGTGCGGTGCGTCGCGACACGACGAGGGATCGCACTCTCGACGTAGCGGCGGATCAAGTCGTCGCGAGCCGTGATGACCTCCGGCATCTCGATGGCCGCGCCGCAGCGGGCAACGGTCAGTGACAGCTCGCGCAGCTCTCGGATCATCCGGCGTCGGCACGCCGCGGAGCACCAGTTGCGAGCCCACGGCCACGTTCGGCGTGCGGTGACGAGACGTCCGCATCCGACGCACTCCATCACGATCAACACTACGCCCGACGGCGCCGCGTGGGAAGAGCCGCCAGCGCAGCGGGTGGCAACTCGTCGATGGGCGTCCTGATCAGGCGCGATGGCTGACGCGGGCTCGACAGGTCCGAGTCGACGTGCGCACGACCAGCACGGGACCGGATACCACGGGATCGAGCACACCTTGCTCACTCGTCAACCGGTCGAGGAGCGTGCGGGCGGCGACGGCGCCGTGCTCGAGGACGTCCTGGCGCACCGTGGTCAGCCCGATGACCTTGGCCACCTCGTGATCGTCGACCCCGATCAGGGACACGTCGCCAGGGACATCGAGCCCGAGGTCCTTGGCGGCGAGCATGGCACCGAACGCCATCTCGTCGGAGAGGGCGAAGATGGCCGTCGGGCGGTCGGTGCGGTCGAGGAGCTCGAGGCTCGCCTGGTGGCCGCCGTCGACCGTGAACTCCCCGTGGGCGATGAGCGTCGGGTCGAGCACGAGGCCAGCCGCGGCCACCGACCGGCGCGCTCCGTCGATGCGCCGCGTGGGAACGTCGAAGTAGGCCGGGTCGTCCGACTGTGCGCCGAGGATGCCGATGCGCCGGTGGCCCAGGTCGAGCAGGTGTTCGACGGCCATCTCGCCGATCCGCACGTCGTCGATGCGCACCGCCGGATAGGCGCCGGTGTCCTGACCGATCGTGACGACGCCGAGGCGCCGGTGTCGGAGGTCGTCGACCTCCGCGGTGCCGAGCGGCATCTCGACGAAGATCATGCCGTCGACACGCCGGTGCAGCGCGTCGACGGTGGCGATGACCTCGTGACGGGTCGCCCTGGTCGGGGCGGAGACGACGAGCAGGTCGTAGCCGTCCTCGGCGCACACCGCCTCGGCGCCGGCGACGACGTTGGAGAAGTACCACGAGTTGATCAGTGGCACCACGGCGGCGATCGTGTGGCTGCGCCCTGCCGCCAGGCGTGACGCCGCCGGGTCGGCGCGGTAGTTCAGTTCCCGGGCCGCCTCCTCGACTTTGGTCCTCGTGGCGACCGCCACGTTGGGCAATCCGCGCAACGCACGGCTGACCGTGGCGACGGACACGCCGGCGGCATTGGCGACATGCTCGATCGTCGGGCGCTCGAACAGGGCTCCCGCCATCGGTGGAAGAGTATCGATCGAGCCGCTCGGGGGACAGGGCCGGCGCCATCGTTGCGTTCGTCGGGCCAGGTCCGGTGGGAGTAAACGTGCACCGTGACCGTGCTGGTGGACGACGACGGGCCGGTGCGGATCGTCACGATCGACCGCCCGGAACGCCGCAACGCCGTCGACTCGGAGACGGCGCGGCGCCTCCTCGATGCCTTCCAATCGTTCGACCAGGATGACGAGGCGGTCGATCGGCGTGCTCACGGGCGCCGGCGGCTACTTCTGCGGTGGCGCCGACCTGAAGGCCATCGCCGGCGGCGCTGGCAACCCGATCACCGACGACGGGCCGGGACCGATGGGTCCCACCCGGTTGCGGCTGGGCAAGCCGGTGATCGCGGCGATCGAGGGGCCGGCGGTCGCCGGCGGGTTGGAGCTGGCGTTGTGGTGCGACCTCCGTGTGGCGGCCGAGGACGCCGTGCTCGGGGTGTACTGCCGGCGGTTCGGCGTGCCGCTCGTCGATCTCGGCACCGTCCGCTTGCCCCGGCTGATCGGGCACAGCCGGGCGATGGACCTCATCCTCACGGGTCGAGGCATCGACGGGATCGAGGCCGAGCGGATCGGGCTCGTCAACAGGGTCGTCCCCCATGGGCAGGCGCTGGCCGCGGCGGTCGCGCTCGGCCACGAGCTCGCCGCGCTGCCCCAGGTGTGCCTGCGCAACGACCGCCTGTCG
Organism: uncultured Acidimicrobiia bacterium; assembly: GCA_963719775.1. Lineage (GTDB taxonomy): Bacteria > Actinomycetota > Acidimicrobiia > Acidimicrobiales > Ilumatobacteraceae > JALZMG01. The sequence continues at coordinate 104,013 of CAVRCY010000009.1, forward strand.
GCACTCGAGCAGTGGGACCTCAGCGAGGACGACGCGATGCGCAACGAGGTCGCCCGCGGCCGAGCGACGATCGACAGCGGCGAGACCCTGCAGGGCGCGGCGCGCTTCGCCGCCGGCCGCGGACGCCACGGCGTCACCACGACCTGACCCGTCGCGCCCCCGCACATCTGGGCGCGATCCTTCCCACCGCCCGATCTGGGTGCAGAAGTTCTCGACAGTCGGAAGAGATCGCGCCCAGATCCGACTGCCGTCGGGCGAGGCGGGCTGCCAGAATCGGCGGATGGCCGAGAGCGGGCACCCGACCCTCGACGTCGACGACCGGTCGACAAGTCCGAGATCCCGCTGCTGCTGCGGCCCGCGCTACGCGGCACGCTCCACCGCTGGGCGGTCCCGGTCGCCGTCGTGCTGACGACGCTGCTGGCCATTCGGGCCGACGGTGCCGGCGCACGGGCGGCGGTGATCGTCTACGGGATCTGCGTCACCGCCATGTTGGCCACGAGCGGCGTCTATCACGCCGCCCGGTTCGAGTCCTCGGCCCGCAAGCGGGTCCTCCGCCGGCTCGACCACTGCATGATCCTCGTCGGCATCGCCGGGACGTACACGGCGGTGATCGTGCTGGCGCTCGACGGCGCGACCCGCGTCGTGCTGCTGGCGGTGGCGTGGGCGCTGGCCGTGATCGGCGTGACCGTGCGGATGTTCTGGCTCGACGCTCCGTCGGGGCTCGTCGCCGCCGTCTACCTCGTGGCCGGCTGGCAGATCATGATCGACCTCCCGGCGTACGCTCGAGCGCTCTCCGGTGGCGAGCTGGCGTTGCTGGCCGTGGGCGGCGGGCTGTACACCGTCGGAGCGGTGATCTACGCGCTGCGGCGCCCGAACCCGTGGCCCGCCGTGTTCGGGTACCACGAGGTGTTCCACACGCTGGTGGTCGCCGCGGCGTTCTCGCATTGGCTGGCCATCTGGTCGCTCGCCGCCTGATTGCGCCGTGCTGTTCAAGCAACGCTTCCTCGCCGGCATCGCCGACGGGTCGATCACGCTGGCGTTCCGCCGCCAGCGACGCCCGACGGTCCGCCGCGGCGGGACGTTGACGACGCCCGTCGGGGTGCTGGCCATCGACGACGTGCAGATCGTGACAGACGTCGAGATCACGGACGACGACGTCCGCCGCGCCGGCTACGACACTCGGGAGGCGCTTCTCGGGGAACTGGCCCCCGCCGACGACGATCGCCGGCTGTATCGCGTCGAGCTGCGGCTGGCGGGCGACGATCCGCGTATCGCCCGTCGCCGGCAGACCGAGCTCACGGACGACGACGTCAGCGACCTGACCCACCGGCTGGAGCGGTTGGACCGGGCCAGCCGTCACGGCCCGTGGACCGCCGAGGTGCTGACGTTGATCGCCGCCCAGCCCGGCGTGCGGGCCGGCGACCTCGCCGACCACCTCGGTCGGGAGCGACTCGACTTCAAGGCGGACGTCCGTAAGTTGAAGGCGCTCGGGCTGACGGAGAGCCTGACCGTCGGGTACCAGTTGTCGCCCCGCGGCCGGGCATGGCTCGATCGCCAGGCCCGGTGACCGCCAGCAACGGTCGTCAGCGTCGGGCGCGCAAGCGGTCGGCCCGGCGGTCCCAGTCCCGACTGGCGCCGAGCAACCAGGCGACGGCGTCGGCCAGCCGATCCGTCGTGGCGCGGTAGCGCACCTCGCGGCCATCACGCTGAGCGGCCACGAGGTCGGCTGCGGCGAGCGTGCGGAGGTGTTTGACGACGGCCTGGCGGGTCAGCGGGAAGTGAGCTGCCAGCTCGGTCGCCGTCTGCGGTCCGTCGTGCACGAGCCGCTCCAGCACGTCTCGCCGCGTCGGGTCGGCGAGCACGGCGAACAGCTCGTCGATCGGCCGACGATCGTCGTTCAAGTGCGGCTCGGGGCGGCCGCCGCGACGAGCACGAGCAGCAGCGTCCGGATGTCCCACGCCATCGCCGCCGAACGGCCGGCCGTCGCCGAAGCGGACGTCCCGGTCGGGAAGCGTTCGGTGATGTGCAACGCGCTGCCGGTGTCGCGCGGGCGCGACGACGAGCTCGACGGTAGAGGCCATGCGCGGCTCGCCGACCGGCCACCACGTGAAGTCGAGGCGCCCGTCGCCGACGTGATCGATGCGCACCCACCGCTCCGCTCCGTCGTCGACCACGTGGCCGGTGGACCCGATCGGAGATGTCCACCGTCGCCTCGTCGACCATCCATGTCGCCCACGACGCACCGTCGCCGACGAGGTCCCACAACTGCTCCGGGGACAAGGCCGTCTCGACCGTCCGGGTGACGCGGGCGTCGCCGTGATGATCGATTCGCTCGCTCGAAGACTCGCTCGCTCATGTCAGAACACGCTAACGAGCAACTGCCCGGTTGCACAACATGCTTCGCCACCGTAGGGTACGTGCAACCACACAGTTGCACATAGATGGAGGAACCACCGTGCTCGTCCCCACCGTCATCGAGTCGTCCAACCGTGGTGAGCGGGCCTACGACATCTACTCGCGGCTGCTCGCCAACCGCATCATCTTCCTCGGTACGGCGATCGACGACACGAGCGCCAACCTCATCGTCGCCCAGCTCCTGCACCTCGAGTCCGAGTCGACGAGCAAGGACATCTCGCTCTACATCAACTCGCCGGGCGGCGACATGACGGCGCTGTTCGGCATCCACGACACCATGCAGTACGTCGCCCCGGATGTCGCCACGATCTGCGTCGGTCAGGCCGCCTCGGCCGCCGCCGTCCTGCTGGCCGCCGGAGCGCCGGGCAAGCGCTATGTGCTGCCCAACTCGCGGGTGCTGATCCACCAGCCACACGGCGGGGCGCAGGGCCAGGCGAGCGACCTCGAGCTGCAGATCGCGGAGGTCGTCGAGATGCGGCGGCGGATGATCGACATCCTCGCGACGGCGACCGGCCAGACGGCCGAGCGGATCACGGCCGACATCGACCGCGACTACATCGTGCGTGGCGAGCAGGCCGTCGCCTACGGCCTCGTCGATCACGTCATCGACCGTCGCCAGCTGGCCGACGGGGCGATCGCCGCCTGACGTCGCACCGCGTTCAGGCGGCGTTCAGCGCCGGTCCAGCATCGTCGGAGCCGTCAACCGATCGTGCGGAGGACCGATGAAGATCGAAGCGACAGTCGTCGTGGCGCTGTTGATCGCCGGCTGCGGCGACGACTCGACGGGCGACAGCTCGACGGCGCTACCGCAGGGGAGCGAGGCCGTCGACCTCGATCCGGCGCGGTTCACGACCGACATCGACAACCCCTACTGGCCGATGGAGCCCGGCACGCGCTGGACGTATCGCGAGATCGACTCCGACGGTACGGAGTTGGAGGTCGTCGTCACGGTGACGTCGCAGACCAAGCAGATCGCCAACGGCATCACGGCGCGGGTCGTTCGCGACACCGTGACCGAAGACGGCCAGCTGATCGAGGACACGTTCGACTGGTACGCCCAGGACGACGACGGCAACGTCTGGTACCTCGGCGAGGACACTGCGGAGTTCGAGGACGGCGAGATGACGACGACCGGCGGCTCATTCGAAGCCGGTGTCGACGGCGCGTTGCCCGGCATCATCATGCCCGCCGACCCGCAGCCGGGCATGCGGTACCGGCAGGAGTTCTACGAGGGCGAGGCGGAGGACAACGGCGAGATCCTCAGCACAAGCGAGACGACCGAGCTGCCCTTCGGCCGGTTCGAGAACATGGTGCTGACGAAGGACACGAACGCCCTCGAGCCCGACGTGTTGGAGTACAAGCTGTATGCCGAGGGCGTCGGCCCCGTGCTCGCCATCGGTGTCTCCGGTGGCGGTAGTCGCGAGGAGCTCGTCTCCGTCGAACAGGTCGCCGAGGACACGGCCACCGGACCGCTGGGTTCGCCGTAGCTCGGTGCACTGTCAACGATGTGGGCGGCCGACCCGGTCAGCGCTAGGGCTGCAGCAGCTCGCTCGGACCGGCGTCCGTGGCCAGCGGGCCGGCCAGCTCGGGGACGACCTGGTCGATGTCGGCCAGCAGGCGATCCAAGGCGGGCCACCACGGTCCAGCGCGGAGCTCGGTGACGTGCCCGACGACCGGCCTGGACGATCGTCCGGGCCTCGGCGACGGTTCTCCGGCGAATTCGGTGTCACGGATGACCTTGACCGGGGTTCAAAACCGGGTCTCCGACGGTCAGGGGTCGACGAGGGCGGCGTGGACGAGCTGGCGCAGCTGGCTCCGCAGGGGGTGGGAGTTGCTCGGCAGGAGCTGGGTCATGAAGACCACGGAGAGGTCGAGTAGCGGGTCGACCCAATAGGCCGTGCTGGCAGCGCCACCCCAGCCGTGGTCGCCCACGCTGCCGGCGACCTTGCCCTTCACGGGGTCGATCATCACGCTGATGCCGAGCCCGAACCCGACGCCGTCGAACGTCGTTTCGCTGAACAGCCGCCGGCCGAAGGCGGTGAGGTCGGCGTTGCCGGGCAGGTGGTTGCGGGTCATGTAGTCGACCGTGCCCGGCGCCAGGAGCCGCACGCCGTCGAGCTCGCCGCGCCGCCGGAGCAGCTCGGCGAACCAGACGAAATCGGTGGCCGTGCCGCACAGCCCGCCGCCGCCCATCGGTGCCGTCGGGGCCGCAAGCGCCCAGTTGCCCATGGCATCGAACCGCACCGCCTTGCGGGTCGCAGGTGACGGCACGTACAACGCAGCCAGCCGGTCGGCCCGGTCCTCGTGCACCCACCAGGTCGTCTCGGTCATCCCGAGCGGATCGAGCACGTGCTGCTGCACGAACTCGGCGAACGGCATCCCGCTGGCAGCCTCGACGACCATGCCGAGCACGTCCGTGCTCATGCCGTAGTTCCACTCCCTGCCGGGCTGGAAGAGCAAGGGCAGCTCGGCCAGTCGGTCGCACACGCCGCCCAGGTCGAGACCGGCGGGCACGTTCCACTCGAACCCGGCGTTGCGGTACAGCGCGTCGACTGGGTGAGCCTGCATGAAGCCGTACGTCAACCCGCTCGTGTGCGTGAACAGGTGCCAGACCCTCATCTCCTCGGTCACCGGCTCGGTCTCCGGCCGCACCGCCGACCCGCCGCGCCACACACGCAGATCGCCGAAGGACGGGATGAACGACCGCACCGGGTCGTTGAGCTCGAAGCCGCCGCGCTCCCACAGGATCATCGCGGCGACCGCGGTGATCGGCTTGGTCATCGAGAAAAGCCGCCAGATCGTGTCCGTCTCGACGGGCAGGTCGGCCTCCATGTCGCGGCGGCCGTACGTGCTGACGTGGGCCAGTCGGCCATGGCGGGACACGGTGAGCAGCCAGCCAGGCAGGCGGCCGTCGTCGACGAACTGCTGGAAGTGGCGATCGAGCACGGCGAGCCGGGCGGCATCCAACCCGACGTCGGCGGGATCGATCTCAGGCTTCAAGGCGACCATGGCGGGTGAGTCAATCATTCACCGGCGCTGTCGTGACGGCACGAGCGACCTCCGCCCACCGGCCGAGCGACGTCGGATCCTTCGTCAGGGCGTCGGCCGCGGTGTACATGATGAGGCGGTGGGCGAGCCCGCCGTAGCGCTCAGCGAGCCGATCGGCGAGCTCGTCCCACCGGCACACCACGGCGAAGTGCTCGAGCATCTCATCGGTGATCAGCGCCGCCATACCCGCCACATCGCCGGCCTTCAGCCGTTCGTTGAGGCGGGCCGATGTCCCCTCGAACCCGAGGTCGTCGAACTGGAACGCGTAGTTGCGCGTCGAACCGTAGAAGGCGACTTGCGTCCGGCACCGCTGCACCAACGGCGCCCGTTCCGCCGGCGTGTCGCCGGGTGCGGCGAACACTGGGATCAGGAGGTGCACGTCGTCGGCGTCGCGACCGCCCCGAGCCGCACCCTCGTCGAGTGCCGGCAGCAGCCGGTTGCGCAGGTAGGGCACCGAGTGCAGCGGGTGGACGTGGATGCCGTCGGCCACCTCGCCGGCGGCGCGGACCATCGCCCGTCCGACCGCGGCGATGTCGACCGTGAGGTCCTCGTGCCCGTGGCGCCGTGGCCGCCCCATCGCTGGCAGCAGTGACAAGCGGTAGAACGGCCCGTCGTGCTCGAGCGGCGCCTCGCCCCGGAAGGCGCGCCAGCAGGCCTTCACCGCCAACACGTAGTCGCGCAGCCGAGCGACGGGCGGCTCGAACTCGGTGCCGTAGCGCCGCTCGATGTGCGCCCGGACCTGGCTGCCGAGGCCGAGCCGGAAGCGTCCCGAGGTGGCCTCGGCCAGCTCCCACGCCGTCTGCGCCGTCACCATCGGGCTGCGTGGGAAGGCCACGGCAATGCCGGTGGCGAGGTGCAGTGCGGGCGCAGCGTGGTGGGCGGCGACGACGGAGATCCACGGCGGCTGGCGCATCTCGGTGAACACGAGCCCGGAGAACCCTGTAGCGGCCGTGTCGCGGGCGAGCTGCTGCACGTCCGCCCAGGAACCAGGTTCGGTCATCACGTCGAGGTGCACGCGAGACATTGTCGCGGCTGGCGGACCGCCGAACGTTCTCCAGTAGAAAGGCAGCCGTTCTCCACGACATCGCCGGCGGGATGTGGTCGAGTGGTGGCCATGAGCAGCGAGTACCTGCTGGACAATCGGCAGGATCAGACTGAGCAGCGGTTGGCCGCCTTGTCCGACGTCTTCGACCCCGTCACCTTCCGCCACCTCGAGGCGATCGGGATCGAGCGCGGCTGGCGGTGCTGGGAGGTCGGTGCCGGCGGTCCGTCAGTGCCCGCCTGGCTGGCCGAGCGGACTGGCGGATCCGTGGTGGCGACGGACATCGCCGTTCGCTGGCTTGGAGATCACAACACGTTCGACGTGCTGCGCCACGACGTCGTGACCGAGGCGCCTCCCGGAGACGACTTCGACCTCGTCCACGCCCGGCTCGTGCTGACCCACCTCCCCGCTCGCGATGCCGCGCTGGCCAACATGGCGCAGGCGCTGCGCCCAGGTGGCTGGCTCGTCGTCGAGGACTTCGATGTCGACTTCCAACCGTGCGCGACCCCGGACGCGTCGACGCCCCAGCAGTACCTCGCCAACCGGATCCGAGCGGGCTTCATCGCCCTGCTCGCCGAGCGCGGCGTCGACCTCGAGCTCGGCCGCAAGCTGCCGCGGTTGTTGCGTCAACACGGGCTGGTCGACGTTGCCGCGGATGCCTACTTCCCGTTGGCGCTTCCGGCGGCCGCGGCGCTCGACCGGGCCAACATCGACCAGGTGCGCGGCGGCCTCATCGACCTCCGGGCAGCCAGCCACGACGAGATCGACCACTACCTCTCCTGTGCCGCCGAGGGAGGGCTCGACGTCGCCACCCCGCCGCTGGTGTCGGCGTGGGGTCGCCGCCCCGCCTGATCAGCGGAAGTACTGGCGCGACGCCTCGCGCCCGTACAGGTAGTAGAGGATCAGCACGCTGAGCCCGATCGTGACGATCGCTGAGACGCGGTACTCGTCCTTCAGGGCGACCAGCGTGTAGATGGCGCCCGCGATGACCAGGACCTCGTAGATCCCGACGATCGCTCGGGCCAGCCGACTCCCCCTGCGCAACCCCATCGCCAAGAGGAACGAGATCACGCCACTGCCGATCAGGCCGACGCCGATGTTCGTGATCGTCGAGCTGGTCTCGTCGACCTCGACGAGGAAGTCGTCGTCGTTGCGTTCGACGAGCAGCAAGATGCCCGACAGGATGCTGAGCACGGCGCTGACGATCATGATGAACGTGATGACCGACAACAGGAACGGACGTCGTCGCACCGCGCGGCCGCTCGCTGGATAGGTCTCCGACATCGCCACCTCCGTCACTCGCGACCGTAATGTCGGCCGCGAGCTCCGTTGGGATCAGCTCGATCGGCCGACTCCTGACAGTCCGCCCGCACCCGAGCCGGTACCGTGCCAGTCCGTGACCGACCAGCTGGCTGACTTCCCGACCGAGTGGGAGCGGGCGGTCGTCATCGCCGCCCACCCCGACGACATCGAGTGGGGCGCTGCGGCGGCCGTCGCCGCGTGGACGGCGGCCGGCAAGCTCGTCGGCTACGTGCTCGTGACGTCGGGTGAGGCGGGCATCGACTCGATGGACCAGGAAGGCGCCACCGTCACGCGGCAGGCCGAGGAGCACGCCAGCGCCCGCATCGTCGGCGTGGCCCAAGTGGAGTTCCTCGGCCACCCCGACGGTCGGGTCGAGGAGAACCTGGCGCTGCGGCGCGACCTCGCCGCCGCCATCCGCCGGCACCGACCCGACGTCGTGGTCGCCCAGAACCACGACGAGCGTTGGGGCAGCGAGCCGGGCGCCGGCTGGAACAGTCCCGACCATCGCGCCGTAGGACGGGCGACGGTCGACGCCGTGGCCGACGCCGGCAATCGGTGGGTCTTCCCCGAGCTGGCGGCCCACGAGCCGTGGAGCGGCGTGCGATGGATCGCCGTCGCCGGGTCGCCTCGGCCGACGCATGCCGTCGACGTGTCCGCCGTCCTCGACCTCGGCATCGAGTCGTTGGCTGCCCACACCGAGTACCTGCGTGCGCTCGGGATCGAGGACAGCGTGGCGTTCGCCCGAGCCACGCTGGGCAGCCAGACGGACGCCAACGCTGCTCGCTTCGGCGGCCGCCCGGCGGTGGCGTTCGAGCTGATCCCCGGTCCGGCGGCACCCTGACGACTTTCCGTCCTGGGTACGGTGCCCTCCATGGGTGCCACAGGCGAGCGGCGACGGGTCTTCTCGGGCAGCCCGTTCGAGGCCACGGTCGGCTACTGCCGGGCGGTCGCCGTCGGCGACCGGGTCTGGGTCGCGGGAACGGCGCCCAACTGGCCGGACGGGTCGGTCCTCGAGACGCCGGCGCGCAGGCTCGGCGCTGCTTCGAGATCATCGACGACGCGCTGGCCGAGCTCGGCAGCGGACTGCACGACGTGGTCCGTGTGCGCGTCTACCTCGTCGACGCGTCTGACTTCACGGAGGTGTCGGCCGTCCACGGTGAGCTGTTCGCCGAGGTGCGGCCGACGAACACCACGGTCGTGGTGGCCGCCTTGCTCGACTCCCGGTGGAAGGTGGAGATCGAGGTCGACGCCGTCATCTCATCCGGTTGACGGCGCCCGCCGTCAGTCGGCGGCCACCGGTTGCGCCAGATCGTCGACGACCTCCGCTCCGGCGACGCCGAGCAGCATCTCCGGCGGGCCGACGACCTTGGCGCTCCGGCTCCCGCCGCCGACGACGATCCGTTCCCGCTCCATCACTCGGCGGTCGATCCACAGCAGCATCTCGGAGGGCAGGGCGAACGGGGTGACGCCACCCATCGCCATCCCCGTGATCTCCGCAGTGAGGTCGGCCGGGGCGAACGACGCCTTGCGGACGCCGAGACGGCGACGCACGACGCGGTTGACGTCGAGCCGGGTCGTCGCGAGGACGACGCAGACGGCGTAGACCGGCGGGTCGGACTTGCCGGCGACGAGGATGGCGTTGGCGGAGTCCTCCATCGCGTAGCCGTAGGCGGCGCAGAAGTCGGCCGTGTCGGCCAGCGCCGGATCGCAGTCGATCACCGTCACGTCGGCAAGGTCGGCGATGGTGCGCCGCACGCGGCCCTCGATCTCGTCCATCGGGCGGACACTACGGCGACGGCAGCCGCGTCCGCGGGCTCAGACGCCGGTGTCGACGGGGAACGGCGGTGGGCCGGACGTCGCCAGCGCGGCGACCAGCTGCGGTAGCCGACGGGGGGCGAAGACGATGTCCGTGTCGGCGGCCGCCAGCGCCGCCGGCGTCCACCACCGCAGCTCGTGGACCCGCTCGGCCTGCATCTGCTCCCACGTCAGCCGAGGCCGGGGCTCGAACGACGGAGTGCGGACGAGGTAGACGCGGTCGCGCTGGCCGTCCCACCGGCCGTCGAGGAACGGGATGATGTGCAGTCGGTTCCAGATGTGCGGCCCGATCTCCAGGTCGGCGAGCCCGAGCTCCTCGTCGAGCTCGCGCCGGAGCGTCGCCTCGTCGTCCTCGCCGGGTTCCTGGCCGCCGCCCGGCGTCGCCCACACGGTCGCCGTGGGGAACTCGAAGCGCACGAGCAGCACGCGACCGGCGGGGTCGAGCACGAGCGCCCGCACGGAGGAGCGGATCCGCAGGGTCTCGGGGTCCACGCCTCAGTCGTCGGGGGTGTCGGGAAGATCGTCGTTGAACGCCTGGTACATCTCGTAGATCGACTTGCACTCCTGGCACAGCGGGAGCTGCTTGGGATCGCGCGACGGCACCCAGACATGGCCGCACAGTGCCTCCAGCGGCGTGCCGTAGATGCGCGCCTCCAAGACCTTGGCGGTCGCCGACTCGCCCGGTTCGACCTTGACGATGTGGGCCTGCAGCGGCTCACCGGGCTCGACGACCTCCTCGACGTCGGTGCGGACGTCGGGTCGCGTCCGGACTGGCGCGAGGGCGGGCTCTGCCACGGGTCCAGTCAACCACGAGGACGTATGACCTCAATCCCGTTGGATGCAGGGACGAACATCTGTACACTCACTTCCGTGCTGGTCGCCGTCATCGCTGCTGTCGCTGCGCTCGCAGGCGCCGTCGCGGCGGCCGCCCGGCCGTCCCCCACGCCGATCCCGCTCCGGGTGCGGCGCGGGTCGCGCAGCCGCCGCTAGCCGCCGCGGCGGGCTCCGTCCAGCGCGGCCAGCTCGGCCGTCATGTTGGCGCGGGCGCGTGCTTCCCACCGGTTGCGGGCCTCCGCGGTGGCGTACAACGGTCGCCGGTCGAGCAGGCCACGCAGGACGGCGGCTCGCCCGGCTCGCCACCGCGCCTCGTCGAGGTGGCCGTACTCGGCGCGCACCCCCGTGACATACGCCTGGTAGGCCGCTGGCTCGCTGCCGAGCACGGCGAGGTCGGCGTCGAGCAGCACGCGGCCGTCGAGGTCGTCGTCGTTCGTGTCGTGATGTTCGGTGGCCCGGACGAGGCGGCCCACCGTGGCGCACCGGTCGGCCGGCCAGCCCAGCTCCGCGATCACCCGCTGGGCCAACGCCGCACTCTGTGCTTCGTTGTCGGCGGCGCCGGGGTCGTACACGGCGTCATGGAAGAACGCTGCCGCCACGATGGCGTCGATGTCCGCCACGGGGACGGTGGCCGCCAGCTCGTGGACGTGGCGGACCACCCACGTGACGTGGCGCACGCCGTGGTACCGGCGGTGCGGCTCGCGGTGCCGCCCGAGGACGTCGTCGAAGGCGGCCAGATCCGCCGGGCTGGCGCCGACCGCCGTCGTCCACGCCACGCGCAGCTCGGCGTCGTCACCCATTGGCGGAACGACCGTGGTGCTGGTTCGCTCGCTCGGTCACATGTGCAGTGTTCCCCAGCCGCACGGTCCCCTCAACCGGCAGCCAGAATGCGGCGGTGGCCGTGCTCGTGGACGAACCTCGCTGGTGGTTCCGGGGGCGCAGATGGTGCCATCTGGTGAGCGACTCGTCATTGGACGAGCTGCACGAGTTCGCCCTCCAGCTCGGCATCCCCCGGCGGGCCTTCCAGGGCGATCACTACGACATCCCGGAGGAGCACCGGCCAGACGTCGTGGCCCTGGGGGCGATCGAGGTCGAGAGCCGCGAGCTCGTCCGCCGGTTGCGGACCGCCGGGCTGCGACTGAGCCCGGCCCAGCGGCGGGCCCGGGCGGGCTGAGCGCAACGGCGGTCATGCGGCACCGCCGGTCCACCGCGGCGGTTCGCCGAGCAGGTCACGCGGGCACCACGCCGTCGGCGGACCGGTGTCATCGGCGATGACGAACCACTCGAGTAGCTCGACGCCGACCTGCTCGGCGAGGTCACTGGCCTCCAGCCAGCGGTCGACGTCCTCGGGCAGCGGTCCAGAGTCGGGGCGCACCGAGGCGATGACGATGGCGCCGTCCCGCCCGGCGGAAGCGATGGAGTCGGCGACCCGCTCGACGACGTCGAACAACGCGTCGGCGTCATCGGTGCCGTCGACGACGACGATGCTCCGCCCGCGCCGGTCGCCATCGAGCACGAGCGCGATCGTCTCGGCGCGCAGCGGTCGGTGGAGCGCGAGGCGGATGACGGCGAGCGCGTCGGCGGCACTATCGACCTCGTCCAGGCCGGCGCGAGGCGTGCGGTGCACGCCGCAGAACTGGGACACGGATCCCTCCCAGATATCGGGACCACGAGGGGCCCGCTCGGATGAGGGGGACGTCGGTGCGGTCGAACCTACGCCGTCGGTGTCACAGCGGGTCCGGCGCCAGCTCGCGCACGGCGCCGCGGGGCAGCCGGCTGATGGCGGTGGCCGCCGCTGCGCCGCCGGCCACGACCAGCACGGCGGTGGCGACGGATGTGCGATCGGCGATGATGCCGACGAGCGGTGAGGCGAGCAGGAAGCCGAGCCTGGCGCCGGAGGAGAAGGCCGCCATGCCGGTGTGCGAGCCGTGGGTCAGGTCGCTGGCGGCGCGGAAGAGCAGCGGGAACAGCGACGAGAGCCCCAAGCCGGCGATGAACAGGCCGAGGCCGGCAACGACCGGCACCGGCGTCAGCGTCGCGATCGCCACGCCGACCGCAGCCAGTGCGGCGCCACCTCGGCGGGTGCGCTCCAAGCCCAACCTGTCCGTCACGTGATCGCCGACGACGCGCCCGACCAGCATGCCGCCGGCGACGGCGACGAACCCGAGTCCGGCCGCGCCGGGTCCGAGGTCGAAGCGATCGGTCATCATCAGCGCCGCCCAGTCGTTCGGCGGCGCCTCGGCCAGCGCGATGGCCAGCCCGACGAGGAACAGCTTGACGAGGATCGGCCGCGGGCTGCGAACCGCCGCCGGCGCGTCGCGCTCCCGATGGACGGTGCGATCCGGGAGCAGCCAGCGGGCAGCAACGATCGTCGCCACGACGAGGACGGCAGCCGTGATGATCAACTGGCTGCGCAGGCTGATGCCGGCAGCAGCGGCACGGCTGGCGACGAGGCCGCCGGTGACGGCGCCCGCCGACCAGAGGGCGTGGAAGCGGGTGATGATCGACGTGCCGACACGGCGCTGCAGCTCGACGGCCTGGGAGTTCATCGCCACGTCGGTCAGCCCGTCGAGTGCCCCGAGCACCACCAGCGTGGCGAAGACCAGCGCCGCCGTCGGGGCGATGCCCATCATCGGCAGGCACAACGAGAGGCCCGCCGACGTGAACATCGTCATCGTGCGGCTGCCGAACCGATCGACGAGCAGGCCGCTGATCAGGCTGGCCGCCAACCCGCCGACGCCGGCGCCGACCAGCGTGATGCCCAGCGCGGCGTCCGAGATCTCCAGCCGATCCTGGATCTCCGGCAGGCGCGGCGACCATGAGGCGAAGGTCGCGCCGTTGACGAAGAAGACGGCGCCGATGGCGATGCGCGCCGACGTCGATCGGCCGGAGGGGGGTTCCGTAGGGTGGGAGGTCATGGCCGCCGTGACCATCTACCACAACCCCCGCTGCTCGATGTCCAGGGCGGCCATGGCGGCAGCCGACGAGCTGGGCGTCGAGGTCGAGGTCGTGCCTTACCTCGGTGACCGGGTCGCGTCGTTGAGAGGCGGATGACCCGGTTCGGCACGGCCGGCGCTCCAGCGCCTTGGCCGGTCGCAGCGTCGAGGTGACCGGGTCGCGTCGTTGAGAGGCGGATGACCCGGTTCGGCACGGCCGGCGCTCCAGCGCCTTGGCCGGTCGCAGCGTCGAGAGGCCCATCCGCGCCACGCACGGCGCGCTGTGACACCCTCTCGCTACAACGTCGTGTCAACCGCAGCGACACGCGATGGAGCCCAGCATGACCTACGTTGACCAACCACCCCGCGACGATGATCCGGCCGAGGAGTGGGTGTGCGCCGAGTGCGCCCTCATCTCTCCGCTGCTCGTCCCTCGACCGGATGCCCGCTGCGACGGGTGCGGCGGGTCGCTGGTGGATCCGCGCCTCGTGCTCGTCGCCTGAACCGCCCGTCAGTCGACGGGTGGCCGACGGAGGCGTTTCGTCTCGCTGCGCCGGCGCTTGTCGTCGATCCGCCGGCGCTGCGCCGCCTTGCTCGGCTTCGTCGGTCGCCTGACGGGGGGCGGCGGGGCGATGGCCCCGGCGATCAGCTCGGCCAGCCGCTGCTGCGCCAGCTCTCGGTTGCGCAGCTGGGAGCGACGGTCCGACGCCGACACGGTCACGACGCCGTCGATCAGCGACCTCCCCAGTCGGTGCTGGGCGCGCTGGCGTTGGGCCGGCGTGAGCGCGGCGGACCCGGCCAGATCCCACGACAGCTCGACGCGCGAGTCGCTCGTGTTGACGTGCTGGCCGCCGGCACCGGACGAGCGCGAGAACCGCCAGCGGAGCTCGCTCGCCGGGATCGTGACCGCCGGCGTCACCCGGATGTCGTCCATCGGCTCACCGACTCAGCTCGGTGGCTGGCGCTGCTGGCTCCCGAGATAGCCGGTGATCGCCCAGAGGGCGCCGATCACCACGCCGCCGATCGCCGCGAAGACACCGAGGAACCCCGCACTGGTGATCGCCAGGATGGCCACGACCGCGCCGTACACGATCGACAGCACGACCATCCCGCGGCGCATCCGCTCGGGCGACACGACGCTGGACCGTACTCGCCGCGATGCCGCTGCAGACTGCAGTCATGCACCTCGGGCTGTTCATGATCAACATGGGGCGGCGCGCCAAGCCGGCGACGTTGGCCGACACGGCACGAGCCGCGGAGGCGGCCGGGTTCGAGTCGCTGTGGGCCGGCGAGCACGTCGTCGTGCCGGACCCGCAGGTGCCGCCGTCGCCGATGGCCCCGGACGACCCGGCGCTCGATCCGCTGCTGGCCCTCTCCTGGGCGGCTGCCCACACGTCGACGATCCGCTTGGCCACCGGGATCCTCATCCTCCCGCAGCGCAACCCCGTCGTGCTCGCCAAGCAGATCGCCAGCCTCGACGTGTTGAGCGCCGGCCGCGTGACCCTGGGCGTCGGCGTCGGCTACCTCGAGCCGGAGTTCCGGGCGATCGGCGCCAACTTCGCCGAGCGCGGCGCCGTGTCCGACGAGTTCCTCGATGCCATGGAGCACCTGTGGTACGACGAGCGCCCCGCCTACCACGGGCGGTTCGTCGACTTCGCCGGAGTGGACGCCCATCCGCGGCCAGCCCAACGACCGCTCCCGATCGTCATCGGCGGCCATTCAGCGCCCGCCTACCGGAGGGCCGTCCTGCGGGGGCATGGATGGTACGGCTACGCGCTGTCCCCGGAGCAAGCCGCCACGTCACTGGCCGGGCTGCGCGAGGCGGCCGAATCAGGTCGAGCGTCCGGAGGCGCTCGGTCGGCTCGAGGTCACCGTCACGCCGAGAGGTCCGTTGACGGCGGAGTGGGCGTCGGCGTTCGCCGAGCTCGGCGTCGACCGCCTCGTGGTCTCGCCACCGATGGCCGAGGAGGCGCAGGCGACGATCGACGGTGCGGCGGAGGCCGTGGCCGACCTGACCTGACGCGCCCCCCACATCTGGGCGCGTTCCTTCCCACCAGCACATCTGGGCGCAGAAATTTCCGACAGTCGAAAAATTTCGCGCCCAGATTCGGGTTCGCGGCCTCGCTGCGCTCGGCCGCCCTACCGGGCGACGAAGTACTTGGCTTGCGGGTGGTGGCAGATGATCGCCGAGGTCGTCTGCTCCGGCTGGTACTGCCAGCCCGTCTCCTCGCCGACGACGAGGCCCAGCCGGCTGGCGCCCAGCAGCTCGGCCACCGTGGCGTTGTCCTCGAGGTCGGGACAGGCCGGGTAGCCCCACGAGTAGCGGCCGCCGCGATACTGCTGGCGGAACAGCCCACCGATGGTCGGGCCGTCCTCGTCGACGAACCCCCACTCCTGGCGGATCCTGCGGTGCCAGTGCTCGGCCAGCGCCTCGGCCATCTCGACGCCGAGGCCGTGCAGCAGGAGGTACTGCTGGTACTCGTTGGCGGCGAAGAGCTTCGCCGTGGCCTCGCTGACCGCCGCGCCCATCGTGACGATGTGGAACGCCGCGTAGTCCACCTCGCCGGACTCGACGGGCCGGAAGAAGTCGGCGATGCACAGGAACGGCGCCGCCTTCTGTCGCGGGTAGGGGAAGCGGGCGGCTTCCTCGGTCCGTGACTCGTCGGTCCAGATCACCAGGTCGTCGCCGTCGCCGTTGGCCGGGAAGTACCCGTAGACGACCTGCGGCACGAGCACGCCGGAGGCCTTGGCGGCGGCCAGCTGCTGGCGGAACGTCGAGCGGATGCGGGTCTTGAACTCGTCGTCCGACTCGGGGATCCCGGCGGCGTCCTTCTCGGGCCGGAACTGCCACTGGTTGCGGTACAAGGCGGTCTCGTTGACGTACTCGGCGATCTCGTCGAGGCTGATGCCCTTGACGACGCGCGAACCGAGGAACGGCGGCGTGAACACCGTGTTCGTCGTGTCCACGTCCGGCGACCGCCGGGGCAGCGCGGCAGGCGCGTCGTCCGCCGCCGTCCGCTCCGGGAGCACCCGCCCGGTCGGGACCCGTCCGAACTCCGGGTCCCACTCGCCCGTGCGCTTCATGCCCATCAGCGCCTCGAGCGTCGTCAGGCCCTCGAACGCGTCGCGGCCGTAGAACAGCCGACCCTCGTAGATCTCGCGCAGGTCGCGCTCCACGTAGCGACGGGTCAGCGCCGCCCCGCCGAGGAGCACCGGCGTGTCGCTGAGCCCGAGGTTGTTCAGCTCCTCCAGGTTCTCGCGCATGATCAGGGTCGACTTCACGAGCAAGCCGCTCATGCCGAGGGCGTCGGCCTCGACCTCCTTGACCTTGGCGACCATCTCCGAGATGGGCACCTTGATGCCCAGGTTGTGGACCTCGTAGCCGTTGTTCGTGCAGATGATGTCGACGAGGTTCTTGCCGATGTCGTGGACGTCGCCCTTGACCGTGGCCAGCACCAGCTTGCCCTTCGCCGACGACCCGCCGATCTTCTCCATGTGCGGCTCGAGGTAGGCGACGGCGGTCTTCATCGTCTCCGCCGACTGCAGCACGAACGGCAGCTGCATCTGGCCGGAGCCGAACAGCTCGCCGACGACCTTCATGCCGCCGAGCAGCACGTCGTTGACGATGTCGAGGGCGCCGAGCCCGGACGCCATCGCCTCGTCGAGATCGGCGGTCAACCCTTCCCGATCGCCGTCGATGATGCGGTGGTGGAGCCGCTCGGAGACCGGGAGTCCGGAGCGGTCCGGCTTCTCGGTCTTCGTCGACTTGACGTCGGCGAAGACCTCCAACAGGTGCTGCAGCGGGTCGTAAGCCGTCATCCCGTTCGCCACGGAGGCGGTGCTCGACGGTCCCAGACGAGGTCGAGGCAGACCTCGCGCTGGTCGTCGGGCAGCCGGTTCAGCGGCACGATCTTGCCGGCGTGGACGATCGCCGAGTCCAGCCCCGCCTGCACCGCCTCGTGCAGGAACACGCTGTTCAGCGCGTGCCGGGCCGCCGGGTTGAGCCCGAAGCTGACGTTCGACACGCCGAGTGTCGTGTGGGCGCCGGGGATCTCGGCCTTGATCCGCCTGATCGCGTCGATCGTGTAGATGGCGTCCCTGCGCAGGTCGTCGTCGCCGGTCGACAGCGGGAACGTCAGCGCGTCGAAGATCAGGTCGCTGGCCTCCATCCCGTAGCGCTCGGTGGCGATCTCGTGGATGCGATGGGCGATCTCCATCTTCCACTCGACGTCCCGCGCCTGACCGCGCTCGTCGATCAGCAAGCAGATGACGGCGGCGCCGTAGTCACGGGCCAGCGACATCACGCGGTCGAACCGGCTGCCCGGCAGCTCACCGTCCTCGAGGTTGGCCGAGTTGAGGATGGCGCGGCCGCCGATGTGCTGGAGCCCGGCCTCCAACACCGGCGTCTCGGTGGAGTCGAGCACGAGCGGGACGCTGGACTGCGTGGCGAACCGCTTGGCGATCTCGTCCATGTCGACGGCGCCGTCGCGGCCGACGTAGTCGACGCAGACGTCGAGCACGTGGGCGCCCTCGCGGACCTGCTCGTTGGCCATCTTCGTGCACGTGTCCCAGTCGCCCTCGAGCATCGCATCGCGGAACGCCTTGGACCCGTTGGCGTTCGTGCGCTCGCCGATGATCAGGAACGAGAGGTCCTGCTCGATCGTGACGGGGCTGTAGATCGACGAGACGCTCGGCTCGGAGCGGGGTGTGCGGCTGGCCGGCCGCAGATCGCGCACCGCGTCGACGACGTGGCGGAGGTGATCGGGCGTGGTGCCGCAGCACCCGCCCACGACCGACACGCCGTACTGGCGGACGTGCTGGGAATGGAACTCGGCCAGCTGCTCCGGCGTCAGGTCGTAGTGCGTCCGCCCGTCGACGATGCTCGGCAGGCCGGCGTTCGGCAGCACGCTGATCGGCAGTGGCGAATGGCTGGCTGAGGTGGCGGAGGTGCTCCTGCATCTCCGCCGGTCCCGTGGCGCAGTTGATCCCGAGGACGTCGGGGTGCATCGCCGCGACGGACACCAGTGCGGCGCCGATCTCGCTCCCGACGAGCATCCGGCCGGTCGTCTCCATCGTGACCTGCACCTGCATCGGGACGGTGCGACCCTCGGCCTGCATGGCGCGACGGCAGGCGATCATCGCCGCCTTGACCTGCAGCAGGTCCATGCACGTCTCGACGACGAAGAGGTCGACGCCGCCTTCCAACAGGCCGCGGGCCTGCTCGGTGTAGGCGTCGCGCAGGTCAGCGAAGCTGATGTGCCCGAGGCTCGGCAGCTTCGTGCCCGGGCCGATCGAACCGGCGACGTAGCGGGTCCGGCCATCGGCGGAGTAGCTGTCGGCGACATCGCGGGCGATGCGTGCCGCCGCCACGTTCAGCTCGTGGGCGCGGTGGGCGATGTCGTACTCGGCCAGCACCGTGGAGAAGGTGCCGAAGCTGGCCGTCTCGATGGCGTCGACGCCGACGTCGAGGAACGCGGCGTGCATGCCGGCGATGACGTCGGGCCGCGTCGCGGCAGAGCATCTCGTTGCAGCCCTCGAGCGAGAGCCCGCCGAAGTCGTCGGCGGTGAGGTCGAGACCCTGGACGTAGGTGCCGAAGGCGCCGTCGAACACGACGACTCGTTCGGCGACCGCATCCAGGTAGGGCTGTCCAGGCATGAAGCCCCCGAGGCTATCGGCGGGCCGGATCGCGTGCGTGGGACGTTGCGACTACCTTCATCGCGGATGGCGCGTCGGAAGGTCTACACGAGGGCCGGCGACGACGGCACGACCGGGCTGTTCCACGGCGGGCGAGTGGCCAAGGACTCCGAGTTGCCGACGGCCTACGGCCACGTCGACGAGGCCCAGGCCGTGCTCGGGTTGGCGCGGGTGCATGCCGGCGGCGACGTCGAGCGGCTGCTGATCCCGATCATGCAGGACCTCTGGGTGCTGATGGCGGAGCTGGCGACCGATCCCACGCGGCGCAACCTGTTGGAAACCGGACGGACGGCCGTCAGCCAGGAGATGATCGACCACCTCGAGGCGCAGATCGACGAGCTCGACGAGCGCTTCGACCCACCGACCGAGTTCGTCGTACCGGGTGGCAACGTGACGGCGGCGTGGCTCGACCTCGCCCGCACCGTCGTCAGGCGAGCCGAGCGCCACGCTCTCGCCGCCGCGCCGCCGCCGTCGCTCGTGGTGACGTACCTCAACCGGCTGTCCGACCTGCTGTGGACGATGGCCCGCTGGCAGGATGCCGCGGACGGGTCGACACTGCGGGTGCGCGACGTGGGTGGTGGCAGGCACACTCGAGCGCGTGGCACCCACCATCGCCGATTTCACCCCGACTCCATCGCTCGCCGCCGAACCGGTGCAGATTCAGGTCGCCCGGTCGGTGCCCGACCGGGTCGACGTCGTCGGTTACGCCGTCGGGCCGAAGGGCGCGGTGCCTCGGCAACTCGGCCTGGACCGGGCGACGTTGGCCGCCGGCGGCTTCGAGGGCAAGGTCGGCCAGACGTTGGTCGTGCCGCGCAAGGACGGCCCGTCGGTCGTCGCCGTCGGCACGGGCGATCCGGCCGAGCTCGACGCCGCTGGACTGCGCGACGCCGCTGCTGCGTTCGGGCGGGCCACCGGCAAGCACGCCCACGTGGCCACGATGCTCGCCGACATCGGCGGCGTCGATGGCGAAGCGGCGGGCGGCGCGGTCGTCGAGGGTCTGCTCCTGTCGCGCTACCGCTACGGCGTGCTGAAGAAGGAGGCTCCCGGGGTCGAGCTGGGGGCCGTGACGCTCGTGGCATCTGCCCGTCGGGCGCCCGCCGTCCAGGCGGGAGCCGAGCGCGGCCGCATCGTCGCCACGGCGGCCCAGCTGGCTCGTGATCTCGCCAACACGCCGCCCGGTCACCTCACGGCCAGGCGGATGGCCGAGGTGGCCACCGGCGTTGCCGCATCGAGTGGCCTGCAGATCGAGGTGTTCGACGAGGATGCCCTGGCCGAGCTCGGCTGCGGCGGTCTGCTCGGGGTCAACGCCGGCAGCGCCGAGCCACCCCGGATGATCAAGCTGACGTACCGCCCGCACGACTCGACGGGGCACCTGGTGATGGTCGGCAAGGGCGTGATGTACGACTCCGGCGGCATCAGCCTGAAGCCGACCGACCCGATGCACGCGGCGATGAAGATGGACATGTCTGGTGCCGCCGCCGTGCTGTCGTCGATGTCGACGCTGGCCGCCCTCGACTGCCGGACCACCGTGACCGGCTACCTCATGTGCACGGACAACATGCCGTCGGGCTCGGCCATGAAGCTCGGCGACGTGCTGCGGATCCACGGCGGCACGACCGTGGAGATCCACAACACGGACGCTGAAGGCCGGCTCGTGCTGGCCGATGGCCTCGCCCTGGCAACCGAGCAACAGCCCGACGCGATCGTCGACATCGCCACCCTCACCGGTGCCTGCATGGTCGCCCTCGGCCCGGCGATGGCCGGCGTGCTGGGCAACGATCAGGCCTGGGTCGATCAGGTCAAGACCGCCGCGGTGGCCGCCGACGAGCCGGTGTGGCAGCTGCCGCTGGAGCAGAAGAAGTACCGCAAGATGCTCGACTCCGACGTCGCCGACGTGAAGAACGTCGGCGGGCCCTACGGCGGCGCGATCACCGCCGCCGTGTTCCTGTCGGAGTTCGTCGGCGACGTGCCGTGGGCCCACCTGGACATCGCCGGTCCGATGAAGGTCGACGCCGACGAGAGTTGGCGGTCGAAGGGAGCCACGGGGTTCGGCACCCGCCTGCTCGTCGATCTGGCGGTCAACTTCACCGCGCCGGTCGATCATCACGGTTGACGTCCGGCCCGCAGCACGAGCTGGCAGGCCTCGGCGGCCGTCGGCGCCGGCACGCCGATGGCGACGAGCTGCGGCTCGAGCAGGAGCCGGTCGTCGCCCGCGGCCATCATCGCCGAGGCGAGGACGTGCGCCCGTTCCAGCGCGTCGAGGTGGATCGTGGTGCGCGTCCACTGCTCGTGGGCGGTCTGCAGCGTCGGTGGCAGGCGCAGCAGGTGGCGTTGGGAGATCGGGGGACGCGGCGCCGCACGACCCAGCTCTCCGTCAGCCGGTTGACGACGCCGAACATCGCGCACCGCTGCAGCGCCTTGGCGAACGGCGACGCCATGCCCTTGGCCACGCTGAGCCCGAGGCCGCGGGCGGTGTCCCCGACGTCGAGGTCGTAGCCGTCGGGTTGGTGGTCGAAGCCGGCGACGAGGCGGCGCAGCAGCCATGTCGCCGTCGGTCCGAGGACGGACAGCCAGAACTGCTCGACGTAGGCGGAACGGGGGTCGTGCCCGCGACGGTCGACGACGGGGTCGACCCACGGGGTGATGCGGACGCTGGCCGGTAGCGGGACGACGTCGACGGGCGACGGGCTGGCGAGCGTGTGGTCATGGATGGTCACAGGACCTCCCGGGTGGGGTCGGTCGGAGGATGGAGGACGTCGGTACCCCACATGGGTGCGACGACACCCCGGAAACGGAAAGACCACCCGAGGCTTTCGCCGCACCCGAGGCGCTGCGGACCGGCAGGGGCGCACGAAACCCTCCGATCCCGGCGAGACTCGGGCCCGTGGATGCCGAGACCGTGCGCAGCTGGATCCAGCAGTCCGAGCGGATCACGGTGCTGACGGGCGCCGGCATCTCGACCGAGTCGGGCATCCCCGACTTCCGCGGCCCCAACGGCGTGTGGACGAAGAACCCTGCGGCCGAGAAGACGGCGACGCTGCAGAACTACCTCGCCGATCCCGACGTCCGCCGACTGGCGTGGGAGAACCGCCTGCGCACGCCGGCGTGGGAGGCCCGCCCGAACCGCGGTCATCTAGCGATCGTCGAGCTCGAGCGGCAGGGCAAGCTGCACGCCGTCGTCACGCAGAACATCGACGGCCTGCACCAGCAGGCCGGTACCGCCGCCGAGCTGGTCGTCGAGGTGCACGGGACGATCTGGTGGACACGCTGCTGGGGCTGCCAGGACCGCCGACCGATGGCCGAGTCGCTGGACCGGGTGCGGGCCGGCGAGGACGACCCCGCCTGCCTCGTGTGCGGCGGCATCCTGAAGAGCGACACGATCTCGTTCGGCCAGGCCCTCGTGCCCGAGGTCATCGACCGGGCGATGCAGGTCAGCGCCGAGTGCGACCTGCTGTTGGCCGTCGGCTCGACGCTCAGCGTCTATCCCGCCGCCAACTGCGTGCCGACGGCCAAGATGGCCGGCGCTACGGGTGGTCATCGTCAACGCCGGCCCGACCGACATGGACGGCCTCGCCGACGCCGTGCTCAACGGCCAGATCGGCGACCTCCTGCCGGCCCTCGTCCAAGCGGCGCCTGGCCGTGATCCTGCCTCGCTGACGCTCGGCGAGGGACATCATGCTCACTGCGGTCGGGGGCCGAAAGCGGTCGGAACGGTCAGCGGTGCCAGCGCGCTCGGCGCCGTGCGGCTCGGGAAACCCGACCAGGGCGGTAGGCTTTCGGCATGGCCACGTTCCGAGATCTGCTGGGGGCCGCCAAGGCCGAGATCACCGAGGTCGACACGTCCGGCGCCGCCGAGCGCATCGAACGGCGGCGCCGTCGTGCTCGACGTCCGCGAGCCCGACGAGTTCGATCAGGGCGCGCTGCCCGGCGCCATCCACATCCCGCGCGGCCACCTCGAGTCGCAGGTCGAGAGCCGCCTGACGGACAAGGACGCGCCCGTCGTCGTGTACTGCGCCGGCGGCGTGCGCTCGGCCTTCGCCGCCCGCACGTTGCAGGAGCTCGGCTACACCGACGTCGTCTCGATGGACGGCGGCTTCGGCCGCTGGAAGGACGAGGGCCGCCCGTGGAAGCAGCCCGTCGTCCTCACGCCCGACCAGCGCAACCGGTACATGCGCCACCTGCTCGCTGCCCGAGGTCGGCACGGAGGGCCAGGCCAAGCTGCTCGGCTCCAAGGTGCTGCTGCTGGGCGCCGGCGGACTCGGGGTCCCCGGCCGCGCTGTACCTCGCCGCGGCCGGCGTCGGCACGCTCGGCATCGTCGACATGGACGAGGTCGACGCCTCCAACCTGCAGCGCCAGATCCTCCACAACCTGGATCGTGTCGGCGACCGCAAGGTCGACTCGGCGAAGAAGACGCTCGTCGCGCTGAACCCCGACGTGGACGTCGTCACGTACGACACCCGGTTGGACGCCGGCAACATCATGGAGATCCTCTCGGGCTACGACGTGATCGTCGACGGCGCCGACAACTTCCCGTCCCGCTACCTCCTCAACGACGCCAGCGTCAAGCTCGGCATCCCCGTCGTGCACGGCTCGATCTTCCGCTTCGAGGGGATGGTCAGCGTGTTCCACCCGCTCGAGGGCCCCACGTATCGGGACATGGTGCCCGAGCCGCCGCCGGCCGAGCTGGCGCCGAGCTGCGCCGAAGCTGGGGTGCTCGGGGTGCTCCCCGGCATCGTCGGGTCGATCCAGGCGCTGGAGACGATCAAGGTCCTGCTTGGCCTCGGTGAGCCGCTGATCGGTCGCATCCTCACGATCGACACGACGGACATGACGTTCCGCACGTTCAACCTCCGGCCCGACCCGGCCAACGAGGTCGTCTACGCCAACCGCGACCGGATCCAGATCCGCGAGCTGGAAGGCCTCTGCGCCCCAGGCCTCGACCCGGCGCACTGATCGAGCGCTGCTTGCCAGCAGCCAGGCGTCGCGTCATGATGGCGCCAATGTCTAGACAACTCGCCGGGCGCCACCCCTTGCGCACGACGGTCATCGGCAGCTACCCGTTTCCCGGCTGGCTGGAGTTCGCCTGCGCCCACCTCGCCGAGTTCGGCTCCGACGATCGGCGCGAGCTGCAGGACGATGCGGTCGTGGCCGCCGTCCACGATCAGGTCGCCGCCGGTCTCGACGTGATCACCGACGGCGAGCAGACGCGGCTCGACTTCAACCTCTCGTTCTACGGGTTCCTCAAGGGCATCGAGCTCGAGGCGGCGGCCCCGCGGCGCTTCGGCCCGCCCGCGCACGATCAGCGCGGCCGCCACCTCATCACCGGCCCGATCGACGCGCCAGCCGGACTGGGCGTCGTCGAGGAGTTCCAGCGGCTGCGCCGCCTGGCGCCGCCGGGTCCGGTGCTCAAGGCCAGCGTGCCGGGGCCGTACACGCTGAGCGGCCGGCTCGTCCCCGGCGCGGACCTCCCCGACCGCTGGGCCGTCACCGAGGCGCTGCTGCCGATCGTGCAGCGCGAGCTGATCGCCCTCGTGCGGGCCGGCTGCGCCGAGATCACCGTCGATGAGCCGTCGATGAGCTGTTACGCCCACCGCGAGGACCCGGCCCGGTTCGTCGACATCTTCAACCGCACGGTCGCGCCGGTCGTCGGGCGCACTCGGCTCTCCACCCACCTCTGCTTCGGCAACTACAAGGGCCGCGCCGTCGGCCCGCGCCGGTACGCGCCGATGTTCCCGGCGTTCCTCGCCATGACGGTCGACGAGATGCACGTGGAGATGGCCAGCCGCGAGTTCGCCGAGCTCGACGTGATCGCCGGCATCGCCGAACAGCACGACGTGGCCGTGGGCATCATCGACGTGAAGAGCTACTACGTCGAGCCGCCGGAGCTGATCGCCGACCGCGTGCGCCAATGCCTGAAGTACGCGCCGGCCGAGCGGTTGTCGTTCGCGCCGGACTGCGGCCTCTCGCAGACGGCCCGCTGGGCGGCGCGCGCAGAAACTGGCCAACATGGTCGGGGCGTCCACCGCGTCCGCCAGGAATTGTCGTGATGGTGCTGGCGTCGTGAGGACGTTGATCGAACCGCTGCGCCACGACGACGACCTCCTGGCCGACGTCGGCGGCAGGTCGCGCCACCACCGGCGGTGCGATGCGGCTGTGGTGGCTCGGGCAGTCCGGGTTCCTCGTCCAGTGGGACGATCACCACCTGCTGCTCGACCCGTACCTCTCCGACTCGCTGACCGCCAAGTACGCCGGCACGGACAAGCCGCACGAGCGGGTGACGGCGCGCGTCGTCGACCCGGCCCGGCTCGACATGGTCGACGTCGTGACGTCGAGCCACAACCACACCGACCACCTCGACCACGAGACCCTGTGGCCGCTGCTGGCCGCCAACCCGGGGCTCTCGATGGTGATCCCCGAGGCCAACCGGCAGTTCGTCGCCGATCGGCTGCACACCGACCCGGCCTGGCCGATCGGCCTGGCGGACGGCGCGTCCGTCGACGTCGGCGCATTCCACATCACCGGTCTCGCCGTCGCCCACGAACAGCTCGACACCGACGAGGCCGGCCGCCATCGCCAGCTCGGGTACCTCGTCGGCTTGGGGCCGTACACCGTGTTCCACTCCGGCGACGCCGTGCCCTACGTCGGGATGGCGGAGCGGCTGCTCGGGTTGGCCGAGGGGCGAGTGATCGACGTCGCCCTGCTGCCGATCAACGGCCGGCTCCCGGAACGACGCGTGCCCGGCAACTTCTGGGGCGACGAGGCGGCCACGTTCGCCCACGCCATCGGGGCCCACCTCGTCGTGCCCATGCACTACGAGATGTTCGCGTTCAACACCGAGACGCCCGATCTGTTCGAGGCCACGGCCCGACGGCTCGGACAGCCGTACCGCATCTTGCGCGGCGGCGAGCTGCTGCGCATCCAGGAGGGAGACCCGCCATGACGCTCGTTGAGCGATACTCCGTCGACTCCATCACCGTGGAGAAGGTGGCCAAGACGATCGACCACTCCCTGCTCAAGCCGGAGCTGACGGTCGGCGACGTGCTGGGCGGCTGCGCCGTGGCCGCCGAGTACCACGTCGCATCGGTGTGCTGCCGCCCGCTGGACGTCGCCCGCTGCCGGGACGCGCTGGCCGGGACGGACGTGCTCGTCGGCACGACGATCGGGTTCCCGCACGGCGCCCACCTCACGGCGACGAAGGTGTTCGAGGCCGAGCGGGCCCTCGAGGACGGCGCCGTCGAGCTGGACATGGTGATCGCCATCGGCATGCTGCGCTCGGGGGAGCTGGGGTATGTCGCGCGACGACATCGCCGCCGTGGTCGAGGCCGCCGGAGACGCCGCCATCGTCAAGGTGATCCTCGAGAACGCCTACCTCACCGACGACGAGAAGGTGGCCGGCAGCAAGGTGGCCGAGGCGGCCGGGGCGGCGTACGTCAAGACGTCGACCGGCTACGCCCCCTCGGGAGCGACGATCGACGACCTCCGCCTGATGCGCATGTCCGTCTCGCCGCACGTCAAGCTCAAGGCGGCCGGTGGGGTGCGCACCCTCGACGCGCTCATCGACTGCCTCAACGCCGGCATCGACCGATGCGGGGCGACGGCGACGGCGACGATCATCGACGACCTCCGCGCCCGCCAGACCGTCGGCTGATCGATGCGCTGGCTCGGGCTCGACCTCGGCGGCACGAACATCAAGTCCGCTGTCGTCGAAACGGGCTCGAGCACCGTCGAGGTCGTCGGCCAGGCCACGGTCGCCACGGGGGCCGGCGACGGCCCGCCGGCCGTCGTTCAGCGCCTCGGCGAGGCCGGCCGGGACGCCATCGCCATGTGGGGACCCGTGCAGGGCGCCGGCGTCGGCGTGCCGGGGGTGTTCGACGCGGCGACCGGGCGGATCGAGCTGTTCCCCAACCTGCCGGGGCCGTGGCCGGGGCAGCCCGTGACCGAGCCGCTGCGGCGGGCCCTCGGGGTACCGACGGCGATCATCAACGACGCCCGGGCGTTCACGCTGGCCGAGTCGCCGCGTGGGCGCCGCCGCCGGCTGCCCGACGGTCGCCTGCTTCGTGCTCGGGACCGGGATCGGCGGCGGCATCGTGGTCGACGGCCGGCTGCACTACGGACGGCACGGCCGAGCTGGGGAGCTGGCCCACCAGGTGATCGTGCGCGACGGGCCGCGCTGCGGGTGCGGCAACCGCGGCTGCCTCGAGGCGGTGGCGACGTCGAGCGCGCTCGTCGAGCTGGCCGGCCAACCCACGGTCGAAGCCGTCGTTCGGGCCGCTCGACTCGGCGACGAGCGGGCCGCCGCGGCCATCGAGACCGTCTCCGACCACCTCGGCGTGGCCATCGCCAACATGATCACTGTGCTGGTGCCAGAGCGCGTCGTCATCGGCGGCGGGGTGGCCGACGCGGGGCCCGCGCTGCTCGACCCGATCCGTGCCGCCGTGGCCCGCCACTCAGTGCTCGTGCCGCCCGACTGGTACGAGATCGTCCCCGCCGCCCTCGGTCCGTGGGCCGGATCGATCGGCGCCGCGCTCTGGGCCCACGACCAATCCGACCATCCCGATTCTGACGACAGTTGACCTCGCTGAGCGCGGCGAAAAACGATTCAGAAGCGGTCTTGTCAGGGGTGCGTGTGGGTGACGTCGATGACGTAGCGGGCGGCGACGTAGCGGGTCTCGGTGCGCTCGAACGGGCGGCCGTGTTGATCGAACAGGAGGCGGAGCTCGACGAGCAGCGCGGCGCGGGCCGGCAGATCGAGCAGCGCCACCTCGGACCGGCGGGCGAGGCGGGCCGTGACCGTCCCCGTCGCCGACGAGGCGATGACGCCGAGCTGGGCCAGCGCTTGGTGCAACGATCCGCCCTCGAGGTCGGCGTCGAGGACCGCTCGGTGCTCGGCGACGACCGCCGCATCCTCGAAGGCGATCGGTACGCCGTCGGCGAGGCGGACGCGCTCGACACGGACGACCTCCGCGCCGGGTCGCAGCCCCAGTTCGGCGACCTCCTCGGCGCGTGCTGGACTGAGCCCAGCGGCGACCAGTCGGGAGCTGGGCACCATCCCGCGCCGCGCCATCTCCTCGCTGAACGACAGGAACACGCCGGCCCTGCGGTGCATCGGGCGGCTGGCAACGAACGTGCCCCGCCCCCGCTGGCGATCGACGAGCCCGGCGTTGGCCAGCTCTTGGACGGCCTGGCGGACCGTCATCCGGCTGACGTCGAACCGGGCGCACAGCTCGGCCTCCGTCGGCAACGCGTCACCCTGATGGGCGCCGTCGATGAGGTCGCGCAGGTACCGCTCGATGGCCCGGTACCGGGCGGGGCCACCGGCGGTGGGGCGCGTTGACGGGTCGACCGGCGAGACTGTACGTTGCGACGGTTGTCTAGACAATGGGGACGTGACGGCGACCGTGAGGGCGGCACGGCAAGCGCCTGGATGCGGACGGCGATCGAGCTGCTGCAGCAGATCGAGGCGACCCAGGCGCCGGCCATCGAGCAAGCCGCCGCCCTGTGCGCCGACGCCATCGGCGGTGGCGGACTCGTGCACCTGTTCGGCACCGGTCACAGCCGCATCCCTGTCGAGGAGATGTTCCCCCGCTACGGCTCGTACCCCGGCTTCCACCCGATCGTCGAGCTCTCCACGACGTTCCACACCCAAGTCGTCGGCGCCAACGGCCAACGGCAGGCGATGTTCATCGAGCGGGTGGAGGGACTGGCCGAGGTCATCCTGTCCAACTTCCATCTGCGGCCGCCCGACGCGATGATCGTGTTCAGCGCCAGCGGGCTGGGCGCCAACTCGATCGAGATGGCGATGGGGGCTCGCCGGCGGGCACTCCCGGTGATCGCCGTGACCTCGATCGCCGAGTCCGCCGCCGGCGTCCCGACGCACTCGTCCGGCACCCGCCTGACCGACCACGCCGACGTTCTGATCGATCTGTGCACGCCTGCCGGCGATGCGCTCGTGCAGGTGGCGGGTCTGGCCACGCCCGTCGGACCCGGGTCGTCGATCGCCGCCATCGCCATCGCCAACGAGATCAAGGTGCAGACGGCCGACCTGCTGGTGGCCCGCGAGTCGATGCCGCCGGTGCTGACGAGTGCGTCGCTCGTCGGGCGTGCGGAGTCGGCCCGACTGTTCGAGGCCGCCTACGCCGAGCACGCCCGGCGCCTGGCCGGGGCACTTTCAGCCGGCGAGCCGGACGTAGCGGTCGACGGCCTCCGGCGCCAGCACGTGCTCGACGACCATGGCGGCGGCACCGACGACCCCGGCGAGGTCACCGGCCGTGGCCTGGACGATGCGCAGCTGAGCCGTGGCCAGCGGTAGCGACCGGCGATACACGACCTCATCCTCGGCCTGCGCTCCTCAGGGCTCGGCCGCATGATCTACGCCGTCGGCGACAACCCGATCGCCTGCCGGCTTGCTGGCGTGCGGGTGTGGCAGGTGCTGCTGGCCGTCTACGTCATGGCCGGCCTGCTAGCGGCGATCGGAGGCCTTCTCTTCTCCGGGGCCACGGGCTCGGTCGGCGTCGATCAGACGAACAGCTACCTGCTGCCATCGGTCGCCGCGACAGTCATCGGGGGCACGTCGATCCTCGGCGGTACGGGCGGGTACGCCGGCACGATCCTCGGCGCGCTCATCCTGACGGTGCTCAACAGGCTGCTGCTGCGGATCGACGTCAGCGAGGCCGTCAAGCAGATGCTCTACGGCGTCATCGTCCTCATCCTGGCGTGGCTCTACGTCCGCCTGACCGGACAGAAGTCCGGCGAGGGCGAGAGATGACCGGCGTCGGTGTGATCGGCACCGGGTTCATGGGCGTTGCCCACACCGAGGCGCTGCGCCGGCTCGGCCTCGATGTAGTGGGCATCGTCGGGCTCGTCGCCGGAGCGAGCGAGGGCGAAGGCGGCGACCAGTCCACTGCCGCCGATCTTCGACAGCGTCGACGCGCTGCTGGCCGATCCGGCGGTCGAGGTCGTCCACGTGACCAGCCCCAACCACCTGCACGGCCCGCACGTCCGCCAGGTGATCGCCGCCGGACGCCACGTGGTGTGCGAGAAGCCGCTCGGCGTCGGGTCGAGGGAGACGGCGGAGCTGCTGGCGTTGGCCGAGGACGCCGCCATCGTCCATGCCGTCTGCTTCAACCTGCGCTACTACCCGCAGAACCAGAACGCCGCTGCGCTTGTCGGCGCCGGCGCGATCGGCGAGCCTCGGTTCGTCACCGGGCGCTACCACCAGGACTGGCTGTTGCTCGACACCGACTGGAACTGGCGCCTCGATGCCTCCCGTCAAGGGGGCTTGCGGGCCGTCGCCGACATCGGTTCCCACTGGCTGGACCTGACGCGGTTCGTCACCGGCCGCTCGGTGGTCGAGGCGTTCGCCGATCTGCACACGTTCGTCACGGAGCGCAATCACCCCATCGGCGAGGTCGAGTCGTTCGGCGCCGCCGCCGTGAGCGATGACGTGGAGCGCGTGCGGGAGCACATGGAGAGCGACGACGCGGCGGGAGTGCTGCTGCGGTTCGAGGACGGGCTGCGTGGTGCTGCCACGGTGAGCCAGGTGTCGGCCGGGCGCAAGAACACGGTCGAGTGGGAGGTCGATGGCTCCGCCGCCGCGATGGCCTGGGCGTCGGAGGACCCCGAGCGATTGTGGATCGGCCACCGCGGTCGGCCCAACGAGCTGATCGAGAAGGACGCCGCGATCATGACCCCGGCCGGCGTGTCGGCGGCCGCCTATCCCGCCGGGCACATCGAGGGATACCCCGACACGTTCCGCGGGTTGTTCGCCGACGTCTACCGCGACATCGCCGCCGGCCGGCCGTCGGCGCGACCGACGTACCCGACGTTCGCCGACGGCCACGATGCCGTGGCAGTGTGCGAGGCGATCGCCGCCTCCGCCCGCACCGGCACGTGGGCCAAGGTCGAACGCACCTGAGGAGAGGAGCACGACGTGAAATACGAGCGCGACGTCAGGAGCGCGACATGAAGACTGGGCTTGCTGACCGCCGCCTTCCCGGACACGCCGCTGACGGAGGTCGCCGACTGGGCGGCGGGCAACGGCTTCTCGATGCTCGAGGTGGCGTGCTGGCCGCGGGAGGAAGGACCGACGCGGCGCTACGCCGGCGTGTCCCACATCGACTGCGCCAACCTGTCCGACGACGAGGCCAAGGACGTCGTCGGTGACCTCGCCGAGCGGGGCATCGAGATCTCGGGGCTCGGCTACTACCCCAACCCGTTGCATCCGGACCTCGACCACCGCGCCGAGGTCATCGCCCACCTCGGGCGCGTCGTCGAGGCGGCGGCCAAACTCGGCGTGCCAGTGGTCAACACGTTCATCGGCAACGACAAGCGCAAGCCGCTGCCGGAGAACCTCGCCGAGTTCAAGAAGGTGTGGCCGGACATCGTCGCCCACGCCGCCGACCACGGTGTGAAGATCGCCATCGAGAACTGCCCAATGATCTTCAGCTACGACGAGTGGCCGGGCGGCGACAACCTCATGTACGCCCCGGCCACCTGGCGGGAGGTCTTCGGTTCCCTCCCGGGTGACACGCTGGGGCTCAACCTCGACCCGTCTCACCTCGTGTGGCAGATGATCGACTACGAGCGGGTCGTGCGGGAGTTCGGTGATCGGCTCTACCACGTCCACGCCAAGGACATGCAGATCGATCGGGACGGACTGTACGAACGCGGGGTGATGTCGGCTGGCATGGGCTGGCAGGTTCCCCGCCTGCCCGGGTTGGGTGAGGTGCGCTGGGACCGCTTCATCGCCGCGCTGTACCGGGCGGGCTACGACTACGCCGTGGTCGTCGAGCACGAGGACCGTCAGTTCGAAGGCACCGACGAGAAGATCAAGGCCGGGTTCCTGCTCGCCCGCAACGCCGTCGCCCCCTACCTCGTCTGACCCGAGGCTTTCGCGGCACCCGGGCTCTCCGACGCCCCATCGGGGACGGAAGACCCCCGATGGTCAGGCGCCGACGTGCTCGGCGAACTGGGCGGCGCCGGTGTCGAGGACCCAGTCGTGGCCCCGCTTCACGACTGGCCGGGCCAGCGTGGCGATCACGGCGAACGCCCGGTTGCTCGGCGCCAGCGTCGACGTGAGGTGCAGCCGGCTGCCGCCGTCGTCCGGCTCGATATCGATGCGCGCTCGGCCGGCGATGTCGCCGCTGATGGTGGCCGACGAGCGTCGTCACCGGGACGACGTCGATCAGCTCGATCGTGAACCGCAGCGAGTACGGGAGCGGCGGCTTGACGGTGCAACGCCAACGGTCCCCGGCGACGAGCCCCCGGGCCTCGAACTCCCGAAGCCACGGCCACCAGCGTTGGTAGTCGGACGTCGCGGAGAGCGCCGACCACAACGCGTCCGGCTCGAACGGGAACCGGTACTCCCGGTCCGATCTCACCTCCACGGGCGTGGGCTCACAGCAGGCTGACGGCGGTGGAGTCCAACCACCAGGTGCAGTTCGGGTGGGTGCGCAGCAGGGACGCCGGCACGTCCGCGCCGGCCGGCCCCTCGAAGCTGCGACGCACGATCTCCGCCTTCGCCGCGCCGGCGGCCAGCACCCACACCTCGCGGGCAGCGAGCAAATCCGCCAGCCCGACCGTCACGCCCCACGTCGGCCGGTACCGCCCGCCGAAGGTAGCGCTGCGCGCCGTCGACGGTCGACGTCGCCAGCTCGACCCTGGCGGTCCGCCCGACCTGCGCGAGCCTGGCTCGTTCATGCCGATGTGCCCGTTGACGCCGAGGCCGAGCACGGCGAGGTCGATGACACCGCCGGGGCCGGCGTCGATCCACGCGTCGATCGCCGCGCACTCGGCGTCGAGGTCCGGAGCCTCGGTGTCGATCGACCGGTACTCGGCCGGCGCCACGTGGTCGACGAGGGCTCGTCGCAGCACGCCGTCGCAGCGTTCGGGCTCGTCGGCCGGCAGCCCTCCGAACTCGTCGAGCAGCAAGATCGCGGCAGAAGCGAAGGTGCCGGGGGAGTGGGCCAGGCGGGCGTACACCGGCAGCGGCGTCGACCCGGTGGCCAGGCACATCCGCAGCGCCGGCCGCGCCGCCAGCCGTTCGAGCACGGCGTCGGCGGCCTCCTCGGCCCAGGACGCGCTGACCGCGCCGTTCCATCAAAGGATGCGGTCGACGAACTCGCCGGAGCGCGGGTCGGCGACGATCACCTTGCGGCGGCCGTCTGGGAGGTGCTCCTCCTTGATCACCGTCATCGCCACCCCGTCCAACTCCAGCGTCCGGGGCTGCTTGCCGATGCGATCCGTCGTGCCGTAGCGCCACTCCAGCTCGATCGGCTCCCACTGCCGGCTGGCCGCCGAGCGGAAGCAGGCGTCCATCACGGCGTTGACGACGTAGCCGTCGTAGAACGTCTCGATCGGCTCGCGGCCCTGGTCGATGGCGTCGAACATGTCCGTGAACATCTCGACGTAGCCCAGCTCGCCGACCTCGTCGCCGACGGGGAACAACCACCCACTCTCCGTCTCGGCCTTCTCGGCGACATAGCCGCCCTCGCCGCTGGAGAACATCTCGAAGCCGGTGCGCAGGAAGTGGTTGGTCCAGATCGTGCCCTCGGTGCCGGCCACCTCGTCGCGCAGGTCCATGCCGCCGCGGAACGTCCAGCTGACCTCGAACTGCCCGACGGCCCCGCTCTCGAAGCGCACAAGGGCGATGGCGTTGTCCTCGGCCGCGATCGGGTGGACGAGCGTGTCGCTCCAGCACATCACCTCGACGGGACGGTTCGTCTTGCCGACGTAGCTGCGGATGATCTCGATGCAGTGGCAGCCGAGGTCGACGATGCATCCACCACCGGCCCGTTCGGCGTCCCAGAACCACGCGCTGTGGGGACCGGGATGGGTCTCGCGGCTGCGCACCCACATGACGTCGCCGATCGCCCCGCTGGCGACGGCGGCCAGCGACTTGATCGTCTTGGGCGTGTAGACGAGGTCCTCCAGGTAGCCGGCGAACACGCCCGCCGACTCCACGACGTCGAGGATGCGCTTGGCCTCTTCCGCCGAGCGGGCCAGCGGCTTCGTGCACAGCACCGGCTTGCCGGCCGCTGCGGCGACGGCGATGGCCTCCTCGTGCATGTGGTTGGGCAGTCCGACCACGACGGCGTCGACGTCTGGATTGGTGACCGCGTCGGCGATGCTCGTGGTCGCCTGCGGCACGCCCCAGCGCCGCTGGAACGCCGCGCCGCGCTCGTCGGTGCGGGAGTAGACGACCTCCACCCGGTCGCGTCCACGCCGGCCGTGCAGCGTCATGGTGTAGAAGTCGCCGATCAGCCCGGTGCCGAGCATGGCGACGCGATGGCCCACAGTCACAGAACCCCTCCGAACGATGATGTCTAGACAGCTAAGCAGCTCAGGCCAGCGCACCTAACGTGCACGTCGTGAGCGGTGAGTTCGACGATCTCCTGGAAGGCCAACCGCGACTACGCGGCGTCCTTCGAGCTGAGCGGGTACGACGGCATCGCCCACGCCGGCGTTGCCATCGTCACGTGCATGGACTCGCGCATCGACCCGCTGCGGATGCTCGGCCTGCAGCCTGGCGACGCCAAGATCTTCCGCAACCCCGGCGGCCACGTGACGCAGGCGGCGCTGGCGGCGCTGGTGCTGTGCGTCCACCTGCTCGGTGTCGAGCGGATCCTCGTCGTGCCGCACACCCGGTGCGCGATGGCGATGAACACCGAGAACGAGCTGCGCCAGCGGATCAGTGCCTCCAGCGGTCAGGACGCCTCGTGGCAGTCCTTCGGTGTGGTCAGCGACCAGATGGCCGCCCTGTACGAGGATGTCCGCACCGTGCGGTCGCATCCGCTGATCCCCTCGACCGTCGCCGTCGGCGGGTTCATGTTCGACGTCGACACCGGCCTGCTCGACCAGCGGTTCTAACCGGCGCGTTCAGGACGGATCGGGGGCGGCGATCTCGGCGGCCAGCTCGTCGCGCTCTTGCAACGCGACGCCGGCCAGCACGAGGGCGATGCCGCCGAGGTCGAGGGCGGACGGCTGCTGGTCGAGGGCGATCCAGCCGATGCTCACGGCGGTCACCGGCAGCAGCGCCAGCAGCACGGAGAACCGGCGCACCGGGATGCGCCGCAGGACGTGCTGGTCGATGCCGTAGGCGAGGGCGTTGGAGAACACACCGACGAGTAGGCAGGCGGCGAGCAGCGACGGCGTCGTCCACACGACGGCGCTGCCGGGCGCCCCGATCGGGGTCAGGACGACGGCGCCGATGGCCAGGCCGATCCCGAGGCCAGCGACGCCCCGATCGAGCCGAGCGACCCGTGAGCCGACCACGATGTAGGCCGCCCAGCAGGCCGAGGCGGCCAGCAGGTAGAGCATTCCCGCCAGGTTGTCGGCGATCTCCACGCCACCGAGAACGACGACGCCGAGTGCGGCCAGTGCCAACGCCGCGGCGTTGCGCGAGGTGCGCGTCATGACAGCAGCGACGGTGATCGGGCCGATGAACTCGATGGCCACGCTCTTGCCCAGATCGGTGCGGTCGATGGCGAGATAGAAGAACGTGTTCATCGCCGCCGTGGCGATTCCGAAGACTGCCGCCGCGGCGAGCTCCCGACGGCTCCAACCGCGCCATGCTGCGCCGGACACGGCGAGCAGGGCGATCGCCGCGCCGACCATCCGGAGCCACGCCACCGTCTGCGGTGCGACCTCGTCGAACAGCAGCACGGCGATCGTCGCGCCGATGTACTGGAAGACCGCCGAGAGGACGAACAGCGCCTCCGGGGAGGCGGTGTCGAGGAATCGGTTGACGGTCCGGCTGACCGGCCGGCCGGGCGCCCGGACGGCCACCCCGCCTACTCGAAGAGGTCGGGGTCTGTGCGGCAGATCTCCTGCCAGAGCGGTTGGAAGCTCATCCAGCCAGCCAGCGGGAATCCGGTCTGGGCCGCTGTGTACTCGGCGTACTCGCGCTTGATCAGCTTCGGCTCGCCGGCCGCCATCGCCATCAGCTGGGCCTGGCACGAGCGCTCCATGGACACGAACCAGAACACGGCCTCGTCGACGGTCTCGCCGACGGTGAACAAGCCATGGTTCTGGTGGATGGCGGCCTTGCCGGTCGGGAAGGCGGCGGCCAGCTCCTTGCCGGCGTCGACGTCCATGACGACGGCACCACCCTGCTCCGCGATGACGGTGTGGTCCTCGTAGAAGATGCAGGCGTCCTGTGTCAGTGGCGCCAGCGGGATGCCGAGGGAGGAGAACGACTTGCCGTACGGCGAGTGCGAGTGGGCGGCGGCGACGACGTCGGGCCGGGCCTGGTGGATGGCGCTGTGGATGACGAAGGCAGCGCGATTGACCGGCTGGTCGCCGTAGACGACGTCGCCGGAGTGGTTCACGAGGATCAGGTCGCTGACCCGCATGTGGCGGAAGTTGAGGGCGAACGGGTTGACCCAGAAGTGGTCGGGGAACTCCGGATCGCGAACGGTGATGTGGCCCGCCACGCCCTCGCCGAAGCCGAAGCGGCCGAAGATGCGCAGCGCGCCGGCCAGCTTCTGCTTGCGGTGCAGGCGCTCCTCCTCGACCGTCTCGAACGTCGGTGGACCGCTGAACTGCACTTCCTTCGGGGTCAGCGCCACCCCATCGATCGTGGCCACATGCTCGATGACTGCCATCCCGAGAGGCTACTTCGACGTTCGCGTTGGTGGTCGGCCCGCGGGTCCCCGAACATCTGGGCGCGGATCGTCCCAGCGGCCGTTCTGGGCGCGTTTTTTTGCGGATTCCGGGACGGAACGCACCCAGTTCCTCCAACACTCGGAGCGTCGTGCGACCATGCGGGCGTGAACCGCACGATCGCCCCGCCCACCGTTGCCCCACCGGTCGCCGCCTATGCCCTCGCCGTGCTCAGCGACCGGCCCGCCCGCCTGCTGCACACCGCCGGCATCGTCGCCATCACCGCCGACGGCACGGTGCCGACGACGGTGGCCGAGCAGGCGACGGTGGTCTGGGCCAACATCGCCGCCATCCTCGGAGCCGCCGACATGACGGCCACCGACGTCGTCGCCGTCACGACGTACGCCGTCGTCGGCGAGGAGCTGGGGCCGATCATGGCCGCTCGTGACCGGTTCATGGACGGTCATCTGGCGGCCTCGACCCTCGTCACGGTCCCCGCGCTGGCCCGCCCCGAGTGGCGAGTCGAGGTGGCGGTCGTCGCCGCCGCCGACTGACGCCGCAGTCAGGCGCGCCAGCCTGTCGATGCGTCGATGAACGCCTCCTCGGCGACCTGCATGGCATAGACGGCGGGGTCGATCGTCGCCATCAGGCCGCGCGTCTGGGAGGCCATGGCGCGAGGGCGGTGAGCTTGCGGTCGAGTGCCGGACCGTCGAGGTGGACGTGGACGGCGAGCTCGTCGGCAGGGACCCCGCCGGCCGCTCGTCGGTCATGTACATGTCCCACTCCTCGTAGAGCGCCGCCGAAGCGGGTCGAGGTGCTCCACGGTCGGCGTGGCGTAGAGCAGGCGGCATCGGCGGCCCCGCCGCTCCCATGCCTCGGTGACCCAGCGGTGCACGGCGATGTGGTCGGGGTGGAAGGTCATCCCGTCGGGGCCGAACGTGAGGATCGTGTCCGGCCGGACCTCGTCGAGCAGCCGGCCGATCGTGCCGGCCCGTGCGTCGTCGTGCTCGGCGAGGGCGCCGTCGGGCAGCCCGAGGATGCGGTGCTCGGCGACGCCGAGCACGGCCATCGCAGCGGCCGCCTCCCAACGGCGGACGGCGCCCAACCGGGCCGGCGGCCAGGCCTCGGGGTCGGTGGTGCCGTGCTCGCCGGCCGTGGCCGAGACGCACACGACCCGCTGCCCGCGATCGCTGGCGGCAGCCATCACCCCGGCGGCGAGGTAGGTCTCGTCGTCGGGGTGGGCCCAGACGGACAGGATCGTCCCGAGGCCAATGGTGGTGTCGATGGTGGTCACCGGCACATCACCCCGGTGCAGTCGCCGCCGAGGTTGCTCCGGTCGCCGGTTGCCGCCGCCGTCGATCGGTGCCCTCGGGTGCGGCGATGCCGAAGCCGTGGTTGTCGTCGGCTGCGGTTGCGGGTCACTGTGTTGCCCGGCCGGTCGACGGAGATGCCGTGCTCGCGTTGGCGAGGGCGCGTGTTGCGCACGACGACGGCATCCTCGACCCCGATGAGCTGGATGCCGTCGCTGTCGTTGGCGGCGACGTGGTTGCGTTCCACG
This sequence comes from uncultured Acidimicrobiia bacterium, assembly GCA_963719775.1. GTDB lineage: Bacteria > Actinomycetota > Acidimicrobiia > Acidimicrobiales > Ilumatobacteraceae > JALZMG01. Next base: position 142,260 of record CAVRCY010000009.1, read on the forward strand.
ACGACGACGATCGGAGAACCACAGCGTCAGGCCGGGCGCCGACGTTGCCGGTGAGGGTGTTGCGCTCGTAGCGGCTTCGATCGATGAATCGATCAACGATCCCGCCCGAGCCGTTGTCGGCGGCGACGCTGCGGCGCACGGTGACCCGGTCGCTGAACGTGACCTCGATGCCGTTGGCGATGTTGTCGGCCGCCGTCACGCGGTCGAGCTGCGACGCCGTCCGAGCGCTCGACGATCACACCGATGCTGTTCGACTCGGCGACCAGGCGCTCGATGCCGCGCGCCGCTGGTCTCGAAGAGGTGGACCCCGAACAGGAACTCGCGCACGGTGCCGTCGCGTGATGCGGACGTCGTCGTAACCAGCGCCGTTGTCGATGCCGGCGCCCGATCCGGTGCCGTCGATGACGTGCCCGGCGAGGTCGATCGTGACGCCGGGGGCGCCGACCACGAGGCCCGACCGGGGCAGTCGAGGAGATCGGCAGCGAGCCGCACGTCGGTGGTGACGACGGCGCCGCAGGTGATCGGCATCTGCTCAGTGGCGGCTCGCCGACGGCGCGATGTGGCGACCAGGCCAACCGCGGCGATCGCCGGCGCGGCGAGGAGGCGGCGGTGCGGATGGCGGAGGGATGGCGGTTCGTGTTCATGCCGGACAGCGTCGATGACGCCGCTCACGTCGCCCTCCCACCGTCTCCCACCCGTGTGAGCCGATGGGAGGGCCGTGGGAGGCGGGCGCGGCCATCGTCGCCGCCATGAGCGACACCCTGACCGATGACCAAGCCCGCGGTCCCACCGAGCTGCCGACCGACATGCTGGAGCGCTTCCGCGCCCGAGCCGCCGAGCTCGACCGGACCAACGCCTACTTCGCACGAGGACCTGGCCGAGCTGCGGGCGCTCGGCTACCTCGCCGCCGCCGTGCCCGTGCACCTCGGCGGGTGGGGTCTCGACCTGGCCGAGCTGGCCGCCAGCCAGCGCCGCCTGGCCCGCTACGCCCCGGCGACGGCCCTGGCGATGACCATGCACTCCTACTGGGTCGGCATCGCCGCCGAGCTCGAGCGGGCCGGCGACACGTCACTGCGCTGGATCCTCGAGGCGGCCGTCGACGGCGAGTGTTCGCCGCCGGCCACGCCGAGGCCGGCAACGACATCCCCGTCCTGCTGTCGACCTGCCAGGCCGAGCGGGTCGAGGGCGGCTACCGCCTGACCGGCCGCAAGCAGTTCGGCTCCAACGGGCCGGCCTGGACCTGGCTCGGCGCCCACGCCATCGACGCCGACGCACCCGGCGGGCCGCAGATCGTGCACGCCTTCGTCGAGCGCACCAGCCCCGGCGTCACCGTCGTCGAGACCTGGGACACCCTCGGCATGCGGCCGACGCAGAGCCACGACACCGTCCTCGACGGCGTGTTCGTCCCCGACGCCCGCATCGGGCGGGTCGTCCCGGCCGGCGACGGCAGCGACCCGTTCATCGTGGCCATGGCGATGTGGCCGCTGTCGCTCATCGCCGCCGTGTACCTCGGCATCGCCGAGCGGGCGCTCGAGGTCGCCGTCGCCGGCGCCCGCCGCAAGACGTCGATCGCCATCGAGCGGGGCGCCTACGCCTACAACCCGATGGTCCAGCACCAGGTCGCCGAGATGTACCTCGAGCTGGACGCCGCCACGGCGACCGTCGAGCGCTTCGTCGACGACTGGGTGGCCGGCGCCGACCACGGCGAGGCCTGGGTGCCCAAGGTGTACGCGATGAAGTGGCGGGCCGTCGAGGCGGCCAAGCGCGTCGTCGACATCGCCCTCGACGTGGCCGGCGGCGCCGGCATGTTCCGCGGCAACGAGCTGGAGCGCCTGTACCGCGACGTGCGCTGCGGCGGCTTCCACCCCGGCAACGACGCCCTCACCCACGAGCTGGTCGGCAAGTCGGTGCTCGGCATCCTCGCCGAGCAGCCGCGGTGGTGACCGGCTGACGGCGTCACAGCGCCCGCAAGGCGTGCTCGACGGCAGCGTCGCCGTCGAGCGCGGCGCCCTCGCCGCAGGGCCGCCTCGTACGCCTCGTCGCCGAGCTCGGCGCGCAGCCGCGCGCCGAGCTCGGTCGAGCGCGACCTCGTCGGCGCCGAAGATGCGGTGCCCGGCGTGCGTCGCCCGCACCGCGCCCTCCAGCACGGCGGCGTCGCGCGGACGCCCGAGCCGGGCCAGCAGCCCGGCGATCGAGCGCAGCATCGTCCACTGCGTCGACCACATCCCGGCCCGCCGCCAGTGGGTGATCAGCCGGCGGTAGTCCTCGGCGGCGGCGAGCGGGTCGCCGAGCCGGGCGTCGATCGACGCCTTCGAGGCGCCGGCGAGCCCGGTCACGAACGAGGCGTTCGTCGCGCTCCGCCAGCTGCGAGCGCCCGGGCGAAGCGGGCCCGGGCCCGCTCGACGTCGACGCGCCAGGTCGGCCTCGCCGGCGCAGTACCAGGCGTAGGCGGCGTACGGCGTGCACGCGTCGCCGACCTCGGCCAGCAGCTCGTCGGCGACGCTCGACCGCGGTCGGGTCGCCGGCGTAGGCCAGGGCGAGCACCTCGGTGCTCGCGGCGACCAGGCGTTGCGCCGGATCGTCGGCCGCCGCGTCGGCGGCCCGCCGGTACCAGCCGACGGCCTCGTCGAGGCGGCCCTCGAACAGCGCGTCGTTGCCGCAGATCGTCGGCCACCTCGGCGGCACGTCGCCCGCCGGCCCGCTCGCTCGCCCGCAGGGCGCGCCGGCTGCGGACGCCGGTCTCGGCGCACGTCGCCGGCCATCCACGCGGCGTAGGCGCGACGGCCCACACGACGCGGCGCCCAGCGGGCTGCGGTCGTCGGGGTCGGCGTCGGTCACCCGCTCCGCCCACGCCAGGACGTCGGGCCGCAGCCGCAGGAACCCGTAGTCGAGCAGGGCGACGACCAGCCGGCCGGCGAGCTCGACCTGGTCGTGGTCGAGCAACCAGCCGAGCGCGGCGCGCAGCTCCGGGATGCGCGGCGTCGATCTCGGCGATCGACTGCCGCGCCCGGAGCCTCGACGCAGCCGCCGGTCGGCCGCGCTCGATCCAGTCGACCTGGTGGCGGGCATGGCGCTCGCCGACCTCCTCGGCCCGGCCGTCGGCGGCGAGCTGCTCGGCGCCGAACGCCCGCAGCGTCTCCAGCAGGACGAACCGGCGGTCGGGCGCCCGCATGACGCAGCGAGCGCTCGGCGAGCTGGTGCAGCGCGGCGGTGGCCGTCGCCGCGTCGACGCCGCAGATCGCCGCCGCGTCGGCGGCCGTGAACGATCCGGCGAACACCGACAGGTCGGCGAAGGTCCGCTGCAGGCCGCTCGTCGAGCAGCCCGAACGACCACGACACGGCGGCGCTCAGCGAGCCGTGACGGGCCGAGGTGCGGTAGCCCGGACGACAGCAGCGAGAAGCGGTGGTCGAGCCCGGCGGCCACCTCGGCGACGTCGTGCGTGTGCAGCCGGGCGGCGGCCAGCTCGATGGCCAGCGGGCAGCCCGTCGAGCCGGCGCACGATCTCGGCGATCACCGCCAGCTCGCCGGCGTCCGGCTCGAAGCCCGGGCGCCACGGCCCGCGCCCGCTCGACGAACAGCTCGCACGGCGGGCGCGTCGTCGCCGTCATCGGCAGCGTCGGCAGCGTCGGCACGGCGCAGCAACTGCTCGCCGGGCACCCGCAGCCGCTCCCGGCTGGTCGCCACCACCGTCACGTCCGGGCACGCGGCGAGCGAGACGTTCCACCAGCTCGGCGATCGGGTCGAGGACGTGCTCGCAGTTGTCGAGCAGCAGCACGACCTCGGTGTCGCCGAGGACGGCGGCCACCCGCTCGACGATCGGCGACGCCCGGCCGGCCGTCGATCCCAGCGCCGCGGCGACGACATCGACCGCCGACTCCGCGTCGGCCGTCGCCAGCTCGCACAGCACCACCGGCCGATCGGCGTCGCGCGGCCCGCAGCCGGTGGCCGACCTCGACGAGCAGGCGGGTCTTGCCCACACCGCCCGGGCCGACCAGCGTCACCAGCCGGTGCGGCCTCGACCATCGCCGTCACCTCGGCCGACGAGCGCGTCGCGACCGACCAGCGAGGTCGCCGGAACCGGCAGCCGGCTCGCCGGCGTCCACGCCGCGCGCGCCCGTGCCGGCGAGCAGCTCGGCGTGCTGGGCGGCCAGCGACGGGCGACGGCTCGATGCCCAGCTCGTCGCCGAGCCGCCGGCGGAAGTCGTCGTAGACCCGCAGCGCCTCGACCTGGCGGCCCGCCGCCGCCAGCGCCGCCATCAACAGCGCGCGCGGCCGCTCGCGCAGCGGTTCCTCGTCGGCCAGGGCCGCCAGCTCGGCGACCAGCCCGTCGGTGTCGCCGGCGGCCAGCCGGCGCTCGGCCCGCGCCTCCACGGCCCGGATCCGCAGCTCGTCCAGGCGGATCGACTCGGCCCGCCCGTCGTCGACGTCGTCGAGCTCGGGATAGGCCGGACCGTGCCAGCGCGCCGAGCACGGCGTCGATCGTCGGCCAGGGCCGCCGGGTCGGCCGGATCGCCGTCGGCTCAGCGCCGCGGCCAGGCGGTCGGCGTCGAGGTCGATCCTCGACGGCTCGAGCCGGTAGCCGTCGCCCGCCGACTCGATCACACCCGTCGGGCAGGCCGCGCCGGAGCCGGAAGAGGTGGTTGTGCAGCGCGGCCGACGGGTCGCGCGGCGGCTTGACCGGCCAGAGCACGTCGATCGCCGCGTCGACCGAGACGACCCGACCCCGGCGCAGCACGAGGCAGGGCCAGCAGCCGCCGCTGCAGCACGCCCTCCGGCGTGACGTCGTGCCCGTCGGGTCGCGCGACCCGGATCGGCCCGAGCACGTCGACGCGCAACCGGTCGCCGCTCTCCATCACCTGACGTGCTGGGCCATCGTCGTCTCACGGTACCCGATCGCTCCCTCCCACGACGGGCTGCTCGACGATGGTGTGCCCGCCGAACGAGGTGCGGCGGGTGTGGATCGCGGTCAGCAGGACCCAGGCCAAGACGGTGCCGGCGAGCATCCGCTGCACTGCGCCCGAGAATCCCGTCCCGTACGAGAACTGGGTGGCCACCGCGGCTGCAGCCCCGGTGACGGCGAGCTCCAGCGACGCCCAGCGCACCGACCACCAACGCTCATCGCCCCAGCAGGCGAGCGAGAACAGCAACATCGCCACGATCAGCATGCCGAACGCGGCAACGGCCGCGTTGCTGTGGATCGTCTCCTCGATCGTCTGCGGGATGCCCGGCCGGTCGATCTCGAACACCCCAGCAGCGATCAGGCTGAGACCGGCAAGCCCGAGCAACACAGGAACGGCCGGGTGACTCCGCGGCGGTCGATCGCCGTGCGCAGACGGAACCCGAGGGCGACGATCGAGATCCCGTACGCGTAGAACACGACGCTCATGATTGCGCCGTTGGACCCGTTGGCGTAGCTGCTCATCAGGTCGTGCGCGGGGTCGAGGTCGGACCTCATGGCGTGGATGACGATGATCCCGACGAACGTTGCCGCGACGCTGATCACGACGATCAGTGACGCTCCGATGGCCCGATGGACAGGCCGTGCCGGGCGATCCGGTGCAGGATCGGGACCGTCGCCTCCCCGTGATGGCCCGAGGTTCTCGGGTTCCGCTGTGTCCATGCCTGCAGTATGAGCCGGTCGACTGATGTCGTCCTGATGTCTGTCGGCGCCGCCCGGGGGCAACCCACCTGTCGCGTCCCCGCCTATCTGGGCGCGGAGAGTCCCATTTTCGAGACGCAGCGCGCCCAGATGCCGGCCCGGGCAGCCGGCGGCAGGCCGCCAGTAGGTTCTGGCCGTGCCACCGCCGCCGTCCCGCCCCCGGGCCCGGGCGCTCGGGCTGTCGTTCGGCGAGCTCCCCATCGGTGCGCACAACGCGATCACTGACGTGCCGGGCGTGCGCGTCGGCCACGTCACGCGGTGGTCCGATGGTCCGGACGGCGTCGCCCGCACGGGCGTCACGGCGATCCTCCCGGACGACCTGCGGGCGCTCTACGAGCGGCCGATGGCTGCCGGGCCGGCGGTGCTCAATGGGTGCGGTGAGCTGACCGGTGCGATCGCCATGGCCGAGTGGGGCACGCTCCACGGTCCGATCCTGCTGACGAGCACGACGGCGATCGGCAGGGCCTTCGACGCCGTCGTCGACGCCGTGTTCGAGGCGGTGCCACCCGAGGTCGACGACGAGGTCATTCCCGTCCCGGTCATCGGCGAGTGCGACGACTCGTGGCTCGACGAGGCCCGCCGTCGCCACGTCACGGTCGCCGACGGGCGAGCTGCCATCGACGCCGCCGTCGCGGGGCCGGTGGCCGAGGGTGTCGTCGGCGCCGGAACCGGGATGATCACGATGGGTCACAAGGCCGGCATCGGCACGTCATCCCGCCTGCTCGACGGCCTCGGCACGGTCGGCGTGCTCGTGCTGGCCAACTTCGGCGCCGTCGAGCAGCTGCGCATCGGTGGCGCGGCGGTGGGTCGGCGTCTCGCCGCCGACCGGTCGGCCCCGCCGGCTGACGCCCCGCGAGGGGACGCTGGGAGCTGCATCGGCATCGTCGCCACGGACGTTCCGCTCGACGCGCGGCAGCTGGTCCGGGTGGCCCGGAGGGTCGGGCTCGGGCTGGCCAGGGTCGGCAGCGTGGCCGGCCACCGGTCGGGCGAGATCTTCTGCGCCGTCTCGACGACCAACCGGCAGGCCGCTCGTTGCCGAGGGCGTGCTCACCGTCGAGCTCCTCGGGGACGACTCCATCGGCGCCGTGTTCACGGCCACCGTCGACGCCACCGAGGAGGCTGTCTGCAACGCGCTGTTCGTGGCCGACACCGTCAGCGGCCGCGATGGGCACGTCGCCCCCGGCCTGCCCGTCGACCGCCTCCTTTGACCGCACGCCGGAGGATCGGGCAGGTCAGAAGTCCGGGCACTTCCACGGTGGCAGGCGGCAGATCGGCGGGTCGGGCTCCGGTTCGGGTTCGGGCTCGGGCTCGGGCTCGACCTCCGGCCACGGCACGGGCGGAGGGGGCGGACCGTCGTAGCAGGCGATCTCCCACGAGTACGGACCGTCCATTGCGCCGCCCGGCAGCTGGGCGTAGACGTACCTGGCGGAGGTCTGACCGACCACTCCGGACGGCGCCACGCACGGCCCCCACGCGGCGGTGATCGACGGGACGATCGACGCCAGCCATGCCAGCTGGGCGCCGGTCAGCTCGGCGAACCCGGCCGAACGGGCGCACGCGACGGGCACCGTCGCCACGAAGCTGGCCACGCCGACCTGGATCCAGCGGTCGCCGCGACGGATGAGCAGCGGCCCACCGTTGTCGCCGTGGCAGGCCGTCTGCGTCGTCGTGCCGGCGCCGATCATGAACGGCGCGTTCCACACCACCGGTCCCGACGACCCGTTGAAGATGCCCGCCATCTGCGGATCGCTGAGCAACGGCGTGTCGACCCGAGACAGCGCGCCGCTGGGGTGTTCGTGGCCGAGCATGGTCGAGGCGGTGCCCGGGATCGGGCCGGGCTCCCATGGGGATCCGACCTGCACCGCCGGGACGCCAGCGGCCGGGAACGTCAGGCCGACCACGGCGAGGTCGTGACCGCTGCCGGGGTTGCCGTTCCACAGCGGGTGAATGACCCGGCGCGCCGGCCATGTGCTCAGCGAGTGCCATTGGCTGCCGCGGGCGAAGTAGTCGAAGCCGGGGATCAGGCGGGTCGCGCAAGTGGCCGACGTCAGGACGACGTCCGGGGCGATGAGCGTGCCGTCGCACTGGCCCAGCGTGAACCCGCCGGCGAACGGGAAGTCGGCATTCGCGGCGGGCGTTCCGCCGACGACGGCGGCGGCTGGGCGTCCACCGCCGATCGGCAGGAGCAAGGCGGCGGACAGTGCAGCGGCCGTGCCGAGCCGACACAAGGTGGATCTGAGACGGGACATCGAGGCTCCTCAGGAAGGGAGCTCGCGTGGAGAGAGCGAGCTCCCCTACCAGGCGTGACACGTCTGTGACACGCGATGGAACGGTTGTCGCCTGTACTACGCCGGCGCGGCGGCGCGGCGCTGGAGGGCCCGCAGCGTCTCGGCGTTGGCGTACCCGACCCGGCGAGCGATGGCCTCGGTGGACAGGTCGGTGGTCCGGCGGAGATGGCTGGCCCGCTCGAGGCGCAGGCGCTGCACGATGTCGAGCGGGCTCATGTCGAGCACCCGGCGAGTGCGGCGCTCCAGCGTGCGCCGGCTCGTGCCGATGGCCCGGGCCACTTCGGTGGCGTCGAAGGGCGCGTCGAGGTGTTGGCGCACGTGACGTTCGAACGAGCGAACGATCGGGTCGTCGTGGTGCAGGTGGTCGTAGGAGACGAACGCCGACTGCGACGGGCGCTCGTCGATGAGCAACAGGCGGGCCACCTGCTGGGTCAGCTCCGGGCTGATGCCGCGCAGGATGGCGAGCGCCAGGTCGATGTGGGCGAACGCCGCCCCAGCCGTGAGGATCGGCCCGTCGGCAACGACCATGCGGTCGAGGTCGACCGACACGTCCGGGTACCGGGAACGGAACGTCGGCGTGAGGAACCACGTCGTCGTTACCTGGCGGCCATCGAGCAGGCCGGTCTCGGCGAGCGGGAACACGCCGGTGCAGGCAGCGGCCAGCCGGGAACGGTGCGGATCGACCGTTCGAAGCGCCTGCACGATCGCCTGTCCGGCGCGGCTGCGAGAGCGGCTTCGGTGTCGGGTCCGGTGATCGTGCCGAGCGCGGCAACGACGACGACGTCGACGTCGACGAGCTCGCCCAGCGTGCGGGTGGTCGTGATCGACATCCCGCTCGAGGTCGTGACGTGACGTCGAGGGCCGGCCACTGACAGCACGATCGGGGGGATCGACGGGTCGACCGCTGGACGCACCGCTCCGCCGTCCTCAGGATGTCAACGACCGAGGCGACGGCCGATGCGAAGCAACCGTCGAGCACGACGAGTGCGATGTCGCATGGCGCAGATGATAGAGAACCAGTCGCATACGCCACTTCCCGTGAAGCGCCGGCTGGCCTACGGTGGCTGCATGCCATCGACCACCACGACCCTCACCGTCTCGTTCGTCGCCAAGCTCGTCGCCAAGGGCGAGACCGCCAGCGAGGTCGCCGACCTCCTCGCCGGCGCCGTCGATCTGGCCAACGCCGAAGCCGGGACACTCGTCTGGTTCGCGCTGCGGACGGACGAGACCACCTTCTGGATCGTCGACGCCTTCGCCACCGAGGAGGCTCGCCAGGCGCACCTCGCCGGACCCATCGCTGCCGCGCTGATGGCCAACGCCGATCGCCTCCTGGCCGCGCCGCCGGAGATCCTCGCCGCCGACGTCCTTGCCGCCAAGCTCCCCTGAGGCCACGGCGATGGACGACAAGGTGACGGTCGAGCGACGAGGGCACCTCCTGCTGATCGGCGTCAACCGGGCCGAAAAGCGCAACGCCTGGGACCTCGACGTCATCAGGGAGGTGGCCGAGGCATACACCGACCTCGCCGCCGACGGCGCGCTGCGCGCCGGCGTCGTGTTCGGGCACGGGGAGGTCTTCACCGCCGGCCTCGATCTCGCCTCGGTCGCCCCGCTCGTCGCAGCCGGCCGGGGGGCCGAGATCCTGCCGCCCGGCCTCTGCGATCCTTGGGACCTGCTCGGCGAACCGTGCCCGAAGCCGATCGTCCTGGCCGTGCACGGCCGTTGCTACACGCTCGGCATCGAGCTGGCGCTGGCCGCCCAGGCGTGTGTCGCCGCCGAGGGAACGGTGTTCGCCCAGCTCGAAGTGGCCCGGGGCATCGTCCCGCTCGGCGGGGCGACGTTCCGGCTGCCGGCGCGGTGCGGCGCGGCAGGGATGCGTTGGCTGCTGACCGCCGAGCAGTTCGGCGCCGACGCGGCGCTCGCCGCAGGTCTGGTCACCGAGGTCGTCCCGCTCGGTGAGCAGCTCGACCGGGCGATCGTCCTCGCCGAGGCGATTGCGGCCAACGCGCCGCTCGGGGTCCAGGCGGCGCTGGCCGGCGCCCGGGCTGCCGAGCGCGCCGCTCGCGACGCCGCCGCCCAGCACCTGCGCGACAGCGTCGAGTCGATCTTCACGAGCGCCGATGCCGCCGAGGCGTTCGCGGCGATGGTCGAGAAGCGCCCTCCCCGTTTCGTCGGGGCGTGACGACGTCGCGGCACCAGCTCCTCACACGGATCGGTACGGTGGATCGGGCGCCGAGCGAAGGGGGACGAGGATGGCCGACAAGCCGGGTCCGGTCTTGGTCACGGGTGCCAACTCGGGGATCGGATTGGCGGTCACGTTGTTGCTGGCCCGCCGCGGGTGGGAGACGTGGGGCACCGTGCGATCGCGAGCAAAGGCCACGACCCTGTCACGGCAGGCGAAGGAAGCCGGGGTAGCGGATCTCGTCCGCCCGGTCGTGCTCGACGTGTCCGATGACAAAGCCGTCGTCGACCGGTGGTCGAAGTTCCCCGCCTTCTATGCGGTGGTCAACAACGCCGGGTACTCCGAACTGGGCGCCGTCGAGGAGGTGTCGGCGAAGGAGGCCCGCGCCCAGCTCGACATCAACGTCGTCGCGCCGGCCGTCGTGTCGGCGTGCGCCTTGCCGGCGATGCGCGAGCGGGGCGCCGGTCGCATCGTGATGGTCTCTTCGATCGCCGGTCGCGCCACGATCATGCCGCTCAACGGCTGGTACCACGCCTCGAAGTTCGCCCTCGAGGCGCTGTCGGATGTACTGCGCATGGAGGTCGCCGGATTCGGCGTCAAGGTCTCGATCGTCGAACCGGGCTTCTTCAAGACGGGCATCGGGGGGACTGCCCGCGAGATCGCGCCGACGTGCGCGTCACCTCCGAGGACTCGCCGTATCGCGCTGCGTACGGACGGGCGACCACTGGTCTCGACGCCATCGAACGATTGGCGCCGCCGCCGGACATCGTCGCGCACGTGATCCTGTCGGCGATCGAGAGCAGCCGGCCGCTGCGCCGCTACCTCGTCGGTGCCGACGCGCTGACCGTGGCGTCGACGCATCCATTGATCCCGCGGGTATTGACCGACGCCGCGACACGTCTGGTCGCCGGCCTCGGCGGCGGCCTGCGCACGTTCACCTGAGCCCGGCTGGGCGTGGTCCCGCCCGGCCACGCGGCCTCAATGTCCGCCGGTGACGACGCGACGGACCGACGCGATGGCGATGGACAGATCCGCCGGGGTGGTGCGCGCCGGTGCCGAGCCGGAGAGCCGGAGCTTGTCAGCGCGTCGGAGTCGGGCGCTTCTTCGCCGGTACCATCGCGCCGAGGTAGGCGGCAGCGCCGATCGCGATCGGCACCCAGCCGAACCGTCGCTCCGCGGCGAGCTCGGTCTGGGTCCAGTCGAGCTCAGCGAGGACGAGCGAGCCACCGACGATCGCCGCCACACCGACGGGCCCGGCCACCCAGCGACCGCCAGGAACGAGACCGGAAATCACGAGCACCGCCCCGGCAGCGATCTCGATGAAGCCGAGCAGCGGCGTGTGGTCAAACGTGAACACCTCGACCACCGGCTGAGTGACCGAACCGGCCACTCCGGCCAACGCCACAGCACCGATCCCCAACACCAGCGACGCCGCGCCGGCCAACACGATCAGCATCTGACCCCAGGTGAACCGACGCCGGGCAGCACACTCCTTGGGCTGCGGGCGGCTCGGTTGTCGGGCTGACGGCAACACCCGATTGAGATCCCCAGATCAGCTCGTCGCTGACGACGGTTCCATCGTCCCTGATCCGTCGCGGATCGTCGGGCACCTGGTACTCGTCGCCAACGTCGGGGTGGATGGTCGCACGACCATCATCCACCGCCCGGTCGCCGGGGTCGACGGCTGTCTCGCTGCCGCCTCGTTGCCGTTCTCGCAGCACGGCTGCCTCCTCATCCGAAGCGCCCGTCACGAACTTTACCGTCCGGGCTTGCACCCAAACCGGGACGGTCACTGACGACCGCGTCCCGAGCCGCGACAAGGACGCGACAACGCCGAGCTCAGCGATGCCGCGCCCGAACGATGCGTCTCGGCGAGTGCAGTGTGGGCACCGACGGCGAGGTGGTCACGGCGTCACAGTGTTCCGTAGGCGCGAAATCGCGCCTCGACCGTCGGTGGGTCGAGACCGAACTGCGCGAGGTTGTAGCGGTGCTGTGGGCGCCGGCGCCGGTGGTGCCGATCGAGCCATCGTTCCATTCGCTGCTGCGCGCTCGGCGTGAGCTCCAGGTCGGCGGCGACATAGAGACGGCGCACCTCACGCAGCGGATCGGCGACGAGATCCGCGTACCGGACGTCGTGAATTCGGCGTGGGTCGGCCGAGCCGCGCACGGCCACGGCGCGTTCCGCGGCGTGAGCCCAGAAGTCGAGCCAGCTCTGCCCGAGTGTGCGGAGGTCGAGTGAGGCCACCGTCCCCCGACCGATCGTCGCCGCCAGGCTGCACCAGCTGGCGAGCGCTGAAGTTGGGTCGCGGCGGGTGTGGACGACCAGCGCGTCAGGAAGGGCGGCGAGCAGGTCGTCGAGGTGACCGAGGTGGAAGGGCGACTTGAGGACCGGGCGCCGGCCTGACTGGGAAGCGAGCAGCACCTGGAGGTGCCGGCGGTAGCGGCCGTAATCGACGGCGCCGGCACCCTCGCCCCGCAGCCAGCGCAGATAGCCAAACGCCGGGAAGGCCACGGCGTACACACCGACGTCCCGGAAGAGGAACACGCACTCCTCGGGCTGTCGCGTCGCCAGTGGGTGGACATCGCGCAGCTTTGGGAGCATGGCTCTGGCGGCCGACACCGTGAGCGCCGCCCGCGCGTAACGCACACCGCTGTCGAATGCGCTGGAGGGCGGTGGCGCGGGCCGCTGGAGCTGCCAGAAGCGAGGCGCGAAGGCGGCACGGTCGCAGGCCAACAGGCCGTGCAACAGCGTCGTGCCGGTGCGTGGAAGCCCGACGATGACGAGGGGGCGCGGGGACGACGACGGACTCGAGCTGCGGCCAGCGCGCCAGCGTGTCCGCCAGCTGTTCGGCGGTCACTATCCGCCGCAGCAGCTGGGCGCGGACGGCGAGCCGCCCGAGGTCCGTCAGGTCGGCCGTCGCGGCATCGGCGACCAGCATGTCCAGCCCCGGGTCGTCCGGGTCGATCAGTCGACCGAGCTGTCGAGCGGCCCGCCGACGCAGATCCGCGGCGTCGAGGTGGACCGGTGAACGATCCGACACCATCCGTCGTGCGCCCGCCACGAGCTCCACCCAGCGGGCGGGCCGGAACGGGTCAAGTACGTCTGGCGAGCGGCCGCTCATCGCTGGGGCGTGAGCGACGCCAGCACCATGGTGTCGCTCTCCTGGTAGTGGACCTCGCCGAGAGGCGTCGATTGCACCGTGTCCGTGCCGCTCACCTCGCGCACGACGAGCCCGTCTCGGGCGCGCAGCCATCGGTCGAGCTGCTGCGCGGTTGCGGAGCTCTCCGTACTCTTGGCGTGCTGACCGGAACGTTGCCGTGGGGTCACCCTCGCGTCACGGCGAAGGCCACCGCACTGCGGGCACGGTTCGCGACCGGCATCGCATCGAGCGACACGCCGCAGTCTGGGCAAGACATCACGAGCACTCAGAATTGCCGATCCGAAGCGGCTGGCTGGTGTCCGGTAATCTCGTCCCGCCGCGTCCGGGATCGCCGGCTCGACGGCGCGACCGCAGGTGCGCCCTTGATCTGCTGTAGAGATGGCCGGCTCGTGGCCGCGAGTAAGCCGATCGTGGCCGCCCTAGGCCGCGCTGGTCCATTATCAGCCGTAGTCGGGACAGGTTGTTCGGTATTGCTCGGGGCCGATATAGGTGTCCCATTCCGCACGGGTGAGGTTGCGTCCCGCGAGCTTGCAGGCGGCGGCGGCGAGGTGGTCGGGGTCGAGGTCCCAGATGGTGAAGCCGTCACCGCTGTTGATGGCGACGGCCTCGCCGTCCGGGCGGAGCGTGCCTTTGGCTCCGTCGAACGGGGCGTCGGTGACGATCGGGTCGCCGAGCCGGGTGCGGCTGGCGACGTCGTAGATAGACAGGATCTGGTTTCTCGACTCGACGAGGAGCAAGGAGCCCTCGGCACTGAACCACAGCTGGTCGATCGCCCCGCGGGCGCCGGGAAAAGTCCGATCGGTTCGAGGGTTTCGAGGTCGTACTGTGTGATCTCGCCCGTGATGCCACCGCCGACGAGTGTGCCGTCCGGACTGATGGTGCTCGTCAGGTGCCCGAGGATCGGGTCGCCGAGTCGCTCGCCGCTTTGCCCGTCGCGGACGACCGTCACCCAACCCGTGGGGGTCGAATAGGTGATCGCGATGCGGCGGGCGTCGGTGGTCGCGGACACGGACCCGACCCACGTGCATCCGTCGATGTCGATCGTTGGGTCGACGAGCCGACCCGACTCGACGTCGAGGCTGTGGACCTCGCAGCCGGGCGCTGCAAGCGATCCTCGACGAATGGAGAACCGAGGTGGACACGTTCGGCGCGACCCTGTCGATCCGCCTGCCGGGACACGAGGACATCCTTCTCGCGTCAGGGGTGGACGACCGCGACATCACCGCCACCACGCCCGACGGCTCGCCGGTCGACCACGCCGAGACGCCCATGCCGACGGATGGCACCTATCCCATGGGTTACGTCACCAGGACATTCGTGGCCGCCGCTGCATTGCAGCTGGTGGACGAGGGCCGGTTGACGCTCGACGAGCCCGTCAAACCCTGGCTCCCTGAGCTTTCGACCGCCGACCAGACCACGCTGCGCATGCTGCTCAGCTACACCTCCGGGCTCGGCCAATGGGACGACGCCGACCAGGCGGCGGCGCTTCTCGCCGACCTCTCCCGTTCATACACGCCCGAGGAAGTGCTGGCCAAGCACCTCGAGCAGCCACCGACTGGAGCCCCAGGGGGCGACCCGTCCTTCGGCCGAGCCGGCTACATCGCCGTGGGGCTGCTCATCGAGCGCGTGCTCGATCAGGACCTCGCCACGATCATCCAGGAACGGTTCATCGAGCCGCTCCGACTCGACGACACCGTGTTCAGCGACGGATCCACCCTCCCAACCCGGCACGGCTGGTTGGGTCTACCCGGTGCGGTCGGCGACCGCCCCGTCGACTACCTCGACGGACCGCAACAAGCGGCGATGACCAACCTCTGGGCATCCGAAGCCATGCTCTCCACGTCGACCGACGTGATGGACTGGGCACAGGCGCTGTTCTCCGGCGAGCTGCTCGGCCCAGAACTCACCGCGACGATGCTGGACATGAACCCCGCCAGCCCTCCCCCCGTGCCGAACCGATACTTCGGCCTCGGTGCCACCGGGTACTGCCTGCAGGCCGGCTGCAACCCAGACCAAGCCGAGCTCGTCGGCGCCCCCGGCGGCGGGTTCTGCTGCTGGAGCACACAGCTCGCCTATCACCGCGAAAGCGGCACGATCATCTTCGTTCACACCAACACGAACAACCCCGAACCCGCAGCGTTGATCCAACTGCCCATCATCATCCTCCAACAACTCGGGCTCACCTAACTCGCTGCGCCCCTGTCGACATCTCGCTCGCAACAAACCGCCGGCCGAACCCTGAGCGGGATCGCCGGCGACGTCGCGGCGAGCCGCTCGTACGCGAGGACGTGGGACAACGGATCCACGGGACACCGCGCATCGTGGCGGGATCGATCGTGATCCGCTCGTTGCCCATGGCCACATGCTGCGACCAGGTCAAGGGGACCTGCTCAAGCAGTCGTCGACGTTCCGACGACCGGCGACTTCGTCGACCGAGCCGGTAATCGGTCGTGACTTGGCTGCTGGCTCGACGCTGGAGCCCCAACGCAACGGAGGTCGATGATGTCTGTATTCGAGTTGCCCCAGTAACAGCAGCAGTGCTGGTGTCGAGCTGCCGCTGCTCGACGAGGCGCAGCTCGCTGCGGCGGTCACCGACTCCGAGCGCTGCGCACAGCAGACGGCGCGTCAAGATGCAGCCGATGAGCGACGCCGGCGTCCATGCCCCTGGAACGGACCCAGCGCCGGTGCCGCCGGCCGCGAACGTGATCGAACGAGGCCTCGGCGACGTGCTGGCCGAGTACGAGTCGGTGACCGAAGGCGCCGTGGCCGACTACATCCCCGAGCTCGCGACGGTCGACCCCGACCGCTTCGGCATCGCCCTCGCGAGCGTGCGCGGGCACGTGTACTCCGCCGGGGACGATGAGCTGGCGTTCACGATCCAGTCGAGCTCCAAGCCCTTCGTCTACGCCCTGGCGATCGGTGAGCTGGGCAGCGACGTCGTCGAGCGCCACGTCGGGTTCGAACCGAGCGGCGAGCCGTTCAACGCGATCAGCCTCGACGCCAGCCACCGGCCGGCCCGACAACCCGCTCATCAACGCCGGCGCCATCGTGACGACCTCGCTCATCCCCGGTGGCGACCGCGACGCCCGGTTCGAGCGGATCCACCGGTTCCTCTCTGCGTGCGCCGGGCACCCGCTCGGGGTCGACGAGGCCGTGTTCCGGTCGGAGCACGACACCGGAGACCGCAACCGGGCGCTGGCGTTCCTGGCCCGGTCCACGGGCGTGCTCGGGTCCGACGTCGAGGCGGCCACGTCGGTGTACTTCCGGCAGTGCTCGATCCTGGTGACGGCACGCGACCTGTCGGTCATGGCGGCGACGCTCGCCAACAACGGCGTCAACCCGATCACCGGCGAGACCGTGATGCACGAGGACGTCGCCCGCACGACCCTGGCCGTGATGGCGATGTGCGGGATGTACAACTTCAGCGGCGAGTGGATGGTCCGTGTCGGCCTGCCGGCCAAGAGCGGCGTCGGCGGCGGGATCGTCGCCGTCAAGCCGGGCCAGTTCGGCGTCGGCGTGTTCAGCCCCCGCCTCGACGGCCGCGGCAACAGCGTGCGCGGCGTGCGGGTGCTCGAACGACTGTCGTCGGCCTTCGATCTCCACCTCATGACGCACCCAGACCAGGATCGCTCGGCCGTGACCCGGGCGGTGACCGACGGCGACACGGTCCGCCTGACGCTTGACCGGCGAGATCGACTTCGTCTCCGTCGAGGACATCCTGACGTCCATCGCGTCGCTCCTCGGCGAGCCCGGCACGGAAATCACGACGATCGAGCTCGACCTCACCGGCGTGAGCCGCCTCCGCCCGACGGCCGAGCGCTTCCTCGCGGCACGCAGCGCCGCCCTGCGAGCCCGTGGCATCGTGGTGCGGTTGATCGACCCGTTCCACGTCGTCCACGACTCCGCAAGCACCAATCTCACAGCCATCACCCTGTCCGAGAACGACGGCCCATAATCGCGCTGCACGGCGTCTTGGATCGCCGGAAGTCCGGCGTTCTCATTGGCGAACCCGATACCGCAGGCCGCTCGTCGTGATTGGGTGCGCGACGTGGCGAGCCATGAGCGGTCCCCCGAGGTCGGGGGCACTTCAGCAGCCGGTCCGGATCCCTGCCGAATGTGGCGCGCTCGGTGGCGCGTTGTCCGGGCGTCGGTGCCCGCGGGAGTTGCCTGCCCTCGACCGGCGATTCCGGGACACGGTGGCGGTCTCCGCGCTCCGAGTGCCGGACTTCGGCGCCATCGACAGCCGTGTCGGATTGCTGCCGCTCGTGTGCCTCACATCGCGCCCACCAGAAAGGGTCGGCGGGTCGTTGTGTCAACTCGTGGTGGCAGCGGCGGCGTCGGGCTTGATGTGGGCGAACAGGCTGCGGCCGTTCCAGCTCGGGAAGGCCCGTACGAGCCATGACGGGCCGTGGAGCTCGATCCGGGAGTCGTTTGTGGCCTCCTTCCAGGAGAGCTGCCCGGCGTGCCACTTCACGAATGCTTCGGCGTCGGCGGTGATGTAGAGGTCCTCGTCCAGACCGGAATACGTCTTGCAGATCTCGGCCTCGCCGCGTTCGAGCAGCAGCCAGTACCGCTCGTGGGGCCGGAAGCCGGTGAAGTCCAACCGGATGACCAAGCGCTGGGCCGGGAGTCGGTCACGACGGAGCGCGTTACACATCGACCACAGCGCCACGAACGGATCGAGGTCCTCGGGGGCGATCTCAAGCCAACGAGCTCCCCATTCGCCGAGGGTCTCGCAGACTTTGAACAGATCGTGGCCCGAGCTCGTCAGCTGATATCGGTGACCGCGCCCGTGAGCCTTCGGTGCCGACTCGACGATGCCGACGCGTTCGAGCTGCTTGAGCCGCTGCGTGAGCAGGGTGCGGGAGAGTCCGGGCGCACCCTCGAGGATCTCGCCAAAGGTCTCACAGCCCAAATGCAAGTTGCGGATGATCACCGGCGTCCAACGCTCAGCGAAGATCTCCGCGCCACGGGCGATCGGGCAGTACTGGCCGTAGGTCCTGATGAGGGCAGTGTCGCGCCTCACCCGATGGTCGTGAAGTCCAGATTCGTTACTTCGAAGTCCAGATCGCTGACTTCTTCTGGGTGCGTCTCGATGTTGCGATGAGCCCATCCACCAGAGGAGGAGCGATGCCAGCACGAACCACGATGGACCTTCCCGGGTTCCGGGGCGATGTGATCGTCGCGGACCACGATGATTACGACGACGCCCGAGCGGTCTGGAACGGCACCGTCAACCGGCGACCTCGGCTGATTGCCCGCTGCTGCGGCACCGCCGACGTGGCCGCAGCGGTGCGCTTCGCCCGTGACCGCGACCTCGAGATCGCCGTTCGCGGCGGGGGTCACAACGTCGCCGGCACCGCGGTGTGCGAGGGCGGGATCATGATCGACCTCTCGGCGATGCGCGCCGTCTCGGTCGATCCTGTCGAGCGCACGGCCCTCGTCCAGGGTGGCGCCCTGTGGGCCGATGTCGACCACGAGACACAGGCGCACGGTTTGGCCACTACCGGCGGCATCGTGAGCCACACCGGCGTCGGCGGCCTCAGCCTGGGCGGCGGCATCGGCTGGCTCATGCGCAAGCACGGGCTCACCGTCGACAATCTCGTACAGGCCGAGGTGGTCACCGCCGCGGGCGACATCATCCGGGCGTCGGCCAGCGATCACCCCGACCTGTTCTGGGCGCTGCGTGGCGGCGGTGGGAACTTCGGCATCGTCAGCTCCTTCCGGTTCACCTTGCATCTCGTCGGTCCCAACGTCGTGGCCGGACCGGTGTTCTGGGCTGCCGAGGACACCACCGACGTCCTGCGCTTCTACCGCGAGTTTCTCACCGACGCACCTGACGAGCTCATGAACATCGTCCGGCTCGGCACGATCCCGCCGCTCCCAGCCGTCAACGAGGACCTCCACTTCAGGCCGGCGATCGCCGTCGCCAGCTGCTACGCCGGACCCGTCGAAGACGGTGAGCGGGCCGTCAGTGCGCTCCGCCAGTTCGGCACCCCGCTCGTGGACCTGGTCGGACCCACCCTGTACGTCGACCACCAAGGCGGCATCGACGACACCGTCCCCCATGGCTGGCACTACTACTGGAAGGGCACGAACCTCGCCGGTCTGTCCGACGACGTCATCGACGCGATCGCCCATCACGCATATGCCGCCAGTTCGCCTCGGTCGTACGCAGCGATCTTCCACATGGGTGGCGCCGTCGCCCGAGTCCCCCACGACGCCACCGCGTACGCCAGCCGCGACGTCCGCCACAACATGAGCATCGACTCCGTGTGGCTCCCCGAGCAGGACGACACCGTCAGGGCATCGGAGACCGCGTGGGCCCGAGCATTCCTCGACGCCCTGCGGCCCTACAGCGCCGGCGTCTACGTGAACTTCCTCGACTCCGACGACGGAACGAGCCGCGTCCGCGAAGCCTATGGCGACGACACATACCGGCGGCTCGCCGAAGTGAAAGCCAAGTACGACCCCGAGAACGTGTTCCACAACAACATGAACATCCAACCCAGCACGCCGGCGCCATGATCGCTCACGGCATCAACTCGGGTCGCCGACCCCTGCGCGACCGGCCCAAACGCCGGCTGGAGCGTTGCCGAGATCGCCGACCCGGGTTGCGCTACCTGCCACGAGCGCCCACCGGATCGCCGACGACGGCGATGTGCGGCCGTCGCATGTAACGCCGGCCGTTCGTCCACGGAGGCGACAGACGCCCGTGTTCGGAAGTGTCTGCGCCGAGCTCGAGGCGCACAGAACGCGAGCCGTCGAGGGTGTCCGATATCCCCGTTCGACAATTCTCGACGGTCACAGTCCGGTAACGCTTCGGGGCAATGATGCGTCAGAACCTTCGCCGTGGACGGATCGCCTGGGAGGCATCATCCGGGAGTGATCGAGTTCCAGGAGCTTCAGGCTGGGGTCGAGGCCGCCTTCCTGCAGACCAGCCGCGGCTTGGCACCATGGCCCGATCCTCATCCCGACCGGGCGTCGGTGCCTGACGAGGCATACTCGCGTCTCACCAACCCGGCGAAGTGGCGGATCCTCGGCGCCAGAACGGACGCCTGGCTCATCGCCCTCGTCAACGCCGGCCTCGCCATCGTCGAACCGGACGCCACGGTGTCCTGGACGACGCAGCGACTGCCGGTGATCTCCCGCGCCGAGCGCGCCATCCCTGTGGCCGTTGGCGCGTTGGAGCTTGTCGTTGCCCACAGCCAGATCGGCGACGTCGACGACGCCGGGCTGGTAGTCGGCGTCGGGGACCCCGCTGAATGCGTCAACTGGTTCCCCGACTGTGGTTGCGACGCCTGCGACTCTGGATCGCGGAACGAGCTCGACCACCTCGACGCCCACATGCTCAGCATCGTGACGGGTTCCTTCCGCCGACTCTCTGACGGAGAACGGGTCATCACTGTCATCGGGGACGGTGGCTGGAGCGCGTCGGGCTTCCGCCCAACGGGTCGTGGAATCGGAGGTCAGGTTGAGGCCGTGCTCGCCAACTCCCACGGCTGGGACGAACTGACCGGGCGGTCGTGGCTGGACACCACCGCGTGACCTCGAAGCAACCGCCGAAGCATTGACACTCGTCGAGCTGAGCATTGTCCGAGAATTTCGCCCGCCATCGATGCGTGTCAGCGGCGTCCACTACCGCGGCCCAGCGGATTCCCGGGGCCACAGCGGGAATTCCTTGAGCCTTCCTCGCGATGCTTGGTGGCATCCCGAGTTTGGGAGGTTGAGTGATTCCAACGATGCTGATCGTGGGGCTCGCCGTCGGAGCGCTCGTACACGACTCCCGGACACTGCATCGCTCGCTGATGCTCGGCGCCGGCGCATCCGTGCTCTGGGGAATCGTCGTCGGCGTGGGCGCATCGAGCCCGTTTGTCGTGGTTGGAGGGACAGCACTCGGGCTGGTGAGCGTCGCTGCGGGCGCTCTAGCCAGGACCACACCGAGCCGCCCACCACACCGCTGTAAGCCGACGAGCCAGACCCCTCACGAGCCGCCTGCGGTCGATTCACAGGTGTCCGACACTCGGAGTACGCGTCCGAATAAGCCACCAGCGAACATCCGAGATCGCCGGCTCGATGGCGCTCCCGAACGACGAGGGCCGCTGTTCGGTGCGTGGCGTCCGCGACCGTGGTGGCCCGACCGGGGTTGCCTTCGGCGAGGAGCAAGCTATTCATCGTCGACGCGATGATCACGCCGAAGGCCGAGTCGGGGCGTTCGCGATTTGCGTCACCGAAACCGCGGTCGATGGCGGAAACGGTGACACAAATCGAGCAACGGACGGGCATACGGCGCGCGATGAGAGATTGGTGGATGAGAGATTGGTGCTTGGGCTCAGGCGGCCGGAGTCCGTGTGGCGGAGGCTGCGGGACGGTGGAGGCCATGCCGAATGCTGATGCTGGTCTCGCTAGGTGACGGTGGGTTCGAGTCCGAACACGTCATCGAGGACGACGCGCTCGGTCCAGTTGGCGAGCTGCCGTTCGGTCCAGCCGCGTTCGAGCACCATCGTCCAGTACAAGTCGGGACCGAGGAGGAGGTAGAGCACGTCGGCGGCGTGGCCTTTGGTGATGCCTCTGCGCAGAGGTGCCTTCTTGGTGAGCACGGCGACGAGTTCGATCATGCCGTCGTGGCGCAGGCGTTGGCTGCGTTCCCACACCTCGCCGGCCGGGTCGGCGGCGACTGCGTGGAAGGCGGGGATCATCGGTGCGACGCGACGCGAGATCGACAGCACCCCCGGCAGATGTGACGCACCGCGGCTCTGACGTCGTCAGACGCAACAGCGGCGCAGGTACCACGGCTGCATCGGCGGGTGGAACGTCCTCGTCGCCGAGGACGGTGCGCTCGTGCACGGCCTGGAACAGCTCGTCTTTGGTGTGGAACGTGAAGTACAGCGTTTGCACGGCGACGCTGGCACGCTCGGCGATGGCGTCCATCGTCGTGGCGCGGTAGCCGGTCGCTGCAGAACAGCTCGTAGGCGGCGATCAGCATGCGTCGGCGTGTCGCCGCTGCCTTCTCCTGTCGCGATCGACCCTTGACTGGCGCCACACCAAGAGAGTACTAGTGATGATCACTAGTGGCAGTCACTAGTGATGCGATCAGCGAAAGGTGGAGCGAGATGAGCATCGGAGTCGCCTGGGGCAGCGGAGAACAGATCGATGGGACGCCGTTCCGAGTGGTCGTGACCGGCTCGGAGACGGACGGTCATGCAGTGGTGTTAACCGTCGACATGCCGCCGGGGCTGCACGTCGACGCGCACACCCACGACACCGAGGATCAGATCAACATCGTGCTGTCGGGACGGGTCCGGTTCCGTGTCGGCGACGAGGACACGGTGCTGGACGCCGGCGGCGTGCTGCTCATGCCGCGCTTCGTCGAGCATGAGCTGTGGAACGACACCGATGAGTTCGCTCAGCTCGTCGAGATCTACACGCCGCCCGGGATGGAGCAGAAGTTCGCCTCGGCCGGAGCAGCGGCCAAAGCATCGGGCAACGGTCTCGCCGACGCTGATGACTACGCCGCTAGCGAGACAAGACCGCCGGCCGCAACCGTCGGCGCCCAGCGGGACTCACGATCCGGAAACGACCGCGCTGATAACGCCAGATCTGCGCATCATCGAACGCTTCGGGTCGTCTGCGGAGCCAGTGTCGAACGACCGTTCTATGTGCCCTGTGGCGGAAGCCGCGAGCGAGGCGGGCTTCGTCAGCGAGGCGGCGACGCCGGTTGGCCGACGGGAGCGAAGCCCCAGCCAAGCTGCGCCAGCATCTCGACGAAGTTCGACCCCAGCCACTGGTCGACGATCTGTCCATCGTCGTCGAACCGGAAGGCGAGCATGAACGAGGTCTCCACTCGTCGCTCGGTGGGCGGCTCAACAAACAGCCATGGACCCTGCTGCGTTCCTCGGACGTGGTGGAACACAACGACCATGTCACCTTCGGCGACGACCCACTGCACGTCGGCGCGAAGGTCCGGAAAGGCGCGGAGGAGGCCACGGCAGAGGCCAGCACCGCAGGGTTGGAGGTGAACTCTTCGAGGGCTTCGAGGTCATGACCGTTGGTCACTCGCTCGATCAGGTCCAACACCCGAGCCTTGTTCCGCTCCGCAGGCATGCGCATAGATTGCTCGATCTGGCCCGGCGGAGTATCCGGAGCAATGCGCCCGAACATCCTTCGGCGCCGCGTCCTGTACCGCCGGCTATCCGGCGCCCGTCGAGGCCACTCAGCCCGAGCGGTGCTTGCGCCCGCTAGCACGGTCGTGAGTCGTAAGCGAAGTCGCCGGGGGCTCGGCCGGGTACCGAACGACAACATCGAATCACAGTCGGACTCGCAACGAGGCCGCGCCATAACGAAAACCTCTCCGCACCTGGTCTCGTCGCCGCCCAGTCCACGGGGACCGCCGGGGCCGGGGCGGCGGCACCTTCTCGGGGTCTCAGGGATAGTGGGGGGACTTCCCCGATATCACTGGCTCGTCGCCGGTCTTACTGTCGAGAGTGTGGGCGACGCAGACGACCACCGGCGGCGAGACGATGACGGAGCAGGGCGATCGGAGGACGGGCGCATCGGCCTCCACCGCGGGTTGGATCACACCGCTGCAGGGGCTGGCCTCGATCGGGGCCGGGGCCATCCACGCCGCCGCCGCCGGGATTCACGCCGAGCATCCGACCCTGTCGAGGCTGTTCGTCGCCGTCGCCGCTGCGCAGATCCTCGTCGGGCTCGTCACGCTCCTGCGTGGCGGCCGAGCCCTCGCTGCCGCCACCGCGCTGGTCAACGGCGGTGCCGTCGTCGCCTGGATCGTCACCCGGCTGTCGGGCATCTCGTGGATCGAGGGCCTCGAGCAGTCCGAGGCGCCGCAGTTCGCCGACACCGTCTGCGCCGCCCTCGGCGCGTTGGCGGTCGGCGCCGCACTCGTGACGCTGCGCGGAGGGGCGGGTCGGACGATGCGAGCCACCACCGAGCGCGGCTCGGGCTGCCGGCGATCGGTCTCGGCGCCGTCACCGTCGCCGCCATGATGTCGGGTGCCACGCACAGCCACAGCAGTGACGTCGGCCAGGACCACAGCCACGCCGAGGCCACCGACGACCACGGTGGCAACGAGCGCCGCCCACATCGACGGCGACGCGCCCGGGACGACGATCGCCCACGCCCACGATGCAGCCGGTGACAACGATCCGCTCGCCGTCGCCTACGACCCGACGAAGCCGATCGACCTGTCCGGCGTCGACGGCGTGACGCCCGAGCAGCAGGCGTTCGCCGAGAACCTCGTCGCCGTCAACGTCGTTCGCCTGCCGCAGTGGGCCGACCCGGCCGTCGCCGAGGCCGCCGGGTTCCACTCGATCGGAGACGCCGACAGCGGCCACGAGCACTACGTGCAATGGGACTGGATCGACGACGACGTGTGGCTCGACCCGGACGCGCCCGAGAGCCTGGTCTACGAACCGCAGCCGGACGGCAGCAAGAAGCTCGTCTCGGCGATGTACATGCTGCCCCACGACGTGACGCTGGAGGACGTCCCCGACGACGGCGGCACGCTGATGCAGTGGCACGTCCACGACGACCTCTGCTTGACCGACGATCCCGTCGCCCCCCAAGTCGAAGGCCTCACCCGACCCGACGGCACGTGCCGCCCGCCTCTCGTCAAGCTTCGGGAATGGGCGATGATCCACGTCTGGATCGTCCCCCACGAGTGCGGCCCGTTCGCCGCCCTCGAAGGCATCGGGGCCGGCTCGATCAAGGAAGGTGACGAACGGTGGTGCGACCACGCCCACGGTTCGTGACCGGATGAGGCCGTCGTCGTCGGCGTGACCCTGCTCGTCCCGGTGCCGCTCGGGGACGCGCCCGAAGATCGCGACCGAATCACGCCGCCCGGCACGGCGCACTCGCGCCAGCCGCCAGGCATGGCTGCGCTCTCCGCATGATCCGTGCCGCCTCGGCTATCTGACGGCGTCAGGTCAGATTCTTGGCGGCGCTGACGTCGTCGTCGAGGAGGACAAGCGTGCCTTCCGTGTTCGCACGACGGATCGGTGCCAACGCCTGGTAATCGGCGGACTCGTACCACTCTCGAGCCGCGTCCTTGTCGGCGAACCGAATGAGGACCGTCACCGGGTGCGGCGATCCTTCGAGAGGTTCACATCCGAGATCCGCAGCGAGGATCTGGCCGCCGTGAGCTCGGATGCTCGCAACGGCAGGACCCGGGTAAGCGAGGAACGGCTCTCTGTTCGTGACCCGATAGGAAGAGATGACGTACGCGCTCACTGGTGCACCATCCATTCGTGCGACGCGTTCGACTTGATCAAACGCACGGAGCACCAGTGAGCGTGAAGACCGTAATGCTGATTCGCTCGCTCGAAGACTCGCTCGCTCATGCGTTGACCGTATGCGGCCGGAGCTCGAGGGCCAGCCTCAGCCGGGATACCGAACACCACCACGACCGAACGGCGCGCCCGAACGACAACGACGGCGCAGCGCTCGTGCGAGTCGATGCCGATCGGCATCTACTTGGCGATGCCTCGGCCATCTCGACGGAAGCGCGCGACGGGCTTCGCACACGGTCAGTCCGTCGATCCCTCGCGCTTCGCCAAGGGGTCGTGGTCGTCGCGTCCGCCTCACGCCCCGCACTCGATGGCATCGATCTCGCGATGCGCCGCGGACACGGAGTTCGCCTGCTCGACGATAACCGAGCTGCCGCTGAAGATGCCGCTCATCGAGTGAGCACCGAACCAGCGCAGCTGAACGACGCAACTGACTTCCCAGCCGTCACGCCAGAGCGGCATCTCCGGAGTGGACGCCGGAGACTTGACCGAGACGGCGATCCGCGGGACACGTGGCTCGGCCGCGAGGGAGTGGGCAGCGGTCTGCGTCGATCGGACATGTTCGTGCGTTGGCGACGTCAGTCGGGTGTGGTTCAGTCGATGTCGTCGAGGAAGTCGGCGACGAGACGGCCGCATCGGGGCGGGTCGTCGATCCAGGGGTCGTGACCGCCTGGCACGATCTCCAGCCGCGCGTTGCTCATCCTCGCCACGCTCGGGCTGCCGTCTTGCGGCGACAAGAACACGTCGTTCTCACCCCAGACGAACAGCACTGGTGCGATGATCCGCTCCAGTTCGGCTGTGGTCAACACGTTCTCGGGCCGCGGTGTGCGGCCGTCGAGAATGCGCCGCAGTAGCGATCGGAACGACGCCGCCTGACCGCGTTGGCGCACGGCGAGGGCGTGGATGTCGAGGAGGTCGTTCGAGCTGTTGGCCACGGCTGGCCACCCGATGGCCGCGGCCATCGTCCGCCTCAACGCGGCACGTGGCGCCGGGACCGCCATGGCGAGCTGGAACGCTCGGCCGGCAACGGGCGCAGTCAGCATCCCCATCGCCACGTTGCCGCGCGCCCCGGGAAGCGCCACGGCAGGTTCGCCGAGCGCGGCCACGGCCCGAACCCGCTGCGGCGCATCGACCGCCGTCCACAGCGCGAACATCCCACCGAGCGAGTTCGCCACGATGCTGGCCCGCCCGATGGCGAGCTCATCAAGGATCCCGGTAACGATGGCGACGGCCAGCTCCCGCAGCGGCCGCTGACCATCCCACCAGCCGTACGCCGGCGCCGGCGCGTGCCCCGGAAGGTCGACGAGCATCAACTTCCGCCCGGTGACCAGCAGGGGCAGTAGCGGGGCGAACCCGGCGCCGGGTGCGCTGATCCCGTTGACGAACACAACCGGGGCAGCATCGCCGTCACCGATCATCTGCACCCGCGCGCGCACCCCTCGAGGATCGTGCACCTCGACGATCAGTTCGTCGGACACGGTCAGGCCGTGGGCGGCGAACAGCCGTCGCTCGACTTCACGAAATCGGGTCTCGACACCCACCACCGTGGTGACGCTACGACGCCGTGACGCAACCGACGCGCACCGAACGCCGGCCCGGCGCCGCCCACGAGCTGCGATCATCGAGACCAGCCGCTAGCGAAGCGCTAGCCGCGACGGCACGTCGACCTGAACACGACATTGGCCACGGCCCGGCGGCCGCCGGGCCCGCAGTCCCGCAATTGAGGACTGTTCCGCACATGCGAGACTGAACCGTGGGCTTCTACCGGGACCGCGTGTTTCCCGCGAGTGATGAACGTGGCATGCAACACGACGGAGACGCGCCGCATCCGGGCCGCGGTGTGCGAGCCGCTGGCCGGCGAGGTGCTGGAGATCGGATTCGGCACTGGACTCAACCTCCCGCACCTCCCGCCCTCGGTCACCCGACTGCTCGCGGTTGACCCTCTCCAACGAGGGCGAGACCTCGCCGCCGACTCGTCTCGAGGACACCCACGTCGTGGTCGACTTCGTCGGTCTGGACGGCCAGTCGTTGGACATCGACGACGACTCCGTCGACGCCGCCTTGTCGACGTGGACGTTGTGCACGGTCGCTGCGCCTGCTGCTGCCGTGCGCGAGATCGGACGGGTGCTTCGGCCCGGTGGAATCTTCCACTTCGCAGAACACGGCCGGGCACCCGACAGCAAGGTCGAGATGTGGCAGAACCGCCTCAATGGGATCCAGAGGCGCCTGGCATGTGGATGCAACCTGAATCGGGACATCACGGCGGTCATCGAGGATGGCGGGATGAGCGTGACGAGCCTCACCACGTTCTACGCCAAGGGCGACCCGAAGATCCTCGGCTGGACCTACCAAGGCACCGCTCAAGTAGCCGCCTGACGAGGCGAAGACATGTCGCACGAGTCGGACACGCCGCTACGCAGCGTCGTATCCCACGCCTGCATCGACGCCCCATCTGCCATCAACAGGGAGCGCGCGTAGCTGATCGGCGACATCGAACCGCGCCGAACGACGGCACCGAGGTCGGTCGATGCGGTATCACGCGCCACCACGACTCGTTCTGGGCGCGATCCGTCTTGATGTGAGCGATGAGCGCCGCTACGCAAGCGCCGATCTCTCATCGCGCGCCGTGCGCCCGCCCGTTGCCCGAGTTGTGTCCCGTTTCCGCCATCGACCGCGGTGTCGGTGACGCAGATCGCGAACAATCGGCGATCGGTCGCCGCCGCTCCAACAGGGCGAATGTTGTCTGACGCGGCCTAGTCGCCGAGGGCGCGGCATGCACCTCAGCCTGCTGACGTGCGCCGAACCACGCGCCCGAACAACACCCCGGAGCCAGCTCAAGCGAGCGCCGAACGGATCATCTCCCCGGCCGCGAAGAGTCCGGTCTACGACTCCCGCTTGCGGACGAACACGGCTCCCTCGCGCTGGACGACCTCGCCCCGCCCCAACGGCAACACCGCCGTCAGCAGCCGGTAGCCGGCGTCAACTCCAGGGATCTTGGCGAACACCCCCTGTGGCCCACGAACCATTCGGCCCGTGGCGACGTCGTAGCGGGCACCGTGCCACGGGCACACCAGGCAGCCCCGACGATCGATTGAGCCACCCGCCAGATCGGCGCCCAAGTGCCGACAGCGGCGGGTCACGGCGAACAGCTCACCGTTCGCATTCCCCACCGCATACCGACCAGCACCGCGGACCAACCGGGACCAGCTCGGCGGCGGGCCCGACTTCAACCTCATTGGCGGCCACTCACTACCCCTTTGATGTCGCCGCGATGGTATCGGCGCGCTGAAAGGACACGGCAGTGACTAGCCGAACCAGCCAGCAGGCGCCGAGTTCATGCTTGTCGGCCGCCGTCGGGTGCTGCACGTACTGTGGCGACCGAATGAACCGGTGCTGTCCGAGGTCGAACGAATGTCGTCGCTCGGGTCCCGCACGGCTACCGCGGCTTCACCCGCGCCGCCTCCACCGCTGGGGGCGCGTGCTGCGTGCGGGCGGCCATGACTGATCGGGCTGCGGTCTGGTCGGTCGTCAGGCGAGGAACGGGTCAGCGGTCGGCTGCGACGCCGGCGGCTTCGGCCAACGTGGCGAGGTGGCGGTCAGAACCGCTGGCCCTGGCGGCCCGAGCGGCGACGCCGCGGCTTCGGCCAACGTGGCGAGGTGGCGGTCAGAACCGCTGGCCCTGGCGACCCGGGCTTCGACGCTGCCGGCGATCTCGCGGCCTGGGCCTCGAGGTGGCGGTCGGAGCCCTGAGCGGTGCGCGCCAGCGGCTCGGAGTCGGCTTCGGGCGAGCCGCAGCCGGCGGTGGCGGCGATCGCCGCCGCCAGCAATGACACGGTGAGGAAGCGTGCCGGTCGACGCAGCTTGTGGTGGGGCCTGCGTGTCGCCAGGCGGTGATTGGTTTGGTTCATCATGGATCCCTTGTCGCACGGCGTGGTGTCGCGGGGTCCCGTCGCGGTATCCGTCCGTTATCAGCGCGGTTGACCGGTATCGGCGGTGGGGCGCAGTGTGCGTTCAGTGGGAATCGACGTGCTGGGGCCAAGCGCACCCCGCGGTACAACCGCTGTCGGGCCGACCCATGGTGTCCCAGGCGTCGTCTACCAAGAATGTCCAAGCTCGGCCAGAGGCCTCGATCAGCTGAAGGGCGGTGATCCATGAACGGAGTCGGCGACTCGGACCATGAAGCGACGCAGCGTCGACGGTTGATCGGCACGCTGGGCGTTGTCGTCGCCGTCGCGATCGGGCTCATCCTCGGGGTTCATCCTCTGGGCAGCACCGAGCTGTACGACGATGGTGTCAGGTTTGTTGATCACGTCGGCGCGTTCTGGGTCGTGATCCATTTCGTCGGCGCGATCTTGTTCCTGGCGATTCCGACGGTCATCGGGGCGTGGAGTGAGACGTTGGCCACGCCCGCGGGTCGGGTGTTCGCCCGTGTGGCGGCGAGCACATCGACCGTTGGCGTTGCCCTCGGCGTGCTGCATCTCGCGGGCACCGACACGATGACGTTCCTCGCCTACGAGGACACGTTGTCCAGGGGCCTAGAGGGCGCTGTGGCTGGCGCCGACGTTCTGCTTCGTCTGCATGCGGCAACGCTCGTGGCGATGGTGATCACCTTGTTCGTGGGACTGCCCGCGGCCGCCGGGGTGGCCGTCGCCATGGATCGTGACTGGAGCTGGCGGTTCTGGCTGCCCCTGGCGATCACGGCGTTGGCCATGACGTCGGTGGTGGTCACCTTGCTGGAGGCTCAATGGACGTCGCTGTCGGAGATGGGTTTGTTTCGCCCGGCGGTGACACTGTTCCTGATCTGGTTCGGGCTGGTCTCGTACCGTTTACGCCGAGCGGTGAAGCCAGACCAACGCCAGTCCACCGACGAGGACACGTCTCGAGCAGCCTCACCCGCGTCGTAGCAGTCGAACCGCCCCGGCAGCGGCGCCGTCGTGAGAAGTACCGATCGACAGCACCGATTCACGGGCGCACGCCGGCCGGTGATCGCCCCGAACGGCATCTCGTCGCTCGGGTTCGGAGGTGGAGTTGCTGGCGTGGCGGGGCCGCGTCCAGCCCGACGGA
This sequence comes from uncultured Acidimicrobiia bacterium, assembly GCA_963719775.1. Taxonomy (GTDB): domain Bacteria; phylum Actinomycetota; class Acidimicrobiia; order Acidimicrobiales; family Ilumatobacteraceae; genus JALZMG01. The sequence goes on from CAVRCY010000009.1 coordinate 172,914, forward strand.
ACCCGCCTCAGTGGTGGTGGCCCTGGCGGCCGAGGGTCTCCACGGGGGTCGCGCCGGGGCGGGTCCACTGCGGCACGGGCCGGCTGGTCGGGCCCCAGGTGGCGACGCCGTCGGCGCCCGAGCGCCAGTACCAGCAGATCGGCGCGCCGTGACCTCCGACGGGCGAGCCGGCTTGGGGGGCCTCGGGCCAGCCGTCGGGGTTGTCTTCCCACCCCTCGCGGCGGCCGTAGGGCGTCATGTCGAGCAGGCCCAAGGACCCGTCGGCCGGCTCGTTGCCCCGTCCGGTCGTGGAGTAGGTGAGGAACACGCGGTCGCCGTCGCGCAGGTAACAGATGATGTGTCCCTCTTCTGCGAAGAGCGGCGCCTCCACACCCTGCACCGAGTACCAGGGCTGGGTGTAGCCCATGAACTCGACGTAGTGAGCCACCTCGTCCCACCGGCCCGAGGTCAAGACGGCGAACGAGACGCCTCGCGCGTTGAGGTAGACGGCGTCGTTCATGTGCCAGAGGTTGAAGGTGCAGCCCTCGCACTGCCCCTGGTGCGGCGCGCCGTCGTACCACATGGAGTGGTAGACGACGAGCTCGTCGCGACCCTGGAACAGGTCGAGGACCGGGACCGGCCCATCGGCGCCGGTGACCTCGACCGTGCCGTCGAGCTCGACCATGGGCAGCCGCCGCCGGCCCGCGGCGATCGCGTCGCCCTCGCGGGTGTGCGCCTTCTCGCGGACCAGCAGTTCGTCGCGCGCCGCCTGCCAGGTCGCCAGGTCGACGACGGGCGGCTTGCCGGGGAGGTTGCTGCTCGCTGTGCCGGGCGTGGCCGTCATGGGGTGGTTCCCTTCTCGATGGTTTGGTCGTCGTGTCGGAATGGGCCGCACGGCGGCTGGTCCCGCTAATCTTACAACCACATGGTTGTAAGTGGAAGGGTCGGTGAAGATCACGCTGATCGCATCTTCCGGGCGCTCGCCGACCGCACCCGACGCGACATCGTCCGCCGTGCCATGGGCGGAACGCTGTCGGTGTCGGGGTTGGCCCGTCTGTATCCGATGAGCACGACCGCTGTACAGAAGCATGTGGCCGCCTTGGAGGAGGCCGGGCTCGTTCACCGGACCCGCCGGGGCCGTGAGCAGCTCGTCCAGACCAATATCGACACCGTCGCCGAGGCGGGAGAGCTGCTCGCCCAGTTCGAGCAGCTGTGGCGTGATCGACTCGGGCACATCGGTGACGTGCTCGCCGAGCCAGAACGAGAGGAAAGCCGATGACCGTGCTCGCTGTGGACCGCGACCCTGTCGCCCTGACGCTCACGATCGTGTCCGAGTTCGACGCACCGGCGGCGCGCGTCTGGCAGGTGTGGGCCGACCCCCGACAGCTCGAACGATGGTGGGGGCCACCGACCTACCCCGCCACAGTCGTCGACCACGACCTCACACCCAGAGGTCGCGTCACCTACTACATGACCGGGCCCGACGGTGAGAAGCACCACGGGTGGTGGCGAGTCATCGCCGTCGACCCACCCCACTCGCTCGAGATTGAGGACAGGTTTGCCGACGACAGCGGACGGCCGAACGACGCCCTGCCGACCACATCCATCGAGGTTCGCCTCACCGCCGCTACGGCCGCCAAGACGACGATGACGATGACCTCCCGCTTTGCCTCGATCGCCGACATGGAGCAAATCATCGCCACTGGCTCGGACGACGGCATGGCCCTCGCGGTGGGACAGATCGACGCGATCCTCGCCGCCACGACCAAGCCGTGATCCGCGCGCCGTGCCGAGGCCGCCGCGTCCCGGGGATGTCAGGAGATCCATGGGGCTGTGCGCGTCGACGATGGAAGCTGGTTCGCCATCGAATGTCGCCACGTGGCGTTGCGACGAAGGTCCGAGGCGCGGACGAGGGGCGGCTCCGACGAGCCGCCCCTCGTCGCTCGCCGCCCGCCGCCCGGCTGAGGTGATCTGGAGGTGTGAGTACGTCGCCGCGCCGGCCGCGCCGCAGGGCCGGTCGTCGTGCGACACGGCCGTGTTGGCGCGCTGGTGCTCAGGCGGCGGAGGCGATCTCGCCGATGTCGTGGTAGACGGGCAGGCCGCGTTCGGTGGCGAGACGGACATCCTCGTCGGCGCCTGTCGAGGCGCCCGGCAGGCGCAGCACGGCGTCGCAGTGGTGCAGCAGCCGCTGGGCCGTGGGGTACAGCACGCCGGCGGCGATGTCGTCGGCGACCGACGTCGATCCGGCGCCGCGCATGACGGGCAGGGCGACCCATTCGCCGATCATCGGGACGTGGCCTTTCTGGAAGATCGGCCATGCCGCGGACTCCAGCGCGGCGAGGTTGCGGGCCAGCGCAGCAGGCTCGTCGTTGGTGCCCGAGCGGTACGGCCCGGCGATCAGGATCAACATCGGTCGTTTCATGAACCGGAGCATACGTGCATGCTTGTGCAAAATCAAGTAGATTCGTGCACATGCTGACATCGGAACGCCGGGCATGGCTCCTCGCCCGCCTCACACGCGATGGCCGCCTCGTCGCCAAGGACATCGCCGCCGAGCTGGCGACGTCGGAGGACACGATCCGCCGCGACCTGCGCGACCTCGCCGCCGCCGGCCGGCTGCAACGCGTCCACGGCGGCGCCCTGCCATCGTCGCCGGCCGTCGCCAACTTCCTCACCCGCCAATCGATCGCCACCGACGCCAAAGATGACGTCGCTCGCGCCGCCGCAGCGCTCGTCGAGCCCGGCCAGACAGTCATCGTCGACGGCGGCACCACCGCCCTGCGGCTCGTCCAGTCCCTCAACCCGACCATGCCCGCCACCGTCGTCACCCACAGCCCGACGATCGCCGTCGCCCTCGTCGACCATCCCGCCATCGACGTGCTCGTCATCGGCGGACGACTGTTCAAACACTCCGTCGTGACCTGCGGAGCGCTCGCCGCCGAGGCCGCCGCCGGCGTCTACGCCGACGCCGCGTTCATCGGCGTCACCGGCGTCCATCCCGACGCCGGGCTGACGACCGGCGACGCCGACGAGGCGGCGATGAAACGCACGCTCGCCCGCCGCGCCGCCGACACCTACATCCTCGCCTCATCGGAGAAGATCGGCGCCGTCTCCCCCCACCGCGTCCTCGACTGGGCTGACGTCACTGCCGTGCTCACCGATCACGACGCCGACCCACGCACCGTCAACGCGCTGCGCGCCGCCGGCATCGACGTCCGCGTCGCTCCCGGCGAACGGCGCCGGTGACACCCCGTGCAGCAACACTCGCGTCCAGTCTCAGCGACACAACAACCGCTCAGGCACAACCCACGCGGAACCGTGTGATCGGGCGTCCGCTGTGGTGAGCGGAGGCAACGTCACCGCTCCCGAGCGGCCAATCGGAGCGGGTCTCTCACCCGTACCTGTGACGGGCCAAGGCCGCGTAGACGTGCAATCACGCCTCAGACGATTTTCCGTCCAGCACTGAACGACGCGCCCGAACGACACGCAAGGCGATCGATGTATCGCGTGTGAGCTCCGCGGTGACGGTGGATGGTTCGGGTTGCGTCTGGGCCGGCTGCGAGACTCCTGCGGTGTCCGAGCTGACGATCGAGTCGGCGGGGCAGTCACTGGTGCCGGCCGCCCCTTCGGACCGGCAGCTCGTCGCTACCGAGGGTCCTGGTCCGTTCATCACCCGGGCCGCCTATCGGCGGCCGGATGGTGTCGAGGTTGAGTGGACATCGCGCCGGCACCGCAAGGGACAGGGCCTGCGTCTGTTGCAGGTGCCGCCGAGTACTCCGGCTCCGGAGCTGAGCCGGGTGCGAGTTCCGCGCCGGACGTGGTGGATCTCGGGTCTGTTCGCCGTTGGCTCGATCTGCTTCGCGCTCGGTGCGCTGCCGGCCTACCTCGACGCCGTATCGGCCCGAACCGACGGGCTGACGTTCTTCGTCGGTTCGATCTTCTTCACCTGCGCCTCGTATCTGAGCTTCGTCGAGGCCGCCAACAGCCCGGGCGGCGTTCAGACCGGGCCGGTCCACCACCTCCCGTTCCGAGTGGCCGACTGGCGGCCGCGGTCGATCGACTGGTGGGCCACGGCGATCCAGCTGGTCGGCACCCTCTACTTCAACGTGATGACGTTTCTTGCCCTGTACGACGTTTGGTAGGTCAGCCAGGAGAACCGACTCGTATGGCGTCCCGACGTGGTCGGCTCGATCTGCTTTCTCGTGGCCAGCTACCTGGCCTGGGCTGAGGTGTGCCACAGCGTCGGGCGACTCCGGTTTCGTGAACTCTCCTGGTGGATCGTCGTGCTGAATCTGTTGGGGTCGGTGTTCTTCGGGGTTTCGGCCATCGGCGCCCACGTCAACCCGGAAACCGGCAACGTCACCAACCTGCGCTGGGACAACGGCGGCACGTTCCTCGGGGCGCTGTGCTTCCTCATCGCCGCCGTGATGCTGATCCCCGAGGCCCGGTCGGCCAGAGCCCCGGCCCCCTCCGACTGATCCTCACCGTGTCGCCTGCGGGGCCAGGCATAGGGTCGGGCGATGGTCACCGACCTCTCCGCCCACGTGCCGCGCACCGTGGCGACGCGGTTCGAAGTGATCGACGACCGTTTCGCCGGCGTGGACGGCGACGCCCGTCTGGAAGTGCTGTTCTCGGCCGGTCGCTGGCTCGAGGGGCCGGTGTACGTCCCGGCCGGCCGCTACGTGCTGTTCAGCGACATCCCCAACGACCGGGTGCTGCGCTGGGACGAGACCACCGGCGCCGTCGGCCTGTTCGGCCAACCAGCCGGGTACGCCAACGGCCGAACCCTGGACCGGGCCGGACGTGTGGTGTCGTGTCAGCACGGGCATCGCCGAGTCGCCCGCACCGAACACGATGGCAGCGACACCGTGTTGGCGTCGCACCATGAGGGCCGGAGGCTCAACAGCCCCAACGACGTCGTCGAGCGTGCCGACGGGACGATCTGGTTCACCGATCCCAGCTACGGCATTGACAGTGATTATGAGGGCCATCGGGCGCCCAGCGAGGTCGGCGGATGTCACGTGTACCGCATCGACCCATCGGGTGACGTCCACATCGTCGCCGATGACTTCGAGCGGCCGAACGGCCTCGCCTTCAGCTGCGACGAGCAGCAGCTCTACATCGCCGACACCCGTCGCCGACACATCCGGCGATTCGACGTCGACGACGACGGCTCCCTCTCCGGTGGGGACGTCTTCGCCCACTGTGACGCCGGATCGTTCGACGGGCTCCGGCTCGACAGTGGCGGGCGCGTGTGGGCCGCGGCGCACGACGGGCTGCACTGTTTCGACCCCGACGGCACCTTGCTCGGCAAGCTGCACGTCCCCGAGGTCGTCTCCAACCTCGCCTTCGGCGGGCCCCAGCGCAACCACCTGTTCATCACCGCAACGACCACTCTCTACACCCTCAAGCTGAAATGCAGTGGCGCCTCCTACCCGGCGGGGTGAGGTGCACACCGAGCTGCACGTGCTCGGACCCATCCGACGGCGCCCGCCGCACACAGTCCGATACCCGGGGGGCGGGCGAGCGGTCATCGAGGACCTCTTCGCTGACGATTCCGACTCGGGCGGGAGGCCGGATACCGTCGCCGCGTGTCCGCGAGGTCTGTCGTCATCGTCGGCGGCGGCCTGATCGGGCTGACCAGCGCGCTGGCGTTGCACGAGCGCGGCGCCTCCGTCACGCTCGTCGACCACGCCGCGCTCGGTTCGGGCGCGGCGCGTGGCAACGCGGGTTTCCTTTCGCCGACGCTGCTGTCACCGTTGCCCGGGCCGGGGATGCTGCGCACGGCGGCCACGGCGCTCGCCAGGCGCGACGGACCGCTCCGCATCCGGCCGCGCGCCGTCCCGTCGATGCTCCGCTGGAGCATCGGGTTCCTCCGCGCAGCCAACCGGCCGCGCTTCCGCGCCGGTCAGGCCGCTCTCGCCGCGTTCGGCCGGGATCTCGAGGATCGGCTGACCGACCTCGCCGCGCTCGGTGTCCATGTCTCGCGCGGACAGGACATCGTCGCCCCGTTCCACGACGTGACGTTGGCCGAACGCTTCCACGCCGAACTCCAACGGATGGGCCCGTTCGGCCTCCCCGGTCCCGGGCTGCTGCTCGACGGGCAGGGCATCTGCAGCGTGGTGCCGGCTCTCACGGATCACGTGCGGGCCGGCTTCGTCCTGCCCGGCAATCGCGCCGTCGAGCCCGAACGGTTCGTCGACAGCCTCATCGTCGCCCTCAGGTCGCGCGACGTCCTGGTGCTCGAGCATCGGCGGGTCAGCGGGTTCGACGTGATCGGCGATCGGGTGCGCACCGTCCGCACGAGCGGAGGGAGCCTCGCCGCCGACGAGGTGGTCCTCGCCGCCGGCGCGGGGATCCGATCCCTCGGCCGAATGCTCGATCTGCGGCTCGAGGTCGTCGCCGGTCAGGGCTACAACGTCGCCCTCGCAACGAGCTCGCGGCTCGCTCACCCGGTCATCGTGGAGGAGGCGCACGCTGTCGCGACGCCGTTCGCCGACCGCATCCGCCTCGGCGGCACGGTGGAGTTCGCCGGCGATTCGCCGACGTTCGACGGCCGGCGGGTCGACGCCGTCCTGCGGTCGATGCGGCCCTTCCTCGACCTCGACTGGGGGTCGCCGCGGGAGGCGTGGGCCGGCCCGCGCCCGATGAGCGCCGACGGTCTCCCCCTGATCGGACGGACGCGTCGCTTGGCGAACGTCGTGATCGCTGGCGGGCATGGCATGTACGGGCTGACACTCGCCCCCTCGACGGCCCGCGCCGTCGCCGAGTTGATCGTCGATGGCCGCCCGTCGACGGATCTGGCGGCGTTCGACCCGGATCGCTGATCCGCCCGACCGCCGTCAGCCTGGGGGCTCACGGCCCCAGAGGTCGCTCAGCACGAAGCCGGTCGGGTACGGATCGGTCGGATCGACCGCGGCCGTCCTGGTTCCGAAGATCCAGCCGCGACCGGAGATGCTCGGCACCACCGCCGGCCGGCCGCCGACCGTGGTCGTGTCCGTGATCGAGACGAGGAACTCGCTGTCGATGAGCGAATTGGCGACGAACGTCGACCCGACCGACGCCTGGCCGCGGGCCGCCATGCAGGCCAGGCGCGCCGAGGTCCCCGTGCCGCACGGCGAACGATCAACGCGGCCACTGAGCACGGTCGCCCCGCGCAGGCGGCCGCCGGCGGGGTCGTCGTCGCCCGTCACCATGACGTAGGAGAGGAAGTCGATCTCGGGGATCTCCGGGTGCTGCACGGCGATCTGCCGCTGGGCCGCCGCCATCACCAACTCCGCCCGTTCCACCACCTCCCGGGCCCGGTCTCTGGTCAGCCGCACATCGAGCGCAGCGCTGTCGACGAGCACGTAGAAGCAGCCGCCGTACGCCACGTCAACGGCGATCGGGCCGAAGCCCGGCACGTCGATCGAGACGTCCAGGGCCTCGACGAACGACGGCACCCCGCCGAAGGTGACCCGCTCGCAGCGGCCGTCACGGCAGTCGGCTTGCGTCCGCACCAATCCCGCGGCCGTCTCGAGCGTCACGACTGTCGTCGGCTCCGTCATCGGGATGGCGCCGGTCTCCAGGAGGGCGGTGACGACGCAGATCGTGTTCGAGCCGCTCATCGCGTGGGCCCGATCGGCCTGAAGGACGACGAAGCCCGCATCGGCGTTCGGGTCCGCCGACGGGAACACCAGGTTGGCGCTCGCCTGTGGTCGGCCACGGGGCTCGAGCGTCAGCACTCGGCGCAGCGAGTCGTCGACGGCGTTCAGGTGGTGCAGCTTCTCCCGCGCCGTGAGCCCGGGGACCTCGAAGACCGAGCCGAGATAACACGTGCCCTGCTCGCCCTCGGCATGCACCTCGACCGCGGCGTAGCTGCGGGCGAGGCGCATCAGCGCAGGACGCCGTCGAGGATCTCGATCAGCGTCGCCGCGTCTTCGTCGCTCAGTGGCAGCAGCGGTTGGCGGACCTCGCCACAGTCGAGCCCCAGATGGCGCAAGCCGAGCTTGGTCTTCTGGTTGTACGAGCCGGCCTCCATGTGCTGCACCCACGGCAGAATCTGCTCGAACTGCTTGCGGGCCCCGGCGAGATCGCCGCTGTTCGCCGCGTTGAGGATCTCGACGTGCTGGCGGGGCAACACGTTCGCCGTACCTGCGAGCCACGAGCGCACACCCCAGAAGAAGTAGTCCACGGCCTGGTCATCCGAACCGCACATGATCGTGATCCGGCCGGCGTAGCGGTCACGCAGGGCGAGGAAGCGGGAGAAGTCGCCGCTCGACTCCTTGATGCCGACGATCAGCGGGTGGTCGGCCAGCCGGTCGAGGCAATCAACGTCGATCTCGACGCCGGACCGAGCGGGGTAGTTGTAGAGGATCGTCGGCAGCCCGGAAGCTTCGGCGATCGCCGAGAAGTGGGCCACGAGCTCGTGGGCACGCGGCAGCGAGGTCGGCGGGGCGGCGAGCATCAGCGCGTCGTAGCCGATGTCGCCCGCGATGCGGGCGAGCAGGGTCGCCATCCGTGTGGAACCTGCGTTGCACCCGGCGACGAGCAGGGCGCGCCCGGCGGCAACCTCCTGCGTGTGCCGCATCACCTCGATCCGCTCGGCCTCGCTCAGGGCGTAGTACTCGCCCGTCGTCCCGCCGGACACGATGCCCTGCACCCCGGCGTCGAGGCCGCGCTCGATGGCCGCAGTGAGCGTCGCCGAATCCACATCCCCGTTGCCGTCGAACGGCGTGACCACCGGCACGTAGACACCTTCAAGGTCGAGGATCATGGCCGGACGCTAACGAAACGTCCCCCGGTCGCGCACGAGGCGGGCGGCCGCACGGACCGGCCTCGGCCCTCACGCACACCGATCGTTGTACACCCGGGATCGAGCACCTCGAGGTCGCCTCGGCGAACCCGGCATCGGACCACTCTGCCATCTCGACTGCGGCCGCACCCCCGGACCAGCCGCTGCTCACGGCTCAGGCGTCCAGGTAGACGTGGACTGTCACCTGGTCGCCAAGCATCAGCTTCTCGGCTCGCCGGACCGCGTTCTTGATTGGCACGAGGTACAGCTCGCCCTTCGGGAACAGCGAAGTCTTGAAGTCGGTTCGCCCGATGCGGGCCTGCACCGGGATCGCGCCCCAGCCGTAGGTGACCAGCGAGGACACGGCCTCGATCGCCGCGCTCTCCTCGTCGGGCACGGTGACGAAGTGGAACGGTGCGGGACCTCGCCAATGGATGATCTCCCCGCTGAACTCGAGGTCCATGGCGCCGAGCCTACGAACCCGTCTCGCGGCGCCAGAACTGTCACACCGAACGCCGCCCGAACACCGGCGGACACTGCGCCAGAACGGCATTCCGCGGTGCTTGGTGTGTCGCGTGGCGTCATCGGGGCGGGGACCGTCGAGGTGCGTGTAGGTCAGTTCTCTGTCCTGACGATGAGGACGACGTTGCCGGTCTTCTGCTCGGTTTCGACATAGCGAGTCGCGTCTGCTGCGTCGTCCAAGGGGTAGGTGCGGTCGATGACGGCACGGTAGGCACCGGCCTCGAGGAGCTCTTTGATGCGGAGGACCTTGTCCTTCGTGTAGCGGGGGATTGGCATCATCGCCTTCTTCGATCCGATGAACCTCGTCCACAGCATGAGTGGCACGTTCTGCGAGTACGGGCCGAGGTCGGTCGAGACGTAGCTCCCACCGGTGCTCAGCGATCCCTTGCACTCGGCGAACGACTTCTTGCCGACGGCGTCGAAGACGATGTCGTAGGTCTGGCCATTCGCCGCGAAGTCTTCGACCGTGTAGTCGATGACCTCGTCGGTGCCGAGCGAGCGCACGAGCTCGACGTTGGCGGTGTTGCAGACTGCGGTCACGGAGGCGCCGATGTGTTTGGCCAGCTGCACGCCGGCCGTGCCGATCGACCCGGACGCTCCGTAGATCAGGATGCGCTGGCCGGCTCGGAGCTTCGGCCATGTCAGGCAGGTCATGGCGAGGATCGCGCCGTCGCACACCGCGGCTGCCTCCTCGAACGAAGTACCCGATGGCTTCGGGGCGATCGGGGCGCTCTCGCGGACGCACAAGTACTCGGCGTGGGCACCGAACCGGTCGGCGTTCACGCCGAACACCTCGTCACCGACGGAGAACTCCTTCACCGCCGACCCCACCTCGACGACGACACCGGCGAACTCACTTCCGAGGATCGTCCGCTTCGGTCGCCGGAGCCCGGCGAAGAGCCGGATGAACCACGGCCAGGGCGCCCGGAACCCGCAGTCGGTCCGGTTCACCGTGGTGGCGTGCACCTCGACAAGCACCTCGTCGTCGCGTGGGACCGGGCGCTCGACGTCGACGACCCGCAGCACGTCGGGTCCGCCATACTCGGTGTGCACCACTGCCTTCATCGGACGACATCTTCCCGCGACCGTGAGGCTGGCGCCCGCGATGTCCGCCGACGATGACAGTCCCCAGCGAATCGTGGATCCACCCGCAGCCGGGAGCGGTGTGGTCGCAGGGCGTACGCTTCACGGCGTGCAATATCGATTGCTGGGCCGGACCGGCCTTCGTGTGAGTCCCTTGTGCCTCGGCACCATGAACTTCGGCAACGAGGCCGCAGAGGCCGAAGGTCATCGGATCATGGACCGGGCGCTCGAGCTCGGCATCAACTTCTTCGACACCGCCAACGTCTACGGCGCGCCGGGTCTGCCGACCGAAGAGATCATCGGCCGGTGGCTGATCCAGGGCGACCGCCGCCGGGAGCGCGCCGTCATCGCCACGAAGGTCTACGGGGGTCGCGATTCGTGGCCCAACACCAGCAAGCTGTCGGCCCGACACATCCGAGAGTCATGCGAACGCAGCCTGCGGCGGATGCAGACCGACTACATCGACCTCTACCAGATGCACCATGTCGACCGGGACACTCCGTGGGAAGAGATCTGGCAGGCGATGGAGTTACTGGTGCAGCAGGGGAAGGTCCTCTACGTCGGCAGCAGCAACTTCGCCGGATGGCACATCGTCAAAGCCAACGAGCGAGCCGCTCGCCGGAACTTCCTCGGGCTGGTTTCGGAGCAGAGCCTCTACAACCTCAACGCCCGCATGATCGAGCTCGAGGTGCTCCCTGCGTGCATCGACTACGGCGTCGGCGTCATCCCGTGGAGTCCACTCGGCGGCGGCATTCTCGGTGGTGCCCTGCAGAAGGTCACCGAGGGGCGCCGCGGCGCCGAGCGGATGCAACAACAGGTCGAGCACATGCGGCCGACGCTGGAAGCGTGGGAGAAGGTCTGTTCCGACCTCGGTGCGCCACCGGCCGACGTGGCGCTGGCGTGGCTGTTGCGCAACCCGGCGGTGACGGCGCCGATCATCGGTCCCCGCACCGTCGAACAGCTCGATGGGGCCATGGGCGCGCTCGACGTGCGGCTCGACGACGAGGTGGTCGCCGACCTCGACCGCATCTTCCCCGGCCCAGGTGGCGCTGCCCCCGAGGCCTACGCCTGGTAGCCCAGCGGCGGCGCGAATCCCTTTGATGGGACGAATCCAAGAGCTGCTCGTGACCAGTCGTGTGCGTGCCCGACGTGGAGCTGACGACGGGCGTAACGATCGACTGGCCGCGTGCAGCAGCCGTTGGTCGCGTTGGTCGAGGCTCGACCGAGCAGCACAACTAGGGAGCGATGTTCGATCGTGTATTCATGGCGGCCGGTCATCGCGCTTCGGTGGTTGTGGTGATCGCGTCATGCAGCGACGACGGCGCCGACACCGGCGACCGCCCGGTCAGCTCGGCCGGGACAGTGACTCGATCGTCAGCACCCATCACGTCCGGCGGACCGGGTTCGACCACATCGGTGACAGCGGAGCCAGTGGAGGGGACGTTGCCGCGCTGCTGCCACTGGCGCCAGGACAGCAACGTGTCGACCTCGAGGAGCCGACGTTCACCAATCCGACGAAGGTCGACATCCTCTGTTCCCGATCTCCAACCTGCACTCGGCGGTGCTGCTCGGCAACGACGAGGGCGCCGACTGCTCGACGCCGTTCTACGCCGAGTTCGGGGTCGACCTGACACGCCCGTGCCGAACACCGATCGACGGCCGTTCGACGCGGCAACCTGTGAGCTGGTCGAGGGGCTGTCGCCCGAGGATCGTGAGCTTCAACTACGGGCTGCCCGACGTGCCGATTGCTGGCTCGAGTCCAGGCCACTGGTGCCTGTGTGCTCTCCGAGCGCGCACGACCGTCGACGCGACTCGCTGGCTGGTCTGATCACGGCTGCGAGCGGTGATCGCGGAAGAGGTGACGAGACCGGCGGTCACCGTCGCCAGGTTCCGTCGCCGCCGACCTCGACGGAGGCGATCAACAGGTGGGCACGCTCGCGACTTGTGCCGCAAGTCGTCGACGCCGGCGACGTCCGAGTCTTCTCCGCTGGTCGGCATCGCCGACTGGCGCGGCATCGCCGGCCGCGTTCATGCTCGGCGCCAGCGGCGTCACAGATCGGCACCGGCGTACCTGTCGTGCCGCCGCCGTCGCGACTGAGCGAGCTGCAGCCGCCGCCGCTGCGCAGCGCCGCCGCGGCACTCAGCACCGCCGACTCGCCCAACCGGTGCAGGTCGACCGGCGCGCAGCGAACCTCGACGGCGATCTGATGGTGACGCGGTGACGCTCAGCCCCGACGTGCCACCCTTCCCGACGTGCCCGCTGGCCGCTCGATCCCCCGGACCGAGCCGCCGCCGAGCAGGACGCGACCCGAGCGTCTTGACAACGCAGTGGTCGGGCCCGGCTCGGCCGAGTCCTCCGGCGACAGCGAGCATGCCTACGCCGGCGAACTCACCCGCACCCTGGCCACAGCCGCCCTCCAACGACTCGACCGACGCCCGAAGACCTAACACGAACACCGAACATCACTCCGCCAGCGCGACCGGACGCAGCCGTTCGGAGCATCCCGCCTCAACCCGACGGCACGCGTCACAATGATCGCTGCGACATGTGGACGTAGTGGCAGGGAGTGACGTCGTGACCGCGAATGACTATCCGATCGTCGGCCTGTTCTGGACGATGCTGTTCTTGTTCTTCTGGATCGCTGTGCTGTTTCTGTTGTTCCGCGTCTTCGTCGACATCCTCCGGAGCAAGGACTTGAACGGCTGGGCCAAGGCGTTGTGGCTGATCCTCGTGGTCCTCGTCCCGTTCATCGGCGTGGTCGCGTACGTCATCGTCCGCGGGCACTCGATGAGCGAGCGCGACATCGAGCAGACCCAACGTGAAGGGCAGGCGTTCCGCAGCTCCGTGCAGGAGGCGGCCGGCTCGTCGGCTGGCGGTACGGCCGAAGAGCTCAGCAAACTCGCCGACCTCAAGGAGCGCGGCGTCATCAGCGACGCCGAGTTCGACCAGCAGAAGGCCAAGCTCCTGTCCTGAGGAAGCGCCGAGGTCGCCCGCCAGATCCGGCCGTCAGGCCCTCGACTCCGACCGTGCCGCCCGCGCGGCGATCCTCGCGTCCGGCCGCCCATGGGCGGGTCAGTCGCTCGCGTTGAGCTCGGCGACGACGTCGAGCAGGTCGCCATGCGTGTAGAAGTCGACAGCGATGATGTTCGGCCGGCGTTCCCGCTCCTCCTCACATTCCTCGACGCGGTCGAGCAGGACCTCTGTCCGGTTGACGTCGGCCGCGACGTTCGGATCGCCTCCAGCGACCCAGTGGTTGACGAGGAAGAGCGGATTGCCGTCGACGCCGCGATTCTCCTCGCACGAGAAGTCGCCGCGACTGTCGAAACGGTAGGGCGTCTCCTCCAACGCCTCGAAGGCCGGGACGTACCACGGTTCGGCCCCGCCTTCGTTCTCCACGAGTACGAGCACGTTGCGGCGGCGTTGGATCATCTCACGCAGCGTCGGCAGCGGTTCGTCGGGATCCCACCGGAGCGCGTGGCGGCCGAGACCGCTCTTCTTCAGCACGTCGACCGCATCGGCGGCGTCGACGTAATCCTCGAGGATCAGCACAATGACCTCGTTGGGGTTCTCCCGGAGGAAGTCGTCGATGACACGGAAGGTGTCGACGGCGCGGGCGGCGCCCGCCTCGCAGTAGAGGTGACACAGGTACACCTGCCGCTCGTCCGACGGCGCGCCGATGAACCCCTCGAAACGCTCGGTGAGGGCACGGTCGACGGGGTCGAGCTGACTCGCGTCGATCTCATCGGCCCGGCTGCGGAAGTCGGAGCGCACGTACCCGTCTCGTTCCACTCCGTAGTGGAGGTCGAGCATGAGGGCGCGGACTCCCGAGGCGAGTTGGGTCCCGACGCCGGCGGTCTGGAGCGCTCCGAAGAACTTGTCGGCGCTCGCGGCCATCGCGTTGTGGGTGCCGGGGAGGACCACCTCGGCGAGCGTGAGGTCGCAGAGGTCTTGGCTGCCGTTGCACCCGGTCTCGCTGATCTCGGGTTGGTCGGCGCTGGGCGCCCGCAACGCCCGGGCGAAGGCCAGGCCGCCGAACAGCATCGTCACCGTGACGACCGCGATCGCGCCGGTGACCCCGATTGCGAAGCGCCGCGCGGTGCGTTGGAGGGGGATCGTGCCCTCGGCGCGCCCAGTCAACGGAGCCGATCACGTCGAGCAGGCCGACGGCGCCGGCCACGAAACCGAGGAACGCCGCGGTGCGGATGGCGATCGACGTCGTCGCCTCCGGCCAGCGCATGGCGAAGAACGCGACAGCGATGGCGGCCAGAGAGGCGGCGGCCCGCCACCCGGGCTGCTGCAACCTGCGCCGGATGGTGTCGCGGATGGTGCCGAGGCGCGAGCGGATCTCGCCCGTGCCGGCGTAGGCGGCGGCGATGGCGAGCACGGTGCCGATGGTGATCAACACCTTGGCCTGGACGTTGAGGAGGCTGGTCACGCTCCAGTACACCGCCCGCAGGGCCGTGCGATCGCGGTCGGTCTCGCCGACGCTGGCGGCGACGTTGAGGCCGGCCGACAGCACCGCGAAGTGGGCCACACCCGTGGCGACCAACCCGAGGCCGATCACCTCGACCGCCCGACGGCGGTCGACTGCGCTTCGCACGGCGACGACGAAACACCCTACGGCGAGCGCGGCGAGGGGCGCGATGAGCCATCCGGCGAGCGACGAGACCCGCATCGTCGTGTCGAGCGGCGTGCTCTGGGAGATGCCGACGAGTACGTCGAGAGCGTCGTCGGGAAGCGCTTCGGCGAGCTGTGGGTTGGTGAGCACGAGGCTCTGGCGCACGAGCGGCGTGGCGTCGTCGACGTTGACGAGGAGGCTGCTGCGCCGTCCCTCGACGATCGCACGATGCAGCTCGCGCACCCCGGTGTGGAACACGCCCTGGAACCGATCGGATGCCACGAGCTCCGCGACCACCACTTCGAGCACGGGCCGTGCGGTCGCCGAGACACTCGCCACCGCCTCCTGTTGCTGGACGGCGTCGACGATCTGCTCGGCGACTACCTCGCGCACCGCCGGCTCCTGGAGCATGTCGGTGGTGACGTCGGCGAAACCTTGGGAGTCGGCGAACGTCCGCCAGCTCCACAGCGAGATCATCGCGAGATTGGCGAAGAGCAACCCAAGGAGGACCGCCACCAGTGACCGCCGGCCGAGCATGCGCCGACGAGGCTCCCCCCGCATGTCCAGATCGTAGCGAGCCGCTGATCAGAGAAGTTCAGCCAGCCACTCGTCGATCAGGCGGCGGGCGATGGGGATGCCGCGTGGGATCGCCGGCAGGGCGTCGGGGGCATACACCCCACGCCGCGACAGATCAGGTCAACGAGGGGCTCATGCGCGACCGGAGCGGTTCGGCGACGAGGGTCACGACCCGGCCGCTGCGGCGACCTCGCTCGGCGACGTGTGGGCGGCGATCGCTACTCGCGGATCACGGTGGGGATCGCCGATGGCGTTCAGCGAGCCGCGGAACAGGGTGAGGGCGCCGACGGTGCCGTTCTCGTCGAGGCCGGCGTTCATGATCCGCTCCACCGAGGGCATCAGGTCGCGGCGCTCGGCGATGATGTCGTAGGCGATCCGATTGGCCGGACCGAGCTCAGCGGGGGTTGCTGTCGTCAGGTACGGGTTGTTCGCACCCCTCGCAGATTGCTTCCTGGTGACCATGGGGACTCCTCGCGTCACTGTCCGTCATCGGCCCGCCGACGGGGTCGCCGGACGGAACCCGGTCACGGTGATCAGCGGGACCTCCTCGACCGAGCAGCTCGGGAAGAGGCGTCGGGCCTGCACGGGGAAGGGGATCGATGCCCTCCTGCCCAAGCGAGGCGACTCACCCGAAGGCCGATGCTATCGGGAAAGGAGGCAATTGCTGGGCCGCCGGGTCAGACGTGAGCCCTCAAACGACGGGCAGCCGGCGAGACGGACCCGCCAGCTGCCCTCCGTCACCGAGTTCACACCGCGCGGACGTTCTTGGCTTCCTCGCTCTTGCGGCCGGGGCCAACCTCGAACTCGACGGTCTGGCCTTCGGTCAGCGTCGTTCCGCCGGCCTGGAGGTTGGAGGCGTGCACGAACACGTCCTGTCCGCCGTCCCGGGAGATGAAACCGAACCCTCGGTCGTGATCGAAGAACTTCACTTTGCCTTGCACAACTGAACCAACTTGTCTCTCTCGACCGACCGAAGCGGTCGGCCGAGTCCGGACGGTACGGGCTTCCGAGACGCGATCCTCGTTGCGCCTCGTCCATCCATGATTTTGGTCGAACGTTGTCCCTGCAGACGTACGAGCGGCCGTCGTGTCAGGATGCGAGTCCCGTGACGGCTGGAGGTCTGTGGTGAAACTGTTCTTCGACGACGAGGGCTTCGATGGTCAGCTGCAGCGCAGCGTCGGGAAGTGCGACGCCGGCATGGCCAACGTGGGTGAGTGCCTGTACATCGCGTCGCAGGTCACGCCCGGCGATCGGGACAGCTGGTACGCGGCGTGGTCGGGCTTCGCCGACGGTCTGGTGCAGCAGGCCGACAGTGAGCTCGCCGCTGGCCGCACCGTCAGCGCAGCCAGCCAGTACGTCCGAGCGGCGGAGTACTACCGCCAAGCGTTCTTCTGGCATCGCGGCGATCTCGACGGAAAGGAGCTCACCACGGCGTACGCCGCCAGCGTCAAGGCGTTCCGGGCGGCGTTGCCGCATCTCGCCCGGCCTGCTGTGGTCCTCGAGGGCGACACGCCCGGCTACTTCTATACGCCGGCGGGGGAGGGGCCGTTCCCCACGATTCTGCACATTGGCGGCTACGACGGCACGGCAGAGGAGCTCTACTCGACCGTGTATCCGGCGCTCGACCGAGGCTGGGCGTTCGCTGCGCTTGACGGCCCCGGCACCGGTGAAGTGCTCTATCAGCGCCGCCAACCGATGCGGCCCGACTGGGAGAACGTGGTGCCCGGCATGGTCGATCTCGTGCTGGCACAGCCGCAGCGTCGATCCCAGCCGGGTGGTGCTGGTTGGCCGCTCGTTCGGCGGCCTGCTGGCGCCGCGAGCAGCGGCGGGCGAGCCGCGGCTCGCGGCGATGGTGGCCGACCCGGGCCAGTACGACATGTCTGAGGTCATTGCGAAACGATTGGGCGATCTGTGGAACCTGGTCGACGACCCGTCCGCCGACGCCCAGTTCGACGCTCTGCTGCAGATCCCGGCGCTGAACGCGTTCCTCGCACCGCGCATGGTCACGCACGGCGTGACGTCGCCGCGCGCCTACGTCGCGGACATGCGCCGCTACAACTGCATCGAGCAGGCGCCCAAGATCACCTGCCCGAGCTTTGTCACCGACAACGAGACCGACGTGGTGTCGAGTGGGCAGGGCCAGGAGCTGTTCGACGCGCTCACGTGCCCGAAGGTCTTCCGCCGGTTTCTCCAGAAGGAGGGCGCCGAGGGCCACTGCGAGGGCATGGCCCCGATCGTGTTCTGGACCGCCGCCTTTGACTGGCTCGACCAGACGCTTCGCTGAGCAATCGGTCTCGCCCTTTTGAGTGCGGCTGCCCCGGGCACTTCGATTTCGGTTCGGTCGGGTCTGCGACGCGCGTCTCTGGACCGGGACGGGTCTTCCTCTTACAGGACGCGTGGGCGGCACCGACTGAGCGGTCTGGGTGGGCCGCGTCTCGGCGCGCCGTGCTTGTGCTTCGAGCGCGTCGAGCGCGGGCTCGGCGGTGGTGATGTCGTCGGGCCACGTCGCGACGACGCTCGCTGCCCACTCGGTCCATCGCTCGACCATGATGTCGAACTCCTCGAGGAACTGGCCGCAGAGCACGAGCCAGGGCAGGCGCTCCGGGAATGCGCCTTCGCCGTTGAGGTACGCCCTTGAGATTCCGGCGCTGTCGCGGTGGCGGTCGTCGCTCCACGCGCGGACGCGGTCGAGTGTCGCGAGGATGTCGTGCTTCGTGCCGTGCTCTGCGTAGAACAGCTTGACGAGCGCCTCGAACTCGAGCACTGGCCCGGCGCCGGGTTGCGGCACCCACGCCGCCATCGCTCGCCGACCCTTGGCGGTGATCGAGTAGATGGTGCGGGGCCGCTTGCCGGTCGTCTCCTTGGTGGCGCGGGCGAGTCCGTGGGCGACGAGCTTCTTCGGTTCCTCGTACAGCTTGCTCTCGGCGCGCGGCCAGAACTGGCCGAGGGCGCGGCGCATCTGCTGGGCGAGCTCGTAGGTCGTCCAGGGCTTGACCGCGAGGAGGCCCAGGATGGCGTACGACGTGGTCGTCAACGACGAGGAGGCCGCTGGCGTCATCATTGACATCCTCCCTTTGGGGGCATTAGGTTCCTCTCTATGGGAGCATACGGGACGAAGGTGGGCACTGTGGGCATCGACGTGGTCAACATCGATCAGGCCGCCGCGTGGGACGGACACGAGGGCGACGTGTGGACCGAGCAAGCGGACCGGTACGACCGGGCGAGCCGTCGGATCTGGAAGCGCTTCGTCGACGCGGAACTCGTCGGCAGCACAGATCGCGTGCTGGACGTGGGCTGCGGCACCGGCGGACCGACGCGCGACATCGCCCGCGTCGCCACCGACGGCGAGGTCACAGGGATCGACCTGTCGACCCGGATGCTCGAGCTGGCCCGCGAGCGGAGCGCCGACGAGGGCCTCGACAACGTGACGTTCGTCCGTGGCGACGCCCAGGTCTTCCCGTTCGAACGCGAAGCACTCGACGTTGCGATGAGCAGCTTCGGGAGCATGTTCTTCAGCGATCCGGTCGCCGCGTTCACGAACATCGGCGGCGGACTGCGCCGAGGCGGCACGCTCGCGCTGCTCGCCTGGCGGGCGCTTCAGGAGAACGACTGGCTGATGTCGCTGCGCGGCGCACTGGCTGTCGGGCGTGAACTGCCCGATGCCGCCACCCGACGCGCCGACACCGTTCGCGCTCGCCGACCCCGAACGGGTCCGCACCATCCTGGAGTCCGCCGGGTTCCAGAGCGTCGACCTCGAGCCGATCGACGAGCTGATCGACCTTGGTGCCGACGCGTCCGACGCGCTCGCGTTCGCCAAGACGATGGGCATCGTCGAAGGACTCACCCACGGGCTCGACGCACAACCGCGGGCGGAAGCGATGTCCAACCTCGCCAACCTCTTCCACGACCGCGAGACGGCCGACGGCGTGCTCCTCGCTTCCGCGGCGTGGCTGATCACGGCTCGCAAGCGTTGAGCGTCACTTCGGCCGCCGAGCATGCATCGGGCGGAATCCACGATCGGGAAACGCTGCGCGCAACGCTCACCGTCGATCGCCGCCGGCGGCCTCAGTTCGTCTGTTGGATGATCGCGGCGACCGTGCCGAGGTCGTCGTTTGCCGCGAACACGCCCTCGATATCGTCGAACATGCCGTTGGTGGCGATGATCGCGAATGCCAAGCGACGCCCGGACTCGGCATCGATGTACCCGCCCAGCGCCTTCGTCTCCAGGCGCAGCCTGTTGTTGAACGAGTCGCCTGCGCCCAGCGTCCCGGTCTTCGCCGAAACCATGCCAGCGGCCGGGCTGTCCGGGTTGACGAGCGCCAGGGAGCCGTCGACCCCGAGTATCGGCAGCGCCGCCTTCCACCTCTCGGCGTCGGGCCGCTCGGCCATGATCGCCTGCAATTGGGACTGGTTGGCGGCGGTGATGAGGTTGCCCGACAGTCCGGACCCGTCGATCAGGGAGGCGCCCTTGGTGTCCAACCCCACGGCACTCCAGATCTGGGCGGCCTTCTCCATGCCGTCAGTGCAGTCGGTGCTCCCGGCGGCCACCGCCAGCCGGCAGATCAGTGTCTCGGCACCGAGGTTGTAGCTGATCTTCAGCACATACGTCGCTTCCTGCTCGAGGGGTAGCGACGTCAACTCCGCCACCGACGGCAACTCGGCCACCTCGGACGCCGCCGGGAGCGCGTCCACCGGATTCGTCGCAACAGGATCGGCGGAAACAGCGACGCCGGCGCGGCCGAGCGCCTCGATGAAGGCCGTCCGGGCGAACGTCGCCGGGTCGTCGAAGGCGTACACGTTCACGACCGGCCCGCTGTCGGCGGCGATGGTCCCCGACAACACGACCGAGCCGTGCTCGGGCGAGTCGACCCTGATGGACGTCGACTCACCCGCGGCCACCGTCAGCACCTCGCTGCGCACCGTCCACGGCGCGACCTGCGGCCGCATCTCGATCGTCGCAGTCTGCCCGACGGACGCGGGCGCCGTCGTGAAGTCGAGCACGTTCTGATTGACGATGATCGGAGTCACCGGTCCGTTCTCGAGACGATGCGACGCCCAGAGCCTGTCGTCGACGATCACGTCACCGGAGACCGCCATGACGCCCGCCGCCCGCACCTGGGCCGCAAGAGCGTCGAGGCCTGCCAGCGGATCCTCCGGGGTCAGGGTGGCGCCCGGAATGGCGTTCGCATCGTTGTGGTCGAGGTTCGTGAAATCGACCGTTCCGTCCGGCTTGGTGCGACCTCCGAGGGTGAGGTCGCCCTGGCCGACCAGCACGAGATCGCCGTTCATGGTGCCGTCGACGATCTCGCCCGGTGCGCTTGACCGGCGTGACGACCGTCGAGTCAGGACCGAACTCCTGCCACGCGGCGCCCACGCTGTAGGTCTTCACGACCGAACCCGGCTCGAACAGGGTTTCGTCGTTGAGCGCGATGAGCGTCTCCCCGCTGTCCAGGTCCGTCACCGAGATCGCCCACTGGCCGAGGGCGTAGGGCGGCTTGTTCATCACGTCCAACGCGGACGGGTCGAGGCCCGGCACGGATGCCACGGGTGCAGGGGTGCCCGTCGGCGACGCCGAGGCCGACGTACTCGGCGGGGCGGAACCGATCGCCGAGGTCGAGCGGGGCGCCGAGTCGGAACCAGTCCCGGAGGTGGAACCGGCCGCCGAGGTGGAGCCGGAGTCGTCGCTGCCGCCCGTACAGGCGGTCGCGCAGAGGAACGTCCCGGCGAGGAGGGCGAGGCGACGCCGACGCCACGGGCCTAGTCGCATCGAAATGACGGTAGTCCACCCCGACGGGCGGCGACTGGATCGTCTGAGTTCGGATTGGCCTCAGGTCGTGCGGTAGACGCAGCGCATCCCCGTCACCACACGGGCGCCGAGGTCGCGGCCGAGGCACGGGTCGGCCTCGGTGATCATCGCGCAAGGCCCGCTTGATCGCCTTGTGCACCGACACCCGGGCCCGCTCCGCGCTGTCGGCGAACGATCGCGTCGAGCCGCCGAAGCCCGTCGCCCTGGCCAGCTCCTCGAGGTAGCGATCGAGCTCGAGTCGGGCCGTGCAGGCCCGCTCGATGTCCGCGCACTGCTCGGCGTCGTCGGCCTCGGTCCGCAGCTCCTCGATGCGCTGCCGATAGGCGGCCTTGGCTCGCCGGTCGAGCAACGGGTCCCGCTTCGAGGCGTCGCAGGCCACGGCGTGACCACTGGCCAGCTCGACGGCGGCGATCTCGACGTCGGCGTGATCGATCAAGCGCTCCAGGTATTCCATGCCGACGCTGTGCGGCACGGTCGCGACGCGCTCACCACGTTGGACCACCCAGATGCGACCGTCGCGCCGGCAGGCGATGCCGTCGGTGGACGGGGGGAGTCGGCGCATCCATTCACCGGCACGCCCCGCCATCCCCATCCGCTGCGCCTCCTCGATGGCGGCCCGTCGCAGGTCGGCGGCCCGCCTGCCGTCGGTGGCGGGTGCCCCGTCGCCGGCGGCGGCGCGCTGGTCGAGGACGTCGGCGAGCGCGGCGAGCGCCATGGCGTGCCATGGGCCACCGCCGACGGCCAGCTCGGCGACGACGGCCCGCTCGAGGTGGTCGACGGCGCGATCCAGGTCACCGACGGTGGCCGCAGCCAGCCCCAACGGGCGGTGCGCCGAGCCGTAGCAGGCGACGCCCAAGCCGGCCATCACGGGGAGGTCGGCGTATGGCGCCAGCAGCTCATAGGCCTCGCCGGCGGCGTCGGCATCCCCGAGAACGTGGGCCGCCTCGCAGGCGCCGAGCATCGTGGCCGACCAGACGCTCGTCGAGTGCACGGCCCCGAGCCCGTCGGTGCGCAGGCAGGCCAGCGCAGCGCGGGCGGCGAGCTGGTCGCCGGAGGCCCCGGCCAACGCGGCTTGGGCGGCGATGAAGCCCGGCGAGCTCGTCGATTCGACGGTCGTCGAGTCGACCAGCTCGCCGATCAGCGGCAGCAGCTCCTCGCCGCGCCCCTGCAGCCAGCGGATGGCCACCAGCTGGGCGCCGTACCAACCGAGGGCGTCTGCGTCGCCAACAACCACACCCATCGTATGGCACGTCTCGGCGAGGCGCTCCGCCTCGTCGAGACGCCCAGCCCGGATCGCCAGCATCACGTCGAGCGCGGCAACGAGATACTCCAGCGCGTCGCATCGCTGGGCGGTGAGACCGTCACGCAGCTCGGTCAGCGATCTCGTGGCACGCCGGTCGCCGGCCAGGAACAGGTCGACCGTCCGCCAGGCGAGACCCATCAGCCCGTCGTGGGGGCGTCCCGTGCTTGGTGAGACGGCGATCAGCTCGTCGGCGAGGGCGGCGCGTGCCTCGGCGTGGTGCGGTCCGAGCAGGCAGTGATGAGCCAGCGACAGGGCATCTGCGAGCACCATCGGGTCACGCTGCAGCCGGGCCCACTCGAGCTCGAGCAGGATGGGGCTGGGATCGCCGGTCAGGTACGCCTGCTCGGCGGCCAGCCGGATGCGCAGCCGCCCAGCCAGCGCGCTGTCCGCATCGAGCTCGGCCAGCGCCCGCCGCTGGAGGGCGTCGACACGAGCGTGGTCGAGGGTCGTGCGGTGCTCGTCGACCCAGATGCCTCCGAGCCCGAGCGCGGCGGTCGCCAGCGCCGCGGCGTCGTCGGCGTCGTCGGCCGCGGCCACCTCCTGCCAGAACTGCACCCGAGCCTCGGCCAGGCGACCTTGCTCGAGCAGCAGCCCACCTCTCGTCTGCGGCACGAGGACATGACCCGCCCGACGACTCCGAGATACGCGTGACCCGTCCGAGTGTCAGAGGTGAGGAAATTCGACGTTCAGCACTCCGACGCGGTTCAACACTCGGATCGCCGTGCCTATGAGCAGCTCAGGGCGCTCGGGGTTGGGTCGGCGAGGGCGGCCGCGACGAACGGGGCCAACTCGTCGGCGGTCACCGCGTAGGCCACTTCGTCGGTCCGCCTCGACGAGGCGAACACCATGCCGAGCAGCGCCCCATCGGGCCCCAGCACGGCGGCCCCGCTGTCCCCGTGCCCGACGTCCGCATCGAGGACGAGTGCCCGCCGCTGGTACCTGGTGGCGTCGCGCGGTTCCTCCACATCGGCGACGACGACGCGCCGCACGGCGACCTCCTGGCCATCGATGCTCGCCGGGCCCACGCCGACGACGTCGGCGAGGTCGACTGGCGGCCCGTCCGTCGCGGCGGCGACGACGGCAGCGTCCAGGCGAGCGTCGATGGCGACCACCACCCCCGGGGAGCCGTCGATGGTGACGGCCGTCGCGTCGCGCAGGACGTGGGCCACGGTCAGCACGTGGCCCGGAGCGACGACGACGCCGGTCGCCACGTCGTCGACGGCGGCACAGCCGGAGGCCCGCACGGCGACGGGCAGCGCCCGTGGGGGTGGCCCGTCGTCGGAGCAGGCGACGAGCGCGACCACGATCGTCCACCGCAGTGGGATCACGACGGTGGGGGAGCAGTCGTCGCGCGGACCATCAGCGTGGGTTCCGTCAGCACGAGCTCGGAGCCCCGCCGCCGGCCGGTCATCCGATCGACCAGCAGTCCGAGCGCGAGTCGGCCCATCTCCTCGCGGGGTTGGTCCACGGTCGTCAGCGACACGTGGCCCAGACGGGAAAAGAACGTGTTGTCGTAGCCGACGACCGACACGCCGTGCGGCACGGCGTGTCCATTGCGTTCGAGGGTGTCGATGGCGCCCACGGCGACGAGGTCGTTGGCCGCGAACACCGCGGTGGGCAACGTCCGCCGTCGGACGAGCGTCGCCGCGGCGTCCGTCCCCGCCCGTTCGGTGTAGTCACCGGGCAGGACCTCGACGAAGGCGGCCAGCCCGGCCTGTGTCATCGCCTTGCGGTAGGCCTGTCGCCGCGGTGCCGCGCCCGCTCCTCGGCCCCCGTCGATGTGCACGATCCGCCGATGACCCAACCCGGCGAGATGGTCGACGACCATCCGGGCACCGCGATCCTCGTCCGTCATGACGCTGTCGACGCCGTCGGCCTTGACACGGCGGCCGACGACGACCATCGGCACCTGCGCCGCCACGGTGGCGATCGATCCCGAGGGCAGACGCGGGCTGAGCAGGACGATGCCGTCCGGGCGGTACTCGAGGAACCCGCGCATGGCGTTGAGCTCAGCATGCCGACGGTCGCTGCCGGCCCCGAGGAGCAAGCGGTAGCCCAGCGCGTCGGCGGCCTGGACCAGGCCGTCGAAGGTCTCGGCGAAGAACGGGTTGTGCAGGTCGTTGAGCAGGACGGCGACGACACCGGACTGCCGGCTGGCCAGGCTCCGCGCCATGGCGTTGGGGGAGTAGCCGAGCTCCGCCGCGGCGGCCAGCACGCGCTGGCGTCGCGCCGCGCTGACGTGCGGGCTGTCGCGCATGACGAGCGACACGAGCGAACGCGACACTCCGGCCCGGCGGGCGACATCCTCCATCGTCGTGTGGGCCACCGCTACTCTCCTCCTCGCCAGTGAAGCACTGCGCTGCGGCACGGGCAATAGAGCGCTCCAACGAAATCGGCCGGGTTCCTTGACAGCGGGGAGCGCGGAGGTGTGGAATGACGATTGTGGAGCGCTCCAAACGGAGTCACGCCAGTGAGCACGTGCTGGAGCGCACACCCCGCACGGAGCGCGTCGCCGCCGGTCCGATCTCCTGGGGCGTCTGCGAGGTGCCGGGATGGGGTGTCATGCTGCCGGCCGACCGCGTGCTGGCCGAGATGGCGGCACTGGGCATCGCCGGGACCGAGCTCGGGGCGCCGGGGTTCCTCCCGACCGACGCCACCGAGCTACGCGACCTGCTGGAACGCCACGGGCTCGAGCTCGCCGGCGCGTTCGTGCCACTCGTTCTCCACGACCGCGATGGACGATCCGCCACGCTCGACGCAGCTCGTCGCACCGCCGACCTGCTGGCGGCGACCGGGACCGGAGTGTTCGTCTCGACCGCTGTCGTCGACGCTGCGTGGGCGGCCCGCTTCCCACTGTCGCCCGCCGAGTGGCAGCACCTGTTCGCCATGCTCGCCGAGCTCGACGCGCTGTGCGCCGAGCGCGGCGTGCGCCACGCGTTCGCACCCGCACACCGGCACGCTCGTCGAGACGCGCGATGATGTCCGCACGGTGCTCGACGCTGCGACGGTCCACTGGTGCCTGGACACGGGGCACCTGCTCGTCGGCGGGTACGACCCTGCCGAGTTCGCTGCCGACGCCTCCGGTCGCGTCGCCCATGTCCACCTGAAGGACGTGCGCGCCGATCTGGCCGACGCCTACCGACGCCATGAGCTGTCCATGGTCTCGGCCGTCAGGGCTGGGCTGTTCTGCCCGCTCGGCCGCGGGGATGCGCCGATCGCCGCAACGGTCGATCGCCTCGAGTCCGACGGGTACGACGGGTGGTACGTCCTCGAGCAGGACACGGATCTCGGACCCACGGTGCCGGTCGGGGCCGGGCCGGTCGACGACGTCCGCGTCAGCGTCGACTTCCTCTACGAGTTGGTTGGGGGCGGACCGAGGAGTAACGGGTCCAGATAGAGCGCGGCTCGCGAGCCGCTCGAGACGAAGGGGGAACCACCACCATGAAGACACGGCTGCGTGTAGCCGCGGCGTTGCTCGCGGCCGGTGCGCTCGGGCTGACCGCCTGCGAGTCGATCCAGGAAGCCGGCGGTGGGGGAGCCGCCCCGGAAGGTTCGGCTCCCGCCGACACCGTGCAGCTCAACCAGGGCTCCGACATCACCATCGAGGTCGTCACGCACGGCCAGGCGTCCGACCCGTTCTGGTCGGTCGTCAAGCGAGGTGTGGACGACGCTGCCGCGGCGACCGGCGCGACCGTCGCCTACTCGGCGCCGGCGACGTTCGACATGGTCCAGATGAGCCAGCTCATCGACGCCGCCGTCGCCAAGAGCCCCGATGGGCTCGTCGTCTCGGTGCCCGACTACGACGCGTTGAAGGCCTCGCTGGACGCGGCGACGCGCCGCAGGGATCCCGATCATCACGATCAACTCCGGCTCGGACGTGTTCAAGGAGATCGGAGCGCTGACCCACGTCGGCCAGGACGAGCTGATCGCCGGTCAAGGTGCCGGCGCCCGACTCGCCGAGAACGGCGCGACCAAGGTCATCTGCATCAACCAGGAGGTCGGCAACGCGAGCCTGGACGCCCGGTGCAACGGCGCCAAGGAGTCGATGGAAGCGGCCGGGGGCACACTCGAGGTGCTGCAGGTCAACCTCAACGACCAGGCCGGCGCCCAGAACACCATCGGCTCGGCACTCCAGGCGGACAGCTCGGTCGACGCCATCCTCGCTCTCGGCCCGACCGGTGCCGCGCCGGCCCTCGCCGCCGTCGAACAGCTCGGCCGCGCCGGTGACCTCCAGCTGGCGACGTTCGACCTGAGTCCCGATGTGCTCGACGCCATCGAGGCCGGGACGATGGCCTTCGCCATCGACCAGCAGCAGTACCTGCAGGGGTACCTGCCGATCGTGTTCATGGGGCTGTACCTCAGCAACCTGAACACCGTCGGCGGTGGCGAGGCCGTGCTCACCGGGCCGGGCTTCGTCACGCAGGACAACGCCGCGCAGATCAAGGAGCTCTCCGCCGATGGCACCCGTTGACCGACCGACATTCGGTAGCACAGAGAGGGGAGTTCGAGGATGGGAGCACTGCCATGGCAACCGTGACGGCGCCGGTCGTCGCCACCACCGACGAGCGGCTGGCCCGCATGTCGCCGTTCAAACGCCTGCTGATCCGGCCGGAGTTCGGCGCCCTCGCCGGCGCCATCGTCGTCTGGATCCTGTTCGCCACGCAGGCCCGCAGCGTGTGGCTGAGCTGGCAGGGCACGGCCACCTACCTCGACACATCGGCGCTCTACGGCCTGACCGCCCTCGCCGTGGCGTTGCTGATGATCGGCGGCGAGTTCGACCTGTCGTCGGGGGTGATGACCGGGACCAGTGGCATGTTCGCGGCCATCTTCGCCGTCGAGTACGGCATGACGTTCTGGGTGGCCGCGGGGCTCTCGTTGCTCATCGCGCTCGCCATCGGGTTCGCCAACGGCTACATGGTGATCAAGTCGGGACTGCCGAGCTTCATCGTCACGCTCGGCACGTTCTTCGTCTTACGTGGGTTCAACCTGTGGTTCACCCAGCGCGAAACCGGCGGCACGAACGTCACCGGCATCGAGTCGGTGTCAGGCACCGAGCTGGCCCGCAAGGTGTTCGCCGGCACGATGTTCACGATCGGCGGTGCCAACTTCAACGTGGCGATCCTGTGGTTCCTCATCCTCACCGTCATCGGCGCATGGGTGCTGCTGCGCACCAGGGTCGGCAACTGGATCTACGCCGTGGGCGGCAACAAGGACGCCGCCCGCATGATCGGCGTGCCGGCAAACGCCACGAAGATCGGCCTGTTCATGGCCGTGGGCGCCTGTGGCTGGCTGCACGGCATGGTCGTGCTGATGCAGACGAGGCGAGCCAACGTCATCGAGGGCGTCGGGCAGGAGTTCTACTTCATCATCGCTGCCGTGCTCGGTGGGTGCCTGCTGACGGGTGGCTTCGGCTCGGTCGTCGGCGCCGCGCTCGGGTGCCTGATCCTCGGGATGACCCAGCAGGGCATCCCGCTCGCCGGGTGGGACAGCAACCTGTACTTCCTGTTCCTCGGCGTGATCCTGCTGGTCGCCGCGTTCGCCAACGAGTGGATCCGCCGGTGGGGCCGCACGGCAGGACGACCGCCGACGCCACCGGCCACAGCCCAGGCCGCCGGGGCCGACGCCGGCGGCCGCAACGACAGGAGGCCAGCGTGGCTGACGCATCCTTGCTCGAGCTGCAGCAGGTGTCGAAGTACTTCGGCAACATCATCGCCCTGCAGAACATCACGACGAGCGTCAACGCCGGCGAGGTCACGTGCGTGCTCGGCGACAACGGCGCCGGCAAGTCGACGTTCATCAAGATCCTCGCCGGTGTCCACCACCACGACGACGGGAAGTTCCTGATGGAGGGTGCGCCGGTCAAGTTCAGCTCCCCGCGCGACGCGAAGGCTGTCGGCATCGCCACCGTGTACCAGGACCTGGCCATGGCACCGCTGATGTCCATCTGGCGCAACTTCTTCCTCGGTTCCGAACCGACCACCGGCTGGGGTCCCCTGCGGCGGCTCGACGTGGCTGAGGCCAAGAAGGTCGCCGTCGGCGAGATGCGCAAGATGGGGATCGACGTGCGTGACCCCGAGCAGCCCGTCGGCACGCTGTCGGGTGGCGAGCGGCAGTCCGTGGCCATCGCCAGGGCCGTGTACTTCGGGGCCAAGGTGCTGATCCTCGACGAGCCGACCGCCGCCCTCGGCGTCAAGCAGTCGGGGGTCGTGCTGCGCTACATCGTCGCCGCCCGCGACCGCGGGCTCGGCGTCATCTTCATCACCCACAACCCGCACCACGCCTACCCGGTCGGCGACCGCTTCCTGATCCTCAAGCGCGGCCAGAGCCTCGGCAACTTCGCCAAGAGCGAGATCTCGCGTGAGGAGCTGACGCAGTTGATGGCCGGCGGCGCCGAGCTCGAAGCCCTGGCCCACGAGATCGAGAGCGTCGTGAAGCCCGAAGACGTCGAGGAGATGACGGGACCTGGATGACGCGTGATGCCGCGCCCGCGCTGGATGTGATCACCGTCGGTCGCGTCAGCGTGGACCTGTACGCCGACGAGGCCGGCGCCGGGTTCGAGGGTCCGCAACGGTTCGTCAAGTCGGTCGGCGGGACGGCCACCAACGTCGCCGTGGCCGCCGCCCGGCTCGGCCACCAGGCCGCGGTCGTGACGAAGGTCGGCGACGATCCGTTCGGGCGGTACGTGCGGGCCAAGCTCGTCGAGCTGGGCGTCGATGTGCGCTTCGTCGGCGTCGAACCAGTGCGCTGCGCACGCCACTCGCCTTCGCCGCGCTCGACCCCGCCGGAGGATCCCGGAGATCCTCTTCTACCGCCAGCCGGCGGCCCCGGACATGCAGCTGCGACCGGGCGACGTCGACCTCGACGTGGCGATGTCGGCGCCGGTCCTGTGGGTCGCCGGCTCGGCGATGGCCGAGGAACCTGCACGGGCGACGATCGTCGGGCTGCTGGCGGCGCGTGGCCGGCGGCCGCACACGGTCCTCGACCTCGACTACCGGCCAGTGTTGTGGGCCGCCGCGGACGATGCCCGCCGTGTCATCGGCGCCGCCGTCGATCAGGCCACCGTCGCCATCGGCAACCGGGCGGAGTGCGAGATCGCCGTCGGCACGGCCGATCCCGAGCAGGCCGCACGCCGGCTGCTCGACCGCGGCGTCGGCATCGCCGTCGTCAAGATGGGCGGCGAGGGTGTGTTGGTGGCGACGCCCGAGGGGTCGGACGTCGTGGCCCCCCGTCCGGTGGAGGTCGTCTGCGGGCTCGGCGCCGGCGATGCGTTCGGCGGCGCCTTCGTGCACGGCCTCCTCGCCGGTTGGCCGCCGGCGCGCAGCGTCGCCTACGCCAACGCCGCCGGTGCGATCGTCGCGTCGCGCCTCATGTGCGCCGACGCCATGCCGACGGACGGCGAGATCACCGAGCTCTTGGAGCCGGCGCAGTGAGGCTCTCCGACAAGCGGTTCGGCGAGCTGCTGGAGGTGCGCGTCGCCGATCCCGGGAACATCCGCCAGGCACTGGCGGCGCGCCGTCGCCGTCGCCACCGGCTGACGCGCGACGGCATGCTGTTCATCGTCGCCGCCGACCACACCGCTCGCGGCATGGTCGGCGTGGGCGACGACCCGTTGGCGATGGCCAATCGCCGCTCGATGCTCGACCGGCTGCTGACGGCGCTGGAGCACCCCCGGGTCGACGGCGTGCTCGGCAGCCCCGACATCCTCGAGGATCTCGTGTGGCTCGGCGCCCTCGAGCACCGCGTCGCCGTCGGCACGATGAACCGGGGCGGGTTGGCGGGCGCCCGGTGGGAGCTCGATGACCGGTTCACTGCCTACGACCCCGATCACCTGCTGGCCGCCAACCTCGACGCCGGCAAGATGCTGCTGCGGATCGACGGGGACGACCCCGGCACGGTGCCGACGCTGGAAGCCTGCGCCCGAGCGGTCGGCGACCTCAACGACCGGCGGATGATGGCGATGGTCGAGCCGATCCCGTACACCACGGACGCCAGCGGGCGAGCCGTGTGGGACGAGGATCCCACGGCGCTCATCAAGGCCGTCGGCGTGTGCGCCGCACTCGGCAACTCGTCGGCGTACACATGGCTGAAGATCCAGGCCACCGCCGACATCGCCACCGTCGCCGCCGTGACGAACGCAGCCGCTGCTGCTGCTCGGTGGGGCGCCAGGTCCGGACCCGGCGGCGACGTTCGGCGTCATGGGAGCGTGGCCTCGCCGAACCGACCGTTCGGGGACTGGTCGTCGGCCGGGCGTTGCTGTACCCGCCGGACGGCGACGTCGAGGCCGCCGTCGGGTCCGCCGCGTCGCTCGTCGAGCGGGCGGCCAGGGAACGCGGAACGACGTGACCGCCCACCCTTGGTACATGCCCGCCGGGAGCGCCGCCGGCGGCGATGGCGTGTCAGTGGCGCTCGATCCGGCGAGCGCCGGCTGGGCGTACTGCGGGCTGCGCGTGCGAACGGTCGACGCCTCGGGCACCACGACTCGTCACGGGCGGATCGGAGATGGCGGTGTTGCCGCTGTCGGGCGCCGTGGTCGTCGAAGTCGAAGGGCGGCGCTTCGAGCTGGGCGGCCGGGAGTCGGTGTTCGCCGCCGTCTCGGACTGGGCCTACCTGCCGATCGACGCCGAGGTCCGGCTGTCGAGCGCAGGCGGCGCAGAGGTCGCGCTGCCGTCGGCCGTCGCCACGCGGCGCTTCGACCCAGTGATGGTGGCCGCCGGCGACGTGCCGGTGGAGGTGCGCGGGGCCGGTGCGGCGACCCGCCAGGTCACCAACTTCATGGCCCCAGACGTCTTCGACGGCGCCGACAAGCTGATGTGCGTCGAACTGCTGACGCCGAGCGGCAACTGGTCGAGCTACCCGCCGCATCGCCACGATGCCGAGTGCCCGGTGAACAACGAGGAGATCTACTACTTCCGACTCGGCCGCGACGGCACGACGCGCTACGAGCCGCTGGCCTTCGGGCTGCACCGGACATACACGCCCGACGGCGCGGTCGACGTCGACCTGCACGTCCATGACGGCGACGTGTTCTGCGTGCACCGCGGCTACCACGGCCCGTGCGTGGCCGCGCCCGGCTATCCGATGTACTACCTCAACGTGCTGGCCGGGCCGGGCGCGCCGCGGTCGATGGCGTTCTGCGACGACCCCGCCCACCACTGGGTCCGCGACACCTGGGCCGACATGACTCCCGACCCCCGCTGCCCTATGACGGGACCGCCATGACCCCCGAAGAACCGATTCTGACGACAGTTGATCCTGCTGAGCGTGATCAACTGTCGTCAGAATCATCGCCGGCGTCGGACGCGGAAGCGGCTGGGCATCGGGGTCGTCGGGTTCGGGTGGATGGGGCAGGCCCACAGCCGCTCGTACCGGCGCATCCCGACGCTGTTCGAGGACCGTGTCGCCGACCCCGTGCTGGTCATCTGCGCCGACCGCGTCGAGGCCCGGCGCACCCAGGCCGTCGAGGGGTTCGGGTTCCTCGAGGCGACCGACGACTGGCGCAAGGTCGCCGAGCACGCCGACGTCGACCTCGTCGTGGTCACCGCCCCGAACATGCTGCACGTCGAGATCGTCGGTGCCGCGGCCGCCGCCGGCAAGGCGGTGTTCTGCGAGAAGCCCGTCGGCGGCACGCCGGCCCAGACCGTCGCCGCCGAGCGGGCGGCCCGTCACGTCGTCACCGGCGTCGGGTACAACTACCGCTGGGCGCCGCTCGTGCAGCTACGCCAAGTCGCTGATCGACAGCGGGCGGCTCGGTCGCATCACCAACTACCGGGGCCGTTTCCTGTCCTCGTACGGCAACGATCCGCTCGGGGTGCTGTCGTGGCGCTTCCTCGTGGACCAGGCCGGACACGGCGTGAGCACCGACCTGCTGAGCCATGCCGTCGACCTTGCCCTGCACCTCGTCGGTCCGATCACCGACGTCGTCGGCACCGGCGAGACGTTCATCCGCCAGCGGCCGGTGCCGAGCGGTGCCCGCACGCACTACGACCGCGGCCAGCCGGGTGATCCGACCGGCGCCGTCACGAACGAGGACTGGTTCGGGGCGATGGCCCGCTTCGCCAACGGCGCCGTCGGGACGTTCGAGGCCTCGCGGTCGATGACCGGCCCGGAGAGCCAGCATGCCTTCGAGATCTTCGGCACGTCCGGATCGGTGCGCTGGAACCTGGAGCAGATGAACGAGCTCGAGGTGTACCTCGACCACGACGACCCGCACACCGGGTACACGACGGTGTTCGGCGGTGAGCGGTTCTTCGAGCACGGCGCGTTCGTCCCCGGCCGGGCCAACGGCATCGGCTTCGAGGACCTGGTCACGATCGAGGACCACCACTTCGCCGAGGCCGTCGCCGAGGACCGGCCGTTCGACCCCGGCTTCGACGCCGCCGTCGCCTACGTCAGCGTGCAGGACGCCATGCTGCGCTCGTGGCAGTCGCCGCTCATGGGAAGCCGTCCACGATCTGCGGGAGCCCTGATGAAGACGATCCGGCTGACGACGCCGAGGCCATCGTGCGCTACCTGATCGCCCAGCGCACCGTCATCGACGGCGCGGAGGCGCCGCTCGTCCCGGGCGTGTTCGCCATCTTCGGGCACGGCAACGTGACGTGCCTCGGACCAGCACTGCACGCCGCCGGCGACGAGCTGCCGACGTGGCGCGGCCAGAACGAGCAGGGCATGGCGCTGGCTGCCGTGGCCTACGCCAAGGCGATGCGCCGGCGGCAGTTCATGGTCGCCACCAGCTCGATCGGGCCGGGCGCGCTGAACATGGTCACGGCGGCCGGCGTGGCGATGGCCAACCGCCTGCCGGTGCTCCTGCTGTCCGGGGACACGTTCCAGAGCCGGCTGCCCGATCCCGTCCTCCAGCAGATCGAGCACTTCGGCGATCCGTCGACGACGGCCAACGATGCCTTCCGGCCCGTCGTGCGCTACTGGGACCGGATCACCCGTCCGGAACAGGTCATCCAGTCCCTGCCGCAGGCGGTCGCCACGCTGCTCGATCCGGCCGACTGCGGACCCGCCTTCCTGGCCCTCCCCCAGGACGTCCAGGCCGAGGCGTTCGACTTCCCGGCCCGGCTGTTCGAGCCGACGGTCCACGAGATCCGCCGGCCGCGGCCGGACCGCGCCGAGGTAGCGGCGGCGGTGGCCGCGCTGCGTGGCGCGACGGCCCCGCTGATCATCGCCGGCGGCGGGGTGCACTACTCGCTGGCCGAAGCCGAGCTGGCGTCGTTCGCCGAGCGGCACGGCATCCCCGTCGTGGAGACGGTGGCCGGCAAGTCGACGCTGCCGTTCGACCACCCGATGCTTCGCCGGGCCCGTCGGCGTGATCGGGTGCGAGGCGGCCAACCGGCTGGCCGCCGACGCCGACGTCGTCGTGGCCGTCGGCACCCGGCTGCAGGACTTCACCACCGGGTCGTGGACGGTGTTCCGCAACCCGGCGATGCGACTGGTCGCGCTCAACGCGGCCCGCTTCGACGCCGGCAAGCACCTCGCCCTGCCGGTCGTCGGCGACGCCCGCGGAGTCGCTGACCGAGCTCGACGCAGCGCTCGGGGGACTGGAAGGCGCCGGCGGTCTGGACCGCGCGCGTCGCCGCGCGAGGTGGCCAGCTACTGGGCCTACGTCGACGGGCTCGCCGCGCCGTCGGCGCAACGGGCCGGCCGACGTACGCCCAGGTCGTCGGCGCCGTGCTCGGCGTGGCCCGGCCGGACGACTACGCGCTCACGGCGTCCGGCGGCTTCCCCGGCGAGCTGAACAACGGCTGGCGATCACGAGCTGTCGCCACGTTCGACTGCGAGTACGGGTTCTCGTGCATGGGCTACGAGATCAGCGGAGGGTGGGGAGCGGCGATGGCGCGGGCTACGGCCGGCGCCCGATGGCCGGGTCGTCGTGTTCGCCGGCGACGGCTCGTACCTGATGATGAACAGCGACCTCTACTCGCTCGGTGCTGGCCGGGCCGCCGATGATCGTCGTCGCTCTGCGACAACGGCGGGTTCGCCGTGATCGACCGGCTGCAGGTCAACCAGGGCGGGGCGTCGTTCAACAACCTGCTCGCCGACAGCCGGGTGGCCGGCGACGGTCGTGCCCGTCGACTTCGCCGCCCACGCCGCCTCGATGGGGTGCGACGGCGAGGCGGGTGGCGACGATCGCCGCAGCTCGAGCGAGGCGTTCGAGCGAGGCCCGGCTGGCGGACCGGACGACCGTCATCGTCATCGAGACCGATCCCCACGCGTGGACCGAGGGCGGCGCATGGTGGGAGGTCGGGGTGCCCGAGATCAGCGACCGGCCGTCGATCCGCGCCGGCCCGCGAGGCGCTCGAGCAGGCCAAGGCCGACCAGCGGCCCAGGAGTCTGACGGCAGTGCCCAGCGATCGCGGTGCTCGGATGCGGTCGCATCGGGCGGATGCACGCCGACCTGCTGGCCCACCGGGTCGACGGCGCGCGCTGGCCGGCGTGCAGGACGTGGTGCCGACGCTGGCTCACTCGCTGGCCGCCCACCTCGGCGTGCCGGCGTTCGAGTCGGCCGACGACGCGTTCGGCCGAGCGGCGTCGACGCCGTCGCCATCTGCACGAGCACCGACACCCACGTCGAGCTGATCACGGCCGCGGCGCGGGCCGGCGTGGCGATCTTCTGCGAGAAGCCGATCTCGCTCGACCTCGCCGAGGTCGACGCGGCGCTGGCCGATGTCGAGGCGGCCGGGGTCACTGCTGCACGTCGGTTTCAACCGCCGCTTCGACCCGGCCCACCGTGCCGTGCGCGACGCCGTCGCCGCGGGCGACGTCGGCGAGCTGCGCACGGTGCGCATCACCAGCCGCGACCCGGAGCCGCCGCCGCTGGCCTACCTCGAACGCTCGGGGGGCCTGTTCGTCGACATGACGATCCACGACCTCGACATGGCCCGATTCGTCACCGGCACCGAGGTCGTCGAGGTCGTTCGCCACGGGCGCGGTGCTCGTCGACCCGGCGATCGGGACGGCTCGGCGACGTCGACACCGCAGTCGTCGTGCTGCGCCACCAGAACGGGTGCACCACGATCATCGACAACAGCCGGCAGTGCGTGTACGGCTACGACCAGCGTGTGGAGGCGTTCGGGTCGGCGCGGCATGGCGGTCTCCGAGAACGCACCCGGCGCGAACACCGTGCGCTGGGACGCCGCCGGGGGTCACCGCCCGCCGATCCCGGCGTTCTTCCTCGACCGCTACACGGAGAGCTACCTCGACCAGTGGGCGGCCGTTCGTCGCGGCGGTGAGCGCCGGGCAGCCGGCGCCCGTCACCGGC
The DNA here is from genome assembly GCA_963719775.1 of uncultured Acidimicrobiia bacterium. Classification (GTDB taxonomy): domain Bacteria; phylum Actinomycetota; class Acidimicrobiia; order Acidimicrobiales; family Ilumatobacteraceae; genus JALZMG01. The sequence goes on from CAVRCY010000009.1 coordinate 208,839, forward strand.
GCCGACGGGCGCATCGCGCTCGTGCTCGGCCTGGCGGCGAAGCGGTCGATGGACGAAGGCCGCCCCGTCGAGCCGTCGACCGCGCCCAGGTGGGTGGCGGGGTCAGCGGCGACGGGTGGCGAGGGCGACGATGCCGCCCGCCAGCCCGATCAATGACCCGACCAGCACGACCGGAAGTCCGGGCCCGGTCGTGGCCAGCCCGGCGTCGGACAGTTCGTTGACGTCGTTGATGTCGACGAAGGCGGCGAGGACCGAGAACGACGCGACGATGACGGCGATGATGGCGATCGGCAGGATGCGCTTGGCAGCCAGCGTCGCGATGCCGAAGCCGGCGAGGATCACGGCAAAGGCGGTGAAGGCCGGCCCGTCGCGGCGCTCACCGACCAACTCGTCGAAACCGCTGACCGACTCGCCGGCGATCTCGAACCACGTCAACAGCGACGCCGACGACCATCACCACGGCGCCGCCGATCATCAACCAGGCGCCGACCGGGCAGGCCGGTCGCGGCGGCCTCGTCTGGCCCCACGACGTGGGCGGCACCGGCGGAGGCATCGGCGCGGACGGCGACGAGCGGCGGCGGCAGGGACACGCCGAGATCGTAGGTCGGTCACCCGCCGGGCGGGCTCGACGACCTCGACCTCGCCGCGCATCCCGAAGTCGTAGTGGCCGGGCAGGTGGCAGGCCATCTCGACGATGCCGGGTTCGTCGAACACGTAGGTCGTCACGCCCTGCTCGTCCGGCCCGACCGACAGCTCGCCCGACTTCGGCGCGTGATGCGCCTCGGTGCCCGTTCCGATGGCGAGCGTGGACGTCGGGTGGCCCGACGATCAGCTCGTGGTTGATCGGGTCGCCGTTGCGGACCACGAAACGGACCTCCGTGCCGACCTCGACCACGAGGTCCGACGGGATGAAGCGGCTGTGCTCCACGTCGACGACGACGGTCACCGGCTCCGGGCCGAGCGGATCGGCGGGCGGAGGATCGTCCGGCGCGGCCACGGCGTACCCGCCGGCGACGACCACGCCGGCGACGGCCGCCGCGGCGGCGCTGCGCAGCAACATGTTCATTGCGCCAGCCCGCCGGCCCGACGGCGGACGACTGCCGTCCAGGCGACGAGGATCGCCAGCCCGGCGGCGATGCCGGCGGCGACCGGCCACCAGGGCGTCGCCGGTGCGGGTGGGCGGACCGCCACGACGGCGGCCGGTCCGACGCCGGCGTCGGTGATCGAGGGCTCGCCGGTGCGGTCGGCCGACGCCGCCAGGTCGTAGTCGAGGTCGCCCGCCGATGCGTCGAGCTGGAGGTACGAGAGCCACATGTCCGACGGCACCCACTCCATGCCGACGTCGGAGCGCAGGTCGGCGAGCAGCGACGATGAGGCCTGCTCGCTGCGTTGGACCGTCAGGCCGGGTCCTCCGGCCAGCAGCTCGGGCTCGTCGTCGGTGAGCAGGAACACGTCGGCCTCGACGCGCTCGATCGGCGTCGAGCCCGAGGCCGAGGATGCGCACGGGCACCCACGGGTCGTCGGTCGGGATGGTGGCCATGATCGGCGTGCTGTCGCCCGTGCCTTGGCCGAGGGCGCGGGCCCGCTGGGCGTCGAACTTGGCGGCCATGAACACGGGGCTGCGCGACGGCATAGAAGTCGAGCACCTCCGGCGCGTCGGGCGAGAGCAGGAACCCGTTCTCCAGCGCCCACCGGCCGACCTCGTCGCCGCCGCCCTTGAGGACGGTGATGTCGAGGGCGTCGATCTGCGTCTCGAGGATGATCTCGACCTCGGCGGAGGCCAGGACTGTCGCCTCGGCGGCGTCGCCGGCGAACGTCGCTCGGCGGGGCGACCTCCTGGGTCAACCGCTGCAGCGTCCAGTCACCGCCCCGCTCGACGGCGGTCGGCACGTCGGGCAGCGGCACGATGGAGCCCACCGACTCGCCCTCGCCGGTGAACTGGAAGGCCGTCACGTAGCGCTCCACGCCGTCGTGGTAGGCGGCCAGCGTGGTCGTGCGCACGAGCTGGATGGTGCCGTTCTCCCCGACCAGCCCGCCGCAGGCATCGGCGACGGTCGGCGCGAGCGCCGCAACAGGGACGGACAGGAACAGGGCGAGGGCGGTACGTCGCATGGGCTTCCCCGATCTCAGGTGGTCGTCCCACCTACGACGTCGAGAAGCGCCAGCGGTTCCCATCCGAGTGTTGGAGGGCGTCGGAGTGTTGGTGGTCGGGTTTCCCGGACTTCCAACACTCGGATAGGCTCGGTTGTTATGGCCGCCAGTTGATGAAGCCGGGGTCGGTCCAGATGTGGCGGTTGAGGTAGTCCTGGACCGCCGCGATGTAGTCGGTGGATGCTGCGGTGTACCAGCGGCCGGAGAACCACCGCCCGATGCACCCCCAGGCGTCACCGGCACCGTATTGGCGGCCCCGTTCGACGGTGTTGAGCCACGTCTCCTGGCCTTCGTAGCAGCGCCGCCAGACATTCAAGGCGATGTCCAGGTTGTAGGCCGACGATTTCAGGGAGCCTTCGATGGAGTCCCGGAAATAGGGGGTGCGGACCTGCATCAGGCCGACCGATTCGGGGCATTGCCCGGCCCTGCCGTCGGCCCCGATGGGGTGCCCGGGGGGACAGTTGTTGGGGTTCGTCGTCCAGTCCCCGAGGTTGGTCTGGGTCCAGTAGGACTCCTTGGCCACCTGGGCCCGCAGCGTGTTCTCGTCGAACCCCCACTTGCAGGCCGCCCATTGGATGATGTCGTCGGTGCTGCCGGTGAAGTTGCCGGTGGCCCGCGGGAACTCCCCCGACCACGGCCCCCAGGTGGTGGCGTTGTAGCCGGCGTTGCCGGGGCGGACCTCCCCGCTGCGACGCACCCGGGCCGCGCACTCCCCATCCGAGGGCAACGCCCCACCCACCCCAACCCACCCGAAATACCCACCCGGCGCCGGCGCCGGAGCGCATTCGGTCGGTCCGCACTGGGCCAGCATCAGCACGACCGAACCGAAGGCCAGGGCCCGGCGCGGCCGCACCAACGAGCGCTGGCGCAGTGCATGCCGAAGTCGCATCACGTTCGTCCGCAACCGGTTCGTCAACTGCATGGCGGAATGGTGACAGGTCGACGGCGCCCGACTCAAGGAGCGCCCGTCCCCCGCTCGGGGGATCGGTCAGTCGTGGCGGGCCCGGCTGGGATTCACGCGGCGGGCCTCGTCGGGCATCTTCGGGTACACGGGCGGCCACGGCGCGTCCGGGATGCCCGCAGCCAGATCGGCCCGGTAGCGGTCGACCAGGCCCCCGATCGAGTGCGGCGCGTCGTCGATCTGCTGCCACGGATCGCCGTCGGCGGCGACGCGCCCCGGCACAGTGGCGAGCGTGAGCTCGTTCGGGTGGATCGTCGGCAGCTCGTCCCAGCGGAACGGCGTCGACACCTGAGCGCCGACGCGGGCCCGCACGCACCAGGCGCCGAACACCGTCTTGTGCGGGGCGTTCTGGTTGAAGTCGATGAACACGCGGGCCCCGCGCTCCTCCTTCCACCACGCGCCGGTGATCAGGTCCGGCCGCCGGGCCTCCATCGCCCGGGCCACGCTGACGGCGGCCTGGCGCACGCCGAACGAGTCCCAACCCGGCTCGACGCGCACGTACACGTGCAGCCCGCGGTTGCCCGTCGTCTTGGGAAACGCCGTGATGCCCTGCTCGCCGAGGAACGTCCGCACCTCCGCCGCCGCCTCGCGCACCATCTCGAAGTTGACGCCGGGCGACGGATCGAGGTCGATGCGCATCTCGTCGGTGTCGGCCGGGCTGGCCGCCCGGTACGGCCACGGGTGGAATCCGAGGCAGCCCTGGTTGGCCGCCCACAGGACGTGGGCCACGTCGGCCATCACGATCGCCCGCGACTCGGTGCCGTTGACCGTGGCGACGGTCGTCGTCTGCAGCCACTCCGGTGCGCTGTCCGGGATCCGCTTCTGGAAGAACGACTGCCCCTCCACCCCGTTGGGGAAGCGCTGCAGCAAGGTCGGCCGGTCGCGCACCGTGCGCATCAGTGGCTCACCGACGGCCACGTAGTAGTTGGCCAGGTCGAGCTTCGTCTCGCCCCGCTCCGGGAACATCACCTTGGCGGGGCTGCTGATGGCCACGCGGCGCCCGTCGACCTCCAGCTCGACCGGCTCCCCGTGGGCGTTGCGTGCCATTCGATCCGACCGTATCGCCAGGAGTGCCAGTCTGTCGCCGTGGTAGGACGAGGACAGCGATGACGACGACGACGGATCTGGAGGCCGAGGTCGAGGACCTGTTCGCCCGACCGCTCGACGAGGGTGTGTCGCTGGCCTTCGTGCTGACGCGGGGCGGCGAGATCGTCGCCGAGCGCTACGGCGTGCAGCCGGGCAACCTCTTCCAACCCGCCGATGTCGAGGTCACGCCCGGCACGCCGCTGATCTCGTGGAGCGTGGCCAAGTCGATGGTCCATGCCGCCGTCGGCATCCTGGTCCTCGACGGTCGCTTCGACCCTGCCGACCCGGCGCCGGTGCCGTCCTGGCGCGGCACCGAGAAGGCCGCCATCACGGTGCTCGATCTGCTCGAGATGCGGTCGGGGTTGCGCTTCGTCGAGGACTACGAGGACGGGGAGAGCTCCCACTGCCTCGACATGCTGTTCGGCTCGGGTGCCACCGACCACGCGGCGTACGCCGCCGCCCTCCCGCTCGATCACCCGCCCGGGACGGTGTGGAACTACTCGTCCGGGACGACGAACATCATCTGCCGCGTGCTCGGCGACCTGGTTGGGGGCGAAGCGGACGGCGGTCAGGCCGAGATGCGCGCCTTCCTGGACCAGCGGCTCTTCGGGCCGGCCGGCATGTTCGATGCGTCGCCTGCCTTCGACGCCCGCGGCACGTGGGTCGGATCCTCGTACGTCCACGCTCCGGCCCGGCAGTTCGCCCGCTTCGGCGAGCTGTACTTGCGCGACGGGGTGGCTGGTGACCAGCGGATCCTGCCGGAGGGCTGGCTCGACCACGCCCGCACCGTGATCGCCCACGATCCGGAGACCGGGTTCGGTTACGGCCGCCACTGGTGGACGTGGCCCGATCAGCCCGGCTCCCTCGCCGCCCACGGCTACGAGGGGCAGTACGTGATCGTGCTGCCTGAGCACGACGCCGTGCTCGTCCATCTCGGCAAGACGGACGCCGCCGTCCGCGATCGGCTCGTCGCCCGGCTGCGCCGCATCATCGCCACGCTGTGAGCGGTTTCTGCCCCAAACGTGTTGGTTCCGCCGTGTGATCGGCTAGCAAAGAGGGATGACGGACGACGCGTCCGAGCTGCACCGGCAACGCGACGGACCCCTCGAGACCGGCGAGCTGCCCCCGATCGTGCGGGACCCGTCGCGACCGGTCCGCCGCCGCCGTATCCGACCGGTCCGGCTGACCATCAAGCTGCTGCTGGTCGTCGCCGTCTTCTACTTCCTGGTGATCCCGCTGATCCCGGACCTGCGGGAGGCCGTCACCGACCTCAACAGGGTGCAGCCGATGTTCCTGGTGGTCGGGCTGGCGCTGCAGTTCGCGTCGTGGTTCTGCTACACGGAGCTCACCCGCGCGGCGGTCGCCGAGTTGGGCGAGCAGGTCTCGGCGACGCGGATGTTCCGCATCCAGATGAGCACCAAGGCGCTCGGCAACATCGTGCCGGGGGGCAGCGCCGCCAGCTCGGCGCTCGGCTACCGGCTGCTCACCCTGTCGGGCGTGTCCGGGCCGGATGCCGGGTTCGCGCTGGCCACGTCCGGGTTGGGCTCGGCCGTCGTCCTCAACCTCATCTTCTGGCTGGCCCTGCTGATCTCGATCCCGTTGCGCGGCGTCAACCCGCTCTACGTCACGGCGGCGCTCACCGGGTTGGGTATGATGGTCGTCGCCGCCTTGCTCGTCGTCGGGCTGCAGCACGGACAGGGCCGTGCCGAGACGTTCTTGCGCTGGTTGGCCAAGAAGTTCCGGTTCGACGGCGACACCGCCGCCGAAGCCCTGCGCCAGATCGGGGCGCGGATCGAGGATCTCATCGCCGACCGCCGGCTGCTCAAGCGCGTCATTCTCTGGTCCAGCGGGCACTGGCTGCTGAGCGCCGCGTCGCTGTGGGTGTTCCTGCGTGCGTTCGGGGGCTCGCTCGACATCGACGCGTTGCTCGTTGCGTTCGGACTGGCCAACGTGTTGGCGGTCATCCCGATCACACCGGGCGGTCTTGGCATCGTCGAGGGCATCTACATCCCGACCCTCGTCGGCTTCGGCTTGACGCGCCAGACGGCGACGCTCGGCGTGGCCGCCTACCGGCTGGCCCAGTTCTGGTTCCCCATCCTGTTCGGCGGCCTGCTGTACGCGTCGCTGCGCGTCGGGCCGTGGTCCATCGAACGGCGGGATCGGCTGGACCGGTTGCGCGACATCGCCCAACGGGAGAACCGCGAGAGCGAGCGGCGCATGGAGTTCGCCCTCCGCACGTGGCCGCGGACCAAGCCGTCGGGTGACCCCAACTGTCCGCTGGTCACCGTCGACGACACGGTCGATCTCACCGATCCCGGCCTCGATCTGCCCCCGCACCCGGAGTCGAACGGGAGCCGGGCGGAGGCGGCCGAGCGCCGACCCGACCAGTAGCGTCCGCCGGCATGACGGTTCACGAGCGCCCGTTCGGCCGCTTCCTGGAGGACTTCGTCGTCGGCGACGTCTATCGCCACTGGCCCGGCAAGACGATCACGGAGTACGACGACCACCTGTTCTGCATGATCACGATGAACCACCATCCGCTGCACACCAACGACTGGTTCGCCGCCCGGAGCGTGCAAGGCCGCAACGTCGTCGTCGGCAACCTCGTGTACTCGGTGGTGCTCGGGATGAGCGTGCCCGACGTCAGCGGGTCGGCGATCGCCAACCTCGAGGTCGAGACGTTGCAGCACAAGTTCCCGACGTTCCACGGCGACACGATCCACGCCGAGACGCGCGTGTTGGAGGTCAAGCCGTCGTCATCGAAGCCTGACCGCGGGGTCGTCACGGTCGAGTCCAAGGGCTTCAACCAGGAGGGCAACGAGGTCTGCTACTTCCGCCGCCGTGTGCTCGTGTGGCGGCGCGATGCCGCTCCGCCCCGCGAGCGCCCGTACGACGAGACCACCGCCTGGCCGCCTTGACTCTCCCCCCAGGGGAGGGACTTGAGTGGCTGCCGTGAGTGGTGGACTGCTCTCGATCGGGGCGTTCTCGCGGGCCAGCCAGCTGTCGATCAAGACGCTGCGGGCCTACCACGAGGCCGGCATCCTGGTGCCGGCGCGGGTCGACCAGCACACCGGCTACCGGACCTTCCACGCCTCGCAGCTGCCCGACGCGGCGGTGATCCTGCGTCTGCGATCGCTCGACCTGCCCCTCGAGCAGGTGCGCGAGGTCGTCACCGCCCGCGACCCGGCGGTCACGGCACGCATCCTCGCCGGTCACGAGGCGACGATGCGTGAGCGCCTCGCCGACGTGACGCGCATCGTCAGCGAGCTCCAGGATGGGCTCGTCCGGCCGGCCTCGCACACCCCCGTCCATGTCCGTCACGAACCGCACCAACACACGCTGGCGGTGCGCGGACGAGTGTCGGAGGCGAACTTCGCCGAGTTTCTCGAGGATGCCTACGGTCGGCTGGCCGCGGCCGCCGAACGGACCGGCATCGATCCGAGTGGGCCGACCGGCGCGCTGTACCCACCGGAGATCGCCGACGACGAGGCGGAGGACGTGGAGGCCTACCTGCCCGTCGCGCGGCCCATCGGTCAGGCGACCGGTCGCGACGGCGTCATCGTCAGCGAGGTGCCGGCGGCGCGTGTCGCCGTACTGACCCACGCCGGGGGATACGACGCGATCGGCGACAGCTACCGCCAGCTGGGCGCCTGGGTCGCCGAGCACGCCGAGCACGCCGGCCGACCGGTCCGCGAGGTCTACGTCGTCAGCTACTCGGAGACCGCCGACACGGACCGCTTCCGCACCGAGATCCACTGGCCCATCAACGAGGAGGAGTCGAACATGACTATCGAGCTGGCCAACGTCACCTTCGACTGCGCCGACACGCTCGCCGTCGCCCAGTTCTGGTCGGCGGCCACCGGCCGGCCCATCGAACCCGAACCGAGCGAGTTCTTCGCCGCCATCGGGGCGGCTGACGGCGCGCCGGGATGGTTCTTCATCAAGGTGCCGGAGCCGAAGGCGGCGAAGAACCGGGTGCACGTCGACATGGTCGCCGCCGACCGGGAGGAGGAGGTCGCCCGCCTCGTGGCCCTCGGTGCGACCCGCGTCGCCGACCACGACGAGTGGGGGCACCGCTGGACCGTGCTCCAGGATCCCGAGGCCAACGAGTTCTGCGTCGCCCAGTCACCCACCTGACTGGCGCGGTGAGCGGTGAGCGCGGATGGGCGCGCTCACCGCTCACCGCTCACCGCGCTATGCCGGCAGGCTTGCCGCGCCGAAGGCGCTGTCGAAGCGGTCGCACCAGAGGACGACGCTGCGGTACCGGGTCAGGTCGGTGTCCGGAGGGATCTCGTAGTTCTGGTTGCCGAGGTTGCCCTGCAAGCCACCGAGGTTGACGTAGTCGTCGTCGAAGGCCTCCTCGGGACCGTCGACCGTGTTCGTCGACAGGTACACGTACACGTCGGGACCCTGGTCGGTGTCGAGGTTCTCGATCCGGGCGTAGCGGCGGCCGTCGGCATCCTGCAGTAGCACGAGCGCGCCGGAGGTGCCGTGGTCGAGCGACACGAACATCGTGGCCACGGGCGGCGGCGGGGTCGTGACGGGCGCCGTCGTCGGCGGCGGCGTCGGCGGCACGGTCGATTCGGCCGTTACCGGTGCGGGGCTCGCCGCTGGCGCGTCGGTGACGGCGGGGGTCGACTCCGGCGCGGGTGCGGCCATCGTCGTCGCCGACGGCGCGGCGGCGACGATCGGTGTCGCCCCGATCGGCGCCGGGTCGTCGACCGTCTTGTCGATGAACAGCTTCCATGGCTGGAACAACGCCAGCGCGATGGCCAGGGCGACCACCAGCGGCGTGCCGATCAGCACCACCCATCGCCAGCGGCGCCGCTTGGCGGGCGGGTCAGGGCGCGCCAGTTCGAGCTCTTCGGTCATTGCGGTTCCTTTCGGAGCGTTACGTCGGCGGCAGTTGGAAGGCGACGTGGCCGCCAGGTGGTGGTTCGATCCAGATGCGTCCGCCGTGGGCCTCGACGAGGCCACGAGCGATGGCCAGTCCGAGCCCGGCACCGCCGGTGGAACGGGTGCGACTCGGGTCGGCGCGGGCGAAGCGTTCGAAGGCGTGGTTCGAGAAGTCCGCCGGGAAGCCCTGACCCTCGTCGACGACGCGGACCCGCGGTCCGCCGGCGTCCATGGCGACGGCGATGCGGACCGTCGAGCCGATCGGGGCGTGATGGATGGCGTTGTCGAGCAGGTTGCGGATCACCCGCCCGATGGCGGTGGCGTTGCCGACGACGGGTGTGCGCCCTTCGGCGCCGAACGTGATGGCCACCTGGCGCGCCGCCGCCGCCGGCGTCAACGCCTCGACGGCCTCGTCGACGAGCTCGGTGAGGTCCAGCGGCTCGCGGAGCAGGTCGAGGCGGCCGCCTTCGATGCGCGCCAGGAGGAAGAGATCGTCGACCAACGCCGAGAGCACCTCGACGTCGCGTTGCATGGATCGCAGGTAGCGCTCGGGGTCCGGCGCGACGCCGTCGGCCAGCGCCTCGATAGCCGCCCGCAGCGCGCTCGAGCGGGGTGCGCAGGTCGTGACCGATGTTGGAGAACATCGCCCGCCGTTCCGCGTCGAGGCCAGCTCGCTCTCGTTCGAGGACGTCGAGCCGGGCGGTGAGATCGTCGAGCGCACGGCCGACGTGCCCCAGCTCGTCGGCCCGCTGGAGGTTGGTGCGCACTGACCGGTCCCCGGCCTCGATGCCGCGCACCGTCTCTTCCAAGCCGGCGGGCGTCGCGCTCGAGCGGCGACGACGCGACGAGGACGAGCACTGTCGCGAAAACAGCCGTCACTGCGAGCACGCCGACGGCGGTCCGCACGCCATCGGCGTCGAGGACCATGACGCGGGCCATCGCCACGGCGGCGAAGGCCCCGATGGCCAACGAACCGAACGTGATGAGCAGCAGCAGATTGCGCAGCGTCCGGGTGCGCCGCGTGATCGAGCGCAGCGCCACGCCGGCGCCCACCGACGCGGCGGCCAGCACGATGACGGCGATCGCCGCGCCGACCGGCTCGTCCCGGATCGCGTCGAGCCATTCACTCATCGGCGCGCCGTCTCACAGATGCGAGCGACCGAGCGCCAGCGAGGGAGCGGCCCGGAGCGGCCTGCGTGGCCGGGGAACGCAATCATGGCTCGAACCGGTAGCCGATGCCGCGGGCCGTCGTGATCCACCGCGGTTCGTCGGGATCGGCCTCCAACTTCTGACGCAGGCGGCCGACGTGGACGGTCACGGTGGCGGGGTCCTGGTACTCGGGAGCGGAGTCCCACACCTGAGCGAGCAGTTGGCGGCGGGAGAAGACCTGGCGGGGTGACCGGGCCAACGTGTAGAGGAGGTCGAACTCCTTCGGCGTCAGGTTGACGATCGTCCCGTCGACGTGCACCTCGCGCGTGCCCGGGTCGATGCGCAGGCGGTCGAAGTCGAGCCGTGAGTCGGCGGCCGACACGGTCGGGCTCGATCGCCGCAGCACGGTGCGCACCCGTGCGGCCAGCTCGCGAGGCGAGAACGGCTTGACGACGTAATCGTCGGCCCCGAGCTCCAGGCCGAGCACGCGATCGAGCTCTTCGGCTCGGGCCGTCAGCAGGATCACCGGGATGTCGCCGGTGGACCGGAGTTGGCGCAGGACGGTCAGACCGTCGGTGCCCGGCAGCATGATGTCGAGCACGACGAGATCGGGGCGGTGGTGCTGCAGCCACTCGAGGGCGGCCGACCCGTCGCCGGCCTCCTGGACCTGCATGCCGTCGCGCTGCAGGTACTGCGCCACGACCTCGCGGACCATCGGCTCGTCGTCGACCACGAGCACCTGGCTGGGGGTCGCGGTCGCCGACACGATGACGACAGTACGACCCGCCGACGCCAGCGGAAACGGAGCGCACGGCGAGTTTCGCAACCGTTTCGCGTTTCGTTCGCCCGACGTGTGCCGGATCGCCGTACCGTCGTGTCATGGCGGTGACCACGACGCCCACCGACACGCCGGATGCCGGCCTGCCGGACCGCCGGCGAGCGGCCGTCGACACCCGCATGGCGGCGCTCAGCGGCGTCGTCGCCGCTGGCGTTGCGCTCGGCGTCGGCGAGCTCGTCTCGGGCATGGGAGGTGCCGGCCCGTCGCTCGTCACGGCCGTCGGGACGCAGTTCATCGACCGGTACGCCGCATCGCTGAAGGACCTCGCGGTCTCCCTGTTCGGCACGAACGACAAGGTGGCGCTGATCGTCGGCATCGTCATCGTCTCCCTCCTGCTGGGTGCCGTGCTCGGCCGCGCCGCGTCCCGCCGCCTGTGGGTCGGTGTCGTCGGCCTCGCCGCCTTCGGCCTCGTCGGCCTGCTGTCCCACCTCGACGATCCGCAGGGTGAGACGGGCATCGGCGTGGCGGCCTCGGTGCTCGCCGTCGGGGCGGGCGTGGCGACGCTCGTCGGGCTGCTCCGGCTGGCTTCCCGTCGCGTCCCGCCAATCGGCCAGGTCGACGACCGTGCCGCCGCGGGGAAGAGCCGACGGACGTTCCTCGTCACGGCCGGCGTACTGAGCGCCGGGGCGATCGGCGCAGCCGTGCTCGGGCAGCGGTTGCGCACCACCGAGGTCGTCGACAACGCCCGGCGCCGGACGGTGTTGCCGCGGGCCGTGACGGCGACGACCGTCCCGGCGGACACCGGCGCCCCGTCGATCGCCGGGCTCTCGCCCTACATCACGCCGAACCCGGACTTCTACCGCATCGACACCGCGCTCAGCGTCCCGCAGGTCGACGTCGGGTCGTGGGAGATGGGCATCAAGGGCATGGTCGACCGTCCGTACTCGATCGGCTACGACGACCTGCTGGCGCTCGACAGCGTGGAGGAAGTCGTCACCCTGTCGTGCGTCTCGAACGAGGTCGGCGGCAACCTCGTCGACAACGCCGTCTGGCAGGGCGTGCCCCTCGCGGCCGTGCTCGAGCGGGCCGGCGTGCAGGCCGGGGCGACACAGATCGTCGGGCGCTCGGTCGACGGCTTCACGGCCGGCTTCCCGACCGAGGTCGGGCTCGACGGCCGCACGGCGCTGGTCGCCTACGCGATGAACGGTGAGCCGCTGCCGGCGAGTCACGGCTTCCCGGCCCGTCTCGTCATCGCCGGTCTGTACGGGTACGTGTCGGCGGTCAAGTGGTTACGGGAGATCGAGCTGACGACGTGGGAGGACTTCGACGGTTACTGGGTCCCGCGAGGCTGGTCCAAGGAGGGCCCGATCAAGACGCAGTCGCGCATCGACGTGCCACGCGGCGGTGCCGAACTGGCGGCCGGCACGCAGCTCGATCGCCGGCGTCGCCTGGGCCCCGACCGACGGGATCTCGCGCGTCGAGGTGCAGGTCGACGACGGCGAGTGGCGAGCGGCCACGTTGGGCGACGCGGCGAGCGGCAACACGTGGGTGCAGTGGTGGCTCGACTGGGACGCCACCCCGGGTGAGCATCGCATCCAGGTGCGGGCCACGAGGACCGAGGGGGAGACGCAGACCGAGGAGCGCACGCCACCCGCCCCGAACGGCTCCACCGGCTGGCACAGCCGGACCGTCCGCGTGCGATGACGGCGGTGGACTCACCGTCCGCCGACTGCCGTCCCGTCGATCCGGGCGACGTCATGGCGTGGGGTGGGCCGCGGCTGCGCGACCTGCCGTGGCGGGCGGTCCGCGACCCGTGGCTGATCCTCGTCGCCGAGGTGATGCTGCAGCAGACCCAGGCGGCGCGGGTCGTGCCGATGTGGGAGCGGTTCCGCTCCCGCTACCCGACGCCCGCCGAGCTTCGCCGCAGCCGCGCTTGGCGACGTCCTGCGCGACTGGCACGGTCTCGGCTACCCGCGGCGAGCGCGCAACCTGCACGACGCGGCGACGTTGATGGTCGAGCGCCACGATGGGCGCGTCCCCGATTCGCTCGATGCGCTGGTCGCCCTGCCCGGCATCGGCCCGTACACGGCGCGGGCCGTGTTGGCGTTCGCCTACGAGCGCGACGTCGGCATCGCCGACACGAACATCGCCCGCCTGTTGGCTCGGGTGGCGGGGCAGCGGCTGACACCACGATCGGTGCAGGCGCATCGCCGACTCCCTCGTTCCGCCGGGCGACGGGTGGCTGTGGAACCAGTCGTTGATGGATCTCGGGGCGACCGTCTGCCGGCCGACACCGCGCTGCGACGACTGCCCGATCGCCGCGTCGTGCCGATGGCATCTCGCCGGCCACCCCTCGCCCGACCCGGCCGTCGGCTCGGCCGGCGTCAGCACGCCGCAGGCTCCGTACGACGGCAGTGACCGCCAGGCCCGCGGCACCGTGCTGCGGGCGCTGCTCGGTGGCGCCCAACCCGCCAACGCCTTCCCGGCACGCATCGTCGACAGCCTCCTCGCCGACCGCCTGATCGTCCGCGCTGCCGACGACATCCAGCTCCCCTGACCGCGGAACACGGCGGGCAGCGATTCTTCCCACCCGCCCATCTGGGTGCAGAAATTTCCGACAGTCGCGAATTTTCGTGCCCAGATCCTCCAACACTCGGATCAGCGGCCGTAGGTCCGGCGTTGGAGCAACGTCAGGATCACGGCGACGGCGGCGGCCAACACGAAGAACAACGTCACGTTGAAGGCCACGCTGTGCTCGTCCGGTGGGAACAGCGAACGCTGGGCGATGGCGACGGCGAACCAGCCGAACAGGTACACCCACAGCGGAGCGAACCTCGGTCGGCGGCGATCCATGACGGGTGCAGTCTGGCCGTCACCTCGCCGTCGCTACGTAACCTGCTGGCGTGCGTCCCCCGAAGGACTTCTTCCGCCCGCTCGCCGTCGGCGCGCCGGAGCCGGTGCGCGAGATCCCGGTCCGGCCGTCGCGGATGATCCACTTCCTGCCGGCGTCCAACCAGAAGATGGTCGCCAAGGTGCCGACGATCGCGCCGACCGTCGACGTCCTGCTGGCCAACCTCGAGGACGGCGTGCCGGCGGCCGACAAGGAGGCCGCCCGCGCCGGGCTGGTCGAGATCGGCAAGGCCTGGGACCAGCCGGACACACAGCTGTGGACGCGCGTCAACTCGCTCGACTCGCCATGGGGATTCGACGACCTCGTCACCGCCGTCACCGAGGTCGGCGAACGCCTCGACGTGATCATGATCCCCAAGGTCGAGGGCCCGGAGGACATCCACTACGTCGACCGACTGCTGGCCCAGTTGGAGGCCAAGGTCGGGCTGCAACGCCCGCTGCTCGTGCACGCCATCCTGGAGACCGCACGCGGCGTGGCCAGCGTCGAGGAGATCTGCGCCGCCTCGCCACGCATGCAGGGCCTGTCGCTCGGCCCGGCCGACCTCGCCGCCAACCGCCGCATGAAGACGACGCGTGTCGGCGGCGGCCACCCCGGCTACCTCGTGCGTCAGGATCCCGACCCCGACGACCCGCGGCGCGCCCCGGGCCACGTATCAGCAGGACCTGTGGCACTACACGATCGCCCGCATGGTCGACGCCTGCGTGACGTACGGCGTGCTGCCGTACTACGGCCCGTTCGGCGACATCTCCGATGCCATCGCCTGCGAGGACCAGTTCCGCAACGCCTATCTGCTCGGGTGCGTCGGCGCGTGGAGCCTGCACCCCAGCCAGATCGACATCGCCCGGCGGGTCTTCAGCCCCGACCCGGCCGACGTCGCCCACGCCCAGCGCGTCATCGAGGCGATGGGCGACGGCACCGGCGCCGTGCTGCTGGACGGGAAGATGGAGGACGACGCCTCCGTCAAGCAGTGCAAGGTCGTCGTCGAGCTGGCCCGCCAGCTGGCCGCCCGTGATCCCGAGCTGGCCGCCGCCTACGGGCTCTCCGCATGAGCAACATGACCGGTGACCGCCCGCGCCGTTCGGTGCTGTACATGCCGGCGGCCAACGCCCGCGCCCTGGAGAAGGCCAAGGACATCCCGTGCGATGCGATCATCTTCGACCTCGAGGACGCCGTGGCGCCCGACTCGAAGGTGGTCGCCCGGGAGCAGGCCGTCGCCGCGGCGACGTCCGGGTGACTACGGCCGGCGCGAGCTGACGATCCGGTGCAACGGGCTCGCCACGCCGTGGGGCGCGGACGACCTCGCCGCTGCCGGCGCCGCCGCCCCCTCCGCCGTGGTCATCCCGAAGGTCGACTCCGTCGCCTCCCTCGACGACGTCGCCGCCCGGCTCGACGCGGCCGGGGCCTCGACGACGTCGATCTGGGCGATGGTCGAGACCCCGACGGCGTTCCTCGACGTGCGCCAGATCGCCGGCCACCCCCGCGTCGGCGTGCTCGTGATGGGCACCAACGACCTGGCCAAGGAGATCCGGGCGCCGCTCGTTCCCGGCCGCGGGAACCTGACGAGCTACCTCGCCATCGCCGTGCTGGCGGCCCGCGAGGCCGGCAAGGTCGTGCTCGACGGCGTGTACAACGACGTGCGCGACGCCGAGGGGTTCGCCGCCGAGTGCCGCCAAGGCGTCGAGATGGGCTTCGACGGCAAGACGCTCGTCCACCCGAGCCAGGTCGAGCCGGCCAACGCGGCGTGGTCGCCGACGGCAGACGAGGTGGACTACGCCCGCCGCGTGATCGACGCCTACACCGAGGCGGAGGCCGAGGGTCGCGGCGTCGTCACCGTCGACGGCCGCATGATCGAGCACCTCCACGTGGCCAACGCCGAGCGCACCCTCGCCCTCGCCGCGGCGATCGCCGAGAACCGGTTCTGAACCCCGAGTCACGGCCAGATCTGGCACGCAAATCTGCCGGAGAACGCGGTCAGTCGGGCGCGCGTGACGGCGGCGACGATCTCGTCGTAGGCCTTCTCGGCGTAGGCCCGCATCTCGTCGTCGGTGCGATCCTGGATCGGGTGCGGTGTGAAGACCCGCGCCATCGTCGCGAACCCGAGCGACGTCGACTGCGCGTCGGCGGCCTGCTCGAACTCGGCCGACGCCACGAACACGCTCGGCACTCCCCGCATCTCGAGATCGTTGATGTCGTGCACACTGCACGACGTGCAGCTCCCTCAATCGGCGAGCGCCTCGATCACGACGTCGCACTGGACGGAGATCTCGTGGCGCAGGTCGACGGGCGCCGGCTTGGCGAACGTCGGCTTCCGGTAGCGCTGCACCGACGCGCCGGCGTCGGTCAGCATCGACTCGAGGCGGTCGAGGAAGACGTCGCCCCTCGGCTTGGAGATGTCGAGCAGCCCGATCCGCAGACCGGCGATCGACGCCGGCCGCTCGAGCCGCTGGCGCTCGGCGACCGATCGCTCGCCGGTCGGATCCAAGCACGTACCTCAGGTTCATGGAACTACCTCCCGGGTGACTGGTTGACTGCCGACGGCGCCGTTGGCCCAGCCACCGATCATCGCCGAGAACAGGCCGGCGCCGCCACCCGCGCACGCCAGCAGGATGCCGCCGGGGCGGAACTTGGGCAGCGTGGCGTCGCCGAACGACGCCGGCAGGCCCTCGTCGATGTCGCTGGCGCCCCGGACGAGCTCGGCGCCCGGGATCTGCAGACAGTCGTCGAGCTCGGCCAGCACACGAGCACGGTCCCATCCGGCGTCGGTGAACACCCTGGCGTGTTCCGGCCCGAGCACGAGGAGCACGTCGAACGCCAGGACGAGCTTCGGGTGGTGCATCGTGCGCAGGCAGGCGGCCAACGAGCGGGCCAAGCTGTCGGGTCGGCGGCTGAGCTGGTCGACGATGCATCGCGGCCCCTCACCGGCGAACACCGTCACGGCATCGGCTCCCGGCGTCGCGCCCCGATCGACTGCGAGCGTGCCGAACGGTGAGTCCGGCCGCTCGGCGAAACAGAACGACAACTTGCCCGGATTGCCGTGCGTGGCGCGGTCGACGCCGCCGGGCCGACCACCCCCGACGTTGCGCACGACGAGCTGCACCGCCCGACCGATCGTCGAGTTGGCCCGGTTGCCCTGCCCGAGCGCGTTGACGCCGCTGTTCATGCCGATCGCCGCCGTCCCCGGACCGCTGGCGACGATCACCGGGCCGACCGGCATCGTCGTGGCCAGCACCCCGTGGATGTTGAACTCATCGGTGCAGATCGCCTCGACGACGGTCAGCACCCACGGCAGGTACTCGGGCTTGCAGCCGGCCATGACCGCGGCGATGGCGACCTTCTCGACCGTCACGTCGACGAGATCGGGGGGCACGGTCGCCACGAAGTCGTCGGCCGGGCGCGCCCGTCCCCTCGAGCATGCGCAGCACGCGCTCCTCGGTCGGCGGCACGACGGGCAACCCGTCCGTCCAGCCGCGCGGTGAACATCGCCTCGAGGTCGTCCTCCCGCTCGGCCAGCTCGACGCGCCGCGATCGCAGCCGCCCGCCCTCGAAGCGCAGCGCGGAGCTCGTCGACGCGGTCCGGGTCGACGCTCATCGACCCGCACCCGGGGCGCATGACCGGCAGCTCCGCGCCGAGGTCGGCGACGCCCGTGATCCGCTGCCAGTCGGCGTGCGACCAGCCGACGGTGCGCTCCATCTCCTTGCCGTCGACGACGCGGATCAGCGTCGGCACGGTCTCGATCTCGTGGTGCCAGCTGACGCGCCAGGTCGTCGTCGTGCACGACTTCGACGCCGGGCGGGAAGGCCGGATCATCCTGGGTGTAGATCGTGACGTCGCCGCGGGCGACGAGCGTCGGCAGCAGTGGGGCGATCATCCGGCACGTCGCGCACTCCTCCTTGACGACGATGACCAGTCCGTCAGGCAGCACGGGCTCGACTCATGTGAGGTGCTCCAGGATGCGGTCGTTGACGACGTCGGGACGCTCCAGGTGCAGGAAGTGCCCGCACCCATCGACGATCTCGATCGTCAACGTGATCGTCGCCCGCCGTCTGCTCGGCGGCCCACTGCGCCACTTCGACGCCGACGCAACCGTCGTCGCGACCGTGGAGGTACAGGGTCGGCTGGGTCGGGATCCTCCCTGCCGCGGCGTGGATCTCCTCGAGCTGCGGGATCGCTGGCGCCCGTTCCCCACCGTGGCGCGGTAGTACCCGAGCGCGGCCTGCACGTTGTCCGGTGCCGGCCAACGCCTGGCGGACGTGGGCGATGTCGTCGGCGCCGTCGTAGCCCGGCGACCACTGCGCCCACAACCGCTCGATGAGGGCGAAGTCGGCGGCCGGCACGACGAGGTCGGCCAGCGGGTGCTGGAACACGAACATGTACCAACTGCGCTGCAGCTGGTCGAGGTTCGTGAGCACGGCGGTGGCCAGCGCGCCGCGCGGGCGGCACGGCCAGCGCGACCACGCGGGCCCACCGCTCCGGTTCGTGGACGGCGGCCCCGTAGGCCGTCGAGGCGCCCCAGTCGTGGCCGACGATCACGGCGTCGTCGTCGCCGCCGAGCGCGTCGTGCAGCGCGTTGGCGTCGGCGGCCAGCGCGCCCGTCTGGTACAGGCCATCGGCCGGGACGGCGGTCGGCGCGTACCCGCGGGTGAACGGAGCGACGGCCCGGTATCCGGCCTCCGCCAGGCGCGGCGCCAGGTGGCGCCACGTGTGGGCCGTGTCGGGGAATCCGTGGAGGCACAGCGCCAGCGGCCCGGTCCCGCCGGCGTCAGGTAGGCGACCTCGACGTCGCCGATGCGCACGGTCCCCGTCTCCACGTCATCGGACCGTAGCCCTGTGCGACGGAGCGTCACCGGCGTCCTGCGTTTACTTCCGCTCCCCGTGGCGCGTAGCGTTGCGGAACCACTCGATCGGCAGGGGGGTTGGCGAACTGCAATGTTGGTCACGTTCCATGGTGTGCGCGGCTCGACGCCGTGCCATGGGGATGACATCGCTCGCTACGGCGGCAACACGTCGTGCGTCTCGGTGACCGCTCCGGGCGAGCGCCCCCTCCTGTTCGACATGGGGACTGGCCTGCGCTACTTCGGCCTGGCGCAGCCGACCGACGAACCGTTCCGCGGCACCTGCCTCGTCAGCCACCTCCACTGGGATCACGTCCAGGGTCTGCCGTTCTTCGGCCCCCTCCTGCACGAGGACGCCGAGCTGATCGTGTACGCACCCTCCCAGCACGACGGTCGATGCGCCGCCGAGGTGCTCGGCGAGACGATCTGCCCGCCGCTGTTCCCGATCGGCCTCGAGGGCTTCCCCGGCACGATCGACATCCGCAGTCCCGAGCCGAAGTTCGACGTCGGGGGGTTCGTCGTCGAGGCGGCGCGGTCCCGCACTGCGGTGAGACGCTCGGCTACCGCGTCACCCGCGGCCCCACGAGCGTGGCCTACGTCAGTGACCACCAGCAGCCGCTCGGGAGCCTGCACATCGACGAGCGGGTGTGGGCGCTGTGCCAGGGGGTCGACCTGCTCATCCACGACGCCCAGTACACGCCGAGCGAGTTCAAGCGCAAGCGCGACTGGGGGCACTGCACGACGGAGTACGCCGTGTGGCTGGCCGGTGAGGTCGGCGCCCGGCGGCTGGCGCATGTACCACCATGATCCCAGCCACGACGACGACACCATCGACCTGCTGGCGCAGGCCGCTGCGGCCTGCGGCAGGGAGATGGGGGTCGAGGTGTTTGCCGCCCGCGAGGGCATGTCCGTGCCCCTCGATTGATGCAGACGCTCGGCACGATCGCCGCCATCCTGCTCGGCGCCGCCTTCCTGCTGGCGGGGGGATCGAAGTTGGCGGCCGGCGCCACGTGGGTGGCGCAAGCCCGCTCCGTCGGCGCTCCCCAGCCGATCGCCACGGCCCTCCCCGGCATCGAGCTCGTCCTCGGCGCGCTGTTGGTGACGACGATCGCCGCGCCACTGCCGGCCATCATCGCCCTCGTCCTGCTCGTCGCGTTCACCGTGTTGATCGCCCGCCAGCTCGTCGACGGCCGCCACCCGCCGTGCGCCTGCTTCGGCACGTGGTCCAGCCGCCCGCTCGACGAGTCCCACCTCGTCCGCAACGCCGGCCTCATCCTCCTCGCACTCGTGGCCCTCTGGGCCCGCTGACGATCAGACCACCCGAGGCTTTCGGGTACCCGGAGGGTTTCCGGCGCCCCCTCCGGGACGGAACGCCTCGGGTGCGCTGAAAGCCTCGGGTCGGGTCAGGTCAGCGTGCGCAGGAGGAACGTGAGGGTCCTGGCCTCGTCCCGCCACATGTCGTAGCGGCCGCTCGGGCCGCCGTGGCCGGCGCCCATCTCCGTGCGCAGCACCAACGGTCGCCGGCGCCCGGCCCCGATGGCCCGCAGCTTGGCCACCCACTTGGCCGGCTCGTGGTAGCTCACCCGCGGGTCGTTGAGCCCGGCGGTGACGTACAGCGCGGGGAACTCGACCGGCGCCGGCGGCAGCACAGCGTTGTCGTACGGGCTGTAGCTCAGCATGTACGTGGCGTACGGCTCCTCGCGCGGGTCACCCCACTCCTCCCACTCGTTGGCCGTCAAGGGCAGCGTCGGGTCGCTCATCGTCGACACGACGTCGACGAACGGGACCTCGGCGACGGCGCTGGCGAAGAGGTCCGGCCGCATCGTGACGCAGGCGCCGACGAGCAGGCCACCGGCGCTGCCACCCCGGATGGCGACGCGTTCGGGGTCCACCCACGTCCCGGCCACCACGTGCTCGACGGCGCTGATCGTGTCGCTGAACGTGTTGCGCTTGTTCAGCAGCTTGCCGTCCAGGTACCACGCACGACCGAGCTCGCCGCCGCCTCGCGGGTGGACGAGGGCCCATGTCACACCGCGATCGAGCAGCGACAAGCGGGCGACGGAGAACCACGGCGGCAGCGACGCCTCATAGGAGCCGTAGCCGTAGACCACCCCCGGGGCCGCGCCGTCGATCGTCGTGTCGACATGGCGGACGAGGTCGACAGGAACCTTGGTGCCGTCGACGGCGGTCGCCCAGGTGCGCTCCGAGGTGTACCGCTCGAGATCGACGCCGGGGGTCGGCGTCCGCTTGCGCAGGATCCGCTCGCCGCTGACGACGTCGTGGTCGTACACGGTGGCCGGAGTCGTCAACGACTGGTACGCCACGCGCAGCACGGTCGAGTCCCACTCCGGGTTGGCCCCGAGGCTGAGGTCGTGCGGCTCGTCGCCGAAGTCGAGCAGCTCCTCGCGCCCGTCGCGGTGGACGACCCGGACCTTCGGCTGGGCGTCGCTCCACTCGTGGACCACGAGGTGGTCGGCGAACGGCTCGGCCGACGTGAAGCGACGACCGGGCACGTGCGGCAACAGCTCCTCCCACTCGGCGGGGGCGGCGAGCGGCGCCGTCATCACGCGGAAGTCAGGCGCATCGAGGTTCGTCAGCACGACGAAGCGATCGCCCCAGTGGTCGATCGAGTACTCGACGTCTGGCGCCCGCGGGCGCACGAGCTGCAGCTCGGCGGTCGGATCGCCCGCCGGGATCAGGCGGGCCTCGGAGCTCGTCTTGCTGCTCGCCGTGAGCACGATCCACTGCTCGCTGCGCGTGCTCGACACGTCGAGGAAGAAGCGCTCGTCGTTCTCCTCGAAGCACGAGCTCGTCGTCGGCCGGCGGGGTACCGAGCCGGTGGCGCCAGATCTGGTACGGCCGCATCTGATCGTCCGGGCGGGCGTAGAACACCCAGCGCCCGTCGGCCGACCAAGCCAGGCCGCCCCACGACGACGTTCCGGTCAGCTCGTCGTCGAGGTCCACGCCCGGTCTCGAGGTCGCGGACGCGCAACGTGTACCGCTCGCCTCCGTCGACGTCCGACGACCACGCCAGCCGGCTGTGGTCCGGCGACGCATCGACGGCGTGGACGTCGAAGAAGTCGTGCCCGGCGGCCTCGACGTTGCAGTCGAGGATGACGGTCGCCGTCGCCTCCTCGATGGACGGACCGCGGCAGAAGACCGGGTACGACTGCGCCCTCGATCGTCCGCGTCACGTACCACCACGGGCCGTGGCGGACCGGCACCGACTCGTCGGTCTCCTGGACGCGGGACTTGATCTCCTCGAACAGCGTCTCGACCAGCTCTTCGTGCTCGGCGAACCACACCGCGGCGTAGGCGTTCTCGGCCTGCAGGTAGGCCAGCGTGTCGGGATCCTCGCGGTCGAGGAGCCACGCCCACGGGTCCTCGGTCGCACCGGTCGGGCGATCCCAGGTGTGCGGCCGCGTCGGCGCGGTCGGAGGGCCGGGAGCGGTGGGCGGGGACGTGGCAGTAGGGGCGGAAGGGACTGCAGAGCGTGCGGCCGAGACGTCAGTCATGGGAACGATGAGCGTATGCGGCCGAGCCCGGCTACCGTTCGAGGCCTCCATGCGCGTCTGGATCGACCAAGACCTCTGCACCGGGGATGGCTTGTGCGTCGATCACTGCCCCGACGTGTTCATGCAGCTCGAGGACGGCATCGCCTACGTGCACGAGCGGGCCGGTGCCCTCAACGATCCCGGCGGATCCGGATCCCTGGCCCGTGTCCCCGTTCGACGCGTGCAGGACGCCATCCACGCTGCCGAGCGCTGCCCCGGAGAGTGCATCTTCATCGAGATCGACCCGCCGGCCGACGCCGAGCTCGACCCCGACGGCGGCGCCGAGCGGGTCGAGCTGCGCACCGACGCGGCCTGAACGCCGCCGTCCGGCACCTGTGACGAGGCCGGCGAGCAGCAGTCCGCCGGCGACAGCGACCGCGGCGACCCACCACTGATCGAGGGCCGTGTCGGTGACCGCAGCGGCTCGCCGTTGCCCGGCCGCCTCGGCACCCGTCAGTTCGTCGACGATCCCGGCGGCG
Organism: uncultured Acidimicrobiia bacterium; assembly: GCA_963719775.1. GTDB lineage: Bacteria > Actinomycetota > Acidimicrobiia > Acidimicrobiales > Ilumatobacteraceae > JALZMG01. The sequence continues at coordinate 231,637 of CAVRCY010000009.1, forward strand.
ACAGCGTCGGCGGCAGCCGGATCGCCCACCGTGATCGCCTCTCGGGCGGCAGCCAGCTCGTCGCCGAACTGCTCGCCGTCGAGCCCGAGGAGCTCGACCGTCGTGCGACGCTGGCCCGCCGCGTCGGTCGCCGCCGCGACTGCCTCGACCGCACCCGTGAGCGCGTCGAGGTCGGCGTCCAGAGCCACCAACTCGGTCGCATCGTCGGCCGACTCGTAGCGCGCCTCGAACTCGGTCGGCAGGTCGATGCCCGCCTGGTCGGCGGCCGCCTGCAACGCCGCCCGATTGGCGAGCACGGCGGAGGACGCGTCGATGACGCTGCCAGCGACGTCGAACTCCCACGTCTCCATGGCGTCGCGGACAACGTCGGGGGCCGCCCAGCCGGCACCGTCGTCGACGAGCGCGGCGTACCGCAGGCGGGCGGCCGCACGCTGGTCGATCGCCGCGAGGTCGTCGGCGGAGGCGACGTACGTGCGGAACAGCTCCGTCGCGCCGCGCCGCGCCGGCGACCTCTTCGAGCAGGTCGAGCAGGCGACGCCAGTCCGTGTCGACGCCGACCGGCTGCGGCTGCGCGTCCCGCGGTAGGCCTCGAGGTCTCCTTCGACGGCGGCCAGCACGTCGCCCATCCGATCGACGCCGACCTCGTCGACGACGCTGTCGACCACGAAGTACGACGCCGCGTAGCCGTACTGCTCGACGGCGCCGTCGAGGGCGAAGCCGTTCGGATGCGCCCACTCGTCGAGCGCCAGCGCGCCTGGCCCGTCCCGCACCGGCGGCACGGGCGGACGTACGGCTCCGCCCGTCCGCTCGAGGACCAGGTTGGCGTACGTCTCGGCGAAGCCCTCGGTGATCCATCGAGACGGGCTGATGTCGTCGTTGAACCAGGCGTGGCTGAGCTCGTGGAACATCAGGCCCGGGTCGAGGTCTTCGCCGAGTTCGATGACGCCGGTGCGGTTGTCGTACCAGCCGGCAAACCCCTCGAGGATCGGTCGCACGCTCTCCCGCACGACGAGTTGCCGCTCGTCCCGGATCGGCAGCCCGATCAGCGACTCCAGCTCGGTCAGTCCGGAGGCCATCTGGCTCCCGACGAACCCGGCCCACTCCGGGTCGTCCGGCCAGGCCTGCAGCACCACCTGGCGCCCGTTCACGTCGAGCACCGTCTCGGTCAGCGACCCGTCCTGAGTGGCGATGACCGCGGGGCGAAGCGACCGGGTTCGTACAGCGCGTCGAACGTCATGATCTGGAGGTGCCCGTAGGTCGTCGACCTCCGGCGCGGGATCGCCCCGTCGCGGAGGTCGGGGATCGTCAACGTGGTGCCCTGGGGCGACGACCAGTCGCACCGTCGATGCGCCCGGGTCTCCGTAGGCGTAGGCGAGGAAGGCGGCGAACGCCTCGTTGGCTCGCCATGGTTCGGCGGAGCGCGGCGGCCTGCCCGGCAGGTCGTAGGTGATGACGACGTCCCGGCGCTCGCCGTAGTCGAGGTCGTCGCCGAAGGTGATGGACAGGCGCTGGATCTCGGCGTCGATCGGTGTCAACTCGACGGCCAGCGGCTGGTCGCCGGAGCGCCCGGCGACGGCCGTGGCATCCCCGTGGACCCCGAGCTCGACGCCGCGAAAGTACGTCGACCGGACGCCGGCGGCGTCCTGGCGGTCCGGGACGATGTTCTCGAACGAGAGCTCCAGCTGCGCCCGCACCACGCCGGCCTCGAAGTCGACGCTGTAGGTCGTCGTGGCCGTGGTGTCGAGCCCCTCGATGGCCTGTGCCGGCGGGCTCCCGAGGATCGGCGCGACGAGCGCGCCGACGAGCACCATCGCCCCCGCCATCAGAACCCGCACCCACCAGTTCTACCTGGTCGGAGTGGGAAAAGACTGGTCATGCCGGGGGTGGAGCCCCCGTGTGAATTGTTACTATGGCGGTAGTGCAAATTCCCCCTGGGAGAGCGAGCCATCCATGACGACCTTCGACCTCGACCTGACCAAGTACCAGCTCGGCTGGAGCGATGAAGTCGAGTACGCGTTCACCCCCGAGAAGGGCATCAACGACGGTGTCGTCGAGCAGATCTCGTGGTGGAAGGGCGAGCCTCGCTGGATGACCAACAAGCGCCTGCGCAGCCTCCAGCAGTTCGAGCGCAAGCCGATGGCCGAGTGGTTCGCCGTGAACATGCCGACCATCGACTTCCAGGACATCTACTACTACCTGCGGCCCTCCGGCGAGCAGGTCGACGAGTGGGACCAGCTGCCGGAGCAGATGAAGGCGACGTACGAGAAGCTGGGCATCCCCGAAGCCGAGCGCCAGTACCTCTCCGGCGTCACCGCACAGTATGAATCGGAAGTCGTGTACCACCGCAACCGGGAGGAGCTGGCCAAGCAGGGGATCCTGTTCTGCGACATGGACACCGCGCTGCGCGAGTACCCCGACCTCGTCAAGAAGTACTTCGGCACGATCATCCCGCCGGGTGACAACAAGTTCGCCGCCCTCAACTCGGCGGTGTGGTCGGGCGGCTCGTTCATCTACGTCCCGCCGGGCGTCGAGTGCGAGATGCCGCTGCAGGCCTACTTCCGCATCAACGCCGAGAACGCCGGTCAGTTCGAGCGCACGCTGATCATCGCCGACGAGGGCTCGCAGGTGCACTACATCGAGGGCTGCTCGGCCCCGGTGTACACGAGTGACTCGTTGCACTCGGCCGTCGTCGAGATCGTCGTCAAGCCGTCGGCCCGCGTGACGTACACGACGATCCAGAACTGGAGCCCGAACGTGTACAACCTCGTCACGAAGCGGGCCCGGGTGGAGGCCGAGGGCCACATGGAGTGGATCGACGGCAACATCGGCTCGAAGCTGACGATGAAGTACCCGAGCGTTTACCTCGTCGGCCCCAAGGCGACGGGCGAGGTGCTCTCGGTGGCCTATGCCGGCGCCGGTCAGCACCAGGACGCCGGCGCCAAGATGATCCACGCCGCGCCGGAGACGACGTCGAAGATCGTGTCCAAGTCGATCAGCAAGGACGGCGGCAAGACGACCTACCGCGGCCTCGTGCGGGTCGACGAGGGCGCCCACGGGTGCAAGTCGCACGTGCAGTGCGATGCCCTGATCCTCGACGACGACTCCGAGAGCTGGACGCTGCCGTACATGGAGGTCGGCGAGCGCGACGCCCAGATCGGCCACGAGGCGACGGTGTCCAAGGTCGCCGACGAACAGCTCTTCTACCTGATGAGCCGTGGCCTCTCCGAGGAGCAGGCGATGGGCATGGTCGTCAACGGCTTCATCGAGCCGATCACCCGCACCCTGCCGATGGAGTACGCCGTCGAATGGAGCCGACTGATCGAGCTGCAGATGGAAGGTTCGGTCGGCTGACCAACCGCCTGGGCGGGACCGTCTCGGGGGCCGTGACGATCCCGCCCTGAGGGCGTCACGGAGAGGTGACGACGACGGCCAGCGGGCCGCTCTCGCGGCTGGTGGCCACCGGCAGCTGCGGCGTCAGCGTCACGACGGCGCGGATCTCGTCGTCGTCGGGGTCCTCGTTGAGGTTGGTCCAGGCAATCGTGAACGACTTGCTCCGGTGGGTCGTCGGCTGCCCGTCGTAGCTGATCCCGAACAGCGGGATCGGCACGAGGCCGAGCGAGATCGGGTCGTCGCCGACCGGACCGTTGTCGCCGTCCTGGCTGGTGTCGTCACCGCGCACGGCAACGGTGTCGATGTACGACAGGTTCGTCGCCTGGTCGAACGCGCTCCAGGTGACGTCGTAGTCGACGGTGAGGATGGCGTTGGCAACGTTGCGGGCGATCGTCAGCGTGACGTTCGAGAGGCTGGCCATGGAAGATTCCTTTCATCGCGGCGACCACGTGTCACCGTCGGAGAAGGACCCTGACGGTTTCGTGCTAGCCGTGCGCTAGCGGGCCTCGCCCGTCAGGTCACGGTCGCCGCGGCACGGGTCGGCACGGTGGCCGAGAGCCCGGTGATCGCCACGTCGAGACACGCCGCGAGGTAGGACGCGTCGACGGGCCGGCGCTGCATGACCTTGCGGAACACGATCGGCCCGACGATCGACCCGATGACGACCTGCGGGTCGAGCTCGGCCGGCAGCTCGCCCCGTTCCTGGGCCCTGGCGACGATCGTCATGATCGGTTGCTCGCGCTCGGCGGCGAGGCGCTCGAGGAGCAGCTCCATCTCGGGGTCGCGCGATGCGGCGTCGATCAGGCAGGGCATCAGCCGACCGACCTTGCCGCTCAGATCGGCCCGCACGAGCACGCTGAAGAAGGCGATCAGGTCCTCCCGCAGCGAGCCGATGTCGGGCGTGGCGACGTGCTGGAACGATGCCCGGGCGATGTCCAGGATGAGCTCGGTCCGCTCCGGCCAGTGCCGGTAGATGGTCGTCTTGGCCACACCCGACCGTGATGCCACCTCTTCGATGGTCAGGGTGCCGACCCCGCGCTCGATGATGATGTCGGCCGCCGCGTCGAGGACCTTGCGCCTCGCCTGTTCACTTCTGGGACGTGCCATTCGTCACCCTACGCGACGGAATTCGGCTCACTGGTTGTGAGCCACATCCACTACGTTAACGTAGCGGAATCATCATACAGCGGGCACGAGACTCCTGGCACACGGCCAGCCAGAGACGAGCGAGCACAGTGACATGACGACCCCGGCTGCAGGGCCCCATCCCCATCCCGATCCCGTCGAGAGCGACGACAGCCACCTCGACGGCATCGCACCGGACGTCTACCAGCGGCGTTGGAAGATCCTGGTGGTGCTCTGCACGTCGCTGGTCATCGTCATCGTCGGCAACACGGTGCTCAACGTGGCGCTGCCCACGCTGGCCCGCCCTGACCAACTCGGCGCCAGCAACACGGAACTGCAATGGATGGTCGACGCCTACGCGCTGGTGTTCGCCGGGCTGCTGTTCACGGCCGGCGCGCTCGGCGATCGCTTCGGCCGCAAAGGGGCGTTGCAGGCCGGGCTGGCGGTGTTCGCCCTCGGCTCGCTGTTCGGCGCCTTCGCCGACAGCTCCGGTCAGGTCATCGCCGCACGAGCCATCATGGGCGTCGGCGCGGCGTTCATCATGCCCTCGACGTTGTCGATCCTGACCAACGTCTTCCCCGGCCGCGAGCGGGCCAAGGCGATCGCCATCTGGGCCGGCATCTCCGGAGCCGGCGCGGCGATCGGGCCGGTCACCTCGGGGTTGCTGCTCGAGCACTTCTGGTGGGGCTCGGTCTTCCTCATCAACATCCCGATCATCGCCCTTGCCCTCGCCGCGTCGTGGATCCTCGTGCCGAAGTCGAAGGACCGCACCGCATCCCCGCTCGACCCGATCGGCGCCCTCCTGTCGATCATCGGCTTCAGCGCGCTGGTCTGGGCGATCATCGAAGGCCCCAACCACGGTTGGCTCAGCGCCACCTCGCTGCTGTGGTTCGGCGGTGCCATCCTGGCCCTCGCGCTGTTCGCCTGGTGGGAGTGGCGCAACCGCCATCCGATGCTCGACCTGCGGCTGTTCAGGAACCGCCGCTTTGCCGTGTCGTCCGGCGGCATCACGTTGGTGTTCTTCGCCATGTTCGGCATGTTCTACCTGCTCACCCAGTACCTCCAGTTCGTGCTCGGCTACAGCCCGCTCGAGGCGGCGCTGCGCCTGCTGCCCATCTCGGCGACGATGATGATCGTGGCGCCGAACACGCCCAAGCTGGTCGTCCGCTTCGGGGCCGACCGCGTGGCCGCATCGGGGCTGACGCTCGTCGCCCTCGCGCTCGTCGGCACCGCCCTGTTCTCCACTTCGACGCCGTACTGGTTCCTGGTGATCGTGCTCGTCGTCCTGGCCTGCGGCATGGCGCATGTCGATGGTGCCGATGACGACGCAGCTGATGTCGGCCGTTCCTCGCGATCGCGCCGGGGTCGGATCGGCGATGAACGACACGACCCGCGAGCTCGGTGGCGCGCTCGGCGTGGCCGTGCTCGGCTCGCTGGTCACGAGCCAGTACACGTCCGGGCTGGCCGGCGCGATCGACTCACTCCCAGCGGAGGCGCAGGAGATCGCCGAGGGCAGCATCGGCGGCGTCAACGGGCTGATCGCCCAGGGCGTGGTGCCGGCCGAGATCGCCGGACGCCTGTTGCAGACGGCGAAGGAGGCCTTCGTCGACGGACTCGGTCTCGCCGCCGGCGTCGCCGCGGTCGTCGTGGCGGGAGCAGCCGTCGCCGTCCGGGTGCTCCTCCCATCCGACCGCCGGGTGGCGGGGATGTCGGCGACTCCCGAGTCGCCGCCGGTCAGCGTCGACTGACCATCGGGCTGCGCCGAAGCCGACCGACCGTCGTCGGAATTCGGCCCTACGCTGGTCGGCGATGCCCATGCGCCAGGAGTGCAAGCACTTCGAGAGCCGCACCTACGCCAACGGCGACACGGTGCGCAAGTGCGATCTCGATCTCGCGCCCGACGCGCCGTGGCGATGTCCCGACAACTGCCCGATGTACGAACGTCGGCTGGCCGCGGTGGCCTGGACGCACGGCTCGCTGGTCACCCCTCCGACGCCGGACGAGCCTGACAGCGTGGCCGACGGGACGGCCGCCGCCCTGCTCGACGACGCCGAGGACTTCCTGACGTCCGTCGGTGACCGGGTCCGGGCCGAGGTCGAGGCCGAGCGGGCGGCGGCGCGCCGGCGCAAAGGCTGGCGGCGCCTGTTCCCACGGGGCTGAACCGCACTCTGCGCGGGCGACGGCAGCCTTCAGGTGTCGCGGCCTGGCGGCGCCTGTTCCCACGGGGCTGATCGGCGGGGTTTCCCCGGCGCGGACCGTAGAATTGTCGCGCCATGCACGCCTTCAGTCCCGCTGCGGCGCGGGCCATCGACCAGCGGTTCGGCGAGCAACGGGCCGCCGCCGCCGAACGAGCGGCGACGACCGCGTTTCCGACCCCGGCCGAGGAGATCTGGCGCTACAGCCGGATCGACGAGCTCGACCTCGCCCGGTTCACCCCGCGCCCCGCGACCACGACGGTCGAGGGTGGCGACGGCGTGGTCGTCAGCGCCGATCACCTGTCCGAGCTGCCTGACGGAGCCGCCGCGCCGGACGTGTTCGCCGAGCTCAATGCCGCGTTCATGGCGCCGGTCGTCGTGCGCGTGCCGGCTGGCGCCGTCGTCGCCGAGCCGGTGGTCATCACCCACCACGTCGCCGGCGAGGGCGCGGCGGCGTTCCCGCGCCTCGTCATCGACGCCGGCGACAACAGCCAGGTCACTGTCGTCGAGCGCTTCACGTCGGCCGACGGTGACGTCGTGCTGGTCGTCCCCGTGCTCGACGTGCAGGCCGGGCCGGCCGCCCGCGTCAGCTACCTCGGCGTCAACGAGCTGGACGATACGGCCTGGCAGATCGGCCACCAGCGGGCGGTGGGCGAGCGCGACTCGACGACCACGTTGGCCACCGTCGCCCTCGGCGGCTACTACGCCAGGGTCCGGACGGAGGCCCGGCTCGCCGGGCCCGGCAGCAGCACGCGCCAGATCGCTCTGTACTTCGCCGGCGGAGAGCAGATGCACGACTTCCGCACGATCCAGGACCACGATGCGCCGCACACGACCAGCGACCTCCTGTTCAAGGGGGCCGTGCAGGACCACTCGCGCAGCGTGTACACGGGGCTGATCAAGGTGCGCAAGCACGCCCGGGGGACGAACGCGTTCCAGACCAACCGCAACCTCACGCTGAGCGAGGGTGCGTGGGCGGAGAGCGTCCCGAACCTGGAGATCGAGACGAACGACGTGAAGTGCAGCCACGCGTCGACCGTCGGGCCGATCGACGCCGAGCAGCGCTTCTATCTGGAGAGCCGCGGCATCCCGACCCAGGTCGCCGAGCGACTGATCGTGCTCGGGTTCTTCGACGAGGTGCTCGGCCAGCTGCCCGTCGGCCCGCTGGCCGCCGACCTGCGCAGCCGTGTGTCGGCGAAGCTCGACCTCGACCGCACCCTGACTGGGGTGGCGTGATGGCCGTGACGATCGCGGCTCGACGAGCTCGCACACCGGCACCGCCCGGCGCATCGAGGTCGACGGTGTCCCGGTCGCCGTGGTCCGGTGCGGCGACGACGTCTACGCCATCGGCGACGTGTGCAGCCACGCCAACGTCTCGCTGTCCGAGGGTGAGGTGTGGTGCGACGAGCGGGAGATCGAGTGCCCGAAGCACAGCAGCACGTTCAGCCTGGAGACCGGCGAGCCGGTCACGTTGCCGGCGACCCAGCCGGTGCCGGTGTTCGACGTGCGGGTGGAGGACGGCAACGTCATCATCGGCACGTCGACGCGAACGAGGAGTCGGCGTGACGGCACGCTCGAGATCAAGGGGCTGCGGGCCGCCGATCGGCGGCAAGGAGATCCTGCGCGGCATCGACCTCACCGTGTCGAGCGGCGAGGTGCAGGTCGTGATGGGACCGAACGGCGCGGGCAAGAGCACGCTGTCGGCGATCGTCATGGGCAAGCCGGGGTACGAGGTCCTGGCCGGCACGCGTGACGCTCGACGGTGTCGACCTGCTCGGCATGCCGCCGTGGCAGCGGGCGGCGGCCGGGCTGTACCTCGTGATGCAGTACCCGACCGAGGTACCTGGCGTGGCGCTCGACGACATGCTGCGCGAGGCGCTGACGGCTCGCGGCGCGCCGACCGATCGACCTCGGCGCGACGCTGCTGGCCGAGGCCGCCCGCATCGGGCTCGACGAGCGACTGCTGCATCGGGCCCTCAACGTCGACCTGTCGGGCGGTGAGAAGAAGCGCAACGAGACGCTCCAGCTCGTCGCCCTGGCGCCGCGCATCGCCATCCTCGACGAGCTCGACTCCGGATTGGACATCGACGCATTGCGGGCCTGCGCCAGGCGCATCGAGGCCGAGACGCAGCCGACGGCCGACGGACCGGGCCTCGGCGTGCTGGCCATCACGCACTACAACCGCCTCCTGTCCGAGCTGCGCGCCGACCGGGTGCACATCCTCGTGCGCGGCCAGATCGTGGCGACCGGTGGTCCCGAGCTGGCCGACCGGTTGGAGGCCGAGGGCTACGCCGCCTTCACCGGTGAGCCGGAGGACGAGCCGCAGCAAGGGGAGCGCCCCGCCGTCCGTCCCGGCTCCCTCGGCGAGCTCTTCGCCAACCCCTAACCCATCCGAGTGCTTCGAGGCACCGAGGCTGGACGTCGAGAAACCCGCCCGGTCCGCACGTCCGATGCCGTGCAAGCTCGTCGGACCGGTCCCGGAGTCGGGCGTAGTGTCGCCGCCATGGCACACGATCCCGGCTGGGAGGAGCGTGACGGCGCCCTGCGTCGGCACTTCGAGTTCGCCGACTTCTCCGCCGCCTTCGCCTTCATGACCCGGGTGGCGCTCTTGGCCGAGAAGCGCAACCACCACCCGGACTGGTCGAACTCCTGGAACAAGGTCGACATCGCGCTGTCGACGCACGATGCCGGGTCGACCGTCACCGACAACGATCGCGATCTCGCGGCGGCGATCGACAGGTTGCTCGGCTGAGCACGTGACCACGGCGGTCGAGCGGCGGACGTCCGCCGATCGGTTCCCCGGCGGCCGCGTCGTCGCCGGGTGCTTCATCGTCCTGACGGTCGCCTCCGGCCTCGGCTTCTACGGCTTGGCCGTCTACCTCAATGCCTTCAGCCGCGAACGCGGTTGGCCGCTGGCTTCGATCTCGCTGGCGACGACGCTCTTCTTCATCGTCGCTGGCGTCGTCGGGCTGTGGGTCGCCCGGTTGATCGCCCGCCACGACGTGCGCATCGTCATCGTCGGCGGCGCCGTGCTCGGCGCATCAGCCTTGGCGCTGCTGGGCCAGGTCCAGGAACGCTGGCAGCTGTACGTCGTGTACGCCGTCTTCGCGTTCGGGTTCAGCGGTGCTGGCCTGATCCCGGTCACGACCGTCGTCACCCGCTGGTACCACATCCGGCGCAGCGTGGCGCTGTCCATCGCGTCCACGGGGCTGTCGGCCGGCGGCATCCTCGTCACGCCATTCGCCAAGTGGCTGATCGACGACCGCGGCCTGGCATCGGCGACCCCGGTACTCGGTGCGCTGTGGCTCGTCGGCGTCATCCCGTTCGCCCTCTGGCTCGTGCGACCCGATCCGGCGGCACTCGGCTGGTTGCCCGACGGCGAGCGAGCCCAGCGCGATGCGGCACCACTTGTGCCGACCGGCACGCCGTACCACGAGGCAACGCGCACCAGGTTCTACGTCGCCGTCACGGTCGGCTATGTGCTCGTGATGGCCGCGCAGGTCGGTGGCACGCAGCAGATCGTCAAGCTCGTCGAGGAGCGCACCGACAAGACCACGGCGGCGTTCGCCACGATCGGGCTCGCCGGCATGTCGATCGTCGCCCGCCTGGCCGGCGGCCGGGTCGTGCCGCGGTTGCCGATGGCCGGCTTCACCGTGGCCCTCGCCGCCACCCAGGCCGTATCGCTGGCGATCATCGGCGTCTCCCAGACCACGGTCGTCCTGTTCGCCGGCATCCTGCTGTTCGGCGCCACCGTCGGCAACCTCCTCATGCTGCAGCCGCTGCTGATCGCCGAGCGCTTCGGCGTGCTCGACTACCCACGGATCTTCAGCCGCTCGCAGTTCCTCACGATGTTCGGTGCCGCCGGCGGCCCGCTCCTGCTCGGCTGGCTCTACGACAACGCCGGCGGTCACGACACGTCGTACGTCGTCGCAGCCGGATGTGCGCTGGCCGGCGCAGCCGTGCTGTGGTGGGGTGGCCCGGCTACCGTCCGCGGACCGTGAGCCAGCACTCGGAGCATCCGAACGTCGCCCGCGTGGTGGCCGCCGCGGAGGCGGCCGGTCTCGACATCGACCCGGTCCGCTTCCCGGCCGGCGCCAAGACGGCAGCCGACGCCGCCGCGGCGATCGGCGTCGACGTCGGCCAGATCGTCAAGAGCCTGATCTTCGCCGTCGACGGCGAGCTGGTGCTGGCCTACGTCAGCGGGGCCAACCAGCTCGACGAGGCCAAGCTCGCCGCCGCGGCCGGGGGCCGGCGCTGCAGCCGCGTCGACGCCGACACCGTGCGGTCGGCGACCGGCTACCCGATCGGCGGCGTTCCGCCGTTCGGCCTCGCCACGCCGCTGCGGGTGTTCGTCGATCCCGACCTCCTCGTCCACGACGAGGTCTGGGCGGCAGCGGGGACGTGGGTCGACGTGTTCGCCATTGCGCCCGCCGAGCTCGTCCGGATCAGCGGTGCCGTCGTCATCGACCTCAAGCGCTGACCGCAGCTCACGTCAGTGGTCCTCGTCGGGTGGGGCGGGGAGCTGGGCGCTGGCCCGGGCCATCGCCGAACGGTCGACGGCGATGAACAAGCCGCGGGCGCGGGCGACCACCTCGTCCGTCGTGGCGTCGAGCAGCTCGCCCTCGATCCAGATCTTGCGGCCCGACCGTTCGGCCAGCCGGCCCCGGCACGCCAGCGGGCGGTGCAGCGGTGTCGGCCGCTCGTAGCGGATGGTCAGCTCGCCGGTGAACGCCGGCTCCTGGAGGATGCCGAGCACGAACCCGAACACGTCGTCGAAGAGGCCGGCGACGATCCCGCCGTGCGATCGGCCCGGCGCGCCCTCGTGCGCCGGGCCGAGCGTGAGGAGGCCCTCGATCTCGTCCCCGTGGCGGTGCACCTCGAGGTCGAGGCCCCAGGGGCTGGCCCGCCCCGAGAACGGACGGTCGTCGTAGGCGCCGACCACGCCTTGCGGCACCTCGTTCGTCCACGACTGCTGCCCGAACGAGTCAGCGGGTCGCTGGCGCGAGCCCCCGGCGTCGAGCTGGGCGGTGAGCCCGTCGAGCGTCGAGGCCACCCGGTCGAGCAGCTCCGGCGGCGCCTGGTGTCCGACCACGGCGTGGCCGAGCCGGCGGATCGCCCGCCCGACTCGGGAGCGAGCCTCGGCGGCGAGGGCGTCGTCGGCGATCACGCCGGGCGACGTTACGAGTTGACGTCGTCGTTCGTCCGCTCGAGCGCTTCGAGCAGCGTGTTCCACGCCAGCGTGGCGCACTTGATGCGCACCGGGAACTTGACGACGCCCTGCAGCGCCTCGAGGTCGCCCGAGCGCCACGGTCCCGTCTCCGTCCCCGTTGCCGTCGGCGTCGCTCGGCGTCCTCGATCGACATCATGCCCTTGAACCGGCGGACGAGGCCGCGGACCTCGTCGACGCGCTGGCCCTTGATCGCCTGGCTCATCATCGACGCCGAGCTCTGGGAGATCGAGCACCCCTGGCCGCCGACCTTGACGTCGGTGACGACACCGTCGTCGACCTGCAGGAACACCGTGATCTCGTCGCCGCACAGCGGGTTGTGGCCCTGGGCGACGACGGCCGGCGGCGCTGGCAGCTCGCCGCGGTTGCGGGGCGAGCGGTAGTGGTCGAGGATGATCTCGCGGTAGAGGTCTTCGAGACCGGGCATGGCGGGGCTCCTAGAAGGCCGAAGATGTCGGAGGCGCCGTCGAGCGCATCGGCCAGCGCGTCGACGTCGTCACGGTCGTTGTACAGGTAGAAGCTGGCCCGGGCGGTGGCGGCCGCGCCGAGCACGCGCATCAGCGGCTTGGCGCAGTGGTGGCCGGCCCGGATGCAGACGTTGCGCTGGTCGAGCACCTGGCTGACGTCGTGGGGGTGGAGGTCGCGGAAGGCGAAGCTGAGCACGCCGCCGCGGACGTCGAGGTCGCCGAGGCCCGTGGATCGGATGTCGTCGCCGAACCTGGCGGTCAGCAGTGTCGATGGCGTACGCCGGTGAGCTCGACCTCGTGGGCCCGCACGGCGTCCATGCCGAGCGTCTCGCAGGAAGTCGACGGCGGCGCCGAAGCCGATGGCCTCGGTGATCGGCGGGGTGCCCGGCCTCGAACTTGGCCGGGACGGGCGCCGGGGTGAACCCGTCGAGGCGGACGTCGGCGATCATGTTGCCGCCGCCGAGGAACGGGGGCGTGGCGTCGAGCAGCTCGGCCCGGCCCCACAGCGCGCCGATGCCCGACGGGCCGCACATCTTGTGGCTGGAGAACGCCGCGAAGTCGGCGCCCCAGGCCTGCACGTCGGTGACGTTGTGGGGCACGTACTGGCAGGCGTCGACGACGGCCAGAGCGCCCGCGGCGTGGGCCGCGGCGCACAGCTCGGCGACCGGGTTGAGCGTGCCGAGCACGTTGCTCATCGCCGCGACCGACAAGACCTTGGCGCCGTCGAGCAGCGCGGTCGAGGTCGGTGAGGTCGAGGCGGCCGTCGGCGGTCAGCGGGATCCAGCGCAGCTCGATGCCCCGCTCGGCGGCCAGGATGTGCCACGGCACGATGTTGGCGTGGTGCTCCATGTGGGTGAGCACGACGACGTCGCCGGCGCCGAGGTTGGCCCCGCCCCACGCCTGGGCGACGAGGTTGAGCGCCTCGGTGGCGTTCTTGGTGAACACGATCTCGTCGGGGTGGGCGGCGTTGACGAAGCGGGCGACCTTGGCCCGGGCGCTCTCGATAGGCGTCGGTGGCCTCGGCGGCGAGGCGGTAGGCGCTGCGGTTGATCGGCGCGTAGTGGTGCTCGGTGAACGCCGACATGGCGTCGATCACCGAGTGCGGCTTCTGCGACGAGTTGGCCGAGTCGAGGTAGTGGATCGGGGCGCCGTCGATGAGGTCGCCGAGGAGCGGGAACTGGGCCTTGACCTTCGCCGTGTCGAGAACACGTTCGAACTCGACCTCGGCTGTCATGCGCTCACCTCCGCCGGACGGAACGACTCGTAGCCGTCGCGCTCGAGGCGCTCGGCGATCTCCATGCCGCCGGAGGCGACGATGCGCCCGTCGACCAGCACGTGCACGTGGTCGGGCGCCAGCTCGTCGAGCAGGCGCTGGTAGTGGGTGATCAGCACGACGCCCATGTCGGGGCGGTCGGCGCGCACCTCGTGGATGCCCTTGGCGACGATGCGCAGCGCGTCGATGTCGAGGCCGGAGTCGGTCTCGTCGAGGATCGCCAGCGGCCGGCTCGAGGATGGCCATCTGCATGATCTCGTTGCGCTTCTTCTCGCCGCCCGAGAAGCCCTCGTTGAGGTAGCGGTCGACGAACGAGGAGTCCATGCCGAGGCGCTGCATCCACTCCATCGCCGACGACGCGCAGCTCGAGCACCGACAGGTCGATGCCCTTGCGGGCCGACAGCGCCTGGCGCAGGAACTGGATCACGGAGACGCCGGGGATCTCCTGCGGGTACTGGAAGGCGAGGAACATCCCGGCCTTGGCCCGCTCGTCGGCCGGCCAGTCGGTGACGTCGTCGCCCTGGAACGTGATCGTGCCGGCAGGTGACCTCGTACTCGGGCGAGCCCATCAGCGTGGAGGCGAGGGTGCTCTTGCCCGAGCCGTTGGGGCCCATGATGGCGTGCACCTCGCCGGCGCCGACGGTGAGGTCGAGGCCGCGGAGGATCGGCTCGGGCTCGCACCGGGAGACCGAGCTGGCGTCGACGACCGGCGCGACCCAGAGGTCCTCGACCCGGAACAGCTCGCTCGCACGACGCAGTCTACGCGCCGCCGCCGGCAATTATCCCTACCGCCGTAGTGCTAATTGGCAGGCAGCGCCGTCAGGCGTCACGCAGGTCTTCCTTCCAGGCGCGGAAGCGGTCGTGGGTGGCCCCGCTCGGCCCGGTGCCGTGGGCTCGCCCGTCGGGGAACAGGCGCAGCGTGTACGCCGTGGCCAGTGTCGTCGGCCCGGGCGGCCCAGTACCGGGCGTCGCCGTCCGGCCGCCGGTCCCGGCCCGCCACAGCAGCCACGGCCCGATGCGCCGCTTGTACTCGGCGACCGGCCGGCCGGGCAGGTCGTCGCCCAAGCGGCAGCAGTCGGCCGGTGCCTCGACCCACGCCGTCGCCGGGATGTTGCGGTCGCGGACCGGCGTCGGCGGCAGGTCGATCGGTGTGGACGGGCGTGTCGTCGACCGGCCGCTCGTCGTACCTCACGCCGCCGCCGTTCCGCCGACGAGGGACGGCAGCGGCTCTGCCGGATCACGTCGGTCACCAACCGCGGGTCGATCCACTCGTCGAGGTGCGGGCGCTCGGCGCCGATCGTCGTGTCGACGCCGTGGCCGGGCAGGACGACCGTGGCGTCGGGGAACGTGAACAGCCGGTCCTCGATCGAGCGGATGATCGTGGGGAAGTCGGCGTCCTGGAACTTGTGTTGCCCGGGCCCGCCGGGGAACAGCGTGTCGCCGGTGAACAGCAGCGGCGTGCCGCGCACGGCGAACGAGATCGAGCCCGGCGTGTGGCCGGGGTTGTGGATGGCGTCGAGGCGCAGCTCGCCGACCTCGATCACCTCGGCGTCGTCGAGGAACACGTCGTAGCCGACGTCCTCCAGCTTCGGGCGCGTCGAGCTTGGTGACGGCGACCTCGTAGCCGGCCTCGCGGATCGCCGGCACGGCCTGGATGTGGTCCCAGTGGCCGTGCGTCTCGAGCACCCGCCGGACGCCGAGGCGCTGGCACAGCTCGAGCAGCTGCTCGTGCTCGTTGGCGGCGTCGATCAGCACGGCGTCGCCGGTCCGCCGGCAGCGGACGACGAACACGTTGTTGTCGTACGGCCCGACGACGACCTTGTGCACCTCGACGTCGGCGTTGACCCAGTGCAGCGTCTTGGTCGCCATGCCGCCAGTGTGCACGTTCTCGCCGAGATCCCAACGTCGTCTCCCGCGCGGCCGTGCCGCTTCGTCGCCGCCACGGACCCGCTGACCGTCACGCCGAGACGACGTCGAGGCCGAGGCCGAGGGCGACGCCGATCTGGCCGGGGTCGAAGGTCACGAAGCGGACCGGCGCCGGCATCCGCTCGGCGGCGGCGAGGTGGATGGCGCTCGTCAGGCGCACCGGCTGCTCGCGGGCCAGGCCGGCGGCGCGGTCGAGGCAGCGCTGGTCGACCGGCACGACGTGGAGGTGGTCCCACGCCAGGCGGACGGCGTCCTCGAGGTCGGCGCGCAGCACGGCCTCGTCGGTCAGCCGGTCGATCGCCGGCAGCGCCTCGGTCAGCGCCAGCGCCGACGCGCTCCACACCGGCGTCGCCGTCGAGCGCCGCGAGCACGACCGCCCGCTGCGCCCCGTCGACGGCCAGCGCCAGCAGCGCGGTGGTGTCGAGGGCCACCGTCATCCCCCCGCACCTGGTGCCGAGCGATCCAGCGACTCATCTGGCCGCGATTTTTCGCGACAGTCGCGAAGAACCGCGCCCAGATCTTCGGCGGCGACGCCGACATGGCGATCACCGCGCAGCTCGACGAGGGCCCGGTCGATGCGCACGCCGGACCACACGGTGACCGGCGCCGGCGGGCGCCACGCTCCCGTCCGGCGTGGTGGCAGCACGGCGCCGCTGGCGAGCAGGCGGTCGAGGTCGGGCGCCTGGTCGTCGAGCGGGGCGAGCTGGGCCGTCGGCCGTCCGCCGACGGTGACGACGATGCGCTCGCCCTGGGCGGCCCGCCGGACCGCCGTCGGCCAGGTCGCGCCCGCAGCGTCCGGATCGACTGTGTGGACACGCGTGTACACAAGCAGAGTTGGCGCGGCGTCGGTCAAGGCCGGCCACGATCGCGCGCCATGAACTTCGCCTTCACCGAGGAGCAGGAAGAGCTGCGCAAGACCGTCCGGGCCTTCCTCGACTCCAAGAGCCCCGAGTCCGCCGTCCGCGAGCAGATGGAGACCGAGGACGGCTACGACCAGGCCGTGTGGAAGCAGATGGCCGAGCAGATGGGCCTCCAGGGCCTGCACATCCCCGAGGAGTTCGGCGGGCTCCGGCTACAGCTACGTCGAGCTCGGCATCGTGCTCGAGGAGATGGGCCGCGCCCTGCTGTGCGCCCCGTTCTTCTCGACCGTCGTGCTCGCCGCCAACACGCTGCTGCAGTGCGGTGACGACGCCGCCAAGAAGGACTACCTGCCGGGCATCGCCAGCGGCGAGACGATCGCCACCGTCGCCTTCACCGAGCCGTCCGGCAAGTGGGACGAGGCCGGCATCACGATGGAGGCCAGCGCCGCCGGCGACGGCTGGACGCTCAACGGCACGAAGAGCTTCGTGCTCGACGGCCACACCGCCAACCTGATCATCGTCGCCGCCCGCACGGGCAAGGGCGTCAGCCTGTTCGCCGTCGACGGCGACGCCGCCGGCCTGACCCGCACGTGCGCTGTCGACGATGGACCAGACCCGCAAGCAGGCCAAGCTCGAGCTTCGACGGCACGCCGGCACGCCTGATCGGCACCGAGGGCGAGGGCTGGGACGTGCTGTCGACCGTGCTCGACCTCGTCGCCGTCGGCCTCGCCGCCGAGCAGGTCGGCGGGGCCCAGAAGGTGCTCGACATGGCCGTCGAGTACGCCAAGGTGCGCGTCCAGTTCGGCCGCCCGATCGGCTCGTTCCAGGCGATCAAGCACAAGTGCGCCGACATGCTGCTGGAGGTCGAGTCGGCCAAGTCGGCCGCCTACTACGGCATGTGGTGCGCCAGCGAGATGAACGACGAGCTGCCGTCGGTGGCCTCGCTGGCCAAGGCCTACTGCTCGGAGGCGTACTTCCACGCCGCCGCCGAGAACATCCAGATCCACGGCGGCATCGGCTTCACCTGGGAGCACCCGGCGCACCTGTACTTCAAGCGGGCCAAGAGCTCCGAGCTGCTGTTCGGCGACCCGACGTACCACCGCGAGCTGCTCGCCCAGCGCATCGGCATCTGAGTCACCAGAGGCGGGTCACCGGGAACAGATCGAAGGCCCGGTCGCTGGCCACGAGCGTCATCTCCTCCAGCTCGGCCTGGGCGGCGATGATGCGGTCGAACGGGTCGCCGTGGGCGACGTCGTACCGCCGGCGTGCAGCGCATGGCGCGGCGTGATGTCGAGCGGGACGTAGCGGTCCTGCTCGAGCTCGCCGTGCCAGTCCGTCGACGAGCGGCTGCGCCTGGGCGAGTCGACCGAGTCGGTGCTTCGTCGCGATCTCCCACGCCGAGGCCGCGGAGACGAAGACGTCGTTGTCGCCGTCGCCGAGCGATCGACCGCGGCATCCGCGAGTCAGCAGTGACGGCGCCGACGTCGCCCAGATCAGCGTCGACGTGTCGAGCAGCAGGTTCAGAGCAGCCCCCACTCCCGCAGCTCGTCGTCGGTCATCGGGTCGAACACCGACGGGTCGATCGGCGGTCCCGGGAGCTTCAGCCACCCGAGCGGGCGCGCTTCTTGCGCTCGTAGCGGACGAGGCGGGCGACGGGCTTGCCGCGGCGGGCGATCACGACGTCGTCACCGGCCTCGACCTCGGCCAGCAGCTTGGACAGCTGCGTCTTGGCCTCGTGCACGTTCACCGTCATGGTCATGTCGACTAAGTCTAGTAGACTCATCGCTCAGGGTCCGTAGGGTTGTCGTCGATGGAGCCGATCACGTGGGTGTTCGCCGCGCTGGCGGCGGTCGTCGTGTTCGTCATCGCCGCCGTCGTCGTCGGCCGTGAGGCGCACCGCCTCGACGCCGTCGCCCCGCGGGTCGTGTACCGGCTCGACGAAGCGGTCGACTTCGTCGCCGACCGCGTGCCGCCGGCGACCCAGGCCCGCCTCACGCCGGGCGAGGTCGAGCAACTGCTCGTGTTCCACCTCCGCTGGCTGCACGCCAAGGGCCTGCAGCCGGTCGACGTGATCGACCGTCGCCAGGACATCCTCACGCCGACGGTCATCGACGAGGACACGTTGACCGGATACCTGCTCGGCGAGTCCGAGCGGGAGGGCGTCGAACTGCTCGACGACGTCGACGCCGTCCAGGTCGTCGAGGCCCACCTCGCCTACCTCGACGCCATCGGCGCCGTCGGTCCGCCGGCGGCCGGTGACGACATCAGCGACTCTGTCCCGCTGAGGTCGGCGGCCGCCCGATGGACCACGATGGCGGGATGCCGATCGACTACGTCGACTTCCACTTCGACGTGATGTGCCCGTGGGCCTACCAGGGGTCTCGATGGATCCGCGAGGTCCGCGACCTGACCGGTCTGGAGGTCCGCTGGAAGTTCTTCAGCCTCGAGGAGATCAACCGCCTCGAGGGCAAGAAGCACCCGTGGGAGCGGGAGTGGTCCTACGGGTGGTCGATGATGCGCATCGGCGCCCTGCTGCGGCGCAAGGATCCGGCGCTGCTCGACGCGTGGTACGAGCGGGCCGGGCGGGCGCTGCACGAGGAGGGTCGGCAGCCCCACCGCCGTGAGGTCGCCGAGGCGCTGCTGGCCGAGCTCGGCATCGACCCCGGCATCGTGGCCGAGGCGATCGCCGACCCGACCACGCACGACGACGTCCGGACCGAGCACGAGCGGGTCGTCGCCGCCGGAGCGTTCGGCGTCCCGACGCTGTTCTTCCCCGACGGCCACTGCCTGTTCGGCCCCGTCATCGTCGAACCACCCCACGGCGACGAGGCGCTGGCGTTGTGGGACCACGTGCTGGCGTGGCGGCGCTTCGGCACGCTCTACGAGATCCAGCGGCCGAAGGCGCCGGCCGACCTGGCGCTGATCGCCGAGACGTTCCTCCCGTACCTCACGGCTCGTGAGTGGCGGACGATCCAGAACCCCACGCCCTGACCGGAGAGGAGCGCGCATGTCGACGATCGTGCCGCAGGAACAGGCCATCGCCGGGCTGGCCGACGTGTGGGCTCGCCTCGACGAGCTGCTCGGCGGCCTGTCCGCCGATGACTGGGCGGCGCCGACCGCGCTGCCCGGGTGGCGGGTCAAGGACGTCGTCGCCCACGTCATCGGCACCGAGTCGGTGCTGCTCGGGGAGCCGGCGCCCGACGTCGACGTCGGGACGCCGACCCACGTGCGCAACGACATCGGCCGCTTCAACGAGGTGTGGGTGAGATCGATGGCCGACGCCGCCGCCGGCCGACGTGCTGGACCGGTTCCGGGAGCACACGGCCCGCCGCCTCGCGGCGCTCCAAGCCATGGACTCGGGGACATGGCGAGCAGAGGGGTTCACGCCGGCCGGGAAGGACACGTACGGCCGCTTCATGCGCATCCGCGCCTTCGACTGCTGGTTGCACGAGCAGGACATCCGCGACGCCGTCAAGTGCCCCGGCGGTGAGGACGGTCCGGCGGCCGAGCTGGCGCTCGAGGAGATGGCCTCGGCGATGGGCTACGTCGTCGGCAAGCGGGCCGGCGCGCCGCCCGGATCGCGTGTCGTGTTCGACCTCACCGGCCCGCTGGCCCGCCGGGTGTTCGTCGAGGTGGGGGAGGCGGAAGGTTCACGGGCGGCGGTCGTCGACGAGCTCTCCGGACCACCGACCGTGTCCTTGTGGATGCCGGTCGGTGTGTTCGCCCGCCTCGCCGCAGGTCGCGTCGACCCGGCGGCGCGCCGCGACCAGGTCGACATCGAGGGCGACGTCGAGCTCGGTCGGCGCATCCTGAACAACCTCGCCTACACGATGTGACTCCCGACCCGAGTCTTCGACGGCATCGGAGTGTTCGAAGGTGGGGCTGTCCGGAAACCCTCGAACACTCCGATGGTTCCGTCATCGGCTGATCAGGTCGCCGCCAGCCCGACGGCCGTCGCCGGCAGGCCGGTCACGAAGCCCAGGTTGGTCAGCTCGCCGTCCCGATCGACGGCGAACACGCCGATCGAGTCGTCGCCACCGTTCAACTGGTACAGGTAGTCCTCGTCGTCGGTGACGTCGAGGTCGATCGGCGTCCGCCCGGCCGTGGCGCTGACGCCGTCCGGATGCAACAGCTCGGTCTGACCGCGGCGGTTGACGTGGAAGCCGGTCAGCGTCGCGCTGCCAGTGTTGGCCGTGAACGCGTTGCGTCCGGCGACGGCCAACCAACAGGCCGATGTCTGCAGCGTGGCGTCGGGCCCGTCGATGGGCGCCAGCACGCCGTCACGACCGATGGCGTACGTCGAGACCGAGCTGCCTCCGGCGGCGCCGCCGTTGGCGTTCGACACGATCAGCTCACCGCGGCGCCCGAAGTCGAAGCCGAACGGCGTCACCCCAGTCGAAGGGTTGACGACGGCCGGCTCGGCCACGCCGCCGGCGCACACGGAACGTGTCGATGCGGTTGGTGAAGCGCTCGCTCACGACGAGGTGGCGCCCGTTCGGCGTGAAGGCGACCTGCGCGCCGCCGGCCTCAGGCCTGCGACAGCGGCTGGGTCGAGCCCGGGACGGGGTCGAGTCCCTCGTCGCCGATGCGCAAGCCCGAGATGTTGTTGCCAGCACCGGCGTTGAGGACGTACACGTCCCGACCGTCGACGGCCACCGAGGTCGGGAGGTCGCCGCCACTCGACTCGGTGTCGACGAGGACGAGCTCGCCGTCGCGCTCGGCGAACAGCGACACCTGGTCCGAGCCGGGGTTGACGGCCAGCACGACGCGGCCGTTGTCGGCGACGGCCACCGCGCCTTGAGACCCGAGCCCACTCCCGGTCCCCGTACCGCCGGTCGGGACGGACGGGGCGGCCGTGAGCGTCCCGTCGGCGGCGCGGTCGAACACCAGCAGGGCGTTCCCCGCTGGATCGTTGCTGATGGCGAAGACGTGACCGTCGTGGCCGCGTGACGCCGTGGCGCTGCCGGCTGCGGACAGCGCCACCGCGGCCCCGAGGCCGACGGCGATCCCGGCTCGCACGACCAGCTTCCTCTTCCTCTGCTCCATCGTTCCTCCTTCGGGCGGTCGGGCGGATGTCGCGACCGCACGAGACACGGAACCGCCGGCGGGCGCCGCCGCTGACGCCGATCCGAGGATGTTGCGCGAAGCGTTCGCAGGTGTTGCTCGAACGATGCTGTAACGCGACCTCGGGACCACGTCGAGGCGGCTCGATAGTCTTCGCGGATGGCCGACATCGGGATCGCCGGGGCCGGCTTCTCCGGCGCCGTCATCGGGCGGGAGCTGGCGGACGCCGGGCATCGCATCACCGTCTTCGACACCCGGAACCACGTCGCCGGCAACTGCCACACGGAACGCGACGCGGCGAGCGACGTGATGGTCCACATCTACGGCCCGCACATCTTCCACACCCAGTGGGAGCACGTCTGGGACTACATCAACCGCTACGGCTCGATGCGCCGGTACAACCACCGCGTCAAGGCGACGACCGGCGGCACGGTTTACTCGCTGCCGGTCAACCTGCACACGATCAACCAGTTCTTCGGGACCACGATGAGCCCGGCCGAGGCCCACGCGTTCGTCGCAGCCAAGGCCGAACCGCGCGACGAGATCGTGTCGTTCGAGGACCAGGGCCTGGCCTTCGTCGGCCCGGAGCTGTACGAGGCCTTCCTCGCCGGCTACACCCGCAAGCAATGGGGCACTGACCCACGGGATCTGCCGGCGAGCATCCTGCAGCGCCTGCCGCTGCGCTTCAACTACGACGACAGCTACTTCAACCACCCGTACCAGGCGATCCCCGAGCACGGCTACACGCCGATCGTCGAGGCCATCCTCGACCACCCCGCCATCGAGGTGCGGCTGTCGACGGCGCTCGGCAGCTCGGACCTCGACGCCTTCGACCACGTCGTGTGGACCGGGCCGATCGACGCCTTCTTCGACCACGAGCACGGCCGTCTGGGCTACCGCACGCTCGATTTCGAGCGGGAGCTGCACGACGGCGACTATCCAGGGCTGTCCGGTGATGAACTACTGCGACCCGGACGTGCCGTTCACGCGGATCACCGAGCACAAGCACTTCGCGCCCTGGGAGTCGCACGACAAGACGGTGACCTACCGCGAGTTCAGCCGGACGGCCGAGCCGGGCGACATCCCCTACTACCCGGTGCGCCTCGTGCGCGAGAAGGAGCAGTTGCTGGACTACGTCGAGCTGGCCAGGGCGGCGCCCGCACGTCACGTTCGTCGGGCGCCTCGGCACGTACCGCTACCTCGACATGGACGTGACGATCAAGGAGGCCCTCGATGTCGCCGCCGTGCTGCTGGCCGGCCTCGCCGACGGCAGCCCGATCCCGGCGTTCGTGGTCGATCCGCTGGCCTGAATCGCGTGCGCGACGGACCGCGTCGTGTGGTTGACTGGTTGCACCAGAGGAAGGAGGTGGTCCACCACATGAGTGAAAGTTCGTACGGGACCCTGGAGGTGGTTGGCCGCTAGGCCGGCAGGCTGGACCGCCTGGCGAATCCACGCCAACTTCCGCTGATCGAGCTGCCGGAACTCGTCCCCCCGGCATCAAAGAGCTCGGCAGTTTCCCAGTTTCGATGAGGAGGGGAGCGCGCGAGCGCTCCCCTCCTCCGTCGTCCCGCTACCGTTCGTTGTCGATGGAGCGGCCGGGTCGGTTCGAGCACTTCCGATACCTCGGCGACAAGCGCACCCAGCTCGTCTACGACGTCGACGAGTGGGAGGACCCGGCACCGATCGAGGACATCGTGGCCGCCGAGGTCGGGACGGTGTTCGGTCCCGACACGCTCGCCGAGGCCCGCAACCGCGGCTACACGCTGGCCCGCCGGGGCAGCCACCGTCGGCGTCGCCGGCCCCGATCCTGAGGCGACGTGAACGGCACCTTCAAGTCCGGCGGCCACACGCTGGCTCGCCACCTCGTCGTCCCGTCCGGTCGCGACGAGCCCCGCCCCGGCGTGATCCTGTGCCACGGCTTCCCCATCGGCCCGCTCGACGCCCGCCGCTCGGCCGGTACGTTCCCCCAGCTCATCGACCGCATCGCCCACGACCTCGGCTACGCGGCGATGACGTTCAACTTCCGCGGCACGGGCGACAGCACGGGCGACTTCTCACTGCAGGGCTGGATCGACGATCTCCGCACGGCGATCGACGTCCTGACCGAGGCGACCGACCCGAGCGAGATCGTGCTGCTCGGCACGAACACCGGCGGGTCGATCGCCATCTGCGTCGGCGCCGACGATCCCCGCGTGCAGGCCGCCGGTCTGCTCAGCCCGCGAGCGGACTTCGACGACTGGGCCGAGCACCCGCGCCGCTTCCTCGAGCACGCCCGCGAGATCGGCGCCATCAAGTCGATGCTGTTCCCCATCTCGATCGACGAGTGGGGCCGGGCGTTCCGCCGCTTCCGACCGCTCGATGCCGCCCGCCGGTTCGCGCCGCGACCCCTGTTGGTGATGCACGGCGAGGACGACGAGAGCGTGCCGGCCGAGCGACGGCCGCCAGCTCGCCGAGGCCCACGGCGCCGCCGAGCTCAACGTGCTGGCCGGCGCCGGCCACCGGCTGCGCCACGACCCCCGGGCGATCGCCATCCTCCTCGGCTGGCTCGACCGCGTCCGCCACGTCCAACCGGCGTGAGTCGATCCGACGATGCCAGGCAGCTCGTCTGCTGCGCCGGCGGCTAGGACGCCGGAGCGCGCTCGAGGTCGCAAAGACGGACAGCGAGGACCGCCTGGTCATCGACGATGACCAGCCAGACGTGGACACCGGTGACCAACGGCTGGTCCCGACCCGAGCGGTCGGTGCAGTCACCGCTCGCCGACCACTGCCCCTCCCGGTAGCGAAAGTTGGTGGCGATCGGCACCGTGCGAACACGGCTGTTGGCGTTGACGGTCAGCCACGTGGGACGCGTCCGTGGGTACTGCACGATCTCGTCGTCGGCGGCGAGGGCCGCGTACGAGGGGTTCTTTCGCGCCTGAGCCTCGCTCTCGTAGGCGCAAATCAGGTCGAACGCCAGGCTCGGCGTGTCGTCGTCCACGGATCGGATGGCGCCGAACCACGTGCCATCCGGGATCGTCGTCGGCGTGACCCGGGTGGTCTCGGTGTGGGCGCCGCAGCCGGTACCGCGGACCGGCTCGTCGTTCGCCAGACGGGGCACCTCGAGCAACCCACCATGCGGCCAGGCCACGGGGTCGGGCCTCCCCGCAAGGTCGAGCACCACGTGCATGCTCACCGGAAGCGCGAGGAACCCGACCACGCCGGCGACGACGACGGCGTTGGTCGCGCGGTGAGGGCAGCATGGCGCGCGAGCGCTTGGCAAGGCCGGTGGCCCCGGCCAGGACCAGGGCGGCGATCACGCCGCCAGCGAGGGCGTGGGCGCGCTGGCCACCCCAGCTGCTCGTACACGACGAGCAGCACCCCGAAGACGGTGCCAAGCGCGGTGAGCGCAGCACCGATCCACCGCAGGAGATGGGGCGGTTGCGCATCCACCTGTACAACGAGGCGACGCCGGCCGCTGCTGATACGTCCGACAAGGCCCCGCCACCGCACGGCGAGTGCTCGTGGCCGTCGCTCTCTCGGTCAGAGCATTGGCGACGGGCACCGCCAAGTCCCTGACCAAGAGCGGCACCGGGTCGAACTCGTTCTCGGCCTCCCCGGGTTTCACACCGCGCTAGGTCGGAGTCGTCAGGCCGGCAGGCCGGCGGTCGAGGCGTGCCAGCGGTAGGCCGTGTCGACGATCTCGTCGAGACCCTGGCGCGATCGCCACCCGAGCACCGTCTCGGCGTACGTCGGATCGGCGAATGTGGTCACCGGGTCACCCGCCCGGCGGGGGGTGATCTCGTAGGGCACCGGTCGCCCGGCGACGGCTTCGGTGGCCTTGATGACATCGAGCACGGACGACCCGACACCCGTGCCGAGGTTGACGGCCAGCATCCCCGGCTCGGCGCCGCTCGAGCACGTCGAGTGCCTTGACGTGGGCGTCGGCGAGGTCCTCGACGTGGATGTAGTCGCGGATGCACGTGCCGTCCGGGGTGGGGTAGTCGTTGCCGAACACATGGACCGCCGGGCCGGCGCCCAGCACCGCCTTCATCACCAGCGGGATGAGGTTGATCGAGAAGTCCCAGTCCTCGCCGATGGCGCTGTCGTGGCTGGCGCCGGCGGCGTTGAAGTAGCGCAGGCTGGCCGAGCGCAACCCGTGGGTCACTCCGTACCAACGCAGGATCCGCTCGACCGTGGCCTTCGACTCGGCGTACACGCTCTCGGGCTGGATCGGCGCTGACTCGACGACGGGCACCGTCTCGGGCGTGCCGTACACCGAGCACGACGACGAGAACACGAAGTCCCGCACGCCGCGCCTGCAGCGCCGCATCGACGAGGGCCGCCGTGCCGTCGACGTTGTTGTGCCAGTACTTGCCCGGCAGCTGCATCGACTCGCCGACCGACTTGTAGGCGGCGAAGTGGACGATCGCCGACACCTCCCGCTCGGTGCACAGCTTCTCGACGAGGTCGGCATCGTGGATCCCGCCGACGATGAGCTCGGCCCCGAGCACCGCCTCAGGCCGACCGAGCTCGAGCGAGTCCAGCACGACGACATCCCGATCCTGCTCACGCAGGGCGCGCACGGTGTGCGAGCCGATGTATCCGGCGCCGCCGGTGACGAGGATGGTCATGTCGGAGGCACCCGGTCGCGCACGGCTGGTGATGTTATGCCGTCTGCGCGTCGTCGCCCCCCGACAATCGCCAACGCGACCGTGCCCAGCGCAACGAGCACCGACACGACCATCGTCGGTGTCAGCCATCCCGGCCGGTACTCGAGGTCGATCGCATGTCGACCGGCAGGCACGTCAACTCCCAAGAAGAGGCCGTCCACCTCCACGAGATCGATCGGCTCGCCGTCCAGGTCGGCGTGCCAACCCGGCGAGTACTGCTGGGCGATCGAGACGATCGTCCGTTGCGGGAGGTCCGTCATGACGCGGCAGGTGCTCGGGTCGATCACGGGCGATCGGCAGCCCGACTTGTGTGCAGCGATCGCCGGGCGGGCAGCCGAAGCCGCCGAGACCGGCAACCAGCGCGGTGGTCGACAGTTCCGTGATGTTCTCGCGGAGGACATCGGCGGCAACGCTCGGGTCGCCCTGTCGGGCCGACGACCACGCCACGGCTTCACCGATCCAGTCCGGGTTCTCCCAGACGGCGAACCGCTCGTCCTCGACGACCGGACCGACCCAGCCAGGCAGCACCTCGTCGGCCGGCCGCCTCCGGTCGATCAACACGTAGCGCACGCCGAGCCGGGCCAGCTGGGCCTGATCGAGCGGGACGGTCAATGCGTTGCGCATCGGCAGCGTGATGTCCGGGTCGGGACTGAAGCGGCGGAGCGCCGTCGCCCACCGCTCGGTGATCTGCACGCCGCCGTCGTACCCGTCGATGGACCGGATGTCGTTGAGCACGTTGGCGTTCGGGCGCAACCCAGGCACCGAGTAGTCGGCTGGCTGGCCGTCGTCGGTGAGCGAGATCACGAGACCGTCGTGGCGTTCCCGCAGCCACTCCGTGGTCGCGCTGCGGTGAGCAGTGAACGGTTCGCTGGTCGTCGCCCGCTGCGGCAGCGAGTGCATCGAGATGGCGACGAGCTCGACGGCGACGAGCACGCCGATGGCGACGAGCCCCACGGTCCGTGCGCTTCCGCTGTCGACCACGGCCATCGTGATCGCGGCGAGCACCAGCATGGCCGTGATCGCCCACCACACGCCGATCGCCGACTCGCCGACGGTTGGCGCGCCGAACGCGACGATGACGGCGCCGAGGAGGGCGGTCACCGCGGCGGTCCACGCGTGGCTGCGGCTCGGCCGTCGGACCACGGCGTCGAGTCCGGCGGCGGCCAGCACGATCAACACGAGGGCGACGACGACCAGCCACCGAGCCGACACCCGCCCGAGGTCGAACCCGGGCAGGAGCTCGAAGGCGGTCCGAAAGGCCGGCGAGGCCGGTCCGTATGACCACAGGAGAGCGATCGCCCCGGCCGCGGCGAAGGCGACGACCCACCACCGCCGGTCGCGCCGCCGAAACCCGTCGACGAGGCCGATGGCGGCGAGCAGGGCGATCCCCACCCCGACGAAGGCGATGCGCTCGAAGCCGCCGGCGACGAGTGCGGGATCTCGGTCGAGCACCGTGCCGAGCAATGCGGTGGCCAACCCATCGGATTCGACGACCCAATCCGGTTCGCGCAGCTGGTCGAGCGTCCGACCGCCGGCGATCGAGCTCTCACGCGTGGCCACCAGCGCGCCGACGAGCTGCGGCGCGGCGATCATGGCTCCGAGACCGACACCCGCAGCGACGTGCCCGAGGCGACGCCACGAACCGCTGGTCGAGGCACGAACCCGAGCAGCGCGGCGGCGGCAAGGAACGCCGACTCGTAGACGAGCTGCGGGTGCCCCGCCAAGAGCATCGCAGCGGTCACGGCGGCCAGCCCGGCGACGGCCCGCCACGGGCGAATGCCCTGGGTCGTTGCGTGGAGGGCGACGAGCAACCACGGTGCCCACGCCAGCACGAGGATCTGCTCGAACTGGGCGGCCTTCGTCAGCACCATGCCGCTGAGCACGCTCGCAACGCCGGCCAGCGTTGCTGCCGCCGCGCCGAACCCGAGCCGGCGCGCGAGCGCCACCATCCCGACCCCGAGCAGCACCACGTGGAGGGCGACGAGCACGCCCATCGCTCGGTTGGTCTCGAACGCCAGGGCGAGCATGCGTGGCGGGTACAACGTGCCCGCCTGCGGGTTGCCGAGATGCGTGACCCCGCCGAAGATGGCGTCGTTCCACAGCGCCAGCCGCCCGCTCTGCAGCGCCCGCTCCGTCACGTCCAGGTTCGGCCCGGAGTAGGTGTAGCTGTCGAAGGTGATCACATAGCGCCCGGGCCACCAGAAGCGCGAGTGGCCCACAGCGCCACGACCGACGTCAGGGCCCAAGGCGCCCCGACCAACGTCCACCGGTTGGTGTCGACGTGCTGGTCCGGGACGACGATCGCGGGTGCTGCCGCGACGCCGCCCTCCATCGGGCGGCGACGGTACCGCGCGACGCAGCCGGGCGGCGTGAGAAGGGAGCGGGGGGCCGTCGCGTCGCGGCGCCGCCGGCCGACGGAAACCTCGACGATCCGCTACGTTCTCGCGGTCGCGTGCAGGGGCGAGCCGCCGTATCGACCGCCACCACCTCCGAACCCTCTGGGAGGATGATCCTGATGCCCGCACGGAATGTCCGGTCCTCCGCAGGGCTGCTCGGCGCCAGCGTGCTGCTGCTCGCTCTGTCGGTAGCTGTGCTGGCCCTCGAGCCGTTGGGCAGGAGCTGCCACCCGATGACGGTGCGCCGCCGTCCGATCTCGAACCCACGGCCGAGTCCCGGACCAACGCCGTCGACACGGCCGCGGCGGCGAGCGAGCTCCCCGCCACTCCGCCGGGTGACAACGCCTTTCCGATCATCGACCGTACCAGGAGCGTCTGCAGCGATTCGTTCGGCGATCCACGCAGTGGGGGCCGCACCCACATGGGCGTGGACTGCTTCGCCCCACGGGGGACGCCGCTCCTCGCCGTCGAGACCGGCACGATCCGCTACGCCGAGCTCGGTGCGCCCTTCGACTGCGCCGCGGGCGGCGACATCTCCGGGAACCGGGTGAGCCTCCGAGGCGCTCCGGCTACGTCTACTACTACGGCCACCTCGAGAGCATCTTCGTCTCACCGAGCAAGAGGTCAAGAGGGCGACATCATCGGCACGGTCGGCAACACCGGCAACGCAGCGTGCTGCTCCCCACACCTCCACTTCGAGGTGAAGTGCGGGTCCAGCGGCGACCCGTTCGACCCGTACCCGTGGCTCGCCACCTGGGGTCGCCCCAGCCCGCCGCTCCCGGGCGACCGAGCACCGAAATGTTCGGCGTGGGCGTGGCGTTCTGGGCCCAGCCGACAGGATCTCTTCGTCCTCGAGTGCGGTCAGGTCATCCGGCAAAAGACGTGGTATTCGTCGATCGGCCTCACCGCGGCGTGGGCCGCCGTCGCGGGCATCGCCACGTCCGATCCCGACTCGGCTTCGGCTGGAACGGGCTATCTGCCCCAGACGTTCGTCCGTGGCACCGACAACGCGGCCTACCTGTTGAACTGGAACGGCTCGGCATGGTCGGCGCTCAGCCTGGGCGGGATCTGCACGTCGGGTCCGACCGCCGCCTACCCGAGTCCCACGCACCTCGACGTGTTCTGCCGGGGCACGGACATGGCGATCTACCACCGGTCGTGGGACGCCGGCGCCGGCCTGTCCGAAGGGTGGGCCGGGTGGGGGCATCGCGACATCGGACCCCGACGCTGCCTCGGCCGGTCCCGACCACGCCGCCGACGTGCTCGTGCGCGGGACCGACGGCGCGGCCTGGCTGTTGTACGAGAGCGGGTCGGGATGGGCCGGGATCAGCCTCGGCGGCAACTGCACCTCGGGTCCGTCGGCGGCGTACTCCGGTCCCGACCGGTTCGACGTGTTCTGTCGGGGCACGGACCTGGCTGTCTGGCATCGGTCATGGCAGCGGGCCTCCGGTTGGTCGCCGGCCTGGTCACGCATCGAGAGCCGGGTCATCTCCGACCCGGAAGCAGCGTCGATCGGGTCCGGTGGCGTCGCCCAAGTCTTCGCCCGGGGCATCGATCGCCGGGTCTACCAGTTCCAGTGGACCGGTTCGACGTGGGTCAGCTGGGCCTGGGGCGTCACCTGAGCAGGGCTGCGGCGAACGAGCAGACGGCGACGACGCTTTGCGAAACGGTGGTCGGTGTGGGTCGCGTTCTCGCTCGCGTGGCGGTTCCAGAAGTTGCACATCAGCTGAGCGCCCCGTGGCGTCGGCGATGGCCGGTCGCCCGTCGCCGATCGCCGATCGCCTGATCCCAACGGACCGACAAGCGCCCGCCGGGCTCATGACCGAGCCTGGCTGCGCCGTCGAGCTCGGCGGAGAACTTCCGACGCTTCGATGACAGCGAGTCGGCCTGTAAAGGCATCAACAACATCAACCCGTGGATGTGTCGCCCCTACATTCTGGCGTCGAGCATCCCTCCGAAAGGCAAACCACCAGGTCACGGCGCCGAAGGATCGTCATCAACCCGTCCCACCCGCCAAATTCGGGCCAGCAGGATCGTCAACGGGCCCCATGACACACGTGGGATCAGCCGGGCCGTCAGCGTTCGCACTCACGGTACGAACGCCGGCGGTCCGTTGTGCACGGCCTCGTAGTAAAGGCTGGGGTAGCCGAAGGCATCGATGTTGTTGAGGACGACGACCAGCGCGATGAACAGCCACGGCGCCCACGACGCGAGTCGGCCGAGGCCGTACCGGCCGCGCAGGGTGGCCAGCCTGGCGAGCACGATCGCCGCGAGCAGGTAGACCGCTGGATACGCCGGGTACACGAGGCGCGGGATGTTCCCGAGCGCCTGCTGGCCGCCGACGCGGATGAATGCGAGCGCACCCAGCGTGACGAGCACGAGCATTGACGACAGCACCGCGATCGCCCGACTGCGCACGAGACAGGCAC
Organism: uncultured Acidimicrobiia bacterium; assembly: GCA_963719775.1. Classification (GTDB taxonomy): domain Bacteria; phylum Actinomycetota; class Acidimicrobiia; order Acidimicrobiales; family Ilumatobacteraceae; genus JALZMG01. The sequence continues at coordinate 262,639 of CAVRCY010000009.1, forward strand.
CGATCACCGCCGCAACGACCGGCAGGACGAAGAACATCCGCGCCAACTGGCTCGGATAGGCGATCGCTACGTCGAGCAGCTTCGAGTACCAGAGGCTCGGCGAGGGGTTGGTCAGCACGTCGACAACGCCGTCACGAGCCTGCTGGATCTGGATCGAGTTCGCCGGATCGATCTCGAGTCCGAGGACCGAGTTGTGCAGGAACAGGAACCCCCCGTAGATGACGACGGAGGTACCGACGGACAGCGACAGCCACTTCAAGCTCGCCCGTCGCACCCACCCGTACGCGAAGAGCACGGGATACATCGTGTAGAAGTCGTACACGAGCGCGCACAAGCCGAGCACGGCGCCGAAAATGAGGTACCGGGAGACCTTCGTCGGTTCGTCGACCACCAGTCGTTCGAAGAGGTATAGCACGATGATAATGAGCGAGAAAGCAATCATGTAGTTCGCCGGGTTCGCGACGAACAGGATGAACCCTGTCCCGGTGGCGATCAGCGCGGCGAAAATCAGCGCGATGTTGTCATCGACGAGGCGACGGGCGAGTTGGTAGCCACAGACGATGGCCAGGAACCAGCACGCGATGTTGATGAGGACGTAGATGTAATAGGCGTTGACGAAGTAGCTGAATTGCGCCGTCACATACCCGGCATATGGCCGGCGGAAGATCATGTTGCTACCTGTGCGGTCGATTCCGTGGAAGTACTGCTCGATCGCACTGTGGACGTGCTGGTCGGCGTTCACCGCGCCCTTCCCGCCCGGGAACATGTAGCTGACGTGCCAGTAGTTCGCCTCAGCAGGTTGCTCGTAGTGGGGCACGTAGGTGTAGGGAGACCGCATCGACGTGTGCAAGAGCGTCTGGACGAGCACCGCCAGCAGTGCGACCACCAGCAGCACGATCATCTCGCGACGGTGCCACCTCGACTCCCGATCTCCACGTCGCCAGAAGATCAACGCGCTGACGAGGCCGAGGACGACGAGGCTTGCGAAGAGCAGGCGTTCATGCGGGAAATCGGGCAGGTGCTCGAGCCCGCCGGGCAGGAACTCCGTCCGCGGCCACACACCCGATTGCTCGACCGTGTAAAAGTACGGGCGCGTGGCGTAGAAAAACAACCCATCAATGTTCAGCCATCGATATGGGAGCGAGAAGATGACGTACACGGCCCCCGCGAGGCACCGTGCGAAGCGCTCGTTGCGCCCCAAGGCGCGCGAGACGAAGTACACGGTCGGGACCGTCAGCACGAACAGGTACGACGAGAGCAGGAAGGCAGTCTTCGAGTTCTGGTAGGTCGCGGCGCCCCAGTCAAACCGCCCGTAGATCATGAGGACGCCCGCACCGAGCAGGAGCACCCATGCCAGGATCCTTCGAAGCGGAGGTGGGATGCGCCGCTTCACGGCAGACTCCGTCGGTCGAGAACCCTCGTCGACGGGGACGGTCTCGCGTGGCCGACATCAAGCGGGACGCCGCACCTGGGAGCGGTGGTTCACCGAATGACCTTCATCTTCTGCCACGCGAACAGCACCATCCGCGCCAGTCTGCCACCGTCCGTGAAACGGGCGATCTGAGTCTCCCCGTACTCTCGACCTGCATATCGCACCGGCATTTCGACGATCTTGAGACTGAGCCGGGAGGCGCCGAACAGCAGGTCGTAGTCCCCGAAGGGGTCGAAGTCCCCGAAGTAGATGCGTCCCTCGGCGAGCGCCTCGTAGTCGCCGCGCCAGATCGCCTTCGTGCCGCAGAGGGTGTCCGTGAGCCGTTGGTTGAGCAACCAGCTGAACAGCCGGGCGAACACATGGTTCGCAAGTCGGTTCAGTCGACGCATCGCCCCGTCGCCGAGCGGGTACACCAGCCGGCTGCCGTTCACGAACTCGGCTCAACGGTCGCGGAGCACGTCGTAGAACTTGGGGAGGTCTTCCGGCGCGACCGTGAGGTCCGCGTCGAGGATCATCAGGATGTCGCCCTTCGAGTTCTCGAACCCGAGGCGCACGGCATCGCCCTTTCCTCGGCCCGTCTGGCGGAACAGCGAGATCTCGTGTGTGGTGTTCGTGCGGATGAGGTCCTCGACGACCTCTGCTGTCCCGTCCGACGAATGGCCTTCGACAAAGATGATCTCCTGGCGGTCGGCGATCTTCGGCATGCGCTCGATGATGCGGTGGATGTTGCCGGCCTCGTTGCGACACGGGATCACGACCGAGACCGACGGCTCGGTCGTCGTGGGCGGAGGTTTCGGGCGAGCGACGAGATAGTCGCGCAAGCTCAACCGGCGCACGCCGGGAAGGGTGCCCGAGATCGCGTTCAGGAGCGGCCCGAGCCCGCCCAGTCGACGAGGAGCGAGCATCCTCCACTCACGTCGGACGGTCTCGAACCCGGCGAGGTCGATCATCCCGGCGATGTCCTCGCTCGAGAGCCAGTTCACGCCGCTCTGCGGATACGGCATCCGGTATGAGATCCGCCCCGCGAGCGCCAGCGCGGGGCGCCATGCCTGGGAGAAGTAGGCGACGATGACCCTGGTGCCGGGATGGGTTAGCCGGTGCAAACGCTGCAGCGTGCCCTGCACGTCATCGAGGTGTCCGACGAGGTCGACGAGCAGTACGTGGTCGAACGGACCCGCGAGCTGCGCCAGAGCACCCCCGTCGTCGAGGTCTCCGACGTGGAACTGGAGGTGCGGATGACGGCGGCGCGCCTCCGCGATCATCGCGGGGCTGATATCCACACCGACACCTGAGGACGGCTGCAACGATGCGAGCAGCCTGCCGGTTCCGCACCCCAGTTCGAGCACCCGTCGACCCGGCGGCACGAGGAACCGGAGGAAAGCAACCTCGTCTTCGTAGAAGTAGCGGTTCTTCGCGACCCATCGCTCACGCTCGCCGGCGAAGCGATCGAAGTCCGCGATCAGGTCGCGGTGCCGGAGCCCGGCCGAAGTGGCGCGCTCCGCTACATTCGTCCCGATCCGTTCCATCCTGCGACTGTACGTTCGGCGCCGCGGCTCAGCGAAGCATCTGGCGTTCCCGTGACTGCCAGCCCACCAGGCGCGGCGAGTCGTCTCAGCGTGCGCATCGCCCAGTTGTCGGAGCGCATGCAGATCGATCGACTTCGGAACTCGGCGCTCGGCGCCCGAGCTTTCGAGGAGATGTACTGGCTCTACAAGTCGACGATCGAGGCTCGTGACCGCGCGGGCGTTGATGCCCTATGTCCGATCCGGGGCGGCGGTCGTCGACGTCGGAGCCAGTCTGGGGTTTTACACGCCTCTTCGTCGAGCGCACTGACTGTTCGATTGTCGTTGCGATCGAGCCCGAATCGCGCAACGTCCTCGCCCTCCGCCGGGCGTCCCAACGCTGGGGACGGGGCCGGGTCCAAGTCGTCGACGCGGCGGTCGCGGACTTGACCGGTGTCGTGAAGCTGCGTGTCGACGCTCGAAATCATGCCGACCATCAGCTCGCGGATGATGGCATCGAGGTGCGCTCCGTGCGCCTCGATGACCTGGTCGACGAGCTCGGCATCGGAGACGTCGGGCTGGTGAAGATCGACGTCCAGGGAGCGGAGGAACGAGTCCTGCGCGGCGCCCAGGACCTGCTCGCTCGGCACCGTCCCGTTCTCTTCGTCGAGCTCGATCCGAAGCACTTGAAGCGTCAGGGGTCGAACGCGTCCGCGGTCCTGTCGACCCTGCGGGACCACTCGTACGAGTTCGCAACCTTGGGGGAGGGCTCGCGGACCGGGTGCACGATGGACGCCGTGCTCAGGCTCCTGGAGATCGAGGAGTACCTTGACGTCCTCTGCCTTCCGACGCCGTGATGGCGTCCAACGATGAGCGGTCCGGCCGGCGCTGCGAACTCGACCGCGGAAGTCGCCAGCTTCCGAGCGACCGCGAACGTGAGGATGCCGGCCCAGACGTCGAGGATCTCGATGTCCGACGACTCGACGTCTGGCCGGCGTTGCGTAATCGTCGGCCTCACCGTCGATGACGGCCGACGTTGTGGGTGACGGGCAGCACGCCGGCCTCGCGCCCGAGCAGTCCGAACGAACCCGCCAACGCAATGGCGACGATCAGCTCCAGCGCACCCACTCCGCGCCAACGCAACCGTGGCTTGGCCCACCCGGCCCCCACAGCCTTGATCAGATTCTGGTGTGCCTGTCCGACAGTCCGTGGCAGCCCCCTCGGCATCGTCCCCGCGCTGCGGTCGCCGCGCCCGTCCGCAGGGTCGCCCCGATTTGAGCAGCGGACAAGGACGCGCCAGCTGGCGTTGTCGGGCTGCTGTCCACGTGATTGCTCGTCTCGCGATCACGGTGGATGCTCGGAGGCCCAGCAGGCGCGGCCGGACATCGGTGGTCACGCTGGCGGTCAGGGCTGATCCAGTTCGGGTACGTCGGTTGTCCGACAAGGAAGGCCGCAGAGCGCACCGGCTAGTGCGGCGTGCGGAGGCGAGACGGCATTCGAGCGTGGTCCGAAGAGTCGGCAGGGAGCCTGCGCTTCGAACCGTGTCGACGTTGATGAGAACGCGACGTCGACCCGGACTGCACGTTAGCGTGTTCGTCGAGAACGATCGCCGAACTGCTCACGATCGACGACACCTAACGGGGCTTCGCCGAGCCGAGACGAGTCGGTGTTCGCGCAACGCTACGTCGCTGGCCGCAAGTGCCGGGCTGGGGCGAAGTCCCCGATTTCCGCCACACGAGAAGAAGGCCTTGCTTCCACCGATTCTTCTCGCAGATCTGGAACCGCTCCGCTCGGAACCGTCGCCGGCCCTTCATGAATCGCCTCGGCGGGGATCGGCCTTGTTGACCGTGGTGGAGCGACCCTCGGCCTCGTTGTGAGCCTGGCGCAACTCCACTCGCCCGTCCACGACACTTGACTCGCGAACGACGGCTTTCGGAGATCTAGGCCTCTAGCCCGGACCTTTCGATAAGCGCAGGTGACGGGTGTCGGTGGGCTGGCTCGAGGGTGTGGGTTGGCGGGTCGCGGCTCTCGCTGTGAGCGCTGTCGGCCGGGCCGGAGCCGTGTGCGTCACCGATGACGGCGCGTGTCGGGAGAGGTTGCGGGGCGCGCGCGGTGAAGGTGGTGCCGTTGAGGAGCGGTGCGGGGTCAGCCGGGGAGGGCGATGCGCAGGCGTTGGAAGGCGATGACGATGTCGGTCGTCCACGGCCAGGACTGTTGGAACCGCACGATCGTTTGGCGGCCGGTGTGAGCGATAACGGCGGCGGCGTGCCAGACGCGGTGACGCAGCTTCTTCGGTTCGGCGACGGCGAGATCGCCGTCGAAGCAGACTGCTTGCGCCCAGGCGTGGAGGTCCTGGGCGATCAGCACGAGTTGCAGCCAGGCCTCGTTGCGGACGAAGTCCTCGCACGGCAGGTTGCGCAGCCCGGTGTCTTTGGCGGCCCGGATGCGGTTCTCGACGTGGGCGCGGTGACGGTGGCGCAGCTCGAGCGCGGCGATGTCGGTGTCGGTCTGGTCGGTGATGAACACTTGATGGCGGAACCCCTCGACGGTGTCGAACAAGGTCAGCTGGGCGCCGGGATGGGGTCGTTCACGGCGGGCGATGACGCGCACCCCGTCACCCCAGCGATGCTCGATCAGGTCGCTGAGCTCGACCACCCAGGCGCCGTCACGGCGGCCGCCGTCGGTCTCGACGGCGGGGATCCAATCCTCTTCTTGGACCAGCATGAGGGCGTCGCGCACGGCGGCGTCGATCGGCAGACCGACCGAGAACCGCGACGCCCCAGTCACCGCAGCCGTCGATGAAGTCATGCGTTGCGCCGGCGGTGTCGGTGCGCACCAGGATCTCCGTGTCGGCCGGATCGACCGGCAGTTGGGCCAGCGCCGCGTCCAACACGGTGAGGTGATCGGCGGCGTTGTTGGAGCCGGCCCGACCGGGGCGCAGCAACCCGGCCAACGCTTCACCGGTGGCGTCGAGATAGGCGAGGATCGGGTAGAACCCGAACCCCCGCTTGTAGGTCGGGGTGGCGTCCTGCTTGTCCGAATGGGCGTCGACCAGGGTGCCGTCGATGTCGATGACGATCTCGTCGGGTGCCGCCCCGGCCGCCCACACCCGGCCCGTGCCGCCGCCCGGGCGGCGGCGATGTTGCGCAGGCCGTCGCAGTGGATCGAGTCGAGCACCCGCCACACCGTCGGATCCGAGCCACCCGACCGAACAGGTCGGGCTGCTGGCGCAGCACGGCGATGTCGGCCAGACAGTCGCCGCCATCGGCGAGCATCACCGCCAACTGGGCCAACACGACCCCGGGATCATGCGCCGAACGGCGCCGCCGGGTATGGGTCATCGCCGCCGACAGCCCGGCGGTCAGCCCGACCCGATCAGCCAACTCGGCCAACAACAGCGACCCGGCATGCGACGCCACACCCTTGCCGTCACCGGTCACCCTCACCCGCTGCGCAGCGCGTGTACCGTTCACTTTCGAAGTGCCCTCCCGCTCGGCTCGACTGATCCTTCGACAAGACCAGTTTCGCCTGGCAGGAGGGCCGCTTCGCGGACCGGCCCGATCACACTCAAGGCGCTACCGAAAGGTCCGGGCTAGCGGACGAGACGAGGCAACGACCCGCCCGCACCTTGTCCACCGAAGTCGGTTGAAATGTCGGGCACGCATCGCCAACGGGGTAGCGGCGATCTGACGGCGAGCGCCGTCAGATCATCGTTCAGTACGCCGTGGCGACGAGGAACCCGTTGATGTCGAAGCTGAAGGCGTACCCAAAGATCGCCGCCGGATCGGCATAGAGGTCGTTGCCGAGGTTCTGCCAGCCGCCCCACACGCTTCCGGCGTACTGGCGACGGGTGTACATGGCCCCGTCGAAGCCGATCACGAAGATCGACATGCCGCCGGGCGGCTGGCTGACGGCGACACCGGACAGCGACTGGCCTTGGAGCGCCGTCCAGCCACCCCAGGTCCCCGAATACAGCTGCCGATACCACACGGAGTCGTCGGTCCCAATGGAGAACACCGCGCTCGACGGGTGCGCTGGTCGCGGTCGGATAGCTCACGAGGGTCCCGCCGAGGGACTGCCACCCGGACCAGGTGCCGCCGGACAGCCTCTGCGTCCACAAGGCGCGATCGTTGCCCAGCGCCATGACGTGTAACGCGCCGCCCTCCACGAGGACGGTCGGATCGGAGAAGACTTGGCCACCAAGGCTCGTCCACCCCGAGCCCACACCGTTGACGATCCGCTGGTAGTAGAGCGCGTTATCGCTGCCGATCACGAAGACGTAGGTGCCGTCGGTGTGCTGGATGGCGGCCGGGTTGCTGAACGTAGTTCCGCCGAGCGACTGCCAACCCGACGACAGCGTCCGGTACCAGACGGCGTCGTCGGTGCCGACGCCGACCAACTCGACGTTCGTCGGTGCTGGGCTTGGCTCGGCCGCGACCACCACCGAGTTGAGGGTGCCCCCGAGCGGCGTTGCCAATGACCACGCTCCGCCGACGAGCTGGTGGTAGTAGGGCTGGCCGAAGTCGTCCGTGACGAACACGAACTGCCCAAACGGGCTGGCGTACGCGGTCGGCGTCCCGTCCCATGGCCCCGAGAGCACCAACCAGTCCTGTGACTGCCGCGCCGAGACGCCGACCACCGGCTCGGGCGCGGCGCCCGCCGACATCACCGACGGCGAGATCGCCGCGAGCGCAACGACGAGTCCTCCCACCAATGCTCTCCGCGGACCGATCCATGAACGTTGCTCCCTCATCCATTCGAAGTTAAGTTTAGCTCGCGCCGCGCCGCGCCTCTTCCGCCGTCAGACTCCTCGGCAGCGGGGGACCAAAACCCCAAAGCCAACCAAGCAAAGAAAAAGAAAGCGCAAAACCCCAAAACTCCCCCCGAACCCCACACATCTCGAAATGGGGACAACCCCTCTTTGGTTCCCTCTAAAACCGGCCCCCCCCCCCCCCGGACAGGTCAAACGGGTACACGACGCAGAAGAACCCCCTTCCCCAAACAAAACCACGCAAAAAACCCATCGAGCCCCAACACCCCAAGCGACCCGAAAACACCCCCCCCCCCCACCCCCCCCCCCCCCCCGCCCCCCCCAACCCAACCCCCCCCCCCCCCCAAACCCCCCCTCTAATCCCGATGTCCCCACCCCCCACACACACCCCGACACCACACCTCGCGCGGAAGTACCTCCCCACCCCCCCCTCCACCCCCCAACCCCAAAAAACCAACAAAAAAACCCCCCGCCACCCCAACAAGAGGCCCAACACCCCACCCGCTGTCTCCCCCCGCGGCGCCGCCCCGAGACTGAAACACTACCCAAACCCGCAACCACCAACACCAACCCCCCCCTCCCCCCCCTTCTCCCCCCCCCCCCACCAACCCCCACCCCCCCCACGCCCCCCCCCACCCACCTCCTCTCTTCCTCCATGGGGACACCCCGCCACCCCCCCCCCCCCCCCCCACACCCCCCGCCCCCTTCCTTCCCCGTTTCCCCCCAGACCCCCCCTCTCCCCCCCTTTCTCCCTCCTCCCTCCTCTCTCTCCCCACATTCTCCTCCACACCTCCCCAACGACTCACTCTCCTCCTCCTCTCATCACTCGCCCCCACTATCCCTACCCCCCCCCCCCCCCCCGCTCCCCGACCCGTCCGCGCCCGCCGAACGCCCCTCACCACACCAACTCTATATGAACATCACGGCCCACCACTCCCCCCGCCGACGACGAAGCAGCGCCTGCTCCTCGTCTGCTGCTTCGCTCGCCCCCCTCTCCCCTTCCTCCACCACCTCCCGCCGGACCCACCCTCTGCCACCCACCTCCCACCACGCCCCACTAAGGAGCCGCGGGACCCCGCAAAGGAAAACAACCACTCCCCCCCCCCCCCCTCCCCCCTCCCCCCACCCGCCCTCTCCTTCTCCCCCCCTCGCCCCCCCCCCCCTCCCCCCCCCACCCCCACCCCCCCACACCTCCCCCACCCCCCCCCAACCACGACCCCCGACCCCCCGCCGCCACCCCAGCCACCCCCCCCCCCCCTCTCCACCCGCCCACCCCCCCTCCCCCCAGCACCCCCACCCCCCGCCCCACGGCCCCCCCCCTACCGCACCCCCCCCCCCCCTGCCCCCCGCGCGCCCCAGGGACACCACACCACCCCCCCCTCCCCCCTCCCCCCTCAACGAGGAGAGACAACGGACTTAGCTCCCACCCCGAGCCCCCCCCCCCCCCCCCCCAGAGAATGAACGGGCCCCACCACCACCCCCCACCCCCACCCCCCCCCCGCCCCCCCCCCCCCCCCCCCCCCCTACACCCCCTGCCCCCCCCGACCCCCCCAACACGCCCTTCTACAGGGGGCAGCGCTCAACCTGGGCCCCCCCCCCCGCTCCCCCGCCTCGCCCGACGACCGACCCCCCCCCCCCCCCCCCCCCCCCACTCTCGTCCGATCTTCTCCGATCCTCGCTGCCGCCTTCCCCCGCCCCCCCCCCACCACCCCTCCCGGTGGCGTCTGCCTCCCCCCCCCTCTGCGGCTCCCTATCGCCCCCCCTCACCCTCCTCCCTCTGCCCCTGCCCTCGATCCATTCTGTCGTCCCCACCCCAGACACACTCCCTCCTCCCCCCTCACCTCCGACCCTCTCGCCTCTTCTCCCACCGCCCCCCACCGAACGAGACGCGGACGGGAGACCCCCCGCCACACCCCCCGACTCTCTCGCCTGTGTGGCCCCCCCCCCCCACACCCCATACATCCCTTCTCCTCCCCCCGCCCTCCCGACCCCCCCCTCCCCGGGCCGGGCGACAGCCCCCCCCCCCCCCCCCCCAGCGCCCCCGACCGAGCTATGTGCCGCGCCGAGCCCCCACCCCACCCATGTCGGCTGGAGGCCGTCCCCATGAGTATGGTGGCTGATTGCAGTCGTCCTGACAGCACCGAACGTTCGGCTGGCACGCCGCAGCCAGGTCCACGCCCCGCTGCGGTGGGAGCGGCCCACCCCCCCCCCCCCCCGTCGTCGCCTCGACGCGGGGAGAGGGGACTCCCCCCCCCTCGCCTTCCACACCCACGTGCGGCGGCAGGGCCCAGCGCCCTGGCCCACCCTTCCCCCTCCCCCCCCCCCCCCGACCTAGCGATGATGGCTGCCCCCGCTAGCGGTCGGCGTGCAGCGCCTCCGGTCCTCCCTCCTCCCTCCTCGCGCTCGCCCACTCGCCGGCCCCCCTCCCTCCCCGCCCCCCCTGGGCCTAGGCCTCTGGTTGGCTGGGTCGGTGCCGGCGGGGGCCTGGATCGGGTGGGGTGTCGGCTCGAGCACGCGCGTACCGGCGGCGTGTCTCCCCCCTCCGCCCTCCCCCCCCCCCCCCCCACCCCCGCTTCCATCTGCCCCTCCCCCGCCTCTCTCCATCTCTGCCGGGCCTTGTGTCTGGGTGTGCCCGCCGCCCCCCCCCCGTGGCCCCCTGCCACTCCCCCCTCCTCTCCCTCGCCGCCCGCCCCCCCCCTTTACTGCCAGCCCCCCCCCCCCCCCCGTCCCCCCCCCCCCCGCCCCAGATGCCTGTGACACCCCCCCCCCACCCCCCCCCTCCCCCCCCCCCCTCAGTTCTCCCCCTCTTCTCCCCCCTCCCCCCCCCCCGACCCCTCTCTCGCTCACCTTGGCTGCTGCGTCCTCGCCCGCTCGCCCCCCCCCCCCCGAGCCCGCCCGCCCCCCCCTCCCGGCGCCTGGCCCCTGGGGTCCGTGGCCCGCCACCCCCGACCCACTCACCCCTAACCCCACCCACGCTCAGGCCCGTGCCCCCGCCCCTGTCCGACCGCTCTCCCCTGCCCCGCGCGACCCCCCCTCTCCTCCCCCTTCCCTCCCCCCCTCGCCCTCCCCCTCCCCTCGACCCCTGACACCTGCGCACCCCCCCCCCCCCCCCCATCCCCCCCCCTCCCCCCTCCGCGGCTGGCGGCCGGTCGCTCCTCGCTTCCTGCCCACCCCCACCCACCCCCGCCCCCCCCACCCCCCCCCCCCCCCCCACCTCCCCCCCCCCCCCTCCCCCTTCCCCCCCATGGGTTAGCGTGGCGGCTCCCCCCCCACCCCCTCCTGCTACTACCACTACTGGTTCTCCGGCCGGCGCATCCTCGAGATGCCCTTCAACGAAGTCCTGGCACCGGCAGCCCCGACTTCCCGTTCTGCCTCTGTTGGGCCAACGAGCCGTGGACCCGCAACTGGGACGGGGGATCGCGAGAGTTGCTCATCGCCCAGCGGTACTCGCATCGAGGACGATCGCAGTCACATCCGGTGGCTCATGACGGCGTTCCGAGACGAGCGGTACATCCGCGTCGGCGACCGTCCGGTCCTCTTCGTCTACAACATGCGGCGCCCTCAGCGATCCGCGACGGACCGCCGAGGTCTGGCGGGAGGAGTGCCACCGGGCCGGTGTCGGCGACCCGTATCCTCGTGCAGTTCGCCACGTTCGGCAACACGGCGGCACCGGCCGACACGGGGTTCGACGCCGCCGCCGAGTTCCTGCCCCACCACGTCGCCGACAACCTCGAGGCACTGGGCGTGGCGCCACTTCGCGACACACGCAACGCCAACAACCTGATCTTCGACTACGACGACCTGGTCGAGGGCCAGCTGGCCCAGCAGTTGCCCGACTGGACCCGCTACCAGTGCGTCTTGCCCAACTGGGACAACACCCCCCGCAAGCCCGCAGGCCAAGCCAACCTGTTCCTCGGCTCGACCCCGGAGAAGTACGAGTCGTGGCTCGAACGGGCGATCGACAAGGCCAGCGCGAGCTCGCCACGAGTTCATCCTGATCAACGCCTGGAACGAGTGGGCGGAGGGCGCCTACCTCGAGCCGGACCTGCGCCACGGCCGGGCCTACCTCGAGGCGACGGCGCGAGCCGCCGACGTGGACCCCTCCCACGTCGACCTGACCGCCATCCACCGCGGCCGCAAGTCGCGACGCCACGACGATCAGCGTCCGACGGCGCTGCAGGACCTCTACGAGGACCTCAAGGTGTCGAGCGCGCGGGAGATCAGCGATCTCCTCGACCAGATCCAGGCCCTGGAGGACGAGCTCGCTGTCGCCCGGCTGGCTCGTCGGGGCAACGGGGGGACGACCCGCGTTGGACCAGCGGGTCGCCGAACTCGAACGTCGTCTCGTCGTTCGGGCCAGCAACGCCCTGGGTCGCAACCAGCTCACAGGGCGGACCATCCGGGCCCTCGGCATCCTACGTAGAGATTGGAAGCAACCTATGACCTCGTTCGTCGCGCCGGACGCGGTCGGTGACCTGTCCGACGAGGAGTGGCTGGCGCTGCTCGACCGGAGCCTGGTCGACGACGAGGTCGACGGCGTCCGCTACCCGGCGTTCCCCGACGACGAGACCCAGGCCAACTTCGTCGGTGTGGCCCGAGGGGACGCGCTCGTCGAGGCGATCCGCTTCGTCCGCTACGCGCTCGACGCGCTGGCGGCGACGGGTGGGCCAGCGCCTCGCGACTGCTCGGTCGTCGACTTCGGGTCCGGCTGGGGGCGGATCACCAGGGTGCTGCTGCGGGACTTCCAGCCGGAGTCGGTGGTCGGCGTCGATCCGCTGGAGTCGATGGTGCAGGCCTGCCGGCAGTGGTTCGCCGGCAGTCCAGTGCGCTTCGAGACGGTCGACAACTGGCCGCCGCTGCGGCGAGGCCAACGGGTCGGTCGATCTCATCGTCGCCTACTCGGTGTTCTCGCACCTGCCGGAGCGGGTGGCCACGGCGTGGATCGCCGAGTTCGCACGGGTGCTCAGGCCCGGGGGGATCGTCGTCGCCACGACCCAATCACGGACGTTCATCGATCTCTGCGAGCAGATGCGCACCGACCCCTCGGTCCAGGACTCCGACTTCATCTGGCACCAGTGGCTCGCCAGCTCGTTCATCGACACCGACGCGCCCTACCGCAGCTTCGACGAGGGCGGGTTCCTCCACGCCGCCAACGGCGGCGGTGAGTGCCTCGATCAGTCGCTGTACGGCGACTCGCTGTTCTCCGGGAAGTTCGTCGCCGAGCGCTGGGGTCACCTGCTCGAAGCTGGTGCGCTTCGAGGACAAGCCCAACGACCTGCCCCAGGCCGTGTTCGTGTTGCAGAAGCCGCGTGAGGGCGTCGCGATCACGGCATGGGCTCGTGACGACGAGCGCATCGCCGAGCTGGAGCGGGAGGCACGAGCTGCGCCGAGCGATCCGCCGCAGCGAGTCGTGGCGGATCGGCAGGCCGCGCTGGCGCCCGTTCGGCTCGCGCGGTCGGCCGCGGGCGCGCCTCGGACGCGGCGAGGGCTCGAGACGCTGCCAGCGCTGTCGGCGGCCGACGGCGGCGCCGGTGGCGTCGGCCGACGATCGACCACTCCGGGCGCAGGGTCACGAGCCCGAAGCCCTCCATGCGGTCGCCGGGAAGCACGTCGAACCGCATGACCCGGCTGCGCTGGTCGTAGGCGTGGAGGATCGGGAAGTCCCACACCGACGCGCTGAGGTCGTAGGTGCCGGGGAGCAGCGGCAGGTCCCGGATCGTGATCTCGACGGTGCCGGAGCCGATGAGGACGGCCGGGATGTCGCCGGTGTCGCGGGTGTTCGGGCCGGAGACCAGCGGGCCGCTGATGTGCTGGATGCCGAGACCGAACACCGGCTCACGCACCGGCACCCTGCGCCTCGTACTCGTAGCGAACGGTCACGTCGTCGCCGGTCTTCACGTTCTGGGTCGGCTGCCCGTCCGGCGCCGACGATCGTCACGTGGTTGATGACGATCTCCCGCGAGCCGAAGCGGAACTCGTGCTCGCCCTCGTCCTCCTGACGCTCGCCGAGGGCGTCGCCGGCGTAGGTCGGCGGTCACCTCGCCGGCGTCGCCCTCGTCCTTGATCTCGCCGTAGCTCAGCCAGACGACCCGATCGGCCATCGACCGGACCGTGCCCAGGTCGTGGGTGACGATGATCAGCGTCCTGCCCTCTTCGCGGTACTCGGCGAACTTCTCCATGCACGCTTCTGGAACGACGCGTCGCCGACGGCGAGCACCTCGTCGATGATCGAGGATCTCCGGATCGACGTTGATGGCCACGGCGAACCCGAGGCGAACGAACATGCCCGACGAGTAGTTCTTCACCGGCGTGTCGATGAAGCGCTCGAGCCCGGCGAACTCGACGATCTCGTCGAAGCGGCGGTCGATGTCCTTCTTCGTCAGCCCGAGGATCGCCCCGTTGAGGTAGACGTTCTCGCGGCCCGACAGCTCCGGGTGGAACCCGGAGCCGAGCTCGAGCAGGGCGGCCATCCGCCCGTTCACCGTCACCGAGCCCTTGTCCGGCCGGAGGATCTTGGACAGGCACTTCAGCAGGGTGCTCTTGCCGGACCCGTTCTCGCCGACGATGGCGAAGACGTCGCCCTCGTGGACCTCGAACGACACGCCCTTGAGCGCCCAGAACTCCTCGTACGTCGCCCGCCGGCCGCGCAGGATCGACGCCTTCAGGTACTGGTTGCGCTCGTGGAAGATCCGGAAGCGCTTCCAGACGTCGTCGACCACGACGACGGGATCGGATGGCACTCGAGCTCCTTGCTGCCGCTCGTGGGCACCGTCGTTGCCCGCTCGCGGTCAGCGCACGAGGGTACCTCGGGCGTACCGTCGCGCCGGGGTGCAAGGACAGTACGCTCACGGACGGCCCTGCGTGGCGCGACCGCCGCCTTCCGATACCTTCGCCCTGGCCCGCTCGATAGGCTCTCGGCCGACCCGTGGCCCACTCTCCCGGAGGACGACGCTGTTGTGAACCAGTGATCCGAAGATCGGCATCCTGGTCGTCGCCTACAACGCCGACGCGACGCTTGGCCAAGGTGCTCGACCGCATCCCGCAGGGCTTTCGCGAGCAGATCACCGAGGTCATCGTCTCGGACGATCACAGCAACGACGCGACCTACCTGGTCGGACTCGGGTACCAGCAGACCGTCGCCGACCTGCCGCTGACGGTCATTCGCCAGCCGACGAACCTCGGCTACGGCGGGAACCAGAAGAGCGGCTACCGGCTGGCCATCGAACACGACCTCGACATCGTGGTCCTGCTGCACGGTGACGGCCAGTACGCCCCGGAACTGCTGCCGGACATGGTCCAGCCGCTCATCGACGGCCGGGCGGACGCCGTCTTCGGGTCGCGGATGCTCCTCAAGGGCGCCGCCCGCAAGGGTGGGATGCCGCTGTACAAGTTCATCGGCAACAGGACGCTGACGACCCTGCAGAACGCCCTCGTCGGCACGAACCTCAGCGAGTTCCATCCGGGTACCGCGCCTACGCACGGCTGCGCTGCGGACCATCGACTTCGAGGCCAACTCCGACGGCTTCGACTTCGACACCGAGATCATCCTGCAGCTCCACGGCGCCGGCCGCAGGATCGTCGAGATCCCGATCCCGACCTACTACGGCGACGAGATCTGCTACGTCAACGGGATGAGGTACGGGCGCGACGTGCTCAAGCACGCCCTCGACTACCGCTTGGCGCATGTCTGGCCTCAACGCCGGCATCGGCGGACGACCGACGACTATCCGTTCAAGGCGTCGACGAACAGCTCGCACGGGCGGATCCTGCGGTGGACCGCGGGGCGCGAGGCCTCGAAGGTGCTCGACGTCGGTTGTGCCGCGGGAGACCTCGGGGGCGCTGTTGCGCGAACAGGGTCACTACGTCGTGGGCGTCGATGTCAACGAGGTCGACGGTGTGAGGGAGCGGCGTCGACGAGTTCGTCCCGTGCAACCTGGACGAGGGGCTTCCACCGACCGTCAGTGGCGAGTTCGACCTCATCGTGTGTGCCGACGTGCTGGAGCACCTCCAACAGCCGGACGAGCTGCTCGCCGGCCTGCGCGACCACCTGGGCGCCGACGGGCGGTCATCGTCAGCGTCCCGAACTTCGCCAACTGGTACCCGCGGCTGCGCGTGGCGACCGGTCGGTTCGACTACGACACCCGGGGCATCCTCGACGCCGGACATTTCCGCTTCTTCACCGACCGGACGTTCAAGAAGCTCGCCGCGGTGTGGTTTCCGGATTGTCGGACGCGGAAGCCGTCGGGCTGCCGTTCGACGCCGTTGTCGCCGGAGTGAGGAGCCGCTCGGCAGGCTGCAGGCCGTCCGTCGCGGCGGCGCGGTCGCCGACCAGGTCTCGGTCAACGTCTATCCGTCGCTGTTCGCCTACCAGTTCCTGTACGAGTTGGCGCCCGAGAGCCGATGACCTCTGCGGGAGCTCTGCTCCCGATCGCCGGGCTCTCGCTCATGCTGGTTCCTGCTGTCGGTCCACCGACGCCCGCTCGGGTGGAGCGCCTGTCGACCCGTGGCACGTTCGTCGTGGCACACCTCGCATTGCAGGCGCTCGTGCTGGCGATCACCGAGGTCCTCAACCTCGGCCGGCACATCGATCGACGGAGCGTCGTCGTTGCGTGGCTGGTCGTCGAGCCGCGTTCTCGCCCTCGCGGTCGTCAGCACGGTCGGTCGCGATGGAGTGCGATCCCGGCTCGGCGCTCGTCTCCAGTGACAACGTCCGTAGACACGTCTGCCGGTCGGCCACCGGAGGTGTTCGTCGGGGTGGCGCATCATCGCGTGGATCGTGGCGGTGCTGGTCGGCGTCGGTTGGATCTACCCGCCCAACAACACGGACTCGCTCGTCTATCACCTGCACGCGGGTGGCCCACTGGATCCAGGAGTCGTCGGTCGACCACTTCGCCACGCACTGGACGGGCCAGATCGAGCTGGCGCCACTGCACGAGTTCGACATGCTGCACCTCCACCTCTACCGGCAGCGATCGCCTGGACGGGTTCGTTCAGCTCGTGGCGTTCGTCGTGTGCGTCGTCGGGCGCATCGGAGATCGCCCGACTCCTCGGCGCCCGCGACCGACGTCAGGTCGTCGCCGCGGTCATCGCCGCGGTCATCCCGTCGGCGATCCTCGAGGCGACCAGCACCCAGAACAACCTCTTCGCCGCCGCCATCGCCGTGGGCATGTTCGTGTCGTCCTGGCCTGGATCCCGTGGGGCGGTGGCTCGTGCCGGCGATCTCCTCGGGCTCGGCGGCGGTCTCGCCGTCATGGCCAAGGGCACCGTGCTGGCGCTGATCGTCCCGGCGTCGTGCTGCTGACTAGCCGGCTCGTCGTCCTGCTGAGCGACGGACTCATCGTGGCGCGGTCGTCCGGGCGCCACGGGCGGCGAGCGTCGGTCGTCGTCGTCTGCGCCGTGCTGATGGCCGGCCCGTTTCTGAAGCGCAACCACGACGTGTTCGGAGCCGTTCACCGGACCGATCACGGCGACCACGGTCAACGAGGAGCTCCGCGTCCGCGAGGGCGTCGCCAACGTCATCCGCAGCGTGGCGACGCAACTTCCGCATCGGCGACGGCGAGGGCGGCGTCGACACACTCGTCGGCAAGGTCGCGCTCGGCGCGCTCGCGACCGTCTACGACCTGTTGGGCGTTCCTCAGGACGACCTCGACTTCTACATCACGCCCTTCGCCGATGCCTTCGAGACGCTGACTTCTCGGTGATGAGCCGGTTCGAGGAGTTCGGCGCCAACCCGTGGCACGTCGTTGTTGATCGTCGTGTCGCTCGGCGTGCTCGTCTACCGAGCCGTCCGCGGCGACCGCGGGCCGATCTCCCGCGCTCCTTGCTGTCGGGCTGGCCGCTCGGGTTCGTCGCCTTCTCGGCCACGGCTCGGTGGAGCGTCTATGTCGCCCGGTACTCGCTCCCGATCCTCGTCGTCGTGGGCGCCGTTGATCGCCGATCGCCCTCGGCGGCCTCAACCGGGTCGTGCGCAACGCAGTCGTCGTGCTCCTGGTGTTCGCCTGCGTGCCCCAGCTCCTCGACAACTGGCCGCGGTCGCTCATCACCCGAGGAACGAGTTCGCGTCGGACCTCGACGCCTACTTCGTCGGCCGCGCCTTGACCGAGCCGACGTGGCCGCCGAGGAGTTCGTCGCGGTCAGGGATGCGATCGTGCGATCAGCGGCTGCGAGCCGGCGTCGGCATCACCAACTGGGTGCTGCTCGAATACCCGCTCTGGGCGGGCTCGACAACGCCGGCTGGGACGGCGAGATCGAGCACGTCGACGTGGCCAACGAGAGGGCGCCCTCGAGGACGACGAGTTCAGGCCTTGCGTCCTGATCCGCCAGACCACGGGCGAGCCGTTTCGGAGCGAGCGACCGGCACCGAGATCACCTACGGCTCGCTGTCAATGTTGGTCGAGACGTAGCTGGCGATGATCTCGTTGTCGCCAGAAACGTCACGCCGCTGCCAGCACACGCCGCTGACCCGGCTCGCTCGCGAGACCTGGTCCGAGGCAACGGCGCCGCCGTTGGCCGGGAATCTTGAAGGGTGCACCGCCATCGGTCTCGACGATCGTCAGGCTGACCGTGACCGTCCTTCATCGATGCCGGCCGGTGCCTGGTCGCCTCGGCCGGGCGCAGTCGTGTCGGCGAAGGCTGGGCGGACGGTGCCGTTCGGCGACCTGTCGCTCACCGTGCCGGATCGCGGCTGACGGTCAGAGGCTGAGCCCCGACTCGGTGGCGTCGCGGAAGAACATCTGCACCGTGTCCAGCGAGAACGGTCGAGGTCGCGACCGAGCAGCGGCAGCTTCTTCAGCAGGTCGTGGGTGACGGTGATGATGTCGCAACCGACCTCGGCCGCCTGCACGACGTTGAGCAGCTCGCGCGGGCTGGCCCAGATCACCTCGAGGGCGTCGTGGGACCGGAGGACGTCGACGGCCAGCGCATGATCGGGAGCGGATCCCGCCCGGAGTCGGCGATCCGTCCGGCGAACACCGATACGTAGCCGGCCGGCGCCTCGACGAGGCTGTCGGCCGCGGTGTCGGATCTGGTCCACGGTCATGACGGCGGTCACGTTCACGTTGACCCGCTGCTCGGACAGCGACGGATCAGCTTGGCCGAGCTCTCGCCCCGGGTGTTCGTGATCGGGATCTTGACGTAGACGTTGGATCCCCACGACGCCAGCTCGATGCGCCTGGCGCTCCATCTCGTCGAACTCGTCGGACAGGACCTCGAACGAGACGGGCCGATCGCCGACGACGTCGAGCACGTCGCGCCCGAAGCGCGTCGTAGTCGGTGACGCCGGCCTGGCGCATCAACGTCGGGTTGGTGGTGAACCCGGCGATCATCGGGTCCTCGCACAGCGCCCGCACCGACGCCAGGTCGGCGCCGTCGGCGAAGATCTTGACCGTCGGGCGACACCAGTGCGGCGAGCGTAGACAATGCCGTCGCAGGCGCCGCCTGCGACCCCGGCGAGGTCCGGGTCCCGGTCCGGACGAGCGTGCCGAGTCGATAACCTACGGGCGCCGTCCGCCGCCGGCCGCTCGCCGGCCCGCACCACCCCGAACGAGGCGACGATGTTCACGAAGACGTTCCTCGACCAGTCGGTCGAGATCCTGCGTCAGATCTCGCACCGATCAGATCGACGGCGTCGTCGACGCTCCTCCGCCGCACCCGCGACGACGGTGGGCGGGTCTTCTTCTGCGGTTCGGGCGGTGGCGCCGGGCACGCCTCGCACGCCACGTGCGACTTCCGCAAGCTGGCCGGCATCGAGTGCTACTCGGTCACGGACAACGTGTCGGAGCTGACGGCGCGCATCGAACGACGAGGGCTGGGACACGTCGTACGCGGCGTGGCTGGCGACGTCCCGGCTCAACGACAACGACACGCGTGTTCGTGTTCTCGGTCGGTGGCGGCGACGTCGAGCGCAACATCAGCGTCAACCTCGTCAACGCCGTGCGCTACGCCAAGGACGTCGGCGCCGCGGTCACCGGCATCGTCGGCCGCGACGGTGGCGCCGTGGCGGCGCTCGGCGACGTCTGCGTCGCTGATCCCCGAGGTCGACCCGGCCACGGTGACGCCGCAGACCGAGGGCATGCAGGCGCTGATGTGGCACCTCATCGTCAGCCACCCCGACCTGGCCGTCGACCGCGCCAAGTGGGAGTCCACGGTATGAGGCGACGCGCGCACCTGGGTCGCCCGACCCGGAGCGGGTGCAGCTGCTGAGCGTCGTGATGGCCGTCTACAACGAGGTCCACACCGTCGGCGACGTGCATCGACCAGGTCCTCAAGGTCGACCTCGGCGGCCGCGATCCTCGAGCTGGTCGATCGTCGAGAGCAACTCGACCGACGGCACCCGGGAGATCGTCGCAGTCCTACGAGGACCATCCCGAACGTGCGCGTGATCTACCAGGATCGCCCGCTCGGCAAGGGCTTCGCCGTCCGCGAGGGCCTGGCCGCCGCGGTCGGCGACGTCGTCCTGATCCAGGACGGCGACCTCGAGTACTCCGTCGACGACTACCCGGCGCTGCTCGAGCCGATCGAGCGCGGCGAGGCGGCGTTCGTCCTCGGCAGCCGCCACGTGCGGGGCAAGCCGATGCGCCACTTCGCCGAGTCCCGGCGGACCAGCGTCATGCTCAACGCCGCCCACTGGGTGCTTCACCGGCCTGTTCGACCTCACCTACCGGGTGCGGCTCCGCGACCCGTTCACGATGTACAAGGTGTTCCGGCGCGAGTGCATCGACGGCCTCGACGTTCTCGAGCAACCGCTTCGACTTCGACTGGGAGCTCGTGGCCAAGCTCATCCGCCGCGGCCACGTCCCGGTCGAGGTGCCGGTCACCTACGACTCGCGCGACTTCGAGAGCGGCAAGAAGGTGCGGCTGTTCCGTGACCCGCTGACCTGGATCGTGGCCTGCCTCAGGTTCCGGGTCGTCCCGGTCGAGCCGCAGCCGCGGCCGCCGGACGTCAGCGAGGGGCTGGCCGCCCGGTGACCGACGAGCCGGCCGGTGGCGGTGATCACCGGGGGCACGCACGGGATCGGACGACACGCCGCCGAGCTGCTGGCCGCGCGACGGGTGGTCGGTGGCCGTCTGCTCCGCGACGACGGCGACGCGGCGCGGTCGCCGCCGAGCTGGCGGCCGACGCACGGCGTGGCGCCGCCGTACGGCGCGGCGGTCGATGTGCGATCGGCCGACCGAGCTGCGAGCGTTCGCCGCACGAGGTCGCCGACGGCTCGGCGCGCCGCAGCGCCGTGCGTCGCCAACGCCGGCAGTGCTCGGCCCCGTCGGGCCACTGCACTCGGTCGACCTCGACCGAGTGGGCGAGCGACGGTCGAGATCGACCTGGTCGGCGTGGCCAACACGCTGGCCGTGTTCGGTGCGCAGCATGGTCGAGCGCGGGTCGGGGCAGCCTGATCACGATGTCCGGCGGCGGCGTCGGCGGGCCCAGCATGGCGCACCGCGCATCAGCGCCTACACCTGCTCGAAGGCCGCGGTCGTCGCGCCTGACGGAGACCGTGGCCGGGGAGCTGGCCGCGCACGGCGTGCAGGTCAACGCCGTCGCGCCCGGGCGCCATCGCCACCGCGGTTCATGGAGCCGGTGCTGGCGGCCGGGCCGACGGTCGGCCGGCGAGCGAGCTGTTCGAGCAGACCGCTCGCGCAGCGCGCAGAGCCGGACTCGCTCGACGGCTTCGACGCCGTCGCTGCGGTTCCTGCGTGGACCCGACGGCACCGTTCGATCACCGGGCGCGTGCTCAGCGCCCGATGGGACGACCTGCTCGAGCTGCGCTCGGCCCGCCCGCCGCCGGCGCTCGTCGCTGTACCGGCTGCGGCGCATCGACGGCGTGCTGTTCGGCGAGCTCGCGGAGGGGGCCTGACCGTGCGCGTCGTGGTCACCGGTGCCGCCGGGTTCATCGGCTCGAACCTGTGCGACGCGCTGCTCGCCGACGGGCCACGAGGTGCGTCGGCATCGACAACCTCTCGACCGGCCGGCGCGAGTTCCTGGCCGAGGCCGACGCCAACGCCGGGTTCGAGCTCGCCGAGCTCGACCTCCTCGACGCCGCGCGACCTCGCTCGACGTGCTGGCCGGCGCCGACGCCGTCGTCCACCTCGCCGCCAACGCCGACGTCCGCTTCGGCTGGGAGGCGCCGCGGCGCGACCTCGAGCAGAACGTGATCGTGACCCACAACGTGCTGGAGGCGACGCCGGGCGCCGGCGTACCGGCGGTTCGTGTTCTCGTCGACCGGCTCGGTCTACGGCGAGGCGACCGTCATCCCGACGCCCGAGGACTGCCCGTTCCCGCGTGCAGACGTCGCTCTACGGTGCGTCGAAGCTGGCCGCCGAGGCGTACATCCAGGCCTACGCCGAGGGCGCCGGCCTGTCGACGACGGTGTTCCGGTTCGTCTCGAACCTCGGGCCGCGGCTACACCCACGGTCACGTCATCGACTTCGTCCGCCAGCTGCGGGCCGACCCGACGCGGCTGACGATCCTCGGCGACGGGACGCAGCGCAAGAGCTACCTCGACGTCACCGACTGCGTCGCCGCCATCGTCGCCCTGCTCGAGCAGGATCACCGGCACGAGGTGTTCAACCTCGGCGTCGACGACTACTGCACCGTCGCCAGCTCGGCTCGGCTGGATCTGCGAGCGGCTCGGCGTGCAGCCGGCGCTCGAGTACACGGGCGGTCGACCGGGGCTGGGTGGGGGACAACCCGTTCATCTACCTCGACACGGCGAAGATCCGGCCACCGGGTGGAAGCCGCGGTTCGGCATCCGCGAGGCGGTCGAGCGCACGGTCGACTTCCTCGTCGCCAACCCGTGGCTGCTCGACGACGAGGCGCGCGTGAGCAGCCGGTGACGGCCGGGCGCGGCGGTCGATCGGCTGCGGGCTGATCGGCACGCCGGCGGGCGGCGGCGCTCGAGGCGTGCGGGGTCCCGGTCGCGGGCGGTGCTACGACGTCGATCGCCGGGCGGCAGCGGCCTGGCCGCGGCGCTCGGCGGCCGTCCGCTGGTGCGCGTCCGCGCTGCGGACGGCGATCGCCGGCCGACGACGTCGAGCTCGTCGTCGTCGCCACGACGCACGACGCGCTGGCGCCGATCGCCGCCGGCGGCGGCGCGGCCGGCCGCCACGTGCTGGTCGAGAAGCCCGGCGGCCACACGCTCGACGGCCGTCGAGCGGCTGGCCAAGGTGGCGGCGCGAGCACGGACGTCGTCGTGCGGGTCGGCTACAACCACCGCTTCCACCCGTCGTTCCGGCGGGCCAAGGAGCTCGTCGACGGCGGCCGGCTACGGACCGCTGCTGCACATCCGGGCCCGCTACGGCCACGGCGGCCGGCTCGGCTACGAGTCGGAGTGGCGGGCGCAGCGCGCAGCTCTCGGGCGGCGGCGAGCTGCTCGACCAGGGCAGCCACCTCATCGACCTGACCCGGCACCTCGCCGGCGACGTCGAGCTGGCGTTCAGCGAGCTGCGCACGGAGTTCTGGGCGATGGAGGTCGAGGACAACGCGTTCCTCGCGCTGCGTACGGCACGGCGGAGGCTTCGCGTGGCTCCACGCCAGCTGGTCGGAGTGGAAGAACCTCTTCTCGTTCGAGATCACGCTGCGCGACGCCAAGATCGAGATCACCGGGCTCGGCGGCTCGTACGGTGCCGGAGCGGCTCGACGCTCTACGAGATGCGGTCCGTCGCTCGGCCCGCCCGACGATCACGACGCTGGGAGTGGCCGCCGGGCGACGACAGCTGGGCGCTCGAGGTCGACGACGTCCTCGCCGAGCTCGACGGCGGGCCGACGCATCGGCGCCGGCATCGACGACGCCGTGGCCGCGTTCCGCATCATCGACGAGGCGTACGCCCGATGATCATCACCCGCACGCCGCTGCGCATCTCGCTCGGCGGCGGCGGCACCGACCTGCCGTCGTTCTACGGCGCCACGGCGGCGGGTTCCTCGTCGCCGCCGCCATCTCCAAGTACGTCTACATCGCCGTCCACCGCAACTTCGACGACGACCTGATCATGAAGTACTCGCGCGGTCGAGCGGGTGGCGTCGCCGGCCGACGATCAAGCACCCGATCCTGCGCGAGGCGCTGACGATGATGGGCATCGACGGGCGGCATCGAGGTCACGTCGATGGCCGACATCCCCGCCGGCACCGGCCTCGGCTCGTCGGGCTCGTTCACCGTCGGCGTGCTCAAGGCGCTGCACTCCCACGTCCGGCGGCCGGTGACCAACGAGGAGCTGGCCGCCCTGGCCTGCCACATCGAGATCGACCGCCTCGGCGAGCCGGTCGGCAAGCAGGACCAGTACGCGGCCGCCATCGGCGGCCTCACCGCCTTCCACTTCCACGCCGACGGCACGGTCTCGTCGAGCCGGTGGCCATGCCGGAGGAGGCCAAGCTGCACGCTGGAGGAGAACCTGCTGCTCTTCTTCACGGGCGTCCGGCGCTCGGCCTCGGAGGAGATCGCGGCCCAGGTCGACGAGGCGGCACGACCACGGCGTCGATCGACGACAACCTCAAGGCGGTCCGCGAGCTCGGCTACGAGAGCTGTCGACGCCCTCGAGGCGCGGCGACCTCGACGCGCTTCGCCGAGCTGCTCACCGAGCAGTGGCGGCTGAAGCTGGACCGCGCGCCGTCAGCGACTTGCACGACCAGATCGACGGCTGGCTCCGGCAGGGCCTGGCCGCCGGCGCGGCCGGCGGCAAGCTGATCGGCGCCGGCGGCGGCGGGTTCCTGCTGTTCTACGCCGAGACGAAGGCGGCTCTGCGGCGAGCGATGGCCGAGCTCGGCCTCGAAGAGGTCCGCTTCTCGTTCGACCACGAAGGGAGCATGACCCTTGTCGTCTGACCATGCCGTCCGGCCGATCGGGCCGCCTGCCCCGGGCTGCCGTGCCGACGGCGCTCGATGCCGGCCGCGCCACCCGGGCTTCGGCCGGCGCTCGCGATCGCACCGCTGCCGACGCGTGCGGCACCGAGTTCGCCTCGCCGCAGCCGTCCGACGAGCGGCTGGCCGAGATCTACTCGCCGGAGTACTACGAGCCGTGGCACCTGGAGTCGCCCGACGCGCTGCGGGCGATGAAGGCGATGTCGTTCGCGCCGCTGATCGCGCGAGATCGAGCGGGCGGCGCGACCGCGGGTGCTCGACCTCGGCTGCGCCACCGGCGAGTTCCTCGGCGCGCTCGACGGCCGCGGCTACGAGCTGTTCGGGGTCGACCTCAACGCGCGCCGCGATCGAGCAGGCGGCGGCCGCGGCTGCCCGACGGCCACGTTCCACGCCGGCACGCTGGCCGATCGAACCCTTCGGCGGCGAGCGGTTCGACGCCATCACGATGATCGACTTCATCGAGCACGTCCGCGACCCGGAGGCCGAGCTGCGCCTCGCCGGCGACCGCCTCGCAGCCGGCGGGCGGCTGCTCATCTCGACGCCGCGCGCCGACTCGGCCGTCGCCCGGGCGACCGGCCGGCACTGGCCGCAGTACCGCGAGGAGCACCTGACGTACTTCTCGCTGGCCGGGCTCGTCGGCCGTCCTCCAGCGCGCCGGCCTGGTGATCGTGCGCTCCTTCGCCGACTCGCAAGGCGGTGACCCCGGCGTACGTGTACGGGCAGGCGATCGCCTACCCGCTCCCCGTCGTGACGCCGGTCGCCAGGACCGCTGTGGCGGGCGCTGCCGCTCGACCGGCTCGGGCCCCGCCGGCTGTGGTTCGGCGAGATGACGGTCGTGGCCGAGCGCCAGGCCCCGCGACCTGAGTCCGTGACCGGGCGACGCGATGCTGCCGGTCGCGGTCCTCGGCCGGCGGGCTCGGCACCACGGGTCCGCCATCGCACCGGCCCGTCGATGCCGAAGGCGCTGCTCGTCGGTCGGCGGGCGTCCCGTTCATCGATCTCAAGCTGCGACGAGCTGCGCGCCGGCGGCGCCGACGCGGGTCGTGCATGCTCGTCGGGCACGGCGGCGAGGCCATCGTCGAGCACGTCGGCGACGGCGTCGGCGTTCGGCCTCGCAGGTCGAGTACGTCCGCGACCCGCCTGGCCTGCTCGGGACCGGCGGGGCGATCCGCCACGCCCTGCCCGACTCGGGCCGGCCTTCATCGTGACCTACGGTGATACCCTGCTCGAGGTCCCGATGGACCGACTCGAGCGGCGGCTCCTGTCGAGTCGCGCGCCGGCCGTCATGACCGTGCTGGAGAATCAGGACCGATGGGAGACCAGCAACGTCGACGTGGCGGACGGCTGGGTGACGGCGTACGAGAAGCCGGCGACCCGGGGCGCCACCGGTTCCTGGACTACGGGATGCTGGCGATGCGGGCGACGGCGTTCGAGGCGATGCCGACGCCGGCGCCGTTCGACCTGGCGACGGTGATCCAGGCGCTGGTGGACCGACGGCCGGTTGCTGGCGCTGCCGGTGTCGAGCCGCTTCTACGACATCGGGAACGAGGAGTCGATCCTGACGACGGAGCGGTATCCTGGCGACCGACACGCCACCCCTAGGCAACTCCGGCCTCGGTGCCGCGCGGGACCGCTGCGTGCCGCTCTGGACGCGGCGCGCTCGACGTCGTTCGGCGCCCTGCTCGTCGTGCCTCGGGGTCCTGCTCGTGTTCGCGCCCGGTGCTGGTCGGCGGGAAGACGCTGAGCACGCGTCCTACACGCTCGGCACCGACGGGCTCGTGCCGTTCACGGCGCACGACCGTGCCGGGGCCGTGCGATCCGATACCGCCTGGACGCAGCGCGTCGGCGCTTGGCCTTCGAGCCGTGGGCCGAGGTCAACGCCGCCGAGCTCGCGGACGGCGAGATCCCGCTGTGGAACCCGTACCAGGCGGCCGGCACGCCGCTGGCGGCGAACATGCAGAGCGCGGTGTTCGACCCGCTCAACGTCGTCGTCAACATCGCACCCGACGCCGCGCACGTGGGACCTGACGATGATCGCCACGTTCCATCGGCGGCGCCCTGGCACCTACGCCTTCTGCCGGGTCGTCGGCATGGGCTACCTCGCCGCGATCGTCGGCGCACGGCATGCTCGCTGTCCGGCTACTTCTCGCTGTACTCGAACAACGGGTTCGTGCGCACGTTCCTGTACCTCCCGCTGCTGTGCCTGCTGGTCGAGTGGGTGCTGCGCTCGAAGCGGTTCGCGCCGGTCCCGGTGCTCGGCGTCTGCCGCGTTCGGCTGCATCGCCGTCGGGCATGCCCGAGATCGCGTTCTTCGTGCTGCTCGTCGCGGGCCGGCTATGCGGTGTACCGGGTGCGTCGCGGGCCCCGCGGCCGATCGCGATGGTGGGGCCTGGCCCGGCTGGCGGGCGGCGTTCGCGTTCGGCCTCGCCCTCGCCCTGCCGCTGCTCCTGCTGTTCGCCGAGTACGAGCCGCTGTCGTTCAACATCCACAAGGGCGAGTCGGGCATCGGGCTGCTCACCGACCCGCCGAGCGCCTGCTGAACTGGCTCGCGCCGTTCTTCAACGGCGACCCGAGCGTCTCGACGACGTCGACCCGGGGCTGATCTCGGGTGACGCGCAACTGGGTCGGCGGGGCCGTCTTCGGCCTGGCCCTCGTCGGCGTTGCGGCACGAACCCGCGCTGCGCGGCTCGTCGTGCCGTTCTTCGCCGTGGTGGCCGACGCTGCTCCTGGCCAAGGCGTACGGGTTCCCGCTGCTCGACTGGGTCGGCGACCTGCCGGTCCTCGAGCGGGTCGACTGCTCCCGGCTTCGGCCTGCCGTGCGCGGCGTTCGCCGTGGCCGTCCTGGCGGCCAGCGGCGTCGACGGCATCCAGCACGCGAGCACTCAGCCGCGCCTGGCTGATCGTCGCCGCCGTCGATGCGGACTCGTGGGTGTGGCCGGGCTCGTGTGGCTCAACCGCCGAGCTCCTGCCGTCGATCCCGGGAGCACAGCTCTTCGACGAGCTCGGGCTGGCCGCCGTGCGTTCGTCGCGGTGCTCGTGGTCGCTGCGGGCGTGTGGCGGGCGGTCGGCGGCGTACGATGGCGTTCGGGATCGTCGCCGTCGAGCTGCTGATCCTCGCTCCGTCGCCGTTCGCCGACCGTCGCGACCCGTACGTCGCCGCCGGCCGTGGGTCGAGGCGCTGCAGGAGGCCGTCGGCGAGGACCGCATCGACCGGGTCATCGGGGCTCGACACACTGCTGTACCCGAACACGGCGTCGGCGTACGGGCTCTACGACGTGCGCATGCTCGACGCCTTGTACTCAGACCGCTACTTCCGGTACCTGAAGGCGTTCGTCGTGCCCGGCATGTACGACCGCTTCGCCGGGACCGACATGGGCTCGAACGAGGGGCCGAGCGCCGTATCGCGCACAACCCGATGTTCGACCTGCTCGGTGTGCGCTACCTCGCGTCGACGCAGGACCAGGTCGGCTGCCGGGCTGACCGAGCTGCGTGCGCCACCGACCGTCAGCCAGCCTTCGACGTGCTCCCGGTGCGATCGGCGAGGACACCCGGCCGGCCATCGTCAGCACGGTCCCCGGCGCGCTGACGCTGGCGATCGCGCCGCCGATCGAGCGGGACGCTGCGGTTCTGCCTACGGTGTGGAGAGCGTCGCCGGACGGGCGCCGGCGGCGACCAGTTCTCCGTCGTCGCCGTTCGCCAGTCGGGCGCCGTCGAGGTGGCGTGGACGGCCGAGGTCTCGCCGGACGACCGGGATCGGTGCCGGGTTGGCGGACGGCCAGCGTCGGCGATCGCGACCGTCACCCGATCCCGTCGTGGAGCTGCAGTCTGCGTGCCGAGCCCGCCGATGCGGCCACCTCCCCGGCGCCGGTGGCCTGGACTGACCTCGAGCTGATCTCGGGCGCCGGGCGCTTCATCGCGTCCTCGACGTCGCTGCGCGAGGTCGCCGCCGTGGACGGCGTGCGAATCTACGAGAACCTCACGGTGAGCCCGCGAGCCTTCGTCGTCCACGACGTGGCGGTCGTGCCCGACGCCGCCGCCGCGGAGCGAGCCCTGGCCGACGGCGGCGGAGTGCTGCCCAACGGCGCCGCCCGTGTGTCGAGCGTCGACGTCGAGCGGCGGGCGGTCGTCGAAGCCGAACCCGGCGACGTGCCCGCCGAGCTCACGGCAGGGCGCCCGGCGTGCGCGTCGTCCAATGACCGAGTCACCGTCGTCGACTACGGCGCCGACGAGGTGAGGCTGGAGGTCGACGAGCGCCTGCGCCGGGCTGCTCGTCCTGTCGGACACGTACTATCCCGGATGGCAGGCGACCGTCGACGGGGAGGCGGCGAGGATCCATCCGACCGACATGGCGCTTCCGCGGCGTCGTGGTCCCGGCTGGCCGTTCCGACGTCGTGTTCGCGCTACCGGCCGGCCCGATTCCGCGGCGGCGTCGTGGTCGCCGTCTTGGCGACGCGTCGCCATGGGGGCCGCCGGCGCCATCGAGCGTGAGCCGCACGCCGGCGGTCAAGGCGGGGAACGGTGGCCGAATGAGCGAGGGGTCCTCGACCGAGTGAATCAGCAGCACGGTCTTCTCGCTCATGGCCGAGCACCTGCTGCGCTCCGTCCCGGCGTCACCTCTCACGGTGAGGTCTTACATGAGCCGACCGGCCGTGTTCCTCGACCGAGATGGCGTGGTGACCGAGCACGTGCCGGACGGCGGCGGGTCCGGCCGCCCTGGCTGATGGCCGAGCTGCGGATCGCCCCCGGTGCCGCGGCGGCTGTCGCGACGCTGGCCGTCGAGGGGTTCGCTGTGGTTGCCGTGACCAACCAGCCCGACGTCGGCGCGAGGCCAGGCCGACGGCGACGAGGTCCGTCGGATCAACGAGGGCGTGGCGAGCGACCTGCGGCTGGACGCGATGTACGCCTGCCTGCACGACGGGTCGGACGGCTGCGATTGCCGCAAGCCGCAGCCGGGCATGCTGCGTCAGGCGGCCATCGACCTCGATCTCGATCTCACGCCGTAGCTGGCTGGTCGGGGACCGCTGGGTCGACATCGCCGCCGGCCGGGCGGCGGGCGTGCGGACCATCCTGCTGGAGCGCCCGACCAGCTGGTCGCCGACGAGCGCAGGCCCGGCTCCTGGCGACCTCCGGCCCGACGACGTGGTCGACGATCTGCCGGCCGCAGTCGACGTGATCGTCAGCGCGTTCGCGGCGTCGGCCGAGCGGACGCCGCGCCGATCGGCTGATGCGTGACGCCGTACCGCCGGTCGACGAGCCGACTGACCACCGGCCACGGCACGCAGCGTTCGGCGACGCTCCGGCGACTACGGCCGACGGTGCGCAGCACCTTGCTGCGGATGATGTCGGTGAACCCGGAGCGGTAGCCGACCGTCACCGGCTGGAGGCCCACCTCGCGCAAGCAACGCTCCAGCGTCCCTGGTTCGTAGAAGCTCACGTGCACCTCGGGACGCACGTACTGCCACGAGGCGAGCCGGTCACGGTGCGGCCGGGCGTTGCCGGTCGTCAGGAACAGCAGACCGCCCGGACGCAGCGCCCCGGCCATCCGCTCGAACACCTTCATCGGTTCGACGACGTGCTCGACGACCTCGATGGCCGTGACCACGTCGAACGACCCGTGGCCCTCCTGGAGCTCGGTGGCCGTGACGCACGGGAGTCCGGCTCGGCGCAACTCGTCGGCGGCGAAGCCCTCGTCGAAGCCGGTGACGTCGTGTCCGGCCTCGCGGGCATGGCGGAGCAGGCCGCCGAGACCGCAGCCGAAGTCGAGCCAGCGAGATCCGACGCGGAGCGCGCCGAGCTCGTCGAGGATCGACACGATCCCCCGCCACTCATACTCCTGGACGGATCCACGTCGTGAGACATCGTCCACGTAGTCGACGTGCGGGTCGGCGCCCCGCCCGGCGTAGTACTCGGCGTCATAGATGTTGGCGTAGTCGGTCCGAGGGTCGACCACGAATGCGAAGCCGCATGTCGGACAGCGGGCGAGGTCGAAGCTGCGGGCGCTGAACTCGGAGTACTTCGATCCGGCTGCCTCGGTCGCCGCGCCGCAGATACGGCAATCCGGCGTCGTGGACGGCGTCACCAGGGTGAGGCTAGACACCTCGTCGCAGAGGTAGGCGAGGATCGTCACGGTCGGCCGGGCCATCCGAGTGTTTCGAAAGGGGAAGTCCGTCGCCAGACACTCGGGTCGAGCGTGGATCAGCCCCGGGGGTGTGGCGCAACTGGTCGCGCATCACGTTTGCAGGGTGGGGGTTGCTGGTTCGACTCCTCTCGTCTCCACTCGGACGACGTTCGTGGTTGCCCGAGACGCGGCGAGTACGGCGGCGGCGACGACGACGCCGACGGCGAAGGGGATGCTCACGTACGCCTTGTCGGTGTGGATCTGGGAGTGGTTGCGTGCGAGCTCGTACCAGAGGAACGGCAGGCACGCCGGCCAGGCAAGGACGGCGAAGACCAGGAGGCGTGACGGTCCGAACCGGCGGATCGCCACGACCAATGCGCCGCCGACGACCACCGCCGCCAAGAGCAGCACGGCCCACGCGGTGGACGTATGGGTCAACCAGTACTCGAGGTTGGCGAACGATGATCGCCCCAGCCCCGGCTCTACTGACCCCGAGGAGCCGCCCAACCGGACCCCGATCTTGGATCGGATCACCGACGTGGCGTGGTCCCATCCGAGGAACACCACAGCGAACGCCCACCGGCTCACCCACGTGAAGAAGAAGGCGAGCGGCCAGACCACAGCCACCTCGACACTGCGTCGCAGCGCGCCGACGAGACGGCCGGTCGACACGTAGCACACGGCCGCCGCCCCGGCCGCCGAGAGCATCCACGGCACGGCCGGTACGAGCATCAAGTCGACGTAGGAGTAGACGGCCGCACCGATTGTCGTCCCGAGCAGCGCGCCACGCCGCCCGCGATCGCCGCCGACCACCGTCAACGTTGGCGAGACAAAGGCGGCGGCGAGGCTCAACGATTGGTTCAGCGACGTGGACGGCGTCGCCAGCAGGTTCGACCCGAGCAGCAACGGCAGCACCAGCGCGACGATGTACGTCACCTTCGTGCGTCGGGCCAATGCAACGAGCAAACACCCGCCCGAGACGATGAGCAGCGCGGCCGCAGATCCGCCGCAGCGCTTCGATGCCCCACAGCGCCAGCACCGGTCGCGACACCACCGTCCACCCCGCCCAATAGCGAAAGTACTCAGACACGTTCTCTGGCGTCTCCCCGCGCTGCAGAGCTGCGAGGTCGCGTGGTCCCGTCCCGCAGTTGCCGATGCGCGGCATGCGCACGGCGCGCTCGAGCGCATTCAGATCGGGGCGGCCGAGCCCCGTACCGACGACAACACACTCGTCGAAGCTTGTGGAGGTCCCGCCCATGTTGTCGGGCCGCAAGTTCGGTCCGTACGTCTCGTCCTCGACGGCCTTCAGCAGGTGATCGACGATGGGTTCGTCAGGCACGAGCTGGGCCAGTACGAGCAGGGCGAAGAAGGCGCACTGCGCGACGATGAGCACGACCACGAGCTGGCCAATCCCCCAACCCCAACGGGCGGTGGGTGCCGTTTCAGGCGGGTCGCTCGGCGACGGGACGGTCACACGCGGGGCGGCCCGTCGCAAACGCATGCCGTCGTGGTGCTGATCGCGGTGGTCTCGTAGCGCGGCAAGCGTAGTAGTCAACTGGTTCCCGGGTCAGCGGCACGATGGGGGACCCTCATCCGGGTATCGCCCGTGCAAGGGGCCTTCGCCACCCCCGGCGTCAGCCACTACGACGACCAACGGCGCGCCGCCCGCGACACCCATCGGGGAAATCGTCATGGTCGGCCGGGCGGGGCGTCCCCGGACGGCACGTCCATCACTTGGTCGATCGCCGCCTGCAGCTGCCCGAACGCGCGCTGCCACGTGAAGGCCTGGGACGCCGTCCGGCCCAGTGATCCGAGTGCCTCGGCCAGGCCGGGGTCGTCGGCGATCCGTCGTGCCGCCTCGGCGATGGCCTCGGGTTCGGGTGCCGCGATCAGGCCGGCGCCGGTCTCGGCGACCAGCTCCGTCAACCCGCCACCGTCCGTGCACACCACGACGGGTACACCGTGGGCCATGGCTTCGAGCGCCGTGAGGCCGTAGTCCTCGTCGTACGCCGGCGCCACGATGCAGGCGGCGTCGGTGTACAGGTCCTGCAGCTCATCGACGGGTGCGTGGGCGATGAATCGGACGGAGCCACCCTCCCGACGGTCCGCCTCCTCGATGGCGATGCGGCGTGATCCGTCACCGACGCAGACCGAGGGCCGTCCGCCCAGGTGCCGCGCGGCGTCGACGAACAGCTCGGTGCGCTTGGGGAACTCGTGTCGGCTCACGCACAGGACATGAC
Organism: uncultured Acidimicrobiia bacterium; assembly: GCA_963719775.1. Lineage (GTDB taxonomy): Bacteria > Actinomycetota > Acidimicrobiia > Acidimicrobiales > Ilumatobacteraceae > JALZMG01. Next base: position 295,548 of record CAVRCY010000009.1, read on the forward strand.
GTCGGGCGCCGATCCGCTGGCGGGTCGGGCGGAACACCGCGCCGGCCTGGAACGGGAGGACGCGCTCGATCCCGTTGAACCGGGCCAGCCGGTCCCCGACCGTCCGACTCGGCACGAGGAAGCGTGTGCACGCCGGCGAAGCACTCGTCGTCGAGGGCCCGCACCAGTGGGCACAGCTGGGCGTGGAGCGCCTCGTCACCCACCAAACCGGCGGGGCCGGCGAGCTCGGCGAGGTCATAGAACAACCGGTTGTGGTGGTAGAAGACGGCGAGCTGCCGCTGGTGGCGGACCGCATAGGACGGCGGTTGCGTGCTGAGGACGAGGTCGGCGTCGGGCAGTTCGACCTGGCGGAACGCGGCGACCAGCGCGACGTGGCGCACGAACTCCGGTGCCCGTCGTCGGAGCTCGCTCGACACCGGGTGCCGAGGGCGAGGTCGCGGTGGGAGGTCAGCGCGAACGGAGACGGTCGACGACGTCGTGACCGCTCGCCCGCAACCAACGCCCGATCTCGCGCAGCACCAGCTCGAAGCCACCGATGACGCCGTGGTCAGGCTTGACGAGCGCGATCCGCATCACCACCACGCTGGGCGATCTCGGCCTCGAGGCGCTCGACCCTGGCGCTGAGGTCGTCGATGGCGACGACGGCCGCCCGGTTGAAGGACGCCTGGTCTCGCAGGAACACCTTCGAGACGCGGAGCACGACATCCTTGGCCCACACGAAGCGACCAGTCGGCTTGGCGCGATCGACGCTGGCTCGGGCGAGCAACATCGCGTGGACGACGTCGCGACCGACGTGCGCCGCCGCAGCCTGCCGTGGCGGTGATGCGGCGCGCGCGGCCAGCGCCGCGGCCTCGTCGAGCAGCTCAGGTCGTTCGGTCATGGCGAGTATCGTGCCCTCGCCGCCCGCCGTCCGCCAGCGGGCCCCGGCCGGTCGGACGGGCCGGCGACCGATAGCCTCCGGTGCCGACATGCCCGACTTCGCCCCCAAGGTCCGTGTCGTCGTCATCAACTTCGATGGTGGTCAGATGACGATCGATTGCCTCGTCTCGTTGCTGGCGACCGATTGGCCGGCCGATCGCCTGGAGCTCGTGCTGGTCGACAACGGCTCGCTCGACGACGTGGTCGAGCGCGTACGCGACGAGCTTCCGCAGGTCCGCGTGATCG
>CAVRCY010000010.1:0-203325 GCA_963719775.1 uncultured Acidimicrobiia bacterium
GTCCATTGTGCAGCCTCGTTCTCATCCGGGCCACCACCGCGGCATGGCCAGCGTCCTTTGCGAGGTTGGTCAGCTCCAGCGGGTCGTTGATCTGGTCGTAGAGCTCGACCCCATCACGACCACCGCTCCACTCGGTGTAGCGCCATTGCACGTTCCGGATCGTCTTGCCGGCTCGCACGCACCAGCCCGCACTGGGCGTAGGCCGGGCGGTTGCGGGCAGCGACGGGATTGTTGAGCAGCGGCACCAGCGAGACGCCTTTGAGCCCTGCTACCGGCGGCAGGCCAGCCAGCTGCACCAGGGTCGGGTAGAGGTCGACAAGCTCGACGATGCGCGGGGAAGCCTGGCCGCGGCCAAGGGTGCCGGGCGCGTCGATGATCAAGGGCACGCGGCCGGTCGGGTTGTAGAGCGAGCCGTGCTTGGACCAGTGGCCGCGCTCGCCCAGCTGGTAGCCGTGGTCGCTCATGAACACGACGATGGTGTTGGCGCGCAGCAGCAGGCGGTCGAGCTCGGCGAGGAGCCGGCCGACCTGGTCGTCGATGTGCGAGATGCAGCCGAAATAGGCGGAGATCGCGACCGTGCCCGCTCCGGCGTCACGGTCTCAGGCTGGAATAGATCAGCGTTGGGGCGAACCGCTGCCGCTGGGACACCAGGCGGGGCCGTAGGACGCGGGTAGAAATTCACCGGCAGCGGCATCTGAGCCGGCGGGTAGAGGTCGACTGAGGTCTTGGGGCAGACCCAGCGCGTGTGCGGCCGGTGGTAACCTACGGCCATAAACCACGGCTTACTTCTGGGCGTTTCGAGCTCCGCCAGGGCCGTGTCGGTGATCTTGTCGTCTTCGAGTGTGTCGGCGGCCGGCCCCACGACCGAGTACCAGGCGTCTAGGCGCGGATCGGAAGGCAGATTGTTGTCGTCCCCGAACGCTACGTAGGCTTCGTCCACGAGACCGGATCCTGGACGTGGAAGACCTTGCCGATGCTGATCGTATCATAGCCGTTCTGCAGGAAATACTGCGGCAGCGTCACGTAGTTGGGGTGCTTCTGGCGAAAGTTCGTGGAATTGCTGCTGACGCCAGTGTTCGCGGGATAGCGCCCGAGCAGGAACGATGCGCGCGACGGATTGCACAAGGGGAACTGCGAGAAGGCGCTAGTGAACTTGACCCCGGAGCTTGCAAGGCGGTCGATGTTGGGGGTGCGCATGATCGGATTGCCGTAGCTCCCGAGTTCCGCGCGCAGATCGTCGACCACGATCAGAAGCACGTTGGGAGGCGCGGCCGCGGATGGCTGCCAAGCCAGGCCGATGAGCATCAGCAAAGCCAGTCCGGCCAAGCGGGAGCACATCTGGCGATAGCGTACAACTACACATGGTTGCTTTGACATGCATCCTCCTATCGCCGCTTGTGAACATTGGTACTTTTCAAGGAGGTTGTTCGCCCTTGTTTTGAGGCGCTCACTCGCTCGGACGATAGGTCCAGTTGGCAGCCCGGCCGAAGCTCATCGGGAAGTCCCCGTCGGCCCGGTACTGGTGCGCGCCCCGGCCGCGGCTGGACGGGTCGTTGAAGTTCGCGAGCGGCAGGCCGGCGCCCGCGTTGGTGGCCTGATAGCGGCCGGTCGGAGTAGCGGGCGCGGGCGACCAGGTCGCGGTGGGGCCATGTCCGGCCTTCCAGGCGGCCGTCGCGTAGAGGTCGTTGAGCAGGGTGTAGGTGATGTTCGTTTTGTTGAGCTTGATTGTGCATGTCGGAGAATTGATAGTTGACCCAGTCCTTGGGGTGGCTGTCGCTGACGTATCTTCCGCCGTCATGAAGATGTTGTTGATCGAATAGAGGTTGTAGTAATTGTTCGGCTGCTTGTAGGCTACATTGCCGCTAATGTTGTAGGCGGAAGTGAATCCGTCGTCACCCGCGCGCAGGATGGTGTTGTGGTAGAGATAGACAGGTCCGAGGAATGCAACGACACTGCCGCCGTTGTTCTGGCTGAGCTTCATGGGGGAGGCGCTGCCGTAGGTCGAGCCCGGCACTCCAACATTGTAGCTGCCGGGATTGCCGTCCTTGATGTCGGCGGCCCGATCGAAGACATTCCGAAACACATAGACCGGGCCGGCCTGCATGAGCTGCAGGCTGATCATGTTGAGTGCATAGTCGAGGTAATTGCCCCAGATCCGCACGTTGATCGCGGCGTTGTCGGCCTCGATCACGTCGTCGGTGGCGTTGCGGATGGTGTTGCCGTAGATGTCGAGATCCTGTTCATAGCTGACACCGATCACGTCGTAGTAGCGGTTGGCGTCGTTCTTGAGTTGGACGGCGCCGGCGGTGGTATTGGTAGCGTATATATCGTTGTAGCGGATCACGTTGCCGGTCGCCAGGTCCGTGCTGGAGGCAGTGATGTTGATTGCGCGTGGTCCCCAGGGATGATTGTTCCAGCCTGGACATTCGGCCCAGCGGTTCGACCGGAAGCGAGGATCGCGGATTACGTTGCGCTGGATGACGATGCCGTCGTTGCCGGCGGTTTTCACCGCGATTCCGGTATCCGCCCCCCGCCCCATGTCCGCCTTGTCGACACCGACGATGCAGGTCGACAGCGGGCTGGACAGGGGTTGCTTGCTGCTCGTGCCTTTGCGCGGCGAGGGATTGTCGGGGGCGATCTCCTGAATGCCCCAGTCGGTGATCGTATTGTTCTCGATCCACACGTTGGACTTCTCGACAACGATGCCATTGTAGCGGCAGTCCTGCAGCTTGAAATTGCGCAGGACGACGTAGGACGCTTTGATCTGGACGCAGTCGTCCTTATGTCCGGGATCGATCGTGGTCTGGTTTTGCCCGTCGAGGATTTTCCAGTTTGCCGCGGTGCCTCCGGTCGAGATCACCAGCTTCTGGGTGAGGACACCGGTGTAAGGTACCGTCGTCCCGGTTGGCGTTTCCGAGCGCGTCTGCACCGTGAGCGCCGTCGACCAGGTCGTCCCGCCGTCCAGGCTGTAGGCGACCTCGTAGACCGTATTCGGGGTCAGGTTGACGATGCTGCCGCGATACTGGCCCTTGAACTGGGTGAGGGGCGAGACGTCGTCGCGCCACAGCGCCTGCGCCTTCAGCCAGGTCGCGGAGCCGGTCGGTGCGATAGCGGATGGCCACGCCCTTAGTATTCACGCTTCTTGTCCAATAGACGCTGAGCGTGTGGAAGTTGGCCTTGAGCACGGGGCTCGCCTGGGCCCGGGCAGGACTAGCCGAGCCGCAGACCAGCCACAGCAGGGCGCCTGTCACCGCCAATACCGCACGCCAATCCGATCGCGAGGTTCCCATTTCCGTCCCCTTGCTCGGCGCCGCGGTCGAATTGACGGCGGCCTTCTCGTTGGTGTGACGCGAGTGCAGGGAGAGGCGAAGTCCACCGAGGGTCATGGCACGCGCGATCCACATACCTTGGGTAGCAATGGCTCCGACGTTATGTCAACCCAATGATGAGCAGGACGGGACGTGTGAAAACCGCAAGGCGTGCGTGTGGGTCTGATTCGGCGCCCGGGGGACCGGTGACCTCTACTTGGACGGGCGGTACGACAAGCTTGCGAGGAGACCGAACGTCATCGGAGCGTCCGGGCGTTATTGGTGCGCACCCCGGCCTTGCATGTGGGGGTCGCAGAAATTGGAACGCACTCCCCATTTGCCGGGGGCCAGTCGGCACGATCGGCGACGGCGCCTAAACTGCCGCGGGGTCATGGGGATCAAGCGCTCGGCCCTCGGGGCCGAAGTGGCAGCAACGCCATCAGCCACAGCTAAGCCCAACCCAGGGCTGTGTGACGGTTGGGGCACGCTCGACGTCCAGGATCATGCCGACGCTACCTGGCTCCAACGCGTTCACATATTGCCAGACGATCGTGTTGCCACCAGAGGCGTCTCGCGCGAGCTCGAACACGCGCCCTGCTTGTGGCTCGCCGACCAGTGTGTTGCCGTTGGGCAGTCGCTGAACCCGTCCGCCAAGGCGCGAATAGAGCGGGTCCGTGTCCGTGCCCTCGTAGGTCCACACAACTCGTCGCGTCACTGGGTCGATCTCGATCACCTTGCTGTATCCGAGCTGCGGCGAGTTGCCGGTCAGCCGATTGTCGAACATCAGAATAGTGCCGTCGCGGGTGAAGTCGGGATCGTGTTCGCCGAAGAATGGTCCGGTCATCGCCCACTTGACGCGCTTTGTCGTGCCGTCGAGGACGAATAAGGTCTGCAGATTGCGAGGATTGACTAGGATGTCTCCAGGTGCGAACTGCGGGAATGCTGGTGACATCTCGGCGCGCAATACCTCTATGTCGTTGAGATGATAGGGGTCCTCCTCCGCCATCGAATAGTCGGATCCGCGCCCCGCGAACAGGATTTCCCATCCAGTCGCTGTCATAGAGGACGTCGCTGAAGGAAATCTGCTCGAGGACCTTCCATCGGGCGAGACGCGCGTGAGCAACTGATCGTCGAAGTGCCCACTCAGTCCCGGTCGCAACCGGGGCCAATTGGGGTTCGGCCGATCGTGCACGCTCTTTACTGGGACCCATATCTCGCCGTTGGGAAGGACATCGACAAGAATGATGCGCCTCCAGCTGCCTCGACCAGACCACGTTGCTGCAGGCATCGAGTCGGACCAGCGAAGCGCCCCCCAGGGCGAGAATCAGATCGCCATTGGGCAGCATTTGGACACCGTGAGGCCCAGCATCCAGATCCGGCATCGGGCTGCCGGCAAAGCCGGCTTGGCGCCAGATCTCGTCCAGCGGCAGCGTCCCACTCGTGCCGCATCTTGCCGTCCATGTCGATCAATTCACCGCGGAAGGTTCCGTCTCGGAACACATTGAGGAAGGTATCGCCCAACCAGGCGCGTGCGGGATCGTAGTGGCTCACACCACCCTGGCGATTGCTCGGCTGGACCCAGTTTGCTCGGATGCCAAGATGATGGCGCCAATTCTCTGCCCAATCCTCGGCCGCGTCGAATGCAGCCTGAAAATAATTGTGCGGAAATAGGCGAAATTTCCCGACAGCAACGCCAAAAGCGAACATTAAAATCGCGAAGTCCTATGCCAAATACCAGCTTGTCGACGTTACGGCCGATTACGCTGAACATAAAATGCTTCTCCGGGCGGCCGATGGCCGGCGATTGCTCTTCGTGGTGATCTCTGTGCGGTGCCGCGATCGCGGATTGATCCGGACACGGCTAGCAGGCTTCCGTAGTGAGCCGTCGAGCGTCAAGTCCCTCGAGCGATCATCTCGTCGCCGGTTTCATGCTTCCGTCCGTGGTCTGGCACCCTGACCTCGGCCACCACACCCTCCCGCTCGGCGCGGAGCACGTTCTCCATTTTCATGGCCTCGAGCACGCACAGCTCCTGCCCGAGCTTTACCTCGTCGCCAGGTGCCACGGCGACACGCACGATCAGTCCCGGCATCGGCGAATGGACCGGGCGGGAGGTGTCGGGGCACGTTGATCGGCATGCGGGCCGCCCGAGTCGGCCGGGCCCTTCGGGTCGCGCGAGCAGTACAGCAGCAGCTCGACGCCGCCGTGGACTGAGGCCATAGTCCTCGATCGGGGCGCAGTGCTCACAGGGAACGGCCATACCGAGGGGTGTGGAGCCGGCAATCCCGCTAGTCCACTGGGCGGTAGACCAGTTTGCTCGGAGGCCGAAGATCGCGGCGCCGTCAATCCGGCGTCGCGGCGGCGACCTGGTTTGGGCATGCCTGCCCGACCCACGGTAGCCGGTCCTTGGAAAAGCGCTCGATGTCGGTGACCAGTCCCACCTCGTGCGGGGCGAGCAGGTTCACCCACTCCCAGACGGTCGGTTGCCCGCGGCGGGCGCGATCTCGAGCAGCCGGCCGCCATAGGGATCGACGATAGAGGATGTTGCCGTTCGGGAGCAGCTGCTGCTCGCCGCGCGAATGGGCGTAGAACGCTTGGTCGCCCGTCGCCCTCGAAGCTCCAGACGATGGCCTGGTCAGCGGGATCGATCTCGAGCAGGCGGGTGTTGCCGAGTTCGGGCGTCTCGCCGCTGAGCCGGTTGTCGTAGAGCAGGATGTGGCCGTTGGGCAGGAAGTCGGGATCATGCTGGCCGACGAACGGGCCGGTCATCAGCCATTTGACCTGCCAGTTCGTCGGGTCGGCGACGAAGACCGTGTTGAGATGGCGGACCGAGATCAGCAGGTCGCCCGGCGGCAAACATCGGGAAGGCCGGCGCCAGCTCCGGCGTCAGGCAGCTCGACGTCGTTGACGTGCAGCGGGTCGTCGTCGGCAAACATCTTGCCCGGCGCCGGGCCCGCAGATCAGCGCCGAGGCCCAGCCGCCACTGCAGGAGCATGTCGATGACCGAATGCTCCTCGACCGGGCCGCCCGTCCGGCGCCGAGACGCAGGATGGTGTCGTCCATGAAGTAGCCGGACAGGGCCGATCGTCGGCATACAGCTGGTCCGGCGGCCGCGCTCGGTCCGGTGGATGGTCGGAGGGGATCAGGACGCCGCCATCGGGCAGAGGCTCGACATGATGATGGGTCGGGCGCGCGGATCGCCCAGTGCACGTTCGAGCACCGGTCGAGCCGGGCGGTGCCGAGCGCCGCCGATGTCGAGCACGACGATCGCCGTTGTCGAACAGATGGGCGCCGTGGATATCCGAGCGCTGCCGTCCCAGGCGAGAGCCGGCTCGTCGTCGAGATCGGGCCAGATCCGTTCGACATCGGCGTCCCACTCGTGGACGATCTTGCCGTCCATGTCGAGCAGGTAGCGTTGAAGCCCTCATGCGAGCTCGGCCGGTAGGCCGAGACCAACGTATAGCCGTCGAACGCCAGGCTCGGGTCGTGCTTGACCACGCCGCCCTCGGTCCGTTCGCTCGGTAGGGCGAACCGCGACCGCACGCCGAGATAGTGGCGCCAGTTCTCGCGCCAGTCGTTCACGGCCTCCTGGGCGGCATTGAGCTCAGGGTAGGGGAACAAGCGGGCACGCGCGACGACCATGCCGGCGAGAAAGGCGATCGCCATGCAGCCCATCGCGAAGAGAACCTGCTCGACTGCCCGCCATCGCGATGGCTCATTCTCCATCGCCGCTTCCTCCGTTCGGGGGTGAGCGTCAGGCGAAGGTCAACAGCACCTGGTCGGCCGCCACCGTGTCCTTGGGCGCCATCCGAACCTCGGCGACCATACCGTCTCGCTCGGCGCGCAGCACGTTCTCCATCTTCATGGCCTCGAGCACGCAGAGCTCCTGCCCGAGCTTTACCTCCTCGCCGGGCGCCACGGCTACCGCGACGATCAGTCCCGGCATCGGCGAGCGGACCAGGCGGGAGGTGTCGGGCGGCACCTTGATCGGCATCCGTGCCGCATAGTCGGCCGCTCTGCGGGTGCGCAGCAGGACCCGCAGCTCCGCGCCGCCGTGGCTGAGGACATAGCCCTCGAGCAGCGGGTCGACCTGGACCACCAGAAAGCGGCCGTCGATCGTCGCCCGCGCAAGCTGCTGGCCGGGCTGCCATTCCAGCGCGACATGCAGCTTCTGCTCGCCGATCGTCACGGTCAGGCCGTCCGGGCCGTGGAACTCGACGTCGGCCGAGGAGCATCTCGGAGCCGAGCTGGACCGACCAGGCGGTGACCGGCCGGTAGCGCCAGGTCCGCATGCGGCCCTCGATCTCCGCGGCGCGCGCCGCCTCCCGCACCCGCATCGCGACCGCGACGGCGGCGAGGTCGCGCTGCTGGCCCTCGTCGAGCTCGCGGCCCTGGAACCGATCGCCGAACTCCTCGGCGATGAAGTTGGTGGTCAGCCGGCCCGGCGGCGAAGCGCGGCGTGGCCAGGACGGCCGCGAGGAAGGGGATGTTGTGGCCGACGCCGCGGACCAGGAAGCCGTCGAGCGCCCGCGACAGCCGGGCGGTCGCTGCAGCGCGGTCGGGCCCGTGCGCGCAGAGCTTGGCGATCATCGGGTCGTAGTACATCGAGACCTCGCCGCCCTCGGCGACGCCGCTGTCGACCCGCACGCCCTGGCCCGACGGCTCCCGATAGCGGACCAGGCGGCCGATCGAGGGCAGGAAGCCGCGGCGCGGGTCCTCCGCGTAGACGCGCGCCTCGATCGCCCAGCCGTCGGCGCGCACGTCTGCCTGGCGCAACGGCAGCTCCTCGCCGGCGGCCACCCGGATCATCAGCTCGACCAGATCGAGGCCGGTGACCAGCTCGGTGACCGGGTGCTCGACCTGCAGCCGCGTGTTCATCTCGAGGAAGTAGAAGTTGCGGTCGCGGTCGACGATGAACTCGACCGTGCCCGCCGAGTGGTAGCCGACCGCCCGGCCAGGGCCACGGCCTGCTCGCCCATCGCCGCGCGTGTCGCGCTGTCGAGGAACGGCGAGGGCGCCTCCTCGATCACCTTCTGATGGCGCCGCTGGATCGAGCATTCGCGCTCGCCGAGATGGACCAGGTTGCCGTGCCGGTCGCCCAGCACCTGGATCTCGATGTGGCGCGGCTCGACCACGTACTTCTCGATGAACACGCGGTCGTCGCCGAACGAGGAGCGCGCCTCCGACCGCGCGCGCTCGAGCCCGTCGAGCAGCTCGCGATCGTCATGGGCGATGCGCATGCCCTTGCCGCCGCCGCCGGCGGAGGCCTTGACCATGACCGGGTAGCCGATGCCGCGCGCGATCTCGAGCGCCGCTTCGGGCGCCGACACCGCGTCGAGCGTGCCGGGCACGGTCGAGACTCCGGCTTCGCGGGCGAGCCGCTTGCTCTCGATCTTGTCGCCCATGGCCTCGATCGCGGCCACGGGCGGGCCGACGAAGGCGATGCCGGCCTCCTCCAGCGCCTGGGCGAACGCGGCGCGTTCGGACAGGAAGCCGTAGCCGGGATGGACCGCCTCGGCGCCGGTCTGGCGGCAGGCGTCGACGAGCCGGTCGATCAGGAGATAGCTCTGCGCCGCCGGCGGCGGCCCCAAGCAGTACCCGCTCGTCGGCGAGCTGCACGTGCAGCGCGTCCGCGTCGGCCTCGGAGTAGACTGCGACCGTGGCGATCTTCGAGCTGCCGGCAGGTGCGGATGATCCGGCAGGCGATCTCGCCGCGGTTGGCGATCAGCAGCTTCTTGAACATACGCCTGATTTCGACCCCGACCGAGCGCTGCCGCAGCGCAGCGCGGGCCGGCTTAGCATCGGCTGGACGCCGGTGCCACGGGGGATGTGGCGCAGCGGACGCGGCCGCCTCAGGAGGCGAGGAGGGCCGGCTGCGCGACGTCGTCGGCGGTGGGCAGCACCCGGCGCAGGAACTCGATGCAGGCGGCCTCGGGCATCGGGCGGGCGAAATGGTAGCCCTGACCCTCGTGGCAGCCCTCGGCGAGCAGGAAGCGGAACTGGCCCGCATCCTCGATGCCTTCCGCCAGCACCCGTTTGCCGAAGCTGTGCGCCAGGCCGATGATCGAGCGGACGATCGCCGCGTCGCCGTCGTCGCGGCCGAGCTCGCGGACGAACGACTTGTCGATCTTGATCTTGTGGACCGGCAGACGCTTCAAATAGCCGAGCGAGGAGTAGCCGGTGCCGAAATCGTCGATGGCGAGGCGAACGCCCATCGCGGCCACGGCCTGCACGGCGCGATGCATCGCGATCTGGGTCGGGTCGACGAACATGCTCTCGGTCAGCTCCAGCTCCAGCCATTCCGGATCGAGCCCGCTGGACTGGAGGGCCTGAGCCACGGTCCCGCCAGGTCCTGGTGCTTGAGCTGGGCCGCGGAGACATTGACCGAGATCCCGACCTCGAGCCCCTGGTCGTGCCAACGGCGGGCGGCGCGGCAGGCCTCGCCAGCACCCAGGCTCCGATCGGGCGGATGAGGCCGCTGGCCTCGGCGATCGGGATGAAGCTCTGCGGCGGTATCAGTCCCCGCTCCGGGTGGTTCCAGCGCAGCAGAGCCTCGACCGCCAGCACCCGGCCGCCCGCGAGGTCGACCTGCGGCTGGTAGTGAAGGGCCAGCTCGCCGAGCTCGAGCGCCCGTCGCAGCTCCTTCTCCATGGTCTTGCGGGCGACGGCCGCCCGGTTGAGCAGAGGGTCGAACAGCTGCCACGAGCGGTTCCCGCGCCGGCTGCCCTCCAGGGCCAGCTCGGCCGCCCGCATCAGACCCTCGAAGCCGGTGCCGTGGTCCGGGAAGAAGGCGACGCCGGCATGCACGCTGACGGTCACGTCGCAGCCCGAAAGATGGAACGGGCGCGCGAGCGCATCTCCAGGGTCGCGCTTGTCCGCGCCGCGGCCTCGGCGCCCGCGGCAGCGGGGCGAGCACCGCGAACCGGTCGCCGCCCATGCGCGCCACCACCGCCTCCGCGCCCGCGAGCGCGGTGAGACGGCGGGCGAACTGTCGCAGCAGCTCGTCGCCGAAGGCGAAGCCGTAGAGGCCGTTGACGTCGCGCAGCTGCGCAATGTCGATCACCAGCAGCATGCGAGAGCCTGCGCCGGCCTGCGGGCGGAGTAGCGCTGCCGCACGTGCGTGAGGGCGCGCGCGCAAAGAAGACCGGTGAGCGCGTCGCGCTCGGTCGCGGCCGCAGCCGATGCGAGGCGACGCGCGAGCATGGCGATCTCCACGCGCGGCGTCCGGGCCGGGCGTCATGGTCGCCGTTCGCCAGCAGGGCCAACTGGCGCAGCGGGCGGGCCACGGCGCGCTGCTGCCAGACATGGCCGGCGATCCCGGCCACGGCGATCACCAGGGCCAGAGCGAGCGCCAGGAGATCGGTCAGGGTCGAGGCGCCGGCCGACCGGTCCAGGCCCAAGCACGAGCAGCCTGGACGGCGGCCAGCCCGGCCAGGGTGAGCGGCACTGCCGAGAACGGAGCCGAGCGACCGGGATGCGCGTGACCCGTCGTCCGGTGCCCAGGCGCCGGGCGGGCTCGTCGAGCGAGCTGGTACGGGGGGACCTCGACGGCAGGCGAGAGACTGGCGGAATCCTGCACGGTCACGATGCTATCCCTGTGCTGAGGCGGGTCGTTCCGGGCGCCCGGTATGCACTACCTGATCGGTCATCATTCTCGTTGGTCCAATTCCCGTACGTTGTGCGTGGCATTCCAGCGATAGCGCAAGCGCTTGCGACGACTGCCGAATGCATTTTATTCAACCAGAGATCGATATGGCCAGTGTTGTGATCGCGGTGATCACAGGCCGCGTGGCTTGCTAGCCGCGGGCATCGCTATTCAACCTTACGCGAACATCCGCCGGTTGCGGCTCGCGCCGCACGGGCGCTAGCATCAAGAACCGGACGGCGAATGGGAGGAGAACACGCTTGAACCGGATCGATCTCGACGGCCGCCGCGCCGTCGTCACCGGGGGCGCCCAGGGCATCGGCCTCGCCATCGCCGAGCGCCTGCTGCGCTCCGGCGCCGCGGTCGCCCTGTGGGATCGGGACGCCGCCGAACTCGACACGGCGGTGCGCGGCGCTGGCCGCGGGAAGGCCGAGCGGTGCCGGTCAGGTCGACGTCACCAGCCTGGCCGAGGTCGAGGCGGCGGTGGCCGCCACGCACGGCCAGCCTGGGCGGCATCGACATCCTGGTGTGCAACGCGGGCATCGCCGGCCCGACGCGTCGAAGCTGTGGGAGTATCCGGCCGCGGAATGGCAGCGCGTGCTCGACATCGATCTCACCGGGGTCTTCCACTGCCTGCGCGCGGTCGTGCCCTGGCATGATCGCGCAGAACTACGGCCGGATCTGCTCGACCGCCTCGATCGCCGGCAAGGAAGGCAACCCCAACGCCTCGGCCTACAGCGCCGCCAAGGCCGGCGTGATCGCGCTGACCAAGTCGCTGGGCAAGGAGCTCGCCGGCTACGACATCGCGGTCAACTGCATCACCCCGGCCGCCGCCCGCACCCGCATCTTCGAGCAGATCAGCCAGGAGCACATCGACTACATGCTGGGCAAGATCCCGCGCGCCCGCTTCGTCGCAGGTCGAGGAGGTCGCGGGCATGGTGGCTTGGCTGGTCTCGGCCGAGAACTCGTTCACCACCGGCGCCGTATTCGACCTCAGCGGCGGCCGCGCCACCTACTGACCGGCGGTGCTTGGCGGCGATGCGCACCGCGGCCGGGCGGTGCGCTCAGCCGACGATGCGAAGCCGGCGGGCCGCGGTTGTTGCCTGAGCTGGCGACGAGCTCGTCGATCAGCGTCGGCTCCATCGCGTGGCCGAACAGGAATCCCTGCGCCTGCTTGCAGCCCTCGCGGCGTAGGAGGTCGCCTGCTCGGCCGTCTCGACGCCCTCGGCGCAGATCTGCATGCCCAGGCTCTGCCCGAGCCCGATGATCGCGCGGACAATGCGCACTATTGTCCTCGCAGAGAGTCGCGACGAAAGAGCGGTCGATCTTGATCTTGTCCAGGGGAAATTTCTGCAGATAGCTCAGGCTCGAATATCCTGTGCCGAAGTCGTCCATGGCAATCCGCACGCCCATGTCCTTAAGTGCGACTAGCGTGCGTAGCGCGTCGGTGGTGTTGGCGATGAGCACTCCTTCCGTAATCTCCAACTCCAGCTGATCGGCTCGGATATGGGCTTCGGCCAGGGCCTGCTGCACCGAGCTCGACAAGGTCCCGCTTGCCGAAACTGCGCCGGCGAGACATTCACCGACAGGACCAGGTCCGGGCCAGCGCGCCGCCTCGCGACAGGCGGTCCGCAGAACCCAGTCGCCGATCGCAACGATCAGGCCGCTTTCCTCAGCCACCGGGATGAATTCTGCCGGGGCGACGGCGCCGCGGTCGGGATAGTCCCAGCGCAGAAGCGCCTCGACGCCGATCATCGTCGGCCGAATTCGAGCGATACCAACGGCTGATAGTGGATAGACAAGTTCGCCCGATCAGCAATGCATGGCGCAAGGCCGACTCCAGCGCCCGGCGCTGCCTCAGCCCCCGGGCCATGCCGGCTTGAAAAAACAGGCGCGATTGCGCCCGTCATACTTGGCGCGATAGAGCGCGATGTCCGAGTTCTGCATGATTCGCGCGGTGTCGCGGCCATCGGCCGGGACCATGGCGACCCCGATGCTGGCGCCGACCACAGCTTCCGTGCCCGTCGACGCGGATCGGATCGGCGAGGCTGGTAAGAATGCGATCGCACAGCGATCTGCACGTCGCCCATATCGCATGATTCCGGTAACCACCACCGCGAACTCATCGCCGCCGAGCCGTGCTACAAGGTCGGAATCGCGGACGCAGTCGAGCAAGCGCTTGGCGCAGTCGACGAGCACCTGATCGCCGGCCGCGTGGCCCAGACTGTCGTTGATTTCCTTGAAACGATCGAGATCGATGCAAAGCACCGCGGCCTGCTCGCGTCGGCCGTCCAGGTGCTGGACGAATATCGCTCAGATGCTCATGAAACGCGGCGCGATTGGGCAGTCGCGTAAGTGGATCGTGTCGCGCCAGAAACTGGACCTGGCGGAGTGCTGCTGTTTCGGAACTGATGTCCGTGGCGGTGCCGCGATAGCCCCGGAACTTCGCCGCTCCATCGTGGACCGGCTTTCCTGCCACCCTCAGCGTGCGGGTGTCCTCGCCGCCGCGCAGGCGGAGCACGCAGACGATGTTGCGAAATGGTTGGGTTGCGGCGAGGTTGGCCGCATATTGCGCGCGGAATTTCGCGTCGCACGGCTCGAGGACGCGATCCAGGGGCTGTCCAAGCACGTCGGCGGGGCTCAGCCCGGTGGCGCCGACGAACGATTCGGAAACGTAGGTCAGCACCAGGCTCGCGGTCGGTCTCCCAGATCCAGTCCGACGCGGCCTCGGCGATGTCGCGGAACCGCGCCTCGCTTTGCCGCACGACCGAGGTGGCGCGGCGGATGCTGCGCAGCACGATCTGCGTGAAAAGAGTGAACACCACCAGCGACGCCAGCAGCGCGGGATCAGCCATGCCCGTTGCGTGCGACCGGGGTGCCAGGGCTCCCAGACGATCTGCCCGACGATGGCGCCGTCCGGTCCTTCCAGCCGGACCGCAGCAATTCCGTCAGCGAGCGCCGCCTCAGCCGAGACGAAGGCGAGGTGGCTCAAGCCGAAGTCGGTACCGATGCCGCTCAGAAAGGCGTCGTCCAGCCGTTTGGCGAACACCATCATGGCAGGCGGCCCGAGGGCAACGGCAGGTGCGAATCCGGCTGCGGCACGATCGGACTGGCGGCGGCGACCAGAAGTCCCTCATTCGTGGCGAGAACGCCGCTGACGGCGACGGCGTCGTGCCCTTCTGCCGCCGCCGCACTTCGGCGAGCAACAGGGGCAGCGAGGTGCCCAGTGCCGTGGCTGCGCTGCCGGCGCCCGCGGCCTCCCGCAGCCAGCCGACGACCGGGTGGTCCTTGTCGTCGACGACCAGCGCCACCTCGTAACCGAAGCTCGAGTAGATGTAGGGACCGATGTTGACGTCCGCCCAGTCCTCGTCGAGATCGAGGACGAGGTGGCGCACGGCCTCGTTCCACCAAGCATAGTCGCGAACGGTGGCTGTGACGGCGCGTCGCAGGCCATCGACGCTATGCGTGACCACCCGCTTCTCGTTCTCGTGCTGGAGCGTGTCCTGCCGCACGCTGCCGAGATAGACGGCGGTGGCGACGATCAGAAGCGCGGCGGCGATCAGCGACGCTAGGGACGCCACGATGCGCGCATCCTCTGGCCGACGTAGGCTCAGTCGCAACGGTCCCACGCCTTCCTCCTCGCCCAAGTGCGATGTCACCGTCTTCCCTGGCGTCGCTTGATGCTCCGGTGCACGCTGCGGTATGCGAGCGGGGCAGTCATCCAATTGTCACTTGACGAGCGCTCGCCGATGAGTTTCATGACGCGCCATAGCGATTAACGCAATAGGCTAGTCGCATCCTTGTAGCAGAAATCACCTCAATTGGCGGAGGCGGATTGGCCATGAAGAAAAATGACCGACTAAGTCGCTAGGTCGATCGACTAGCTACCTTTTGAGCTAAGGACCGTGGGCGGGGTGGCTGGCGTCGCATTCTGGCGCTCTATACACTCGAGGCCAGGGCGGACACGCCTGCTGATGCTTGCGTCCGCGGCACAGGACCGATGTTCCCAAGTGCCTAAATAAAACATCTGGAAACAACAGCATGCCACTCGCCTGTTCCTCGGTTCGATTTGGAGCTGGACCACGTCCGTCGAAATCTTGGAAAAACTAAGTGGATCTACATCGGCGAAACCGAGCGCCAAGGATTGGGCATTTTTGCCGCCCGACGTTTTGTCAAGGGCGAGCTGGTACTACGCGACGCGAACGGCGACTACTATCGATGGCGCTGTTAACTATAGGCAGGTTCGCGCGCTCGGCTTGGACTTGTCGCGGGACTGCTTTCAGATTGCTGATGACCGGTTCTTGCTGCCGAGCGGCAGCATCGACGACCTCGTCAACCACTCCTGTTGCCCGAATTCCGGGATCCGCCTGACCAGCTTGGGCTACGATCTACTGGCCCTACGCGACGTCGCCGTCGGCGACGAGATCACCTACGACTACTCGACCTATATCGATTCACCGGAACGGCTGTCGTGCGAATGCGGCCTGCCCTGCTGCCGCAGACAGATCGGCCGCTTCCGTGACCTCGATCCGCGGCTGCGCGACTACTACCTCGAACGTGGCGTCGTGGGTGCCTTCGCGGCTGCCGCCGTGACGGTGTGCGAGCTCAAGCAGGCCTGTGAGATGGTGCCGTGAGGGGCCTGGAAGGGATCGGGCCGGGCAGGCTCGTCGGTGTCGGCGCCGTAATCGTGGCTTGGCTCGCCTTCGCGATGCACGACGCGACCGTCAAGCTGCTGGTGGCCGACGCATCGGCGTGGCAGGTCCTGTTCGCGCGCAGCGTGCTCGTCCTGCCGTTCTGCCTGGCATTGCGACGGCGTGATCGCCCAAACGTTCGAGTCGCCTGGCCGGTGCGTCGGGTATTGCTGTTGAATGCTGTGGTCTACGCCCTGGCGTGGATCGCCTACTACTCGGCGGCGCACTACCTTCAACTCGCCGAGCTCGAGACCGTCTATTTCGCGTCACCGTCATGGCCACCGCGCTGGCGGTCGCTCTCCTCGGCGAGCGCGTGCCCCAATCGCGCTGGCTGGCGCTCGGCGTCGGCTTCGCCGGGGTCCTCCTGGCCTGCGGGCCGGCGAGCTTTGCCAGCGCCACCGCGGTCGGGCTGGCCCTGGTGGCGGCGGCTCTCTGGGCGCTCAGCGTCGTCCTGATGCGGCAGCTTTCCGCAAGTGTGTCGACCGCGACGCAGATGCTGGTCAACAACTCCGTGTTTCTGGGGTTGTGTGCCGTGGCGGCGCCGTGGTGGTGGCGCGCGCCGAGCGGCCTCGAGCTCGCGTTCATGGGTCTGGTCGCGCTCACGGGACTGATCGCTCAGTATCTTCTATACGAGGGCTTGCGGCGCGTCCCGGCCTCGCTGGCTGCGCCGCTGGAATATACCGGTCTGCTCTGGTCGTTCGCCCTGGGCTATCTGATCTGGGGCGACGTGCCGGCGCAAGCCGTGTTTCTCGGCGCCGGGCTGATCGTGCTCAGCGGCGCGCTCGTTGTCTTGGGCGAGTGGCAGCCGTGGCGGCAGGCCGCGCCCATGGCGCTCGACGGCGCCGAGATAGCGAGAGCGGAGCCGTCCGCCACCGGGTGAGCCGCGGGTGGCACCTTAGCGCCAGATCCCGCTCTCGCGGATGCCGTCGAACAGGAACTGCACCGCCAGCGCCGCCAGCAGCACGCCCGAGACGCGCGACACCACGTGCAGCCCGGTGACGCCGAGCAGGCGCTGGACCGGGGTCGCAGCGAGCAGGAGGACATAGGTCAGCAGCACGACCGCGAGCATGGCCCCGAGCACGATCCCGATCCGGACCGGATCGCGCTGGGCGTCGGCAGTCAGGAGGATCGCGGCCCCGATCGCCCCAGGGCCGGCGATCAGCGGCGTCGCGAGCGGGAACACGGAGACGTCGTTGCTGGAGGTGGCCTCCGCACGCTCCTCCTCGGTCGCCGTGGTCCCGCCCGAGGGGCGGGCGAACACGAGATCGATGGCGATCAGCAGCAGCAGCACGCCGCCGGCCGTCCGCAGGGCGGGCAGGGTGATGCCGAACACACCGAGCACCCCCTGGCCGAACAGGGCGAAGAACGCGAGAATTGCGGCCCCGATCGCGGCGCCGCGCAGGGCCATGCCCCGCCGCTCGCGCGCCGTGTTGTTGGGCGTGAGCGCGGGATAGAGTGCGGCCGTGTCCAGCGGCCCGATCGTGGCGAAGAAGGTGGTGAATGCGAGCAGCGCCGTCTCGAGCATCGCCGGCTCCGCGCCGAAGGCCCAGCCCGCTTCCTGCCCGAGCGCGCCGACCGCGGCAAGCGCCGCGAGATGGCGCGCGGCCGTAGACTAAACTATTGTGGCGATGGCACGATCCTGAGCGCACCGAACTGTCACCGGCCTGGTATAGCTTGCGCCCGACGGCGGCGGTGGCAGGCTGGGGCCGCGAGCATCGTGCATGGCTGGAGATCACCCGCGGCCGATGACACCCCATGAGTTCCGGACCTGGCGCAAGGGGCTGGGCCTGTCGCAGAAGCAGGCCGCGGATGCGCTCGGCCTGAAGAACCGGATCGTCCAATATTACGAGAAGGGCGAGCGCGACGGGGAGAAGGTCAAGATCCCCAAGCATGTCCGGCTCGCCTGCTATGCGCTCAGCATCGGCGTCAGCGACTATCATGGCCCCGACGGCGATGGTCAGCTATGAAATCAAAGACTTCCAGAAAATCTGGTTCCTGAGAGGAGATGCCGAGGTACCATATAGGGACCCGCGCCACCGGCCCCCGGAGCCCAATGACAGTCGACGAATTCGCCGAACGCCTCCGCGAACTCGTCGGCATCGCCGAGATGATCGGGTGTGTCAGTACTTAGCGACTGCGCTTTGCAGGCGAGCCAGATCCGCGTCCCGGGCCTTCCTTTTCGCGGCCCATGCTGCCGCCACCCGCTCGCAGGCGAGGTAGATGAACAGCGCCTCCCGCTCATCCGGACCGGCCAGCATGCAGCGGTAGAGCCCGTCGGGCAGGCGCTCGAGGATGTCGGGGTGCTTCGCCTTGATCTTGGCACACACCGCCAGGGCATCCTCGTGTTCCTGGAAGCTCACGCGCCGTGCCGCCATACCTGCGCCCCGCCAGATCGAGCCGACGGACCGGCTCGCCCATTAACCAGCCGTTAACCACGCCGCGCCATCCTGCCTGGAGGGACTACCGGAGGCCAGCATGGCAACCAGCAGCCCGAGCGGCTACGTGCCCAATGTGCACCATCCCGAGGTCATGCGCGGCATCCTGGAGCAGGTACTCGCCACCGGCGACGTGCTCGGCCACGACAGCCAGGGCCGGATTGTGCTGGCTGTTGCCATCGAGCCGTGGCTGTTCGATGCCTTCGCCGAGTTCGGGACGGACCTGGAGGACGACGAGCCGGAGCCCGATGAGGACGACGAAGCGGTCTAGTGGATTGGCTCTAACACAAGAAGCTCCTGTTTCCGTTCGATCCGTGCTAGGCTTCTCCCATGCGAGAAGCCTGCTGTCTTTGGCTTTCGGCCGCCGACCGTGCGCGCTTGGCGGCGGTGGTGGCGGATCGGAACAGCCCGCAGAAGCATCTATGGGCGCCTCCCGCCCCGCAAGGTGTTTCCTCGTCATTTTGCGCGTAGTGGTCAGCTGCTGCCATCTATCCGGTCTACTTGATGTGGCTGTTGGCCACTGACCGGGATGAGATCCGCGGATCGGTTCACCATCACGTCTGCGAGCTCGGCGCTCTTGCTTCTGCACGGGTTGTGCCGATCCCGGTCCGACCTGTTACGCCATCATGTCGAGGCTGCCCTCGCAGCCGGTGGAAGTGCTTCTCCGTTTCGGTCCAATCAGTTTTAGGCCGGTGCCACCCTCAGGCCGACGTGCGGTAGGGCTCGTCCCGAACCATGAGCGCCCACATCACGCGGGCGAGCTTGTTGGCGAGAGCGGCGACCACCGTGTTGAACGGGCGGCGTGCGAGGAGAGCGTTGAGCCAGCTCCAAAGCTTTCCCTCTCGGCCCCTGGCCAAGCTCACGATCGATCGAGCGCCGTGCATGATCTGCCGGCGTAGGTAACCGTCGCCCCGCTTGCTGATCCCGAGCAGGCGCTGCTTGCCGCCGGTCGAATGCTGTCGCGGCGTGAGGCCCAGCCAGGCGGCGAAGCTTCGGCCGCTGTCGAAGAGGCGCAGGTCACCTGCCGCGGCGAGGACGCCGGTGGCAACGATCGGCCCTACCCCGGGGATCTCGCTCAGCCGTCGGCAGTTCGCGTCCTCGCGCGCCAAGTGGCCGACCCGCGTATCGAGTTCGGCGATCTTCTCTTCGAGGCTCTGCAGATGACCAACGGCAAGCGTCAGGAGTTCCCGTGCCAGCGGTGTGAGACGGGCGTCGTCCGGGTCGGCGATAGTCGATCGGATCTCGACCATCCCCACGTGGCCTTTGGCGGTGACCATGCCGAATTTGAGACCACCGCTGTCCCCCGGGTTGGCGCCGGCGTCGCCCCAGCCGGTGGAAGAGCTCCGGAGGCACCGTGCCGCGGTCCGACACGAGCTGGTCGTCGCTCGCGACTGGTGATGAGTGCATCTGGAAGGCCGCGGGGACGCCACCATCGGGGCCGACACCAACGTTGTAGACAGAGTCCAGGTAACGCGTCCTCGGCGGAGCCAACACCCTTCGTCGGCTACATCGAAGACACCGGAATCCGGGATCCATGTAAGCGCCGTTCGGAGCGGACGTGACTCTCCGTTGAATCGCCGCCGGTCGCGAGCAACGAACGACAGCCTCCAACGGCGATCGCAATGTCGAGGCGACGCCCCGAGCCGGCGTTCGGTCGCCAAGTGACGAAACGGGGCCCAGCCAGGGAGCGCCCCGCTAGTCACGGAGGGGACCGCCCTTGCGGGCGGCCCCCCGCGCAGATCCCAGCGTGCGGAACTACCGCACTGGGCTCCTGGCTCGGGTCAAACGTCGCACGGGCCTACTCCGAGGAGCGACGTGATCAACGTCCCGCTTTCCCCGGCACCCGTGGGGCGCACCCGATCCGGCACATGGGGCACGCCTGACCCGGCGCTGTGTCCGGGGCGTGTCGTGCCGCCCGGGTTCCCCTTCGCCTCGCCCCCTTCCCTCCACCACCTCCGCAGCGATTGCCTTGTTCGGCGGCTTCGTTGGTACGACGAGGCGATCCGACTTCCCACCCTCGTTCATCTCAGGCGTGCGGCCGCGGCCTTCCCTGGGCGCCCACCCCGATCAGCGGGACGGGCAACCGTGGGATCTCCCGGTTCTCGTGCATGGAGACTCCCTGCATGCGAAGGTTCTCTGACCACACGGGGTCCGCCGACGGCCGCGGTGTGACGCCGCCGGCGATGTTGCCTTCCGCTCATTCGGACAGCGTCGGCACCCCGAACCGCTGATTTCGCGGCTCCATAGCCCTGCCTGCAGGTACCCCTGTCCAAACGCTTCGCCGTCGCCCCTCGCGGACGCCAACGCATGGTCGGGGCCACCGTGGTGCGCTACTCCTTCGGTGTCGGACTCTTCCATTCCTTTCTCGATGCCGGTTTATCCCGGCGCTCCCGAACGTCGTTCTCGACGGGCACCGAATGTGCCGGATGCGCACCGTCGGGACGCGCCCCGAGCCGGCGTTCGGAGTGGTTCGCGACTCCGCGGGCACGGCCGCGGCCGCCGCGCACAGCACAACGTCGAACTACAGCCACGGCCGGCCGGGTGACGCGCCGATAGCCGGCGTTCGGAGCGGCTCATCCAGTATTCGAGCCTCGAGGACCGAACGAATGAGACGGTCGTCAGGGCGGTCGGCATCGCCGACTGGGACACCCAATCCGGTTCGGTTTGCCGCGTTGCGGAGCTGCGTGCGTGGGGCGGTCCGGTCGATCTCGTCGCCCACCGTGCCCGTCGCACAGCCTGCGCATGCTGCAGATCGAAGAGCGGCCTTCGATCTGTTCCGGGACCTGGCGTTGGTAGGGCAGTGGTGCCCGCAGCGCCGGCGTCGCGGCAAGCCCGCGAACGGCGCCGCGAGTGCGGCGCGCGGGCGCCACGGGTGGCCTGGATTGCGGCGTCTACCAGGCCGTCTACGTCCGCAGGAACGGGACCGCAAAGCCGTCTACTCGGGCTCGATTCCCGACATCGCCTCCAGCCGTTGAGTAGGTAAACTAGCTGCTCAGCGGCTGTTTCCGTTTGACCGCCGGTGACCACCGCCCGGCAGCCGGGTTCAGATCTTCGGCAGGCGCTGGAAGGGTTCGTCGGTACCCAACGGGTCGATGCAGTCCCTGAGCATGAGGCGGACGTCGTCACCGAGGTCGTGGATGTCGACGGCCCGGTCGATGAACCGGAGCACGCTGCTGTCCCGGTCGCTGGTGTCCAAGTTGGTGTCCCAGCCCTTGGCCGGGATGGCCCGGAAGGTCCGCAGGATGTCCCACAGCGACAGGTGGTTGGCGCCGGCCGGCACCCGACGCCCGTCGAGCCGGTGCTTCACGCCGACCTCGTCGGGGTGGTCGGGGGTGCCCGGGGCTTCGGTGTCGGTTCGGCCGTCCGGGTAGGCCAGGGCGGTGCCGAACAGGTGGCTCCACCAGCCCTGGCGTTGATCGCCGCGCAGCACGCGCAGCGCGTTGCGCACGCCGTCTTCGGAGCTCTCGACCTCCCCAAGGGTGCTCAATTCGAGCCCACGGGCAACGGCGCGGCGGTTGAGCGGCACCTCGAGCGGACTGCCCCACAGCTCGTGCATCAGCGCATTCGCCCCGAACCGGGCGAAGCCGTGGGCGAACTCCGTGTTCGGATAGTCCGCCAGCGCGCGCCCGCCGTAGGTGTGTTGGTCGTGCCACTCGAGCATGAACCGGTACAGCACCACGTCGGGATGCCAGGCATCGGGCTCGTCCCGGTGTAGGTAGATCCGGCCGTTCGTACCGTTCCAGGACTTCCCGAGCCCGCCGTGCGCCGGATAGATCGCCTTGACCTCGGGGGTGGTGGGGCCGAACCAGGCATCCTCGGCCTCCAGGCGATCGATCGCCGCGCGCAACACGTACCAGACCAGCGCAGAGCGACGGAAGGTCGCATCGCCGAGCTCGAACGACTGACCCGAGGCGACCACTCTGGTGCCGAGCGAGACCGTCGGGCCGTCGAGCTGGCCACCCGACTTCCAGATGGTGCGCCAGTTCCGGTCGAGCACGTCGAGTGAACCGATGTCCTCGACCGTGCCGTCCTCCACTTCCAGGTCGGCGCTGTTCAGGCGGGCCTGCACCCGGAAGAACCTGGTCCGGCCGTTGTTCGTCTCCGCGAGGCTGAAATCTCCATCGGCGTCGGTGCGCACCGTCCCCCAATCCGTCCACGGCCCGTCCCCACCGATGTCCGACGCCGAGACCCTGACCTCGATGCCCTTGAGCGGCCGGTCGTGCGAGTCGCCGTCGATCTCGCTCTCACGCACGAGCAGCCGACCGTTGATCGTCCACACCTTGCCGCCGCCACCGCCGCCTCCGCTGCTGCCACCGCTCGGCCGTGTCGCCACCGGCACGTCAGGGATCGTCTTCACGCCGTTCCTCCTCGGGTCGGACCGCCACCACCGGTGTCGATCAGGTCACACCGCGACGAGTGCTACCGACCCGGCGCTAGCGGAGTGCTAACCGGCCGGGCTCTCGAGGCCCGGCCGCCGCCGGCGTCGCCTGACGATCCGACTGATGCGTGCGGGAGCGTGTCCGCGTGGTTGGGTCAACCGGTGATCTCGCTGACGGCGCGGCGAACCTTCCGTAGCGTGTCGAGACCGGACCGGTCGACGAGCTCGAGCAGCCGGTCGAGGGCTGTGGTGCCGAGCTGGTTCACGGCGACCGCTCGATCGCCGACTGCGATGTGCCACGGCCTGGGTGAGGCGGGCAGCTGTTCCAACACCGGGGCGATGACCGCGCGTTCGGCCAGGCGATGGAATCTGGTGTCGGAGATGACGTACACGAGCCGGCGCGTTTCGTCGCCGCGATCGGCGAGCCAGATCTCGCCGGCCGCCACCGTCAACGCAGGCCATCCATCCAGGCGTCGACGTCGGCCTCGATGCGCCGACGCTCGGCGCGCTGCTCGGGTGATTCGGTAGCGGCGGCCGCTTCGGCCGCGGCCCAGAAGTGCTGGGACTCGTAGGCGTCGAGGGCGGTGACGACGACGTCTTCGAGCGAGTCGCCGTCAGCTCCGAGGGCACGGAGGCGGTCGCGGGTCTCGGTCGTGATCTTCATCGTCGTCACCTCGGCCATACCGTCAGTATACCAATTGCTTCTGTGGCGCCCTTGGGACCGCCAGTGCGAGCGTCAGCGCGGGTCGCGCGTCGCGCTCGACCATGCGTCGGAGGCGATCGGCGATGGCGGCCAGCTCCACGTGGCTGGATGCGACCTCCATCACGAGCTCGAAGACATCATCGTTCGACGCCGCCGTGGCCCGGACATCGTCGAGCTCGAGGAACACGGCCGTGGCGAGCCACCCGAGGCGCTTGTTCCCGTCGAACAGCGCGTGATTGTTGACGATCGACTGCAGCAGCGCCGCTGCCTTCGTCCAGACATCGGGGTACGCGTCGGTGCCCCCGACGGTCGTCTGCGGTCGGGCCACGCCCGAGCCGAGCATCCCGACGTCGCGGACCGCCACACTCGTGCCGAGCAGCCGTTCCGCGAGCGACAAGACGTCGTCGAGGTCGAGGTACTCGACCGGCCGGCTCACTCCCCGAGCCGGTCGAGTGCGTCGCGATGGGCGGCGATCACGCGGTCGCCGGCGACCTCAACCCGATCACGATGGCGCCCTCGCTCCACGTACTCGCGCACCGCTCTGCGGGCGGCATCCTGCATCGAGATGCCCTCGACGTCGGCGCGTGCGCGAAGCGCCGCCTGCTCCTCCGGCGTGAGGCGAAGCGTCATGGCCATCGACGAGATGGTATCACCCTGATACCGTCCGGCTCCCTGGCCGTCGACGATGGCTCACCGGAATACGAACGGCGAAATCCTTGTTATCGCAAGCATCATGAAGAAGATCGGGTTCTTGAACTTCGGGCATTGGACGCCGTCACCGTCGTCGAAGGTGCGCAGCGGTGCGGACAGCCTGCTGCAGTCGATCGAGCTGGCGGTGGCCGCCGAGGAGCTCGGCGCCGACGGCGCCTACTTCCGGGTCCACCACTTCGCCCGCCAGCTGGGCTCACCGTTCCCGCTACTCGCGGCGATTGGGGCGAAGACGAGCCGCATCGAGGTCGGCACCGGGGTGATCGACATGCGCTACGAGAACCCGTTGTACATGGCCGAGGACGCCGGCGCCGCCGACCTGATCGCCGGCGGGCGGTTGCAGTTGGGCATCAGCCGCGGGTCGCCCGAGCAGGTGATCGAGGGGTGGCGCTACTTCGGCTACCAGCCCGAGGATGGCGACGCCGACGGCGCCGAGATGGCTCGTCAACACACCGAGGTCTTCCTCGAAGTGATCGAGGGGGAGGGGTTCGCCCGGCCGAACCCGCGCCCGATGTTCCCCAACCCGCCCGGGCTGCTGCGCGTCGAGCCCTACTCGGACGGGCTGCGGGAGCGCGTCTGGTGGGGTGCCAGCTCGAACGCCACTGCGCAATGGGCGGCCGGGCTGGGGATGAACCTGATGAGCTCGACGCTGAAGAACGACGAGAGCGGTGCGCCGTTCCACGTCCAGCAGGCCGAGCAGATCGAGGCGTTCCGCAAGGCCTGGGCCGAGGCCGGGTGGGACCGTGAGCCGCGAGTGTCGGTGAGCCGGTCGATCATGCCGATCGTCACCGATGAGGACCGCGCCTACTTCTGGAACCGTGGCGACGGTGAGGACCAGATCGGCTACATCGACGCGAGCACGCGGGCGATCTTCGGGCGCAGCTACGCGGCCGAGCCCGACGTACTGGTGGAGCAGCTCGCCGGCGACGAGGCGATCGCCGCCGCCGACACGGTCCTGCTGACCGTCCCCAACCAGCTCGGCGTCGACTACAACGCCGGGCTCATCGAGACCGTCCTGCGCGACGTCGCACCCGGCCTCGGCTGGCGCTGATCCACCCCGGGAACCGATCGCCGTGAACCTCGACGCCGTCGAGAGCGTGTCGATCGGCGTCCTCGTCGAGGGTCTCGGTCGTCTCAGCGACGACCGCATGCGTGAGATCTGCGGAGCACTCGAGGTCGCGGTCGACTGCGCTCACTGACGCCCGCGTCGCTCGCTGTGAACGCTGCCTGGGCGTCGTCGGGGACGCTCGCCTCGTGCAGGATGGCGGAGCTACATGGCGTCGACCTTGGGCATGATCTCTTCCTTCAGCCGCTTCAGGTCGTCGAGCGTCTTCGCCACCGGCACGTCCTGGAACGGCGGCCAGAGGAGCGGCATCGTCAGCCCGGCCTCCTGGTAGCGCTTGAGGATGTCGGTGATCTGCGCGGCGGTTCCCACCAGCAAGTTGCTGCCCTTGCCCTGTGGCGTCTGATCGGTCTCCTCGTCCGTGATGACGAACCAGATCATGCTGCAGATCTCGAGATCGTCGATCGAGCGCGAGCTCCCCAGCTCCTCGAGCTCTCGCTGGATGGCGCCGCGCCACTGCTTCAGCTCGTCCGGCGTGTCCTGGATCCCGGTCCAGCCCGCCAGGCCGTATTTCGCGATGCGGTTCGCCGAGCGCTTCGCGTCCTTGAGCCCGCTGAAGAAGATCGGCGGGTGCGGCTTCTGCACCGGCTTTGCTCCGAACCCGCATCGGTCGAAGTCGGCGAACTCGCCGTGGTACTCGAAGAGGTCGTTCGTCCAGATGCCCTGCATGATCTCGATCGTCTCGCGCACGTGCGTGTGGCGCTTGGGGAAGATGTGCGAAGCGCTCGCGGCTGCGAACTCCTCGGGCATCCAGCCGGACCCCAGGCCCACGTTGACCCTGCCGTTCGAGAGATGGTCCACGGTGGCGATCTCGGCCGCAAGCACGCCGGGCGCGCGGTATGGCGTGTCGGTGATGCTCATGCCGATCCGCAACTTCGTCGTCTTCGCCGCGAGCCACGGGATCAGCGGCCAGCCTTGGAGCCACTCGCCGCGGGAGGACACCGGCAATGCCTTCGGGAACTCGTTCATCATGCCGAACGAGTACTGGAGCTCCACGCGATCGGAGGCTTCCGGGACGACGATCCGGTCGAGCGTCCAGACGGAGTCGAAGTCGAGCTCCTCGGCGAGCCTGGTGAGATCTTCGAGCTCCGTGACGGTCACCTTGTCGCGGAAGTTCGGCAAGTACAGAGCGAGCTTCATGAGACGGCCTCCTCACCGTGCGTTCGTGCATTGCGACGGCCAACGCTGCGGGCGGGTGGCACGCGTCCAAGCCCCCCGACCTGCCTGCCTGGGTCGACGGTAACAGGTCGCCCGACAGCGGTCCGGCGGCCGTGGACACCCGACCGAAGCGGGACCGTCGCGGCCGGAGTTCAGCGCGGCCCGACCTCCTCCGCTTCGGCCCGGAGCCGGTCGCGCAGCTCCCGCTTGACGACCTTGCCGTAGTTGTTGGTCGGCAGGGCGTCGACGAACCGGTAGTCCTTGGGCCGCTTGAACCGGGCGATGTGGTCGAGGCACGTCCGGTCGAGGTCCTCGACCGGCGGCGGGGCGGCGCCGTCGGCGGCCACCACGAAGGCCACCACCGCCTCGCCCCACTCCGTGTCGGGCCGGCCGACGACGGCGGCGGCGCGGACGCCGGGGTGGCGGAGCAGCGCCTCCTCGACCTCTCGGGGGTAGATGTTCATTCCCCCGCTGATGATCAGGTCCTTGGACCGGTCCCGCAGCGTGAGGTACCCGTCGGCGTCGAAGCTGCCGACGTCGCCGGTGTGCAGCCAGCCTTCCCGCAGCGCCTCGGCGGTGGCATCGGGCTGCTTCCAGTAGCCGGCCATGACCACGTCGCCCCGGACCACCACCTCGCCGACCTCGCCGGCGGGGAGGTCACGGTCGTCGTCGTCGACGACGCGGACCTCGACGTCGGTGCGGGGGACGCCGACGCTCTGCAGGCGGTCCCGCCACCGCGGATGGTTCCGGTCGGCGTGGTCTGCTTTGGACAGGGCGGTGATCGTCATCGGCGTCTCGCCCTGCCCATAGATCTGGGCCAAGCGGGGACCGAAGACGGCGAGGGCGTCCTCCAGGTCGGCCAGGTACATCGGTGCGCCGCCGTAGACGATCGTCTTCAGGTGGGAGAGGTCGGCGGCGGCAACGGCCCGGTCGCCGGCCAGCCGCTTCACCATGGTGGGAGCGGCGAAGAACGACATCCCCGGCCAGCGCCGAAGGAGGGCGGCGATCTCCTCGCCGTCGACGCCGCCGGACTGCGGCACGACGCTCACCGCCCCCCGGGCCACGTGGGGCAGCCCGTAGAGCCCCGAACCGTGCGACAGCGGCGCGGCGTGGAGGATGCAGTCCTGCGGCATCACCGGGTCGATGTCGGCGAAGTAGCTGAGCGACATCATGAGCAGGTTGCGGTGCGTGAGCGTGGCTCCCTTGGGCCGTCCGGTGGTGCCGCTCGTGTAGAACAGCCAGGCCGGGTCCTCCGGCTGCCGGCCGACGAGCGGCGCCGGCGACGACGCCGTGAGCCGGTCCCACCGCTCACCGGGCGCCACCACCGCCGCCTGCAGCGAAGCGACGGTGCCGACCAGCGACTCGACGTCGCCGGCATGGTCGGCGTCGGTCACGACGACGGCCGACCCGCTGTGTTCGAGGATGTAGGCGATCTCGTCGCGGTGGAGGCGGGCGTTGACCGGCACGGCCACGAGACCGGCGTGCCAGATGGCGAACAGCGCCTCGAGGTACTCGGGCCGGTTGCGCATCACGATGGCGACCCGGTCACCGGGCGACAGGCCGAAGTCGTCGCGCAGGCCAGCGGCCGCGCCGGCCGTCCGGGCGGCGAACGCGCCCCAGCTGGCGTGGACGCGCTCGCCGTCGGCCAGCGCCGGGTCGTCGGGCCGCCGGCGGCCGTGGCGCTCCACCCAGACGGCCAGGTTCATCGCACCGTCCAGCCCTCGAAGGTGAAGGTGACATCCTGGAGGCGCGGTTGCCCCAGCACGAGGCCAGCGTAAGCCATTCGGCATCGGCGATCTCGACGAGGGCAGCGACCCCACATGGTCAGCACCCCCGGCGATCCAGCCGTTCAACGAACTACCATCACACCGCCGAGGATCACTCTCCACCGCCGCGAGACGTCATCACACCGACTCCCATGTCCATGGCCACCGGTCTCCTGCGATGAGGCTCGCCGAGGACGAGGCGCGGGCCCGGCTGGCGGCGCACGACCACGGGATCCTGTGCACGGTGCACGCCGAGCGGGGCGTCGACGCCGTGCCCGTCGCGTACGTGGTGGACGAGGACGGCTACGTGGGCGTGCCCGTCGACCGGGTGAAGCCGAAGGCGTCGTTGCGGCTGCAGCGGGAGCGGAACCTGGAGGCGGATCCGCGGGCCACGCTGCTGGTCGAGCACTGGGACCGCGGCGACTGGTCACGGCTGTGGTGGGTGCGGGCCGAGCTGCGCTGGCAGGGCGACGCCGCCGCCGGCCGGGCGGCGGCCCTGGCCGCCCGGCTGGCCGGGCGCTACCCGCAGTACCGGGACCAGCCCTTCGCCCGGGTGCTGGTGCTGCGCATCGTCGGCGTGGCCGGCTGGGCCGCCGGCGCCAGCTGATCCCCGGCCGTCTGGCGCCGAAGACGCCCGGCCGGTTGCCGAGCCGCTTTGCCCAGAATTGGATCTCGTTCTCCTCCGCTCGGCGGCGCGTCGGACGATGCAAGCGAGTCCCGTGTGTCAGCGCCCCGCTGCGGCTGTCATCTTGGGCGCGCCGTACGAGAGCCCGTGCGCTTGGTCCGCGAATGGGCGAACCCCGTCGCCACAATGCGGACCAAGCCGACCGTGCTGCGGATCAGACATCCGAGCCGTCATGGTCAGAGAGCCCGCGATGCGTCCTGCCTACTCGGACAGGCGCAGCTCCTCCGGCGCGTCACCGCCATCGCACCCGTCGTGTCATTGCTCGGAAATGCTCAGGACCGGCGTCGGTGGATCTGACTCTTGACGTTGAAGTTGCCCTTGCCGCGCTGGCCGTTGATCGCCCGGGTGCGCTGAGCGAGCGAGATCGTTGCGTGGGGAGCAGCGTCACTCATCTGACGCCGACGACGATCACGTTGTTCGAGTCGCCAGAAGTGGTCTCGGCGATGACGTTGGTCGTGGTGTACGTGCCAGGGCGCCACTCGATCTTGAATCGGGTGGTCGTCCCGGTGTCTCCGCTGAGGACACCGTTGGCCAGTTCCGTGGCCGTCTCGACGGTTGCGGCGAACGTCGGAATCCCGATGCCGTCGAAGTTGAACCACAACGGCTGGGTCCGACCGGGCTGGCCTTCGTTGATGAAGACCATGGCACCGGCGGGAGACGCATCCGCGAGCTAGCGATCCTTGGCGAAGATGCAGGTCCAGGCACAGTGAATTGGTGCCTCCTGTCGGTGACCGCAACATAGCGTCCGCTCGGGCGCTGATTGCCCGCGATCGCGAGGCGTCAAGCAGGCGCAGCGACTCGAGATCGATGAGTGTCCGCAAATCGGTACGGACGGCTGGCCGTTCTCGACATCGACGATCGCGGCTCCCGGCCGGAATCCGAGGCCGAGGGCTTCGAAGCGGGCCTCGGCGCCGGGACCGTGCTCGAGTTCTTCGGCAGCAGCGGGGGCTGACCCGCTACAACCGTCAGATCGCGGCGGGGCGCACCTCGCGCTCCGCCGCCGACGGTTCGAGGAAGGCCAGGGCGCGTTCGCCCTCGGCGACGACCTCGTCGACGGCACCCTTGGTCAGCGGCCCATGGCGCACCGTCATGATTGCCTTGTCCGTGCTGCGCTCGATCGACCACGTCGCGCACAGGAACCCGTCGTGCAGCACCGAGCCGTGCACCGGCCCGCTGACGACGATCGTCTGGTCGGGTGTGTAGCGGCTGCGATCGGCGTGGGACAGGGCAACGTTGTCGTACTCCGGGAGGAAGCGGGCCGGCGCCGGGGTGTCCGGATCCGGCAGCGGGGCGTCGGGGAGGTCGACGAGCTCCCGCCCGCGCTCGTCCCGGAAGGTGCGTAGTCGAGGGCGCAGGCGGTCGATCACCTCGCGGAACCCCGTGAGCCTCGACCACGCGGCGATGTCCGCCGCCGTCGCCGGGCCGAAGGCGCGCAGGTAGCGCACCACGACCTCGTCGACGGACGGGCTCGCCACCAGCGGTCGCCCGAGCCACGACTCGGCGGTCGTCGTGGTCACCTGCCCTCGCCGTCCCCACACCCCGCGCGGCGGAACCTGGACCAGCGCGAGGTGGTTGCGGCAGGCGTACGCCAGGGCGGTGGCGTCGAGCTCGGGGAACCGCTCGGCAAGGGCGGCCCGCAGCTGCGGTCCCGTGCGCGGCCGTTGCGCCAGGACGTCCGAGGCGAACGCCAGCACCGGCCGGAGGTCGACGCCGCGCAGCACCGGAGCGAACGCCGGGTGACGGGCCAGCTCACCGTCGAGCACTGGCTGGCACAGCGGGCGCAGCAGCAAGCCGTCGTCCGCCGTGACGAGGTGGATCGTCGCCCGCATGGCGACGATCCGGACGACCTCCCGGTCCTCGAGGGCCCGACCCAGCACCTCCGGCCGAAAGTCGCGCAGGCGGGACCACAGCCCGAGGTACGGGTTCAGCGGGACTTGGGCCTGCATCCCGACGAGGTGGGCGACGGCGTCCACCGGCGCCAGGTCGGCGCGCTCGAGCAGGAGCTGGCGGGCCATCGTCGCTCGGTTCAGGGCCCGCCGGCCCAGCACGTCGATCGTCACCGTCAACCGACGACGTGCTTGGCCACGCCGTACCACAGGTCGGCAGACAGCCCGAGGGACGCCGTGTCGACCCGCTCGTCGTTGCCGTGGAACCGGCTGCCGAACTCCTCGACGGTGATGTGCGGCGAGAAGAGCCCCGCGCCGTAGGCCACAGATCCCTTGGCCCGGAAGAACCGAGCATCGGTGGCGAAGGTGACCACGCCGGGCACCAGATCGGCGCCCGGATAGACGGCCTGGGTTCGGGAGCGCAGCACATCCCACAGCGAGTTGTCGACGGCGGATCGCGTGGCGTCGAAGGCCTGCAGCGTGGAGACCGAGACCCGGTCGGCGAGCTCGCCCAGGGCCTCGGTGAGGTGGCGGTCGACGACGTCCTTGCTGTCACCGGGCACCGTGCGCATGTCGACGTCGATGTCGATGACGTCGGGGATGGTGTTCGTCTTCTGGCCGCCGTGGATGACGTTGGGTGAGATCGTCGTGTGCGAGCAGGCGTGGGCGACCCGGGCATCTGGGATCGGCAGCGTGGCAATGGCGTCCTCCACCGTCGCCGGGTCACTGAGCGCCTGTCGCAGGTCGTCGGGGATCTCCATGGTGGCCAGCCGGGCCTGCCAGAGATCATCGAGCTGCGGCCGCGGCCGGTAGGCGACGAGCCGGCGGACGACCTCGGCGGCGGTGATCAGCGCGTTGTCGGCGCCATACGGCATCGAGCCGTGACCGGGCGTCCCGGACACCCGCAGCCGGCGCCAGGCGAGACCCTTCTCGGCCACGTTGACGGTGACATGGCGCGTGCCGTCCCGCCCGACCGTCGACCACCCGCCACTCTCCGTGAGCACGTAGTCGGCACCGACGGCGTCCCAGTGGTGCTCGACCATGTGCGCCGCGCCCCACGTCCCGCCTGCCTCCTCGTCGGCCACGCCGAAGTAGATCAGCGTGCCCTGCGGGCGGAACCCCTCGGTGGCCAGCCGGCGGAAGACGACAGCCATCGACGATGTGATGTTGAGCATGTCGATGGCGCCGCGTCCCCACACCTCGCCGTCGATCAGCTCGCCACCGAACGGATCGTGGGTCCATCCGTCGGCATTGACGGGCACGACGTCGGTGTGGCCCATCAGACAGAGGGACGGCGCGCCGGGATCCCGGCCCTCGATGCGGGCCACGATGGATGTCCGTCCCGGCCGGCTGTCGAACCGCTGGACGTCGAGCCCGGCAACTTCGAGGTAGGTCTGCAGCAGGTCGGCGTTGCGGAACTCCTCGCCGGAGTCCGGGCTGCCGTCGTTGACGCACTGGTTGCGGATCAGTGCCTGCAGCAGCTCGGTGGTGGGACCTGTGAGGTCGTCCGTGGCGGCCATGGCTCGATGCTTGCACGAGGAAGGACCTGCGCGGATTGGTGGACACGTTCACCCGCTCGATCCCGGGTGGTCGAAGCAGCTCTTGAAGGTGGAGGGTGTCGCGGCGCGACGCGACCCGGCGAGCTAGCTCTCGATCTGGGCGCGGTGCGTCGCATTTCGCTTTCTGGGCGCGTTTTTCCCGACAGTCGCGAAGAAGCGTGCCCAGA
This sequence comes from uncultured Acidimicrobiia bacterium, assembly GCA_963719775.1. Lineage (GTDB taxonomy): Bacteria > Actinomycetota > Acidimicrobiia > Acidimicrobiales > Ilumatobacteraceae > JALZMG01. The sequence continues at coordinate 32,211 of CAVRCY010000010.1, forward strand.
TGGCGACTTGAGAACGTCCGCGCCCAGATCGGCCGGGTCGCGTCGCGCTGCGCGGGCCCCCCACTTCAAGAGCTCTTCGACGAACCAGCGACCGAACGAGGTGAACCAATCCGCGCAGCTTCTAGGCGCGGCGGCCCGAGCGGTGGTGGCGATGCTGGCGGGAGCAGCGAGGGTGGCGGGGGACTCGGCGACCTGCTCGGCGGACTGCTCGGTGGTGGTGGCGGTGGCGGGGTTGGGCGATCTGCTCGGCGGCCTCCTCGGGGGCGGCAAGCGTTAGCGGAACGGCTCGACGACGGCGAGGATCTCGTCGCCGTAGCGCTCCAACTTGGTCGGGCCGATGCCGTCACACGCGATCAGCTCGCTCGGCGTGGCCGGACGGGCGAGGGCGATGCCACGCAGGTGGCGATCGTTCACGACGACGTACGCCGGCACGCCGTCGGCCTTGGCCCGACGCGCCCGCCACGCTCGCAGCGCGGCCTCGGCGTCGGCCTCGACGCTGCCAGGGGCCAAGCTCGGCGTGCTCGGCGTCGCCCTCGGTGCCGGTGATCGCGCCGGCGGCGGCGGCTCGGGACGGGCGCGGCGGGGGGCCATGCCGGACAGCTCGGCGAGGAACGACGACGGGCGGCTCCGGTCAGCCAACACCACGACGCGGTGGCGGGCTCTCGTGATGGCGACATGGAGCACGCGGCGCTCCTCCTCGACGTCGTCGGCCAGGCGATGCGGCACGATGCCGTCGGTGACGCCGAACACGGCGACGCGATCCCACTCCCGGCCCTTGACCCGGTGGATCGTCGACAGTGTCACGCCGGCGGGGTCGGCCTCCAGCTGGAACGCCGCCCGCAGCCACGCCTCGAATCCCGCCGGAGCGGGGTGCAGGTCGGCCACACCGAGGAGCCCCTCCAGATCGTCGAGGTGGCTCGACCCCTGCCCTCCGCCGGTGCGGTCGAGGAGGGTCATCGCCGTGCCGAGGCCGATCTCGTAGCGCACGACGTCGAGCACCTCGCGGGTGGTGCCCGCCCGCCCGGCGTCGACGACGACGCGAAGGTCGTCGACGAGCCGGAGCACCTTGCCGGACTCCTTCTCGGGCACCTGGCTGGCGATCGCCTCGAGTTGGTCGAGCGTCCAGCGACGGCGCCGTTCGAGGCGGTCGGGGAACCACTGCGGCAAGCCGCGAGTCGGTCGGCGCAAGATCTCCACGATGTCGTCGGCGTCGAGTTGGCCGCCGGCGGCGCCGATCCGCAGGTAGGCGAGGGCCGCCCGTAGGCCCGTGCGCTCCAGCACGTCGGGGCGCAGGACGGACGAAAGTCCGATCCCGGCCTCGTGCAGCGCCACATGGGGCGCCAGCAGTAGCGAGTTGACGCGGGCCAGCACGGCGATCGACCCGACCATCACGCCCGGCTCGTCGAGCCACGCGCGCACCGCGGCGACCGCCGCGACAGCCCCCTCGTCGGCGCCGTGGTCGACGATCCGCAGGGCGCCCGCGTGACGATCGTTGGCCGGCCCCGCATCGATCACCTTGGCGACCCGGTGGTGGTTGTAGCCGAGGAGCGTGCGGGCCCCGTCGACCACCTCGACCGGGCACCGGTAGTTGACGGTCAACGGGTGCTCCGCGGCGGCCGGGAACAGCCGGTCGTAGTCGATGAGGAACGCCGGATCGGCGCCGGCGTAGCCGTAGATGCACTGGTCGTCGTCGCCGACGCCGAACACGTCGAGCGCCGGCAGGGCGAGCAGGCGGAGCAGCAGGACGTGGGCTGGCGTGAGGTCCTGGAACTCGTCGACCAGCACGTGGCGGCACGAACGCTGCATCGAGCGGCGGAACGGTCCGTCGCGCAGCAGGGCCTCGACAGCGGCATAGATCTGCTCGTCGAAGTCCACCGCACCGCGCTCGGCCCAGCCGGTCCCGGTAGGCGGGGAACATCGCGGCCAGGCCGGGGACGTCGTCTCGGGATGCCTCCACCACGTCCGGGTCGGTGAGCCCGAGCCGGATCGCCGACAGGCCCTCCACGTACGGACCGATCGGGTCCGTGTTGGCCCGCCGCTGGCGGCGTCCGGGCATCAGGGCGTCGATCAGCCGGCGCACGTCGCGCTCGTCGACGACGGGCGGGGCGCCGCCACGGTGCTCGGCGAGCACCCACAGCCCGAGTGAGTTGAGGGTGCGCACACGCGGTCGGAAGTCGATGGTGCGCGCCTCCATCTCGAGCTGGGCCTGCTTGTTGTAGGCGACCGCGAGCACCCCGTCGCGCTCGTACCCGCGATCCCGATGGAGGTGGCGAAGCCGCTCGGTGAGCACGCGCGTCTTGCCCGATCCGGCCGGCGCGATCACCCGGGCCGGCCCGACCAGATGGCTCACGGCGGCCAGTTGATCGGCGGCCAACGGGGCATCCGGAGCGACGGCCGGCGCCACGGTGGCCAGCGAGCCGAGGTCGATCGACTCGCTGTGCACGACGGCGCACCCGTCGACCTCCGCCAGCGGCTGGCGCGGCCCGCCGTCGATCCACGCCGGCGCGCCGCCGGGCAGGACGACGTCGGCGGGCCCACCGGCCTCGGCACCCAGGCGGGCCGCCTTGACCGCCCACCACCACACCGGTTCGCCGGCCCCGCGGGCGTCGTAGGTGTTGGCCCACACGAGGAAGTGCAGCCGATCGAACCACGGCTCCGCCGCCGCCGTCAGGCGCCACGGTTCGACGTCGATCGACGCCGGCTCCCGGAACCGGGCGGGGTCGACGCGCAGCTGGACGACGATCGGCTGGCGTCGCGCCCAGGCCGTGTGCAGACGCTCGACGGTCGCCTCCGGGTCGACGAGGGCGGCCTCGTCGACGACGACGACCGGCGCCTCCGACCAGGGTGCGGGTGGCTGGGCGCCTCCCATGACGACCACGCCGCGGCCGAGCACGGCGGGTCCCGGCGGCGGCATCGGGTCAAGCTAGGCGGGGACACGAGGTGAGCGGTGAGCGCGCGAGACGCGCTCACCGCTCACCGCGGCGGCGGGCGGAGGCGGGCGGCGAGGTCGTCGACGAGGTCGACCACCTCGCGGTGCACGCCGTGAAGGCCTCCACCTCACCGCCGCCGGGATCGACGACCTCCTCCCAGGGACCGAGCGCGACCTCGGCCAGCGCGAGGCCGGCGACGCGCTCGCTGAGGGGCCGATCGTCGTCGGGCAGCTCTCTCGCCAATCGCTTGAGCGTGGCCGTCTTGTCCGCCGCTGCGGGGTGCTCCCGGCGCACCCACTCGACGTGCTCGGGTGCCAGCGCGATCACGAGGGTCGCCCGGTCGAGGTCGGCGGCCACCACCTGGCGACTGCGATGGGCGGGCACCGGTACGTCGATCGACTCGAAGCCGGCCCTCGTTCGCCAGCTCATCGGGAGCCCGTCGATCGACAGCGTCCCGGCCGTCACGACGTCGACATCCGGGAGGTGGGCGCGCAGCACGGCGCCGGCGATCACCGACCGCGTCGCGTTGCCGGTGCAGAGGACCAACACGCTGCTCGGTGCCATCGGACCCCGTTCTACAGTCCCGATCCTCGGCCCGTCGCCGCCGGACGTGGGTCTACCATCCAATCGTGCTGTCGTGGTTCCAGCGGGAGATCGTCGACAACGACCGCCTGGCGTTGTTGCTCCTGCTTCCTCGCCTTCATCGTCACGTTCATGACCACCCGAGTGATCACGCGCATGATCCGGGCCGGCCGGGGTCCGTTCAAGAACAACGTCGCCGAGCAGCGGGTTGCACATCCACCACGCCGTGCCGGGGGTGATCCTGCTCGTCGCCGGCGCGTTCCTGTCCGTCGGGAGCGGCTCCGAACGTCCCGTGGGCCGAGATCTCCGCCGTGTTGATCGGCATCGGCACCTCGCTGGTCCTCGACGAGTTCGCCCTGATCCTGCACCTGCAGGACGTCTACTGGTCGGACGAGGGGCGCATCTCCGTGGAGATGGTCAGCCTGGCCGTCGCCTGCATCGGGCTGGCGCTGGTCGGCGTCAGCCCGGCCGACTTCTCGGGCGACCCGAGGACAACGGCCACGATCGGCGTCGACGGCCGATCGGCATCCTGATCCACCTGCTGCTGATCGTGCTCTGCGTGGCCAAGGGCAAGTACAAGTGGGCGCTGTTCGGGACTTCATCCCGGTCGTCGTCCATGGTCGGCGCCGTCCGCCTGGCCCGGCCGAACTCGAGGTGGGCGAAGCGCCGGTACTCGGACGAACAAGCTGGACAAGGCGAGGCACCGGGCGGCGCAGTACGGACGCCCGCTGGGGCGGCCGTTCGACTGGGCCGATCAGCGACTTCGTCGCCGGCAAGCCGTCGGAGCCCGACCCGGACGCCGACGACGAGTCGACCGCCGGCGCTATCGTGGACTCCGTCCACGAGTTCACGGGGGTCGTGGTGGAACAGCTCGTCGAGCAGGAGCAAGTCGCGCGGGTGCGGGCGTTCAACCGGCGGTGGACGGAGATGCTCGGGACTGCTCGATCGCGGCCTGCTCGACACCGACCACACGCTGGCCGAGGCGCGGGTGCTGTACGAGCTGGCCAGCGGCCGATCTCGTGGGAGCGCGTCGAGCTCCGCGACCGGCTCGGGATGGACGCCAGCTTCCTCGACCCGGGTGCTGGCCCGGCTGCGAGCCGGCCGGGCTCGTGGTCAGCGGAGCGCTCGCCGTCGACGGCCGGCGACGGCGGCGGTGGCGCTCACCCCGGCCGGGCCGCGCGGCCGCCGCCGAGCTGGACGAGCGGTCGGCGGCCCAGGTGTCCGGCCTGCTGACGTCGCTGCCACCGCTGCAGCGACGGGCGCTCGTCGATGCGCTGGGCACGGCCGGGCACGCTGGTCGCCGCCGATCCGACGAGCCGACGGTGATCGTCCGTGACCTCGGGCCTCGGTGACCTCGGGTGGATGGTCCAGCGCCACGGCGAGGTCTACGCCGCCGAGTTCGGCTGGGACGAGACCTTCGAGGCGCTTGGTCGCGCGCATCGTCGCCGACTTCCGGGCCGGCCGCCCGCACGGGCGGGAGGCCGGGTGGATCGCCGAGGTCGACGGCGTGCGGGCCGGGTGCGTGCTGTGCTGCCACCGCGACGACGACACGGCGCAGCTGCGGATCCTGCTCGTCGAGCCGTGGGCCCGTGGCTTGGGCCTCGGCCGGCGGCTGGTCGACGAGTGCGTGGCGTTCGCCGCGCCGTGCCGGGTACGGGTCGATCGTGCTGTGGACCAACGACGTGCTCGTCGCGGCCGGCGGATCTACGAGGCGGCCGGGTTCCGGCTGGTCGACGAGGAGCCGCACCACAGCTTCGGTCACGACCTCGTCGGCCAGACGTGGCGGCTCGAGCTGGACTTCACCCGACCCCGGATCCGGCCCACGGCTAGCACCCGCACATGAGCGACGAGGCTGTCGGCGACCGCGTGGTGCTCGTCCGCCACGGCGAGACGACGTGGAGCCGGCAGCGGAAGCCACACCGGGCGGACCGACATCCCCCTCGACGAGGAGGGCCGGCGCCGGGCGGTGGCGCTGGCGCCGATGCTCGCCGACTCCCGGCATCGACGCCGCCCGGTGCTCACCAGCCCGCTGCAGCCGGGCCCGCGGACACCGCCAGGCTGGCCGGGCTCGGCGACCGGGCCGTGGTCTGCGACGACCTCCTCGAGTGGGACTACGGCGAGTACGAGGGTCGGCGCACGAGCGACATCCGCAAGGACATCCCCGGCTGGTCCGTGTGGACGCATCCGGTCGCCGGCGGCGAGACGGTCGCAGCAGGTCGGTGCCCGCGCCGACCGGATGATCGCCCGCGCCGTCGGCCATGCCGGGCTGGCGGTGCTGTTCGCCCACGCCCACGTGCTGCGCATCCTCGGCGCCCGCTGGTGCGGCCTGCCCGCCGTCCGGGGGAAGCATCCTGACCCTCGAACCGGCGAGCGTGTCGATCCTCGGCCACGAGCGCGAGGTCCGGGTCATCGAGCACTGGAACGTCACCCCCGAGATCAGTTCACCGGGCCGGGCGGGCCAGCCGCTACCATCGTGACGGTGACCGCTGGCGGCTCCCCACAGCCCGTCCGCACGACGACCGCATGACGGCGACCGAGACCACGACCACCGTCGTCGTTCCCGGCACGCACCTGATGGCGGCGCTCGTCGGTCCACGCGATCAGCACCTGCGCCAGATCGAGGCGGCCTTCCCGCGACACCGACATCCACGTGCGCGGCAACGAGGTCGTCGGTGCGGGGCGAGCGACTCCGAGCAGGTCGGCCGCCTCTTCGAGGAGCTGGTCGGGCTGCTCGAGCGCGGGCACGAGCTCGACGAGCCGAGCCTGCGACGGGTGATCGGCATGGTCGACGACGACGAGCGTCCGAGCGAGATCCTCACCCACGACGTGCTGCGAGGCGCCAAGGGTCGGCACGGTCCGGCCGAAGTCGGCCGGCCAGAAGCGCTACATCGACGCCATCGCCGACAACGTCATCACGTTCGGCATCGGACCGGCCGGCACGGGCAAGTCGTGGCTGGCCGTGGCGATGGCGGTGCAGGCGCTGCAGGCCAAGCAGGTCCAGCGGATCATCCTCACCCGCCCGGCGGTCGAGGCCGGCGAACGGCTCGGCTTCCTGCCCGGGCGACCTGATGGCCAAGATCGACCCGTACCTGCGCCCGCTCTACGACGCGCTGTACGACATGGTCGAGCCGGAGGGCGCGCAGCGGCTGCTCGAGCGCCAGACCGTCGAGGTCGCACCGCTGGCGTTCATGCGCGGCCGCACGCTCAACAACAGCTTCATCATCCTCGACGAGGCGCAGAACACGACGCCCGAGCAGATGAAGATGTTCCTCACCCGCATCGGCTTCGGGTCAAGGTCGTCGTCACCGGCGACGTCACCCAGGTCGACGTGCCCGAACGGCCGGAGCGGGCTGTCGGGCCTCGAACGGGTGCTGACCGGCATCGACGGCCTGGCCTTCGTCCACCTCACGGCGTGCCGACGTCGTGCGCCACCGCATCGTCGCCGACATCGTCGCCGCCTACGAGCGCACCGACGCGCCACCCGAGCAACCAGGTCCGGCGTCGACGCCGAGGCGCCCGTGAACGAACCTCCGAGTCCCACCCTCGCCACGGGTGCCGCGGAGGTCGTCGTGGTCGGTGCCGACGAGCAGGCCGAGGTCGACGATCGACGTCGACCGCTGGGCGCGTCTGGCCCGCGCCGTGCTGCACGAGCGAAGGGCGCGCCGGCGAGCTGACGCTGACGTTCGTCGACCGCCGACGAGATCGCCGCGCTGAACGCCGAGCACCTCGGGCACGACGGCCCGACCGACGTGCTGTCGTTCCCGCTCGACATCGGATCGAGTCGATGACCGGCACGGCGTGCCGGTGCTGCTCGGCGACGTCGTCGTCTGCCCGGCCGTGGCCGCCGAGCCAGGCGCCCGAGCACGCCGGCACGCTCGACGACGAGCTGGCGCTGCTCGTCGTGCACGGCGTCCTCCACGTGCTCGGCCACGACCACGCCGAGCCCGACGAGGCGGCGGCGATGCGCCAGCGCGAGCTCGCGCTCCTGCGAGCGCCACCACTGGCACGGGCCGGCGCCGGCCGGCTTCCGCCAGGAGCACCGCACGGTGAGCGGCGATCGACATCTCGATGCTCGCTGGCGATCATCGTCCTGCTGCTTGCTGCTGATCGTCCTGGCCGCCGCCGAGACGGCGCTCAACCGCATCTCGCGCGTCAAGGCGCAGGCGCTGGCCGACTCGCTCGGACACCAAGTCGGCGCACGCGCTTGTACCGGCTCGTCAGGCATCCCGAGCGGTTCATCAACCCGCTGCTCGTGACGGTCACGTCCTGCAGACCGGCCAGGCGTTCCTGACGTCGCTGCTCGCCGACCGACTGTTCGGGCACGACGGGGCTCGATCGTCGGCTTCGTGCTCAACGTCGTCGTCTTCTTCGTGCTCGCCGAGTCGATGCCGAAGACGTGGGCGGTCCTGTCCGCCGAGCGGGCGGCGCTGCTGACGGCCCGACCCGTCGAGCTGCTCGTCTCGTTCCCGCCGCTGCGGCTGATCAGCCGCGGCCTGATCGGGCTGACCAACATGCTGCTGCCCGGCAAGGGTCTCAAGGAGGGCCCGTTCGTCAGCGAGCAGGAGCTGCTCGGGCATCGTCGAGGCGGCCGCCGAGGACGAGGTCATCGAGCACGAGGAGCGCCAGCTGATCGAGAGCATCATCGAGTTCGGCGACACCGTCGCCCGCGAGGTGATGGTGCCGCGGCCCGGACATGATCGTCGTGGACCGACGACGCGACGGTCACCGCCGCCCTCGACCTGGCCATCGCCCACGGCTTCAGCCGGCTGCCGCTGCACGGCGAGGACGGCGACGACGTCGTCGGCCTGGTCTACACCAAGGACCTGATCCGGGCCGAGCGCGAGGGCCGAGGCGACACCCCGGCGCTCGACCTCGCCCGGCCGGTCCGCTTCATCCCCGAGAACAAGCCGGTCAGCCGCCTGATGCGGGAGATGCAGGCCGGCAAGTTCCACCTTGCGATCGTCGCCGACGAGTACGGCGGCATCGCCGGGCTGATCACGCTCGAGGACTGCCTCGAGGAGCTGGTCGGCGAGATCGTCGACGAGTACGACATCGAGGAGCTGGCCGTGCAGCGGCTGCCGAACGGCGACTACCTCGTCGACGGCGGCATGCAGGTCGAGGACCTCAACGAGCTGCTCGACGCCCACCTGCCCGACGAGGAGTGGGACACGGTCGGCGGGTTCCTGTTCGGCACGCTCGAGCACGTGCCGGAGCCGGGTGAGGCGGTCGAGTTCGACGGGTGGCGGTTCGTCGCCGAGGAGGTCGACGGCCGGCGCATCCGCCGCGTGCGCATCATCGCCGCTGCCGCCGGCGCCACAACGCGACGGTCGTCGGGACGAGCACGCGCCGCAGGCGCGCCAGCGGCGCAACGGACAGGAGCGCGAGCCGGCGCCCGACCGGGCCGAGATCTGAGCGCCGCCGAGTACGTTCGCCGGCCGATGGAGATCTCGCTCGAGGGCAAGGTCGCGCTCGTCACCGGGGCGTCGAAGGGGATCGGCAAGGCGATCGCCGCCGGCGATGGCCGCCGCCGGCGCCAAGGTGATGCTGAGCAGTCGCAAGCAGGACCAGCTCGAGGCGGCGGCGGCCGAGATCGACGGCGAGACGGCCGTGTTCGCCGCCAACGCCGGCGACATCGACGCCGCCGCGGCCTGCGTCGACGCCACGATCGAGACGTTCGGCGGGCTCGACATCCTCGTCAACAACGCCGCCACGAACCCGCACTTCGGGGCGACGCTCGACGTCGATCCAGGGCGCTACGACAAGACGTTCGAGGTCAACGTGCGCGGTCCCGTGTTCTGGTCCCAGGCGGCGTGGGAGCGCTCCTTCAAGGAGCAGCCGGGCGTGATCATCAACATCGCGTCGGTCGGCGGCCTGCGGGCCGAGTTCGGACTCGGCGTGTACAACGTGACGAAGGCGGCGCTGATCCACCTGACCCGCCAGCTCGCCGGCGAGCTCGGCCCGACCCGGGTCGTGGGGATCGCGCCGGGGCTGGTGCAGACCGACTTCGCCGCGCTGCTCGTCGCCAACTTCGGTGAGTCGTTGGCCGCCAGCATGCCGACCGGGCGGCTCGGCGAGCCCGAGGACATCGCCAACCTGGCGGTGTTCCTGGCCTGCGACAAGGCGAGCTGGATCACCGGCGAGACCTACGTCATCGACGGCGGCGCCGGTGTCCGGTCGCGGTGAGCCCGCCGGTCCGACGACGGACCACCGCTTCTACGGCGACCTGGCGGTCTGGTGGCCGCTGATCTCGCCGCCCGAGGACTACATCGAGGAGGCGGCGTTCGCCGCCCGGCTGCTCTCCTCTGCGTCGATCCCGGTACGCGAGGTGCTCGAGCTCGGCAGCGGCGGCGGCCACAATGCGGTGCACATGAAGACGTCGTTCGACCTGACGCTCGTCGACCTGGCGCCGTCGATGGTCGATGTGTCCAGGCGGCTCAACCCGGAGTGCGCGCATCTCGTCGGTGACATGCGAATGGTGCGGCTCGGTCGGCAGTTCGATGCCGTCTTCCTCCACGACGCCATCGACTACATGACGAGCGAGGAGGACCTGCGGCAGGCGATGGAGACGGCCTTCGTCCACTGCCGGCCGGGTGGCGTCGTCGTCTTCGTCCCGGACGAGACGGCCGAGACGTTCGCCGAGTCGACCGTTCACGATGGTCGGGACGAGCGTGGAGGTCGCGGCGTGCGGTACCTCGAATGGCACTGGGATCCGGACCCGGACGACAGCTGGACCCAGACGGAGTACGTCTTCGTGCTGCGCGACGCCGACGGTGCGGTCGAGGTCGTGCACGAGGCCCACCGCCACGGCCTGTTCGGGCGCGACGTCTGGCTACGGCTGCTCACCGATGCCGGGTTCGCGCCGACGGCCGTGACGGAAGAGACGACGGAGGACCGGGCGCCTCGCGAGCTGTTCGTCGGCCACCGCCGTGCCTAGTTCAGTCGGCACGTCCGAGAGCCGCTTCCGCGGGGAGCCGGCCATCACGTTGGCGGCCGGGAACGTCACGGCGACGTTCCTGCCCCACGTCGGGATGACCGGCGTGTCGTTGCGCTGGCGCGGCGAAGAACAACTCGCCCTCCCCGGCGGCGTCGCCCACCTGAAGGCGGGCGGCACGGCGGGGCTGCCGTTGCTGGCGCCGTGGGCCAACCGCCTGGCGGCGCGCCGCTACCGTGCCGCCGGCGTGACCGTCGACCTCGACGGCCTCCCGCTGCGCACCGACGGCGCCGGGCTGCCGATCCACGGCCTGCTCGTCGGGGCCGCGGGGTGGCGGGTCGTGGGGACGGACGCCCGACGCTCGACGGCGCGACTGCGGGCGTCGATCGACGTCGACTCGCCGGCCTTCCCGTTCCCCCATCGCATCGACCTGCTCGTCACCGCCAGCGACGGTGAGCTGGCCGTCGAAACCACGGTCGTCCCGACGGGGCGGCGTCGAGTGCCCGTGGCGTTCGGCTGGCATCCGTACCTCCGCCTGCCCGGTGCGCCGCGCAGCCGCTGGCGCCTGCGGCTCCCGCCGCGCCGGCACCTCGCGCTGGACCACTCGGGCATCCCGACGGGCGGCGACGAGATCGAGCCCGCCGAGTCGGCACCCATCGGGCGGCGCCTGTTCGACGACCTGTACCGGCTCGGACGTGATCGCCGGCTGGCCCTCGAGGCGGAGGGCGGTCACAGCATCGAGCTGCGCTGTGGCGCCGCCTACCCGTGGGCCCAGGTCTGGGTGCCGGCAGGACGGCCGTACGCCGCACTCGAGCCGATGGCGGCGCCGACGAACGCACTCGTCGCCGGCACCGCGCCGCTCGTCGCGCCGGGCGAGTCCTACAGCGCCCGGTTCTCGCTCGCCGTGACCTGACCCGGGTCGATCGACGTCCCGCCGCGGCCGACTATCGTCCGTGGTGGCGATCCAGGAACGCCGCCGGTCCGCGGGAAGGGCGCAGCCCACCTGGTGCGATGACAACGTGTGATCCGTCTCCCCTCCAGCCCGACCGTGCGGACGCCGGGCCCAACGGAGAGGAGGCCGCCGTGCCGACCGATCGTCTGCCCGACAACCCCGACATCGAGCGGTTGAAGGGCCACGCCAAGACCCTCCGCGACCTGGTCCGCGCGGGTGTCGAGGGCGCCGTGGCGCTGGTGCGTGAGCACCACCCGAGGTTCGCCGGGCTGACCGCCGGCACACCGGAGGCCACCGGCTTCAAGCTCGCCGACGCCCAGCTCACGCTCGCTCGCCACTACGAGTTCGCCAGCTGGCCGCAGCTGCGGCGCTACGTCGAGATGGTCAACCGGCTGTCCCGGTCGCCGCACGAACAGGCCGTCGGTGGGGAGCTCGTCGACGACGAGGCCCGAGCAGCGGAACTGCTGCGCTTGGCGTGTCTCAACTACGGCGCCGACGACCCCGCCCGGTGGCAGGAGGCGGAGCGCCTCCTGGCGGAGCACCCGCAGCTCGTCGGGGCGTCGATCTTCACTGCCGCCGCCGTCGGGGACGTCGCTGTGGCCGAGGAGATCCTCGACCGGGACCCCTCGGCGGCGTCCGCCGAGGGCGGACCGTTCGACTGGCCGCCGCTCCTGTACCTGACGTACTCGCGGCTGGAGGGCCGTGATGGCAGCGATCCCGTGGCCGTGGCCCGGCTGCTGCTCGAGCACGGCGCGGACCCCAACGCCGGCTACCTGTGGGAGGGCCTGCCGTCGCCGTTCACGGCGCTGACCGGGGTGTTCGGGCGCGGCGAGCAAGGGGCGCCGCCGCACCGCCAGGAGCTGGCCCTCGCCCGCCTGCTGCTGGAGGCCGGCGCCGAGGCCAACGACAGCCAGACCATCTACAACCGCGGAGCGGGGGACATCGCCCGTGACGACACGGAGTTCCTCGAGCTCCTCCTCGACTTCGGTCTGGGACGCGGCGACGGTGGTCCGTGGCGTCGGCGCCTCGCCCACGCCCACCAAACGCCCGTGGAGATCGCCGCCGAGGCCCTGCAGCACGCCGCCGAAGCCGGGCTCGAGCAGCGGACGCGCCTGCTGTTGCGACGGGGCGTCGACCCCAACGAGCCGGCCACCCACCCGGGATATCAGGGCCGGCGTCCGTACGAGGGTGCCGTCCTGCACGGCAACACCGAGATCGCCGCGCTCCTCGCCGCGGCGGGAGCCGAGACCTCGTCGGTCACGCCACTGACCCGGCTCGTCGGCGCCTGCCTCGCCGCCGATCGCAGCGCAGTGGACGACGCCCTCGCCGCTGAACCCGATCTCCTGGTCCGGGCGCGGGAGCAACGTGACGACCTCGTCGCCCGCGCCGCCGAGCTCGGACGACCGGAGTCGATCCGCTTGCTGGTCGAGCTCGGGTTCGACGTGAACGCCCGCCACCGCACCACCGCCCTGCACGAGGCGGCCCTCCGTGGGTTCCTGCCGATCGTCGCGCTGCTCGTCGAGCTCGGCGCCGATCCGACGATCGTCGACACCGAACATGATTCGACCCCGCGAGGGTGGGCCGCCCACGGCGGCCAGACGGCGGTCGTCGACTACCTCGACCGGCTGGGATCGCCGCCGCCGAGCTGATGTCGGACGACCTTGCCGATCCCGGTGCGCGGGATGCTCGGCAGCAACACGAGGCGGACGCGGCGCGCAGTACGCCGGGAGCTCGGCTTTGACGGCGTCGCGCAGCTCGTCGAGCGACGGGGGGTCGCCGGCGGCAACCACGTAGGCGGTGACGATCTGGCCCCACTCCGGGTCGTCGGTGCCGGCGACGGCGACGTCGGCGACGTTCGGGTGGGCCCGCAGGACGGCCTCGACCGGTTGCGGCCACACGTTCTCGCCGCCGGTGACGATCAGATCGCCGCGACGGCCGGCGACCTGGAGGCGACCGTCGGCGAGCCACCCGCCGACGTCACCGGTGGCGAACCAGCCGTCGACCAGCGGCTCCGTGCCGTCGCGATACGACCGGAGCAGCATCGGGCCGCGGGCGTGGATCCCGCCCTCGTCGTCGACGCGCACCTCGACGCCGTCGAGGGGGACGCCGTCGTAGACGATCCCGCTGCCCGTCTCCGTCATGCCGTACGTGGTGACCACGTTCGGCGGCAGGCCGGGTGGGGGCGCCGACCCACCGAGCACGATGGTGCGGAACACCCCCGCATCGATCCGCCGCAGCGCGGTCGCCACGAGCGCCACGAGGGTGGCCCCCGACGCCTCCGCCTCCGCAGGGTCGAAGCCGGCGTGGACGGTCAGGCGCGTCCCGGAACGCAACGCCCGCGTCACCACGGACAGCCCGCCGACGTGGGACAACGGCAGGCAGGCCAGCCAGTGATCGTCGTCCGTCACCCCGAGCCTGGCGTTGGTCGCCCGCGCCGACGCCGTCGACGGCGTCGTGGGTCAGCACCGCTCCCTTCGGCTCGCCGCTGGAGCCACTGGTGGCCACCACGAGCGCGTCCCCGGGCTCCGTGGCGCGGCCGTCGGGGAGCTCCGTGGTGCCGTCGACGGTGACGATCCGGCTCGGCGCCATCGCCGCCAGCAGCCTGGTCCTCGCGGCGTGCGGCAGCCGCTGGTCGAGCGGGAACGCCGCGTCGCCGTCGTCCCAGACGCGCTGCAGCGCGACGACGAACGCGGGACCGCCGGGCAGATCGAGGGCGACGAGCCGGCCGGTCACTCCGCGGCGAGGACGGGATCGATCGGCGTGATGACGCCGAGCGCCTCCTCCACGACCAGGCCGACGTCGAGCACGGCGAGGTCCGAGAACCGGGGCCCGGTGAGCTGCGCGCCGACGGGCAGGCCGGCGGCGAGCCCGGCGGAGACGACGGCCGCCGGGAGCCCGAGCAAGCTGGCCGGCAGCACCGGGCGCATCGTCTCCAGCGTCTGGCGGGCGGCGTCGAGCGAGACGACGTCCATGCCATGGCCGAACGGTGGGTGGGCCCAGGTCGGCGTCAGCAACACGTCAGAGGTCTCGAAGAACGCGTCCCAGTCCCTCGCCACGCTGTGGCGCTCGACGAACAGCATCGACCACGTGGCGGTGTCGATCGGCGGGTACTCGACGGCCGCGTAGTCCAGGAAGGCCCGGCCGTCGGCGCCCAGCACGGTGTCGAGCAGCGGGCGCACGGCGCGGATGTCCGGCATCAGCAGTTCGGCCCACAGCTCGATCGCCCGGCCGTACGTCGGCGGCACGGCGTCGACGACGTCGTGGCCGGCATCGCTCAGCGCGTCGGCGACGCGACGGATGGCGGCCGCCACTCCCCGGTCGGTCGTGCCGCCGGGCGGCTCGACGCAGGCGGCCACGCGGAACCGGGCCCGGGCGTCGGCGGCCCGGAGGGTGACCGGCAAGCTCAGCGGGTCCCGGGGGTGCGGGCCAGCGATGGCCAGCAGCCCAACCCGCAGGTCGGCGGTGTGGCGGGCCATGACGCCTTCGACGGCCATCAGCTGGAAAGCGATGGTCGGATCCTCCGGTGGGAGGCAGGAGGCGTGCGGCACGACGCCGGTGGTCGGCTTGATCGAGGCGATCCCGCAGCAGTGCGCTGGGTTGCGCAGCGACCCTCCGAGGTCGTTGCCCAGCCCGAGCGGGGACATGCCGGCGGCGATCGCGCTGGCCTCGCCGCCGCTCGATCCACCCGCCGTGAGGTCCGGGTGCCACGGGTTGCGGGTCAGGCCGCGCAGCGTCGAGTCGGTGTGGACGCGCAGCCCGAAGTCGGGCAGGTTCGTGCGGGCGAAGGGGATGGCGCCGGCGGCCCGCATGCGCTCGACGTTGGGGGCGTCGAGCGCAACCACGGCATCGGCGAAGGCCGGGACACCATTGGTCGTGGGCCAGCCGGCGACGTCGATGTTCTCCTTGACGGTGATCGGCACGCCGTGCAACGGGCCGAGCGGCACGCCGTCGGCGACCGCCTGGTCGGCGGCGTCGGCGGCCTTCTCGGCCTCCTCGCCGAGTAGCGCGACGACGGCGTTGAGGTGGCCGTTGACGGCGTCCACGCGGTCGAGGTGGGCGGCGAGCAGCTCCCGGCTCTTGACCTCACCGCGGCGCACGAGCTGCGCCATCTCCACCGCACCGAGGCGCCACAGATCTGTCACGGCCGACCATCATGCCCGAGACGACCTGGCGCCCTAACGTCAGGGAGGTGGGTCGGGTCTTCGTGCTCGGAGCCCGGCCGCGGACGCTGCCGGCGGCGGTCGTGCCGGTCGCTCTCGGGACCGGCGCAGCGATCGGTGCTGGCGACGTCACGTGGTGGCGCGTCGCACTGGCGCTCGTCGTCAGCCTGGCCCTGCAGGTCGGCGTCAACTACGCCAACGACTACAGCGACGGGATCCGCGGCACCGACGACGCCGCGGGTCGGGCCCGTGCGGCTGGTGGCCTCCGGGCTGGCCCCGGCGGGCACCGTCAAGCGGGCCGCCTTCGCCGCGCTCGGTGTTGCCGCGGTGGCCGGGCTGGTCCTCGCGGCGAGCACGTCGTGGTGGCTGCTGGTGGTCGGGGCGGCGAGCATCCTCGCCGCGTGGGGGTACACGGGAGGGCCTCGTCCGTACGGGTACGCCGGCTTCGGTGAGCTCTTCGTCTTCGTCTTCTTCGGGCTGGTGGCGACGATCGGCACCACGTACGTGGCGATCGAGCGCGTCACCGCCGCCCAGCGTCGTGATGGGCGCGGCGGCGGGCTTCCTGGCCTGCGCGCTGTTGGTCGTCAACAACCTGCGGGACATCCCCTCGGACACGGCGGCCGGCAAGCGGACACTCGCCGTTCGCATCGGCGACCACCGGACACGGCAGCTGTACCTGGTGCTGCTCGTGCTGCCGTTCGCCTGTGCCGTCGTCGCGGCACGGTGGCGTCCGTGGGTCCTGCTGGCGCTGCTCGCCCTCGTCCTCGCCGTGCGGCCGGCACGGCTGGTCCGCGACGGTGCTCGTGGACCGGCGCTGATCGCCGTGCTCGGCGCCACCGGTCGGCTGCAGCTGGCGTACGGCGGGCTGGCGGCGCTCGGCCTGGCAATCAGCGGTTGAGTCTCAGCGGCTGAGGTCCAGCCAACCGGTCAGCGCGCGCAGGAACTCCTCCGGCTGGTCGAGGTGCACGGTGTGACCCGCATCCTCGATCACCACGAGCGTGGCGCCGTCGATCGCCGCGGCCATCCGCTCGGCCAGCGCGACGAACTTGCGGTCCCGCGAACCGGCGACGAGCAGCACCGGCATCGTCAGCGTGACGAGCCGGTGCCACGACGGCTCTTGCGTGCCCGCCCCTGCCCGCCGCAGGGCGGCGGCCAGACCGGCGGCGGTGTTGCGACGGCGGTCGGCGAGGTCCGGGTCGGCCGGCGATGCGAGCAGTGGCTGGGTCACCCAGCGCTCGAGGAAGCGGTCGACGCCATCCCGCTCGATGGAGTCTGCCAGTTCGTCGTCTGCGGCGCGCCGGGCCGCCCGCTCGGCTGGATCCTCGATCCCGGCCGTCGTGCTGACGAGCACGAGCCGTTCGACGACGTCCGGGGTGTCGAGGGCGAGCTGGAGGCACAGCCGGCCGCCCATCGAGTAGCCGACGTACGTGGCCCGACCGCCGGTGGTGCCGAGACGCGCCGCGCCGCTCGCCACGTCGGGTGGCACGTCCGGAGAGTCGCCATGGCCGGGCACGTCGACCGTGACGACCTCGTAGCGATCGGCGAGTCGCTCGGCGACCGGGCGCCACGAGCGCCCGGTCTGCGTGAAGCCGTGGACCAGCACCAGTCGCCGGCCGGTGCCGCGCCGTTCGACGGCCAGCCGGTCACCCGGCACGGTCGCTGACGACTCCACCTCACCTCCCCAGGTCGTTCGGCCGCCCGCGGTGGGCCGGAACACTACATGTGGGTCGCGAATCTGGGTGCAGATCGTCGCGACAGGTGGAAAGGAATGCGCCCAGATCGGCGAGTGGGAAGGAACGCGCCCAGATTTGCTGGGCGCGGCGGGCTCATCGCCCGCGGAGGCGGTCGAGGCGGCGGCGATCGCGCTTCGTCGGCCGGCCGGCGCCTGGGTCTCGCCGGAACACTGCCACGGTGTCCCGTGGCGGCGGTGGCGGGCTGTGGTCGACGAGGCACTCGGCGGCCACCGGTGCGGCGACCCGCTTGTCGATCAGCCGGACGACCTCGACGATCCGCTGGCGGTCACCGACCCGCGCCGCGACCTGGTCGCCGACGCGCACGGGGCTGGCGGGCTTGGCCGCCGACCCGTTGATCTTGACGTGCCCGCCGCGGCACGCCGTTCCGGCGGCCGACCGCGTCTTGAAGATCCGTACGGCCCACAGCCACTGGTCGACCCGCGTTCCGTCCACTGATCAGCTCCGTGCGGCGCGTTCCTCTTCGTACGCCGCGATGGCCGTCAGCTGGGCGCCCAGCGTGGCGTCCACCCAGCGGGTGCCGGCACCGATGACCTTGTCGTAGCTCCGCTGCACCGAGTCGAGCTGGCCCGTGAAGTGCGGCATGACCTCCTGGGCGAACAGCTCGTAGCACCGCTTCGTCGCGGCGAAGTCGGCGACGTCGGCGCCGAGGAACAGGAACGCCCCGAACCCGCCCGTCTTGTCGATCAACCGCTCGATCTGGGCGATCGCCATCTCCGGCGTGCCGACGACCATCCGGCCGCTCTCGTTGGCGAAGTCGACGAACTCGTCGTAGTCCGACGGCGGCGGCGGCTCGTTCGGGTCGCCGATGGGAATGATGTGGCTGAGGTAGTCGAAGACCCACTGCAGCCCGTACCGGCAGTTGGCCTTGGCCTCCTCCAGCGTCGGAGCGACGTGCATCGGGCCCATCAGCCGCCAGTCAGCCCGGCGGGCCGTGTGGCCGTGGCGCTCGGCCTCCTGGACCCAGACGTTGTAGTTGTAGTCGAGCACGCCGAACACGGCCGGATCCGTGGCGGCGATCGAGAGCAGCCCGGTGCCGTAACGGCCAGCCAGCTTGGAGCCTGACGGCGAGATGCTCGAGGCGACGGCGACGTCGAAGTTGCTGTACGGACGGAGCTGCAGCACCGCCTCGTCGCACGTGAACCAGTCCGTCTTCGCCGTCACTGTCTCGCCGGCGAACAGGCGCATGATGACATCGAACGCCTCCTCCATCCGCGGGCGCTGGACCTGCGGGTCGATGCCCAACATGGCGGCGTCGGACGTCAGCTGGCCTGGCCCGGCCCCGAACATGGCGCGGCCCCGCGTCAGGTGGTCGAGCAGGACGATGCGGTCGGCGAGCACGAACGGATGGTGGTAGGGGAGCGAGTTGACGCCCGTGCCGAGCTTGATGTGGCGGGTGCGTTCGGCCGCCGCGGCGATGAACACCTCCGGGCTGGCGATCAGCTCCGAGCCGGCCGAGTGGTGCTCGCCGATCCATGCCTCGGCGTATCCGAGGTCATCGAGCAGCTCGACCAGCTCGAGGTCCCGGTGCAGCGCCAGCGTCGGGTTGACCCCGGTCTTGTGGATCGGCGGCAGGAAGATCCCGAAACGCACGGGCGCCGGGTGCGGCTGGAACGTCGGCATCCGCCGTTCGTAGCACAGGCCGTGTCAGGAGGCCGACGTGGCGGTCGACGTCGCCGCGGCGAGCGCCGCCTCGGCGTCGTCGCGGGCGGCCTCCTCGCGCTGCAGGTCCTCGATCGCCGCGGCGAGGCGGGTGCGGGCGTCGTCGACCCGCGCCTGGGCGGCGGTCAGCGCCCGCTCGGCGAGCCGCGCCGCTGACTCGGCTTCGGCCACCGCCTTGCGCGACTTCTGGTACTGCCGCTCGGCAGCGTCGACCTCGCGCTGGAGGCGTCGACGCTCGAAGCGCGCTGACCTGCGGCTGGGCCGGCCGAGTCGACGGTCCCGCTCGGCCCGCCGGCCTCGCCGAGGGTCGCGGCTCGGCCTTCGCGCTCGGCCGCCGGGCCGCCGCCGGAGCCGGCTCGAGCCCGGCGAACAGGTCGGTCCGCCCCGGGTCACCCGATCCGAGCCGGCCCTGACGTAGCTGGTCCACGGCGGCGGGGTTGCCGGCGGTCTCGGCCAGCCGTGCCGTCAGCTCCGCCGTGTCGTCCGTCCGGCCGTGCGCCGCCAGCACTCGGTTGCCGTGCTCGACGAGGACCGCTGTCTGGTCACGCAGGTGGCGCAGTGACTCCCGCACGTCGGGACCGTCGCGGCCCTCGATGGCCGCGGCCTGCGCCTCGCGCACCGCCGCCGCCGCCTCGACGAAGGCCGCGACGTCCTCGGGTTCGTCGAATGACGTGACATTGAGGGCCCAGTCGGTCCAGGCTGGACGACGCATGGCCGCCACCGCCGTCGCCGCCTCCTTGTCCTTGTCTCGGCGCAGCTGCTTGACGAGCTCGTTGCGGGCGGCCACGAACTCGGTCGGTGGCGTGGTGAACAGAGGACGGAGATCGATGGCAGTCAGACGACGGACCGTAGCGGGAGGGTGGAGCGGCGGCGGTCCGGGATACAGGTGTCGGTGATGATCGAACGGGTGGACATCGGGGACGGCGACGTCCGGCTGACGTTCGTGCTGCCGGCAGACCACCCGGCGCGACCGGTTGGGGTGGCCGGTGACTTCAACGGCTGGGATTGGACGCAGACCCTGTTGGAGAGCCGTGGGGATCAGCTCGCCGCGGTCGTGACGGTGGCCGGCGGTCGGCAGTACCAGTTCCGGTACTGGGGTGCCAACGACACGTGGTTCAACGACGAGCACGCCGACGACTACGTGCCCAACGAGTTCGGTGGCGTGAACTGCCTCATCGACCTCGACCATCGCCACGTCTGATCCGCTGATCCGGAGGCGCCGGCGCCGTATCGTCCCAGCCGTGGCGCAGGCAGATGCCCAGGCCCAGGCGACGTTCTGCGCCACGCTGGTCGACGAGTGGATCGGGCGCGGTGTCCGGTGGGCGGTGGTCGCACCCGGGTCGCGCAGCACGCCGATGGCGCTGGCCCTCGCCGCCCGTGCTGAGTTGGGCGTGCACGTCGTGCACGACGAGCGGGCGGCGGCCTTCGTGGCGCTCGGGCGGGGACTCGACGGGATGCCGGCCGTCCTGCTGTGCACGAGTGGGACGGCGGCGGCCAACTTCCTGCCGGCGGTCGTCGAAGCCGGCCTGTCTGACGTACCGCTGATCGTCGTCACCGCCGACCGCCCGCCCGAGCTGCGCGGCGTCGGCGCCCCACAGACCATCGATCAGACCCACCTCTACGGCCGGGCGGTCCGGTGGTTCCACGACCCCGGCGTCCCCGACGTCGCACTGGCTCCGACGTGGCGATCGCTGGCTGGCCGCGTGTTCGAGGCGGCCTCCGACGGGCCGGTGCACCTCAACGTGCCGTTCCGGGAGCCGCTCGTCGGGTCGCTCGATCGGCTGCCGGCGGCCCGTCACCGCCGCGTCGCGGCCGTTGCCGGGCGACCGGCGCTCGACCCGCTCGGCTTCGACGGCCAGCGGGGCGTGATCCTCGCCGGGGGGCGCAGCGGCGTGGCACCCGCCGACGTCGCCGCCCTCGCGGCGGCCGCTCGCTGGCCCGTGCTGGCCGATCCGACATCGGGGATGCGCCGGCTCGACGGCGCGATCGCACCGTTCGATGCGCTGCTCCGCGACCCGGGCTTCGCCGCCGCCAACCGGCCGGACGTCATCGTGCGGGTCGGGCGCCCGGCGGCCTCCAAGGTCCTCGCCCAGTGGGCGGCGGCAGCCGCCGAGGCGGGCGCCGCCGTGATCCAGGTCGGCGGGCCGGGCACCATCGACCCGGATCACGACGTGACGGCGCGCCTGGCGGCCGACCAGCTGGGTGGTGTCACCCCATTCGGCCTGGCGGATCCGGCGTGGAGGGCCGGATGGACCGAGGCGGCCCGCCTGGCCGAGGCGGCCATCGACGACGTGCTGGCGGAACAGGCGCAGCTGACCGAGCCAGGGGTCGCTCGGACGATCGCCCGGCACCTCCCGGCCGACGCTCGTCTCGTCGTCGCCTCGTCGATGCCGGTGCGCGATCCTCGAGTGGTTCGGTGGCCCGACGGCCAGGGCCGACGCCAACCGGGGCGCCAATGGCATCGACGGCGTGGTGTCGACGGCGCTCGGGCTGGCGCTGGACGGCACCCCGACCGTGGCGCTGGTCGGCGACATCGCCTTCGTGCACGATGCCGGCGCGCTGACCGCCCTGGGGGCTCGCGAGGTGGACCTGCGGATCGTGGTCGTCGACAACGACGGGGGCGGCATCTTCTCGTTCCTCCCGCAGGCCTCCGAGCTGCCGATCGAGCGGTTCGAGCAGTTGCTCGGCACTCCCCACGGCACTGACGTGATCGCCCTCGCCAGGGCCCACCACCTCGACGCGGACACGGTCACCCAGCCGGCCGAGCTGGTCGCCCGCCTCACATCGCCCGGCCCGTCCGTCACCCGGATCGCCACCGACCGCACCGAGAACGTGCGCCTGCACGACCAGCTGCACGCCGCTGTCGCCGCCGCCCTCCGCTGAACCGCCGCCCGCTCCTCGTTCTGGGTGAGCGATGACGTCGTCCGCCCGACGTTTGTCCTCACGCAGACGACGACATCGCCGCGGCCGCCGTGCCCTCCTCGCTCTGTGTGAGCGACTACGTCGTCCGCCCGACGTTTGTGCTCACACAGACGGAGTTCTTCACGGCCGGATGAGGGCCGAGAGCATCGCTTGGAACTTGGCCTGGGTCTCGGCCAGCTCGGCCAGCGGGTCGCTGTCGCCGACGATTCCCCCACCGGCGTGCAGCCGCGCCCGGCGGCGATCCGGCGAGAGCTGGGCGCAACGGATGGCCACCGCCCAGGTGCCATTGCCGCCGGCGTCGACCCAGCCCACGGCGCCGCCGTACTTGTCGCGACTGTCGCGCTCGACCTCGGCGATCAGCGCCAGCGCCTCGTCGCGCGGGTGGCCGCCGAGCGCCGGCGTCGGCGACAGCGCCCGCACGAGCTCGATGACGTTCGGCGTCGGCGTCGAGAGCCGGCCCTCGATCTGTGTGCCGAGGTGCTGGACGTTGGCCACGGCGACGATCGACGGTTCCGGCTCCCAGTCGAGGAAGCTGCACCAGGGGAGCAGCGTGTCGTGGACGACATCGATGACGACGCGGTGCTCGACCTGGTTCTTCGTGCTGGCGACGAGGCTCTTGGCGATCGCCGCGTCGCGGTCGCCGTCACCGGTCCGTAGCGCCGTCCCGGCGAGCGGATGGGACCGCACGGTGCGCCCCTCGACCTCGACGAGCAGCTCGGGCGACGCGCCGATGAAGTCGTCGACGGCGAAGCGGTAGCTCGAGCCGAACGCCGACTTCAACCGTTGCAGGACGCCATGGCGGTCGATCGGCCGATCGGCGGTCACGGCGATCTCCCTGGCGATGACGGCCTTCGTCAGCCGGCCGTCGAGCACCGCCGCCTGCGCCGTCTCGATCGCCGTGAGGTACCGGTTGATCGGGGTGACCGACTCGATCGTGTATCCCGAGGCGGTCGGCCTCGGCGAACGCACGGGGGCGAGGTCCTCGTGGGTGCCGTCGATGGTCGTGACCCAGCTACGGCCGTCGCCGGTCTTGCGGACAGCGACGGCCGGCACGATCATCTCGCCGGGAAGGCCGGGTTGGAACGGCACCCAACCGATGGCCACGGGTCCGATGCCCGGGCCAGATTCCCCGTCGTGGTCGATCGACCCGAGGATGGCGGGGATGTCGTCGACCGGCGCCCGGACGGCGACACCGCGGCCGGCGACGCCGATGCCGTTGCGGACGAACAGGAACCCGTCCCCGCGGGCGACGTCGTTGAGGTCGATGGCCGGGTCGCGCTCGTCGGCCAGCCGGGTGACGGCGCGCATCAGCGGGTGCCGGTCAGCAGCTGGGTGATCCCGCCGCTGAGCTCGGTGTGGGCGACGTCGGAGAACCCCGCCCGGCCGAGCATCGCCACGAGCTCCGCGGGTGGCGGGAGGTAGGCGACGCTGCGCGGAAGGTAGCGGTAGGCCGCGGCGTCGGACAGCCAGCCGCCGATCCGCGGGACGACCTTGCCGAAGTACCACGCGTGTCCGGCCCGGACGAGGTCGTTGCGCGGGATGCCGACGTCGAGCAATGCCACCCGCCCTCCCGGCCGGACGACACGGGCCAGCTCGGCGAAGAAGGCATCGAGGTCGACGAGGTTGCGCAGCGCGAAGCCGCACGTGATGCCGTCGGCCGTCCCGTCGGGCGTCGGCAGGCGGAGGATGTCGGCCTGCACCCGGGGGGCACCGCTGCGATCGGCCTGCAGCATGCCAAGGCTGAGGTCGACGGAGATCGGGCGGTGGCCGGCCCGGGCTGAGGTCGAGGCACAGGTCGCCGGTGCCGCTGGCCAGGTCGAGCACGAGGCTGGACGGGGGCAAGCCGAGGGAGCGGACGGCGCGGCGGCGCCAGCGCACGTCGAGGCGGAACGTCATGATCCGGTTGACGAGGTCGTACCGGGGAGCGATGGCGTCGAACATGTCCCGGACGGCGGCCCGCTTCTCGTCGCCCTCCGGCAACGTCTCGCGGTTCCAAGAGGTCGGCGCAGCCATCGCCGCCCGAGGCTACGTCCAGTCCTGCCGAGCGCAGCGAGGCAGGGTCGTGGTTCTGGGTGCAGAAATTTCCGACAGTCGCGAAGGAACGCGCCCAGATGCCGGCGGCGGTCAGGTCTCCTCGACGGCGATCACCTCGGCCGACCACGGGCAGTAGTTGTCCGACGTGAGACTGCCGTCCTCGACGAACGACGGCAGCCCGTCGCAGACCTCGATCGTGACGTCGGCGAACTCCAGCGTCGCCGGGTCGATGTGCCACGACCATGGCGCGTTCACGCTGGGGTCGTCGCGCACGATGGTGCCGTTCGGGATCTTGGCGATCTCCTCGCCGGCCAGCAATCGTTCGGCGTGGTCGATGAGCTCGGGTGTGGCCAGCTCGATCTTGTAGGTCTCGTCGACGACCTGGAACGTGGCGACGGTGCGCCCGCCACCGCCCGAGTCGTCATCGTCGTCGGAGCACGCCGCTATGGAGAGCACGGCCAGCACGGCCAGGGCCAGTCGCATCGGGCCAACGTAGTGGCGCGCCGCGTCACGGCCGCGGTTCTGCGGCGATTCTCCGAGCCCACCCGTAGTCCGGCTTGCCAGATGGCGAGCGGACGATCTCGTCGACGAACACGATGCGCTTCGGGAGCTTGTAGCGGGCGAGGTGCCGGGCGGCTGCCGCCAGCAGGTCGTCAGCCGACGGCTCGGCGGAGTCGCGCCGCCGCACGATGGCCACGACCTCGTGGCCCCAACGCTCGCTCGGGCGGCCGGCGACGACGCAGTCGTACACGCCGGCATGCGACTTGATGGCCGCCTCGACCTCCTCGGCGAAGATCTTCTCGCCCCCGGAGTTGATCGTCACGGCGTCACGCCCGTACAACTCGATCGAGCCGTCGGCGAGAGCACGTGCCCGGTCGCCCGGGACGGCATATCGCACGCCGTCGACGAGGCGGTACGTGCAGGCCGTCTTCTCGGCGTCGCCGAGGTATCCGAGGGCCAGCCGCCCGCTCTTGGCCAGCCACCCGAGCTCCTCGTCGCCGGGGCGCAGCAGGCGGGTGACGTCGGCCGACAGCACGTGGTTCCCCCGCCGTGCCGGAAACGTGCCGGTCGCCGCTCCGCTCGCCGTCGAGACATGGGCCAGCTGGCCGCCGGCCTCGGAGGATCCCATGCCGTCGACGATCATCACGGTCGGCAGGTGGTCGAGCAGCTCCCGCTTGTGCTCGACCGACAGGCCGACGCCGCCGGAGAGGATCACGTTGAGGCTCGACGTGTCGTAGCTGCGCCGCCCGAGCTCGTCGAGCAATGGACGGGCGAAGGCATCTCCGACGATCAGCAGGAAGTCGATGCGTTCCCGCTCGACGAGCTTCCACACGTTCGCCGGATCGAAGCGCTGGGGCTGCGACGGCAGGAACACGGTGCCGCCACCGAGCAGGATGCGCAGCGCGACCCAGTGCCCGGCGCCGTGCATCAAGGGCGGCGTGATGAGGGCCCGGAACCCGGCGCCGGCCTCGGCGACGAACGCGTCGAGGTCACGGGCCGTCGGCGAGCCCCCGAAGCACTCGATCATCGCGTCGGCGTTGCGCCACAGCACGCCCTTCGGCAGGCCGGTGGTGCCGCCGGTGTACAGGATGTAGAGGTCGTCCGGGCTCCACGTCACCGCCGGCCGATCGGGCGAGGCAGCGGCCAGCGCGTCCTCGTACCAGGTGGCGCCGGGCAGTAGGCCGTTCGCCGAATCGTCGGCCACCTGCAGCACGACGCCCAGCCGCGGTAGCAGCGGGAGCACTTCGGCCAGCGTCGGCGCCAACCGCGAGTGCACGATGACAGCCGCCGCACGGGCGTCCTCGAGGAGCTGGCGCAGCTCGTCGGCGGTGTAGCGGTAGTTGACGTTGAGCGGCGCGACGCGCGCCTTCCACACGCCGAGCATCGCTTCGAGATACTCGTTGCCGTTGTACAGGTAGATGGCGAGATGGTCCTGGCCGCTCTCGTGCGGCGCGAGGGCTGCTCGTTCGACGACGTCGCCGAGACCGGCGCCGAGCAGGTGGTTGGCCAGGCGACGGGTGCGCTCGGTGAGATCGCCCCACCGCAGGCGCCGATCGCCGAACACGAGGCACTCCTCGGTCTCCCGCGTCGCGCCGATCGCTTCGAGCACCGTCGAGAGGTCGAGCTCGGTGCCGCCGTCGTCCACTAGCGCAGCCCCACTCGAGCATGGTCGCACTACGTTGCCCGCCATGACGAGTCATCCGATCGTGTTCGGAACGTTCATGCCCCAGGGCTGGAAGATGGAGCTGGCGTCGATCGACGGTGCGGCGGCCAAGTGGGAGCGGGCCGTGGCCATCGCCCAGCTGGCCGAGGAGCTCGGCTACGACTCGATCTGGGTCTACGACCACTTCCACAACGTGCCCCGACCAGCTCACGAGGCGGTCTTCGAGTGCTGGACGACGCTGGCCGCTGTCAGCCAGCGCACCAGCCGCATCCGCCTCGGGCAGATGGTCGGGTGCAACGGCTATCGCAACCCCGGTCTGCTGGCCAAGATCACGTCCAACGTCGACGTGATCTCTGGCGGCCGCCTGGACTGGGGCATCGGCGCCGGGTGGTACGAGAACGAGTTCCGCGGCTACGGCTTCGAGTTCCCCACGCCCAAGGATCGCATCGGCATGCTGCGGGAGACCGTCGAGATCGTCAAGAGCATGTGGACGCAGGCCGAGACGACCTTCCACGGCACCTACTACGACCTCTCACGGGCCAACTGCGATCCGAAGCCGTTGCAGGATCCGCACCCGCCGGTGTGGATCGGAGGCGGTGGGGAGCAGCTGACGCTGCGCGTCGTGGCCCGCCACGCCGATTGCTCGAACTTCGGCGGCAGCCCCGAGCAGTGGGCCCACAAGCGGCAGGTCCTGCAGGGCCACTGCGCCGACGTCGGCCGCGACGAGGAGACCATCCGCAAGACGTGGTCACCCGAGCTGTTCATCCGTGCCACGGAGGCCGAGGTCGAAGCGGCCGGCTCCCGCAGCCTGTGGGGCGAACCCGTCGAGCGATGGCGGGCGGGCAACCTCGTCGGCACACCGGAGCAGGTCAGCGAGAAGGTCCAGACGTATGTCGACCTCGGGCTGCAGCGGCTTCATCCCGTGGTGTGCCGACTATCCCGACACGGAGACGCTCGAACGCTTCGCCAACGACGTCGTGCCGAACTTCCGCTGACCGTCGCCGTTCGGCGCTACTCGTAGAGGCGGAAGAGCACCTCGGCGACGCAGCTCGGTTTCGTCGCGCCGTCGACCTCGAACGAGAACTCGACCTTCATCTGCAGGCCGCCGGCGATCTCGGTGACATCGAGCAGCGTGGCCCCGAGGCGCAGCTTCGATCCGACCGGTACGGGCGCCGGGAAGCGGATCTTGTCGGCGCCGTAGTTGACGCCCATCGAGAACCCGCTGACCGTGTAGATCTGCGGGGACAGCATCGGGCCCAGCGACAGCGTCAGGTAGCCGTGGGCGATCGGCGCCCCGAAGGGCCCGGCCTTGGCCCGCTCGACGTCGACGTGGATCCACTGGTGGTCGCCGGTGGCCTCGGCGAACTGGTCGATGCGGTCCTGGGTGATCTCCAACCAGTCGCTGTAGCCGAGGTGCTGACCGACGAGGGCGCGCAGCTCGTCGGTCCCGTTGATCGTGCGGGCAGGCATGGCGGCCAGCTTGGCAGGCCCGGGCCGGGCTCGTGCGACCGGCCGTCTCGCCGGCGCCCGCCCGCCCACCGGCGGGCGCTCGACGCGCGCGCCTGCTACGAATGCGCCGTATGCCCGATCTGCTGACCCTGTACGCGCAGGCGCACCCAGACAAGCTGGCCGTCATCGACGATCGAGCCGTCGGGCGACGTGCGGATCGCCACGTACGCCGAGTTCGAGAACGTCTCCAACCAGCTGGCCCACGTGCTCGCCGAGCACGGCATCGGTCCGGGCGTGAAGATCGTGTGGTGCGGCCAGAACTCGATCGGGGTGGCCAGCCTCGTCGTCGCCGCCCGCAAGCTGGGCGCCACGGCCGTGCCGTTGAACTACCGGCTGTCGGACGAGGAGGCGGCCTACGTCACCGATCACAGTGACGCCGCCGTGGTGTACGTCGATGCCGAGTTCGCCCCGATGTTCGAGCGGGTGCGTGAGTCGATCCCCAAGGTGACCGACGTCCTCGTGTACGACGGGCCGGCCCCGGCGGGCATGACGGCCATCGACACATTGATCGCCACGGCACCAGTCGACGCCCCGGAGATCCCGCCGGAGGTGGCCACGGGAGCGACGATGATCTACACGTCCGGAACGACCGGCAAGCCGAAGGGTGCGTATCGCCACAACGCCGGAGATCCGGCCCAGGCGGCGGCGATGCTGCAGTTCATCGGCTACACGCCCGACGACATCTACCTGACCACCGGCCCGCTGTACCACAGCGGACCAGGCGGGTTCATGACCGTGGCCATGGTCCTCGGGCAGACGATCGTGGTGCAGCGCAAGTTCGACCCGGAGGACTGGCTGCGCCTACTGCAGACGTACAGGGCGACGTCGACGTTCGCCGCACCGACGCCGATCCGGATGATCTGCAACCTCCCGGCCGACATCAAGGCCCGGTACGACCGATCGTCGATGCGCATCATGATCGCCAACGCCGCACCGTGGAGCTTCACGCTCAAGCAGCAGTACCTGGCCGACTTCCCGCAGGACTCGCTGTTCGAGGTGTACGGATCGACGGAGCTCGGCGTCAACACGATCCTGCGGCCCGAGGACCAGCTGCGCAAGCCGGGCTCGTGCGGCAAGGCGGCGCCGCTCGTCGACGTCCGCCTCTACGACGACGACGGCAACATGGTCACGGGCACCGGGCCGGGCGCCACCGGTGAGCTGTTCGTGCGCAGCCCGTCGGTGTTCGCCGACTACTACAAGCAGCACGACAAGTTCGAAGAGGACCACCGCGACGGCTTCCAGACCGTCGGCGACATCGCCTACCTCGATGACGAGGGCTTCATCTTCATCTGCGATCGCAAGAAGGACATGATCATCTCCGGCGGGATGAACATCTATCCGGCGGAGATCGAGTCGGCGCTGGAGCAGCACCCCGACGTCTACGAGGCCGCGGTGTTCGGCATCCCGAGCGAGGAGTGGGGTGAGAGCGTGCACGCCGTCGTCGTGCCCCGCCCGGGGAGCGAGCTCGACGAGGCCGTGGTCATCGAGCACGCCCGAGCCCATCTCGCTCGCTACAAGGTGCCGCGTTCGATCACGTGGGCCGACGAGTTGCCGAAGACCGGGTCGGGCAAGGTCCTCAAGCGCGAGCTGCGGGCGCCGTTCTGGGCCGACCGGCAGGTCAACGTCTGATCGCCGGTGCGATCGGGGTTCGTGACGCTCGTCGGCCGGCCGAACGTCGGCAAGTCGTCGCTCGTGAACGCGATCTGCGGGGAGAAGGTGAGCATCGTCTCCGACAAGCCGCAGACGACCCGCCACCGCATCAGAGGAGTGCTGACCCGTCCCGACGCGCAGATCGTGTTCGTCGACACGCCGGGGCTGCACAAGCCCGTCACGGCCCTCGGCCGCAAGATCAACGCCACGGCGATCGACAGCGTCGGGGAGTCGGACGATGTCGATGTCGTCGCCCTCATCCTCGATGCGACGGCCCCGTTCGGCGCCGGAGATCGATGGGTGGCCGGCCACCTCGAACTGCCGCGGACGGTCGTCGTCGTCAACAAGGTCGATCGGGCGACGCGCCAGCAAGTGGTGGAGCAGCTGGGCGCCGCCGCCGAGCTGGGTGCGGAGGCCTACTTCCCGGTCTCGGCCCGCACCGGCGAAGGTCTGGACGCGCTCGTCGACCACCTCGCCGAGCGGCTGCCGGAGGGTCCGCCGTTGTTCCCGGACGACACCGTACGCGACGTCCCCGAGGAGCAGTGGGTCGCCGAGCTCGTCCGTGAGCAGCTGCTCGCCGTGACGCGCGACGAGCTGCCGTACTCGATCGCCACCCGCGTCACGGAGTGGGAGGGCAACCGGATCACCGTCGAGATCCTCGTCGAGCGGGAGAGCCAGAAGGGAATGGTCATCGGGCGCGGCGGACACGTGCTGAAGCAGGTCGGTGAGCGGGCCCGCGCCCAGCTCCCGCCAGGGACGTACCTCGAGCTGCGGGTCAAGGTCGACAAGGACTGGCAACGTCGCGCCGACCGCGTCGACCGGCTGTACTGAGGGTCGACGAGCGGAGCGAGTCGGCAGTGGACGATCTGGGCGCGTTCCTTCGCGACTGTCGAGAAGGTCTGCGCCCAGATTGGCGAATGGGAACGATCGCGCCCAGATGTGCGGGGTCGCGTCAGGTGGTCGCGACGACGACGCTGACGGGTCGGTGGTCGGTGGCTCGGTGGTCGCGGCGTTCGCCGCCGTTCGTCACGTGCTGGCCCCACACGGTGTGTTCGATGGTCCCGCTCCCGGCGACGCGGCGCAGCGGCGCGCTGCGGCGGCTCATCCCGGGAGCACACATGATGTGGTCGAGCAACAGCTCCTTGTCCTTCTCATCAGTGACGTAGTCGTCGAAGACGGCGCTGAACCGGCGGTCCAGCGGGACGTCGGCCTGGGCGTGGCGGAACACGCGCTCCGGCTTCCACGGTGAGCCGACGATGAGGTCGATCACGTTGTGGGCCAGGAACTTCTCCTCGAAGTAGTCGCGGCCCGGGCCGTCGTTGAGGTCCCCGAGCACGCAGATCGCGGCGTGGGGATCGGCCTCCAGGCGGTGATCGAGGAAGGTCCTGATGTGCATCGCCTCGTTGGCGATGCGCCGCCGGTTCTTGAGGGCGGCGAGCACGAAGCCCAGCCGGGTGGCCGGGTCCTCCCACAGCTGGCGCCCCTGGTTGATGAAGTTGCTCTTGAGGTGGGCGACGACCAGCTCCAATGGGCGGCCACCGATGTCGAGTCGCGCCACGAGCGGGATGCGGGTGAAGCGGTAGAGGTCGGGCACGCCGTTGCCGTCGACGTCGGCATCCCAGTCCTCCAGCAGATCGGCGAGCTCGGTGTCGGGGGCCCGGACGCCGGCGACGACGTTGCGCTTCCACAGCACGGCCAGTTTCTGGGCCGCTCCGCTGTCACCCATGATGAACTCGTAGTCGGGCTGCCCCGCCGTCGAGAGGTAGTCGGTGACGAACAGCGCCAGCTCGGCCGGCCGGCTGGGCGCCTCGACGAGTGCGATGACGTCAGCGTCCGTCGCCCGGATCAACGACGCCAGTCGCGTCGCCGTGGCGACGGTGTCGTTGACGACCTCATCGCGCACGAAGGTCGGCTTCCACGCCGGGGCGTCGCCGTCACCGGCGAACCAGTCGTTCATCCACTCGCCGTTGATCGCCGTGATCTTGTACTCGGCCATGACCACCTCCTGCGAAGGACGATGCCGCGAGCAGTCGCCCTGATACATCAGATGGTGGCCGGCGTCGCCCCGATCGTCGTCGACGTGGGGTCGGTGACTGCCACGGTCGGCTCCGTGTTGCGCTCCACGAGCAGCGATTCGTAGTCCTCGAAGGAGACCAGGTCGCCCGCCGCTCGAATGACGTTGTCGCGCCCTGGCACGCCGATCGGCTCGCCGTCGACGCTGAACTGCACTTGGCCGATGCCCGGCCTCCTCGTCAGCGTCAACACGATCTGGGCGAAGGCCAGCCGCTGGTCGGGGTCCTCGATGGTCTCGAAGACGGTGCCCAACAGGTCGACGGACGCGAAACCGGCGGCGGACTCGGTGACGGTCGCTGATGAGATCGGGCGGGACGGCGCTGCGGAGGCCGACGACGCCGACATCGCCTGACGTCAGCCCGCGCTCCAACGCCCGCATCACACGCAACGCCGACGGTCCTTGGGTGCCCCGGTTGAGGGGGATGACGACATCGGCCAAGCGGTCGCCGTCGATGTAGAACAGCTCCACGGGCTCGGTGGCGTTCGTGGTCGTGGTGACCCCGATCGTCGAGTCGATCGACGGCGGCGGGACGATCGTCGTCGTCGTGGTCGTCGTCGACGTCGTCGTGGTCTCGTCCAGCCCGAACAGGTCGTTGCTGTCGATGTGCTGCAGCTCGTCGTCGCCGCCCAGACCGCAGGCCGCTACGGCGACCGTCAGCGTCGCCGCCGCGGCGGCGACAGCGAGACGGTTCATCGGGCCTCCGTCGGCACCCGGACGACGAACCGGGCACCCCCGCCGGCGCGGTCCTCGACCCACGCCTCACCGCCCTGGGCCGTGGCGTGCTCGGCGACGAGGGCCAGCCCGAGGCCGGTGCCGATGCGGTGGCGGGCTGCGCTGCCCCTGGCGAAGCGCTCGAAGATGCGGATCCGTTCGCCCCGGGCCACGCCAGGCCCGGCGTCCTCGACGGCAACCAGCAGGAACGGGCCATCCGTGCGCTCGATCGCGATGCGTGTCGGACCGCCGCCGTGGTGATTGGCGTTCTCGAGCAGGTTGGCGAGGATCCGCTCGAAGCGCAGCTTGTCGACCACCGCCGTCAGCGGCGAGCCGTTGCCGCTGTGCGGGGGGACGTCGATCGGGAGGTTGGCGAAGCCGTTACGGTCGGCGATCCGCCGGCACAGCGCCTCGATGTCGACCTCCTCGGTGTGCAGGTCCGTGGCGCCGGCGTCGATGCGGGAGAGCTCGAGCAGGTCGATGACCATGGCGTCGAACCGGCGCACCTGCCCGACCACGACGTCGAGGGCCTGTTGGGTGCGGTCCGGCAGCTCACCGCGTCGCCCGTGGATGACCTCCGCCGCCGCCGCCAGCGCCGTGATCGGCGAGCGCAGCTCGTGGCTGACGTCAGAGGCGAACCTGGCCTCGCGCTCGATGCGCGTCTGCACGGCGTCGGCCATCTCGTTGAACGACGTCGCCAAGCGGGCGAGGTCGGGGTCGCCCTCGGGGGCGACGCGGGTGTCGAGGTCGCCGGCGGCGATCTCCCCGGCGGCATCGGTGATCCGGCCGAGCGGCTGCAGGAGCCGACGGCTCGTCCACCAGCCGACTCCGGTCGCCAGGAGCACCGTGATGGCCGAGCCGATGACGAGCGCCAACAGGATCGAGCGCAGCGTCCCGTTGGTCGACGACAGCTCGAACGCTTCGTAGTAGACGGCGTCGACGGCGGCGATGTGGATGCCGACACCGACGTACGGCTCGTCACCGAGCGTGAACTGCTGGACCCCCGACACCCCGACGTCGGACACGGCGCGCCGCAGGTCGGCCGGGAAGCTCTCGTCGGAGAAGCGCGAGTTGGTGGCGAAGAGCCGCCGGTCGGCCAGCCGGGCGACAGCGAAGCCGTCGCGCTCGGTGCGGATCGTCGGGAAGAACTCTTCGCCGAAGCCCTCGGCGTCGACGATCAGCTGCTCGCGGACATTGGTCGCGTTGAGCACCGCCTGCTGGCGGGCGACCTCGGTACGCTGCTCGATCAACGAGGAGCGGGCGAAGGCGTAGGTGGCGATCGTCAGCGAGACGGTGGCGATCAAGGCGATGACCCCGAAGAAAAGGGTGACCTTGGTGCGCAGACGCATCGGACGACCGGACACGATGCCAGTGTGGCAGGCACCGGCAAGCCGCTCGGGGCGGCCAACTACAGGAGTTCACCGCTGCCGGTGAGGCGCCAGGGGGAGGAAGGCACCCCACCGGGGCAGCGTGAACAGCCATCACTGTGCCGATGGTCTGTGACGACGCCACGGCAGCAATGCGCGATTTCTGTAACAGAACGATCCCGAACGGGGGATTCGCGCCTTCCAGTGAACCCCCGTCTCCGCGGTGAGCGGTGAGCGCGCCTGGAGCGCCGATCGCTCACCGCTCACCGCTCACCGCCGGCCGCCGCCAGAATGGCCTGGCTGTGTACTCGCTGCTGTTCATCGAGGACGACGACCAGATCCGCCTGGCCTTGACGATGGCCCTGGAGGACGAGGGTTACCAGGTCCGGGAGGCGCCGGATGGGGCGTCCGGACTGGCCGCCTTCCGTGACAAGGAGGCCGACCTCGTCCTGCTCGACCTGCGGCTGCCGGACATGTCGGGCTTCGACGTGTGCCGGGTGCTGCGCGCTCGCAGCATCGTGCCGATCATCATGATCACGGCCCAGACCGACACGTACGACCTGGTGGCGGGGCTGGAGGCCGGGGCCGACGATTACATCACCAAGCCCGTGATCCCCAAGGAGCTGGCGGCACGGATCCGGGCGCTGCTGCGGCGGGTCCACCTGCACGGGACGACGGCAACCCGGGTGTCGCGGTTCGGCGACCTCGAGCTGCGCCGGGAGCAGGGGATCGTCCTCAAGCGGGGCCAGGAGGTCAGCCTGACGAAGACGGAGTTCCGGCTGCTCTGCGAGTTCGCCGACCACGTCGGCGCCGTGCTGTCGCGGGATCAGCTGCTGGAGCGGGTGTGGGGCTACGAGTACCTCGGCGACTCCCGCCTCGTCGACGCCCACGTCCGCCGCTTGCGGGTCAAGGTCGAGGACCACCCCGACGACCCCCGCCTGCTGGTCACCGTGCGCGGCCTCGGCTACCGCCTGCTCGGGTGAACATCGACGGCTGCGGGCCGTCCGCCACCACCTCTGTGTGAGGACATACGTCGGGCGGCCGACGTCTTCGCTCACCGCGGGCCACCGCGGAGGACATACGTCGGGCGGCCGACGTCTCGCTCACCCAGAATGGAGACCGCGCCCAGATGCACGCGTCACGCGGGGCGGCTGCGGAGGTACTCGCCGAGGCCCTTGGCTTGGGGGTCGAACGACGTGGACGAGGCCACGCCTTCGCCCAGGTAGCCGACGAGCACGAAGTTGAGGGCCCGCAGGTTGGGCAGCTCGTAGCGGCGGACCTCCAGCTCACGGGCTTCCGGGAGCAGCTCGCGGACCCGTTCGGCGGTGAGGTTGGCCGCCAGCCAGGCGTAGCCGGCGTCGTCGCGGGCCCAGATCCCGACGTTGGCGTTGCCGCCCTTGTCGCCGGACCGGGCGCCGAACCACCGTCCGAGCGGTTGGCCGGCCTCGATCGGCGCCGGCTCAGCGCTCACCGTCGGCGGCTCGATCGGATCGCCCGCTTCACCCGATTGACGGCGGCGGATCGATCGGGATGCGCCGGCCATCGTCCATGACGACGAGTTGGTCGATCTCCTCCGCCGGCACGAGCGCCGGCCAGTACACGCCGAAGGCCTGCGCCGCCCCGGGGGTCGTCGTGGCGAAGAAGCCGGGGATGTTGGCCAGCGCCAGCTCGATTGCCGCCGAGGAAAAGGCCCGACCGACCTCCCGCTCGTCGGCTGCGCTGGCGAAGACGTGCAGGCGCCCGCTCGACTGCTCCTGGTCCGGCCCGTCGCTGGGCGCCGGCACGAACCGTGTCTCCAGCCGCACCCCGTGCTGGCGCAGGCGCTCGGCGCCGCCCATGCTCTGCACGATGGCGTCGGCCAGCCACGCCGCCTTGGCCTCCTGCTCCAGCCCCGTCAGGACGAGCGTCATGCGGTTGCGGTAGCCGCCCTCGTAGTTGAGGGCCACCTTGGTGGTCGGCGGCGCCGGCTCGCCGCGCGTCCCGCTCGATGCGCACCCGGTCCGGACCGACCTGCTCCAGCCGAACCGTGTCGAAACGGGTCACGACGTCCGGGTTCAAATAGGCCGGCGGGCCGATCTCGTAGAGCAGTTGGGCGGTCACGGTCTCCACCGTGACCTGCCCGCCGGTGCCGGGATGCTTGGTGATCACCGACGAGCCGTCGGCGTCGACCTCGGCGATCGGGAACCCGAGCGGCTGGTCCAGGCTCGGCAGCTCGGTGAAGAAGGCGAAGTTGCCGCCCACGGCCTGCGGACCGCACTCGATGACGTGGCCCGCGGCGACGGCGCCGGCCAGCCGGTCCCAGTCGGTCGGGGCCCAGTCCCACCACCACGCTGCCGGGCCGACGACCAACGCCGCATCGGTGACGCGCGGGCAGACGACGACGTCGGCGCCTTCGGCCAGCGCCCGGGCGATCCCGAAGCCGCCGAGGTAGGCGTTGGCGCTGACCGGGTCGGCGGTCAACGGCTGGCCGGTGTCCAGGTGATCGAGGTACGGGCGGAGGCCGTCGATGCGACCCATCAGGTCATCGCCCTCGAGGTGGGCGACGCGAACGGTGACGCCGAGCTTGTCGGCGATCTCCCTGACCCGCTCGGCGCAGCCGGACGGGTTGAGCCCGCCGGCATTGCTGACGACCTTGATGCCGCGCTCGACGCACGTGCCGAGCACCTGCTCCATCTGGGTGAGGAACGTCGTGGCGTATCCGCCGTCGGCGTTGCGGGCCCTGGCCTTCCACAGGATGAGCATCGTCAGCTCGGCCAGCCAGTCGCCGGTCAGCACGTCGATCGGGACCGCCCTCGACCATCTCCTTGGCCGCCGACATCCGGTCGCCGTAGAACCCCGAGCAGTTGGCAATGCGGATCGGACGTTCACGCGTCATGTTGCTCCTCCTCCAGTCGCAGCAGCACCTGGCCGGTGTCGACCTGGTCACCCGCTCTGACGAGCACCTCGGCCACCCGCCCGTCGACGGGAGCCTGGATCTGGTGCTCCATCTTCATGGCCTCCACGACGACCAACGGCTGGCCGGCGCGCACGTCGTCGCCCGAGTCGGCGAGGACGCGCAGGACAGCGCCGGGCATCGGCGCGACCAGCGAACCAGCGGCCGCCGCGTTGTCCGGCTCGAGATGGCGGGGCAGCACGGTGAACACCACGTGGCCGTCATCGGCGTCGACGTAGCGGCGGGCGCCGTCCCGCCCGACGGCGAGGCGACGGCGCACCCCATCGAGCTCGACCTCGACGGCATCTGGCCTGCGCGTCGATGACCAGCGCGTCGAGCCGCTCGACCGTCGACGGCGACGAAGCCCACCGCGACCGACGCGGTACGTCACGGTGAACGCCGTCTCGCCGCTCGTCAGCTCGATGGACTGGTCGACGGCCGGGTTGTTGCGCCACCCCGACGGGATGCCGTGCCAGACCCCACTCGTCGCGCGGTTGGCGGCCTGCTCGCTCAGCGCGACGGCGGCCGCCGCCAGCGCGACGTCGCCGGTGATCGGCTCCGTGCACGGGTGGTCGTCGAGGAACGTCGTGTGCAGGTCGCCGGCGAGGAAGGCCGGATGACCAAGGATGCGCACGAGCTGGTCCCGGTTCGTCGTCGGCCCGTGCAGCCGAGCCCGCTGCAGTGCCGACCGCAGCGTGCGGATCGCCTCGGCCCGCGTCGCGCCGTGGGCGATCACCTTGGCCACCATCGAGTCGTAGAACGGCGGCACGGTCGAGCCGGCGGCGACGCCACTGTCGACACGCACGCCCTCGGGGAGGTGGAACGCCGTGAACGTCCCGATGGCCGGCCGGTAGCCAGCGGCCGGATCCTCGGCGGTCAGGCGGACCTCGATGGCGTGGCCGCGCAACGGCGGGTCGAGCGCGGCGTCAGGGAGCGGCGCGCCCTCGGCGACGGCCAGCTGCAGCTCGACGAGATCGAGTCCCGTGACGAGCTCGGTGACGGGGTGCTCGACCTGCAGGCGGGTGTTCATCTCCAGGAACCAGAAGCGGGCCCCGGGTTCGAGGAGGAACTCCACCGTGCCGGCCCCGACGTAGCCGACCGACCTGGCCGCGGCGATGGCGGCCTCGGCCATGCGCCGACGCAGGTCGTCGTCGACGGCGGGCGACGGCGACTCCTCGATGATCTTCTGGTGGCGACGCTGCACCGAGCACTCCCGTTCGTGCAGCGAGGCGACGTTGCCGTGGGCGTCGGCGAGCACCTGGATCTCGACGTGGCGGCCGCGCTGGACGTATCGCTCGACGAACACCGTGCCGTCACCAAAGGCAGCCGCCGACTCGCGCTCGGCAGCGGCCAGCGCGTCGGCGAGGGCGGCCGGCGCCTCGACGATGCGCATGCCGCGTCCGCCGCCGCCGGCGGATGCCTTGACCAGCACGGGGAAGCCGATCTCGCCGACGTCGTCGACCATCGTCGAGTCGAGCAGCACCGGGACACCGGCGTCGCGCATCAACGCCTTGGCCCGGATCTTGGAACCCATCGCCTCGATCGCCTCGGCCGGCGGTCCGATCCAGGTCAGCCCGGCCTCGGTGACGGCCCGGGCGAAGCTCGCTGACTCGGCCAGGAAGCCGTAGCCGGGGTGGACGGCGTCGGCGCCGGCCCGCATGGCGGCGTCGATCAGCAGGTCGCCGCGCAGGTAGGTGTCGGCAGGCGCCGTGCCGGGCAAGTGGACGGCGGTGTCGCAGGCGCCGCGGTGCAGCGCGTCGGCGTCGGCGTCGCTGAACACGGCGACCGTGCCGATGCCAAGACGTCGGCACGTGCGGGCGATGCGCACGGCGATCTCGCCGCGGTTGGCAATGAGGACTCCTTCGATCACTTTGGTCTCGTCTCGGTCGCGTCGGTCAATGATGCCCCGTGGCGGTCGCGTCGTTCAGAGGCGAACGCCCGGTTCGGCACGCCGGCGCCGCCAGGCGCTTCGGCGGCCGCATCACATCCGGAACACGCCGTAGCCGCGCTGGCCGTGGATCTCGTCGTGGTGTACGACCGACAGGCAGATGCCGAGCACGGTGCGCGTGTCGCGAGGGTCGAGGATCCCGTCGTCGTAGACCCGACCGGTCATGAACATGGCCAAGGACTCCTGCTCGATCTGCCCCTCGACGGCTTCCCGCATCGCCGCGTCGGCGTCCTCGTCGAACGGTCGCCCCATCGATGCCGCCGACTGGCGGGCGACGATCGACAGCACGCCGGCCAGCTGCTGCGGCCCCATCACCGCGGTCTTGGCGTTGGGCCACGTGAACAGGAAGCGCGGGCCGTAGGCGCGGCCGCACATCCCGTAGTTGCCGGCGCCGTAGCTGGCGGCCATGTTGATCGTCAGGTGGGGGACCGTCGAGTTGCTGACGGCGTTGATCATCTGCGACCCGTGCTTGATGATGCCGCGCTGCTCGTACTCCTTGCCGACCATGTAGCCGGTCGTGTTCTGCAGGAACACCAGCGGCGTGTCGATCTGGTTGGCCAGTTGGATGAACTGCGTGGCCTTCTGTGACTCCTCGCTGAACAGGACGCCGCGGTGGTTGGCCAGCACACCGATCGGGAAGCCGTGCAGCTCGGCGAAGCCGGTGACGAGCGACGTGCCGTACCGCGGCTTGAACTCGTCGAACTCGCTGTCGTCGACGACCCGCGCCAGGACGTCACGCGGGTCGAACGGGACGCGCAGGTCGGATGACGGGATGCCGAGCAGCTGCTCGGGGTCGTAGCGCGGCGGACGGCCGGGCCCGCGTCGGCGCGGCGCAGGAGGTGGACGGTTCAGCCGCCGCACGATCTGCCGGCCGATGCGCAGCGCATCGAGCTCGTCGACGGCGAAGTAGTCGGCGAGTCCGCTGATCCGGGCGTGCATGTCGGCGCCGCCGAGGCTCTCGTCGTCGCTCTCCTCGCCCGTCGCCATCTTGACCAACGGCGGCCCGCCGAGGAAGACCTTCGAGCGCTGGTCGATCATCACGACGTAGTCGCTCATGCCCGGCACGTAGGCGCCGCCGGCCGTCGAGTTGCCGAACACGAGGGCGATCGTCGGCACGCCGAGCGCCGACAGCGTCGTGATGTCGTGGAAGCCCTGGCCGCCGGGGATGAAGATCTCGCTCTGGTGCGGGAGGTCGGCACCGCCCGACTCCACGAGGTTGACGACCGGCAGCCGGTTCTGCCGGGCGATCTCCATCGCCCGCAGGTTCTTGCGCAGCGTGGCGACGGTGCTCGTGCCGCCACGCACGGTCGGATCGTTGGCGATGATCACGCACTCGGTGTCCTCGATCACGCCGACGCCGGTGAACAGCCCGGCGCCGACCGGGAAGTCGGTGCCCCAGGCGGCGAGCGGCGACAGCTCGAGCAGCGGCGAGTCGCGATCGATGAGCCGCTCGACGCGCTCGCGGGCCAGCATCTTGCCGCGCTG
This sequence comes from uncultured Acidimicrobiia bacterium, assembly GCA_963719775.1. Classification (GTDB taxonomy): domain Bacteria; phylum Actinomycetota; class Acidimicrobiia; order Acidimicrobiales; family Ilumatobacteraceae; genus JALZMG01. Next base: position 71,975 of record CAVRCY010000010.1, read on the forward strand.
GCGATGGCGGGCGACGTACTTCTCGCCGCCGCCGCCGTTGACGAGGGCCAGCTGACGGTCGTGCTCGGCGAGCAGCGCCAGCAGGTGGGCCCGGTTGGCCTGGTAGGCCTCGCTGCGCTCGTCGACGTGGTCGGGCAGCACCGTCATCGGCACGACACCGTAGGCCGGTGGTCGACGGTCTTGACGATGCAAGGAAGTTTTGCAAAGAATATTTGCATGACAAGGGTCAGGCGTCTCGATGCCGCCTCGCTGCGCCTGTTGGCCCACCCATTGCGCGTGCGCATCGTCGGTTCGCTGCGCGTCGAAGGCCCGGCCACGGCCACCTTGCTGGGCCAGCGCCTCGGGGAGAGCTCGGGCCTGACCAGCTACCACCTGCGGGCGCTGGCCGACGCCGGGTTCGTCGAGGACGCCACCGATCACCCGAAGCGCGGGCGCCAGCGATGGTGGCGGGCGGCACAGGACATGACGTCGTGGCGGCCGGCCGACGCCGGTGATGATCCGGACAGTCAGGCGGCCGAGCAGTGGCTCACGGGGTTCACCGCTCGGCGGGGCATGGTCTGGCTCGACGAGTGGCTGCAGCGCCGGCCGGACGCCGACTCCGAGTGGCGGGAGGCCAGCGAGACGAACGACTACCGGCTCCAGCTCTCGCCCTCCGAGCTCCACGAGTTGCTGTCGGAGATGCACGACCTCGTGCGGGCCCGTCTCGACAACACCCCTGACGGCGACAGGGCACCCGTGATCCTGCTGCTGTCGGCGTTCCCCGCATGACGCTCGTCCGCCGCTTCCTCGTCCTGACCGCGCTGCGCTGGCTGCCGACGGGGCTCCTGATCCCGGTCACCGCGGTGTTCATGCAGTCGCGGGGGCTCTCGCTGGCCGAGGTCGGGCTCGCCCTGGCGGTGCAGGGCGGCGTCGTGCTGGTCCTCGAGCTGCCGACGGGCGGGCTGGCCGACTCGATCGGCCGCCGCAAGGTGCTCCTCCTCGCAAGCTCGCTCGACATCATCGCGGTGGCCTGGTTCGCCGCCTCCCACAGCTTCGCCGCCTTCGTCGGAGCGTGGACGTTGCAAGGCATCTTCCGCGCCCTCGACTCCGGCCCGCTGGAGGCGTGGTACGTCGACGAGAGCCTGGCCGAGGACAGCGGGGCGGACATCGAACACGGCATCGCCGCGGCCGGCACCGCGGTCGGGGTCGCCATCGCCACCGGTGCGCTGGGTGCGGCTGGGCTGGTGGCCCTCGGGCCGATCGGCGGGGTCGAGGCGCTCGTGCTGCCGATCCTCGCGGCCCTCGTGCTGCGCGCCGTCGACCTCGGTGCCCTGGCCGTGCTGCTCGACGAACGGCGGGCGGTGCCGAGCGAGCAACGTGCGCGGCGCCGTGCGCGCCGGGCTGCGCGTCGTCTTCCACGGTCGGGCGCTGCGGGCGCTCGTCGCCGTCGAGCTGGTGTGGGGCGCCGGGCTCGTCGGTGTCGAGCTGCTCAGCGGGCCCCGCCTGGCCGAGCTGTTCGACGACCCGGAGCAGGGCGTGGTCACGCTGGGCATCACTGCCGCCGTCGCCTGGTCGATCTCGGGTGCCGGGTCGGCGGGCACGCGCTGGCTCGTCCGCCGGACCGGATCGCCGGCCCGGGCCGGCATCGTGACCCGCATCGCCCAGGGTGGGGCGGTGGCGATCATGGCCGTGGCCGCCGGTCCCGCCGGGCTGGTCGCCGGCTATCTCGGCTTCTACCTCGTGCACGGTGTCGCCAACTCGGTGCACTACGGCATGGTCCACCGCTTGGTCGGGCCGGACGAGCGGGCCACGGTGCTGTCGGTCGTCCAGCCTGACCGCCCGAGTCGGCGGGACGGCAGCCGACGTCGCGTTCGGCGCCCTCGCCGCCGGTGCCGGCATCGGCGCGGCATTCTGGGTCTCCGCCGCCCTGCTCGTGTCAGGCGCGCCCCTCTACGCCATCGCCGGCCGGGCCACGCCTGCTCAGTCGATGTCGAACGTGACGCCCTGGGCCAGCGGGAGCTCCCGCGAGTAGTTGATCGTGTTGGTGGCCCGCCGCATGTAGCCCTTCCAGGCGTCCGAACCGGACTCGCGGCCGCCGCCGGTTTCCTTCTCACCACCGAAGGCGCCGCCGATCTCGGCACCGGACGGGCCGATGTTGACGTTGGCGATGCCGCAGTCCGAGCCGTCGGCCGACATGAAGCGCTCGGCCTCTCGCACGTCGTTGGTGAAGATGCTCGATGCCAGGCCCTGGGGCACGCCATTGTGCAGAGCGATCGCCTCGTCGAAGTCGTCGTAGCCGAGCACGTACAGCAACGGACCGAACGTCTCGGTGCGTACGATCTCGGTCTGCGCCGGCATCTCCACGATGGCCGGCTGCACGTAGAAGGCGTCCGGCGCCTCGGAGGCGAGCACCCGCTCTCCGCCGACGACGACCTTCCCGCCATCGGCTGTAGCCCGGTCGATCGCCGCCGCCACGCCGTCGAACGCCGGCGCGTCGATCAGCGGCCCGACGAGCGTCCCCTCGGCCAGCGGGTCACCGATCGGCACGGAGGAGTAGGCCTTGGCCAGCCGCTCGATCAGCTCGTCGCTGACCGACCGATGGGCGATCAACCGGCGCAGGCTGGTGCACCGTTGCCCGGCGGTACCGACGGCGGAGAACGCAATGCCGCGGACGGCCAGGTCGAGGTCGGCGGTCGGCGCCACGATCGCCGCGTTGTTGCCGCCGAGCTCGAGGATCAGGCGGCCGAACCGGCTGGCGACGACGGGCGCCACTGCCCGGCCCATGCGCGTCGAACCGGTCGCCGACACGATGGCCACCGCCTCGTGGGCGGCCAGCGCGGCGCCGACGTCGGCGTCTCCCTGGACCAACTGCGTCAGGCCATCGGGTGCACCGACGTCGATCGCCGCCTGGCGGGCCAGCGTGTCGCAGGCCAGCGCCGTGAGCGGCGTCTTGTCCGAGGGCTTCCAGAGCACCGGGTTGCCGGCGACGAGGGCAAGGGCGGCGTTCCACGACCACACGGCGACCGGAAAGTTGAATGCGGTGATCACGGCGCACGGACCCATCGGGTGCCACGTCTCCATCAGCCGGTGACCTGGCCGCTCACTGGCGATCGTCAGGCCGTGCAGCTGGCGCGATAACCCAACGGCGAAGTCACAGATATCGATCATCTCCTGGACCTCGCCGAGGCCTTCGGAGCGGATCTTGCCGGCCTCGATGGAGACCAGCGCGCCGAGCTCGGGCTTGTGCGCCCGCAGCAGCTCGCCGAGCCGGCGCACGAGGTTGCCGCGCACCGGAGCCGGCGTCGACCGCCACTCGTCGTACGCCGCCACAGCTCGCTCCACCGCAGCATCGACGTCGGCCGGTTGGCCGGCGGCGCCGAGCGACCCGCCGGTGATCGGCGTGCGCGCCGGCAGCTCGCCCATCGGCGGCGCTGCTCCGAGTCCGGCGAGCACGGCGGATGTCCGTCCCGCCAGGTCGTTCGTGGAAGGCAAGCTCATCATCGCAGTTCCTCCAACTCGCCCAGCGAGTCTTCAAGAATAGAGAGTGCGACGTCGGCCTGCTCGGTGGTCACGACGAGCGGCGGCGCCAGGCGGACCGTCCGCTCCCCGCACGTCAGCACGAGGAGGCCGCGCTCGAAGCAGAGCCGCTCGAGGGCGACGGCGGCGTCGTGATCGGGGAGGTCGATGCCGATCATCAGCCCACGGCCGCGGACCTGATCGACGAGCGGCGACGACAGCGCGCGCAGGCCGTCGAGGAGGTGCCGGCCGACGGCGGCGGCGTTGGCGGCCAGCCCCGACTCCACGAGATCGAGCGTGGCGAGGGCGGCGGCGCAGGCCACCGGGTTGCCGCCGAACGTGGAGCCGTGGCCGCCGGGCTCCCAGTCCATGACGGCGGAGCGGGCGACGATGCCGGCGAGTGGCAGCCCGCTGGCCAGGCCCTTGCCGATGCACATGATGTCGGGCGTCACGTGCTCGTGCTCGGAGGCCCACATCGTGCCGGTGCGCCCGACGCCGGACTGCACCTCGTCGAACACGAGCACGATGCCATGGTCGTCGCACAGCCGGCGGAGGTCGGCCAGCCAGCCCGGCGGCGGCACGATGTAGCCACCTTCGCCCTGGATCGGCTCGACGAAGATGGCGGCGACATCGGAGGGATGGGTCAGCCGGGAGAAGAGGACCTCCGAGATGTAGCCGGCTCCCGTCAACGCCTCGGTGTCGTAGGGATCGGCGAACGGGGCGTGGAAGCTGCCGGGCGTGCATGACGCCGAAGCCGGCGCGCTGGCGGGCCTTGCTGGCGGTCAGCGACAGGCTGCCGAGCGACCGGCCGTGGAAGCCGCCGAGGAAAGCGATGACGTTCGGCCGCCCGGTGTGGTGACGGGCCAGCTTGAGGGCCGCCTCGACCGCCTCGGTCCCGGAGTTGGAGAGGAACACGCGGGGGTCGGCCATCGGGGCGAGGGCGGCGAGGCGCTCGCACAGGTCGGCGTAGGCCGGCAGGTAGAAGTCGCTCGAGCAGTAGTGCAGCACGTCGTCGACCTGGGCGTGGATGGCCGCGTTGACGGTGGGGTGGGCGTGACCCGCGGCCACGACGGCGATGCCGGCGTTGAAGTCCAGGAACCGGTTGCCGTCGACGTCCTCGATCACGCAGCCCTTGGCCCGGCGCACGACAAGCGGGTAGACGCGAGTCAGCGAAGGGCTGGTCACCGCCTCGTCGCGGGCGATGACCGCCTGGGCCAAGGGCCCCGGTAGCTGCGTGCGCAGGAGCGGCGCGACAGTGTCCGCCGTGAAGTGGTCGATCGTCTCGTCGGTGATGGTCATGAAGGTCCCCGTTCCGAGGTTGATCCGCATTGTAACGTTTGTTCCGTGGGATTGCAGGAGCCCCCGACCGTGACCGCGCGGCCCGACGACCTCGACGAGCTGGAACGGACCCTCCTCGACGCCATCGAACGGTTGCCGTTGCCGCCGACCGGCCAGCGGTCGTCTGGGCCGCTGGCCCCAGGTTCCTCGCTGACCGCGCCGTCGCTGGACGACGTGTTCGAGGCCCAGCTGGACAGCCGACACCTCGACCACACGGCGCGGTGGCTGCGGGCGCAGGGCGTCGGCTTCTACACCATCGGCTCGTCCGGCCACGAGGCCAACGCGCTGGTGGCCGACGTGCTGCGACCGACCGATCCGGCGCTGCTGCACTACCGGTCCGGCGGCTTCTACCTGGCCAGGGCCAGGCAGGTCCCAGGCCACGACGGCGTGCGCGACATCCTGCTCGGGCTGCTCGCCTCGGCCGACGAGCCGATCGCCGGCGGACGCCACAAGGTCTTCGGCCACGCCGATCTGGCCGTCGTGCCGCAGACGTCGACGATCGCCTCCCACCTGCCGAGGGCGATGGGCGTCGCGTTCGCCATCGGGCGGGCCGCCCGCCTCGGACTCGAGACGCGCTGGGCACCGGAGGCGATCGCCGTGGCCAGCTTCGGCGACGCCTCGCTCAACCACTCCACCGCCCAGGGAGCGCTGAACGCCGCGTCGTACACGGCGCACCAGGGGATGTCGATGCCGCTGCTGCTGCTGTGCGAGGACAACGGCTGGGGGATCAGCGTGCCAACGCCGGCGACGTGGGTCGAGGCCTCGCTGTCGGGGCGCCCGGGCCTGCGCTACGAGCTGGTCGACGGCAGCGATCCGGTCGCCGTCCACGACGTCGCCGAGGAGCTCGCCGAGTACGTGCGGGCGCGGCGGCGGCCCGCCGTCCTGCACCTGCGCACCGTGCGCTTCGGTGGGCACGGCGGGACCGACGTCGAGTCGGCGTACCGGAGCGCCGCCGGTCTGCGGGCCGACCAGGCTCGCGATCCGCTGCTCGCCACCGCCGCCGTGCTGGTCGAGGCCGGCGCAGCCACGTCCGGCGAGATCGTCGATCGCTACCTCGCCGGGCGGACGCGGGTGCGCGAGCTGGCGGCCAAGCTGCTGGCGGAGCGCAGGTTGCTGGAATCCTCGGCGGCCGTCGTCGCCCCGCTGTCGCCGCGGCGGCCCGATGCCGTCGCCGCGGGCGCCGCGGCGCACGCCGGTGCGGCCGAGCGGGAGCGCTTCTTCGGCGGCCGCCTCCCAGAGTCGGAGGGGCCGCTGACGCTGGCCGAGACGATCAACCGCACGCTCGGCGACCTGCTCGTGGCCGAACCCCGGGTGCTCGTGTTCGGCGAGGACGTCGGCGCCAAGGGCGGTGTGTACGGCGTGACCCGGGGTCTGCAGCGCAAGGCCGGTGTGGCCCGGGTCTTCGACACGCTCCTGGACGAGCAGTCGGTCCTCGGCCTCGGCCTCGGAGCCGGCCTGTCCGGCCTCGTGCCGATCCCCGAGATCCAGTACCTGGCCTACCTGCACAACGCCGAGGACCAGCTGCGCGGCGAGGCGGCCAGCCTGTCGTTCTTCTCCGCTGGGAAGTACCGCAACCCCCTCGTGGTGCGGGTCGCCGGGTACGGCTACCAGAAGGGGTTCGGCGGGCACTTCCACAACGACAACGCGGTGGCCGTGCTGCGCGACATCCCTGGGCTCGTCGTCGCCTCGCCGGCCCGCGCCGCCGACGCCGGGCCGATGCTCCGCTCGTGCGTGGCGGCGGCCGTCGCCGACGGGACCGTCAGCGTGTTCCTCGAGCCGATCGCCCTGTACCACACGAGGGACCTGCACGAGGCCGGCGACGACGGGTGGACGGCGCCGTACCCGCCGCCGGCGGCGTGGGCCGGCGGGCACGTCGCCATCGGTCAGCCGGCCGTTGCCCGCGAGGGCGGGGACGTGCTCGTCGTGACGTGGGCCAACGGGCTGTACCTGTCGCTGCGGGTCGCCGAGCGGCTGGCGGCCGAGGGCGTGTCGTGCCGAGTCCTCGACGTGCGATGGCTGGCGCCGCTGCCGTTCGAGGAGGTGGCGCGACACGCCGGCGAGGTCGGCCGGGTCGTCGTCGTCGACGAGACGAGGCGCTCGGGCGGCGTCGGCGAAGCCGTGCTCGCCGGCCTCGTGGAGCACGGGTTTCGTGGTCCGATCGCGTCGCGTCGCCGCCCTCGACTCGTTCGTCCCGCTCGGCGACGCGGCCAACCTCGTCCTGGTCAGCGAAGCCGACATCGAGTCAGCGATCCGCGCCGTCCGCTAACCCGTCGCGCCGCGAGCATCTGGGCGCGGTTCTTCCCAACCGACCTTCTGGGTGCAGATCTTCTCGACAGTCGCGAAGGATCGCGCCCAGATCGACCCGACCGTTCCGATGGCGGGCGGATCAGGCCCAGTTCGGGGGACGCTTCTCGGCGAACGCGGCCATGCCCTCGGCGGCGTCGGGGCCGGCGAACAGCTCGTCGGAAAGTGCCCGCATCCGGTCGAAGGCCTCGTCCCGGTCGAGGCCGGGGACGAGCCGGAGGAGACGCTTGGTCTCCGCCACCGCACGGGGTGCGCCCATGCGGATCCCCTCGCACATCGTGGCCACCGTGGCGTCCACCTGGTCGGCATCGACCACGTGCGTGACCAACCCGACGTCTCGGGCGAAGCCGGCGTCGAACGGCTCCCCGGTGAGGAAGGCGGCCGTCAGCGCGACGCCGCTGGCCCGGCGCAGGATCGGCACGGAGATGATCGCTGCGGCCACACCGATGCGCACCTCCGTCAGCGCGAACGTGATCTCACTGGCCACCACGACGAGATCGCACGACGCCATGAGACCGATGCCGCCAGCGCGGGCGGGACCCTTGACGGCGGCGATCGTCGGCACGCCGGCATCCATCAGTCGCGACAGCACGCTGACGATCGGGCGGGAGTCCGGCGGGCCGCGGCGCCGCTCTTTCAGGTCGGCGCCCGCACAGAACGCCGGCGGGACATGGGTCAGCACGATGGCCCGGACGGCGCCGTCGGCGACGCCAGCCTCGGCGACGTCGAGGGCGGCACCGAGCCCGGCGACGAGCCGCGTCGACAGGGCGTTGCGGTTGGCGGGGGAGTCGAGCGTGATCGTCGCCACCCCCTCGGCGACCTCCACCCGCACCACGTTGTCGTCGTCCGGCACGGCAGCCGACCGTATCTGGGCGCGGAGGGTCTCGATATGAGACCCTCCGCGCCCAGAAGGCCGCTTGAGACGCTCCGCGCCCAGATGTACGGGGGCGCGACGGTCAGAGTGCGGCGAGGAACGCTTCGACCTCCGCCCGGTCGCGGGTGCGGCGCATCGGCGGGAGGGCGCGGACGATGTCCCAGCGGTAGCGGGCCGTGCCGAGCCGGCGGTCGAGCACGGCGACGACGCCGCGGTCGGTGGCCGTGCGGATCAGCCGCCCGGAGGCCTGGGCCAGCAGCATCGCCGCCCGCGGCAGGTCGATCTCCCCGAACGCCGCCGAACCGAGCAGCTCCCGGCGAGCGGACAGCAAGGGGTCGTCGGGGCGGGGGAACGGCAGCCTGTCGATCACGACGAGGCTCAACGTGCGGCCCGGAACATCGACGCCCTGGAACAACCCCGCTGTGGCGAACACGCAGGTCGCCTCGTCGGCGGCGAAGCGGGCAACGAGGGCCGGCTTCGGGAGGTCACGCTGGGTGATGATCGGCACGTCGACTCGCTGCCGTACGGCGGCCGCTGCCAAGTCCATCGCCTTCCAACTCGTGAACAGCGCCAGGGTTCGCCCGCCGGCGGCCGTGATCAGCGCCGTCAGCTCGTCGTGGACGGCGTCCCGGTACCGCTCGTCGCGCGGATCGGGGAGGTGCATGGCGCAGTACAGCAACGCCTGCTCGGCGTAGTCGAACGGGCTCCCGACGTCGGCGACGTCGGTCTGGTCGCCGGGCAGCCCGACCCGCGTGGCCAGGGACGAGGGGATCGTGGCGCTGGTCAAGATCGCCGAGCGCTTCGTCCACACGCCGTCGAGCAGCGCCGGGCCGACGTCGAGCGGGGCGATCTCGAGCCGCGGCTGCTCCGGCAGCCCGGACACGAAGTCGACGTAGCCGAGGTGCTCGCCGAGCGCCAGGTCGAGGTGCTCGATCGCCCGTCCCGTCATGACCTGGGCCCTGAGCTTGCGCTGCTTGGCGTCGTCGACCGGCGTGGCGATCGCCGCGAGGGCCGCGCTGCACGCGCTCCAGCCGGTTGCGGCCCTCGACGAGGGCGTCCTGGACGTCGTCGGGGTACGGCACGGGCAGCCGCTGCCCGGCATGCGGTCCGATGGCCTCCCTCAGCAGCTCGGCCAGCTCGATGACACCGGCGATCAGCACCGGATCCTCGATGATCCGCCGCAGCACCCCGGCCAACCGCACGAACCGCCCGGGCGCCAGCTGCACGCCGACCGTGTCGCTCATCACGTCCTCGAGGACGTGGGCCTCGTCGAACACGACGACGTCGTGCTCCGGGAGGATCATGCCGCCGCTCCCGACATGCAGCCCGTAGAGGTGGGTGTTGACGACCACGACGTCGGCGGCGCTCGCCCGCCGCCTGGCCTGCTCGGCGAAGCACGGCTCGCCGAGCGGGCAGCGGTCGGCGCCCGGGCACTCATCGCTGCCGACGCTCACCGACCGCCACGCCGCGTCGGACGGCGCCCAGTCGAGCTCGGCCGCGTCGCCCGTATCGGTGTGACCGACCCACTCGGCGATGCGGGCGATCTCGGCGTGCGTCGTCGCCGCCATGCCCTCCAGCTCGAGCTGCGCCGCCGCATCGCCGGACGCCGCACCGCCGGCGAGCTCGCGCAGGCGCTGCAGGCACACATAGTTGCTGCGTCCCTTCAGCACGGCCCAGTCGAACTCGTGCGGTAGCGCCTCGTCCAGGAACGGGAGGTCCTTGGTGGCCAGCTGGTCCTGCAGGGCCTTGGTGGCGGTCACGACCACGACCCGCGCCCCGGACTCGATGGCGGGCACGAGATAGGCCAGCGTCTTGCCCGTTCCGGTTCCCGCCTGCACGACCAGGTGGCGGCCGCGCTCGATGGCGGTGGCCACCGACTCGGCCATCCGTTCCTGTCCGGGCCGGCGCTCGGCGCCGGGGAGCGCGGCGGTGACGGCGGCCAGCTCGGAGACGATGGCCGGACGGGTCACGAGTGCGTCAAGGGCCGGCCACGAGCGCCGAGCGCGGCGTCGAGCTCGGCGCCATCGAACTCGGGCCATGTCCTGTCCGTGAAGTGGATCGCCGCCCCTGCGCTCTGCCACAGGAGGAAGTTGGACACCCGCATCTCGCCGGACGTGCGGACGAGCACGTCGACCGGCGGCAGCTCGGGCAGGTACAGGTGGTCGGCGATCGCGCACGGTCGTGACCTCCAACCCGTCGGACCTGCGTGCGCCGCACGGCGTCGATGAGCTCCTGGCGGGCGCCGTAGTCGAAGGCCACGGTCAGCAGCATGCCGGTGTTGCCGGCCGTGTCGGCGATGGCCCGACGGATCGCCCGCTGGACGTACTTCGGGGTGCGCGCATCGGCCGAGTCGAAGGGCCGGCCGATCCACTGGATCCGCACGTTCAGCTCGTTGAGCTCCTCGACCCGGCCGAACAGCTTGTGGTGCAGCCCGAGGATGTGGCGGACTTCGGCCCGCGGCGGATCCAGTTCTCGGTCGAGAACCCGAACACGGTGAGCCAGCCGATGTTCCGCCGCACGGCGACGCGCACGAGGCGGGCCAGGTTCTCCTCGCCCTCGGTGTGGCCCTCCGTCCGCGGCAGGCCACGCCTCCCGGCCCAGCGGCCGTTGCCGTCCATGATGCAGGCCACGTGGAGCGGACAGGGAGGCGGTGGGGAGGACGGCGGGAGGGACTGCTCAGGCACGGCCCGACACACGTTAGGACCGGCGCCAGCTGATCCTCCGTCCCAACCGGGTGGGCGGCACATCGCGTGGGAGACTGACCGGTGTGGCCTCCTCGCTCGCGCACGTCATGGTCGTCGCGGGCACACGGCGCGAGTGGGCGGCGATGCACGACGAGGACTGGCGCCAACTCGCTGATGAGCTGGGCTCGGTGGTCGCCTCCGCCGGGTGCGCCTGGCTGACCGTGCGGGCCTACGAGGCCGGCGATGGGCCGGAGGCGGTCGATCTGCGGCGCCATCATCTGCTGACCGCCGACGGCGAGTGCACGGTGATCGTCGACCCGGTCAGCGACGGCCGGGAGCGGTTCGCCGACGCCATGCGCCACGTGCCGCTGGGCGCCCGCATCGACGAGAAGTCGGTCGCTGCCGCCCTGTACGAGCCGGCCGACGTCGAGCCGGACCTGGTGCTCGTCCTCGGGCCGTCGACCCGCCTGCCGCCGTCGCTGGTGTGGGAGCTGGCCTACGGCGAGCTCGTCTTCGTGCCGGTCCCCTTCGGCGAGCTGCGCCGCGAGCACCTGATGGCGGCGATCGACGACTTCCACGGACGCCGCCGCCGCTTCGGCGGGCTCGAACAGTGAGCGGGCTCTATCGCGATAGCGGCGTGGTGCTGCGGCACTACCAGCTCGGCGAGGCCGACCGCATCATCGTGTTGTTGACCGCCGAGAACGGCAAGGTGCGGGCGGTGGCCAAGGGCGTCCGCCGGACGACGTCGAAGTTCGGCGCCCGGCTGGAGCCGCTGAGCCACGTCCGCGTGCTGCTGTACCGCGGGCGCGAGCTGGACATCGTCAGCCAAGCCGAGTCGATCGAGCCGCTGTCGCCGCTGCTCTCGGACCTCGACCGCGCCTCGCAGGGCATCGCCGTGCTCGAGGCCGCCGATCAGCTGGCGCTCGAGCGAGAGCCGAACCCGACGCTGTACCGGATGTTGGTCGGGGTGCTGCGGACGATCGCCGAGCGCCCGACGCCGCTCATCGTGCCGGCGTTCTACTGGAAGCTGCTGGCCGCCGAGGGGTTGCGCCCGGAGCTGGACGCCTGCGTGCGCTGTGGCGGCACCGAGCCGGACGTCACGCTCGTGGCCTTCGACCTCGGCGAGGGCGGCGTTCTGTGCCGTTCCTGCCGTTCGGGGTCGGCCATCTCCCCGACGGCGCTGGCGCTGCTGCGCGACGTGCTCGACGGCCGCCTGCACGAAGCCCTGTCGGCGCCCGAGTCGCCGGCCACGCACGAGGTCGCGCTGCTCGCCACCCGCGCTCTCGAGCACCACATCGAGCGCCGCCTGCGTACGGTTGCCATGTTCGAGCGCCACTGACCGGCCACAAATTCTCAGGAGACTTGACCGCGCTCAGCGCGGGTAACTGTCGTCAGAATCTGTCGGGGACCGGCCGTAGCCTGGACCGTCATGCCGGCGACCGAGCTCGATCAGATCGTCAACCTGTGCAAGCGGCGCGGCTTCGTGTACCCGTCGGCGGAGATCTACGGCGGGTTCCGCAGCACTTATGACTACGGCCCCCTGGGCGCGCTGATGCTGCGCAACGTCAAGGACGCCTGGATCCGTTCGATGGTCCAGGAGCGCGACGACGTCGTGCTCATCGACGCCGCCATCCTGGGGCCACCCCAGGTCTGGGAGGCCAGCGGCCACCTCGCCAGCTTCTCCGACCCGCTCGTCGATTGCACGAACTGCAAGAACCGCTTCCGGCTGGACAAGCTCGAGGACCCCGACACGTGCCCGAGCTGCGGCCACCACGGCACGTTCACGGAGGCCCGCCAGTTCAACCTGATGTTCAAGACCCAGGCCGGTCCGGTCGAGGATTCGGCGGCCGTCGCCTACTTGCGCCCGGAGACGGCACAGGGCATGTTCGTCAACTTCGCCAACGTCCTGCAGACGACGCGCAAGCGACCTCCGTTCGGCATCGCCCAGGTCGGCAAGTCCTTCCGCAACGAGATCACGCCGCAGAACTGGATCTTCCGCACCCGCGAGTTCGAGCAGATGGAGATGGAGTACTTCGTGCCGCCCGGCGACAGCACACGCTGGTACGAGTACTGGTGCAACGAGCGCTTCGACTGGTACGTCCGCCACGGCATCCCGACCGACCTGCTGCGCCTCCGCCCACACGCCGACGACGAGCTCTCCCACTACTCCTCCGGCACGTCCGACATCGAGTTCCGTTTCCCGTGGGGTTTCGACGAGCTGGAGGGCATCGCCCAACGCACCGACTACGACCTCCGCCAGCACGCCGAGCACTCGGGGGAACGCCTCGAGTACTTCGACCAGGCGACGGGGGAGCGGTACGTGCCGTACGTCGTCGAGCCGGCGGCCGGCGCCACGAGGGCGATGGCCGCCTTCCTCCTCGCCGCCTACGACGAGGACATCATCAACGATGAGACGCGCACGGTCCTGCGGCTGCATCCGCGCCTGGCGCCGTACCAGATCGCCGTCCTCCCGCTGTCGCGCAAGGACACGCTGACCCCGCTGGCGCACGAGATCCGCAAGACGCTGAGCCAGCGCTACATGGTCGACTATGACGAGACCCAGGCAATCGGCCGTCGCTACCGCCGCCAGGACGAGATCGGCACACCGCTCGCCGTGACCGTCGACTTCGACTCGCTGGACGACAAGGCGGTGACGATCCGCGACCGCGACTCGACGGAGCAGGTGCGCGTCCCCATCGACGACGTCGTCGACGAGATCGGCGACCGACTCGGGTTCTGACGCCCGCCCCCCGGCTACGTTGCCGCAGCATGAGTCGAGCCAGCAAGCCGTCCACGGGTCCGCATCGCCGGTCCGATCGCCGTCCTTGCCCGCATTCCCTCCCAGCCGGGCAAGCGCGACGAGCTCGTCGCCGCGCTGCACCAGGCGATCGACAACGCCAACGGCGAGGCGGAGACGCGCTACTACATCCTCCACACGAACGACGCCGACCCCGACGCCGTGCTGTTCTACGAGCTCTACGAGAACGAGGCCGCGTTCGTCGCCCACGGGAGCAGCGATGCCTTCAAGGCGCTCGGCGCCAGCCTGCGCAGCGTCGCCGGCGGCCGACCCGAGATCACCCGTCTCACGCCGGTCATCGGCAAGGGGCTGTGACCTGACGACGTACCTGGACCGCATCGTCGCTCGTCACCGCGAGGAGGCGGCGGCCGACGAGCGACCGCTCGACGAGCTGGTCGAGCGGGCGCGGGACGCACCGTCGCCTCGCGGCTTCCGGCGGGCCCTCGTCCTGACGCCGCGCCTCGACATCATCGCCGAGATCAAGCGGCGGTCACCGTCGAAGGGGGTCCTCGCGCGCCGATCTCGACCCGGCAGCCATGGCGGCTGGTTTCGAACAGGGCGGGGCGGCCTGTCTGTCGGTTCTCACGGACCATGAGTTCTTCGGGGGCTCGGTGGACGACCTCGCACGCGCGCGGGAGGCCACGGCGCTCCCGGTGCTGCGCAAGGACTTCACCGTGAGCGCACGCGACGTCGTTGACGCCCGCCTGATGGGTGCCGACGCGATCCTGTTGATCGCTGCCGCGCTCGGCGGGCGGGAGCTCATCGAGTTCCACCAGCTGGCGCTCGAGCTGGGGCTCGACGTCCTCGTCGAGATCCACGACGAGCCGGAGCTGGAGGTCGCCCTGCAGGCGGGCGCGACCCTCATCGGGGTCAACCAGCGTGACCTCGTCACGTTCGACGTCGACCATGACCGCGCCGCCCGCGTGGCCGGCGCCATCCCTCCCGGCGTCGTGAAGGTGGCCGAGTCGGGTGTCCGTGACGCCGCTGACGCCGAGCGGCTGGCCGACGCCGGGTACGACGCCATCCTCGTGGGCGAGATGCTCGTGATGTCGCCTGACCCGGCGGCCGCCGTGTCTGACCTACGCGGGCGCTGACGCCCGCACGTTGTCGGGGTGCACGTGCTGGTACACCTCGAGCTCGGCGGCGAGCATGCCGCGGCACGCGGCGACGGCCTTCGCCGCGGACGAGTCGAGGTGAGCACCGAATCGATCGATGTCGCCGATGGCGACGAGCAGGAGACCGCGCCGGCGCAGCTCGTCGACGTCGTGCAATGCATCGAGCCCGCGCTGGTACTCCCGCTTGGCCTGCCTGGTCTGCCCCGCGCACGCCATGGCGAGGGCCAGGTCGTACTGCACGCTCGGATCGGCGCGCACGACGACCGAGCTGATCAGCAGCTTCACCGCGTCGGCGTGCTCGCCCAGGCAGAGGCGACACCATCCGGCGAGCGCGAGGTCGTCGCTGTCGAGTGACGCCTCATCGCGTGGCTCGGCGTCGCTCCCCGCCTTCGCGTCGAGCACATCGAGCACCTGGCGGTAGAGACCGGCTGCTTCCTCCTCGCGGCCCGTCTGGGCCAAGGCGTTGGCACGACCCTTGATCGCCCAGGGATCGTCCGCCGACCGCTCCTCGGCGTCTCGCCAGGCGTCGATGGCGTCCTGCAAGGCGCCGCTGCGCTCGGTGGCCCACGCCAGGCTCTGGTACGGCCACGCCGGCTGCGCGTCCCACGTGATCGCTTCACGGGCGGCGAGGATCGCCTCCTCGTACCAACCCGATTCGTTGAGCAGGCGGGCGCGTATCTGCCAGCCGAAGGCGAACTGCGGCGCTGCCTCGATGACGCTCCTCGTCAGCGGTGCCGCCTGCGAGTGTCGTTCCAGCGCCATCAGCGCGAACGCCAAGCTGGCGCGGGCGTAGCCGTCGGGCTCGTCGACTTCGTCCTCGATCAGCGGGCGGAGCCAGGCGACGGCGTCCGACCAGCGGTCGAGTGCGACGTAGACCAGCCCGATGTGCCGCCGTGCGTCGTGCTGGCCGGGGTCGAGCTTGAGGGCGCGGAGGAGCACCTCCAGGCTCTCCTCGTCGCGGTTCGCCCAGTACAGCCGGATGCCCAGGTGCCGGAGCACCTCGGCGTCGTCGGGGTGCCGATCGAGGTAGGCGCTGAGGTAGGGCACCGCCTCGTTGTCGAGGTCGAGCGCGTCGAGGGCCTGCGAGAGTCGAATCAGCGCGTCGCGATCCTCGTCGTCGAGACGAAGCGCGGTGCGATACGCGTCGGCGGCGGCCGAATACTCCTCCTGCTGGAAGTGCAGGTCACCGAGGAACGTCCAGACGGCAGGGTTGTCGGGTTCCGCCCCGGTCGCGCTGTCCAGGGCCTCCAACGCCTCGGGGCCGCGCTCCAGCCCGCGCAGCGCTTCGGCTCGCTCGAGGTGACCCCACGCCAGGTCGGGGTCGTGCTCGACGGCGCGGTCCGCAGCGGCGAGGGCATCGACCCACTGGCCGGCGTGGGCGTGGATCCTGGCCTGCTCGGCGTGGGCCGCAGCGGCGTTCGGGTCCGCCGCCAGCGCCCGTCGCACGAGGTCGGTCGCTTCCTGCGCCAGGTCGCGGGCGAGCCGGTCGTCGGCCTCCTGGACCAGCAGGCCGACGAGCCGCTCACGGGCGAAGTCGAGCCCCGGATCGAGCTCCAGCGCCGTCTCGTAGAGGCGGATCGCCTCGTCCTCGTCCTCGCCGTCCTGGTAGGCCATGGCGCCGAGGGCGGTCGTGAACCCGTCGTCCGTACCGACCTCGAGGGCCCGGCGGGCGACGGCGGCGGCTTCGGCGACGCGTTCCATGGCGGCGAGGGCGCGGGCCGAGCCGGCGAGACCGAAGCCGTCCTCCGGGGCCAGCGCGAGGCCCTCCTCGAACGCTTCCTGGGCGGCCTCCGGATCGTCGAGGTCGAGCATGATCCACCCGGCGACGAAGTGCGGCGTCGGCGCCGTCGGCCCGAGCCGTCGACTCTCCTGCGCGAGGTCGAGGGCGGCCGCCAGATCGCCGCGCATCCGATGGATCTCGGCCAGGCCGACCAGCGGGACGGGGTCATCGGGAGCGAGCTGGCGCGATCGTTCGAGGTACGACGTCGCGGCATCGAGGTCGTCCCGGCGGCCGTATTCGAAGCCGGCCGTGCCGAGGTGGAACGCCGCGTCGTCGAGCCGGCCAGATTGCTCGAGGATGTCGCCGAGCTCGCCGTTGGCCGCCGGATCGTCTGGCGCCAGTGCCAGCGCAACTTTGAGGTACTTCTCGGCATCGAGGACCCTGCCCGCGGCCCGCTCCTGGATCGCCAGCTCGACGTAGGCCTCGTGGATGGCACCTCCGGAGTCCACGGCCCGACGGAGGAGCGCGTGCACGCCGGGATCGGCGAGCTGCACCAGCGCCAGGCCCCACTCGCTGAGCTCGGGACCGTCGAGCTTCTGATGCTCCTCCGCCGCCCGCATCGTCTGCGCCGCCCGCTCGGCCGACGCACGCGCGCCGTCGAGATCGCCGGAGGCGCGCATGGCTCGGGCAGCGACGCCGTGGGCCGCACCGATGAGGGGCTCGAGTCGAGAACCTGCCGGCACCGCCTCGCCGATGGTCACGATCGTGCTGGCCAGGTCGAGGGACTTCACCGCGTCGCCCTCGCGCAGGGCTTGGCGCGCCGCGTCGACCTGCAGGCGAACGGCGCTGACTCCGAGGTTGGACGCCGACGCCTTCAAGATGCCGACGGACGACCGCCAGATGTTGTCGAGTGTCCCCATTGCCGGCCGGCCCCTCCTAGAGGCCCCGCTCCGGCGTGGAGCCCTCGCCGCGCCGGCTGCCCTCGGAGACCGGCTTGCGCAGTCGCTCGATGGCGCGGATGATGTCGGCGCTCCGTTCCGGCGCGTGGAGACGGCACACCCACGCCACGTTCACGAGGTCGAGCAGGTCCTCCTCCTTGATCACGATGCGTTCCACTGGATGCGGCTCGAGCAGCCGGTCGGGCCAACCGCTGACGGCGTTCCAGCGCCGCTCCGGGTACGAGGAGGCGTTTTCGATCTGCAGCTCGACGCGCAGCAGCTGGCGGGCGTGCTCGGCCCACGGCTCGACGGCGCCGATCTGCTCGTCGGACAGCGGCTTGGCCACCGGCGTCCAGATCGCCCGCAGCTCGTCGGCGATCTGGGCGTACGCCTGGTCGGCGCCGGACATCGACGTCAGCTGCTGCAGGATCAGGTGGGCCCGCTGCGGACCGCCGGGCTGATCGCGGCTGGCATCAGCTCCGTTCGGGTCGAGCGCCAGCATCAGCGACGGCGATGGCGAAGCTCGGTCCCATCGCGTACGTGGCGAAGGCGTCGGCGAGGATGGTCTCCCGCCACCGCAGGTTGCGTGGCCCTTCTTGTTCAGCTCGCGGGCGACGTCAGGATCGAGGGCGACGATGTGCCCGAACTCGTGAGCCACCAACGGGAGGTCCCAGAACGACCACCCGGGGAAGCCCATGCGGACCAGCCGGGCGACGACCTGACGCACGGCCTGCGTGCGGCTGGGGACGGCCAGGAACACCTCGACCGACGAGATCTTGTCGAGGCGCACCAGCAGGTCGTCGGCGTCCTGCGCCACGCCGTCGTCGAAGCCGACGACGCGGAAGGCGGCGCCCTCGAGCAGGTCGAGGTGCTCCTCGAACAACGGCCGGATGTTGCCGACGACCTCCTTGCGGAAGGCGTCCCACGTGGTGCAGTTGGCGACGTTCGTCTGGCTCGTACCGGCTGCGGTGCACAGCTCCTTCACCGCTTCTCCCGACGCCTGCGGGAGCCGCCAACTCTCGGTCAGCGCGTCGACACGAATGTTGGCCTCGGTGGCGATCTCGCCGAGCCGTTCGGCGATCGTGATCGTCGCCACGATCGTCCGGTGCAATTTGGCCAGGCGTTCTGGATCGTCGAGCAGCCACTTCGGGCTGGCCGCCCACATCTTCGCCGTGGTCAACGCGGTGTCGATCTGGTTGGCCAGCCCCTGCAGCTGGTCGGCATCAGCGGACAGCATCTTCTGCAAGTGGCGGAGCTCGCGCTGCTGGCGCTCGAAGGCGACCACCTCGTTGCTGATCCGCTGGAGCCCACCCAGCACGGCCTGCTTACGGGCTTCGAGGATGATGTCGTCCACCTCAACCCCTTCCGGCGGCCACGGGCACCGCGACGAGGCAATCGAGCAGACGATCACCGAGGTCGTCGTCGACATCCGTGCCGGCCGTCAGCTTGCCGAGACGGTGCATCCACCCGGCCGCGAGGAGATCGCCGATCGACGAGGGCACTGGCAGATCTTCGTCGTCGAGGTGCTGTTCGAGCGTGGCGGCGAGGCCACGCCGCTCGATTGTGAACCGGGCGCGCGGCATCCGCAGCAGCTCGTCCCACATGGAGTCCAGGAAGTGCAGGTCGGCCTCGGCGTCGGCGGACACTTGGCGACCGGCGCCGACGACCATCGCCTCCCACGTCGCAGCGAGCGTCGTGGCGATGCCCGTGAAGGCGCCGGGGCGCGGGCCGCCATCGAGCCGCCTCAGCGCGGCGAGCGCCACGGCGGCTCGTCGTCCGTCGCTGGGGTGTGTCCCACCGGGGTCGACGCGCGGATCGGCGGAAGGGTCGAGGCGCAGCAGGAGGAGGGCGCAGACGAACGCGGGACCGGCGACGTAGACGGCGAAGGCGTCGCTGAGGTACTCGCGCACCACGGAGACCGGGCGCTGGTGCTCGGCGGCCAGCCGGTTGACGAGATCCTGCAACGACAGGGCCTGCTCGACTCCATCGAGCCCCGTCGTCCGCTTCGCACCTTCGACGACGTGCCCGAACTCGTGGGCCAGCACGGGCAGGTCCCAGAATCCGGAGGCGGCGAAGGCGAACCGCACACTGCCGTGGTGGCGCTCGTGCTCGTCGGTCACCGACGGCAGCGCCACGCCGGTCCACGGCACCCCGCACAGCCTGCCCAGTTCGGTCAGGTAGCGGTCCGCCGCGACGGCGCGATCGCGGACGGCGCCGACGTGGCGCAGCAGCGCTCCCTGCAGCAGGCTGACGTGGTGGGTCTGCACCCGGGTGGACTGCCGCGCCTCGTTGCGCAGCTCCATCCACGCCAGCGAGCCAAGGGCGTCCTGCGACAGGGCGTCGATCCGCGCCCGATGCTCGATGACATCGCCTCGGACGTCGTTGGCCGCAGCGGTCACTGCGGGTCCGTCGACGCCTGCCGTGGCGGCGACCTCCTCGATGGCCTCGGCCATCCGCAACGATGAGGTGAGCGTGCGACGTTCGTTGTCGCGGCGCAGCCTCCAGACCGCCTCACCGCCGATCGCCGTCACGCCTGCAACCCCGTCACGATGCCGCGCACGCCGACGACCCGCCCGAGGTCGAGGCCGGCGTCGGCGACGTCCATGGCCAGGAGCAGGCCGATGCCGAGGAGCGCCATGTAGCCGGCAAGTGCGGCCGCGGTGACCCACGGTCCGAGAACCGGCAGCAGCTTGGACGCCGCGAACCCCCACTTGGCGGCCGAAGCCAGCACCCCGGCGTGGCCCTCCAGCTGGCTCGCCGTGCGCCCATACTGCGCGGTGACAGATGCGACCCGCACGGAAGCGTCCTCGATCCGCTCGGCGGTCAACTCGGGTCCCGTGACGATGCCGTCGGCGAGCTGGCGGGTGGCGCCCGTTCCGAGCAGGACGCCGATCGGCCCTGCCAGCAGCTGCCCGCTGCGGAGCTTCTCCCATTGCTCGGCGATCCAACCGCGCAGCGCCGCGGCGCGCTGCTCGCCGAGCACCTTCATCAGCGTGTTGACGGCCGACCGCAACTTCTCCAGGCCGATGGAGAGCAGGCGCTTCAGCCCACTGACGGGCTTCGCCAGCTGTGCACCGATCGTGCCAGCGGCACCGACGACCTCGTCGGCGGGCAGGCTGCCGGCGACCCGGACGATGGCGCCGGCGAGCTGCGCGGCGGCGTCGACGATGGCGTCGAGGGCGGTGGCGACAGCGGTGCGGAACCCCTCGACCGTGGCGTGCTGTGGCGTCGCCGGCGGCAGTCGATCGGCAGAGAACCCCAGCCGCCCACCGTGGCGGGACGCGTCCTCGACGAGCGCTTCGGTGGTGCGGTCGAGCTCGACGAGCGCCGATTCGAGGCCCCCGCCGCTCTCGGCGTCGATGTCCGCGTCGCCCTCGAGCGTCACGCCGGCGGCCAGCAGCACGTTGGACTGCGACAGGTCGGCCAGCGCCGTTGCGACGAGGTCGGCGGCGGCTCCGCCGGTGACGCCCTCGGTCTCGTAGGCCGCCAGCCCTTGCGTGACGACGCCCTGCACCTTGGTGCTCGACGCCTCGGCGGCCCGCACGAGCGCGGCGGTCGCGGCATCGGGCGACCCGCCCTGGCGCACGGCCACGAGGACCTGCCTGGCGGCCGCGGAGACGTCCTGGTTCCCCTCGACGATGAGATCGACGGTCGCCATCAGCGACGCAACCGACGTGCGACCGACGTCGCCGATGCCTCGCGGACCCCCACGTCAACGATGGTAGTGCTCGTCGCTTCGAGGGCATCCGGAATTCGGCCGCCGAACCCGCGGCGCGACGGCATGGCGCGATCATGGGCCCGTGGAGCGTGCCCACGACGACGATCCCGGTCTGCCGCTGAAGCTGTGGCCGTGCTCGAACGGTGAGTACCTCCCGGCGCCGCTCGACGAGCTGCGCGCCGAGGCCATGCGTCGCGCTCGCGCTGCGGCCGAGCACCACGCCCGTCGCCATGCGTGGTCGCGCCGGCGGTTCCTGCTGTCGTCGGCCGGGATGGCTTCCGGGCTGGCGGCGCTGCAGGCGTGCAGTGACGAGCGATCGCGGTCGGAGGGCACGGAGCCCGGCGGGACGTTCACCGTTCCGGAGACGGCGGCCACCGACCTCGAGGAGGCCACGACCACGGTGCACGGCACACCGCCGGAGACGACGGGGGCCACGGGGACGACGACGACCCAGGGCCCGCCCGCCGCCGGCGACGCGGTGGTCGACGTGCAGACGCACTTCCTCGAGTCGGGCGAATGGGGCACGGGCTTTCCGCAGGGCGCGTGCGGCGAGGACGAACCGATCGACTGCTTCTCGGCCGAGTACTGGCTCGACCTCGTGCTGCGCCAGAGCGACACAGCCGTCGCAGTCATCTCGGCGATCCCCGTCGTCGGTGAGGCCGACCCGTTGTCGATCGACGCGATGGAGCGCGGCAGGGCGCTGGCCGCCGAGCTCTGCGGCGATGGTCGGGTGCTCATCCAGGGCCACGCCGTGCCCGACGTCGGTCCGATCGATGCGGCAGTCGCCTCGATGACCGAGGTCGCCGCGGCCCACGACCTGTGCGCCTGGAAGGTGTACACCCACGCCCCCAGTGGTTGGTACCTCGACGACCACGACGGCGATGCACCGCAGATCGGCGGCCGCTTCCTGCAGGCCGTGCGCGACACCGGTGTCCCGGTCGTCGCCGTCCACAAGGGCCTCTCCGGCGGCAACCCCTACGCCTCGCCGATCGACATCGGACCGGCGGCGGCGGCCCACCCGGACATCGCGTTCCTCGTCTACCACTCGGGGTACGAGGTCTGATCAGCGGGAGGACGCCTACTCGCCGGACGGGCGGGGCGTCGACCGGCTCGTGCGCAGCGTCACGGACGCCGGCATCGGGCCCGGCGGCAACGTCTACGCCGAGCTCGGCTCGACCTGGCGGACGATCATGGGCAGCCCGGACGAGGCCGCCCATGTCCTCGGCAAGCTGCTCGTGGCGTTCGGCCCGGAGCGCATCCTGTGGGGCACCGACTCGATCTGGTACGGCTCGCCGCAGGACCAGATCGCCGCCTTCCGTACGTTCGAGATCAGCGAAGCGTTCCAGGAGCAGTACGGCTATCCGGCGCTGACGCCCGACGTGAAGCGGCGGATCCTCGGGCACAACGCCATCGACCTGTTCGGCATCGTGCCGCCGCCGGCGACGTGCGCGACGGCAGAGTCGCAGGGGGTCAGCAACCGCACGTTCGGCCCGGTGTCGCGGCGCGACGTCATGGCGACGTTCTGGCGCGAGCACCCGTGGACGGTGCGAACGAGCCGCTGAGCCTGCGGGGGTGACGAGTAGCGTCGCGCCCACATGTTCGTCAAGATCTGCGGGACGACCAACGAGGACGACGCACTCCTCGCCGTGGCGATGGGTGCCGACGCGGTGGGCTTCGTGTTCGCACCGTCCCCCCGGCAGATCGCGCCGCAACAGGTCTACGACATCACCCGCCGCCTGCCACCGGAGATCCTCACCGTCGGCGTGTTCCGCGATGAGCACCCGCAGCGCGTGGTCGACATCGTCCACCGCGCCGGCGTGAAGGCCGCCCAACTGCACGGCGGGGAGCGGCCCGAGGACGTCGCCGAGGTGGCTCGAGCGGTGCGCTGGGTGATCAAGGCGTTCCCGGCGGGGTCGACGCATGTGGCGGAGGCCGGTTCGTTGGCCACCGACCTCATCCTCCTCGACGCTCCCACGCCCGGCTCGGGCCACGTCTTCGACTGGACGTTGGCCGGTGAGGTGCCGGAGGGCGTGCGCGTCATCCTCGCCGGCGGTCTCGACCCCGACAACATCACCGATGCCGTCAAGGCCGTCGAGCCCTGGGGCGTCGACGTGACGACGGGCGTCGAGCGGTCGCCGGGCAAGAAGGACGCCATCAAGGTCAAGCGGTTCATCGAGCGGGCCCGCGCCGCGGCACCCGTCCCGTACGTCGGCGACGACGACCTGCCGTACGACTGGACCGACGAATGACCGTGGCCGGGGACCTCGCCACGCTGATGGGCGAGCCGTCGGCCAACGGACGGTTCGGGGAGTTCGGCGGCCGGTTCGTGCCCGAGACGCTGGTCCCGGCCTGCCAGGAGCTCGAAGCCGCGTTCCGCGCTGCGTGGTCGGACGACGCGTTCCGCACAGAACTGGATGACGTCCTGCGCGACTACGCCGGCCGGCCGTCGATCCTGACCGAGTGCCACAACCTCGGCGGGGAGCTCGGCCTCCGTGTGCTGCTCAAGCGCGAGGACCTCAACCACACCGGGTCGCACAAGATCAACAACGTGCTCGGGCAGGCCCTCTTGGCCCGGCGGATGGGCAAGACGCGGCTCGTGGCCGAGACGGGTGCCGGCCAGCACGGCGTCGCCACGGCGACCGCCGCTGCGCTGTTCGGCATGCAGTGCAAGGTGTACATGGGCGCCGTCGACGTCGACCGCCAGGCGCTCAACGTGTTCCGCATGCGCCTCCTGGGCGCCGACGTCGAGGCGGTGCACAGCGGCAGCCGCACGCTGAAGGACGCCGTCAACGAGGCGCTGCGCGACTGGGTGGCCACGGTCGGTGACACGCACTACTGCATCGGCTCCGTGATGGGCCCGCATCCGTACCCGTGGATGGTGCGCGAGTTCCAGCGCGTCGTCGGTGACGAGGCCCGCCAGCAGTGCCTGGCGCTGCTCGGTGGCGTCCCGGACGTCGTGGTCGCCTGCGTCGGCGGCGGCTCGAACGCCGCTGGCATCTTCTCCGGATTCGTCGACACGTCGGCCCGGCTGATCGGCGCCGAGCCGGCCGGTGGCGCGGCAGTCGGACGCGGCGTGCCAGGCGTCGTCCACGGCATGCGCAGCTACCTGATGCAGGATGAGTACGGCCAGGTGGAGGAGGCGCACTCCGTGTCCGCCGGCCTCGACTACCCGGGTGTCGGCCCCGAGCACGCCCACCTGGCGGCGATCGGGCGGGCGGAGTACCCGGCGGTCAGCGACGCCGAGGTCCTCGACGCGTTCGCCCTGCTGGCGCGCACCGAAGGGATCCTGTGCGCGTTCGAGCCGGCGCACGCGCTGGCCTGGCTGACCCGAGAGGCGCCGTCATTGCAGGGCGCCACGGTGCTCGTGTGCATGTCCGGGCGGGGGGACAAGGACGTCGCCCAGGCGATGGACCTCATCGGGCCGGACGCCGGCACCGGGCGCTGATGGAGCAGGCCTTTCGGGCCGCCAGGGACGGCGGCCGCAAGCTGCTCGTGCCGTACATCACCGGCGGCTACCCGGGCTGGGAGGAGGCCGTGCGGGCCGCCGCCGCGAGTGGCGCCGACGGCGTCGAGATCGGCATCCCGTTCTCGGACCCGGTGATGGATGGGCCGGTGATCCAGCAGGCGTCGCAAGCGGCCCTCGAAGCTGGCGTCACCCCGCCGGCCATCCTCGACGCCGTCGCCAAGCTCGACGTCGACATCCCGATGGCCGTGATGACGTATTACAACCTCGTCCACCACGACGGGCACCGCCGGTTCGCCGGCCGCCTCGTCGCCGCCGGCATCGACGGCTGCATCCTGCCGGACCTGCCGCTGGAGGAGTCCGGCCCGTGGTGCGAAGCAGCCGACGACGCCGGCGTGGAGACGGTGATGCTGGCCGCACCAACGGCGCCGGACGACCGGCTGCCGAGAGTGGTGGCGAGGTCCCGTGGGTTCGTGTACGCCGTCGGGCTGCTGGGCGTGACGGGGGAGCGGTCCACGCTGGCCGCCACCGCGACCGCGCTGGCGGCGCGCCTCAAGGCGATCACCGACCGTCCGGTGCTCATCGGGGTCGGCGTGTCCGACGCCGCCCAGGCGCAGCAGGCGTGCCGCGTCGCCGACGGGGTCGTCCAGGGCGCGTCCGTCGTGCGCCGGCTGATGGAGGCCGGCCCCGACGCCGTCGGCGCGTACGTCGCCGAGGTGCGGGCGGCGCTCGACGAACTGCCATGACGTCCACCAGTTGTGAGCTGTGCGAGGCGGCGCGGTTCACGGAGTGGTTCCACGAGGACGAGCAGTGCTGGATCGCCGAATGCGAATCCTGTTCGCTGCCGATGGTCGTGTGGCGGGTCCACGACCCGCACCCACCAGAGGAGGTCAAGGCCCAGCTGCACGCCAAGCTGCGGGCAATCGTCGAGCAGCACTTCGAGGGCGCAATCCGGATCGACGACCACCTGCGTACGATCGACACCCACTACCACGCCCACGCCCGCCCGATCGGTGGGCCGTTCGGAGCTGGTCTGCGCCGGCGTTGAGGGCCGCCGCAGCGGGCGAGGCGCAGATGCCAGGATCCGGCGATGACCAACTTCCCGCCGCCGGCGCAGGAGCGAGGCGCCCGGGCATCCCAGCCGCGCCGCCTCCGCCGCCAGCCGATCGGCGGGTTCTTCCTGATCGGGGTCGGTGTCGCCGCTGTGATCGTGCTGTCCATCTGGTCGCTGCGGACGGCACGGCACGCCCGGGGGTGCGGCGCTCATGACGTCTCTCCAGGGTTGGCGTGCGGCAGCTGGTACATCCCGTTCGGCAATCCTCTACCCACGGCCCGACGCATCATCGAACGGCTGACCGAGCCGATTGCAGCGGCGCCGAGCACCCGTTGGCCTTGCCCGTCTGGCGAGGCGCGGATATGACCGAACCGGGTGGTCGAGTGGCTGAGGTGAGCGTCAGCTGACGAATCGCTTGCGGCGCCGTGAGACCATGATGAGTCCGGCACCGAGCACTGCAAGGACGATGGCGATGCGCAGCATCGATTCGGCGTTGCCACCAGTGGTGGGTAGCAAGGGTGCGGCCGGGGACGCCACGTGCACCAGCGCGAGATCGCCCAGGTTTGGCAGGGTCGTCGTGGGCGGCAGCGGGGCAACCGCGATCACGGCCTCGTTGGACACCACCGCAGTGATCGGCGTGCCGCTCGGAGGGGTTCCGACGACGGACGCGGTGTTGACCACCTGGCCGGCCGTGACGTCGGCCTGAGTCACCGTGTAGCTCGCCGTGCACGTCATCGACGCGCTGGCGGCAATGGTGGTCTGCGGGCAGGTGACGTTGCCGACCTTCGGATCGTTCACCGCGACGCTCGTCATCGTCACGTTGCCGGTGTTGGTGACCAGGAACGTGTATGGGATCACCTGACCGACCGCGGTCGCCGAGGTGGTCGTGGACGACTTGACGATTGTCAGCGCCGGGGACTGCACAACCGCAACGGTGACGGTGCTCGCTGATGACGGCGGGAGTGCCGGTGCGCTCGGAGGTGGGGTGCCGGTCACGGTGGCCGTGTTGACGATCGGCTGGCCACTGTCGAGATCCCCCGCCGTCGCCGTGTAGCTGCCGGTGCACACGGCGGAGCTGCCGGGTGCGAGCGTTGTCACCGCGCAGGTGACCGCACCGAGCTTGGGGTCGGATACGGCAACGCCGGTGATGGTCACGTTGCCGGTGTTGGTGACCAGGAACGTGTATGGGATCACCTGACCGACCGCGGTCGCCGAGGTGGTCGTGGACGACTTGACGATTGTCAGCGCCGGGGACTGCACAACCGCAATGGTGACGGTGCTCGCTGATGACGGCGGGAGTGCCGGTGCGCCCGGAGGTGGGGTGCCGGTCACGGTGGCCGTGTTGACGATCGGCTGGCCACTGTCGAGATCCCCCACCGTCGCCGTGTAGCTGCCGGTGCACACGGCGGAGCTGCCGGGTGCGAGCGTTGTCACCCCGCAGGTGACCGCACCGAGCTTGGGGTCGGATACGGCAACGCCGGTGATGGTCACGTTGCCGGTGTTGGTGACCAGGAACGTGTATGGGATCACCTGACCGACCGCGGTCGCCGAGGTGGTCGTGGACGACTTGACGATTGTCAGCGCCGGGGACTGCACAACCGCAACGGTGACGGTGCTCGCTGATGACGGCGGGAGTGCCGGTGCGCCCGGAGGTGGGGTGCCGGTCACGGTGGCCGTGTTGACGATCGGCTGGCCACTGTCGAGATCCCCCACCGTCGCCGTGTAGCTGCCGGTGCACACGGCGGAGCTGCCGGGTGCGAGCGTTGTCGCCGGGCAGGTGACCGCACCGAGCTTGGGGTCGGATACGGCAACGCCGGTGATGGTCACGTTGCCGGTGTTGGTGACCAGGAACGTGTATGGGATCACCTGACCGACCGCGGTCGCCGAGGTGGTCGTGGACGACTTGACGATCGTCAGCGCCGGGGACTGGAGGCCGGGAATGGTCACCTGGTTCGACGGCACCGGTGGGATCGGCGTGCCAACGGGAGGTGTTCCGACGACGGAGGCCGTGTTGACGACCGAGCCGGCGTCGAGATCGGCCTGAACCACCGTGTGCGTCCCCGTGCAGGTCGTCGACTCGTTCGGTGCCAGGGTTGTCACCGGGCAGGACACGCCAGTGGTGTTCGGATCGGTCACGGCGATGCCGGTCATCGTGACGTTGCCGGTGTTGGTCACCAGGAACGAGTACGGGATCGTCTGCCCGACGGGAGGGATGGTGACCGTCGTCGACGACTTGACGATCGTCAGCGCCGGCTCCTGGGTGAAGGTCACCGTCGCGGGGTTGGGCAGGCTCATGCCAACGACGGACGAGAAGCTCGACGCATCGTTGGTGAAGGAGCCGGTCGTGCTCGACGTGACCTGCACCGTCACCGTGCACGATGCCGTGCCCACGTTCAGGTTGCCGCCGACAGAGACGGTCGATCCGCCGATCGTCGCCGTGACAATGCCGGCGGGGCATGTCGTCGTGGCGGCACCAGCGACCGTGAGTCCGGCGGGAAGGTTGTCGATGAACGACCATCCGTTCTTGGCTGCCAAGTCGTCGGTGTTCGTGACGGTCAGGGTCAGCGTCGACGTCTGCCCGACGCCGACGACGGCAGATGAGAACGACTTGTCCAGCTGGGGGGTGACATCGAAGATCTTGATGTTGTCGAACGCGAGGTCGTTTCCGGCGCCGCTGCCGTTGTTGTTCACCATGCGCACCCCGATGAGGCTGCCGTTGATCAGCAGGGTCGTTCGTCGTGTACGTCCCGACCACTACGGCTTTCGGGCCGATGACGCCGATCGCGGGGACGTTGACGGTCGTCGGGCCGGTGCACGGGTCGATCTGCGTTCCTACCGGAATCGCCACGCCGCTGTCATTCAGCAAGGAGAACTGCAGCAACGGGTGGGTCTGGTTGCAGTTGACCGCAGAGACATCGACGCTGAACGTGATGAACCGATTGGGCGTCACGAACGCGATGTTGTTTCGGTCTCGAACTCGATCAGTCCGACGCCGGGGTTGTTGGTGGTGAACGCGGACACGGCGAAGTTGGCCTGGGCCTCGGCCGGACTCTGGCCGAGCGCCATTCCCAATGCCTGCGACAGCTGTTGGCTTTCGTTCCAGAAGGTCTGACCGACACAGTCGGCGATCGGCGTCAGCGGCGGTCGGCGATTGGCCCGCCGAGGAGATCCAGCCGTTGCAAAATGCCAACCATTCGGGAGCGGCCGTGTAGGTCTGGCCCGTCGTCCCGGTGTAGTCCGCCAGGTTGACGATCGGAGTCGGCCCGGGCCGGTTCTGGAAGTCTTCCGCAAAGATGAGTGTTGGTGGCTGCGGAGTACCGGGCGTTCCGGGAGCGGCGGCCACGGCGGCCGCGGCGGCGACGGCGATCGGGTCGCCGGCGGCCGGCGCGGGATCGGCGGGACCAGTCGCCGCTTCGGCGGCGTCACCGGTCGGATCAGTGGTCGGCGCGGCGGCGGGCAGGGTGGCGTCGGCCGCCGGCGGCGTCGAGGCCGGCGGGGCGCTCGCCGCGGCGGCGTCGCCGGCGGGGATCGCGTCGCCCGACGCCGGGGTCGTCGACGGCGCGCCGGCGGCTGGATCGGTCGTCGGCGGCCGTCGTGGCGGAGGTCGGATCGGTGGCCGGCGACGTCGCGGCGTCGGCCGGCGGGGTCGTGGCTGGCGGAGCGTCGACCGCGGTCGAGGCGAGGTGGTCGGCGGGGGCCGGCGACGGCGGATCGGCGCTGGCAGCCGGCGCGTCGGTGGGCGTCACGGGGGGCTCCGCAGCGCTGTCGACGACGACCACGCTCTCGGCCGCGGCGGTGTCGACGGCCTCGGCCGACGCGCCGTCGGAGAAGCCCAGGGCCAGGGCCGCGGCCACCGCGGCGGACCCGATCGCGCGCAGCGCGAGGCGCAGCCAGCGGCGCGGCGCGGCCTCGTCGACGACGACGCCGGACGACCTCCGACGCGGCCGACGGCCGGCGAGCGCATCGATGCTCGCGTAGAGCACGACGAGCGCGAAGACGACGTTCACGTCGGCCCGCTACTCGGGCAGAACGCCCAATCGCGCACGTGTGGCCTCCCTCTGCCGCAGAGGTTGCATGGTCTAGCAGAAATGTTGCGCGATGAAAACTGTTGCGTCGTCAGGAAGCGACAGCCGGCCCGGCGGCGCGAAGGTCCTTCAAGCGGGCCCAGAGATCGGCCACGCCGGCGTCGAGGCTGGCGACATCGCCGCCGTTGTCGATGACGATGTCAATCCCGGCGACGCGCTCTTCACGGCGAGATCTGCTTGCTGATGCGCGCCAGCGCGCGCGGACATGCCGCGCTGGGCGACGAGCCGCTCGACGGCCACCTCGATCGGCGTGTCGACGACGATCACCGCGGCGAAGACGAGACCCTTCGTCACCGTCTCGGTCATCAACGGCGTGTCCAACACGACGACGTGGTCGGTGTCGGCGTGGGCCTCGATCTGGCGGCGGATCTCGGCCCGCACGGCCGGGTGCATGATGGCGTTGAGGGCGGCGACGGACTCGTCGTCCGTGGAGGCGATGGCGGCGAGTCCGGCGCGGTCGAGCGAGCCGTCGGCGAGGATGATCCGTTCGCCGAAGCGGGCCGCGAGCTCCGTGAGCAGGGGCGCGCCGGGCACCTGCAGCTGGCGCACGATGCCGTCGGCATCGACGCTGACGGCGCCCGCGCGGCGAGGCGCGACGACACCGCCGACTTGCCGGCGCCGATGCCGCGAGTCAGGGCGACCAGGATCTCAGCTCACACGAGGGGCTCCGCCCCCCGTGAACCCCCCGAGGCGTCTCGCCATCCCCGACGTCAGTAGGTGTCGTCGGCGGCTACCTCGGCGGCGTCGGCGGCCTCGGCCACCGCGCCCTCGGCGCCCTCGGCTCCCCTGGCGCCCTCGGCGGCCTGCTTGATCGACAGGCTGATGCGCCGGCGGGCGAGGTCGAGGTCGATGATCTTGACCCAGGTGTGGCCCCGGGAGCTGGCCCTCGAGACGATCTCAGCGCCACCGGCGCGCGAGACCGTCCGCTACCAGCATCGCTGACAACCCAGCCGGGGAGTGGCCGCCCGTAGGGCGGGGACGTGTGCGGCACCTCACGGTGCCAGTCAAGCCCCTCGTTCCTCGGGGCCGAGCCCTGCGGGTTGACCGGCACCGATCGGCACCGCGCGCCCGTGCGGGCGAGTCCGCATCGTGCGGACTCACCACGAACGTAGCGTCATGACCGATCTCTCCCGCTCGGCCACCAGCCAGCACTGTTCGTGCTGTCAGGAGGCCGCGATCAGTACCGGGTCCTCAACGCCGCTGGCGTCGTCCGGCTGACGACACCGAGCGTCGGGATCGCCTTCACCGTCGCCATCCGCCTCGCCGCAGACGACCGGTTCGTCTGGATCACCAGCAGCTATGGCCTCGTCCAGGCCGCCAGCACGTGGGACCAGTGGGCAGCGCCCCCCCGGGGCGATCGTGGCGAGCACGTCCTCGCCGGCGTGGTCGCCGGCGCCCGCAGCCTCGGCGGAGACGTCGCCGAGCGAGTCGCCGCCCTCGCCTAAGGAGGTGGCAGGGGCTCGTCGTCGCCCAAGCGGTGGCGTCCGGCGGGGCGCGCAACTCGGAGACATCGAGGCGGCCAGTTCGATCGACGACCTGTCGAGCCGGTTGACCTACCAGATTGCCTATGCCGTCGTCTCGGCGCTGCTCCTGACATGCGCCGCGATCGCCGCTGGGTGGGCCACAAGCGATGTCAACGGGCGCTGACCGCCCATTCGCGACGACAGACGACCCGGACGCAGAGATCCGACAACCGAATCGCGTCCAACGCTCGAACGACTGGTGCGAAGATCTGCTCATGTTCGACGTCGACCAGTTCATCGACGACTGCCTTGCGGCGCGCCGCGAAGGAGAGCCGCGCCGAGCCGTGCGAGAGGTCGTCGAGCGGGCCGTCGCGGCACCGACCACGGTCGGCGAGACGCTGCAGCCGACGGAGGGCGGGCTGACCGTCCTGCGCCAGGGCAGCGAGTTGACGGTGTTGCACGTCGTGTGGGCACCGGGGATGACCATCTTTCCCCACGACCACCGGATGTGGGCCGTGATCGGCATCTACGCCGGCCAAGAGGACAACACGTTCTACCGGCGGTCGGCGCCGGGCGCACGGACGCTGCTCGAGTCGGGCGGCAAGGAGCTGCGGGTCACTGACACCGCGCTGCTCGGTGACGACACCATCCACGGCGTCACCAACCCGCTCGACCGGCTGACTGCGGCGATTCACGTGTACGGCGGCGACTTCGTCAACGAGCCGCGCAGCCAGTGGGGGCCGGGCCCCCGCCTGGAGCGGCCCTATGACATGGAGCTGGCCCGCCAGGCATTCGCCGACGCCAACGAGGGCTGGGCGGCCTCGCGCTCGTAACATCACCGCGATGCTCAAGCCAGGTGACAAGGCCCCCGACTTCGATCTGACCGACCAGCACGGCGAGCAGGTCTCCCTGTCGTCGCTGCGCGGTCGGCGGGCGCTCGTGTACTTCTACCCGAAGGCCGACACGCCCGGCTGCACGAAGCAGGCCTGCGGCCTCAACGAGATCCTCGGCGACATCGGCGACACGGCCGTCATCGGCATCAGCCCGGACAAGCCGTCGAAGCAGCTCAAGTTCGCCGAGAAGTACTCGCTCGGGTTCCCCCTGTTGTCGGACCCCGATCACGCCACGGCCGAGGCCTTCGACGTGTGGAAGGAGAAGAGCATGTACGGGCGGACGTACATGGGCATCGAGCGGTCGGCGTTCCTCATCGGGCCCGACGGCGCAGTCGAGGAGGCCTGGTACAAGGTCAGCCCGGCCGACACGCCAAAGCGCCTGCTCGCCGCCGTCGCCTGATGGCGGCCCTGCCGGAACCGGCCGACGTCCTCCCGCACCGCCCGCCGTTCCTCTTCGTCGACGAGGTCACCGCCCTCGAGCCGGGCGTATCGGCGCAAGGGACGTGGCGGCTGACAGGGGACGAGTGGTTCTTCGAGGGGCACTTCCCCGGTCGGCCGACGTTGCCCGGCGTGCTGATGTGCGAGGCGATCGCGCAGGTCGGTGCCATCGCCGTGCTCTCCGACGAGCGCTTCGCCGGCAAGCTGCCGCTGTTCGGCGGGCTCGACGGCGCCAGGTTCCGGCGCCAGGTCGGGCCCGGTGACGAGCTGACGCTGGAGGTCTCGCTCGGGCGGATGTCGGCGCGGGCCGGCAAGGGCGCCGGCCGGGCGCTGCTCGGCGGGCCCGATGGCGACGTCGCCTGCAGCTGCGAGCTGCTGTTCGTCGTCGTCGACACCTGACGGCGGGCATCATCCGAGGGTGCGTGCACCGGAGGGTT
Organism: uncultured Acidimicrobiia bacterium; assembly: GCA_963719775.1. Taxonomy (GTDB): domain Bacteria; phylum Actinomycetota; class Acidimicrobiia; order Acidimicrobiales; family Ilumatobacteraceae; genus JALZMG01. Next base: position 104,791 of record CAVRCY010000010.1, read on the forward strand.
CGTAAAACCCACCGTCCGGGACGGACACCTCGGATGACGCGCCGAAAGCTCGGGTCCGGTCAGGCGGGGACGATGATCACCGAGCCGTTGTGGCCGCCGAAGCCGAAGTTGTTGGAGATCGTCGGGCCGGGCTCCCACTCGCGGGCGTCGCCGGTCACGACGTCGATGCCGAGGTCGACGACCTTCGTGTTGGCCGTCGGCGGGATCGCCCGCCGGCGGAACGACAGCAGGACGGCGGCCGCCTCGAGCGCGCCGGCGGCTCCGAGGGCATGCCCGGTGACCCCCTTCGTCGACGTCACGGGAGGACCGTCCTCACCGAACACGGCGACCACCGCCTCGGCCTCGGCGGCGTCGTTGAGCGGCGTCGACGTGCCGTGGGCGTTGATCTGGCGGATGTCGCCGGGCGCCAGCCCGGCATCCTCGAGCGCCAGCCGCATGCACGTGATCGCGCCGGTGCCGCCAGGTGACGGTGCGGTGATGTGGTGCGCATCGGCGTTGCTCGCCGCGCCGACGATCTCGCCGAGGATCGTGGCCTGGCGATCGACGGCGTGCTCCCACTCCTCGAGGATCAACACGGCGGCACCCTCGCCCATCACGAACCCGTCACGGTCGACGTCGAACGGTCGACTGACCCCGCTCGTCGACAGCGCCGTCATGTTGCCGAACCCGGCCAACGAGGTGATCGTGGCCGCCGACTCGCTCCCCCCGGTGGCGACGGCGTCGCACCGGCCCCACGCGATGAGGCGGGCGGCGTTGCCGATGGCGTGCGTGCCGGCGGCGCACGCCGTGCAGATCGTCTCGTTCGGCCCCTGCAGCCCCCAGCGCATCGAGATGGCCGCCCCGGCCGCGTTGGCCATCATCATCGGGACGAGGAAGGGCGACACCCGCCGCTCGCCCCTCTCCATGCGGACGATGACTTGCTCCTCGAGCGTGTGCAGGCCCCCGACGCCCGTGGCGAAGATCGTGCCGAACCGCCCCGGATCGACGCCCAGATCGGCGACGGAGCCGCCGGCCTGGCCGAACGCCTCAGCGGCCGCGGCGATGGCGAACTGCTCGACGCGATCGGCCCGCCGGGCCTCCTTCGGGCTCGAGTACCACGGGGAAGGATCCCAGGACTCGATCTCGGTCGAGCGCCCCGACCTGATGCCGGGCCCGAGCAGGCCGTCCCAGAAGGCGTCCTTCCCGACCCCACACGGGGCGACGACGCCGAGCCCGGTCACGGCCACTCTGCGGCCGCTGGGTTCCATCAGCGCGCCTCCGTCAGAGCTTGCCGGCAACCAGCTCGTAAGCCTGGCCGACGGTCTCGATGCCCTCCAGCTCCTCCTCGGGCACGGAGATGTCGAACTCCTCCTCGAGGGCCATCACGAGCTCGACGAGATCGAGGCTGTCGGCGTCGAGGTCGTCACCGAACCGGGCGTCCGGGACGACTTGGTCCTCGGAGACCGAGAGCACCTCGACGGCGCACTTCTTGAAACGGGCGAAGAGTTCCTGGTCCACGAGTGGCTCCTTGAAGTCGCGTGAGGGCCGTGGCGGGCGGGTGGTGGGTGAGAGTGTGTCATACGGGGCCGAAGCGGGTCAGTGTCCCATCCCGAGGCCGCCGTCGACGGGGATGACGGCACCGGTGATGTACGCCGCGTCCGGCGAGGCGAGGAACGACACGGTACCGGCGATCTCGTCCGGAGTGGCCATCCGCCCGAGCGGGACGGCGGCCGTCAGCTCGGCCAGTCGCTTGTCGCTCAGGGCCGCCGTCATGTCCGTCTCGACGGGCCCCGGGGCGACGACGTTGACGGTGATGCTGCGGGAGCCCAGCTCCCGAGCCAGCGAGCGGGCGAAGCCGACGAGGCCAGCCTTCGCTGCGGCGTAGTTGGCCTGACCGGCCGATCCGAGCAACCCGACGACCGACGACATGAGGATGATCCGCCCGCGCCGGGCCCGCAGCATCCCCTGGGCGGCCCGCTTGGACACCCGGTAGGCGGCGGTGAGGTTGGCGTCGAGGACGGCCGTGAAGTCGTCCTCGCCCATCCGCAGCAGCAGTCCGTCCTTCGTCACGCCGGCGTTGGAGACGAGCACCTCGACGGGTCCGCCGAAGTGCTCCTCGACAGCGGCGAACGCGGCATCGACGTCGCCGCCGGACGTGACGTCGCACTTGACGGCGAAGAGGTCGGCCGGGGGGTCGGAGGAGCGGTACGTGACGGCGACGCGGTCGCCGCCCTCGGCGAACCGGCGAGCGACCGCCAACCCGATCCCTCGCGATCCGCCCGTGACGAGCACGACGCGCCCGGTGGGGGCGTCGGTCATGCCGCGGGTGCCACCCCAACGGATGACGGCGCTGGCCGCCGTCATCCCGGCGCCGAACCCGACGAGCAGGAGGATGTCGCCCTCGTGGACGCGGTCGTTCTCGATGGCGTCGACCAGCGCCAGCGGGATCGACGCCGACGAGGTGTTGCCCGTCTTGTCGAGCACGACGGCGGCCTTGTCGATCCCGATGCCGAGCCGGTCGCAGGCCGCCTGGATGATCCGCGTGTTGGCCTGGTGCGGGACGACGAGGGCGACGTCGTCGATCGTCAGTCCGGCGTGGTCCAGCGACTTTTGGCGGAGTCGACCATGATCCGCACGGCACGCCGGAAGACCTCCTTGCCGTCCATCTTGATGGTGTCGCCGATGTCGGCATAGAGGAAGCGCTCGGCGTTGCCGTCGGCGTCGAGGTCCCACCCGAGCAGCTGGCCGCCGCCCGTCGACGGCCTCCAGGACGACTGCCCCGGAGCCGTCGCCGAACAGGATCGGCGGTGTTGCGGTCCTCCCAGTCCGTGATGCGGGCCAACGTGTCGGTGCCGATCACGAGGATCCGGTCGGCCCCCATGGCGATGAGGCCGTGGGCGACGACCAGCGCGTACGTGAACCCGGAGCAGGCAGCGTTGACGTCGAAGGCGCCGCAGCGCAGCCCGAGCTCGGCGGCCACGGTCGCCGACGTGGCGGGCACCGTGCGGTCGGGGGTGGTGGTGGCCAGCACGACAGCGTCGAGCGAGCTCGGGTCGAGGCCGGACATCCCGAGCGCCAGCCGGCCGGCTTCCGCCGAGAGGCCGGCGGTCGTGCCGCCGACGCGGCGCTCACGAATGCCGGTGCGTTCGACGATCCACTCGTCGCTCGTGTCGAGGCCCATCTCCTCGAGGTCCTGGTTGGTCAGCGTCTTCGGCGGCAGGGCGGTTCCCCACCCGGTGATGACGGCGCCTCTGACGCCTGGTCCGATCTGCGGCATGGCGGGGTGCTCCTTCAGCTGCTGCGCAGCCAGGCGACGGGTTGGCGGGCGGTCAGGCGCTCGGTCTCGACGGCGATGTAGCTCTGCAGGATGCCGGCGAACGGGGAGCGCACCTCGTGCGTGCCGACGTGGCCCAGCACGGTACCGACCTCGATGTTCGTCCCGTCCTCCAGGCCGCTGGCTCTTGTGAAGATGCCGGCGGCCGGGCTGACGACGAGCCGCTCGACGGCGAACAGGTGCTCGCCCTCGAGCCGTGCCGGCCCGGTCGGCGCCGCCGCCGCCGACCCACTCGAGGAGCCGATCGAGGTCCTCCGGGGTGGCCACCGAGATCGTCCGCCCGGTCGTCGTCCGCTTGGCCATGCCGGTCAGCACGCCGCCGGGACCGAGCTCGGCGTAGTCGGTCACGCCGAGGTCCTCGAGCTCCAGCAGGCACTGCTTCCAGCGCACCGGCGACGACAGCTGGGCCGACAGCAGGCTGGACCACTCCTTGCCCTCGTGGTGGGGGAGCGCATCCACGTTCGAGACGACCGGTACCTCGGTGTCGCGAGGATCGGCCTCGGCGATCGCGCTGCGGAGGGGATGGCGGGCGGCGATCATGTAGGGCGTGTGGAAGGCCCCGGCGACCTGCAAGGGCATCACCTTCTTGGCCCCGAGGTCCTTGGCGTGCCGGGAGGCCCGCTCCACGCCTTCCGGCGAGCCGGCGATGACGACCTGACCGGGCGCGTTGTAGTTGGCCACCCACACGTCTTCGTCGGCGCGACGGCAGGCGACGTCGACCTGCTCGTCGTCGAGGCCGAGCACGGCGGCCATCGTGCCCGGCTGGGCCAGCCCGGCCTCGTGCATGGCGTCGGCGCGGGCGCTGACGAGGCGCACGCCATCGTCGAACCCGAGCGCGCCGGTGGCCGTGAGGGCGGTGTACTCGCCGAGGCTGTGGCCGGCGCAGAAGCTCGGTTCGATGCCGAGGCGCTCCACGGCGTCGAGGACCATCAGGCTGGAGACGAACGTCGTGAGCTGGGCGTGACGGGTGTCCCGCAGCGTCTCGGCATCGGCGTCGAGCAGCAGCGAGGCGACGTCGCGCCCGGCGATCTCGCTGGCCTCCTCGACGAGCTCCCAGCTCTCGTGGTCGACCCACGGGCGTCCCATCCCGGGCCGTTGCGACCCCTGGCCGGGGAACATGAACGCGAGCATTGTCGCAACGGTAGAGGATCGATCTGCCGGAACGATCGCTACCGACGGGTAACTAGGTGCCACCGCTACTCTCATGGTCCCTGGCGCCCCGGTAGCCCAATTGGCAGAGGCAACGGCCTCAAAATCCGTACGGTGTGGGTTCGAGTCCCACCCGGGGCACGCAAACGATGGCCTCGCCATGCGGGGGCGCAGCGACGACCCTGCTTTGCGGGAGCCGCTCCGCCCAGCATCAGGTGGCGATCGAGTGCCCGGCGGGCCGCCTCAGGCTCGGCGGAGGGCCTTGATGAGCTCGTTCTTGTTCATGCCCGAGCGACCCTCGATGTCGAGCTCCTGGGCCCGCTCGAGGAGCTCGGCCTTCGTCCACTGCTCGTACGGGTGGCCCGTGCCGGGCGTGTCCTCGACGGCGTCGATGGCGTCGTCGAGCAGCTTCTCGGCCTCGCCGGCGGCCGACTCGGAGACCTTGCGGCCCTGCGCCGACGCCTGCCCGGCGACCGTCTTGGCGCTGGTGCGGGCGGTGTCGACGACCTGCTCGCCGGCTGCCCGGGCCTGGCCGGTCACCGTCTTGCCCGAGACGCGGGCCGTGTCGAGGAAGGCCTTGGTCGACTCGGAGAGGGCCTGAACGACGCTGGAAGTGCGGTCGTAGGCCGCCGAGGCGAGGGCGCGCTGGAGGTGCACGATGCGGGCCGGCACGGCCGGCAGGTTGGACTCCAGTCGGTCGAGCTGGTCCGTGATCGTGCCGGTGAGCGTCGGGGTTGCCATGTGGGGGTGCTGCCTCCTGTGAGAATGCTGGTAGCTGTTGCAAGCATTACCCGCGGCGGGCCTCGGTTCAACCCATGACCTTCGTCACGTCGATCCGGTCCTATCGTCGGCGGCGATGGGTTCGTGGCTCGTCCAACGACGCTTGAGCCAGGTGGCCACGCGGCTGCGCACGCTGCGTGACGAGCTGGCCATGGTCGACGAGCAACTCGCCCATCTCGTCGACGATGCAAACGAGCTGGCCCTGCGGGCACTCGTGGCGGAGACCCCGGCGGCGTCGTTCGAGTCCAACGACGCCCGTAAGCACGCCGACGCCATGCGCCGCCACCGTGACCATGTCGTTGCCGAGATCGCCGAGCTGGAGGCGCGCCAGGACCAGCTCCTCGACGAGCTGACCCGCTGACGTCGGCGGCGGCACGCGTGGAGCGCTGCGGCCCGTAGGGTTCGAGCATGGATGATCGGGTCCCGCGTAGCGAGGCCAAGTGATACGTGTGGTGATCGCCGAGGACGAGGCGATCATCCGCATGGACCTCCGCGAGACGCTGGAGGAAGAGGGCTACGAGGTCGTCGGCGAGACGGGGCGCGGTGACACGGCCGTCGACCTGGTCCGCGACCTGCTGCCCGACCTGGCCATCCTCGACATCAAGATGCCTGGCATCGACGGCCTCGAGGCGGCCCGCATCATCAACCGCGAGAAGCTGTGCGGGGTCCTCGTCCTCACGGCGTTCAGCCAGCGTGAGGTCGTCGAGGAGGCCCGCGACGCCGGCGCGCTGGCCTACCTCGTCAAGCCGTTCCAGAAGAGCGACCTCGTGCCGGCGATCGAGGTGGCCATCGGCCGCTTCCGGGAGTTGCGGGCGATGACCGGCGAGATCGATGCGCTCGGCGAACAGCTCGAGGCGCGCAAGGCGATCGAGCGGGCCAAGGGCATCCTGATGGACGAGATGAGCATGAGCGAGCAGGACGCCTTCACGTTCATCCAGCGCCGGGCGATGAGCGAGCGCTCGAAGATGCGCGACCGTCGCCGAACGCGTCATCGAGGGATCGCTTCGTCCCAGCTGATCAGGGGAGTGCTTCCGCACCCCGCGGCGGCCCTACGCCGGACGTCGGCGCCTGGCGACCACGAGGGCGAGAGCGCCGAGCGCCACCGCGGCAACCGCGATGGCGGCCGCCGGCCCTGTCGTCGTGCCCGTCACCGGCAGCGCGGGCGTGCCGCCGCCACCGCTACCACCCGGCGGGTTGGCGCACCCCGACGTCGCCGGCGGGTACGACACCTGACCCGTCGCCGTCGGGTTCACCTCGACGCGGACCGTCAGGCCGTTGCGCAAGTAGCTGTCGCTCGGGTCCTGGACCCAGTCGTCGCCGTCGAAGCGCCAACCGGGCCAGTCGGTCGCGTTGCCGGCGGCGTCGACGGTGGCGCCGGGGTACAGGAACCGCACCGAGGCGTTGGCGTTGTAGGTGGCGGTGTGCGTCGCGACGACGACGCCGTTGACGTCGATGAACGTGATCGTCGCTGGGCGGCCGTTGAACGCCGGCTGATTGCCGAACGTCACCTGGACATATGGCACATCGCGCTCGGCACACAGGGGTGATGGCGGTCGGGCGTCGCCCGATGCCCATGATGTCCGCTCCCCGTTCCGCCCCAGGGTCCGCACGTAGACGACAAACTCCAAGGGCTGGCAATGGTCTGGCCGGGTGAACCTCTGGGTGACTGCTCCTGAATGGGCGTCGTGCCGGGCGTCGCGCCGTGGTCGGCCGGAACTGTGAGTGCACGCAGCGGATTACCGCCTTGTGCGCTCACACTTCGAGCCGACACCGGGCGGTCGAGGTTGCGAGGTGTGAGTAGAAACAGCGGCAAACCGCGCCGACAGCTCACACTTCGACGGCGATCGCGTCCGCGTGGCCACACCCGCGCCCTTCCAGAGCACACAACCGTGGTCATCGAGCCTGCACGTCGTCCGGTTGCAGACCGCGGCGAGGTCCATCCCTTGGAATTGGAGCCCTAGGGGCGGCACATCATGGCAGGCGTTGCCCAGACGACGCGCGGATGGTCGGCGCCGACCGCAGCCGGTTGCGGATCGACGCGCTCGGACCCGTACCCTCGGCGACATGAGCAGCAAGCTGCTCCTGCTCGACGGCAACTCGCTGACCTACCGCGCCTTCTTCGCCCTGCCCTCCGACATGTCGACGGCCAGCGGGCAGGTGACCAACGCCGTGTTCGGCTTCACGTCGATGTTCATCCTCGTGCTCAAGGAGCAGCGTCCCGACGACGTGCTCGTGGCCTTCGACCGTCCCGAGCCGACGTTCCGCCACGAGGCCGACGACACCTACAAGGCCAACCGGGAGGCGGCGCCAGACATCCTGCGCCAGCAGATGGGGTTGGTCCGCGAGGTGCTCGACGCGCTCGGCGTGGCGACGTGTGAGCTGGCCGGCTGGGAGGCCGACGACCTGATCGCCACCGCTGTCGACCAGGCCGTGGCCAGGGGTGACGACGTGGTCATCGTGACCGGCGACCGGGACACCTATCAGCTCGTCAGCGACCCCCACGTCAAGGTCCTCTACAACCGGCGGGGCGTCAGCGACTACGCGCTCTACGACGAGGCCGGCATCTTCGAGCGCACGGGCGTGACGCCGGCCCAGTACCCGGAGTACGCCGCGCTGCGCGGCGACCCGAGCGACAACCTCCCGGGCGTGCCCGGTGTCGGGGAGAAGACGGCGGCCAAGCTGATCTCCACGTACGGCGGGCTCGACGGGATCTTCATGCACCTCGACGAGCTGACGCCGAAGCTGCGCGCCTCGCTGGCCGAGCACGAGGAGCGGGTGCGCAAGAACCACGCCGTGATGATCCTGCGCCGGGATGCTCCGATCGAGCTGCCGGAATCGCTGAAGATGGAGCCCAACCCGACGGAGGTCAAGCGGCTCTTCGACTTCCTCGAGTTCCGGACGTTCGCCGAGCGCCTCGCCGAGGCCCTCGGGCCGGCGGCCGTCGTCATCCCCGACGACGAACGGCAGCAGCTCGTCGCCGAGGTCACGCACAGCGAATCGCCTGCCGCTTCTGCCGAGCTGCTCGGATCGCTCGACGCGCTCGATGTGGCGGCGTCGTGGGACGGTGAGCCCGGGCGGGGACCGCTGCGCGGGCTGGCCGTCGTCACCGACGCCGAGCGCGCCGCCGTGACGTGGGTACCGGCAGAGCACCTCAGCGACCCGGCGGTCGTCGCCGCGCTCACCACGACCCCGGTACGCGGGCACGACGTGAAGTCGCTGATGCGTTCGCTGCTGACGCTGGGCATCGACCTCCCCAACCTCGAGCTCGACACCGCCATCGCCGCCTACCTGCTCGATCCTGCCGAGGCCGCCTACGGCTTGCCGCAGGTCGTCGAGCGGTACACCCGGTTCGCTGCCCCGGCCGACGAGCCAGCGGCCAAGGGGCAGCTCGACCTCGACGGTGTCACGTCCGAGCCGGCGACATCGGCCGGACGCGAGGCGCTGGCCGTGCACCACCTCGTCGAGCCGATCACCTCGAGCCTGCGGGATCAGGGGATGGCTGACCTGTACGCCACGATCGAGAACCCGCTCGTGCGGGTGCTGGCCCGGATGGAGCGGGCCGGCATCGCCGTCGACCTGCCCGAGCTGCGCCGCCTGCACGAACGGCTCTCCGCCGACGTCGTAGCGGCTGCAGGCCGAGCTGAAGCAGGTCGTCGGCCGCGACGACCTCAACATCAACTCGCCGATCCAGCTGCGCGAGCTGCTGTACGCCGCGCCGCCCGTCGGGCGCGGGCTGACGCCCGTGAAGCGGACGAAGACGGGTCCATCGACGGACGCCGCGACGCTCGAGAAGCTGCGCGACGAGTGGCCCGAGTTCATCGGTCCGCTGCTGCAGTACCGGGAGGTCGAGAAGCTGCGCGGGACGTACGGCGAGGGCTTGCTGGCCGAGATCGCACCGGACGGCCGCATCCACGCCACGTTCAACCAGACCGTCGCCCGCACCGGCCGGCTCAGCTCGGACCGACCGAACCTGCACAACATCCCCGTCCGCCGCGACGAGGGGCGCTTGTTCCGCCGGGCCTTCATCGCCGCGCCGGGCGGCAAGCTGCTGGTCGCCGACTACAACCAGATCGAGCTGCGCTGCATCGCCCACCTCGCCGCCGATCCCGGACTCGTCGCCGCGTTCACGAGCGGGGAGGACATCCACAACGCCACGGCGTCGCGGGTGTTCGGCGTCGCGCCGGTCGACGTCACGCTCGACCAGCGCTCGAAGGCCAAGATGGTGTCGTACGGCCTGGCCTACGGGATGGAGGCCTTCGGGTTGGGTCAGCGCCTGAACATCCCGACGGAAGAGGCGGCGACCATCCTCGACGCCTACTTCGTGGCCTTCCCCAACGTGAAGGCGTACATGGACTCGACGGTCATCGAGGCCCGCAAGCGGGGCTACACCGAGACGTTGTTCGGGCGCCGGCGGCCGATTCCCGAGCTGCTCAACGGCAACTGGCGCATCCGCCAGGCCGGCGAGCGCCAGGCGATGAACGCCGGCATCCAGGGCCTGGCGGCGGACATCTTCAAGGTCGCGCTGGTGCGCATCGACGACGCCCTCGGCGGAGCGCGGCCTCGAGAGCCGCCTCGTCCTGCAGGTCCACGACGAGGTGCTCGTCGAGGTGCCCGAGGACGAGCGGGAGGTGGTCGGCCCCCTCGTCGTCGACCTGATGCGCCACGCCGCCGACCTCGACGTCCCCCTCGAGGTCAACGTCGCCTGGGGCACCACCTGGGCCGACGCCAAATCCTGACCGGACCGGTTTTGAACCCCGGTCAAGGTCATCCGTGACACCAAATCTTCCGGAGAATGGCGGGGAGCACTGGTTCGAGCCCATCGCCGAGCACCTCGGGTCGGCCTACTTGCGGTACTCGTTCACCAAGGGGACCGTGCAGGAGGTCGACCACGTCGTCGGCGCGCTCGACCTGCAGCCGGGGGAGCGGGTGCTCGACGTTGGCTGCGGGCCGGGGCGTCACGCTCACGAGCTGGCGCGCCGGGATGCTCGTCCACGGCATCGACATCTCTGCGCTGTTCATCCAGCTGGCCCGGGCCGATGCCCCGCCGGGGGCGACGTTCGAGCGGCTCGACGCCCGGTCGATGGCGTTCGACGGCGAGTTCGACGCGGCAATCTGCCTGTGCCAGGGCGCCTTCGGGCTGCTGACCGCCGACGGCCACGACGAGACGGTGCTCGCTGGGATCACGCGGGCGCTGCGTCCGGCGGTCGCCTGGCCCTGTCGGCGTTCAACGCCTACTTCGCCGTCAAGTACCACACCGACGCGGAGTTCGACGCTGACCTCGGTGTCGCCCACGAGCAGACGGAGGTGCGCGACCCGGAGGGCCGGTCCAAGACCTTCGACGGTTGGACGGGCTGCTACACGCCGCGCGAGCTGCGGCTGTTGCTGGCGAAGCACGGGCTGCAGCTCGAGCGCATCAGCAGCGTCGAGCCGGGCGCCTACGGGTCGCCGCGCCGACCACCGAGACCCCCGAGTTCCTCGTCCTCGCCCGCCGCCAGTGATCTGGGCGCAGATGTTCCCGGGATCCGGGAAGAAACAGCCCCAGAAGGCTCCGTGGGAAGGATCGCGCCCAGTTGGTCATTGGCGCGACGGCCGGACGTCGGCAGCCATTCCATCGCCATTGCGGCGGGCCGCTGCTACCCTCGTACACCGCGTCGCGGCCGGTCAACGACCCCGACCTCGTGAACCAACGCCCCGTCCGTCGAAAGCAGCCTGTTCCTTGTCCGACACCATCGCCACCTCATCGACCGCCACCATCCCCGAACCAACCGCACCGGCTGCGCCGACCGCCACCGGCGGCATGGGGACCTTCGACGAGGAGGGCAACTACACCCCGCGTGAGGTGGCCGTCGACGACCTCGGCATGTCCTTCGCCGACGCCATCGACGGCACGATGGTCGAGGTCGAGGACGGCCAGATCGTCAACGGCACGATCGTCAAGATCGACAAGGACGAGGTGCTCCTCGACATCGGCTACAAGAGCGAGGGCGTCATCCCCTCCCGTGAGCTGAGCATCCGCAACGACGTCGACCCCCACGAGATCGTGTCCCTCGGCGAGAAGGTCGAGGCCCTGGTCCTGCAGAAGGAGGACAAGGAAGGCCGCCTGCTACTGTCCAAGAAGCGGGCCCAATACGAGCGGGCGTGGGGCAACATCGAGAAGCTCAAGGAGGAGGACGGTGTCGTCGAGGGCCCGGTGATCGAGGTCGTCAAGGGCGGCCTGATCGTCGACATCGGCCTGCGCGGCTTCCTGCCTGCCTCGCTCGTCGAGCTGCGCCGCGTGCGCGACCTGCAGCCCTACGTCGGCCAGCGGATCAGCGCCAAGATCATCGAGCTCGACAAGAACCGCAACAACGTCGTGCTCAGCCGCCGGGCCCACCTGGAGGAGACCCAGAAGGAGTCCCGCGACCAGTTCCTCAACAACCTCAAGGTCGGCGAGATCCGTCACGGCACCGTGTCGTCGGTCGTCAGCTTCGGCGCCTTCGTCGATCTCGGCGGCATGGACGGCCTGATCCACGTCAGCGAGCTGTCGTGGAAGCACGTCGACCACCCGGGGTCGGTCGTCGCCGTCGGCGACGAGGTCGACGTCCAAGTGCTCGACGTCGACATGAGCCGCGAGCGCATCAGCCTCTCGTTGAAGGCCACCCAGCAGGACCCGTGGCAGGAGTTCGCCTCCACCCACGAGGTCGGCCAGCTGGTCTACGGCCGGGTCACCAAGCTCGTCCAGTTCGGTGCCTTCGTCCAGGTCGGCGACGGCATCGAGGGCCTCGTGCACATCTCCGAGATGTCGACCCACCACGTCGACTCGCCGGACCAGGTCGTCACACCCGGCGAGGAGCTGTGGGTCAAGATCATCGACCTCGACCTCGCCCGTCGCCGCATCAGCCTGTCCATCAAGCAGGCCGCCGAGGGCGGCGAGTTGGCCGACGAGTACCGCGAGCACTTCCAGGTCGACGAGCACGGCAACTGGATGGCCGGCGACACCGACGCCGAGCGCGAGGCGGCCTGGTCGGAGTACTACGGCGACGAGGGCGCTCCGCCTGCCGACGCGGACGAGGACGGCGCGGACATCGTCGTCGACGGCGACGAGCCCGTGTCGGCCCCCTCCACCGTCGAGTGACGCCCGCCCGACACCCATGATCCTCGTCGCCCTGACGGGCGGCATCGGGTCGGGGAAGTCGGTCGTCTCGCAGCAGCTCGCCGCCCGTGGCGCGGTCGTCATCGACGCCGACGCCATCGTGCGCCAGTTGCAGCATGCTGGCAGTCCGTTGCTCGAGCGACTGGCGGTGCGCTTCGGCGCCGACATCGTGGGCGAGGACGGCGAGCTCGACCGCGCCGGGCTGGCGGCCATCGCCTTCGCTGACGACGTGTCGCTGGCTGCCCTCAACGACATCGTGCACCCTGCCGTCCGCGAGGAGATCGCGCGGCGCATCGCCGAAGAGCGCGACACGGACCACGTCGTCGTCCTCGACACTCCGCTCCTCACCGTGGCCACGGAACACGACTTCGACGCCATCGTGGTCGTCGACACCCCGGTGGAGACCGCGGTGCAGCGGCTCGTCGCGCTGCGCGGCATGGACGAGACCGACGCCAGGGCCCGCATCGCCAAGCAGATCACACGTGACGAACGCCTGGCCACGGCCCACCGCGTCATCGACAACTCGGGCGACCTGGAGGCGCTCGAGGCGCAGGTCGAAGCATTGTGGACGTGGCTTCGGCAGCTTCCGCTTCCACGACCGCCAATCGTCTGCTAGACCATCCCGTCGTGGGAGTCCGTCCGTTCGTCTCGCGCGGTGTTAGCGCGCGGGTTGTAAGGGCGCTGAATGAGCTCCGTCGTCTTGGCCTTGGTGGTCGTCTTCACCGTGGCGACGACGGCGCGTCGACGTCGGGGTCACCCGCTCCGCCTCCCGTTGATCGCGTTCATCGCCGAGCGGCGGCTGCTGCGCCTGGCCGTGCAGGCCGCCTTGGTGGTGTTCGCCGCCGGTGCCGTGCTGCTGATGTTCGGCGAGAGCGCGTCGGCGCAGTCCGTCGAGGATCCGCCCGCCGAGCCGCCGGCCGCCACCGAGGCACCACCTGCCGAGCCGCCGGCTGCCACCGAGGCACCGCCAGTGGAGCCGCCTGCCGCCACCGAGGCACCGCCTGTGGAGCCGCCGGCTGCCGCTGAGGCACCGCCTGTGGAGCCGCCTGCCGCCACCGAGGCACCGCCTGCCGCCACCGAGGCACGCCCGCCGCCACCGAAGCACCGCCCGCCGCCACCGAGGCTCCGCCCGCCGCCACCGAGGCTGCGCCGGCCGCCACCGCCGAAGCCCCTGCGCCGGCACCGAGCGAGCCGCATTCCGCACCCTTGCCGACGGAGCCCACCGTGACGCCGTCGACCTGGAACATCTCGATCGACGGCGACGTCACGATCTCATCCGACGGCACGAACGTGACGATCGACTACCACGACGGACGGACCGACGTCGTCAAGCCGTTGAGCGAGATCGCCGACATCGTCGTGACCGGGGGCTCCGGGGCCGACACCCTCACCCTCGCCGATCAGCTCGACGTGCCGTTGACGTTCGAGGGTGGCGACGGCGCCGACCGCATCGCTGCGCCTTCGGCGGCGGGTGTCCTCGTCCGAGGCGCCGGTCGTGGCGGGTTCGGCTCGATCGCCTTCTCGGGCGTCGAGACCGTCGCCGGCGCCAGCAGCCTCACGATGCCGGATTCCGGTGCGACGGCCCTGCTCACCGGGCGCCGGCAAGGCCAGGTGCTCGACTCGTTCGGCGCGCTGCTCGTGGCGTTCGCCGACATCGCCGACGTCCTCGGCGGAGCGGGCGACGACACGTTCCTCGCCGGGCGGTCCGCCGAGCTGCGCAGCCTCAGGATGGGCGGCAATGACCGGCTCGTCGTCGACATCGACCCATCGGCCGGCTCGTCGGCGGTCGGCATGCTGACCCTCGGCTCGGCGTGGCTCGACGGGACGCTGGAGATCCGCGTCGCCGTCGGAGCGTCGTCGCCGACCTCCGAGTTGGCGCTGCGGTTCCTGTCGTTCACCACGTCGAGCGGGGACTTCCACAGGTTCCGCGGCCTCGACCGCGGTCAGGGGACCTACGTCAAGCCCGTGCGTGGCCACGACGGCTACGAGCTGGCGGGAGCAGCGCTGCCCGACCAGGTGAAGATCTCCTTCCAGTCGGCGGCCTCCGGCGACGACTTCTATGCCTTCCTCGCCGGGAAGGCCAACACGTTCGCCGCCGGCACCCAGGTCGCCATCGACATGCACGACCACCGAATCACGGGCGAGCTGACGCTCGGCGGGACGTCCGAGGCGGCCTCGCTCGGGTTACGCGACGCCAACCTCGGCTTCGGTGACGCCAGCGGTCCACTGGTCACCCTCGCCGACGACGAGGTGACCCTCACCCTGACCCCGACGGACCTGTCCGGCACGATCTCGGGAGCGCTCACCACGACCGTCCCCGGCGTCGTCTTCGGCGGCACGTTCACCGTCCTCCTCGACAGCGACGACGGTTCCGTCACCGCCGTCGGCGGCGCCGACGCCACGGTGACGATCGCCGGGCACACGTTCAGCGGCGCCGACATGACGATCACCGCCACCGGAGACCCAGGGGCCCGGCAGGTGCGCATCGCCGGACTCCGTGGAGCCACCGTTCCGTTCGGTGACGTGCTCGTGGCCACCGTGATCGAGGATGGCGTGCTCGTCCTCACGGCGGACGGTGTCCAGGGAACGCTGCTGACGACGGTGTCGACGACGACCCCGGGTGTCGCCTTCACCGGTCCGTTCGCCCTCCAGGTCGACACCACCGGCTCGGCGGATGTCGTCCGCCTGAACGGTGCGGGCGCCACGCTCACCGCCGCCGGCGCCCAACTCACCGGCACGATCACCCTCGACGACGTCACCACGGCCTCCGGCGTTCACGGCGTCGCCGTCGGTGTTGCCGACACCGTCATGAGCCTCGCCGCAGTGCTGCCGATCCTCCTCCTCGCCGGTGTCGCCGGCACGTTCCTGCTGACGTCCGGCGGCGTCGCCGGCCGCGTCACGACCAGCACCAACGTCAACACGCTGGGCCTGGCGATCAGCGCCGGAAGCACCACCATCGAGCTCAACTCCACTGGCGTCACGGTCGACGAGACGTTCATCGTCGATGGCGCCACGACGACCGTCCATGCCAGGGGCCCACCAGCCGGCGGCGCATCCGACATCAACGGTTCCCGCACCGTGCTCACCGCCGGCCCCCTGACGCTGACGGTGGCGAACAGCGAGAACGCCGATCCTGTCGGTCCCACGGCCTGGTACGTCGACCTCTCTGGTCCGGCCGGCCGTTCGGTCGCACTGACGATGGATGGCGCCGATCTCGTCCTGACCTTCGATGGCGTCGCCGTGCGCCGATCCGTCGCCGGCGATCTCCACGGTCGTGATCAGCGGCAGCGACGGCAGCGACACGCTGCTCCTCGACGCCGTGCCGGCCATCCCCGTGACCTTCGACGGCGGTGGTGGCGCCGACACGGTCCGCGGTCCGGCTGTCGACACGACCTGGCTGGTCACCGGGGCCGGTGCCGGCACCGTCGGCACGGTGGCCTTCTCGGGGGTCGAGCACCTGACGGGCGCCGCCGGCAACCAGGACACGTTCGCCTTCACGGCCGGCGGTTCGCTGGCCGGCCTCGTCGCCGGCGGCGACGGCGGCTGGGACACGATGCGCTTCGACGGCGGCACCGTGGCGGCGATCACCTACCTGCCGACGAGCCCCGACGCCGGCCGCGTGCTCGTCGGCGGCCGGACGTTCGAGTTCGCCGGCCTCGAGCCGGTGTCGTCCAGCGTCACGGCCGCCGACGTCACGGTCACGTTCGGCACCCGGACGACGACCGATCGTCCTGACGATGGCCTCGCCAACGGCCACATCGCGCTGCAGGCCACCGCCGCCGAGGACATCGACTTCGTCGCTCCCGACCGGCTCGCTGACGATCAACGCCGGCGGCGGCATGCTCACGATCCAGGGCATCGTGAACCTCGGCGGGGCGCACGCTGACCGTCAACAACGCCAAGACGATCACCGTCACCGGCACGCTGACGGCGGCCACGATCGTGCTCAACGCCACCGAGACGGCGACGATCGCCAGCCGGCGCCGTCGATCACGGCGACCGGCGACCTCACGATCGCCGTCAGCGCCGAGCTGGCCAGCGGCTGGGTGGCCGGCGACGCCGTTCTTCCCGGCCGACGACGTCGCCGGCCAGCTCGAGGTGCAGGCCGCCTCGCTGCGGGCCGCCAACATCACGCTGCGGGTCGACGCCTCGATGAAGAAGTTCGGCCAGTTCGAGCTCGACGAGCTGCGCCTCGCCCAGTTCCTCGACGGGCTCAGCCCGGGGATGGCCGAGGGCACGCTGGTCACGTTCGTCGACGGCGGCGCCGACCCCGACTCGATCACCCGCGAGGCCGACGACGGCAGCTGGATCGACGACGGCTTCGTGCCCAACAGCGACGATCCGGGTGACCAACACGACGTCGAACAACGGCTTCTTCAAGGTCACCGCGGTGACGGCGACGACGCTGACGCTCGACGCCGCCGCCGAGCTGACCGCCGAGGAGGGCGACAGCGAGGTCGTCATCGAGGCCGTGATCGTGCCCGACGGCGATCCGGCGCTGACGCTCGGCGGCGCAGATCGTCATCCGCGCCGACGGGCGACTGGGTGGCCGACGGCTTCCGGCAAGGGCCAGACGGTGCGCATCGAGGGCACGCCGGACACCAACGGCGACGGCGAGGGCGACAACGACGGCGAGTACGCCCTCATGGACGTCACGGCCACGACGCTGACGCTCGACGCCGGCCCGTCCCGGCCTCGTCAACCAGGCGAACCTCACCGGCATCAGGATCTGGGCCCAGGGCAACCCGGCGATCCTGCCGATCGCCGTCGTCGACCAAGAGGTGGCCCTGCAGCCCGAAGAGGTCGAGCTCGAGTTCAAGGACAACGGCGCGACGGGCGACACGATCGTGCGGACCACCGGGTCGTGGATCGACGACGGGTTCGCCGCCGGGCAGTTCGCCATCGTCGACGGGCCGACGGTCAACCGCGGCAGCTACCTCATCACGGCGGTCACGGCGACGACCCTGACGATCGCCGACCCGGGCACGCTGACCAACGAGAAGGTCGCCCAGCGGCGTCGAGGTGGCGTCGATCGCCCTCTTCGGCGGGGCCACCAGCGCGAGCCTGCCGACGCTGACGTTCAAGGACGCCAAGCTCACCCGCACGTCGGGCTCGTGGATCGGACGACGGGTTCGCCGTCGGGCAGACCATCGAGGTCGCCGGCACCAAGAGCAACAACGGCAAGTGGAAGATCTCGGCCGATCACCGCCACCGAGCTGACGCTCACCGCGGCGACGTTCGCCGAGGAGACGACTCGAGCGACAGCGACACCGACCCCGAGGTCGTCGCCGTCCAGTCGCTGATGAACCCCGAGCTGACGTTCGCCGGCAAGAAGATCACCCGGTCGCGCGGCAGCTGGACTCACCGACGGGTTCAAGGTCGACGACCGGATCACGATCCACGGCGGCGACGGTCAACCAGGGTCAGTTCGAGATCACTGCGCTGACCGCGACCGAGATGACGCTCGACCTCGACGACTCGGCGCCGTTCGTCAAGGAGATGCTGCGCGACGTCGAGATCAACCGGCTCCTGCCGTACAGCGTCGTCGAGCAGCCGCAACGACCCGTTCAACCTCGGTGAGCCTCGCCCAGACGCTGCTGAACAAGCTCGACCGGCACCGGCATCCTCGGGCTCGCCGGCTTCTGGGCCCAGGTCATGCAGCAGTCGCCGAGCTCGACGCTGACGATCGGCACCGGGGCCGACATCGAGGCGACGGGCAACGTCACCGCGACGGCGACGACGAACTCGCAGCTGCGCCTGCGCACCGACAGCCTGTGGATCGGCGTCAACTACGGCCGCAGCAACGCGACCGCGACGCTGACCGTCGCCGGCGGGGCCCGGATCGCCGCCGGCGCCGCCGTGCCGGCTGGCCACCAACATCACCAACGAGCTGCGGGTCGGCGCCATCGTCACGACGGGCATCAACGCCCGCCTGATCTACGCCATGAAGCTGGTCACCGGGAAGGCCGGCCTGCTGCCCGGCCCGGCGCTGACGGCGGCCGTCGGCGTGGCCAGCTCGCAGTCGAACACCACGGTGGCCGCCGGCGCGCTGATCGAGGGCGCCGACGTCACGATCTCGGCCGACAACAGCAACGACTTCCAGGTGACCGCCAACAGCGCCGTCCGCGGCCTGGCCAAGGCCAACACCGGCGTGGCCATCGCCGTCGTCGTCTCCACCGTCGACTCCGACGCCAACGTGTCGGTCGGCGGAACGGTCCGCACCACCGGCAACCTGACGGTCACCGCCCGCTCGGTCGGCGTCTACAACTACGCCGACGCCCGCACGACGCTGCAAGGCCGACAAGGGCCCCGGCATCGGCGGCGGCAAGTCGGCCAAGGTCGCCGAGGTGCTGAAGGACGTCAAGCTCGAGCCGACGTCGGAGCCGAGCGCGATCTCCGCCGCCGGCTCCGTCGTCGTCGCCAACAGCAGCAACGACGCCAGCGCCGTCATCGCCCCGAACGCCCACATCTCGGTCCGCGGCAACCTGCTGGTGTCGGCCTACGCCGAGGACAACGTCAAGTCGTACGCCATCGCCATCGGCACCCTGGAGTCGAAGCCGGTCGACAGCGACGGCGAGGCGAAGAGGAAGCGGGGAGAACGAGGGCTCGATCGCCAAGGTGTCGCTGGCCGGCGCGGTCGTCGTGTCGAGCTACCACAACGGGGCGACGGCGCGGATCGGCGACGGGGCCATCGTCAACGTCGCCGACCAGCTGACCGTCCGGGCCGAGGCCGTGATCCCGAGCCAGCTGACGCTCGACGACCTGTTCACGCAGCTGCTCAGCCGGCCGATCTGGTCTGCGCCGCCGTCGCCGAACATCGACACCAGCGACCCGCTGCAGATCGCCCAGCAGGTCTCCGACGCCGCCAAGGCGTACCTCGCCTGGGTCAAGGACAGCGCCACCGCGCCGCTCGGGTTCATCAACGGCGTCGCCCGGCCGATCATCCTGATGGCCAAGTACCTGCCGCAGCGGCTGGTCACGACGAACGTCGGCGCCCTCTCGGGCGGCAAGAAGGTCACGAAGGACGACGACGGGAACCCGCAGGAGGAGGACCGCACGACGGCCGCCATCAGCGGCACGGTGACGGTGTTCTCGATCAGCAACACGGCCAACGCGTCGATCGGCACCGGGGCGCTCGTCAACGTCGCAGGCCGACCCCGCCTTCCCGGTGACCGCCGCCGCCACCCAGCGCGTCGAGGTCATCGCCACGACGGACACCCGGCTGATCAACCTCGCCGGCCTCGCCCAGCCGGTCGAGCTGAAGGCCTTCCTGCTCGGCATCGGCACCACCGGCAAGGTCGGCATCGGCGGCACCTACCAGGGCGTGACGGTGACGCTCGGTGCACGAGCCACCATCGAGGACGGCGCCCAGGTCGCCGCCCTCACCGATGTCGACGTCACCGCCCTCAACCGGTCGTTCATCGTCGTCGTCACCCAGCAGGGCGGCAACGCCACCCAGGTCGGCATCTCGGGCGCCTTCTCGCTGCTCGACCAGACCAGCGTCGCCCAGGCGCTGATCGAGGACACGGCCGTCGTGGAGACCGGCGGCGACCTCAACGTCACGGCCACCAACGATCCGCTCGCCGTCACGATCAGCGCCGTGATCCAGCGCGGCGGCCGCGTCGCCGTCGGCGTCGGCATCGCCGTCAACTCCTTCGACACCACGACCAAGGCCCTGATCGCCGGCCTCACCGGCACCGACCAGCCCGGTGGCGACGATCGGCGTGGCCGGCGACCTGACGATCACGGCGCTCTCCGACCTGACGCTGTACGCCATCGGCGCCGCCGCCTCCCAGCCGCTGACCGAGAAGATGGCGCAGTCGACGAAGCTCAACCCGACGGCGACGACCAACCAGCAGAACGAGACCGGTACCGCGCTCGGCAACGACGCCGACAAGGCCGTCTACGGGTTCGGCCTCTCGGCCGACATCGCCGTCAACTTCATCAAGGACACCACCGAGGCCGGCATCGACATCCCGGGCACGGTGACCGTGGACGGCGCCATCGACGTGTCGGCGACGACGAAGGCCTTCGTCGTCGCGGTGGCCGGGGCCGTCGATCTTCAACACCGCCATCGGCGGCGTCACGCTGGCCGGTGCCTTCTCGTGGAACGAGTTCAGCGGGCGGACGTTCCACGGCTCGCCCGACGGCACCGACCGGCGGGTGACGCGGGCCTACGTGACGGCCGACGAGGTCGACGCCGCCTCGTTGCGCATCGTCGCCCTCACCGACGACCGGCCGATCACCATCACCGCCGGCCTCGGCATCGCCCCGCCGAAGAAGTCCGACGGGAACGGCGGGACGACGACGATCAACATCGCCGGCTCGGCCACCGTCGCCCAGCACCGCTCGACCACCGAGGCCTTCATCGGCGCCAACACCGCGCGTCGACGTCGACGGCGACGTCATCATCGAGGCCAAGCGGGTGCTCGACCTCCTCTCCGTCACCGGCGCCATCGCCTTCCGCGGCACGGCCGCCATCGGCGCCGCCGTCGAGGTGCAGATCGTCGACGACCAGGTGCGTGCGTACATCGGTGACGGGGCGACCGTGACCGCCGGCGGCAACATCCGCGTGACGATGGCCTCCGCCGTCAACGTCATCTCGGTCGCCGCCGCCCTCGCCGTCATGGCGCCAGAACCTCAACCTGCCGATCTCGGTCGACATCCTGCTGCTCGGCACGAGCGGCGGGGCCTCGATCGGCGCCGGCGCCACCGTCGACGCCGGCAAGCACTTCCTCCTCGAGGCCGGCTCCGACGCCAAGGTCGTCGCCGTCGCCGGGGCCGGCGCCTTCCTCGGGGCCGGCATCGGCTTCGGCCTGGCGGTCGGCGTCACGTCGCTGACCCGCAACGTGGCGGCCACCGTCGGCGCCGGGGCGACGATCACCCAGGGCTCGAACCTGCAGGCCGGCGATGCGCCGCTGCAGCTCGACGGCGTCGACGTCACCGGTGTGCGCATCGACGCCACCGTCACCGACGACATCATGCTCATCGTGCTGTCCGGGGCGGCCGGCCAGCAGCCCGTCGCCGTGGCCCTGTCGCCCGGCCGATCATCCTCGTCAACAACACCGCCTCCTCGAAGGTCACCGACGCCACGATCACGGGCACCGAGGTCGCCATCACCGCCAAGTCGGCGCCGCACCTGTACGGCCTCGCCATCGCCGGCTCGGTGGCCATCAACTCCGGTCAGTCCGGCGGTGGTGCCGGCGGCGGCGGCCCACCAGGGAACAACAGCGTGTCGAAGGCCGCCCTCACGCTGGCCGGAGCCGCCGCCGGATCGGTCAACCTCGTCGAGTCCACCTCCGAGGCGATCGTCAGCGGCAGCACGATCACCAGCACCAGCGGCTCGATCACCGTCCGCGCCACGGACGACTCCGACGTCACGGCCGACGCCGGCGGGGTCGCCCTCGCGTGGGCGAAGGCCAAGGGCGACACGAACGTCACGGCCACCTTCGGCGTGGCCTTCGCCATCAACGAGATCCGCAGCACGGCCCGCGCGGTCAGTGGCCGGCTCGACCCTCGACTCCGCCGTCGACATCATCGTCGAGGCCGACTCGTCGCCCGAGATCGACGCCCTCGCCGTCGCCGGCTCGCTCGCCGTCGGGACCGGTGGCAGCCAGGCCAACTCGGTCATCACCCTCGCCGGGGCCGGTGCCGGCGCCGGCAACACGATCATCAACACCGTCTCGGCGACGGTGACCGGGTCGACCCTCGAGGCCGAGGGCGGCGTGCGGGTGACGGCCCACGACGACTCACGCATCGGCACCGACGCCGGCGGCGTCGCCATCTCGGCGAACACGAGCGGCGGCGGGGCGTTGAAGAGCGTCGCCGTCGGCCTGTCGATCGCGTTGAACTCGATCACCAACACCGTCACCGCCTCGATCGACCCGACCACGGTCGTCGCCGGCGGCGTACTCGCCGGCGGCACCGAGAGCGTCGTGGTCGAGGCCATCTCGACGGCGGTGATCCGCTCGCTGACGATCGCCGGCGCGGGCGGCTCGGGCGCCGGTAGCGGCGCCGGCTCCGGCAACACGATCAGCAACAAGGTCACGGCCACGGTCGTCCGGCGGGTCGACGATCACGGCGGCCGGCGATGTGCGCATCGAGGCCCGCGACAGCTCGTCGATCATGGCCGACGCCGGCGGCGTCGCCATCGCCATCAACATCACCAACAACAACCCGAGCACGCTCAACGTCGCCCTCTCGATCGGCATCGTCGTCGCCATCAACCGCATCGCCAACGACGTCAAGGCCACCGTCGACGGCTCCACGATCACGGCCGACGGGACGATCGCAGTGCTCGCCACCTCGGTGCCGACGATCCGGGCCTTCACGCTGGCCATCTCGGCGACCGTCCAGGTCATGTCGGGCGGCAGCAGCAGCTTCGACGCCAACTTCGCCGGCGCCGGGTCCGGGTCGGGCAACAAGATCGACAACACCGTCGCGGCCACCGTCACCGGCGATGCCACGCTCACCGGTGCCGCGATCAAGGTCGCCGCCAGCATGCCGGAGCGGCCGGCGGCAGCCCGACGATCTGGGCTCGCACGATCGGCGTGACGATCGGCGTCAACGTCGGCTCGCAAAGCGCATCGTTGACGCTGTCGGTCGGCGTCGCCGTGGCCGTCAACGCCATCGGCGGCGACCGTGGCAACGTCGTGCAAGCCATCGTCGACGGCTCCACGTTGACGGCGCCCGCCGGGATCGACGTCCACGCCGACGTCACGGCGACGATCGACGTGCTCGCCATCGGGGTGTCGTTGGCCATCGGGGTGCCGAGCGGCTCGGCGCCGTCGATCGACATCGCCCTCGCCGGGGCGCTCGTGCTCAACGAGATCGGTGGCGAGGTCGACGCCCGGGTCCTCAACGGCGCCGACCTGTGTGCCGGCACCCGCAGCGGCGGTGCGTGCACAGGCAGCGCCGGCGTCACGGTGACGGCCGAGGCGACCGGCCGGATCGGCGCGATCGCCGTGGCCGGCGGCCTGTCCGGCACGATCGGTCAGGGCGGTTCGATCGCGCTCGCCTTCGCGGCGGCCGACAACAAGATCGACCGGGACCTCGACGCCGCGATCATCGGCGCGACGACGCGGGTCGTCGGGACGTCGGTCAAGGTGCGGTCCCAGACGTCCGGGGACATCACCGTCTCGAGCACCACGGTCACCGTGGGCGTCACGGTCTCGGGCAACGGCACGGCCGTGGCGGTGTCCGGCGCCGGTGCCGGCGCCGGGAACACGATCGCGGACGACGAGTTCGCCCACATCGACGCCGCGACGGTCACCGCGACCGCCGGCTCGATCGAGGTCACGGCCCTCGCCAAGGCCAAGATCACGTCGACCGTCGTCGCCGTCGCCGCCGGCATCTCGATCAACTCGTCGGGCGGCGCCACGATCAGCGGTTCGATCACCGCATCGGTGTCGGTCAACACCATCGCCAACGACGTCGACGCCAACGTCACCGGCGGGGCCCGGCTCACCGCCAGCGGTGACATCGTCGTGTCCGCCGGCAACGAGGGCGAGGCCAGCGCCGGTGTCGGCGCGGCGAGCCTGGGTGGATCGATCGGCAGTGGCAGTGGACTGGCCCTCGCCCTGACGCTCACCGTGGCCATCGCCCACAACACGGTGCGCGACAACATTCTCGCCTCGATCGACGGCGCGACCACGGTCGTC
Organism: uncultured Acidimicrobiia bacterium; assembly: GCA_963719775.1. Classification (GTDB taxonomy): domain Bacteria; phylum Actinomycetota; class Acidimicrobiia; order Acidimicrobiales; family Ilumatobacteraceae; genus JALZMG01. Next base: position 128,825 of record CAVRCY010000010.1, read on the forward strand.
GTCGCCGGCGGCCAGGTGATCGTCGACGCCAGCTCGGTCGTGCCGGTCAAGGCCACCGTGGTCGCGGTGAGCATCAACATCACGGTGAGCTCCAGTGGCGCCGGCATCGGCCTCAACGGCGCCGGCGCACGGACCCAGAACACGCTGGAAGACACCGTCGAGGCTCGCATCGACGGGGCGACGGTCACCGGTGCCGCCGGGGTCACGGTGTCCGCCGACGCCGGCACGGCGGTCCTGGTGCCGGCCATCGACGCGACCACCGTGGCGGTCGCCGTCACCATCACCGCCGCCGTCAGCTCGTTCAGCGTGAACATCACGGTGGCCGCCGCCGAGACGATCAACGACATCCACAACGTCGTCCTGGCCACGATTCGCAACGGTGCCGACGTGTGCGGCGGCGGGCGCGCCGGCGGATCGTGCGACCGGTCGGCGCCAGTGACGGTGCAGGCGGTCGAGCGGGGCAGCATCCGCAGCGTCGCCGGTGTCGGCAGCCTGGGCGGCAGCTTCGGCACCGGCGGTGCGCTCTCGATCGCCGTGGCGCTCGTCCGCAACTCCTTGCTCAGCGAGGTCGGGGCGCGCATCGAGGGTGGCGCCGAGGTGCAGGGCTCGACGATCACGGTCGCCGCCGATCAGGTCGGCGGGGTCGATGCCAAGGCGATCGCGGTGTCGGTCTCGATCACGGTCGGCGACTCAGCGGCGATCGCGCTCTCGGGCGCCGGCGCCGAAGCTCGCAACGTGACGGCCGTGCAGGTGCGCGCCCTCGTCGTCGCCTCGAACGTGGTCTCGAACGGCGACGTCGTCGTGCGGGCCACCAACCAGGCCGACACCCCGACGACGCCGTCGGCCACGGCCCTCGTCGTCGCCGTGAGCATCGCCATCTCGGCCGGCTCGTCGTTCGCCCTGTCCATCTCGGTGGCCGTGGCCATCGCCAACAACAGCCACACCGACCAAGTCGAGGCCGCCATCCAGGGCGGCACGGTGACGGCGGCCGGCGACGTCCGCGTCAGCGCCGTCAACGCCGGGCTGTTGAAGGCCGAGGTCGGCGCGGGCAGCATCTCCGGATCGATGGGCACCGGCGGTTCGGTGTCGGTGGCCGTCGCGACGGCCACGAACTCGGTCAGCAACACGATCACCGCGGCGATCCGGGGCGGGGCCGTGGTCTCCGGCTCGATCGTCACGGTCGTCGCCCGCTCCACCTCGCCGGTCGAGGCCCTCGCCGTCGGCATCTCGATCGGCATCGGCATCGGCAGCGGAAGCTTCGCGATCTCGCTCAGCGGTGCGGGCGCGGTCGCCGAGAACATCCGCGGCGACGTCGTGGTGGCCACGATCGACGGCTCGACCGTCACCGCGGCCCTCGGGGTCACCGTCGGCGCCACCGCCGGCCTGGCTCAACGCAGTGAACTTCAAGGCGACGGCTGCTGCCGTCGGCGTCTCCGTCACCGGCTCCGGGTCGGGCGTCAGCGTGAGCGTCGCCGTCGGCGTGGCGATCGCCCGGAACACGAACACGATGAGCTCTGCGGCGAGGATCACCAACGGCGCCACGGTGTGCGTGGGCTCGGCGCCGGGCGCCGGCTGCGGCGGGGTGGTCGGACCGGTGTTCGTGAACTCCATCACCCAGGCGGTGATGACGGCCGAGGTCGGCGCCGGGTCGCTTGCCGTCGGGATCGGCAGCGGCGGCAGCATCTCCGTCGGCGTCGCGCTGGCGACCAACACCTTCGGCGGCACCGCCCGCTCGGCCATCGACGGCGGTTCGACGGTCGGCGCCTCCACCATCTTCGTCAGCGCGAACGTCGTCGTCGACGTCGAGGCCCTCGCCATCGCGGTCGGGATCAGCGTGCAGGGAGCGTCGTCGGGTGTGACGCTCGCACTGGCCGGTACGGGGGCCCAGGCGACGAACGTCGTGGGCTCGGTCGTCACCGCCACCATCGCCGGGGCCGGGACGCGCGTCACCGCCGTCGCCGGCGGGCTGTTCGTGCAGGCCGACGAGCGCTCGACGCTCACCGCCAGGGCCGGCGCCGGGTCGCTCGGCGTCGCCGTGGCCGGTTCGGGTGTCGCCGTGTCCGGCGCCGTGGGCGTCGGCCTGGCGAGCAACACCCTCCAGAGCCGGGTGACCGCGCTGATCGAGGCGGCCACCGTCACTGCGGCCGGTGGGGTCGTCGTGACCGCGTCGTCCGACCGGTACGACACGACGAAGGTGCGGATGGGGGCGATCGCCGTCGGCGTCGCCGTCTCGGTGGCGATCGCCAACCCGGAGTCCGGCGTGTCGCTGGGCTTCGCCGGGGCGGGGACGAACGTCACCAACGTCGCCACCACGGCCGTGCTCGCCGCCATCCGCGGCGGCGCCAACGTCAGCGGCGCCACGGTGCGCGTCACCGCCCTCGACGTCACGACCGCGACGGCGCAGTCGGACGGCATCAGCGTGGCGCTCGGGATCGCCGCCTTCGCGGTGGGCGCTGCGCTGGCGACCACCGACCTGTCGGTCACGGTCGAGGCGGCCATCGATGGCGCCACGGTCACGACGGTCGGGGGCGACGTCTTCGTCATCGCCCAGTCCATCAAGGACGCCGATGCGGTGACGTTCGTCCTGTCGATCGCCGCCGGCCTCGGCGGTGCCGGGGCGGGCGCCGACGCGGTCGCCAACGTCGGCGGTGCGACGACGGCGCGGATCGGCGCCGGTGCCGTCGTGTCGACGGGTGCGCTCACCGTGCAAGCCACCACCGACGCCCGCTCCCACGCTCGGTCGGACGGCGGCAGTGGCGGCATCGTCGCCATCGGGGCGATGCTGGCCGAGGCGACCACGACGGTGGTCACGAGCGCCACGATCGGGACCGGCGTCGTCATCAGCCGGTCGACGAGCATCGACGTGACCGCACGGCGCGTGGGCACCGACGGCCTGGCCGACACGACGCTCGCCGAGACGGTCGTCGGCGGCGTCGGGCTCCTCGCCGGCGCCGGCGCCCGCAGCCGGGCGACCGACAGCGGCGCCGTGCGGGCGCTCGTGGGCGACGGCCTCGACGTCACCACGTCGGGCACGATGACCGTGACCGCGACCTCGACGACGTCGACCAAGGCCACGACCAGCGGTGGGGCCCTCGGCGGCGCCGTGGTGCTCGTGCAACCCACCTTCGCCACCCACAGCGCCGAGACGTCGGCGGTCGTCGGCGCCGACACCGGCGTGCAGGCGGCGTCGCTCGCCGTGCTGGCCCAGGCCACGACCAACGTGCGCGTCGAGCTGTTCACCCTCGGCATCGCCCTCGCGGGCGGCGTGGGCGGCGACGCCCAGGCCCAGTCCTCGGGTCTGACCGAGGCGCGCGTCGGCCCGCCGATCGGCACCTCCCAACCCACCGCCCGCCGTGTCGACGTCGCCGGCGCTCTGACGATCCGGGCCCTGGTCACGCAGACCGTGACCGCCGACACCGACGGAGGCGCGGGTGGCGGCGTCGCTGTCGGCGGCATCACGGTGCGCTCCTTCGCCGATGGCTCGAGCCGGGCGTTCATCGGCAACGGCACCACCGTGCAGGCCGGCACCCTGACCGTCGAGGTGGGCGGCGTCGGCGGCGGCCCGGCCGTGCGCACGGCGACGGCCAATTCGGTGGTCGGCGCCCTGGCGCTCGCCACCGGGACCGGTAGCAGCTCGACGAGCCGTGTGTCGGGGAGTCTGGACGCCTTCATCGGCAACACGGCGACGGTCGTGGTGGCGTGGTGCGGCGATCGTGCGGTCGACGGGGAGGGCGACGGCGACGGCGGATGCTCGGGGTGGGACTGGTGCGGCGCTCGGCGTCAGTGTGTTCTTTGCGACGGCTTCGATTGCTCCGACGAGTGGTTCGGATATGGGGACGCGGGCGTGGATTGGTGCCAACGCCAACGTGCGGACGGGATCGCTGGTTGTTGCGGCGAACGCCATCGACAATGCGACGGCGACGTTGCTGGCGGTTGCGGTGACGCTGGGTGGTGGGGCTGGTGGTGATGCCACGGCGACGGTTGATTCGGATGTGGAGGCGTTCATCGGGGTGCGCAGTGGTTCGTCGGGGACGGTCGTGGAGGCCACCGATGTGGTCGTCATGGCTGCCTCGATACAGAACGCGACGGCGACGGCGACGGGTGGTGGCGGTGGTGTCCTCACGGTGGCGGCGTTGCGGGCGACGACGAATATCGCCAGCACCGTGCAGGCGGTGGTGGCGACGACGGTGACGGCGTCGGGTGCGGTGACGGTGCAGGCGGGGCAGACGGCGAACGCCGACTCGACGGTGATCGTTGGTGCGGTCGCCTTGGGTGTCGGGACCGGTGCCGAGGCGAGGTCGACGGTGGGTGGGTTGGTGGCGGCGCGGGTGGGGCCGGGGGCGACGGTGTCGGCGGGTGGGGAGTTGACGGTGTCGGCGGATACGGCGGCTCGTTCGCATGCCAAGGCGGAGGGTGGCAGCGGCGGCGGGGTGGGGATCAACGTGATGCTCGGCGATGCCACGACGTCGGTGGTCACGAGCGCCTCGATCGGGGATGGTTCGCGGGTGCTCAGGGCGGCGGGCATCACGATGTGGGCGCGGCGGGGCGGGATCACCGGGCTGGCGGAGACGACGTTGGGGGAGATCCTGGTTGTCGGGGTGGGGTTCGTTGATGGTTCGGGTGGGCGTGGTGATGCCACCGATTCGGGTGGTGTGACGGCGGCGGTCGGTGACAATGCGGAGTTGACGGCGACGGGTGGGGTGGTTGATGTGTCGGCGTCGTCGGTGACGTTGACGAAGGGTGTGGCGCGAGGCTTCTCGGTGAGCCTCGTGACGTCGGTGGTGGTGCCGGTGACGCATGCCACCCACAGCGCCACGACGGCGGCGGCGGTGGGGGCGAACACCGCCGTGACGGCGGCGTCGTTGGCGGTGACGGCGTCGGCGACAACGAACGTGCGGGTGGAGGCGTTGACGGTCGGCGTCAGCCTGGCTGGTGGCGCCGGGTCCGATGCTCAGGCCCAGTCGTCGGGGTTGACCGAGGCTCGGGTCGGCCCGGCCTTCGGGACAACGGTTGCTGCCACGCGTGGTGTGAACGTCACCGGGGCGGTGACGATCCGGGCGGCGGTCGCCCAGACGGCGGAGGCTGAGGCGAGGAGCGGCGCCGGCGGAGCGATTGGGATCGGCGGGTTGACGGTGCGGGCCTTCGTCGACGGCTCCACCCGGGCGTTCGTCGGTAACGGCGCCCGCGTCCAGGCCGGCAGCCTGACCATCGAGGTCACCGGCGTGACTGGCACGTCCGCGGTGCGCACGGCGACATCTAATTCGACGGTTGGTTCGGTCGGGTTGGTGGGCGGGGCGGGGAGCAGCTCGACGTCTCGTATCTCCGGCAGCCTGGATGCCTTCATCGGGGATGGGGCGACGGTCGTGGTGGCGGGTGCGGTGATCGTGCGGTCGACGGGGACGGCGACGGCGACGGCTGATGCGAGGGGTGGGACCGCTGCGGCGATCGGGATCGCTGCGTTCTTTGCGTCGGCTTCGATCGCTCCGGTCAGTGGCACCGATATGGGGACGCGGGCGTGGGTTGGTGCCAATTCCAACGTGGTGGCGGGTGGGGCGTTGGTTGTTTCGGCGAACGCGATTGATCGGGCGACGGCGACGTTGCTGGCGGTTGCGGTGACGCTGGGTGGTGGGGCTGGTGGGAGTGCCACGGCGACGGTTGATTCGGATGTGGAGGCGTTCATCGGGGTGCGGAGTGGTTCGTCGGGGACGGTCGTGGAGGCCACCGATGTGGTCGTCATGGCTGCCTCGATCCAGAACGCGACGGCGACGGCGACGGGTGGTGGCGGTGGTGTCCTCACGGTGGCGGCGTTGCGGGCGACGACGAATATCGCCAGCACCGTGCAGGCGGTGGTGGCGACGACGGTGACGGCGTCGGGTGCGGTGACGGTGCAGGCGGGGCAGACGGCGAACGCCGACTCGACGGTGATCGTTGGTGCGGTCGCCTTGGGTGTCGGGACCGGTGCCGAGGCGAGGTCGACGGTGGGTGGGTTGGTGGCGGCGCGGGTGGGGCCGGGGGCGACGGTGTCGGCGGGTGGGGAGTTGACGGTGTCGGCGGATACGGCGGCTCGTTCGCATGCCAAGGCGGAGGGTGGCAGCGGCGGCGGGGTGGGGATCAACGTGATGCTCGGCGATGCCACGACGTCGGTGGTCACGAGCGCCTCGATCGGGGATGGTTCGCGGGTGCTCAGGGCGGCGGGCATCACGATGTGGGCGCGGCGGGGCGGGATCACCGGGCTGGCGGAGACGACGTTGGGGGAGATCCTGGTTGTCGGGGTGGGGTTCGTTGATGGTTCGGGTGGGCGTGGTGATGCCACCGATTCGGGTGGTGTGACGGCGGCGGTCGGTGACAATGCGGAGTTGACGGCGACGGGTGGGGTGGTTGATGTGTCGGCGTCGTCGGTGACGTTGACGAAGGGTGTGGCGCGAGGCTTCTCGGTGAGCCTCGTGACGTCGGTGGTGGTGCCGGTGACGCATGCCACCCACAGCGCCACGACGGCGGCGGCGGTGGGGGCGAACACCGCCGTGACGGCGGCGTCGTTGGCGGTGACGGCGTCGGCGACAACGAACGTGCGGGTGGAGGCGTTGACGGTCGGCGTCAGCCTGGCTGGTGGCGCCGGGTCCGATGCTCAGGCCCAGTCGTCGGGGTTGACCGAGGCTCGGGTCGGCCCGGCCTTCGGGACAACGGTTGCTGCCACGCGTGGTGTGAACGTCACCGGGGCGGTGACGATCCGGGCGGCGGTCGCCCAGACGGCGGAGGCTGAGGCGAGGAGCGGCGCCGGCGGAGCGATTGGGATCGGCGGGTTGACGGTGCGGGCCTTCGTCGACGGCTCCACCCGGGCGTTCGTCGGTAACGGCGCCCGCGTCCAGGCCGGCAGCTTGACGATCGAGGTGCGTGGCGTCAGTGGTGACATACGCCATTCGCACGGCGACATCTAATTCGACGGTTGGTTCGGTCGGGTTGGTGGGCGGGGCGGGGAGCAGCTCGACGTCTCGTATCTCCGGCAGCCTGGATGCCTTCATCGGGGATGGGGCGACGGTCGTGGTGGCGGGTGCGGTGATCGTGCGGTCGACGGGGACGGCGACGGCGACGGCTGATGCGAGGGGTGGGACCGCTGCGGCGATCGGGATCGCTGCGTTCTTTGCGTCGGCTTCGATCGCTCCGGTCAGTGGCACCGATATGGGGACGCGGGCGTGGGTTGGTGCCAATTCCAACGTGGTGGCGGGTGGGGCGTTGGTTGTTTCGGCGAACGCGATTGATCGGGCGACGGCGACGTTGCTGGCGGTTGCGGTGACGCTGGGTGGTGGGGCTGGTGGGAGTGCCACGGCGACGGTTGATTCGGATGTGGAGGCGTTCATCGGGGTGCGGAGTGGTTCGTCGGGGACGGTCGTGGAGGCCACCGATGTGGTCGTCATGGCTGCCTCGATACAGAACGCGACGGCGACGGCGACGGGTGGTGGCGGTGGTGTCCTCACGGTGGCGGCGTTGCGGGCGACGACGAATATCGCCAGCACCGTGCAGGCGGTGGTGGCGACGACGGTGACGGCGTCGGGTGCGGTGACGGTGCAGGCGGGGCAGACGGCGAACGCCGACTCGACGGTGATCGTTGGTGCGGTCGCCTTGGGTGTCGGGACCGGTGCCGAGGCGAGGTCGACGGTGGGTGGGTTGGTGGCGGCGCGGGTGGGGCCGGGGGCGACGGTGTCGGCGGGTGGGGAGTTGACGGTGTCGGCGGATACGGCGGCTCGTTCGCATGCCAAGGCGGAGGGTGGCAGCGGCGGCGGGGTGGGGATCAACGTGATGCTCGGCGATGCCACGACGTCGGTGGTCACGAGCGCCTCGATCGGGGATGGTTCGCGGGTGCTCAGGGCGGCGGGCATCACGATGTGGGCGCGGCGGGGCGGGATCACCGGGCTGGCGGAGACGACGTTGGGGGAGATCCTGGTTGTCGGGGTGGGGTTCGTTGATGGTTCGGGTGGGCGTGGTGATGCCACCGATTCGGGTGGTGTGACGGCGGCGGTCGGTGACAATGCGGAGTTGACGGCGACGGGTGGGGTGGTTGATGTGTCGGCGTCGTCGGTGACGTTGACGAAGGGTGTGGCGCGAGGCTTCTCGGTGAGCCTCGTGACGTCGGTGGTGGTGCCGGTGACGCATGCCACCCACAGCGCCACGACGGCGGCGGCGGTGGGGGCGAACACCGCCGTGACGGCGGCGTCGTTGGCGGTGACGGCGTCGGCGACAACGAACGTGCGGGTGGAGGCGTTGACGGTCGGCGTCAGCCTGGCTGGTGGCGCCGGGTCCGATGCTCAGGCCCAGTCGTCGGGGTTGACCGAGGCTCGGGTCGGCCCGGCCTTCGGGACAACGGTTGCTGCCACGCGTGGTGTGAACGTCACCGGGGCGGTGACGATCCGGGCGGCGGTCGCCCAGACGGCGGAGGCTGAGGCGAGGAGCGGCGCCGGCGGAGCGATTGGGATCGGCGGGTTGACGGTGCGGGCCTTCGTCGACGGCTCCACCCGGGCGTTCGTCGGTAACGGCGCCCGCGTCCAAGCCGGCAGCCTCACCATCGAGGTCACCGGTGTGACTGGCACGTCCGCGGCGCGCACGGCGACATCTAATTCGACGGTTGGTTCGGTCGGGTTGGTGGGCGGGGCGGGAAGCAGCTCGACGTCTCGTATCTCCGGCAGCCTGGACGCCTTCATCGGCACCACGGCGACCGTCGTGGTCACTGGTGCGGTGATCGTGCGGTCGACGGGGACGGCGACGGCGACGGCGGATGCTCGGGGTGGTTCGGGTGGCCTGCTCAACGTCGAGCGCGTTCTTTGCGACGGCCACGATCAAACCGGTCCTCGACAGCGCCAGCGACATGGGAACACGGGCGTGGATCGGTGGCGGTGCCAACGTGTCGGCTGGTTCGCTGCAGGTTCGGGCGCATACGACAGACACCGCCACGGCCACCTTGCTGGCCGTGTCGGTGGGGCTTCTCGCCGCCGGGGCCGGCGGAAGGGGCATGGCGACGATCGACAACGACGTTGAGGCGTTCATCGGGCCGCGCAGCGGCTCGGCGGCGACCGTCGTCAGCACCACCGGCGGCAACCTGGACCTCATCGCGACGTCCTCGCAGACCGCCAAGGCGCCGGTCAGCGGCGGCGGAGGCGGAGGCTTCGAAGCGTCGTTCATCGAGGCCAGGACCAGCATCGCGAGCACCGTCCAGGCCTTCGTCGGTGACGGCACCACCATCGCGGCGGCGGGCTCCGTGCAACTCCGGGCGGAGGTCCTCAACGCCGTCGCCGACTCCGGCGTGACCGTTGGATCTGGCGGTGTGATCACGGTCCGCGGCACGACGGCCGACGCCCGGAGCACGGTCGCCACCAAGGCCTACTTGGGCGACGGCGTGACCGTCGGCACGATGGCTGCGCCAATCAACGGCGACGTCACCATCACCGCGATCGGTCAGGGCGAGGCGGACGCCGTGGGCAACGCCTACGGCGGTGGTGGTGTGTCGATTGCGCTGCCGGAGGCGAATGCAGTCGTCGACCCGGATGTGGACGCCCACGTCGGCACGTCGACGGCGGCGACGCGCACCACGGTGGTCGTGGCGACGGGCACGATCACTGTGTTGGCGCAGCTGACGAGGGTCGCCCCGGTCGCCAACGATCAGATTCGGTCGATCAGCCTTGATCGCAACACGCTGACGTTCGAGTACCCGGGCATCGGCGAGGGCGCGCAGGTGCAGTACTCCGGTCCGACGGGCAACGGCCTGAACGTGGGCCGGATCTACACGGTGCTCGACACGGAGGTGAGCCTCACACCACACCAGATCCGTCTCGGCTCGCTGTTCGACGCGTCCTCGAGCATCGACCCGGTCCGTGAGACGATCACGTTCGGCTCGCCCCACGGCTTCAACGCCGGTGACTGTGTCTACTACGACCCGCGGGCTGGAACCTCGGCGGTCGTTCGTGGCGCGCAGGCCAACGAAGGCACGTGCACAGCGACCGTGACAGGTGCGCAGCGCTACTTCGTCCGAGTCATCGACGAGACGACGATCCAGCTCACGAGGACGCGCGCCGCCGCCCTGGCCACGGACGATGCGACGATCACCGTCACGCCGGGCGCGCCGGTCACCGCCGGCGACCCGACACCGCTGACCCTGTCGTCGACGGCCGGAATCGGCGTCGGCACGGCGTTGATCTACCGGGCACCGGTCGCTGTGACGTTCTTCGGGGCGTTCGTCAACGTCACGCTCGTCGACGGCCAGGACACTGGCGGAAACACCATCAAGGTGCCGGGGACTGGCCATGACCAGAGCCTCGAGAACATCTACGTCGGTTCCACCGACTGGGGGAAGCTCAACCCCGGCGATGCCGTTCGCTACGCGCTCGTCGGCACGGGCTTCCCGATCGGTCTGTCCGACACGACGACGTACTTCGTCATCAAGAACGCCGACGGCTACACCATCCGCCTGGCCACCTCGTACTGCAATGCCGTCGGTGCGGCCGGCGACGCCACGAATTGCGCCGGCGCCACCGTCACGGCGGTCGACCTCACCGTGCCCGCGAACGGGGACAACGCCGAGCATCACATCGCCCGTTCACTCGGTGGGCTGGTCGAGGGCCAGACGTACTACGTCGCCACCATCACTGGCAGCGTGGTGACGCTGGCCGCCTCGCCGGGCGGTCCCGGGCTCGTCCTCACGACCGATCGACGCCCCGGGCCGCACGAGGTCGGGATCGTCGAGATCGACCTCGAACGGCCGACGTTCCCTGGCGGCGCGTCGACGTCACAGGCGCTGTTCGTCGACATCACGACCGACTGCGCCTCGAACTGTGGGCGTCTGCTCGCGCCGGGAGGCCTACCGCTCGGCTCCGTCGTGGCGGCGGCTGGCAACGGTGTCTCGGGGGCGAGCGCACAGGGCGGTACAGCCGGCGTCGGCGACTTCGCGTTCATCAACGCCACGCTGAGCGGCTCGCCGAGCGTCTCGCTCACGATCGGCGCCCTCCAGCTCATCGCTGGCGGGGACGTGATGCTCACCGCCGACTCCGTGTTCGAGGTCTCGGCCCGAACCGACGCCACCGGGATCGGCGGCGTGACCTGGGGTCGGACATTCTCAAGCGCCGACCTGGGCGACTCACCGACGACCGTCACCATGGCCGCCTCCAGCTCCATCAGCGCTGGGCGCGACGTCGTCGTCACCGCCAAGACCAACCACACGCTGTCCGCGTCGTCCCGGGCAGTTGGCGGCGGGCTGATCGCCGTCAAGATCGCCCGAACGCACGTCGCCGTGGACAACGACGTCGAGATCAGCGTCGGCACGGCCGGGGTCGTCACCGCCGGGCGGGCGCTGCGGATGCTGATCAGCTCGGGCACCACGGCGTCAACGTATGCCGAGACGTATACGGTTGCAGGCGGCGCCGGCGGCAAGGCGGACAGCGACCATGATGGGCGAGGGGTGCGCATCGGGTCCTTGTCGGATCAGGCCATGCGGTCCATCACGATCGGCGCCCGGGCGCAGCTGACCGCCCGCACCGTCGAACTGGACGCCGCCGTCACCGTCCTCAACCTCACGGCGAAGGCGACGGCGACGTCGTACAGCCCGGTGCTCTGCTGCCATGCGTCGGCCTTCGCGTTCCCGTACATCGACGTGTATTCGAAGACGCTCGTCCAAGTGCTCGATGACGCCGCCGGGACCACGACGATCACCGGCATCGAGGGAGTCGACCTGAAGGCCCGCCACATCGGCACCCTGAACGTCACACGCGACGGATACAGCCTGGCCGTCGCCTTCCCCAGCTTCCCGCAGCACACGCGCTGGCAAGGCACCGACTCGCTGACCAACGAGGTGAACACCGATCGGGCGGCGCTGGTCATCGCCGGCGCACGGCAGGCCGGGACGCCGCCCGGCGGCCTTGCCCCGTCGCCGGCGGGCATGGCGGTCGCCCTCTACGTGCAAGCCCACACCAACCCGTTCACCCCGGTCATCACCGGAGACAGCGGCCTCTTCACGACCGACGAGAGCAGCCATCCGCGCAGCGCCAACATCTTCTGGGACGCCGACGTGATCATCCTCGGCGGGTCCGGCGGACAGGGTTACCTCGTGGTCGGCGCCAATGGAAACGTCCTCGCCGCCAGCGCCGTGCAGGTCCGCAACGCGGCGGGCACCCTGGTCACACCGACCGAGGGCCAGCCGGTCCCGCTCAACGGCGGCAGCATCATCGTCGGCGCGATCGCCGCCAGCGGTGCCGCCGACATCCTGATGCAGGCCGACAACGACATCCGCAACCAGGACTACACGATCCCGCCCAACACGATCGGCAACCCGAACAACCCTTGGCCGACGTTCGAGTTCCGCCGGACGCTGTCGGACGTGACGATCATCAACCTGTCGCCACGCGATCTGGTCATCGAGGGGATCCGCGTGATCGACGATGGCACGAACCGCAATCCGCTCGTGCGGCTGATCCCGCGGGGCGGCGCAGCGACAGGCTTCCGCGATGCCGTCACGCTGGAGTTCGACCTGCGCCTTGGTGTGGTCGCGCCGTCGTACGTCGACATCGAGCAGCGCGCCGCCACCGTGCAACGTTTGGTGATCGCCGGCCTCATCGACAACCCGATCGGCCTGACCCGCCTGGTCAACCTGAACGGGCCGATCGTGGCCAACGCCGGTTCAAGGATCGTCACGAACCTCCTCGATGCGTATGCGCCGAGCACGACGAATGGGTCGATCGGGAGCGCGTCCGGGCGCCTGACGGTCGACCTCGTGCAGTACCGCGCGTTCCCGTCGTTGATCGACCCGGTCGGCGGCTTCTTCGACCCACGCATCGTCGTCGAGGCCGGCGTCGACGCTTACCTCAGCCTGCGCGGCGTCGACCGCACGAACAGCTTCACCGGCTCGATGGCGACGACGGGCAATTCGCTGACACGCTCCAGCGGCAGCTGGATCAGCGACGGCTTCGTCTTCGGGGACGTCATCGTGGTGTTCGGGCTGTCCGGCGGTCAGCGCACGTACGAGGTGACGTCGGTGTCGGCGACCGTGCTCGGGTTGAGGACGGTGTTCGGCGGCGGGGCGGCGCCGGGCACTGGAACGGCGACGCTCTCCGTCGTGCGCACCGTGCCGATGGCGATCACCCTCGATCAGATCCAGGCGGGGCGCGACGTCAACATCGAGCTGCGCACCACCATTCGCCAGCCAGGCGGCGCGGCGGGTGGCCTCGTCGACGTCCAGGTGATCAACGAAGCCGCCTCCACGGCCAACAGCTGGGCCAACCCCAAGCCGCACATCTCCCACTTCCGCGGCCCGATCAGCGCCGATCCACTCGTCTACGACCCGAGGCGCACCGGGTTCTCCGGCTCGCCGTCTGGCACCGGCACGACGACGACCGGCGCCGAGGTGTCCATCGACGGCAACTACACGATCCACCTCCGCAACCCGGTCGCCGCTCGAGTCACCGAGCCGTTCAACGGCGCCGTCCGGTTCGTGCCCACACCGGTACCTGGCGGCCCGAGGTTCACGATCTTCACGACCGACCGCCACCCCGCTCACCGCTGGCGGCATCGACGCCGGCCGCGGCCTCTCGATCAAGGACACCGAGGGTCTCACGAGTCTGAACCGGCCTGGCGCCGGACAGCGGCTCGCTGCCGCGCGATCAGCGTCCGAGGCTGGATCGAGATGCGCGACGTCACGCCCGGTCTGCTCGAACGTCAACGTCGACGGGCGGGTCGACCTCGTCGAGCTCACCGGCGACATGCGTGTCGGTCTCGTCCGCTCGCGCACCGACGACGTCCTGCTCGTCGCTCGGTCGACCGGCAGCATCCTCGACGGGGACGCCTCCGAGCCGAAGGGCGGCACCGACCCGCAGGACGTCGAGGGCGTCAACATCGGCCTGGTGGCCGAGATCAACGTCGGCACGGCCCAGGACTTCCTCGAGATCAACCTGCTCGACAGCGTCAACGGCGTGATCGTGGCCGGGCGCATCAACTCCCACGCCGGCGTCGCCGCGTACCTCACCGAGGTCGCCGGCGACATGCGGGTGTGGTTCGTGGGCACCGGCGTGGCCGGCGATCCGACCGCCTGACAGCGACCTCGTGCTCACCTCCCGGGTCGGCGGCATCTACGACGCCCAGGCCGACTACGAGAACGACCTGTTCGGCAACCGCATCGACCTGATGGCGGCCATCGGCATCGGCCTCGATCACCAACGCCCTCGAGATCGATTCGTCCACGAACGGTCGCGGCAGTGGTCGCCTGTACGCCTCCGCCGGCACCGGCATCTACGTCGTCGAGACGCAAGGCGCGCTGTGGGCGCTGGCGGCCACCACGCTCGCCGGCAACGTCCAGCTCACCGTGCCCGACATCAACGGCTACGCGCGCCCCACCACAGGGCGCCGGCGAAGACCTCATCCTCATCGCCCGCGGCACGCGCCTCGTGATCCAGGGCGATCCGCAATCCGTCGGCCCGGCCACCGATCCGGGCGTCGAGGCACGCGGCGGGCATCTGGGCCCGCGGAGACATCCTCCTCAACATCGGCGACGACGTGTACGCCCCGGTCGAAACCGCGATCGTCGCCGGCGGCACCATCACGATCTTCGGCGACTACCTCAACGCCGATCCCGGCGCCGGCACCACGATGAACTTCGGCGGGCGGGTTGGCGGCGTGTTCGACCTCTCGTCGCCACCGCTGTCGACGATCCGCACCTGGATCTTCGGGAACGCCGATAACGACGTGTTCAACTTCCTGGAGACCTTCCTCGGTGCTCCAACTCGCGTGTACGGCAGCCAGTCGCAGACGACGGGCACGGCCGACGGGAGCGACTTCTTCCTCGCCTTCCGCATCCAGACGATGAACGTCGCCGCCGGTCACACGCTGACGTTCGACGGGCAGGCCAACACCGACGACTACTGGGTCATCACGACGGGCACGGACGGCCCCGAGCGCAACTACGTCGTCAACGTTCTCGACACCGGCGTCGGCGGCGACGACGACTTGGTCATCCAGGGTGCCGACGACTCCGACGACATCTTCCTGCTGCGGCGGATCGTGGCCATCGCCAACGAGACGTCGACGAACCCAGCCTTCGTGATCCTGCTGCACGGTGAGCTGGAGCCGCTGCGCGACGCCATCGTCGGCAACGAGACGTCGACCAACATGCAGCGCGTCAACTACGACGTCGGCATCGATGGCTTCCTGCAGCTGCAGATGTTTGGCGGCGACGACTACTTCGCCTCCGACGACACCAGCGCTGAGGCGCTGGTGTTTGGCGACGCCGGCAACGACACGTTCCAGATCGGCCAGCTCTTCGGCTCGCCTCGCGACACCGCCGCAATCTCCCCACCAAGTGACGTGTTCCTCCCGCCGGCGGTCCAGACGACGCGCGGCTGGCTGAGTCGCGGCAACAGCGAAGCGATGGTGCTGAGCGGCGGCAATGGCGACGACGTGTTCACGGTGTACAACGCCCAGGCCAGGCTGTCGATGCTCGGCGACGGCGGCAACGACCTCTTCACCGTCCGGTCGTTCCCCACGTTCGCGCCGGGCGAGACGTACATCGTCAAGGCGCCAATCGTCGCTGCCGGCGGCAGCGGCTTCGACCAGGTGGTCGTGCTCGGCACCGAGCGGGCCGACGATCTGGTGCTCGAGGGGCAGCAGATCGAGGGCTTCGACGCCATGCGGATCGTCGGCGCCGGCAACGAGATCAGAGCGATCTTTGACGAACTGCTCGAGGTTGACGGCATGGAAGGAGACGACGAGCTGTTCGTCCAGTCGACCGTCGCGAGCATGTCGACCCGAGTCATCGGCGGCCTCGGCAGCGACACCGTGAACGTCACCGGCGACGTCATCGAGGACCTCGTGCCGGCCATCACGTTCCCGGTGGTGCCGCACGTCCTCACCGCGATCGCCGGCCCACTCACCGTGATCGGTGGGCCGACCGTCGCCCGCCCGCTCGTGCCCGCGCTCAAGCGGCCCGGCGAGCTCGACGCAGCGTTCGGCCCGGTGCCACCGCAGCCGCCGGAGAACCAGCAGATCGACGTCCTCGACATCTACGACGACGGCCGCACGACGAACGTCAGCGGCACCCTCAGCCAGACCCAGCTCCAGGTGAGCGGCGCAGCCAACATCACGTTCGGCGACCCGTCGACCGGGTTCTCCGAGTTCGAGCGCCTCAACCTGCTGCTCGGCTCCGGCAACGACGTGCTCTCGATCTCGGGCAGCCTGGCGGCCGCCGATGGCCGCGTCACGCTGACCGTCGTCCACGGCGGCGGGAACACCGTCCAATTCGGTGGTGAGATGGGTGGCGACACGATGATCGTGTCTGGCGGCGGTGGACCGGTCTCGCAGCTCGTCCTGCTCGGCGACACGACCCAGGACGGCTCGTGGTATCAGGGCGGCACGACCGGCCTCGACATCGGGCCGAAGCCGTTCGCCGATACGTCCGGCGGCGACCCCGACGACAACCGGTTCATCGTCCCCGTCGGGGTGCCGTTCGCCAACGACGGCAACGACAGGATCGATGCCTCGGTGCTGTTCGGCAGCTCCCTGCCGGGCAGCCTGCCCGCCCTCGGCGTCGTCGCCTACGGCGGACCTGAAGACGACTTCATCGTCGGCAGCCAGGCGCACGACCTGCTCTTCGGTGGCTCGGGCGACGACACCGTTCTCGGGCAGCGTGGGCCCGACTGGATCTGGGGCGACTCGGGCCTCAACCTCGACGTCATCGCTGTGGCGTACATCGTCGCCACCGCCAACACCAGCGTCTTCCCCACTGCCGACAACCTCGTCGCCGGCTCGGACACGCTCACCGGAGAAGGACTGCCCAGCGCTCCCGGCGCGTTCGGGCGACTTCGACGACGTCATCATCGGTGACCACGGCACGATCGCCACCGTCCCTGGTGGCCTCCTCGTGCGCACCGTCGCGCCGACCAACGGTGCCCCGGACGAGATCGACGGCGGGCCGGGCAACAACATCATGCTCGGCGGCGCCGGCGACGACTCGATCACGGCCGAAGGCGGAGACGATGCGGCGCTCGGCGACCACGGTGAGGTTTTCGCCACGTTCACCGCCGGCACCACGACGGTCATCGCCAACACCACCGACCCAGGCACCGGCGACGAGGACGTCATTGACGTCGGCGACGGCGACAACGTGGTCCTCGGCGGGGACGCCGACGATGACATCACGAGCGGCGACGGAGACGACGTCGTGCTCGGCGACCACGGCGCAGTGGTCGCCACGTTCGCTGCGGCGGGCACCACGGTCGGTGCCATCTCGCCCTTCGACTGGTCGCCAACCT
Organism: uncultured Acidimicrobiia bacterium; assembly: GCA_963719775.1. Taxonomy (GTDB): domain Bacteria; phylum Actinomycetota; class Acidimicrobiia; order Acidimicrobiales; family Ilumatobacteraceae; genus JALZMG01. The sequence goes on from CAVRCY010000010.1 coordinate 146,098, forward strand.
CGGTTTCGGCGGCGACGACCTGATCGACGTCGGTGACGGCGACAACGTGGTCCTCGGCGGCGACGGCGACGACGACATCGTGCGGCGGAGACGGTGACAACGTGGTGGTCGGCGATCACGGCGATGTCTTCGCCACGTTCACGCCGGCGTCCACCTTCGTCGACGTCTTCACCTTGGATCCTGGCTCCGGCGGCGACGACGTGGTCACGCTGGGTGACGGCGACAACGTGGTGCTCGGCGGCGACGGTGACGACGACATCCTCGCTGGTGACGGCGACAACGTCGTGCTCGGCGACCACGGCTCGGTCCTCGCCACGTTCACCGCGGCGGCGACCACCGTCGACGACCTTCACCTTCGCCGGCGTCGGCGGCGGCGACGACGTGGTCACGCTCGGTGACGGCGACCACGTCGTGCTGGGTGGTGACGGGGTTGACGACATCTTCGCTGGGGACGGGGACAACGTCGTGCTCGGCGACCACGGCTCGGTCGAGGCGACGTTCACGGCCAGACGACCACCACGGTCGACGCGAGGACCGCCTTCGCCGGCACCGGCGACGACGACGTGATCACCGTCGGTGATGGCGATCACGTGGTCCTGGGTGGTGACGGGGTCGACGACATCCTCGCCGGGGACGGCGACAACGTCGTGTTCGGCGATCACGGCGACGTTGTCGCCACGTTCGCGGCACGCCACCACGGTCGACGCCTTCAGCATCTTCGCCGGGGCCGGTGGCGACGACGACGTGATCACCGTCGGTGATGGCGACACGTGGTCCTGGGTGGTGACGGGTTCGACGACATCTCGCCGGGGACGGCGACAATGTCGTGTTCGGCGACCACGGCGACGTGTCGCCACGTTCACGGCCGCCACGCACGGTCGACGCCTCAGCACTGCCCCGCGACAGGCGACGACGACATCATCACGTCGGCGACGGCGATCACGTGGTCCTGGGCGGTGACGGCGTCGACGACATCCTCGCCGGGACGGCGACAATGTCGTGTTCGGCGATCACGGTGATGTGGTCGCCGAGTTCACTCGGACGCCACGACGGTCGACGCGGTCAGCATCTTCGCCGGCGTCGGTGGCGACGACGACATCATCACCGTCGGTGACGGCGACAACGTGGTCCTCGGCGGTGACGGCATCGACGACATCCTCGCCGGCGACGGCGACAACGTGGTGCTCGGCGACCACGGCGAGGTCGTAGCCGAGTTCGCGCCGAAGCCACCACGGTGGACGCCGGACCAGCCTTCGCCGGCGCCGGCGGCGGCGACGTCATCGACGGTCGGTGACGGCGATCACGTGGTGCTGGGCGGTGACGGGGCCGATGACATCCTCGCCGGTGACGGCGACAACGTGGTGTTCGGCGACCACGGCGACGTCGTTCGCCGAGTTCGCCGCGGACGACCACCACCGTGCTGACGCGGTCAGCATCTTCGCCGGCGTGGGCGGCGACGACGACGTCATCACCCTCGGTGACGGCGACCACGTGATGCTGGGCGGCGACGGGGCCGATGACATCCTCGCCGGTGACGGCGACAACGTGGTGTTCGGCGACCACGGCGACGTCGTTCGCCGAGTTCGCCGCCGGACGCCACCACGGTCGTTCGCCGTGAGCATCTTCGCCGGCGAGGGCGGCGACGACTTCGATCACGCTGGGTGACGGGAACCACGTCATCGTGGGCGGTGACGGCGTCGACGACATCCTCGCCGGTGATGGCGACAACGTGGTGTTCGGGGACCACGGCGCCCTCTTCGCCGAGTTCACCGCCGACGGCCACGACCGTGCTGGCGGGGAGCATGTTCGCCGGCGAGGGCGGCGACGACATCATCACCCTCGGCGATGGCAACCACGTCATCCTCGGCGGTGACGGCGACGATGACATCCTCGCCGGTGACGGCGACGGCGTGGTGTTCGGCGATCACGGCGCGGTCGGGGACCTTGGGCCGCCCATCGTCTTCACCGAGTTCACCGCCGACCGCACCACGGTCTTCGCCGAGAGCATGTTCGCCGGCGAGGGCGGCGACGACCTGATCACCCTCGGCGACGGCAACCACGTCATCCTCGGCGGCGACGGCGACGACGACATCCTCGCCGGTGACGGCGACAACGTCGTGTTCGGCGACCACGGCGCCCTCTTCGCCGAGTTCACCGCCGAGACCACGACGGTGCTGGCGGGGAGCATGTTCGCCGGCGAGGGCGGCGACGACATCATCACCCTCGGCGATGGCAACCACGTCATCTTCGGCGGTGACGGCGACGACGACATCCTCGCCGGTGACGGCGACGGCGTGGTGTTCGGCGACCACGGCGCGGTCGGGGACCTTGGGCCGCCCATCGTCTTCACCGAGTTCACCGCCGACCGCACCACGGTGTTCGCCGAGAGCGTGTTCGCCGGCGAGGGCGGCGACGACCTGATCACCCTGGGTGACGGCGAACCACGTCATCTCGGCGGCGACGGCGACGACGACATCCCGCCGGTGACGGTGACAACGTGGTGTTCGGCGACCACGGCGCCCTCTTCGCCGAGTTCACCGCCGACGACCACGACGGTGCTGGCGGGGAGCATGTTCGCCGGCGAGGGCGGCGACGACATCATCACCCTCGGCGATGGCAACCACGTCATCGTCGGCGGTGACGGCGACGACGAGATCACTCGCCGGTGACGGCGACGGCGTGGTGTTCGGCGACCACGGCGCGGTCGGGGACCTTGGGCCGCCCATCGTCTTCACCGAGTTCACCGCCGACCGCACCACGGTGTTCGCCGAGAGCATGTTCGCCGGCGAGGGCGGCGACGACCTGATCACGCTGGGTGACGGGAACCACGTCATCGTGGGCGGCGACGGCGACGACGACATCCTCGCCGGTGACGGCGACAACGTGGTGTTCGGCGACCACGGCGCCCTCTTCGCCGAGTTCACCGCCGACGACCACGACGGTGCTGGCGGGGAGCATGTTCGCCGGCGAGGGCGGCGACGACATCATCACCCTCGGCGATGGCAACCACGTCATCTTCGGCGGTGACGGCGACGACGAGATCCTCGCCGGTGACGGCGACGGCGTGGTGTTCGGCGATCACGGCACGTCGGGGACCTTGGGCCGCCCATCGTCTTCGCCGAGTTCACCGCCGACCGCACCACGGTGTTCGCCGAGAGCATGTTCGCCGGCGAGGGCGGCGACGACCTGATCACGCTGGGTGACGGCAACCACGTCATCTTCGGCGGCGACGGCGACGACGAGATCACCGCCGGTGACGGTGACAACGTCGTGTTCGGCGACCACGGCGTCGTCGAGGCCACGTTCACCGCGGACACCACCACGGTCGTCGCCTTGACCACCGACCCCGGCGACGGTGGCGACGACGTCATCAAGCTCGGTGACGGCGACCACGTGGTGTTGGGCGGTGACGGCGACCGACTAGATCACCTCCGGTGACGGTGACGGCGTCGTGTGTCGGCGACCACGGCGATGACGGTGCGCGTTCACGGCGGCGGCGACCACGGTCGACGCCTTCACCACCGACCCCGGAGACGGTGGCGACGACGTGATCGAACGTCGGTGACGGCAACAACGTCGTGCTGGGCGGCGACGGCACCGACTCGATCACCTCCGGTGCCGGCGACGACGTCGTGGTCGGCGACTTCGGCGACGTCGTTGCCACGTTCACGGCGGCGGCGACCACCGTGACGCCTTCACCACCGACCCGGGTCCGGCGACAGCGACCTGATCGTCGCCGGCGACGGCGACAACACGTCCTCGGCGGTGACGGCACCGACTCGATCACCTCCGGCGACGGTCGACGACGTGGTGCTCGGCGACCACGGCGACGTCGTGACGTTCAGGCGGCGACCACGGTGATCGCCTTCACCACCGACCCCGGGCTTGGCGCAGACGACCTCATCACCGCCGGCGACGGCAACAACACCATCCTCGGTGGTGACGGCGCCGACTCGATCACCTCCGGCGCCGGCACGACGTGGTGCTCGGCGACCACGGCTCGGTCACCGCGACGCTGATCCAGACGACCGATCCCGGGGTACGGGCGCGAGCGACGTCGATCACCGCCGGCGACGGCAACAACACCATCCTCGGCGGTGACGGCGCCGAATCGATCACCTCCGGCGCCGGCAACGACATCGTGGTCGGCGACCACGGCTCGGTCAGCGCGGCGCTGATCCAGACGACCAATCCCACGTTCGGCGGGTCGGACACCATCTCCGTCGGCGGTGGCGACGACATCATCCTGGCCGGTGCACTCGGTGACATCGTCTCGGCTGGCGCCGGCAACGACGTCGTCGTCGGCGACCACGGCTGGGTCGTCCGCGGCAGCCTGCTGCAGATCTCCAGCGCCGACCCGACGGTCGGCGGGCCGACGACACCATCGACGGCGGCGCGGGCAACGACATCGTGCTCGCCGGCACCGCCGCCGACGTCGTGTCCGGCGGCGCCGGCAACGACCTGATCTTCGGCGACCACGGGCAGCCTCGTCGCCGGCAACATCGACCTCACCCTGCTGCCGCTCGGCCCGTGGCCGCATCCGTTCAGCTGGACGTCGATCCGACGCGTCGGCGACCGACGGCGGCGCAGCCGACCTGTTCGCGCGGCGACAGCGGCGACGACATCGTCGTCGGCGGACAGGGCGCCGACCGGATCACCGACCGCCGACGGCGACGACGACGTCATCGGCGGCCACACCGTCGCCGGCGGGGCGGACGCCGGCGACTTCATCGACACGGGGACTGGGCAACGACTGGGTCGCCGGCGACAACGCCGTCATCCTGCGCACCGGCTCCTCGCTGAGCCCCCGGTTCCAGCGTGCTGGCCAGCGTACGCCATCTGGGACCTGCTCGGCAACTCCCAGGCGATCGGGGAGTGGCAGAACGACCCGGACCCGGCCAACGAGGAGCGCTGGGTCTGGCTGTTCGACCACTCGACGACGACGGCGCCCGGGACCTATGGGGCTGACCTCATCGCCGGCGGTGGGCGCGACGACGTGTTCTTCGGCCAGCTCGGCAACGACTGGATGCAGGGCGACGGTTCGATCATCGACGACACCGGCGCGATCACGATCGACGTCGTCGGCACCCGCGAGTCCAAGGAAGACTGGGCCGGCGCCGGGCGACCGACGCCCGTGACTGGATCGAAGGCGGCGGCGGCGACGACACGATCTTCGGCGGCCTCGGCCAGGACGACCTGATCGGCGGGTCGAGCGACCTGTACAGCCTGTTCACGCCCGACCGCCGGCCGAATGGCGGCGACACGATCTTCGGCGGCGCGGGGACCCGGATCGACGCGCAACACGATGGGCGACCGCGGGCGACGGCCACGCCCGCGACGCCGACGTCATCATCGGCGACAACGGCAACATCTACCGCCTCGTCGGGATGTTCGCCGTGCCTCTGGAGCCGAACTGGTACCTCAGGTTCAACTACGACGACGGCGGCGCCCGAGCTCGTCATCCCGCGGGCCTACATCTTCCTCGACTACACCGAGGGCGGCGCGTCCACCGACATCGGCGGCGACGACCTGATCCACGGCGAGGACGGCGACGACACGATCCACGGCATGTCCGGCAACGACGTGCTCTTCGGCGAGGGCCAGGACGACGACATCTACGGCGGCGCCGGCTCCGACCGCATCTACGGCGGGACCGGCGAGGACGGCATCCTCGGCGACGACGGCAAGATCCTGACCAGCCGCAACGGCCGGACCGAGCCGCTCAACCTGATCACGGTGCCCAACCTGCAGTCGCGCATCACGCTCGACGGCTTCCTGACGACGGCGCTGATCGCACGTGACCGGCGAGCTGAAGAAGCAGGCCCTCCTCGCCAACTGGACGGTCGGCGGCGCCGACATCATCTACGGCGGGCTGGGCGACGACTTCCTCCACGGTGGCGCCGGCGACGACGCCATCTCCGGGGCCGAGGCGCTGCCGCGAGTTCTACAACGAGCTGCCGCAGGTCGATACCGACCCGTTGGGCTACGACGCCGACACGAGCTGGTTCGCCTGGTTCAACCCGAACGACCCGTGGTCGAAGATCCCGGGCTTCTTCCTCAACTTCGACGGCTACGTGATCGACGAGGCGACCGGCGAGGTGCTCTGCTTCGCCGGCGTCCCGATCCAGCTCGGACGACGGGCGGGACATGATCTTCGGCGACAACGGCAACGACTGGATCGTCGGCGGCACCAACGGCGACTGGGTCTTCGGCGGTTGGGGCTGACGACGTGCATGAACATGGACGACTTCCTGGAGACCAACGGCGGCCTCAACAACCGCGCCGGAGGACGACGAGCGGTTCCGCGAGGGCGACTTCGCATACGGCGGCGCCGGCCGCGACGTGTTGATGGCCAACTCGGCACGCGACCGGCTGTACGACTGGGTCGGCGATTTCAACATCTACGTCGTGCCGTTCGAGTTCTTCGGGAGTCCGGTCGTCAACCGGATCTACCTGCCGCGGATCGCCGCCTTCATCCGGGCGCTGGCCTTCGCCGCCGGCACGGACTTCACGCTGACCCCGTTCGAGCCGTTCGACGAGCCGGCCATCATCGAGCCGGGCGACCCGGACTTCCCCGACCAGTTCGGCCCGCCGGGCCCGCAGTTCAACATCCCCGGCGTGCCGCGGGACGCCTTCACGTCTCGTGACCCGAGGTGCATCTGCTTCTTCATCCCCGGCCCCGGCGACCGCGGGCTGCGCACGCTGCCGACGACCGGCACCGACGTGTGGATGCTGCTCGAGTGGTCCAGCCTCCTGTTGGTCTCCGGGCTGGGGCTGCTGGTGGTGGGGCGGCGACGCAGGGCAATCGCGGCGAGGGAGTGACGAACGGGCGGGAACCGTGGGCTGCGCCGACAGGCGTGGCCGTCCGGGTGAGGGAACAGACGCGTGCACCGTCTGTTCCCTCACCCAGATGTCAACGGACGCCAAGGCCACCTGACAGAACGACTGTTCGCCTGTAGAGTGAGGGGGTGCAAGCGCAGCCGTTCAGGGTCGTGTCGGACTTCGCTCCCGCCGGCGACCAGCCGAAGGCCGTCGCCGCACTGAGCGAGGGCATCCTCCGCGGCGACCGCTTCCAGACGCTGCTCGGCATCACCGGCTCCGGCAAGTCGGCGACGATCGCCTGGTCCGATCGAGCAGTCGCAGAAGCCGACGCTGATCCTCGCCCCCAACAAGAGCCTCGCCGCCCAGCTGGCCCAGGAGATGCGCGAGTTCTTCCCGGACAACCGGGTCGAGTACTTCGTCAGCTACTACGACTACTACCAACCCGAGGCCTACATCCCGTCGAGCGACACGTACATCGAGAAGGACTCCTCGATCAACGACGAGATCGACCGGTTGCGCCACTCGGCGACGGCGGCCCTGCTGACCCGTCGGGACGTGATCGTCGTGGCGTCGGTCAGCTGCATCTACGGCATGGGCAACCCCGAGGAGTACCGGGGCAACATGATCGACCTCAGTGTCGGTGTCGATTACGACATGCGCAGCATCCTGCGGCGGCTCGTCGACCTGCAGTTCGACCGCAACGACGCCGTGCTCGGCCGTGGTCGGTTCCGGGTGCGTGGGGACACCATCGAGGTGCACCCGTCCTATGAGGAGACGGTGCTGCGGATCGAGATGTTCGGCGACACGGTGGATCGGCTGACGATCATCGATCCGATCACCGGCGAGACGTTGCAGACGCTGCCGCGCACGCAGATCTTCCCCGCCACGCACTACGTCGCCGGCGCCGAGCGGATGGCCAGGGCGATGGAGAAGATCGAGGCCGAGCTGCAGGAGCGCCTCGCCTGGTTCGAGGCGGAGGGCAAGCTGCTCGAGGCCCAGCGCCTGCGCATGCGCACGCAGTACGACCTCGAGATGATGTCCGAGGTCGGGTACTGCAACGGCATCGAGAACTACTCGATGCACATCGACGGCCGTGACTTCGGTGAGCCGCCGTTCACGCTCCTCGACTACTTCCCCGACGACTTCCTGCTCGTCATCGACGAGAGCCACCAGGCCGTGCCGCAGCTGCACGGCCAGTTCGAGGGCGACCGCAGCCGCAAGGACATGCTCGTCGAGCACGGCTTCCGCCTGCCGTCGGCCAGGGACAACCGCCCGCTGACGTTCGACGAGGTGCTCGAGCGGATCAACCAGTGCGTCTTCATGTCGGCCACGCCGAGCGCCTACGAGCTGCGGGTGTCGTCGCAGGTCGTCGAGCAGATCGTGCGGCCGACGGGCCTCGTCGATCCCGAGGTCATCGTCAAGCCGACGAAGGGCCAGATCGACGATCTCATCGAGAACGTCAACGAGCGGGTGACCAAGGGCGACCGCGTGCTCGTCACGACGCTGACGAAGAAGATGTCGGAGGACCTCACCGACTACCTGTTGGAGCAGGGGCTGCGGGTTCGCTACCTGCACTCCAACATCGACACGATCCAGCGCATCGAGATCCTCCGTGCCCTGCGGCTCGGCGAGTTCGATGTCCTCGTCGGCATCAACCTGCTGCGCGAGGGCCTCGACCTGCCCGAGGTGTCGCTGGTGTCGATCCTCGACGCCGACAAGGAGGGCTTCCTGCGCTCGGAGACGTCGCTGATCCAGACCATCGGCCGGGCGGCCCGCAACGTCGACGGCCAGGTCGTGATGTACGCCGACAAGGTCACCGACTCGATGCGCAGGGCGATCGACCTGACGAACCGGCGCCGCGAATCGCAGATCGCCTACAACGCCGAGCACGGCATCAACCCGCAGACCATCCGCAAGGCCGTCGGCGACATCCTGTCGATGCTGCGGCCGGACGACGGGGCGCCGGTGCCCGGGCGCGACCGCCGCCGCCAACGGGAGCGGGAGAAGGTCCAGCGCGACCTCAAGACGCTCCCGCAGCAGGAGCTGGCCCGGCTCATCCAGACGCTGGAGGAGGAGATGCACGCGGCATCGGCCGACCTCCGTTTCGAGTACGCCGCCCGCCTCCGCGACGAGGTCGCCGACCTCCGCCGCGAGCTGCGAGACGCCAGCTGACCCGTCGCGCCCCGAACATCTGGGCGCGATCCTTCCCACGAGCGCTTCTGGGCGCGTTTTTCGGCGACTGTCGCGAAGAACCGCGCCCAGAACCATGACCCTGCCTCGCTTCGCGCGGCAGGACTCACTGGAACACGTGTTCGTCTGAGTCTAGAATGCCATCGATGTGGTTCTTCGCTAGGTTGAGGAGCTGATGGCGTCGCGGACCCGCAAACCCCCCACCAGCACGGGCACGTCGACCATCACGGTGCGTGGCGCTCGGGAGCACAACCTCAAGAACATCAACGTCGAGCTGCCGCGCGACCGGCTGATCGTCTTCACCGGCCTGTCCGGCTCCGGCAAGTCGAGCCTCGCCTTCGACACGATCTACGCCGAGGGCCAGCGCCGCTACGTCGAATCGCTGTCGTCGTACGCCCGCCAGTTCCTCGGCCAGATGGACAAGCCCGACGTCGACATCATCGAGGGGCTGTCGCCGGCCATCTCGATCGACCAGAAGTCGGCCGGCCGCAACCCCCGCTCGACCGTCGGCACGATCACCGAGGTCTACGACTACCTGCGCCTGCTGTACGCCCGCATCGGCGTGCAGCACTGCCCTGACCACGGCAACCGGCTGGAGCGCCAGACCCCACAGCAGATCGTCGACCGCATCCTGCTGCTGCCGGAGGGCACCCGCTTCCAGGTGCTGGCGCCGGTCGTGCGGGGACGCAAGGGCGAGTACGACACCCTGCTCGAGGACCTGTCGGCGCAGGGCTACGTGCGGGCGCGGATCGACGGCGAGATCGTCGAGCTCGACGAGTTCCTCAAGCGTGACGAGCGCCTCGCCCGCTACGAGCAGCACAAGATCGAAGTCGTCATCGACCGCCTGGTGCAGCGGGAGGGCATCGAGCGACGCCTCACCGATTCACTGGAGACCGCCCTCAAGCTGGCCGACGGTGTGGCCGAAGTGGAGCTCGTCGCCCGGGAGGGCGACTCGTCCGAGAACGAGACCATGACGTTCAGCCAGCACCTCGTGTGTCCGGTCGACGGGCGCAGCTTCGAGGAGCCGGCGCCGAGGAACTTCTCCTTCAACTCGCCGTACGGGGCGTGTCCCACCTGCGATGGGCTCGGCACCACGTTCGAGATCGACCCGGAGCTGGTCATCCCCGACCCGGACATGTCGCTGAACGACGGGGCCATCGCGCCGTGGCGCACCGCCCACACCCAGTACTTCACCCGGATGCTCGACGCCGTTGCCGAGAACCACGGCATCGACATGGATGCGCCATGGTCATCGCTGACGACGAAGCAGCAGCGCGTCATCCTCAACGGCACGTCCGGCAACCTGACCGTCAAGTACAAGAACCGCTACGGGCGGGCCCGCCAGTACACGACGGCCTACGAGGGGGTCATCCCGTGGATCAAGCGCCGGCACGATGGCTCCGAGAGTGACTGGTCGCGCGAGCAGTACGAGGGATACATGCGGGAGGTGCCGTGCTCCGTCTGCGACGGTGCCCGGCTGAAGCCGGAGTCGCTCGCCGTCACGGTCAACGAACGCAACATCGCCGACGTCAGCGCCATGTCGATCGGCGAGTCGGCGAAGTTCTTGGCCGGCTTGGAGCTCAGCGAGCGTGACCGGCTGATCGCCGAGCGGGTGACGAAGGAGATCAACGCCCGGCTCGGGTTCCTGCTCGACGTCGGCCTCGACTACCTGTCGTTGTCGCGCTCGGCCGCTACGCTGGCCGGCGGCGAGGCGCAGCGCATCCGCCTGGCCAGCCAGATCGGCTCCGGCCTGGTCGGCACGTTGTACGTCCTGGACGAACCGTCGGTCGGCCTGCACCAGCGTGACAACCGGCGGCTGATCGACACACTGACCCGGTTGCGCGACCTCGGCAACACGGTGATCGTCGTCGAGCACGACGAGGAGACCATCCGCGAGTCGGACTGGATCGTCGACATCGGCCCGGGCGCCGGCGAGCACGGCGGGGCGGTCGTCTACAGCGGTCCGGTCGAGGGCCTGACGAAGGTCAAGGAGTCGATCACCGGCCAGTACCTGTCCGGCCGCCAGTCGATCCCCGTGCCCTTCCTGCGGCGCCCGCGCACCGGCGCCCAGCTCGTCGTGCAGGGCGCCCGCGAGCACAACTTGAACGACATCGACGTCGAGATCCCCCTCGGGAACTTCGTCACCGTGACCGGCGTGTCCGGCTCGGGCAAGTCGACCCTGGTGCGCGACATCCTGCTCCCGGTCCTCATGCAGCGGATCTACAAGTCGAAGATGCCGGCCGGCAAGCACCGCCGGATCAACGGGATCGACCAGCTGGACAAGGTCATCGACATGGACCAGTCGCCGATCGGGCGCACGCCCCGGTCGAACCCGGCGACGTACACCGGCGTGTTCGACAGCATCCGCAAGCTCTTCGCCTCGACCAACGAAGCCAAGGTGCGTGGCTACCAGCCGGGCCGCTTCAGCTTCAACGTCAAGGGTGGTCGCTGCGAGGCCTGCGCCGGCGACGGCACGATCAAGATCGACATGCAGTTCCTGCCGGACGTCTACGTGCCATGCGAGGTGTGCAAGGGGGCCCGCTACAACCGGGACACGCTGGACATCGAGTTCAAGGGCAAGAACATCGCCGACGTCCTCGACATGCCGGTCGCCGAGGCGGTCGACTTCTTCGCCAACCAGCCGTCGATCGGGCGCTACATGCACACGCTGATGGACGTCGGGCTCGGCTACGTGCGCCTCGGCCAGCCGGCGCCGACGCTGTCAGGCGGGGAGGCCCAGCGAGTCAAGCTGGCCACGGAGCTGGCCAAGCGCTCCACGGGCCACACGATCTACTTGCTCGACGAGCCGACGACCGGACTGCACTTCGACGACGTCCGGCGGCTGCTGACGGTGCTGTCACGCCTCGTCGACCAGGGCAACACCGTGCTCGTGATCGAGCACAACCTGGACGTCATCAAGACGGCGGACTGGATCATCGACCTCGGCCCGGAGGGCGGCAGTGGCGGGGGCACGGTCGTTGCCGCCGGGCCGCCGGAGCAGATCAGCACGGTCGACGCCAGCCACACCGGCCGATACCTCCGTGACATGTTGGGCTGACAGGACCCGAGGCTTTCGAGTACCGGAGGGTTTCGTGCGCCCCTCCCGGGACGCAACGCCTCGGGTGCCGTGAAAGCCTCGGGTCGGCTAGCGCTTCCTCATGCGCTTGGAGAGGTCGTTGAGACGGCGCTTCTCGTCGCTCGACAGGCCGTCCATCCCGAGCTCGGAGATCTTGTCGAGCAAGGCGTCCAGCTCGGCCTGGTCGCGATCCAGAGAGGAGGGGCCGGGGGGTTGGGGAAGCGCGGCCCCGCGGGCCGGTCCGCCGCGTGACGTCGAGGACCACGGCCCGGCGACCACCTCGCCGCCACCGCCGCTGCGCCGCGGCGGGCGCCGCCGCCGGGTCGCCCGGGCCCCGGTGCCGGGGATCGGGAGCTTGGGGATCCACGGGAGCGCCGTGACGAGGCCCATGCTGCGTGCCATCAGCGCGGCGGTGGCGATCGTGACGAACAGCAGCAGGATCCGCCGTTCCTCGTCGTACCCCAGGTACTGGAGGACCTGGATCCCGACGATCACCGCACCGATCGCCCACCCCGGGACGCCGAAGAAGAACCGCACGAACGGATACTCGGCGACGAAGATCAGGAAGACGGCGAGCTCGATCGGTGCGAGCCCGAAGTCCACGATGTCGAGGAGCACCCCGACGATGCCCGGGACGACCGCCAGCACCAACAGCAGCGCGGCGAAGCGGGCGCGGCCCAGCATGCCCTCGATCTCCCGGCCGAAGTACCAGAAGATGGCCAGCGTGAGGACCGGCCACAGCCCCGGTTGGTTGGCCAACGGCCACGTGACGAGCCGCCAGACCTCGCCACTGCGCACGGCATCGGGGTCGAGGATGAGGTTTTCCCACGCCGCATCGTCGATGGCCCAGACGAACATGCTGGCGACGCACAGGATGATGACGAGGATCGTCGTGTTGACGTCGAGCGTCCCGATCCGGAACCACGGATCGCCGGCGTTACGGCGCTCGGGAACCGAGAACGAGAAACGTCCGGCCATGGGACCCAACCGTATCCTCGAACCTTGATGGTCAAGCGTCCCCCCACCGGCACGATCCCGGATTCGCCGGGTTCGTACCAGTTCAAGGACGCCCAGGGCCGGGTGATCTACGTCGGCAAGGCGGCCAGCCTGCGCCACCGCCTGGCCAACTACTTCGGCGACCCCAGGTACATGCACCCGCGCACGGCGCAGATGGTCGCCGCCGCCGACTCCGTGGAGTGGACGACCGTCCGCAACGAGGTCGAGGCGCTGATGCTCGAGTACTCGCTGATCAAGGAGTACCAGCCGCGGTTCAACGTCCGCTTGCGGGACGACAAGAGCTACCCGTTCCTGGCCGTCACCGTCGACGAGCAGTGGCCGCGGGCATTGGTCATGCGGGGCCGCAAGCGCAAGGGCACGCGGTACTTCGGACCGTACGGCCACGCCTACGCCATCCGGGACACGCTCGACGAGTTGCTGCGCTCGTTCCCGATCCGCACGTGCAGCCCGTCGAAGTTCCACCAGCACGAGCGCCTCGGCCGGCCGTGCCTGCTGTTCCACATCGAGAAGTGCTCCGGCCCGTGCGTCGGAGAGATCGACGAGATGGCCTATCGCCAGCTCGTGGTCGAGCTGTGCGACTTCCTCGACGGCGACACCGAGCCGATCCTCAAGCGCCTGGACGCGGAGATGCGGGCGGCGGCGACGGAGCTGGAGTTCGAGAAGGCGGCCCGACTCCGCGACCGCCTGATGACCGTGCGGCGGGCCATCGAGCGTCAGCAGATGGTTGCCGACCGCCACGAGGACCTCGACATCATCGGGCTGGCCGAGGACGAGCTGGAAGCCTCCGTGCAGGTGTTCTACGTGCGCCGGGGCCGGGTCGTCGGGCGCAAGGGCTTCGTCGTCGACAAGGTCGAGGACCTCACGCCGGGCGGGTTGATCGACCGTATCCTCGAGAACCTCTACGGCGAGGATCCCCCGCAAGGTGTGCCGAAGCAGGTGCTCGTGCCGGTCGAACCCGACGACCTCCCGACGTACGAGGAGTGGCTGTGCCTGCAGCGAGGCTCCCGCGTGCAGATCCGGGTGCCCCAGCGGGGCGACAAGCGGGCGCTCCTCGAGACCGTGACGCGCAACGCCCTCGAGGAGTTCACCCGCCACCGCCTGCGACGGGCCAGCGACCACAACACCCGCAGCCGTGCGCTCACGGAGCTGCAGGAGCACCTCGGGCTGCCCGAGGCGCCCTTGCGCATCGAGTGCTACGACATGGCCCACCTCCAGGGCACCGACTACGTCGGATCGATGGTGGTCCTCGAGGACGGCCTGCCGAACAAGCGCGAGTACCGCCGGTTCAAGGTCCACGTCCCCGGCAACGATGACTACGCCGCGATGGAGGAGGTCCTCACGAGGCGGCTGACCGCCTACCTGGTCGATCAGCAGCGCCCCGTCGCCGAACGGGGGTCCGGGCGCTTCGCCTACCCGCCGCAGCTGCTCGTCGTCGACGGCGGCAAGGGCCAGCTGAACGCGGCGGAGCGGGTCGTCAAGGAGCTCGGGCTGGAGCACGAGATCCCGGTCGCCGGGCTGGCCAAGCGGTTCGAGGAGGTCTACGTGCCGGGGCGGTCCGAGCCGGTGGAGATCCCGCGGGGGAGCGAAGCCCTATTCATGTTGCAGCGGATCCGCGACGAGGCCCACCGGTTCGCCAACACGTTCCACGGCGAGCGGCGCAGCAAGCGCATGACGGCCAGCGTGCTCGACGGCATCCCCGGGCTCGGCGAGACGCGGCGCCGGCGGCTGGTCAAGGAGCTCGGTGGGGTCAACGCCGTCAAGCGGGCCACGTTGGACGAGCTCAGCGCGCTCTCCTGGCTGCCGGATCCGGTCGCCCAGGCGGTGCACCTCAAGCTCCATCCGGACGCCCCCAGCATCATCCCACCCGAGGCTTTCACGGCACCCGAGGATGTCGGGACCCCCGTCCGGCTCGGAAATCCTCGGGTGGCGGGATGACCGAGGCCACGTGGGAGGACCACGCGGCGTGGTGGATCGAGGCGTTCACGGATGGCGCCGACCCGGAGTACGCCGAGCAGATCCTGCCGCTGGCGGCGGAGGAGCTGGCCGGTGCTCGCCGGGTGCTGGACGTGGGATGCGGAGACGGTCAGATCACCCGGCTGGCGGCCGGCCTGGACGCCGTCGACATGGCGGTCGGGATCGATCCGACGCACAACCAGATCACCGTGGCCGCGCAGCGCGGCCACGCCACCGGCTTCGTCCGCGCCGCCGCCGCCGGTCTGCCCTTCGCCGGCGGTTCGTTCGACGCCGTGGTCGCCTGCTTGGTGTTCGAGCACATCGACGAGGTCGATGCGGCGATCGCCGAGATCGCCCGCGTGCTGGAGCCCGGCGGGCGCTTCTGCTTCCTCCTCAACCACCCGTTGATCCAGACCCCCGACAGCGGCTGGATCGACGACCAGATCGTCGACCCGCCGGAGCAGTACTGGCGCATCGGGTCGTACCTCCCGGA
Source organism: uncultured Acidimicrobiia bacterium (assembly GCA_963719775.1). Taxonomy (GTDB): domain Bacteria; phylum Actinomycetota; class Acidimicrobiia; order Acidimicrobiales; family Ilumatobacteraceae; genus JALZMG01. The sequence goes on from CAVRCY010000010.1 coordinate 161,649, forward strand.
GGCCGTCACCGTCGAAGAGGTCGAGCCCGGGGTCCACATCCGGTTCGTCCACCGGCCGCTGTCGCGCTACGTCAACGTCCTCGCCGCCAACGGCCTGCTCGTCGAGCGGATGGTCGAGCCGGCCCCGCCGCCCGGGTTCCTGGCGCTGGCGGAGGAGTACGCCGCGGCGGCGACGGTTCCCCGTCTGTTGTATCTCCGGCTCACGAAGCAGCACGGGTGATTAGCCTCGGTCCCGGTGGCCGAGATCGTGCTCATCACCGGCATGTCTGGCGCCGGTCGTTCGGGCGCCGCTGATGTGCTGGAGGACCTTGGCTGGTACGTCGTCGACAACCTGCCGACGTCCCTCATCGAGAAGGTCGTCGAGCTGGCGTCGATGCCGGGCAGCGGGATCGAGCGCCTGGCCCTCGTCGCCGGCCGGGACTACGGCGCCGTGCTCGACAACGTCGCAGGGCTGCGCAGCGCGGGGCATCGCGTCACGGTGCTGTTCCTCGACGCCCAGACCGCCGAGCTCGTGCGGCGGTACGACGCCACGCGTCGCAAGCACCCGCTGGGCGCCGAGGCCGACGGGTTGGTCGAGTCGATCGAGCTCGAGCGATCCCTGCTGGACAAGACGCGCGAGGCCGCCGATCTCGTCATCGACACGACCGAGCTCAACGTCCACCAGCTGAAGCAGCGCTTGGTGGCGGCGTTCGACGACGCGACCACGTCACAGCTGCTACTGGCCGTGGAGAGCTTCGGGTTCAAGCACGGGTTGCCGCTCGACGCCGACATCGTGATGGACGTCCGTTTCCTGCCCAACCCGCACTGGGAGGAGGCGCTGCGGCCGCTGACCGGCCACGATCCGGCCGTGCGGAGCTACGTGCTGGAGCGGGCCGACACGGTGGAGTTCCTCGACCGCTTGGAGGACCTGCTGCGCAGCGTGCTGCCGGCCTACCAGGCCGAGGGTCGGAGCTATCTCACGGTGGCCATCGGGTGCACGGGTGGCCGGCACCGGTCGGTGGCGATCGCCGAGGAGCTCGCCGCCCGCCTGCGGGCCCGTGGCACGGCGGTCCGCACGACCCACCGCGACGTCTCGCGGTGACCCGGTATCGATTCTGACGACAGTTGACCGCGCTGAGCGCGGTCAAGTCTCCTGAGAACTGCAAGCATGAGCGGTGATGGCGATCCTCATCGCAGTCGTGGCGTCGTTCATCTACACGGGGTCGGTGGCGATCCAACAGGTCGGCAACCTGCACGCCGACCGCAGGCAGGGTCCGATCGTCATTCGCCTGCTGACCACACCGCTGTGGGTGTTCGGCTTCCTGCTCGGACTCGTCGGCTTCGGGCTGCACTTCGTCGCCCTCGGGCTCGGTTCGCTGATCGAGGTGCAGGTCGCCCAGACATCGCAGATCGTGTTCATGCTGCCGTTCAGCGCGTGGGCGGCGAAGGCCGCGCTGGAGCGTCGTGAGCTGTTCGGCACACTGCTCGTCACGATCGGCCTGGTCGGCTCGATCGTCTTCGGCCAGGTGCGCGACGGCATCGACCAACCCGACGGTGGCGCGTGGACGTTGGCGCTGGCGCTGACCGGCGGCATCGTCGCCGTGCTTGTGATCGGGGCCCGGATCGCCCACAAGGTGGCGGCCGCGCTGTACGGCACGGCAGCCGGCATCGTCTACGGCATGATGGCCGCGCTGATGAAGGACATGACGGCGACGATCACCGACGACGGTCTGCTCGCCGTGTTTGCCGAATGGCAGACCTACGTCCTCGTGGGCGCGGGCCTTGGCGCCATCGTCCTGCAGCAGCTCGCTCTGCGGTCCGGCCACCTGTCGGCCGGCCTGTCGGCCATCTCGGTCGGGACGCCCGTCATGAGCACGATCCTCGGCGTGACGATCTTCGAGGAGACGTTCACGACGGCCGGCATCGAGTGGGTGTTCTACGGCATCGCCGTCGCGCTGGCGATCGCCGGCGTCGTCACACTGGCCCGCTCCCCAGCCATCGCCGCAGCCACGGTCGAGGCCGAGCCAGCCCCCGTCCCGGCTGCCCTTTCCGGTTCTGACGACACTTGATCCCGCTCAGCGGGATCAACTCTCCTGAGAATCGCCGTTTTCCGTTCCGAGTGCGCCCCCGCGCCCATGACGGGTGTGATGAACCGTCCCGAGGTCCTCAAGCTGTTCGCCCGACAGCACTGGGTGGCCAGCACAGCCCAGCTGGAGCAGCTCGACGTTACGCTGCGGGCGACCGATCGGGCCCGCCGGCGTGGCCTGGTGACCGCCGTGATGCGGGGCGTCGTACAGGTCGCCGACGTCGAGCTGACGTTCGAGGGCAGGGCGTTGGCCGCCCAGCTCGGTGCCGGCGACCGGGCGTTCGTCAGCGGGCCGACCGCCGGGGCGCTGCACGGCCTTCGGCAGATGCCGAAGCACCGGATCGAGGTGACCATCCCTCAACGTCGGCGGGCGACGCTGCCGAGCTGGTGTCGGCTGGTGCGCACGGCGTGGATCAACGAGGAAAGAGACATCGCACCCGTGCGCGGCGACGGGCTGCGACTGGCCACCCCGTTGCGGACGCTGTTCGGACTGGCGGAGCAGTTCAACCAGCATCGTTTCGAGCGGGCCGCCGAAGACATGTGGCACCACCAGCTCGTGAGTCCGCAGGAGGCGGCCGACTACCTCGCGGCGATCCGCCGTTCCGGCCGCACCGGTGTCCTTCGGTTCGAGACATGGTTGGAGCGCACCTCCTGCCGGGTCCGCCCCAGTCAGAGCGATCTCGAACTTGACTTCGTCGAGATGATCGAACGGGTCGGGCTACCGACGCCCAAGCGCCAGCTGCCACTGCTGTTGGCCACCGGGGAGCTGATCCACCTCGACCTCGCCTGGCCGGAGGTGCGCCTCGCCGTCGAGCCCGGACATTCGTGGTGGCACGGAGGCGACCTCGCCCAGCGAGCCGATCAGGCGCGGGACCGGGACTGCGCCGTGGTCGGCTGGCACGTGCACCGGTACGACGAGGCCGCCCGACAGGATCGGGCCGCCACGGCACGCCAGCTCCTCGCGCTCTATCGGCGGCGGGCACACGATCTCGGTCATTCTCAGGAGAGTTGATCCCCCTCAGCGGGATCAACCGTCGTCAGAATCTGTCCTGCGGGGTCGCTAGGGTCGACGTTCAATGGTCCCACGCTGAAAGGACTCTCCGCTCATGACTGTTCGCGTCGGCATCAACGGCTTCGGCCGCATCGGTCGCAACCTCTTCCGGGCCGCCACGGAGCGTGGCGCCGACATCGACTTCGTCGCCGTCAACGACGTCGGGTCGTTGGACACGATGGCCCACCTCCTGAAGTACGACTCCCTCCTCGGGATCCTCCCGCAGCGGATCGCGGCCTCGAAGAACGGCATCAAGGTCGGCGACGACGAGCTGCGCGTACTGTCCGAGCGCAACCCGAAGGACCTGCCGTGGGCCGAGCTCGGCGTCGACATCGTCGTCGAGTCGACGGGCCTGTTCACCTCCCGCGACAAGGCCGCCGGGCACCTCGACGCCGGCGCGCCGCTGGTCGTCGTCTCGGCACCGTCGGACGGCGCCGACGGCACGTTCGTGATGGGCGTCAACCAGCAGGACTTCGACCCCAAGAACGACGAGGTCGTGTCCAACGCCAGCTGCACGACGAACTGCTTCGTGCCGATGGTCAAGGTGCTCGACGACGCCTTCGGCGTCGAGCAGGGGCTGATGACGACGATCCACGCCTACACCGGCGACCAGATGCTCGTCGACGGCCCCCACAAGGACCTCCGCCGGGCACGCGGCGCGGCCATCAACATCGTGCCCACGAGCACCGGCGCGGCGCGCTCGACGGCGCTCGTGATGGCGTCGATGAAGGGCAAGCTCGACGGCACGTCGCTGCGCGTCCCGGTGCCCACCGGTTCGATCACCGACTTCAACGCCATCCTCGCCACCGAGGCAACCGTGGACGAGATCAACGCGGCCTTCGCCAAAGCGGCGAAGTCCGGTCCGTTGAAGGGCATCATCCGCTACACAGAGGATCCGATCGTCTCCAGCGACATCGAGGGCGACCCGCACTCGTGCATCTTCGACGCCGGCCTCACGATGAGCATGGGCAAGCTCGTCAAGGTGCTCGGCTGGTACGACAACGAGTGGGGCTACTCGAACCGGATGGTCGATTTCCTCCTCTACGCCGACAAGAGGATGAAGTCCCGCTCGCGCGGCGCAGGAAATGAGCGATATCCCGACGCTCGAGGACCTCGAAGCGCAGCTCGGCTCCCTCGACGGCAAGCGGATCCTCGTCCGCACCGACTTCAACGTGCCGCTCGAGCACGACGGCGACATGGTCCGGATCACCGACGACTTCCGCATCCGCGCCGCGTTGCCGACGATCGAGTGGCTGACGGCAGCGCGGCGCCCACGTCGTCACGGCCAGCCACCTCGGCCGGCCGAAGGGCAAGCCGGACCCGAAGTACTCCATGCAACCGGTGGGCGACCGCCTCGCCGAACTCGCGCCGGGGGTCGAACTGCTCGAGAACCTGCGCTACGACCCGGGGGAGGAGGGCAACGAGGAGGCGATGGCTGCCGGATTGGTCGAGGGCATCGACGGCTACGTCAACGACGCGTTCGGCGCATCACATCGAGCACACGCCTCGATCGTCGGTCCGCCGCGATACATACCCTCGGCGATGGGCCGGCTGCTGCAACGCGAGGTCGAAGTGCTGCTCGAACTGCGCAGCAAGCCGCAGCGGCCGTTCGTCGCCGTGCTCGGCGGCGCCAAGGTCTCCGACAAGCTCGGCGTCATCGGCGCGCTGCTCGAGCACGTCGACGCGCTCGCCATCGGGGGCGCCATGTGCTTCACATTCTTTGCTGCTCTCGACCGCTCCATCGGCGACTCGCTGTTCGAGCCGGACCAAGTCGACACGTGCCGAGACCTGCTGGCCAACACGAGCAAGCCGATCCACCTGCCGACGGACATCGTGGGTCTGACCGCCGACGGGCGGGTCGCCACGTTCGGAACCCGCTTGCCACCAGGCGCCAAGGGCCTCGACATCGGGCCCGGCACGGCGGCCGAGTTCGGCGACGTCGTGATGGACGCCCGCACCGTCTTCTGGAACGGACCGATGGGGATGTTCGAGGACGAGCGCTTCGCCGCCGGGACGCGGGCCGTGGCCCAGGCCGTCGCCGACACCAAGGCGTTCACGGTCGTCGGGGGCGGCGACTCCGCCGCCGCGCTTGCCGAGTTCGGCCTCGACGACGACGTCGACCACGTGTCCACGGGCGGCGGGGCTTCGCTCGAGTTGCTCGAGCTCGGCGACCTGCCCGGCCTGCAGGCCCTTCGTGAACGACGCCAACATGCCTGACACCCGCAAGCCGTTGATCTCCGGCAACTGGAAGATGCACCTCAACCACTTCGAGGCCATTCAGACGGTTCAGAAGCTGGCCTGGCTGGTACCGAAGGAGGTCACCGAGGCGGTCGACGTGTGCCTCCACCCGCCGTTCACCGACCTGCGCAGCGTGCAGACGCTGATCGACGCCGACAACCTGCCGTTCGTCCTCGGCGCGCAGCAGTGCCACTGGGAGGACAAGGGCGCCTTCACCGGCGAGGTCTCGCCCGTCTTCCTGGCCAAGCTCGACGTGCGCTACGTCATCTGCGGCCACAGCGAGCGCCGTGAGCTGTTCGGCGAGACCGACGACATCGTCGCGGCGAAGACCACGGCGGTCCAACGGCACGGCATGACGCCGATCCTCTGCGTCGGGGAGACGCTGGTCGAGCGCGAGGCCGGGGACACGGAAGGCAAAGTGCTCGGCCAGGTGACCGCCGGACTCGCCGGTCGCTCGAAGGAGCAGATCGCGTCGATGGTCATCGCCTACGAACCGATCTGGGCCATCGGCACCGGCCGCACGGCGACCGCCGACGACGCCCAGGCTGTGTGCGCCACGATCCGGGCCAGCGTGGCCACGCTGACCGATGCGGCGACCGCGGGATCGCTGCGGATCCAGTACGGCGGGTCGGTGAAGGCCTCGAACATCGCCGAGCTGATGGCCCAGCCCGACATCGACGGCGCCCTCGTCGGCGGCGCCAGCCTCGACCCCGACGAGTTCTCGCGGATCGTCCAGTACGGCTGAGCTGCCAGGCGCGAGCCGGACGAGGGCGGTACGTTCGCCGAGTGAGCACTCGCCGCCCCCGGCTCGTGACGGTCGGGGCCGCGTTGTGCCTCCTCGTCGCGGCGTGCAGCGGCGATGCCGCCGACACGGCGGCCACGGATGCGCCCGATGGCACGGCGATCGAGGAGGGGGCCGAGAGCACGACCGAGCTCGCCGCCGCCGGGACCGCGGAGGAGAACGAGGACGACCAGGAGAACTCGGACGCCGTCGACGCGACGACGGGTGAGCCCCGCACGACCACCGAGCTGACGACAGGCGGAGGGCCGCGCGCGCTCTCCGACACGGTCGCGATGACCATGACGATCGACCTCCACCCCGACGCCGTCTGGGAGGACGGCACGGCGATCACTGCCGCTGATCTGGAGTGCACATGGCGGGCGAACCTGCACACACCGGGATCGATCGCCACCGCCGGGTACGACCGGATCATCGATGTCTCGGCCGGTGAGAGCGACAAACAGGTCGTCGTCGAGTTCAGCAGCGTCTACGGCCCGTACAAGACGCTGTTCAACCCGGTCCTCAAGGCGGCGTCGGTCCTCGACTGCGACGATGTCTCGGCCGAGTTCGCCACCGAGCAGCCGGTATCGGCCCGGGCCTACCGGATCGAGTCGTGGAGCGAGAGCGAGGTCGTGCTCGTTCCCAACGAGAACTACTGGGGCGACGAGCCGCTGGCCGACCGGGTCGTCGTGCTGGCGCAGCCCGATCCGACCGCCGAGATCACCGCGCTACGTAACGGCCAGGTCGACTTCATCTACCCACCGTTGAACGAGTCGCTGGCGCGGTCGCTGGAGGACCCGAACATCACGCTCGACATCCCCAGCGGCGGTGACTACGAGGCGCTGTACTTCCAGCAGCTCGAGGGTCCGTTCGCCGACCCCGTGTTCCGGGCGGCGGTCTCGATGTCGATCGACCGCGAGGCGCTGTACGCCGCGGTCTACGAGCCGATCTTCGCCGCCAACGGAGTCGTCGGCGAGTTGTTGAACTGCGGGCCGATCGTCGACGGCCCGTACTGCCCGGACGGCAACTTCGAGAACACGTTCGACCCAGCGGCGGCGACGACCCTGCTCACCGACGCCGGCTGGGCGAAGGACGCGTCTGGCTTCTGGGCCAAGGACGGCCTCGTGCCGAGGATCATGTGGATGGTCAACGCCGGCGACGTCCGCCGCGAGCGCGCCCAGGACCACCTGATCCCACTGCTGACAGAGGCCGGGTTCGACGTCGTCGTCGACAACTGCGACGCAGTCTGTGTGTTCGAGCAGCGCCTGCCGTCGCTCGACTACGACCTGGCGATGTACCTCGCGCCGTCGCGGACCGACCCGGCGTACCTCACGCCGCTGTTCACCTGCGACAGCATCCCGACCGAGGCGAACGACTTCCAGGGACGCAACCAGCAGGGCTGGTGCAACCCCGCGGCCTCCGACGCACTGGACCAGGCCGACGGGTCGACCGACGAGGAGGAGCGCATCGACCTCGTGCAGCGCGCGCTGCGGGCGATGGACACCGATCACGTACTCCTGCCGCTGGTCAACTACCCGAAGGCCGGCGCCTGGCGCACGGACCGGGTGGGCGGCCCCGTCAGCGCCGAGTTGGCCAACGACCGGGCGTTCAGCAACTTCGCCGCCTGGGAGGACATCGACGGCGACGGTCAGATCGTCATCGGCGCGGGGCAGTGGCCCACGTGCCTGAACCCCGTCACCGAGTGCGCCAACTCCTCGTGGTACCGCTGGACGATCTCCTCCCCGACGCTCCCCGGCGTCTGGGACACGACGGCCGATCGGACCTACGAGATCAGCGACCTCGTGGTCGACGAGCCGACGGTCGAGCTGGCCGACTGAACCCCGGGCGACGAGCCGATGAACGACGCCGTCCACCCGTTCCTCGTCGTGGAACGTTCGCACCAAATTCCTGCGTGGCCGCCTTGCAAGCGGAAATCGAGCATCGTAGGCTCGCCCGTTGCGCGGCATCGGGCCGTGTGCGGACGCGACTGGGGAGACACCTGAACGGTGCCGAGGTCGTGCTGCCCTTTGATCAAGGAGGATCGCTTACGTGAACAAGCGACGGAGGGGCGTCAAGCTTCTCACTGCACTTGCCGGCATCTCACTGATCGCCACCGCCTGCGGCGGTGACGACGACGACGACGCCGAGACGACCGAAGCCGTCGAGGGCGCCGACACCACCGCCGCCGGCGGCGAAGAGGAGGGAGCGGCTGACACCACCGCTGCACCCGAGGAGACCGAGGCTCCTGACGAGACCGAGGCTCCCGCGGGGGAGGAAGGCGGCGAGACCCAGGCCGGCGGCGAGTTCATCGACCTCGGCACGTTCGTCGGTGACCCGCCCGAGCACATCGACCCGGCGCTGAACTCGACGCTCGACGCCTACCAGGTCGTCAACGCGCATGTACGACGGGCTGACCGACATCGATGCCACCGACCCGGCCAACCCGCAGATCGTGCCGCACGTCGCCGAGTCCTTCGAATCCAACGAGGACGCCACCGTGTGGACCTTCCAGATCCGCGAGGGCATGACCTTCTCCGACGGTGAGCCGATCCTCCCGAGCACGTTCCAGAGCTCGTGGGAGCGGGCCTCCGACCCCGAGTTCGCCGGCGACTACAGCTACCTGATGGGCTTCATCGACGGTGGCCAGGAGAAGCTGGACGGCACGGCCGAGACGATCTCGGGCATCGCCGTCGACGACGAGGCGATGACGCTCACGGTCACGCTCGACGCGCCGTACTCCAACTTCCCCGCCGTTGCCGGGTTCCAGCTGTTCATGCCGGTGCCCGCAGCGGCCAGCGAGGACCCCGCCGCGTGGGAGAACGGCGTGATGGTCGGCAACGGCCCGTACATGATGGAGAGCGCCCGGACCGACGAGGAGATCGTGCTCGTGCGCAACGACTCCTGGACCGGTGACTTCAACGGTGAGACGTGGGACGACCGCCTCGAGCGGATCATCGTTCCGCACCTCGGCCGACCCGGACACCGCGTACAACGCGTTCGAGGCCGGCGAGGGCGACAATGCGAACATCCCGCCGGCCCGAGTGAGCGAGGCCCAGGAGAACTGGGGCACGACGCTCGACGTCGACATCCTCGGCTCGTACCACTGGCTGTTCAACCAGCGCGACCCGCGCATCGGCGGCGACGAGAACAAGCTGTTCCGCCAGGCCATCTCGCAGGCGATCAACCGGGAGGAGATCAACGAGGCCGTCTACAACGGCAGCCGCACGACGTCCACCGGCATCACGCCGGCCGGCATCCCCGGCTTCAAGGAAGGCCTGTGCGAGTTCTGCGCCTACGACCCGGAAGCCGCGCAGGCGGCGTTCGACGAGTGGACCGCCGCCGGCGGCGTGCAGACGGAACCGCTGCCGATCCAGTTCAACGCCGACGCCGGCCACGAGCCCGTCGTCGACATCGTCATCGACAACCTGGCGGCGATCGGGATCCAGGCCGTGGCCGACCCGCGGCCGTCGGAGACGTACTTCACCGAGTTGGCCGAAGGCGACTGCGTCCTCTGCCGGGCCGGCTGGTTCGCCGACTACCCGACGTACGACAACTTCATGTTCGACCTGTTCCACTCGGCGTCGTTGGACGGCAACAACTACGGCTTCATCAACGACGAGTTCGACGCGCTGGTCGACCAGGCCAAGGCGACCGTCGATCCCGAGGAGCAGGCGTCGCTGTTCCAGCAGGCCGAGCAGATCCTGCTCAACGACCAGATCATGGCCGTGCCGCTGAACTGGTACCGCGGTGACTACGTCTACAACAACGAGCGGATCACCAACTTCCCGCAGACCAACTTCGGTCTGATCCTCTGGGAGCAGATCACCCTCGCTGCTGAGTGAACTACTGTCGGTGGTGGGGCGCAGGGGGCGCCCCACCATCGACGGTGAATCACAGGTGCGCTCATGATCAGCTACATCCTCCGTCGGCTGCTGTTGTTGATCCCGACGGTGTTCTTCGCCATCTCGTTCCTGTTCGTCCTCTTCTTCCTCCTCCCCGGCGACCCGGCGACGTTGATCGCCGGCGGTGCCGACCGCAACCCCGACCCCGGTGTGATCGAACGGGCCAACGAGCGCTACGGGCTCAACGACCCGATCATCGTGCAGTTCGTCAACTACTGGAAACGGGTCCTGCAGTGGGACCTCGGCGAGTCGTTCGTCAACGATCGCAGCGTCAACGACATCCTCTACGAGAAGGCACCGCGCAGCATCCGCCTGGCGATCTGGGCGACGTTGATCGAGATCGTCGTCGGCATCAGCGTCGGTCTCATCTCGGCCCTCCGGCGCTACTCGATTCGTGACAAGCTGACCACCGTCGGCACCGCCGCCGCCGCCGCCATCCCCGCCTTCGTGCTCGGGTTCATCCTGCAGTACGTCTTCGCCGTCTACCCCAACAAGCAGGGCTGGCCGGAGTGGATGCAGCTGCGCACGTCACGGCTCGGCCCCGACACCTGGTTCCTCTTCTTCATCCCCACCGGCGAGCAGTGGCGCTACCTGATCCTGCCGGCGATCACCCTGGCCTGTGTGTCGACGGCCCTCGCCGCGCGCATGACACGCGGTTCGATGCTGGAGGTGATGCGCGCCGACTACATGCGCACGGCCAAGATCCAAAGGCCTGTCGGAGCGTTCGGTCGTCGTTGCGCCACGGCCTGCGCAACGCGCTGATCCCTGTCGTCACGCTGATCGGCATCGACTTCGGCACCGTCATCGGTGCCGCCGTGCTCACCGAGACGGTCTTCTCGTGGCCGGGCATCGGCTCGCAGATCGCCGACTCGGTGGCCGAACGCGACCTCCCCGTGATCCTCGGCCTGACGCTGGTCGTGGTGATCGCCTATGCGGTGATCAACCTGCTCGTCGACCTGTCCTACGCATGGTTCGACCCACGCATCCGCCTCGGCCAGCACTCGGAGGTCTGACCATGGTCGTCTCGAACGCCGAGGTGCCGTCGTGAGCATCGTCGACCCCTCGACAGAAATCATCGCCGCCCCCGCCCCGGTGACCGGTCAGGCCGGAATCGCCGACGTCGTCGAGGGTCGCCCGCTGCGCGCCGACGTCATCAAGCGGTTCCTCCGCAACCCGCTGGCGATGGTCGGCCTCGGGTTCATCGTCTTCCTCGTGCTGGTGGCGATCTTCGCCCCGCTGATCGCCCCGTACAGCATCACCGACCGGTCGTCGGGGCAGTTCCGCGCCCCGCCCTCGTGGGACCACCTGTTCGGCACCGACCTGATCGGTCGCGACATCTTCTCGAGGGTCGTCTACGGTGCCCGCGTCTCGTTGAAGATCGGCATTCTGGCCACGGTGCTGGCCGTCAGCATCGGTGTCCTCGTCGGGTCGGTGGCCGGGTTCTTCGGTGGCGGAACCGACTCGCTGATGATGCGCTTCACCGACGTATTCCTGTCGATCCCCTACATCATCCTGGCCATCGCCATCGCCACCATCTTCGGGCGCAGCGAGAACGCCATCATCCTGGTGCTCGGGCTCACCGGCTGGTTGGCGATCAGCCGCATCGTGCGATCCAGCTTCCTCGGGTTGAAGCAGCAGGAGTACGTCGAGGCGGCGTCCGCCCAGGGCTTCACGAAGAAGCGCATCATGTTCCGGCACATCCTGCCCAACGCCATGCAGCCGATCATCGTCTACGCCACGGTGTCGATCGGTGGCGTCATCCTGTCGGAGGCGGCGCTCTCCTTCCTCGGTGTCGGACCGCAGTCGCCGACGCCGGCGTGGGGCCTGATGGTCGCCGAGGCCGGAGCCGGATCGCTGGCCTCGGCGCCGCACATGCTGTTCTTCCCCGGGTTCGCCATCTTCCTGACCGTGTTGGCCTTCGTCCTCGTCGGGGACGGGCTGCGCGACGCCCTCGATCCAAGGCTCAAATCGTGAGCGAGCGCCCGTCATGAGTGAGCTCACGGCGGAGGTCGCCGAACCGCGGCCGGTCGACGAGCGGGTCCTGCTGTCGGTGCAGAACCTGCGGACGAGCTTCAAGACGGAAGCCGGCGTCGTCAAGGCGGTCGATGGCGTCAGCTTCGACATCAAGCGCGGTGAGGTCTTCGCCGTCGTCGGCGAGTCCGGCTCCGGCAAGTCGGTCACCGCGATGAGCATCGTCGGCCTGATCCCCAGCCCGCCGGCGGTCATCGAGGGGGACGGGGTGTTCTGGAAGGGGAACGACCTCCTCAAGGTCGGGGAGGACCGGATGCGGTCGATCCGCGGTGGCGAGATCGCCATGATCTTCCAGGATCCGCTGACGGCGCTCAACCCGGTGCACACGGTCGGGCGGCAGATCGGCGAGATGGCCCGGATCCACGACAAGCTGAGCAAGCAACAGGCCCGGTTGCGGGCCATCGAGATGCTCTCGCTCGTCGGCATCCCGCAGCCGCAGGAACGAGTGGACATGTACCCCCACGAGTTCTCCGGCGGCATGCGCCAACGAGCCATGATCGCCATGGCCATCACGTGCAACCCGGATCTGCTGATCGCCGACGAACCGACCACCGCCCTCGACGTCACGGTGCAGGCGCAGGTCCTGGAAGTGCTGATGGAGATCAAAGAGGAGATCGATTCGGCGATCATGCTGATCACCCACGACCTCGGCGTGGTGGCCGGCATCGCCGACCACGTGATGGTGATGTATGCCGGCCGCCAGGTGGAGTTCGGCAATGCCAACGAGGTCTTCTACCGCACGAGGCATCCGTACACGCTGGGCTTGCTGCGGTCGATCCCGCGGCTGGACGACACAGGGGACGAGAAGCTGGTACCGATCCGCGGCGCCCCCCCGTCCCTGATCCGCCTTCCGGAGGGGTGTTCCTTCAACCCGCGCTGCGACTTCGCCAAGGAGCGCTGCTTCGTCGAGGAGCCGATGTTGCGACACGTCGTGGGGACCGAGCATCGGTCGGCCTGTCACTTCGCCGAGGAGCTGGCGGCGGTCGAGCTGCGGCATGGGCGTGACTGGAGCACGGCGTGAACGTCGTGCCCGATCCCGCGCCGGTGGGAACCGCCACGATGCCCGACGATGCGTTGCTGTCGGTGCGCGAGCTGGTCAAGAACTTCCCCGTCCGCGGTGGCGTGTTCAGCCGGACGGTGGCCGTCGTGCAAGCGGTGTCCAACGTGTCGTTCGACGTCAAGGCGGGGGAGACGCTCGGCCTCGTCGGGGAGTCGGGCTGTGGCAAGTCGACCACCGGCCGTTTGGTCCTCCGCCTGCTGGCCCCGACGTCGGGGTCGATCGTGTTCGACGGCCGCGACCTGGCGACGCTCCCGGCCGGGGAGCTGCGCGACGTTCGGCAACGTCTGCAGATCGTCTTCCAGGACCCGTACGCCTCGCTCAACCCGCGCAAGACGGTGGAGACGACGATCGGTGAAGCGCTGCGCGTGCACCGGGGGATGGACAGGAAGCAGTCCGCGGCGCGGGTGCGCGAGCTGCTGACAGCTCGTTGGGTTGTCACCCGAGCACGCCTCGCGCTTCCCGCACGAGTTCTCCGGCGGCCAGCGCCAGCGCGTCGGAATCGCCAGGGCGCTGGCGCTCGAGCCGGTCATCGTCGTGCTCGACGAGCCGGTGTCGGCGCTCGACGTGAGCATCCAGGCCGGCGTCGTCAACCTGCTCCAGGAGCTGCAGGACAACTTCGGGCTGGCGTACGTCTTCATCGCCCACGACCTGTCGGTGGTGCGCCACATCTCCGATCGCGTGGCGGTCATGTACCTCGGCAAGATCGTCGAGATCGGCGAGCGTGCGTCGATCTACGAGTCGCCGGGGCACCCGTACACGCAGGCGCTCCTGTCGGCGATCCCGATCGCCGATCCCAACCTCGAACGCTCCCGCAAGCGGATCATGCTGACCGGTGACGTGCCGAGCCCGATCGACCCGCCCTCCGGTTGCCGCTTCCGCACACGGTGCTGGAAGGCGCAGGAGATCTGCGGCGTCGAGGAGCCGGCGCTGATCGATCGAGGACAGGGGCACCCGGTGGCCTGTCACTTCGCCGAGGTGCAGCAGGTCGTCTGACGGCCCCTCGGCGATAGCCTGACCGGCCGTGCGCGACATCGTCCTCTACGTGGTGCTGGTCATCAACGTCGTGTCGATGGTCGGGATGGTGGCCGGCATCCTGATGCACAGCGGGCGCGGCGGTGGCCTGTCGGACATGTTCGGCGGTGGCGGCGGCGCAGCCCTCGGCTCGTCGTCGGCGGAACGCAACCTGACGCGCATCACGTTCGTCTTCGCCCTGGTGTGGATCTTCAGCGTGATCGCGCTGAGCTTCCTCCTCGTCCGCGAGTGACACCCGGCGGCGGCCGCCGCCAACCATCTGGGCGCGATCCTTCCCAACCCCCGATCTGGGGCGCCTTTTCCCGACTGTCGCGAACGATCGCGCCCAGAACGAGCACACGCCGATCCGGTCCGAATGCGATAGCGTCGAGGCCCACCACGTCGGAGTGGCGGAATGGCAGACGCGCTAGCTTGAGGTGCTAGTGAGGTACTAATCCTCGTGGGGGTTCAAGTCCCCCCTCCGACACCCAAGGCCTCATTTCCCCTGCTCAGAGCATGTGGATAACTCCAGAGGCGACTTGAACCCCCACGGCTCTCTTGGCCACGATTCACTGGGTAGCGGGTCGGGTGGTGATCCGGGACGTCACAGGTGCACCTCGATGCCGGCGAGCGCAGCCGGAAGTAGTTCGGCCGGTTCCCGCCCCGCTCGGCGGAGACGTCGACCCGGCGGTACCGGACGTGTCGGCCCGGATTGTGCCGTGCCTATCGGCTACGTCGACTTCGTCGTTCGGTCCGCGCTTCCCGAATCTGCCGTGAGCCGACCGGGACCGCTCAGGTGCTCGATGCGGGCCGCCGACCCACGCGCCCGACCCGTCAGGTCGAGCCGACCCGTGAGCGGCGACGATCACGTTGGCGGGCGACAGCGAGCGTCCGCGACCGTCTCTCGAGGGGCGTTCTGTGCGCTCGTTCGGAGCGATGAATAGCCGCGCTTACCACCCGTCCGGAGCAACCGCCTGTCGACGTCTCTGATCCGCGGATGGACGGCGCGGAACCCCTCGCGTTCTGCGGCTTCGTTCGGTGCACGGTCGCAGTGCGCGGAACGAATGGGGGCGCGATCAGCACGAACGCGGATCTCGCGAGTCACCGAGCGGCGACCGCATCGTCGAGGGCAGATGGCGGAGTTATGGCGCACCGGAGATGGCCGATATCGAGTCTCGCTCGACGGCGTCGACGCGGGTTACCGAGCGCTGGCCCGGTCCTGGCCCGCGGTTCGCTCGCCCCGGATCCCGTCGCAGTCGAGCGATGCCGTGGAGGGTCGGTCGGTGGGACCGAGCGCGCCGGAACACGCTGCCCTCAGCGTCCCCTGCCCAGTCACGATCCTCATGAGGAAATAGCAGGTGAACCTTGACCCACCAGGGATCCGCTCTTATTATCATGAGGAATATGGGTGATTCGACCGCCACTGCCGACATCGGCAGCCGGTCGTCCCTGAAACTCACAGGGGTAGGAATCGTGCGATCGACGTCACTCAACATGTCGGGTGCGACAGCAGCGAGAGGATCTGGCCGGCTCGACGGACGCAAGGCATTGGTGACGGGGGCCGGGAGCGGGATCGGCGCGGCGTCGGCACGCCGGCTGGTCGCGGAGGGAGCGTCTGTCGCCGCGCTCGACATCCGGCCCGAGGCCGCCACCGCCACCATCCACGACACGGTCGCCGGCGACGGCGCCCAGACCATCGCCCTGCGCGTCGACGTGGCCGACGAGGCCTCGGTGGCCGCCGCCGTCGCGGCGACGGTGGCTGGGCTCGGCGGCCTCGACACGGTGGTCGCCAGCGCCGGCGTCGTGCTCGCCGGGCCGACGGACTCGCTGGCGCTGGAGGAGTGGGAGGCGGTGATTCGGATCAACCTGACCGGGACGTTCCTGACCCTCAAGTACGCCCTCCCGCACCTGTGCGCCTCGGGGCGGGGCGCCATTGTGACCATCGGCTCGGTGGCGTCGATGGTCGCCGCCGGCCGTGCCTCGAGCTACGACGCGTCCAAGGGTGGCGTGCTTCAGCTCACCCGCGCCGTCGCCGTCGAGTACGCCGATCGAGGCGTCAGAGCCAACTGCGTCTGTCCCGGGGTCACCGCGACGAGCCTGGCCGCGACGAGCCAGTCGATCACGGGGAAGGGGCAGCCGACCGAGCCTCCACCGCTGCGCGTGCGGGTGCCGATGGACCGGGTAGCCGACCCAGACGAGATCGCCGCCGTCGCCGCGTTCCTGTGCTCGGACGACGCTTCGTTCGTCACCGGTGCCGCCATCGCCGCCGACGGCGGATACACGGCAGTCTGAGCAGGCTGTGCAGTTCTCGTTCCAGACCGTCCAGTTCTCCCCCCAGTTCGGGGCCGACGTTGCGCTCGACGACGTGTTGACCGCGGCGTCCTTGGCGGGGTTCAGATCAGTCGGCCTCGACATGTGGAGCGTCGACCAGCACCTCGAGCGTGGCCACTCGCTAGCTGGGCTGTCGTCGACGCTCGAGCGAGCCGAACTGCGATGCACCGACGTGCTGCCACTCGTGGTGGGCGCCGACACCGACCTGACGGTCGAGTCGGCAGCCCGGCTGGCGACGTTGGCGACGGCGACGGGGGCGACGTGGTGCGCCACGGCGCTCGGCCCGGAGATCACCGATCCTCGTGATCGTCGAGCCCGCGACGGGCTGTGTCGCTGCGCAGAGATCCTCGATGGCGCCGGCGTCCGCCTGGCGATCGAGTTCCTCCCGTACTCGTGCGTGGCGAGCATCGCCGACGCGGTGGAGCTGTGCGATGCCGTCGGCTGGGATGCCGCCGGGCTGCTCGTCGACAGCTGGCACACACTGGTCACCGGGCAGCTGGCCGGGCTGGCCGGGCTGTCGGCGGGCGACATCGCGCTGGTGCAGTACAGCGACGGCGTCATCCCCCGGTCCGACGACGTGCGCGACGCCAGCCGCAACCATCGCCGCCTCCCCGGGCAGGGCGACTTCGACCTTGCCGCCTTCGTCGAAGCGGTCGTGGCCACCGGCTATACCGGCGTCGTCACCCCCGAAGTGCTCTCGGCCGAGGTCCGCGCCGCGCCGCCGGCCCTCTTCGCCGCCGCCGTCCACCGGGCACTCCAGGAGCACTGGGAGCGTTCCCTCACCCCGTCCGCTGTCCACGGACACTCGCCGACTGCCTGGTCGGTTCGAGGTCATCCTGGCCCTTCCGCTGCGCCGACCGGGCACGCCCGCAGACATGGCGCAGGCCGACAACCGTCCACGATCGTCAAAGATGAGCCCCAAGACGGCTGAGACGACGAGCCCGCCGGGTTCGTACCGAACGATGCCGCTCACGAGGCCCAAAGGTTCCGTGCCGGCATCTGTCGGCACCTCGCGCCGAACCGATCGCCCGCCGGCACACCGCCGAGCTGACACACCGGGCCGGCACGGTAGACGACGGCCAAGCCAGCAACGGCCGTTCATCGACTCTGTTGGTTCACGGGCAGACCCCCAAGCCGGTCGGCGTCGGTGAGCACCAGTAGCTTGCCGGTCATGCGCTTCGCGACGGAGATCACCCTGACCGGGCCGATGCGATCACCCACCCAGATGCTGGCCGAGCAGGAAGTGGACGGACACGCCAGCGTGCACGACCGTGAAGCCGCGGCGTCGCTGGGTTTGATCGGCGCCCCCATCGAGGGTCCCACGCACTTCAGCCAGTTCGATCCACTCGCCGTAACGCTGTGGGGCCAAGCCTGGTTCGAGCAGGGATGCATCAGCAGCCACTTCCAGACCATGGTCGTCGAGGGCGAGGACGTGCAGGCGTCGATGACGACCGACGGTCCCCGGGGGGCGCGGATCGAGGCCCACAAGGCCGACGGCGCGCCGGTCCTGTCCGGGACGGCCTCGATCGGGCCCGATCATCTCGCCACTGAGCTCGACGCCCGCCGTGCCGCCCAAGGGGATCCGGGTGAGCTGTTCATCATCGACCAAATGCACGTCGGCATGCGCGGCGACGACGGTGAGGTCGTGTCGATGAGCCACGATGAGAGCAACGGTGCCGCCTATCCGTTCTCGCTTGCCGACAAGCTGGCCCGGATCACCGAGCCGCACCCCTGGTACACACCCGACGGCGGATCATCGTCGCCATGGGGGCGGGCCGTGGTGCCGATGGAGATGATCAGCGTGCTGAGCAACAAATCGGGCCGGCGGTGGCCGGTCCGGTCACCCGCGCTAGGTCTGTTCCTCGATCTCGAGATCCGCCTCCTCGACGGTCCGGTGTTCGTCGACGAGAGCTACGCCGTGGAGCGCGAGATCGTCGGACTCAGCGCAAGCCGACGCACCGAGTCGTACTGGATCAAGACCACGCTCCGCCACCTCGGCACATGCCAGCCGGTGGCGACCGTGCTGCTGCACTCCGGCGTGTTCAAAGAGTCCTATCCCGGCTACCCAAAATCGCGTCTGAGCTGAACGACGGCGGGCCAAAAATGGCCGGCGTGCCGGGGCAACGCGCACCGACTCATCATCGAACACGCCACCCGACTGCGCACCCGGTATCGCCCGCCGGTCGCGGTTTGCGTCTGAGTTCGCCGCGGAGGGTCCACCTGGAAATTGCCCAACGCTGACAGTCTCCGGGGACGATCCGAGAGGAGCTGTCCGTGAGCGAGAACGGTGGCCGGAGACGGCCGCGTGTGTTGTCACCGGAGACGAAGTGGGAGATCTTCTTGCAGGTCACCTCGCGGGAGATCACCCAGGCCGACGCGGCGCGCAAGTGGCATGTCGACGTGTCGACGGTCATCGGCATCCGTCGCACCGTCAAGGACGCGGCGATGGCGGCGCTGTCAGCCAAGCCGGGCCGTCCGGCAGCGGAGCGCAACTGGGAGTTGGAGAAGGCTCGCCACGAGCTCGGCGAGTTGACCGAGGCGGTCAAGAGCCAGGCGATCGAGCTGGCGTTGCTGCGGGGAAAAGCCGGCTGGGCCTGACCGGGCCGCTGCCGGTGAGGGTGCCGGGCGAGACGAAGGAACAGGTCCTCAAGCTGGTCGACGAAGCGGTCGCTGCCGGCGCTCCGCACGCCTGGGCGTGCCGCCTGGTGGGCGTGCCTGATGATCGGGTGCACCGCTGGCGGGCCCGGCTGCGCACGGTCGGCACACTCGAGGACCGGGCTCCCGGCGGGGTCGCCCTGCACGCCTTGACACCGTTCGAGATCGACGCCGTACTGGCGATCGCCGAGCAGTGGGGCGAGGTCGACCGCTCCCACCGCAAGCTCGCCCACCGCGGTTCCTACGTCGAACGGGTGTGGGTGTCGCCGTCCACGTTCCGGCGTGTCCTGGCTGCTCACGGGCTCGTGCTGCCCGAAGCCGTGGTCCGTGATCCGACACCCAAGCCGGGGTGGCCGGACTGGCTGGAGTGGGCCCCGAACCGGATCTGGTGCTGGGACGCAACCCACTTCCCCCGAGCCAAGCGGGTCGCCTTTGCGATCATCGACGTCGTCTCGCGCCGCTGGATCGAGACGCTGGTCTCGGTCGAGGAGACCTCCACCCAGGTGCAAGTGCTGTTTGACCAGGCGCTCATCGCCGAGCGCCTCGCCGACTTGATCACCCCCGAGCGGCTCGACCTGCCCGTCGACGATCCGGCCCGCCCAATCCTGCTCGCCTGCTCCGACAACGGCCCGCAGATGACCTCCCAGGCCACCCGCGAGTTCCTCGCCGGCTTGGCCATCGCCCAGCGTCTCGGTCGCCCCCACACCCCGTCGGACCAAGCATGGATCGAGAGCCTGTTCGGGCACGTCAAAGCCGAGTGGCCGCACCTCGAACAGCTCACCGACCCGGCCGTGCTCGACGCCGAGCTCGCCCGGGTCCGCGGCGTCTACAACGGCACCCGGCTGCACGCCGGCATCGGCTACGTCACCCCCGACGACGAGCACCACGGCCGCGGCGACGCCATCCGTCAAGCACGCCTCGAGGGCCTCCGGCGAGCCCACGATCAGCGTGTCACCTACCATCGCCGGAACCGCGACCACCACCACCCCGGAGCACCGGCATGACTTGGGTCATTTCTCAGCCAAGCTCCGCGGTTAACTCAGACGCAGGTCAGTCGTCGACGCACGACCGTCCGGTCACCGGCGAGGTGCGGCCCGCACGCGCACATAACGAACGCACGAGACTACGGTCGTGTGGCCGCCGAGAGCAGGAGCGCCCGCTCGAGCCGCGAGCGCAGCCACCACGCAGAGCTGCGACCGATCGACCGACGGTTCGGCGAGCGGATCAAGCGTGTCCAGAGGCGCCAGAACGACGCGGCGGGCGACCGGCTCCTCACCGGATCCCATCGTTGGACGAGGCTCGAACCGGCACATCGTGGCCCCAACACCCCTGACGACGTCGGCCCGGTTGATAGCGGCGAGTTAGCGGCGCCTATACGCCGTCGCGGACCGGCCGCCGCGAGGTCGTTGATGTCCGGACGGTCGGTACCGAACCGACATGTGGCGCCGTTCGGTGTTTCGTTCGGCGCGGTCGGGGTGCGCCGAACGCCGATTGTTCCGACCTTGCGATTGTTCCGACGTGAGGGCACGGAGCTGGCTGGCAACGGTCTTTCGCTGGCGCCAGGTTGGAACAATCGGGCTGGTCGGCTGATGCTGTTGCGCACCCCATCCGGGTGAACGAGCGAGCACGTGTCCAGGCCGAGCACGACTGCGTCCAGCCGCTCGACCTGCTGCGATCGGGGTTCCTTGGCTGCCGATGCAGAGAGCGAGCCATCGACCGAGTAACCGCGCTGCGCCGCTACCCGCCCGCCGACCCACTACTCGCTCTCCTTGACGGCCTCCGATTGTTCCGACCTGGCAGCCCGGCAATCCCCCACCAGGCAGGCCCGCTCACGTTGAGGTCGGAACAATCACGACGTCGGAACAATCGGCGTTGTTCCGATGTCGGAACAACGCCGATTACAGGGCGCGAGTGCGAAGGAGGATCGCGGGTCCGTTTCCGAGGCCTATCAGGCAGCTCTGCGCTCGTCCGCTCCGTCAAGCGCGTGCGGGCGAGCGACAACTCGGCGACGACCGACCGCCGACTATGGCGCGCTCGCGAGAGCAAGCGCACGGCTGGCGAAGCGCCGGTGCACCGCCGATGGCCGGCGTTGTTTCGGACGCGTGCTCTGCAGCGAGCCCTGTGCCTGTTCCATGACTCACGCCGCCGCTGGTTCGGTGCGGGACGTCGCGCGATCTCGGATCGGACACGGGCGCAACGCATGGTTGGAGATCGGGAAGCGTTGGGTTCTGTGGCGGTGGTTTGGGTGGTGGCCGGGTGTCGGACTGCGCCGGGGGTGGTCTGCGTTCAGTCCTGTTGGTCTCGGCCGGCGGCAAGGATGTCGATGATGGTGTTGGCGACGACGTCGGGACGATCGCCGTGGATGTCGTGGGTGGTGTTGGCGACGATCTGGTAGTTGGCGCCGGGGACGAGGGCGGCGACGTCGCGCTGCATCTGTTGCCAGATGGGTTCGTAGAGTTCGGCCAGTTCGGGCGGGATGTCTTCGAGCGGCAGCCCGTGGACGAGCACGGCCATGGGGACGGACGGGAGGGGCGACGTGGTCCGGCTGGCCCGCAGCTGGTCGCGGCTGACGGTGTGGTCGAACTGTTCGGGGTCGACGAGGCGAGGAAGCGTGGCGGTCATGCCGGCGATCAGCGCATCGGCTTCCTCGGGTGGGAGTTGGCTGCGGGCCAGGTCGGCGGCGCGTCGGTCTTGGTCCTCGTGGGCGCTGTCGACGAGGACGATGCCGGCGATCTGGTCGGGGTGGGTTGCGGCGAAGAGTTGGGCGACCATGCCGCCGTTGGAGTGGCCGACGATCAGGTAGGGGTCGGGCACGGCGGCGGTCTCGAGCAGGGTGGCGAGCTCGTCGGCCATCCCGGCCGCGTCGCGGGGGGTGGGGGCGTGCTCGCTGCGGCTGCCGAGGACGTTGGGTTTGTCGTAGCTGCACACGCGTGTGGTGGCGGAGACTGGCTGTTGGACCTCGGTCCAGTCGGAGCTCAGACCGCCGACGAGGATGACGGTGGGTTCGCCGTGGCCGACGCAGCTGAGGAACAGCTGCCGACCGTTGACGTCGAAGAGGCCGGCGTGGGCGCCCGATGTCGCCAGGGGTTCGGCGGGGACGTCGTCGAGGGCGAAGGCTTCGATGCGGTGAGGTGGCTGGGGTTCGACCTCGAGGAAGAGCGCTGCCTCCTCACCGGTGCCGGCGCGAACGATGGCGACGGCTGCTTCGGGCCGGGGGGTGAAGGCGAACCGTTCGAGGTCGACGCCGCCGCGTTCGGTGACCGTTTGGCTGAAGAGGTCGATGACGGTCTCGGTCGGCATGAGGTCGCGGAGGAACTCGGCGCTGATGTGCTCGTTGATCTCGTCGACCGTGGGCGGCTGCCCGCCCGGTGCGAGGTGGTCGAGGGCCCAGCGCAGCTGATCGCCGACTGGCGTCGCGGGAATCGTTGCCGCGGGGTGGGCGATCGACGTGCTCGTGGTTTCGCTGCTGTCGCTGCTGTCACGGTCGTTGCCGCATGCCGCCAGTGCGCCGGTGAGGGTGAGGGCGACGAGGGATGCGGCCAGTGGGCTGCACCGTCGGGTGATGGTTGTGGGCATGAGTTGGTGTCCGTTCACGTGACGTCGCGGTCGGTGAGGCGCCACGTGCCGGCGGCGACGAGGGCGCCGGCGTAGGCGACGGCGCATCCGGCCGCGGCCCACAGCGGGGTGTGGGCACCCTCGCCGGTCCCCCGGGCGATGACGCCGAGGGCGCCGCCGGGCAGCCATTCGTGCAGGGTGGGCGTGGACGTGATGCTGACGACGAGCCCTTCCACGGCGAGCAGCCAGACGAGGCTGACGGTGACCGCCGCGGTCTGGTTGGCGACCAGGGCGCCGAGACCGGCGCCGGCGGCACCGAACAGGGCAGCGGCGACGACGACGCCGGCCACGACCCGGGCCACGTCGGCGGGTCCGGCGAGGGGAACGTCCTGGGAGGACAGCCAGGGGATCGAGACGGCCAGGTTCACGGCGCACGCCACGACGGCGAGCACGGCGCCGAGCCCGGCGTGGACGAGGACCTTGGCCGTGAGCAGCCGGCCGCGGCGTGGTGCGACGAGCAGGGTGCTGGTGATCGTCTGGTGGCGGAACTCACCGGCGGTGCCAAGGATGCCGAGCAGCAGCGCGGCGCCGGCGACGATCGCGAACGGGCTGTGGACGAGCTGGGTGAGGCTGTGGCGGTCGAGGGGCGGGTTGCCGGCGTGGCCGGAGGTGGTGATGATGGCGATGGCGGTCAGCGCGCCGGTGATGGCGGCGGCGGCGATGGCGATCAGCGGGAGGCGGACCGTGCGCTGCTTGAGCAGCTCGGATCGGATGAGGTTGTTCATCGCGGGGCTCCTGTCGTGGTGGTGAGGTGGAGAAAGGCCTGCTCCAAGTCGGTGTGTTGTTGGGAGATCTCGTAGGCGACGAGGCCGGTGTCGGCGATGGCCCGCCCGACGGCCTCGCTGGTGGCGCCGTGGGCGAGCACGAGGTCGGGCGCTGCCAGTTCGGCGTGGATGCCGCGGGCGTCGAGTGCTGCACGCAGTGCGGCGGCGTCGGGGGTGCGGACACGCACGACCATGCGATCGCTGAGGAGTTCCGACAGGGGGGCGTGGGCGACGAGCCGGCCGCCGGCCAGGACGACGACGTCGTCGACGGTTTGGGCCACCTCGGCCAGCAGATGGCTGGAGACGAGCACGGTGCGTCCCGACGCGGCGTAGCCGCGCAGGAAGTCGCGCAGCCAGTGGATGCCTTCGGGGTCGAGGCCGTTGGTGGGCTCATCCAGGACGAGGACGTCGGGGTCGCCGAGGAGGGCGGCGGCGAGCCCGAGCCGCTGCCGCATGCCCAGCGAGAACCCGCCGACGCGCCGACGGGCCGCGCCGGATAGTCCGACCTCGGCGAGGACGTCGTCGACGCGGCGGTCGGGGAGCCCGGCGGTGGCGGCGAGGACGCGCAGGTGGTCGCGGGCCCGGCGGCCGGGGTGGAAGCTGGTCGCCTCGAGCACGGCGCCGATGTGACGGATCGGCTCTGTCGAGGGCCCGGTAGGGCCGGCCGTCGATGGTGGCCGTACCGGAGGTGGGGGCGACGAGGCCGAGCAGCAGGCGCAGCGTTGTCGTCTTGCCGGCGCCGTTGGGTCCGAGCAGCCCGATGACGCGGCCGCGTCCGAGCTGCACGGTGAGGTCGTCGACGGCGACGATGTCGCCGAAGCGTTTGGTGAGACCGTCGAGTGCGATGACCGACATGGATGGGTGTCCTCTCCTTGGGCGGCACAGGGGTCCGATGCCGACTACCTGCCGACGGTACGGACGCGGCGTGGAGGTGTCGTCGGGCGGGCGCGTGGTTCGCCGTCATCCTCGGGCGGTAGCCGCCAGTACTGCTTGAGAGTGACGACCAGCCGAAGGTGTGCTTCGGTACCGTCGCAGAGGTGACGAGCCGTCGTCGGCTGCGAGCCCGGACCGGGACCCTGGTGGCCATCGACGCCGTGGTTGCCGTCGTCGCCATCGCCGTGAGCTGGGCGATCCTGTCCGCCGACAGCGTCAACTGGCCTGCCGACACCCGGGACCCGGACACGCTTGCCTACGCGCTCGTCGTGGCCGTCAACGCGCCGATCGCGTTCCGTCGCCGGGCCTGGGGCGCGGCGTTGGCGATCGCAATCGCCGCCGAACTCGTCTACGCCGCCCGCCAGTACCCGCCGTTCATCGCCCCGGCCGTCCCGCTCATCGTCTATTTGGCTGCCACCCGCTTGGACGACCGGCGCTCGCGTGTGGTGTTGATCGTCGCCGCCGTCGCCTCATGGATCGGCGCGACATTGGCGGCAGGTGCCACCGATCCCCAGTCGGTCCTGATCGTCGCCGGCATGTGGCTGCTCGGCCACTACGTGCGGACCCGGCGGCTGCTGGTCGCCGAGCTCCAGCAACGAGCGGCGGACCTGGAACGGGAACGAGAGGAGCGAGCCGATGCGGGCGGTCGCCGAGGAGCGGCTGCGCATCGCCCGCGAGCTGCACGACGTCCTCGCCCACACGATGAGCGTGGTCGCCGTCCAGGCCGGCACCGGCCGCCTGGTCGGCCCCGACCACCCCGGCGAGGCGATCAAGGCGCTCACGGCGGTGGAGGAGACGGCCAGATCGGCGATGCACGAGATGCGCCAGATCCTCACCGTGCTGCGCGCCGACGACGACGACACGGACGCCGCGGTCAGACCCACGCCCGGACTGGACGATCTCGCCGCCCTCGTCGCCCAGGTGACCGAGGCGGGGATCGCCGTCGACGTGCGCGTCGAGGGCGAGCCGCGGCCGGTGCCCACCGGGGTCGGTCTCGCCGCCTACCGCATCACCCAAGAGGCGCTCACCAACGTGATCAAGCACGCCGGCCCGGCCCACGCATCGGTCCTCGTGCGTTACACCGACCACGACGTGACCGTGGAGATCCGCGACGACGGACACGGCACACCCTCGAGGGCGGGCGGCGGCGGGCACGGTCTCATCGGCATGCGGGAACGAGCAGCCGTCCACGGCGGCGAGCTCACCGCCGGCCCAGCCGCCGACGGCGGGTTCCGGGTCAGGGCCCGCCTCCCGCTCGGCACGGTCGAGTCGTGACGATCCGAGTCGCCATCGCCGACGACCAGCCGCTCGTGCGCGCCGGGTTCGCCACGATGGTGAGCTTCGCCGATGACCTCGACCTGGTCGGCGAAGCCGACAACGGCGCCGACGCCGTCGAGGTCGCGAAGCGCGTGCGGCCTGAGGTTTTCCTGATGGACATCCGGATGCCCGGACTCGACGGGCTCGAAGCCACCCGACGCATCACGAGCGATCCGGAGCTCGCCGCGGACGCGGATCATCATGCTGACCACGTTCGATCTCGATGACTACGTCTACGAGGCGTTGCGCAGCGGCGCGAGCGGGTTCCTCCTCAAAGACGCCCGACCCGAGGACATCCTCAACGCCGTGCGGGTCGTCGCCGCCGGAGAAGCCCTCCTCGCTCCCAGCGTCACCCGCCGACTCATCGAACGCTTCGCCGCGCAACCCTCCTCCGCAGCCGGCCTGCCGAGCGCGCTCGCCCAGCTCACCGAACGCGAATCCGAAGTGCTCGTGCTGGTCGCCCGAGGGCTCTCCAACGCGGAGATCGCCAACCAGCTCTACATCAGCCTGTTCACCGCCAAGACCCACGTCAGCCGCATCCTCACCAAGCTCCACGCCCGTGACCGAGCCCAACTCGTCATGCTCGCCTACGAGACCGGCCTCGTCGGCCCCGGCAACTGAGCCGGCTCATCACCCGCCCAACGGGACGACAGGATGGGCTTCGTCCGGCAGAGGGCACGTCGCGCTCGGCCAGATCGGCGGTGACCTCGACCAGTTCGCCGTGCGTGGTGGCGTCACGGACGGCGTCGATTCGGGTCAGTTCCTCCGATGTCAACCGACCCTCGGCGGCGGCGACATCAAGCCGTTCCACTGCAGTGTCTCGGTCGCCGTCCGAAGCGCGAACGCGGTGGGGATCATTCATGTCGGTGTCCTTCATCTCGTCGGCGAGCCGCGGTCGCGTGCCGGGTTCGGGCTGGGCTCGGCCCGTCGGGTGACCGTGTTCCGGGGTTGGCGTGCCATCGACGTCGCCTCTCAGGGTGCGGTGGCCAGCTCGAAGGCGCGCTCGGAGAACAGTCTCGGGGTCGAAGTCCGCGAGCGGGCATCGCCTGGTTCCAGGAGGCGGCGATGGTCACGTCGATCTGCGGGCACGTCAAGACGAACGTTCCCCAGAACCCGGAGTGCGACCAGCAGGTGTTGCCGGCGGCGTCGATGCGGAAGATGCCCATCCCGGCTCCGGTGTCGGTGTTGGTGGCCGGGATCTCGAGCATCGTGTCGAGGGTCTCGGGTTCGGTGAACACGTCGCCGCGCAGGAGCGCCCGGTAGAACGTGGCGAGGTCGTCGACGGTGGAGATCAGCCCGCCGCCGCCGTACAGATCGAACGACGGGTCGGCATCGAAACTGTCGAGTTCGCCCAGGTACTGGTGGGCTCGGGCGGCGCTGCCGGGCGGTGCCGGCTCGAGTGATTCGAGGTAGGTGGCGTCGAGGTGGAGGCCTGCGAAGTCGAGCAGCGTGCGGTAGGCGTCGGCGAGGGGTGTGCCGGTGGCCCGTTCGAGGATCTCGCCGAGCAAGATGTAGCCGGTGTCGGCGTAGGCGTACACGGCGCCCGGCTCGCCGACGGGGGTGCCGTGGTCGACCGCCCACTGCACCTGCTCCAGACGGGTCCATCGCTTGGCCGGTTCGGCGTTCACCGCCGCCCGGTAGGCCGGGTCGGTGCCGTAGTCGTAGATGCCGCTCGTGTGCACGAGCAGCTGGCGGAGGGTGATGGCGTCGGGCCGATAGCCGCCGGCGCGCAGTGCGTCGACCGTTTCCGGTGCGAGGAGATCGGCGATCGGGGCGTCGAGGACCAACGTTCCCTGTTCGACGAGGCGCAGGATCGCGGCCGCAAGGAACGTCTTGGTGTTGCTGGCGATGCGGAACCCGGCGTCGGGTGTCAGCGGTGTCGCGGTCGCTCGGTCGGCGACGCCGGCGGCGACGCTCACGTCGAGATGTCGGTCGGGCGCCTCGACGTGGAGAACGAGACCGGGGATGCTCGCCGATGCCTGGACCGCCTCCTCGACCACGATGCGCAGCTGTGCCGTCACATCGGGCACCGCCACCGTCGTGTCGGCCACCACGGTCGTGTCGGACTCGCCGACGGTCACAGCTGGCCCCACCACCGTCGTGTCGGACAGCACCTCGGTGTCGGGCCGCGCTTGCGTCGCCGTCGAGTCGGCAACGGTCTGGTTGGTCGTGTCGTCGGCGCAGGCCGCGAATTGGATCGCGGCGAGCGCACAGATGGCGATGCTGGCCGTACGGCGATAGTTCATGGCTTCCTCCTCGTTTCATGTCACCCGCCCGATCGCCGGTCCGGCGTGACGGTGCCGTTCGCCCGGTGTCGGGGTGTGACGATCGCTGTCGATCCACCTGCCGGGCCGGCCGACGTGCCTGCCTGGAGCTTGTGGCTGGCCGTCGAACCGACCGCGTCCGGGCAGATCCTGGATATGGAGCCTCGTGCGACGGCCGAGCCGCCGGAGGCTCAGTGGCCTCGGCTACCCCGATCCGAAGCTGATGACCTGGAGGTTCAGCGGGAGCTGACGGGTGTGCCGGCCGGCCAGGGCATCATCGATGTCGGCGACCTCACCACCCAGCACCTCGTCCGGGTTGGCCAGCGTCCCTTCGCTGGCGAATGACCGGAACTCGTAGGGCAGGCCGTCGGAGCCCAGGATGAGCGGGCCATCGGCGACTTGGAAGTGCAGATGGGGCAGATCCGAGTTGCCGCTGTTCCCCAGCAGCCCGAGGACCTGACCGCGCCGGACGCGGTCGCCGACGGTGACGGTCAGGCTGCCGGGCTGCAGGTGGCCGTAGGCGGCGAAGCGGCCGCCGCCGATGTCGACCACGACGTAGTTGCCGGGAACGGTCCGCAGGGTGAGGTCCAGCGGGGGGACGGTGCCGGGGGCGTTGTCGGGGACGCCGTCTTGGATCCGGACCACGACCCCGGCGGCCACCGACAGCACGTCGGTCCCGTAGAACGGGTAGCTCGACAGCTCGTCGGGTGGCCCGTCGAAGAGCCGACCGTCGGCGTCGAGCTGGGCGAAGTCGATGGCGAAGCGCTGGGACACCACGAAGGCGCCGTTCACCGGTTCCACTGCGCCGCGGTGGGCGGTCAGCTCGGCACAGCATCCATTGACGTCGACCCACCGGCCGCCCCGCAGCGGAGGCCCGATGACAACCGGGTGGTCCCCGACAACGTCGGTGGCGCCGATCCGCACGATGTGGGCGAGCTCCGGGATGTCGGGATCGAGCGACAGGCTGAACACATGCACGAGGCTGCGCGGCACACGCCCGCCTGGCGCCAGCGCCGCGTCCATGACGAGGAACGCGACGCCACCCGGCCCCAGTGTCGCCCCGCTGGACGCACCGCCTTCGGGGACGAAGAGCAGGTGGGCGCCAACAGCTTCGCCTTCGAGGACACCGACCACGTCGTCGGTGGCCGGATCGACGATCTCGACCCGGTCGATGGTGACCGCCAGTTCGGTCGGGTTGACGACCTCGAGCTCGTAGGCGAGGTGCCGACGGCCGTCGGCCCCCCGCACCGGATGAGGGGCCGAGACGGGGGACGCCACGATCGTCGTGAAGACCTCCGACGGCGGCGCGGTCGACGATGGTTTGTCGGCTCCTCCGGTCGCTGCCGAACCGGTGACCGCCGTGACCAGCACGGCGAGCAGGCTGACGACCGCGACAGATGGGGCCCGACGCCGAGAGGGCGAACTTCGTCATCATCGCCTCCCCTCGGCAGTGTGCTGATTCAGATGACGCGCTCCGGGTGTCCGCCACGGCGGACGCCGGTCGTCAACGGCGTCCCGTAGCAGTCGGAAAGCACCGCCGAGCAACACAGGACCGGGCTGGCGCCGTTGACGCCGGCAGTCGATGCCTGGTCGGAGGCGCTGCGGGCCGCCGCCACGGGTGGGGTGGAGGTGGCTAGCTGGCATCACGGCGCAGGGTTCGGGAGAGCCCGACGAGGAGCGGGAGCATGACCCAGATGCCGACGGAGGTGAGGATCTGGGCGGTGTGTCCTGACCATTCTCCGTGCAGGATCCAGTTGGATGTGGTGGCGCTGTCGACCCAGTCGCGGATGCTGGCGAAGGGGACGGCGACGATCGTGATGAGAGTTGGTATGGCGAAGTAGGCGGCGATGGCGGCGGCGGTGTTGTGCAGCAGGGCGCCGAAGGCCATTCCCATCAGGCTGCTGAGCAGGACGAACAGTCCGTAGCCGACGAGTTCGGAGGAACCGACGTCCCAGGAGACGGGCCGTCCGAGGGCGTCGGAGACTTGCAGGCCGGCGCTCGCGATGGCGAGTCCGGCGAGCCCGCCGATGGCGGCGAGGCCGAGTCCGACTGTCAGTTTGGCGGCGAGGACCCGGTCGCGGCGGGGGTCTTGGGTGAACGTGGTCAGGACGGTGCGTTGACTCCATTCGGATGTGAGGGTGAGGATCGACACGACCGGCAGGAGCAGGGTCACCCCGATCGCCATGATCGCCAGGTAGTTGGACAGGTCTTGGTCGGAGCTGTGCGGGGTGGCGATGGGCACGATGGCGGCGATCACCGAGACCGCCACCACTGACGCCAGGAGCCAGCGGGCGGCGCGGGTGTCGATGCTCTTGCGCCATTCGACGCGCAGCGAGCGGGTGAACGGGATGCCCGGCCCGAGGTGGAGCTGTCGAAGCAACGGTCGGGGTGGCGGTGATCATCGGGAGACCTCCTCGAGGTCGGCGTCGGTCGCGGCGGGGCTGGTGAGGGCGAAGAAGAGTTGTTCGAGGCCGGTGCGGTCGGCGGCGCGGAGCTCGACGAGGAGCACACCCGATTGCGCCGCCACCGATGCCACCTGTTCGGCGGTGACCCCACCGGTGGTGTCGATGGTGACGGTGCCGTCGCCGTCGCCGGTGCAGCGCATCCCGGCGCCGGTGAGCGCGGCGATGAGGGCGGTCTGGTCGGTGGCGCGGGCCACCAGCCCGGTGGTCGAGAGCAGATCCGCCAGGCACCCGTCGGCGACCACCTGGCCGGCGCGGATCACGACCAGCCGGTCGACGGTCGCTTCGACCTCGGCCAGCAGGTGGCTGGACAGCAACACGGTGCCGCCCTGGTCGGCGAAGTCGCGGAGCAGTTCGCGCATCCAGGCGATGCCTTCAGGGTCGAGGCCGTTGGCCGGTTCGTCCAAGATGAGCACCTCGGGGTGGCCGATCAGGGTCTGGGCGATGCCGAGGCGTTGACGCATCCCCAGCGAGTAGGTGCCGACCCGCTTGTCGGCGGCCGCCGGTGAGAGCCCGACCTTGGTGAGCACCTCATCGACGCGGTGTTGTGGCACGGCGGCCATGTGGGCGGCGACGGCGAGGGTGTTGCGACCGCTTCGTCCCGGGTGCATCGCCGAGGCGTCGAGCAGGGTGCCGACGACACGGGAGGGGTTGGGCAGTGCGACGAACGGCACGCCGGCGACGGTGGCGTGGCCGTCGTCGGGTCGGGTGAGGCCGGTGATCATCCGCAACGTGGTCGACTTGCCGGCACCGTTGGGGCCGAGGAAGCCGGTCACCGTCCCGCGGTGGCAGGTGAAGGTGACGTCGTCGACGACGGGAACCCCGTCGTAACGTTTGGACAGAGATTCAGCAGCAATCATGCCGCCAGCGTCGTCGCCCCGGTCGGGTGTGCGCATCGGCCACAAGACGTCATCCGGGCCGCATTTCGACGGCTCCGCTTGCCGCGCCGACCCTACTTTCGTCGATGCCAACAGCGCCTTTCGTCGCCGCGCAGGCGTGGCGAACACCGTCGATGGTCGGTTTCCCGCCCCGGCGGGCGAACTTACGCTGATCGCATGCCCGGCGCCGTTCCCGTCGACCCGACGGCCGGTGGCCCCGACCATCCCGGCCTCATCCCGGCGTCCCTGCTCGAACTCGACCGGCGACGACGACCAGCCGTGGCGGCACATCCCCCGCAGCGGTCGGGACTGGACCGTCGACGTGATCTGTGTCGTGCTGTCGGCCGCGGTGGGCGCCGCGTTCCTCGCCTCGACGGCCACTGACCCGCCGACCCCGTCGCCTTTCGTGTTGGTTGTCGACGGTGTGTTCGGGGTGATCTCGTGTGCCGCGCTGTGGCTGCGCCGCCGTTTCCCGGTCGGGGTCGCCGTGTTGACGGCGCTGCTGTCGATCTTCTCGGTGGCCACCGCGGTGGCCGCGACGATCGCCATGTTCACCGTCGCCGTGCATCGCCGCATGCAGACGGCGCTGGTGATCGGCCTGCTCAACGTCGCTACCGCCGGGCTGTTCTTCCTCGTCCGCCCGCAGAACCTGCGGATCAACGGCGAGCCGGTCCCGTGGTGGATCTTGATGGTGACGACGACCGCGATGTTGGCGGCGGTGGTGGCGTGGGGGATGTTGGTGCGGGCCCGCCGGCAACTGGTCGTGTCGCTCCACGAACGGGCCCGACGGGCCGAGGCCGAGCAGCGGCTGCTCGCCGACCAGGCCCGACAGGCCGAACGGGCCCGCATCGCCCGCGAGATGCACGACGTCGTCGCCCACCGGGTGTCGCTGATCACCCTCCACGCCGGTGCACTGCAGATCCGACCAGACCTCCCACCCGCCGAGATCGAACGCACCGCCGGGCTCATCCGCACCGCCGCCCGCCAGGCGCTCGAAGAACTGCGTGACGTCATCGGAGTGCTCCACGACGACGACTCCAGCG
Source organism: uncultured Acidimicrobiia bacterium (assembly GCA_963719775.1). GTDB lineage: Bacteria > Actinomycetota > Acidimicrobiia > Acidimicrobiales > Ilumatobacteraceae > JALZMG01. The sequence continues at coordinate 194,050 of CAVRCY010000010.1, forward strand.
AGGTGGCACCGGCGGCGCCGCAACCAACCGTCGCCGACATCGCCCGCCTCGTCGAGGATTCCCGACGCGCCGGTGCCTCCATCGAGCTGCGCCTCGACGTCGACGATCCAGCAACTGCACCGGGCGGGCTCGGCCGCGACGCCTACCGGATCGTCCAAGAAGCCCTCACCAACATCAACAAGCACGCCCCCGGCACGGCCACCGAGGTCACCCTCAGCGGCGCCGCCGGACGCGGCCTGCAAGTCACCGTACGCAACCGGCTGCCCCTCACCCCAGCCAGCGGACCTCCCGTGCCCGGGTCGGGGAGAGGGCTCGTCGGGCTCACCGAACGGGCCGCCCTGTCCGGAGGAACACTCCACCACGGACCCACCGCCGACGGCCACTTCCTCGTCCGCGCCGACCTCAAATGGTCTCGATGAACGACCACACCGGTCCCGTACGCGTCCTCCTCGTCGACGACGACGCCCTGGTGCGCGCCGGGCTGCGCATGATCCTGTCAGCCGACGCCACGATCGAGGTCGTCGGCGAAGCCGTCAACGGACGAGACGCCCTCACCGCCGCCGCCGAACTGCAACCCGACGTCGTGCTGATGGACATCCGGATGCCCGACATGGACGGGATCACCGCCACCGACCACCTCCACCAGCTGCCCCGAGCCCCCCACGTCATCGTGTTGACCACCTTCCATCTCGACGACTACGTGTTCGCCGCCCTGCGCGCCGGGGCCAGCGGCTTCCTCCTCAAAGACACCCCACCCACCGACATCGTCCACGCCGTGCACACCGTCGCCGGCGGCGAAGCGATGCTCTCCCCGGCCGTCACCCGCACCCTCATCGAACGCTTCACCAACGATCTCACCGACAGCCGGCGCACCACCGCCATCGAGCAGCTCGCCGCACTCACCGACCGCGAACGCGTCGTCGCCATCGAAATCGGGCAAGGCCACTCCAACGCCGACATCGCCACCCACCTCTACATGAGCGAAGCCACCGTCAAAGCCCACGTCTCACGCCTGCTCACCAAACTCCAAGCCACCAACCGGGTACAAGTCGCCATCGTCGTCCACGACGCCGGCCTCGTCTAGCCGCACTGGAGGCCCGCTTGCCGGCTACCGGGCGGGTTCCACGGTGGCTGGTTCAGCGGCCGGCGACCGCTTGTGCAATGGCCGCCTGCTCGGATCGATACTCGCCGGTGGCTGCGCCGGCCCGAGCTATCGATCGCGCTAGCAACTGCAAGCACCGCTCGCTGCTCACTCGTGTTCGCGCGCGACATCCGACGGATTTGGCCGACCGACCGGAGGATCACTTCGTTCCCGACGCCGATCTCGGGAGCGCACCGAATGCCTGATCGGTATCTTCACCGTCGACCACTGACTGCAGATCGGCGGACACCGATCGATGCGCCACGTTCCTGCCGGAGGGTCGCGCCAGTGGGCAGATCACGAGGTCGTCGAACCCAGGCTTCGCCGTCGGTCACATCGGCGTCTTCGGGGTCGAGGACAACGGCGAGGTTCGAATGTGGCCCGTCGACAGGATGACGACGGTGCTGGACTGTGCGCCGTAGGAGGGGAAGAGCTGCACCGACCTCTTCTTCGCGGAGGACGGCACGGTGCGCGACGCGGCCAGACCCAACGTGATCGTGCGCCCGTTGCTGCCGATCCTCGACGGGAACATCCAGGTGCTGACGTAGCCCGCCCAGCGCAACGTCTCACGCCGGTCGCTCGGCTCTGAACGAGGTGTCGCTCCGAAGCTCGGATCGCGAGATGCAATGTGGCACGACAAGGGATCAGTGATCGTTCAGCGGTGCATCGCGTCCGAGTTGACCGTCCGGCGTCGCTCTGCGAGGCCGTGTTCGGCGCGTCATCGAGGCCTGTCGATCGGCCTGAGCCGTCGAGGTTGACGAGTACGCCGGAGAGCACGGGCAGTGCGCTGGACCTGATCGTCCTCCGAATCAACCCGAGCGTGGTGCCTGACAGCGTGTCGTTCGTTCAGGTCGGCATCGCATCGGCAGCGTGCGATGCGTTCTCGAGCGGGTTGCGCCCGTTCCAGGTTCCTTGTGACCGGTACGGGTCGAAGCGCCCGGCCGAGTAGTGCTTGAGCAGGTCGGCCTGTGCGCGCTGACCCGCGAGACGGCGGCACGGTGCCCGTCGCCGTACTCGAATCTGGTGGCCGCGTCCTCGGAGCGCCACACGCTGAAGGAGACGGGCTGCGTGTAGGGACGGTCGACGAGCGGGATCCCCGCTAGCAGGTCGTCGCTGTCGGGGATGTGGCGAAGGATGTTCGGCGAGGCGGAGCCCCACATCGCGGCGGTGGCCCGCAGGGACAGGTCGAGGCGCACGAGATGGGCGGCCGGGCCTCCTTCGCGGCCGGCAGTTTCGGCGCCCCGTAAGGGTCGGACCCCTTCCCACTCTCCCCGTACTCGAACCGGGGCGAGCCACACGTGCCAGGCTTCGGCCGATTCCTCGGCCCAGGCGCGGCCGAGCGGGGAGCTCGTGAGGAACTCCTCGAACGCGTTCTCGTCGTCCCACACCGCGTAGTAGGCCCACCGGCGGAAGGCGGGCCGCAGTCTCGGGTAGAGGGCGCGCCGGTTGGGGTGCTGGCGGAACCAGGCGAAGTCCCCGCCGACATTGAGTGGCCGCCAGAACCGCAGCCCGGCGACCTGGCCGGCGAGGCGCTTGGGCGGCGCCAGGTGGCGCTTGCGATGGGCGAGAACGCTGAACGAGGCGATCATCGGACGCACCCCCTGGCCCTAGATACTGCATAATGAAGTACATGGCTCAGGATACTGCCCGTCATGCGCGTGTCAAGCAGGACACACCGCCCTGACCACGACCTCCTACGCGATCCTCGGCCTGCTGTCGGTGAAGCCGTGGTCTGCGTACGAGCTCACCGGCCAGATGAAACGGGGGATGCGATTCACCTGGCCCCGCGCCGAGACGCGCATCTACCAGGAGCCGAAGCACCTCGTCGCTCACGGGCTGGCACACGCCAAGGCCGAGCACACCGGGCTGCGCCCACGCACCGTCTACTCGATCACCCCGAAGGGACGTGCCGCGCTCCGCCGATGGCTCACAATGCCGTCGGCGCCCCCACAGCTCGAATGCGAAGCCATGGTGCGCGCGACCTTCGCCGAAGCCGGGACCACCCAGGATCTGCTCCGAACGATGAAGGAGTGCGCGACCAAGCGCTGGGTTCCTACCTTGAGATAGCCGACCAGGCCGACGACTACCTCGCGACCGGCGGACCATTCCCCGAGCGACTGCCCCTCGTCGTGCTCGTCGGCAAGTTCATTCTCGAGTACCTAGCCTTTCTCGAACGATTCGCTGGCTGGGCAGAAACACAGCTCGAAACGTGGCCCGCAGACGGGACCGTTCTGGCCGCGCCCGTGGCTTGGGACGTCCTGCACGATGCAGTAGCCGACGCCCGCGTGCGCCGAGCCAACCACGAACAGGCAACCGGACGACCGCCCGACGCTGATCCCGTCGAGGACAATCACAACCACCAAGCCGCTGAGTTTGCCTAGATGCCTGATCGTGATGCGCTACCTGACCGTGCGGAGGTACCCGCACAGCTCAGCGCCACGGAGCCGGCGTTTCAGGACAGGCCCGAGCCGACAGCGGGCTGAGCGTTATTGGGCGCATACTCTGTATCGACAGCGCGTAGCGCGTCGGCATGAGTATCCGTCGATCGGATCGGTCGGGCGTTGAGTCGCCGGTGGGAGGATGGCGGCTGTGGTGCTGTCGGATGGCGAGCTCGTGCGTGGCTGGCGCCGCGGGTGACGCTCGATCCGCGGCGCTCGTGCGCGATCGGCATCGAGCGTCGGTCCACGCGGTGGCGATCGCCGCGGATGCCATCACGGTCGACGGCGGTCTGGGCGACCTGCTCGCCCTGGAACGACTTGACAGGGTGTCGCCAGAGCTGGGTGACACGCAGGGCGGTGGCGCGTTCATCGGCCGGGACGCGTCCACAGCGTCCATCGGGCCATCGCGACGAAGCCCAGTCGTTCGTACACCGGCCGGCCGTCGTCGGAGGAGAGCAGTACGGCGGGCGAGGCCGGGTCGGCGGTTGCGGCGGCGAAGGTGATCGACGCGCCGAAGCCCCTCCCGCGGGCGTCAGGCGACGTGCTGACCCATTCGACGAGGTTCACGCCCGCGTGGACGATCGTCCCGGCGGTGCAGACAGGGCGATCACCCACCCAGCCGACCCAGTAGTGCAGCACGCCGGAGCCGAGGACCGCTGGCGCGAACACCGAGCCCGATTCGAGGCCGGCCCACTCGGGCAGCGGGTAGGCGTCGAGGAGGGTTCGCTCGAACGTGGCGAGAGCGTCGGGCTCGGACACCTCCTCGATCCGCAAGCCGTCCGGGAGGGACGGGGCGGGCGCGGTGGTCGGCCGCCACATGAGCGGTGGGTGGCCGACGAGCTCGAGGCCTCGATCGGTGAGATCGCCGGTCGGGAAGGGGCTCCACAGCAGGTAGGGACGCTCGGGGGGGAAGAACGCGTCGGCGTGGTCGACGGCGGCGCTGACGCGGCCCGGCTGGGTGGCGAAGGCGTGGTTGCCGAACAGTCCCGGCAGACCCAGGTCGGCCAGGGCGACATCATCGCCGGTCGCCCACCGCCCGGTGGTGGCCCACGCCGAGAGCTCGGCGCGGGCCATGTGGGCGAGGAGGGCTTGGCGCGTGACGGTGTCGTTCGCCGGCGTGCCGGGCTCCCACCCGGTCTGCAACAGCGCCCCCTCGGCGCCGGTCACCTCGATCACGTCAGTCATCGAGGCGGTAGACGCGGAACTGCGGGTGCTCGACGGGCAGCACGTGTGTGGAACCGAAGCCGGCGCGCGTCGCGTAGTCGCGCACGATGCTCGACCGGATGACCGTGCCGGTTGCGGCCGATCCGGGCTCGACCATCCCGACCGGAAGGCAGTGCAGCACGGACGCGGCGTACATGAACCGCTCCATCTCGTCGCCGGGCGCGACGAAGTCGTCGGCGACGCGCTCGTCGGCGACAACGACCACGCCGCCGTCGGCGCGCAGCTCCCGCATCGTGGACAGCACGCCGACCGGGTCGGGCACGTCATGGAGCATTTCGATGGCCAGCACCAAGTCGTACGCCGGGCCGGCGGCGGGAGCGGCCGGCGCCCTTCGACGCGTCGCACAGCTCGAAACGCACCCGATCACCGACACCGGCCTCGGCCGCGTTCTTGCGGGCGGCGGCGATCGACGCCTCGTCGAGGTCGAACCCGTGGGCGACCACGTTCGGGAAGGCGCGGGCGATGGTGATGATGGCGATGCCTTCACCGCAGCCGATCTCGGCGATGCGCAGCGCCTCCCCGGCCACCAGACGGGCGTGGATGTCGGGCAGCGCGGGCAGCCATTCCTGCAGCAGGTTGTTCACGAAGACGGGCCGAGTGAACGCGGCCTGCAGGTCGTGGATCGCGTAGTCGGCGTAGGGGACGCCGCCGCCGGTGCGGAACGCCTCGACGACCGCGGGCACCATCCGGCCGGCCTCGGCGACGAACGCGGCCAGCGCGGTGGTGTTGGCTGGGCTGTCGGGATCGAGCAGCACGTGGGCGTGCCCGGCCGGCAGCCCGTAGCGCCGGGCGGCCGCGTCAGCCGTCACGTCGTCGACGTCGACGATGCCGGTGACGGCCTGCTGCTCGAGCCACTCCCGGGCGTAGCGCTCGGCAATGCCCGCGGCCGCGGCGAGCTCGCCGGTCGTGCACGGGCCCTGCTCGGCGAGCACCGCGTACAGCCCGAGTCGCAGGCCGAGCTCGACGTTGAGCAGCTCCAGCGCTTCGAGACCGGCCATGAAGAGCCGCCCGGACAGCGCCTCCACCTGTTCGGCATCGTGCTCGGTGATGGTGATGGTCATAGAGCCTCCTCGATCGGTTCAGTGAAGAGGCGCTAGAGCCGGGCCTAGCACTGCTAGACGCCGTTCCTCCCGGGCGCCGGTCCGCTACCGATGGACGGTCCAGCGGACCGGGACCTCAGGGTCGTAGGAGCAGAACGTCCCGGTCTGCACCGCCCGGGCCAGGTGCCGGCCCAGCTCGGGATGTGCCGACTCGACACGGGCGATCGCGTCACGCACCCGAGCGCGCACCGCCTTGCGCGCCCGATCGACGTCGTCGCCCATCCTTCGGGACCGCCCACCCAGACCGGCGGCGCCCGCCAGCTCGTCGAGCAGGAACTGGCGCTCGGTCGCGAGCTTGCCGACGCGCCCCTCGTCGTGGTGCCTCTCCGCCTCCGCCAGCTCATCGTCGAGGTCGGCGAGGCGGCGCCGGAACTCGGCGACCGCCCGCCGGTCGAGCACCTCGTCCCCGCGCGACGAGACGACAGCCCGCCCGGACGCGTCGTGGCTCATCAGGTCGCTCACGTGCACCGCCTTGCCAGGGTCGGCCAGCAGCACAACAAGATCGCGAAGTCCCTTGCTGTCGCGCACGCGGCCGGTCGCACCGGCGAAGATGAGCACCCACGTGTCCGCCTCCCGGGTCGCCACGCCGACCCGGTCGTGATCGGGCGCGAGCGGCATCTCGTCGACGACGACCGATTGGTCGGTCAGTTGCGGCCGCCCGACGAGGCCGATCCGCTGGGCCGCGGCCGTTGCGGCCGCGGCCAGCTCGCGACCTTGTTCGGCGCGGCCCAGCAGCAGCGCGAGCGGGCGCGGTAGGCGCCGAGCGTCCCGCACACCGCGGCGCCGATGCCCTCCACCACGATGCGATCGTCGAACGGCGCCATCGCCGCGTCGAGGACGGCGGCGCTGGTCCGGTCGCCCAGCGCGACCGCCAGCTCGGCGAGCTGGGCCAGGGTGGGAAGCCACTCTGCGTCCAGGGGGATGCGGTCGAGGCCGGCGGCGAACTCCGCGCAGGCGAGTGCGCGCGCCGTCGACGTCGCCGAGCTGGAGCTGGCTGAGGGCGGACACCGCATACGGTGCCGGCCAGTTCTCCGAACACCTCGACCGCGTTCTCGTCGATCAGCTCCGCTGCCTCGGTGAGCCGGCCCTCGACCCGCAGGCGAACCCAGCGCTGGGTCAGGGTGAGCATGGTGGCGTTCACGCTGTCGGCCATCGCGCCCAGCGCCTCCGCCTCGGCGCACAACGCCGCGGACTCCTCGACGCGACCCGCCATCAGGGCGCGCATGCCCCGCCACAGCGGCACGTACCAGCGATACAGCGGCTCGCGGATGGCGTCCGCGGACGCGCTGAACATCCCGATCTGCGCGTCGACCTCGGCCATCTCACCGAGCTCGAGCAACGCCGCGATCAGCAGCCGGCGACCGAGCAGCTCGAGCCGCCGGTCGCCCAGTCCGACTCCGAGGGCCACCACTTCGGCCGCTGCGTCCCGGCGTGCTTCGGAGTGAGCCGGTCCGGAGATCGCGTCGCAGTACGCCGCGAGCGCGTAACCCAACGCCGACTCGTCGCCCAACCGCCGCGCCATGGCGACCGCTTCGCTGCTCAGGTCGAGCCGGCGCTCCTCGGCCACGAAGGACAACGCCACCGACAGGCGGGCCAACAGACGGACGCGCGGCGGCGAGTCTGCGGGGTCGACGGCGCGCAGTGCCTCCTCCAACAGCTCGATCTGCACGTGGTCGAACAGGGTGATCTCGAACCCGCCCAGCCCGGCGCCGAGGCCGAGCGCGGCACGGGCGAGGTCGTCCGAACGACCGTGCCGGCGGGCGATGCTCGCCGCTTCCACGAACGCGTCGCGGGCTCGGGCGCAGCTCACTTGCCCGCAACCGGGCGTCGCCCAGTGCCAGCAACGGACCGATGGCATCGGTTTCGTCGACGGTGTCGGCTCGGATGAGCGACAGCGCTCGCTCGAACCACTCGCCCGCCTCTTCGTTGGCGAGCACCGCCATGGCGTCGTTCCCGGCGCGCATCGCGGCCTCGACGGCGCGCGCCCGGTCGACGAGCGGGATGGCACGAATGAGGTGGTGGGCGAGCGTCGCTGCCGCCGGGCTGGCGCCGGGTCGGCCCTCGAGCGCATCGGCCACCCGAGCGTGGACGGCAACCCGGTTCGCCGGAGTCATCGACTCGTAGATCGTCTCTCGCAACAGGTCGTGCGCGAATCGCAGTCCACCAGGCGTGCCGTGGTCGACCACCGCGATCTGGGCGTCGACGGCCTCGCCGAGCAGACCGAACACGTCGGCAACCGATTGCCCCATCGCAGCCGCGAGATCGTTGAGCGAGAAGCTCGTGCCGATGACGGCGGCCACCTTCAACGTGTCGTCGCAGCCGTTGGAGAGCCGCGCCAAGCGCCGTTCGATGACGGCCCGCACGCCCGCCGGAACCTGGAGATGGCCCGAGGCTTGCGGACGGCCGCGGATCAGTGCGAGCACCTCGCGGGCGAAGAAGGGATTGCCCCCGGTCAACCGATGCAGGTCCGGAACCAGCTCGGCCGCGAGCGTGTCGTCGCGGCCCAGCTGCGCGTCGAGCCAGCAACGACAGCCCGTCGGCATCGAGTCCAGTCAACGCCACGTGCCGGACACGACCGGCCAGCTCAGCCAACAACATCGAAACCGGATGATCGGGCCCGACCTCATCGTCGCGGTAGGTGCCCACGAACACCACCGGCTGGTCATGCAGCGCCCGCACCGCGAACCCCAACAACCGAGCCGACCCTTCGTCGACCCACTGCAGGTCGTCGAACACGACCGCGAGCCCCTCTCCCGCGGCGACCGCCTGCACCAGTCGGGTGACGCCATCGAACAGGCGGAACCGGGACGCGTCTGCGATCGACGCTGGTCGGCCTTCGCCCGGCAGCAAGGCAACGACCTCGTCAACTGACGCATCCCGCCCATCCCGCCACGCCGCGCCCGCCGCGGAGCCGACGCACTCGCGGATCACCTGCGTCCACGGCCAGAACGCTGGCGCCCCATCGCCCTGCCAGCACGACCCCCACACCACAGGTGATGCAGCCTGCCGCAGGGCTTCGGCAACGAGACGGGACTTTCCGATGCCAGCCTGCCCGGCCACCAGCACGACCCCGCCTTGGCGATCTTGCAGGATCGCGGCGAGCTCCGCGAGCTCTGTCGCGCGTCCCACGAAGAGATCCGACCCGCTGGTCACGCCACATTGTTGCCCGCCGCCACCCGCAGCGACGGAAGCAGCACAGCCGCGGTAATGAGCGCGTTGCCATCAAGCGGGTCCCCGTTGCGCCACCGGTAGGCGACACCTCCCGACCGAGCGACGGCTCGAGTCGCGCCTCAACGCGGTGGCGGTATCCCAGAACACGCGCACACATCGACCTGGGGCATCGCCCCGAGGTGCCGGTCGAGGGCACTCGAGA
>CAVRCY010000011.1:0-85402 GCA_963719775.1 uncultured Acidimicrobiia bacterium
GGTCATCGCCGATTTGCGTGGCGCACACGTCCACTGCGATGATTGGCCCTCGATGCCGCTCGCATCCAAATCTGGGTCGGGCAGGTTGTTCAACTGGCCCCCGTCGACGTGCAGGTCCCCGTGCTCATCGACCACGGGCGGCCACAACCCTTCTGCTGGCTGCTTCGGTGTGGATCCACTGCGCCGCCGGACCGTCACGTGGATCGCCAGCTCGAACCGGCTCAGATTCGTGGACGTGCAGAAGTAACCGAGCAGGAAGTCCTCGAGGCGGAGCTGCCGAGCAGCTCGTCGAACAGGCGCCGGCGGGGATGTCCTGACGAGACCGACACGGTCGGGAGAGTGCGAGCATCCAACCTTAGCGCCCGACGGTTCCAGACCCGCTCGTTCTCGTCGAGGATCGCCTGCCACGGCCAACCCATCGCCACCTGGGCCCCTTTGACGGCATCCGATGCTCGATCCCCCGACGCGATCCACCGGGATGGCCAGCTCGTCGAGCGCCCGCAGCACGCCGATGTGCGCCATCCTCGCGGACCGCCACCGCCGAGCACGATGGCCCATCGACGCGCCTGTCGACGGCCGCCGCCACACGCCGGAGGTTGTCAAGGACAACATCCCGCACGCGGTGGTGGTCGTCGAACGCGAACGCGGCGAGCCAGCGTGCCACCTGACCTGGGATGATCACCCCGTCGTGGAGCAGGACGGAGCTCGCAGCGCGGAGCGACCAGCGGATCGAGATTTGCCAATGCCGAGCGCTACTCGTCAGCCCGTACGGCGCCCGCCTGCCATCGCGCACGGACGAAGAGGACATCGACCTGGCCGACCACTTGCGACAGTTGGGTCTCACTTCCTCGACGACGACGATCCGGGCACGGTCCGCTTGCTCGAGGGCGGGCTGCAGTTCCTCGACCAACCCGTACCAGTCGCGGTCGGCGTTGGCGGCGCCGGCGTCAACCGCGTGATCGCGAGAGGATGGTCAGTGTGTGCCGGCGGATGCGGCAGCTCGGCGGAACGTGCCGCCAGCAGGCCGGCGATCCCGGCAGCCACCTCCTGACGACGACAGCACGTCCCGGAAGCGCTCGTTGGGCACGCGAACCAGCAGCGCTCGCGCCGGGACCACCGCCTGCGCGTGATCGCCCATCACCGACCAGCAGCGACCCCTCGCCGGAATGCGACGCCAGGACCAACGTCGGCCGTGAGCACCGCACCCTCGGGGTGCCTCCGATGAAGAACCGCACTGTGCCCGGACACGATTCCGCATTCCTGTTCGGCGCGTCACCCATCGAGAACAAGTGCACCCCGGCCCCGGCGTGCAACCACTCGACGACGGTGGCAAGGGCTTGGCGCGCCTCTGCGTCGAGCTGCGAGAAGGGGAACACTGTGCCGAGTGACTCGGTGGCGTTCGACGGCGCCTCGATCACCGTCACGCCACCTGAGTCGGCACTGTCCTCCCACGGACGGGTCAAAGAGCACGGGCGCCGTCCGTCGGTCAGCGGTACGGCCGGCCGAGCCCGGGGCTGCTCTGGAGGGTTCTCACCGTGTCTCCAACCGGAGCACCGCTGAGTACTTAACCTTCTCGCTGTCGGGACAGGTGGCCGTTGCGATGGAAGAGGTGATCGGTGGGGCAGGAGCAACAAGTCTTGTCGGCCGGCGACTTCCTTCTGTCCGTGATCGACGGGAGCCTGAGCAACCTCGCCGTTCGGCCGCTCAGGTGCGGGCAAGGCGTCAACAAGTACTGCTCCGCGGGGAAGGCTTAACGTGTCTGCTCCTCGAACTCGGCGATGCGCAGGCTGAAAGCTGCGAGTCCAGCGACTGCTCGTGCGAGCAGAGGATGCTCATGTGGTGCCGGGTCTGCGACACGGCTCCGAGCGACCAACGTCGGCCTCAAGGTGACTGTGCTGCAGGACGCCGTCGACTTGTGGACGAAGGCGTCACGAATACCGGCTCGGCTTCGGCTCGCCGACGATGCAGTCGTTCGACCACGGAGCTGTTCGGCGGGTCGTCACCAGGTGGAGGTCGATACGCGTCAGAACTCCTCTTGGTGTCGCGCCCGTGCGAGCCGCGACCTACAACGACGGGCTCCTCTGCCATGGAGCGCCCTTCGCCCGTGCCGCTCCGACTGCCGAGGAAGTCCTCCCTGGAGGGCATGGAGCACATCCCGCGTCACTGACGTTGTACTCGGCTGCCCGATTCGACGAGTCGCTGACGGCCACCGTTGCGAGCGAACTCGTACGGCGCCTCGGTCCTCAGCGCTGTCGCTCGGCGCCGCCACCCTGCGCAGCATCGCCCGCAGCCGCTGAGTTGCGGCCATCCGTCCGAGCGACGCGGTCGAGCGCGATGAGCGATGGTGCCACATGACACTCCTCGCTCATCGGGCTACTGCGCGGTCAGGCAGGGGCCCGAGGGCGCGTAGGCTCGCCGCTGATGGAGCGGGGGCTGCGGCGCATCGCCATCGTCAACCGCGGCGAGCCGGCGATGCGGTTGATCAACGCGGTCAGCGAGCTGCGGCACAACTGCGTACCGACATGCGGACCATCGTGCTGCACACCCGGGCCGACGACGGCGATGTTCGTGCGTGAGGCAGACGAGGCGGTGTGCCTCGACGATGTCGGTCGCCCGACCGGCGAGCTTGTACCTCGATCTACCCACGCTCGAGCGGGCCCTCCTCGCCGCCGAGGCCGACGCGGCGTGGGTCGGGTGGGGGTTCGTCGCCGAGCGCCCCGAGTTCGCCGAGCTCTGCGCCCGCCTCGGCGTCGTCTTCGTCGGCCCGCCTCCGGACGTGATGCGCCGGCTCGGCGACAAGATCGGCGCCAAACGGCTGGCCGAGGAGGCCAACGTCCCGGTCGCTCCGTGGAGCGCTGGGCCGGTCGACTCACTCGACGAGGCCCGGCAGCACGGCGCGAAAATCGGCTATCCGTTGATGATCAAGGCCTCGGCCGGCGGCGGAGGGCGGGGATCCGCCGGGTCGACGACGAGGAAGGGCTCGCCGAGGCCTTCGCCAGCGCCGCACGGAAGGGCTCAGGCCTTCGGCGACGAAACCGTGTTCATGAGCGTGTGCTCACCGGAGCGCGCCACGTGGAGGTCCAGCTGATCGCCGACACTCACGGCACGGTCTGGGCAGCGGGCGTGCGCGACTGCAGCCTGAGCGGCGCAACCAGAAGGTGATCGAGGAGTCGCAGTGTGTCGCCATGACACCCGAGCAGGATCGGGATCTGCGGCGGCGGCCGTGCGGCGGCTCAGCTCGCCGGCTACGAGAACGCCGGCACGGTGGAGTTCCTGTACGAACCCGACGAGCAGCCGTTCGCCTTCCTCGAGGTCAACACGCGACTACAGGTCGAAGACCCCGTCACAGAGCTGACCACGGTCTCGATCTCGTCAAGCTGCAACTGCACGTGGCCGCCGGCGGCCGCCTCGAGGGCGATCCACCGCGACGACCGGCTATGCCATCGAGGCTCGGCTCAACGGCGAGGACCCCCAGCGAGCGTTCGCCCCCGCAGGAACGATCGACAAGCTGGTGCTCCGGTCGGCCCCGGATCCGTGTCGACACGGGCGTCGCCGCCGGTGACGTGATCCCGCCTGAGTACGACTCGATGATCGCCAAGATCATCGCCCAGGGCCGTGACCGCGATCGAGGCGCTGGCCAGGCTGCGCCGGGCGCTGTCCCAGACGACGGTGATCGTGCAGGGCGAACCACCAACAAGTCGTTCCTCCTCGAACTGCTCGACCGCGCCGAGTGCGGGCCGGCGACTACGACACGACGTGGCTCGACCGGCTGACCGCCGCCAACGAGCACGTGTCGACGCGTGACGCCGATGTCGCGCTCGTCACGGCGGCGCTGCATGCCGGATCAACGCGGCGAGCGGAACGGGCGACCTTCCTCAGCTGGGCGACGTGGTCGACCCGAGGCGGAGGCCACGATCGGTCGCGGATCGAGCTGCGCCACGGCGGGCAGTCGTACAGGCTCACCGTCCGCCTATCGGCTCCGGCCGCTTCCACATCGACCTGGATGGGGTGACAACCGTCGTCGAGGGCGAGCGGATGAGCCCGGTGCGGGCACGGCTGACCATCGGCGGCCGCACCTTCATGTCGTGTTCGTCGACGCACGGCAGCGAGCATCTCGTCGAGGTCGACGGGGTCGCCCACCGGTTCTCTCTCGATGACGCTGGCATCGTGCGGACCCCGGCCGCCGCCCTCGTGGTCCGTGTCGACGTCGCCCCGGACGACGTCGTGGAGGCCGGTGCCGAGTCGCCGTCGTCGAAGCGATGAAGATGGAGATCGGCATCGCCGCCCCGGTCGGCGGGCGAGTCCGTGACGTCTTCGTCGTCCGCAACATGCAAGTGGACGCCGGCGGCCGCTGCTGCGCATCGAACCGCTCGGCGAGCAGCCAGCCGACGAAGTCGTCGCCGATCGCATCAGCCTCGAGGCCCTGCACGCCGAGCACCCGCAGGACGCGCTCGAGCTGGTCCGTGCCTGCGTGCTCGGCTACGACATCGAGCCGTCGACAGCTCGCTCGAGCCCTGGCACGTGCCGACTGCTCGGATCCCCGCGTGATCGGCATCCTCGAGGCCTTTGCCGACCTCTGCGCCGTCGCGCCCGAGCGTCGACTACCTGATGTCGATACCGACGACAGCGCAGGAACCCGCGAGTACTTCAACCACTACCTGCGCTCGCTCGACGCCGAGGGGGAGGGCCTCCCCGAGTGGTTCGTCGAACGGCTGCGGCGTGCGCTCGCCCACTACGGCGTCGCCGATCTCGACCGCGATGCCGAGCTCGAGGATGCGCCGATGCGGATCTTCATTGCCCAGCATCCGCCGCGACGACGTGATGCCCATCGTCACGAGCCTGCTCGAGGGCGAGCTTCCGGAGAGCGGCCGTGGACGCCCTCGAGCGGCTGATCGACGCGACGCAGCGGCGCTACCCGGCGATCGCCAGCTTGTCGCGGGCGGTCCGCTACAGCCGCTCGACCGCCCGCACATCGAGCGGACGCGCGCCGAGGTGTCGGCAGCGATGCGCCGGCTGAGCTGCGGGCTCACGGCCGATTCACCTGCCGACCAGGTTGAGCTGCTCGTGTCCTGCCCCCTGCCGCTCGTTCCGATCCTCGCCGAGACGAACCAGCTGGCTGACACGGATTCACCCGGAGCCCTGCTGACCGTCCTGACGCTGCCGGTACTACGTGATCCGCGCGCTCGAGCAGCCGCAGATCGTGCTGGTCGGCGGCCAGGAGCTGTGCCTCGCCCGGTACGTGCACAAGGGCAGGACCGTGCACGTCCTCGCCTTGCGGGCCGACGAGGAGCAGCTCGACGAGGCGTTCGCCGCCGCCGCCGAGATTGCCGGCACGATCAGAGCACCCGAAACGGTCACGATCGACGTATACATCCCGGGTCCCGACGGCTCGATGACCGACACCGACATCTGGTCGAGCCGCCTACGCCAGCTGTTGGCCGACGCCGCGCTGCCCGGCTCAGTCCGACGCGTCGCCGTGATCCCGGCCGGCGGAGACGTCGACCAGCTCACGTTCCGACGGGCCGGCGAAGGCGGCGAGCGCCCCTACTGGATGGCCTCCGAGCCCGACCCCGAGACGTTCGCCGAAGATGTCAAGTTCCGTGGGCTGCACCCGATGGTCGCCCGCCGACTCCAGATGTGGCGGCTCTCGAACTTCGAGATCCGGCCGATCACAACGTCCGGCGAGGCGCACCTGTTCCACTGCATCGCCCGCAACAATCCGTCGGACGAACGCCTCGTCGCTGTGGCCGAGGTCCTCGACGTGACGCCCGTGCGTGACGAGGATGGCCGGGTCGTCGCCCTTCCGGAGGTCGAGCACGTCCTCGTCAACTGCCTCGATGCCATCCGCCAGGCGCGGGCGGAGGTTCCCGGCGCCAACCGGCTGGAGTGGAACCGGATCATGCTGCACGTCTGGCCGGTCGTCGACCTGCCGCTTGAGGAGCTGGTCGAGGTGGCGAGGCGGCTAGCGCCGCTCACCGAGGGACTCGGCCTCGAGCAGGTGGTGGTCAGTGGTCGGCTGCCCCAGCCGGGCTCCACGGAGCCGACCGAGACCGTGATGCGCCTGTCCTACGACCCGAGCCGCGGGCTCACGGTGCGGATCACCGAGCCGCCGACGGCGCCGATGCAGCCGCTCGACGACTACACGCGCAAGCTGATCCAGACGCGACGGCGGGGTCTGGTGTACCCCTACGAGCTGGTGCCGGTGCTCAGCGGCGGCGGTGGGACGTTCGTCGAGCACGACCTCGACGCATCCAATGGCGGGCTGGCGCCCGACCGTGCCGACCAGCTGGTGCCGGTCGACCGCCCGCCAGGCCAGAACAAGGCCGGTGTCGTCATCGGCGTCGTCAGCACGCCCACCGAGCGCTACCCGGAGGGGCTGACCCGCGTCGCCGTGCTCGGCGACCCGACGAAGGCGATGGGATCGATCACGGAGGCCGAGTGCCGGCGCCTGTTGGCGGCGATCGACCTCGCCGCCCGTCTGCAGGTACCGATCGAGTGGTTCGCCCTGTCGGCCGGCGCCAAGATCGCCATGGACTCCGGGAGCGAGAACCTCGACTGGGTGGCCCGCGTCTTGCGCCGGCTGGTCGAGCACACCCAGCGCGGCGGGGAGATCAACGTCGTCGTGGCCGGCATCAACGTCGGAGCCCAGCCGTATTGGAACGCCGAGTCGACGATGCTGATGCACACCCGCGGGATCCTGGTGATGACGCCGGAGAGCGCGATGGTTCTCACCGGCAAGCAGGCGATCGACTACTCCGGCGGGGTCTCCGCAGAGGACAACCTCGGCATCGGCGGCTACGCCCGGATCATGGGCCCCAACGGCGAGGCCCAGTACTGGGCGCCGAGCCTCTCTGCGGCGTGCGACGTGCTGTTCGAGCACTACGACTTGACGTATCGGGCGCCGGGCGAGCGGTGGCCGCGGCGGGCGCGGACGAGCGATCCGGTCGATCGGGACGTCCGCTCGGCCCCGCATCTGGTCGAGGGCGTCGACTTCACGACGGTCGGCGACATCTTCTCCGCCACCGCCAACCCAGACCGCAAGAAGCCGTTCGACATCCGCACGCTGATCGGGGCGGTGATTGACCAGGACCACGAGCCGCTCGAGCGGTGGCCGGAGATGGCCGAGGCGGAGACAGCCGTCGTGTACGACGCCCGCCTCGGCGGGTGGGCGGTGACGGTGATCGGGATCGAGTCACGGCCGCTGCCCCGCCACGGCGTCACCCCGGCCGACGGTCCGCCGCAGTGGTCGGCCGGGACGCTGTTCCCGTTGTCGTCGAAGAAGGTGGCGCGAGCGATCAACGGCGCCAGCGGTGCCCGACCTGTGGTGGTGCTGGCCAACCTGTCGGGGTTCGACGGGTCGCCCGAGTCGCTGCGGCGCCTGCAGCTCGAGTACGGCGCCGAGATCGGGCGAGCGATCGTCAACTTCGACGGCGCCTTCATGCTGTGCGTCGTGTCCCGCTACCACGGCGGTGCGTTCGTGGTGTTCTCGGCGATGCTGAACGACGAGATGGAGGTGCTGGCCGTCGAAGGCTCGTTCGCGTCGGTGATCGGCGGCGCACCCGCCGCAGCGGTGGTGTTCACCCGCGAGGTCGACGACCGCGCGCGCCGACGAACGGATCCGGGCGCTGGAGGCGGCGATCGCCGAGGCTCCGGACGACGAGGTCGGGTTCCGCCAGGCGGATTTCGCCACCATGTGGGAGCAGGTGCGCACCGAGAAGCTCGGCGAGGTCGCCGCCGACTTCGACGCGGTGCACAGCGTGCAGCGAGCTCAGGAGGTCGGATCGGTCCACCGCATCATCCCCGCCTCCCGGCTGCGCCCGGAGCTGGTCGCCGCCGTCGAGCGCGGCATGGCCCGCAACGCCGACTGAACCCTGCGGTCCCGTCAGCGTCTTCGTTGACCGTCCGACCCTGTTGTTTCAGGACATCGCTGACACATGCTGTCCCGGGACATCGCTGACACCTGAGTGGTGGGCCCTCAACGCTGGCGGGATGGCCCGGAGAGAACAAACCCGTCGGCTCCGCCCAGCCCGCCGGTTCCACTGTGCTCCCTCATAGGCCGAGTTCGAGCCCGTTCTGCTCCAGCGTCGGACGATGCGGCAGGGGTGGCTGGTGCCAGAGGTCTGCGGCAGCGCCCCAGGCGAGCATCGCGTCGCCGAGTGCGCGAAGCCGGTCGTCGACTTGTGGTTTGGTGAGCGTCGTCACGGCGGCTGCAAGCGCAGTGACGGTCATCGTGTCGCCGTTGGCCCAGTGCTCCCAGGTGTCGAGGGCTGTGACGCGTTCCCGTAGCGCCTGCGGATCCTCGATGTCGCGGTCGAGCTGTCGAGCAAGGTCGTGGTGGTGGAGGTCGGTTCGGGCATGTTCGACGTGGTCGCGTGCGAGCGCACAGGCCTCGACCGCTGGAGCGGTCCGACGCTCGGCCTGTTCGAGCCAGTGTTCGGCTCGGTCCAGCTCGTCGTTGTGCCACGGCATGTTCCTGGCGGGCGTGGCGTCGTCCCCGCAGGCCCACCGCATCCAGGCGGCGCTGGGCTGCATCGAGGTTGAGCCGTGCCTGCTCGGCAGAGCGTCGACCGTCGGCGAGCGCGTCTCGCTCGGGCTGGGTCTGGTCAGTGACCTGTTGATATCGGTGCTCGGCGACGTCGAGGGCGGCTTGCCGGCGGGCTCGTTCGGCGGCGTTCTCGGCGATGTCGTCGTTCGGCCTTGTCGAGATCGCGGCGGATTGTCGCAACCAATGGCTCGAACCAGTCCGGAATCGACGCATCGGGGAGTGACCGGCGCGGCCGGCGCGAGTTCGTGTCGCGCGTTGCTGCTGGGCGAGGATGCGGCGTTGGGTCGACGGCGGGGATGTCGGCTCGGTCGAGGGCGACGATGGCGTCGAGGACGTCACGAGCTTCGGCGACGTCGTCGGACTCGGTGATGACGCAGATCTCGTTGCCGTCCCGGCCCCGGGTGGCGCCGACGTACAGGCCGCGGCTGGTCGTCGTCGGGGAGACGAGGGCGATGGCGGTGGTGACGGTGTCGGACTGGTAGCCGTGCTCGGTGGCCGCGTAACCGAGCCGGACGTGTTCGCTGACGTAGTCGGAGGGCAGGGTGACGTCGCCGTGTCCGCCTTGGTGGGACACGGTCAGCGATCCGTCGGCACCGATGCCGGTGACGGTCCACGTGTCCCGGTTGCGGATCGGTTCTCCGGTCGAGGTGAGCAGGCGACGGTCGTTGCGTCGGGTGGCGACGAGGTCACCGATACAGGCGAGCTCGCCGCCGGCGACGGCGATCACTCCGATTCCGCGCAGATCGCCGCTGGCAAGCCGGGCCGCTTGCACTGCCCGGTTGATCATGTCGACGTGGTCGTTGCTCGACGCCACCAGCGCGATCGAGTCGCCGCGCTCGTGACTGTCGAGCCACGCCCGTGCCATGCGCTCGAGGTGGCGTGTCGAGCGGTGCCGGCGATGATCCTGCCGTGCGCCTCGTAGGCGTCGAAGGCGCGGGGATCGCCGGATCGCAACAACAGGGACGCGGCCGCCTCCCAGTCGTGGGTGAACCGGTGCACCCGTTCAAGCTCGACGACACGGCCGTTGCGGCACAGCTCGGCCAGCAGGCCACCTCGTCCGACGCCCTGCAGCTGCCGGTGGTCACCGACCAAGGCGAGCCGCCAGTCGTGGGCGTCGGCGAGGCGGACAAGCTGGTGCAGCGCTGGCGTGGTCAACATCCCCGCCTCGTCCACGATGACCGTCGCCCCGGCGCCAAGCTGGAATTCGCGGAGCGGTGGCCGCTCCGCCGCGCTGCCATTCGTGGAGCAGTTTGGCCACCGTGTCGGATCGCACGCCGGTGTCACGTGCCAGCGTGCGGGCCGCCTTGGCCGTCGGCGCCACGCCGAAGACGTCTCGACCATGCCGGTGGAGATCGTCGACGGCAGCGGTGAGCGTGCGGGTCTTGCCGGCCCCGGCCGGACCGACCACCAAGACGAGCCGCTCCTCGCCGGCGACGGCGGCCGCCGCGTGCGCCTGCAACACATCAAGACCGGATCGATTGACCGTCGTCGACGGGGCCGGCGGGTCGGCCTGGGCGTCCATCGCCCACGACACGATGAACTCCTCTTCGGCCAGCACCGCCTCGGACGTGAAGCGGGGAGCCGTCGGTTCGATCCACACCGAGCGGCCATCCGACGCCCGACGATCCGCGGGCTCGGCGGGATCGAGGTCGACGCAGTGGTCGACCACGACGTCGGCGGCCCGCTCGATCGCATCGGCCCAGCGGTGTCCCGACAGCTGCGACACGGGACGCTGCCGGTCGCAGATCGCCTGCACCACATCGGCCCGGCCCCACGACGACCGCATCGCCGACACCGCCTGCACGACCTCGTCGACCGTCAGCATGTCGACCTGGCGTGTGGACTGCCGGCGGCGTGCTCGATCGCGTCCTCGAGCCGCTCGACGCTCCAGCCGACCTCGGCGGCCTCGGTCCGCCACCGTGTCGCCAGATCGGCGGCACCGTGCCCGGACTTGCGTGACCGGGTGTCCGCCGAGGCTTCCCGCTCCAGCGCGGCCCGTTCGAACCGGGACGGGTCCCTGCCTTCGCGTTGGCGGAACTCGTCGAGCTTGGCGGCCATGGCGGCACCGATCGCGGCGCTGCGCTTGGAGAACACGTCGAGCAGTTCGTCGGGGACGCCGGCGATCTCGGCCTGCCCGGTGAGCAGCGGTCCCCACTCGACCCCGAAGCGGTGGGTCAGCTCGGCCCGCAGCACCGACTGGTACAAGCCGCCGAGCATCCGCTGATGCCGCTTCAAGTAGCGAGCGTCCAGCGCCAGCCAGCGGCCTTCGGCAGTCTGCACCTTGGCCGAGATCACCGCGTGGGTGTGGATCTGCGGGTCATCGGCACGCGACGTCGTCTGGCGGAACGTGGCGATCGTCAACCCGTTCGTGTCCGGGATGCAGGCGGCCGCCGTTGGACCGGATGCGGGTCGTCGATCCGAACCGCTCCAGATGCTCGAGCGCGGCGGTGACGGCGACGTCGTGGGCTTCGAGAAGTCGGTGGTCGCCGGTGAGCGCCCACCACACCGATAGGGACTTCGGCGCCGAGAACGTGGCGTCGAACCCCGACACCGCCCGCACCAACCGGCCGTCGGCCGTGTACCGGTCGAGCAGCTCGCGACCCAACGGTGTCCCCGAAACCGGGTCACGGCCCGACAACAACAACTCCAACGCCTCGACCTCGACCGTACCCGACAGCCCGAACCCCGCCGCCTGGCGACCCGACCACACCCCCGGCACCTCCCCCGGCGCCGCCGTCAGGTACTGCGCGTAGTACGCCGCCGTGGCCGCCGCCGACGACGCGTGGAGGGTCGTCACCCGCAGCATCGACCCGCCCACGACTCCCGCCCGCTCGCGGGCACCTGTCTGAACGCTCTTCGGCATGCTCGGGGAACGGCTGGCTTCTGGAACACGACGACCCTCTAATCCGACGGGAGCAGGACGAGCTGCTGACCGGGATGAGCGAGGCCAGCTGCTCGACTGACGGAACGCCTCCGCTGCTTCGGCTGGGGAGAAGCGCTCTGCTCGACATCGGCGAGCTGATCGAGCTCGACGTTTGGACGGACGGGTGGCTCATCTTGAACGCGGGTGAGCAGATCAGCGGTGTGCGCGGCGAGCTCGGACAGCGCGACAACGCGGCCGGTGCACGCCAGCTCGAGCAGCGCCGCTCGCGGCACACGTAGGCAGTTCCCGAGCCGGATCACCGGAAGGCCGTGGACTCCACCGGACTCCTCGTAGCGACGAGCCAACGAGTACGCGAGTGTGCGGCCGATCCTCAGCACCGCTGCCGCTTCCTCGACCGTGAACAGCAACGGAAGCTCCGCCGTGATCTCGAACCGGTCCTCGACCCCCACACTCATAAACCGCAACCCAGCCGGCCATCGCGTCCGCGAAAACTTGCGTCGGGCCCGTCGCCACACGTCGCTCGGCCGGCCAGCCTCACCGACGTGCCCCGTGCACACGACGGTCTAAAGGCACGACGGCGGCGACAGCTGGGACATCGGCCGAGGCCAACCCAGAGGGCTGCGTCGGTCGATTTCCCGCTGGCTCCCCAGCCTGTTCGGCGCTGCACGTCACCAGGACAAACAGCATCGTTCTCGAGCTCCCCAACGAGGCTCATGCCGCGAGTTACGTCGGTGTGATGCGCCCCGTCAAGCCCCTGATCAGCCGGTTGAACCGAAGGAGCGGGACCAATTAGTACGTGGCGGTACACCACGGTCAGTGGCGGTACAGGACGGACCGCCGGCTGTGACCAAGTTCACACTCTGCCGCAGTTCAACTCAGCAGGCGCCTGCAACCCGGGACGTGTACGAACGTGCCGGCGCTGTCGTTGTCGACACTCGTCGCTGAAGTCACCGGACCCCGCACACCTCGTCGACCACGACCCTCGCGGAGTACGTCGATGGCCCGCCGCCGGTCATCCACGTCGGGCACCGACCGGTCAGGCTTGGTCGTCTCGCAAGGCGCGTAGCTCGGCGAGCGCGTCGTGATCCTTCGGGCGATTCGCAAACTCCTTGGACTGGATGACGTCGTCGAGATCGGCCACCCTCACCACAACGCCGACCGGCGTGAGCACTCGCTGCGAGGCGCAAGATCTTCGTAACCCCGCCGAGTACCGCTCCGATCGGGAATGTCCATCCGGACGTCCAAGGTGCCGGCCGCGGTCATCCACGTCGTAAACGCGTGTGCGACCGAGCATGTCGCCGTCCAGTTCGAGCGGAATCGCTCGTGCCTACTCGTCGGTCATCCCTCCCACGCGAAGGTAGGCGCCGAGGGTCACCACCGCTCGGCGAGCCGGTCGAGGTTCTCCCTCGTCGACTTCGGAACGCAGTCGAGATCGTCCGTGGCGCGTACTGCGCCGCGCGCTCTAGCTGCGATCCCGCCGATGATGATGTACTCCACGCCGTGCGCCCTCGAGCACGGCCAGAATTCGGGCCGGATCGAACGGACTGGACTCGGCGCTCAATCCTCGGTGGAGAGAGCCCGCTCCGCTCGCTCCCGGTCGAGCTCGTCGAGGAACGCCATCACGGCTTCGCGCGAGTCGAGCCGCCGTCCGTCCCAGGTGATCGACACGTCGTCCGGTGTCGGAGGACCACATCGCGTGCGCTTCAACGCCTCGAGGTCCCATTCGCGGCGGGCGGAGTCGCGCCGGGCAGCCATCTCCAAAGGATACGAGGACGATCGACGGCCATGGCCCTTGGCGTCGTCGGCCCGGTTCGATGGTTGGACTCCGTGGCATCGTTCGCCGACGTCGACTCCTTGCTCAGTCGCTTGCAAGGCGGGGCGGGCCTTCTTGTGGGCCGCCGGAGGGATGGTTCCACGCGGACCAGCTCCGTGTCTGCGAGAGCCGTCCGGCCCTGGCTGCAGGCCGGCGCAGTGGCGGCCCGGCGGCGTCGGATGATTCCCACCGCCAGGCCTGGGTGTCAACACTGAGCGAGTCGGCGGGCACAGAGTTTCGTGCCGCGTCCCTGTCGCTTTCGTGGTGCAGCCCGAGCTCGACGCCGGCGCGGCGCGCTCTCGACCGTTGGGTCTGGACGAGTTGCCGTTGCAGTTCGGTATCGCTGGCCTCCGTTGCATGATGGTGACCCTGAGCAGCGGGAACCCTGAGAGACGCTGCACAGCTGTGCGTCGTTGCGCGTGTGGGCTCGACGCCCGGAACGATCGCCGACAGACCGGCCATCGGCGAACGCCACGGATCGGCTGAAGCCGCGACGTACGCTGACGTCATGTCGGTCGCAAAACAGCCGGACGATCCTCGCGTCGTCCTGCTCGAGCCGGATGAAGCGCTGGCTCGGGCGCGGCCGGTCCCGTCGAAGGACGAGCTCGACCTCTCCGATATCACCGATGAGGAGTGGGAAGCGTTCTTCGACGCAATCGAGCACCGGTGACAGAAGAGGGCGACAAGCGCGCTTGCATCGTCGACACGATGGTCCTCAGCGCGTTGCTGGATACCCGTACGCCGAGCCGTGGCGACCCGTACCGACAAGTCCTCGGCGATCGGCGCCATCGTCGCCTCGTTCATTTCGGCCGCAGAGATCCTGTACGGCGTCGAGAGGGCGGGATGGGGCGACGTCAGACGTCACGCCGTCGAACGAGGATTGTCTCGGATCAGCGTCGAACGCCCGGACGACGAAGCGATCGAGATCTATGCATCGCTTCGCGCCGACTCGGAGCGACGCGGCCACGCCCTCGGCCAGAAAGTCCACGAGGCGGACAGGTGGGTCGCCACGGCGGCGTTGCGCCTTCGACTCCCGCTGCTCAGCGACGACAGCATCTTTCGAGACGTGCCAGGTCTCCTGGTAATGACGTCGGCTGCCCGCTAACCACGAGGTCCACGGCCTCGTGGCGCTCGGGCACTGCGCTCCGCGCGCCGCTGTGGATGGTGCGCAGGCCCACAACCACTCGCGGACGTCGACGAGCGTTGATACATCCGTCATCGTTTGATACACGATGCCCGTCGATTCGCATGGTGCGATGCCAACGATCAGGAGGTCCTCGCGGCTCACGACGCACAACCTCGCCGCACCGGCGCCACGCGTGCCGACCTCGATCGAAGCGACTCGGCCGCGCCAGAGGGCCGCAGAACACGTATCGGAGATGTATCAATCCGCTGAGCACCGGACCGTGTCGCAGCGTCCGCAACCGTCCGCCTGGTTCGCGTCGTGCCTGCTCAGCGACACTCTGCGTTACGAGCCGGCATCAGCCGGACGGGCTCCAGTCAGATTTGGGAGCAGGAGGTCGGGGGTTCGAATCCCCCCTCCCCGACCACATGTGCCCAGGTCTCATCGTGGCGGGCCAGTGGTGCGAGTGGCGCGCGAGTCACGTCGCGTGGAACCGGTCCTGTGCCACCTGGTCGCCCGACGACGGTGTCACCTCCAATTGACGCCACCGGCCGGGTGGGACTCCGTGGTGGCGGCGGAAGGCCGCGGCGAAGGCGTAGGGGGAGGCGTAGCCGGTGCGCGCCCCGATCTGCGCGAGCGTCAGCTCGCCGGCGCGCAGTTGATCGCGGGCGAGCGTCATACGCCACTCGGTCAGGTACTGCATCGGTGCTTGACCGAGGGCGTTCTGGAAGATCCGGGCGAACGCTGCGCGTGACAGACCGCTGACGGCGGCCAGATCCGACACCGTCCATGTGCGGGCCGGGTCGGTATGCATCGCGCTCAGGGCTGCGCCGAGCCTCGGGTCGGCCGAGGCCCGATACCAGCGAGGCGGATGCTCGCTTTGCTGGAAGCACGCTCGCATGGCGAGCACCAGCAGGACATCGAGCAGGCGGTCGAGCACGGTCTGTTGACCGGGCGCGGAGGCCGCCAGCTCGGATGACAACAAGCCGATGACGTCGTGCAGCGGATCGTCCGCCGCCGCCGACAGGCGCAGCACCGGTGGAAGAGCTTCCAGGAGACCTCGGCCGACGTCGCCCGAGAGCACGTATGCCCCGCAGAGGAACACGGCTGCCCCGTGGGCGGGGGCCCGTTCGTCACCCGCGTGGCGAGCCTGGAACTGCTCCGGCGCCAGGCAAGCGGCGCCGGGCTCGTGGGCGACGAAATGGTCGGGGCCGCCACGGACGAGAGCGACGTCGCCTGGCGCCAGCTCCACAGGCGGTCGAGGATCGTCGAGCCAGAGCCACATGCGGCCCTGGATGACGGCGTGCACGGCCAGTTGGATCGCGCCCGGCAGGCGCAGACCCCAAGGCGGTTGCGCGACTGACCGGGCGAACACGCCGCCCGAGGCGCGGGCCCTCACAAGCTGACTCTGCAGCACGTCCACTGCATGAGCGTTCCGCACAATGATTTGAGCGTCAAGAGCATTGATTCGCTCGCATCTGCAGGCGACGCTCGTGACATGAGGGATCAGAAGTCAGACATCCTCGTGCTCGGCGGGACCGGCAAGACCGGCTCTCGAATCGCCGCCAAACTCGCCAACCTCGGCCTCAGCGTCCGTACCGCCGCGCGCAACGGTGCAGACGTTCGTTTTGACTGGGACGACGCGACGACCCATCGGCCCGCCGTGCAGGGCGTCGATCGCATCTACTTGGTCGCGCCGGTGATGCGAATGGACTTCGCCGAGCAGGTCACGGCCTTCCTCGACCTTGCGGAGGCCACCGGCGTCCGGCACGTCACCTACCTGAGCGCCCACGGCATCGACGAGGCACCACCCCAGGTCGCCCCGCGAGCCGTCGAGCTCGACCTCATCGGTCGCCGCGCCATCAGCCATTCCATCCTGCGTCCCGCGTGGTTCATGCAGGACTTCAGCGAAACCTTCCTCAAGCCCGTTGACGGCGTGATCACGGTACCCACCGGTGACGGCGCGGAGGCGTTCGTCGACGCCGACGACATCGCCGCCGTCGCCGCCGAGACCCTGGCCCGCCCAGACGCCCATGCCGGCGCCACATACGCGCTCACCGGCCCCGAGGCGCTCACCGTCACCGAGGCGGCCAACATCATCGGAGGCGTCACCGGAACCGCGATGAAGCACAACGACATCGACCGCGACGAGTGGATCCAAGCCAGCGTGGCCGCCGGCGTACCGGCCGACTACAGCGAGATGCTGCGGGTGCTGACAGAGACCATCGCCTCCGGATTGGGCGCCCGGCCGAACGACAACGTCCAGGAGGTCACCGGGACGGCACCGATCAAGTTCGCCGAATTCGCCCGACGAACCGCGCCGGCGTGGACGTAGACGGGAGCCAGCATGACGACCACCATCCCCGACCTCGACGACTTCAAGGCACTCGACCCGTTCTTTCGCATCATCGAGAAGGGGCTCGACGGCATCGCCGATGGCCCCCACTTCTTCGACCTGCTGGCCGACGACATCATCGTCGACTACATCATCACGGTTCCCGGCTACCCCAGACATGTTGAAGGCCGTCACGCCGTCGCCGAGCTCTATCGCCCGTACGGAACCATGATCGTGCTGGACCGATGCCATGACCTCGCGGTCCACCACGACACCAAGACCGTCGTCGTCGTGCTCGAGTACGCCTCCGAAGTCAGGGTCGTTTCGACGGGCGCCTCGTACACCAACCGGTACATCTCCGTACTCACCATCGCTGACCGCCAGGTCACCCACTGGCGCGACTACCTCGACCCCGTCGCCGTCTTCGACGCGCTCGGATGGCCACAGGCGTAGGGCCACTGGCCTTCCACAAGAGCGTGGGCGGTGCAGTACGCCGAATGACGCTAGCGAGCCGCCGAGAGCCGGCAAGAGAATCGGTGCTTCCTGCGAACAGGCACTGTCGACGCCAGACATACGGGAGATGCGCAATGAAAGGACTCAGGGACAGGGTTGCGATCGTTGCCGGTGCGGCACCCGGCAACATCGGCGGCGCAACAGCGGTCCGTCTCGCGGAGGAGGGCATGGCGGTTGTGGTCGCCGATCTGGACAAGAGTGCAGCTCAGTCCGTGGTCGACGTGATTCGCGGCTTCGGCGGCAGCGCCGCTTCTCGACCCTTCGACATCACCGACGAGGCGTCGTACGCGGAGCTCGTCGACTTCACGATCAACGAGTTCGGCGGGCCAGACGGCCTGTTCAATGTGGCCGCCGATCTCTCAGCCAACACGGTGGGGCGGGACAGCGACGTCATCTCTGTCCCGCTCGACGTATGGCGGCACACCATCGATGTCACGCTCACCGGATACATGTACGGAATCAGGCATTCACTTCCCATCATGATCGAGCAGGGCCATGGTGCGATCGTCAACACGATGTCGAGCGTCCTTTGGATGGGTGGAGCTCAGAGGGTCGCGTACCAAGCTGCCAAGGCGGGGTTGTACGGGCTGACTCGACACACCGCCAGTTTGGGTGGCAAGCGCGGCGTGCGATGCAACTCGGTCGCCCCAGGGGTGACGCTCACCCGAGCGGCACTCGAGCACCTCACCGAGGGGTACCGCGCCGAGGTCCTCGCGCAGGTGCAGTCGCCTCGACTTGCAGTCCCGGAGGACATCGCCGGCGTGGTTGCGTTCCTCCTGTCCGACGACAGCGCGTACATCAACGGCCAGACGATTCTCGTCGACGGCGGTCGCAACTTCACCTGAGCGCAGTCACGTCAACAGCATCACGCACCAAACGGGCTCTTCGGATCTGAGCGAGCGCGGTGCGTGTAGCTGGGGCGGCCGCGGATGGTCGACGAGGTCGGTGCTGTGGCTCATCAGCCGTTGAAGGCGACGTCGAGAGCCGAGCGGATCGACGCCGTGACGTCATCGATCGTGCCCGTCGCGTCGATGCGCACGAGGATGTCGCGTCCGGTGTAGTAGTCGACGAGCGGGAGCGTCTCGCTCGTGTAGACGTCGATCCGGTGGCGGATGGTATCGATGGCGTCGTCGACGCGCGTCGACGCCTCGCCGCGGGCGATCAACCGGTCGAGCAACTGTTCGTGTGGCACGTCGAGCAGGATGACCGCCTGCAGCGTGACGCCGTGACGAGACGCCACGTCGTGCGCGGCGATCGCCTGACGGACCGTCCTCGGGTACCCGTCGAGCACGAACCCCCCGGTGGCGTTCGGTCCGAGAACCTCCGCGCGCACGATCCTGATCACGATGTCGTCTGCGACGAGGTCACCGCGGCTCATCGCTTCGCTCGCGGCCAGACCGAGCACGGTCCCGTCGCGGACATGCGCGCGAAGGAGTTCGCCGCTCGAGAGGTGCGGTACGCCGTAGCGCTCCGCCAGTCGTGCCCCTTGCGTCCCTTTCCCCGATCCGGGCGGCCCGAGCATCAGCGCTCGCAGTCGATCGATGCGCACGTCGTGACCCCGAACCGTCAGGGAACCAACGTTGAACCGACCAGGGTTGAGGACCGTTCGGCGGGCGGCGTCGAAGTCATCGACGACGTCGACACTGGTCACGCCGGCCCTGCACAGCCACCACCATCGCGGCGCGGTCGAACTGCTCGCTAGCGTCAAATGATGTAAGTCACGGCGGCCCGCTCTGGCGAGCGTGTGGCGGACAAGCGGAGACACCGCGAGGCCCACTCCTCGCGGCCCCGGGCCTGCTTCGCGGGACGCGCCGCCGGTCGAAGAAGGAGCGATGGAGTGCCTCATGGCATACGGCATGTGACGCTAGCGAGCCGACTTTGGTGACGGAGAGACTGGCTGGCATGACAGTTCGAATCGTCACTGCCGGACGAGTCGGGACACGTTGACACCTCGATGTCGTTGCTTCGCCGGCTGACCGCTGGGGCGATCCTGGCCGGCACGAATGTCTCGCCGTTTGAGCGTCCGGACCGGCTGCCGAGGGCGATGATCGCGATGGCGCCGTGGGGGGCGACACCGATGGGTAGCGTCGCCGCTGCGGCGAAGCGGTATCCCACCCGCGTTGCGGTCGTCGACGACGACGGTGTCACGACGTACGGTGAACTCTGGCGCGACGCCCGGCACGTCGCCGCCGGACTCGCTGCTCGAGGGATCGGCCCCGGCTCCACCGTGGGCTTGCTGTGCCGCAACCATCTCGGCTTCGTGGAATGGCTCGTCGCCATCTCGGCAACTGGTGCCGACGTCGTTCTCCTGAACACGGGCTTCGCCGGCCCACAGCTCGCGGACGTGGTCCGCAGCGAGGGCATCGGCTACCTGATTCACGACGACGAGTTCACCGGCATCGTCGCCACGTGCGATGTCGACACCTTTGACGAACGCCGCATGCAGAAGCTCACGCTCACCAACGGGTCAGCGACGCCTCGATGTCGGCAGGGCCGTATGGTCATCCTGACGTCGGGCACGACCGGGCGACCCAAGGGCGCGGCGCGGCGCAACCACCCTGCGGCGATCGAGGGCGTGGCGGCGCTGCTCGCGCGGATCCCGTACAGACTTGGCGACACGCAGATCATTGCCGCTCCGATGTTCCACGGTTGGGGGCTCATCAACCTGCTTCTTGGTCTCGGACGATGCGCGACCAACGTGCTCGCACGTCGGTTCGACGCGGCGGCCACCCTGCGTTCGATTTCGGAGCACCACGCCGACGTGGTCATCGTCGTGCCGGTGATGCTGTCGCGCCTTCTCGGTCTGGCTCCCGACGTGCTCGTGTCCGCACCCACCCCGAACTTGCGGGTGATTGCGTCGAGTGGAGCGGCGCTCGGAAGCAGGCTCTCCACCCAGGTGCTCGATCGCTTCGGCCCGGTGCTGTACAACGTGTACGGATCGACTGAAGTAGCGCTGGCGACGATCGCGACCCCACGCGACCTGCGCAACGCTCCGGCGACTGCCGGACGTCGCGGGTTCGGAGTGCACGTCGAGATCCTTGATGATCACGGGGAGCGAGTTCCCGACGGCACAGTTGGCCGTGTGTTCGTTGGTGGATCGATGCGCTTCGACGGCTACACGACTGGCGGCAGCAAGGAGATGCGGCACGGCCTGCTCTCGTCGGGTGATCACGGCTACTTCGAGCAGGGGCTGCTGTTCGTCGAGGGCCGCGAGGACGACATGATCGTCTCGGGCGGTGAGAACGTCTTCCCCGGCGAGGTGGAGGAACTGCTCAGCCACCACCCCGCCGTCACCGACGTTTCGGTGGTCGGCGTAGCTGACTCCGAGTTCGGTCAAGCACTGGCCGCGTTCGTCGTCGTGCGTGACGAGGCGACGATGACCGTCGACGACGTGCGCGCCCACGTGAGAGAGCATCTCGCCCGCCACAAGGTGCCCAGGCGGGTGGAGTTCCTCGAGGAGATCCCCCGGAACCCGGCCGGCAAGGTCCTGCGCCGCGCCCTCGTCCAATCGGGCGAAGCGGCGTGGGAGGCACAGTGACCTGTGGCTTCGCCGACCTCGCGGAGTCGCTCTCGCAGACGGAGGTCGGGGCCGGGGCGCTACGGGCCGGCATCCGTTACGAAGCGCTGCTCCGGGACCAGCACCGCTGGTACCAGCGCGCGGTGACGATGGCCACTGGCCTCCGAACGGAGCAACAGCGACGAGAACGCCGCGAGCGGTGGCAACGCCACCGGCTGGCGCCCGAGCGCCGCGTCGGTGGATCCGACGCGCCGGTGGTGTTCTGGCACGGGCCCGACTGCGTGGATGGCCACGATCGACCGCTGGTCGTTCTCGTCAACGGATGGACCGCGTCGGGTCTGCTGTGGCCCGCCGACCTCGTCAAGCAGCTCGAGGATCGCTGCGATGTCGTCCGGATCGACAACCGCGGCTCCGGCTACTCGCGCACCGCGCCGGCCCCGTTCACGATTGCGCAGCTGGCCAATGACGTCGCCGGGGTGCTGCGAGCGATCGGCGCTCGCTCCGCGACCGTCGTCGGCTTGTCGATGGGCGGCATGATCGCCCAGGAGACGGCGATGCGCCACCCCGAGCTGGTCGCGCGGTTGGTGCTCTGCGGCACGCGGCCTCCCGCACCGGTCGGGTTCCTGCCGGCGAGATCCGTCGTGGCGGCGTCGATGTCGCCACCTCGTCCAGATGAGCCGCTCCGTGAGTACTTCGAGCGCTCCTGGAGCGCCGTGGTCGGCCCGGGCTACACGGCTCGACGGCCCGACTGGATGCGCGAGCTCGTCGATCGGAGCGTCGAGCGCCCGACCCCTCGCGCCGGCGTCATCGCCCAGTTGCGGGCCATCACGAGCTGGTCCGGCGCCGGCCGGCTCACCCAGATCGCCGTACCGACCATCGTCCTCCACGGCGCAGAGGACCCGCTCAGCCCGGTCGGCAACGGGATGCGACTCGCCCAGCTGATCCCCGACGCCGAGTACGTCGAGCTGCCCGCCGTCGGTCACCTCGTCCCGTTCGAGGCGCCCGAAGCGCTCCTCGCCGCGGTCTTTTCGACGTGAGCTCGAGCTGGAGCCTCCCTGGCTACGTCATCTGACGCTAGCGAGCGGAGATTGCCACCAAGAGAATCTGTTTTCGACTGGAGAGACATCGTGGCTCAGCAATCATCTCCGCTGTGGAAGCAGCTGTTCGACGTCCTCGACAGACGGTTGAGCCCGACGATCAACGAGTTGGCGAAGAGCGATGATGTCGGCACCGTCATTGCCCTCGGACATCGCGCCCGCAGCAAACTCGCGCAGCGGCTCGAAGCAAGCTCTCGTCGAGTTCTCCATCTGTGGAACCTGCCCGCCGGGAGTGATGTCAACCGACTGCTCGAGCACATCTCGCGCGTAGAGCGCGAGGTCCGCGACCTCCGCAACCAACTGGTCGACAGGGAGAATGCCGACCATCTGGCGTCGCTGTCGGAGCGGCAGTCGGCGTCGAAGTCCGAGGGACGGCCGAACCCCCCCAGGAAGCGGGTGGCAGCGGCGGACGGTCCGTGACGTGGCGACGGTCGAGCGTCCAGCCGCGCTGCTCGAGAGGATGCGGCACGACTTCGAGCGCAGTGCCCTGCGAACACGAAACGGCCTGAAGCATCTCGCCGGGATCGGGACGCCCGACGTCGGGTGCTCGCCGAAGGATGTGGTGTGGCGGCGCGACAAGGTTCAGCTGAACCGCTACCACAGCGATCGTCGCACCATCGCCCCACCGATCCTGCTGGTCATGAGCTTGGTGTCCAAACCGTACGTGCTCGATCTCCGCCCGACCAACAGCTTCGTCGAGGCCCTCACCACGCGTGGCTTCGACGTCTACATGCTCGACTGGGGTACCCCGGACGCAGGGGACGCCCACAACACGTTCGAGACCTACTGCGACGAGTACATCCCGTACGCGTGTGCGGTGGCGATGCGCACGAGCGGCGTCGACGACATCCACGTCTTCGGCTACTGCTTCGGTGGTGTGCTGTCGTTGATCTTCGCCGCCGGTCACCCCGAGATCCCGCTGCGCACTCTGTCGCTGATGGCAACACCGATCGACTTCGGCGAGGTTGGCGGAACCACGAGGTTGCTTCGAACGGGACGGATCGAAGTCGAGGACTTGCTCGACGAGACGGGGAACGTACCTGCTGAGACGGTCCAGCGCGGAATCATGTCCGCTCGGGTCACCGGCTACGCAACACTGTACGCCTCGCTCCTCGAGAACCTCGAGAGCAGTGACTACATCGCGGCCCATCAAGCCCTGCATGGTTGGGCGTCCGACCACATCCCGTTTCCCGGCGCCTGTTTCCGGCAGACCGCGGAGTGGCTCGTCCGCGAGAACCGACTGGCGGAGAACCGACTGGTCACCGCACGCGGTGAGCTCGACATCGGCTCGATCTCCTGCCCCGTCATGAATTCCGTGGGCACCGGCGACCACCTCGTGCCCATCGAGTCGAACCGGCCCGTGCTCCGCCTCGTCCCCGACGTCGACGACCTCCAGTTCCCCACCGGGCACGTCGGGCTGATCGTCGGCGGAAAGGCGCACAGCGTGTCGATCCCCGGCATGCTCGACTGGATCGAGCGACGCAGTGATCGTGTGTAGCGATGCCCTCTGAGCTGCTGATCTCAGAGCTGGCCGGCGCGGACGTCGACGGTGTCTGGGCCTTCTTGCAGCATGTCCCGGAACGCGACCGAACCTTTGTGAAGGAACCGGTCATCGGGCGCGAGACCATCCGCGGCTGGGCTGATGGCGACCGAGCGACCCGGTGCGTCGCGCTGCTCGACGAGCGCGTCGTCGGGTACGTTGCCCTGTTCCCCGGCGTGGGTTGGTCGCGGCATGTCGGCGAGCTGCGACTCGTCGTCGACCCCGCGTTCCGAGGACAAGGGATCGGCCAGCGGCTGGTCCGTCACGCGCTCACCGTCGCCGTCAACACTGGACTCACCAAGGTTGTCGTCGAAGTGGTCGCCGAGCAGGAGTCGACGATCGCCGTCTTCAAACGGCTCGGCTTCCGAGTTGAGGCCCTCCTCGAGAACCACGTTCAAGACCAAGACGGACGCTTCGGCGACCTCATCGTCCTCGCCAACCACATCGACGTCGACTGGCAGCTCCTCGCCACCGTCGGCCTCGACGAGCCGCTCGATTGAACGGCGTGAGCAGCGCGCATCATGTCGCGATCGCCGGGGCGGCACAAGTTGTGCAGCGACCAGACGACGGGAAGGATCTCGCCGACCGATCCGGCCCGATCGAGCTGATGATCGACGCTGCCCGCGGCGCAGCACGTGACGCCGGCGCTGTGTCACTGCTCCGCAAGGTCGAGTGGATCGGTGTGGTTGGAGGATGGTGGCGATACCGCGATCCCGGCCGACTCCTCGCCAACGCCATCGGCGCCAACAGTGCCGCCACCGCGTTGACGTCCATCTCCGGCAGCGCACCTCAGGAGCTCGTGGGCGTCGCCGCCGAGCGAATCCAGTCAGGAGGCCTCGACGTCGCGCTCGTTGTCGGAGGCGAGGCACGCTGGACAGCCCGGCGTCTGAAGCGGGTCGGGCAGGATCCGACATGGATCGCCGACGGCGGAGTTGGCCTACCGGAGATGTTGCCCGGCCTCCCCGACGAGATGATCAGCGAGGCGAGTGTGATCGGGCAGCCCGCCACTGCGTACGCGCTGTTCGGTGACAGTCGACGTCACGACCGCCATGAGAGCGTCGCTGCGAACCGCGACCGGATCGCGCGCCTGTGGGCGGTTTTCAGCAACGTGGCCGCGAACAACCGCTCTGCCTGGGATCGCGGGACGCACACGCCCTCCGAGATTCGCGAAGCGTCGCCATCGAACCGCATGATCGCGTTTCCGTACACGAAGGCGATGGTCGCCAAGAACACCGTGGACATGTCATCCGCTGTGCTCCTGTGCAGTGTCGGGGCCGCCCGTGCTGCGGGCGTACCGCTCGATCGCCTGGTGTTCCCACAGGTGACCACGGCTGCCCACGAAACGTGGAGGGTCGTCAACCGGAACCGCCTCCATCGACTCCCGGCACTGGCGACCGCCGGCCATACCGCCTTCCAGCTGAGCGGACTGTCGCCGGACGAGATCGCGCACTTCGACCTGTACGCCTGCTTCCCAGCCATGGTGCAACTCGCGGTCGACGAGCTCGGGCTCGACGACGGTCGGCCGCTCACGGTGACCGGAGGTCTCGGGTTCGCCGGGGCTCCCGTCGCGAACTCGTCCGGGCAGGCGATCGCCGCGATGGTCCCGCTCGTGCGCTCCGGCGGCGCCGGATTCGTGCACGCCAACGGCGGCATGGCGACGAAGCATGCGATCGGCATCTACACGTCGAACCCACCAGCCACGTTTCGCCGCGTCGACGTCAATGACGATGTCGAGCACCACGCCCGCCCCGACGCTCCGAGCGACTGGTCCGGAAGGGCCCACGTCGAGGCGGCGACCGCCACCTACGACGGCGACGATGCCGCCGCTGCGTTCGTCGCGGTCCAGACGCCCGACGGCCGGCGATGCTTCGGGACGACCCACGACTCCGACGTCGTGAGCGCTGTCCTCTCGGGTGAGCTCACCGGCCACCAGGTCAACCGCGGCGGCGACGGATCGATCCAAACCGCCTGAGCGCCGTGAGGCAAGCCCCGAATTACATCATTTGACGCTAGCGAGCAGTCAGAGCGCGAGCGAAGGTGGGGACGTGAGGCGCCTCGACATCTCGATCGCCATCGACCAAGCACTCGTCAGGAGGGTGCCATGAGTGCTACTTCCGAGCAAACGATTCCTGGCTACGTCGCCGGTAGCTGGACGATCGACCCGGTGCATTCTGAGATCGGGTTCTCGGTCCGCCACCTCATGGTGTCCAAGGTGCGCGGCAAGTTCACCAGCTTCAGCGGTGACATCGTCACTGGCGAGTCGCCGGCCGATTCGAGCGTGACCGCGACGATCGATCTCAGCTCGATCGACACCGGCAACCCCGACCGGGACAACCACATCCGATCCGCCGACTTCTTCGAGGTCGACCAGCACAAGACGATGAGCTTTCGGTCGACCAGCGTTCGCCGCGATGGCGAGGACTACATCCTCGACGGCGAACTCACGCTGAAAACGATCACCAAGCCGATCTCGCTGCGTCTTCAACTGGGGGGCTTCGGCCAGGATCCGTGGGGAGGGACCCGTGCCGGATTCGAGGCGATCGGTCAGCTCAAGCGCAGCGATTTCGGGGTCGACTTCAACATGGTGCTCGAGGCCGGCGGCGTCGTGATTGGTGACAAGATCGACATCACGCTCGAGATCGAAGCGGTACTGAACGCGTGACATCGATCGTCACCGGCCGGTGACCGCTCGGGGATGTCTGATCGACCACCTCCAGATCGACGTCATCCAGCTCGACGAGCTCGGCTGAGAGCGCGCCGAGGTGAGCACCGCTGTGCAGCCGACGCCGCCAGGTCCGCGCGCTCCGTTGACGACGATGGGCTCCGGCCGCACGATCGCTTGGCTGCTGGAGGTACGAGCAGCGAATCGATCGGCGCATCCGTTGCTTGTCTGGGAGCCGTTCACCGGTGTCGGGCGCACTTGGACATATGCCGAGTTCACCCACGACGTCGCGGCGATCGGTGGAGGGCTGCGCCGCCGCGGCGTCGGCGCCGGCGACCTGGTGCTGCTCCACCTCGACAACTGCCCAGAGTTCGTTCTCACCTGGTTCGCGTGTGCCTGGATCGGGGCGGTCGCCGTCTGCACGAACACCCGATCCTCACAGGACGAGATCAGCTACTTCGGCAGCCACTCGGGCGCTTCGGTCGTCGTCACTCAACCCAGCCTGGCTCGGCGCGCGACCAACGCCATCCCCGACGCCAGGGCGGTGTTCGTCACCGACCACAACGCCGGCGAAGCGGTGGCGGCCAGCGACCGCCCCGCCCGCTCCGACCGCTTCGCCACCCTGCTGGACGGCGAGCCGGGACCGGCGCATCGGGTTGGCACCCTCGATCCGGTCCTGGTGCTCTACACCTCGGGGACGACAGGCCGCCCGAAAGCGGCCACGTGGAGCAACGCCAACACCATGTGGGCAGCCAAGGTCAATGGCGCCCACTCGGGGCTCGGGCCCGGCGACGTCACGCAGGTGTACCTGCCGTTGTTCCACACCAACGCGCAGTCCTACTCGATCCTGCCCACGCTGTGGGCAGGCGGGACCGCCGTGCTTCAGCCACGGTTCTCCGCGTCGCGCTTCTGGGATGTGGCGCAGAAGCACGGCTGCACGTTCGCCTCCCAGATCAACTTTGCGCTGCGGGCCCTGGGCACCCGCGACGTCCCCGAACGGCACACCTTCACACGCTGGGGAGCAGCCATTTCCGGGCATCCGCTGGAGAAGCTCTTCAACGTCCCGACGTTCGGCTGGTACGGGATGACCGAAACCGTCGCCGCCCCGATCGTCGGCGACCTGCTGCTACCGAGTCGGCCCGGGACGATCGGTCGCGCCGCATCCCAGTACGAGATCGCCGTGCTCGGCTCGGACGGCAGCCCCGTCGGCATCGGTGAGACCGGGGATCTCCGGGTGCGAGGCGTCTGCGGGATCTCGCTCTTCTCCGGCTATCTGCATGACGAGGCAGCCACCAGAGCCGCCTTCGACGAGCAGGGCTGGTTGATCACCGGCGACCGGGTGACCGTGTACGAGGACGGCTCGATCAGCTACGCCGACCGCAGCAAGGACATGCTCCGAGTGGGCGGCGAGAACGTCGCCGCGTCCGAGATCGAGCGGGTCATCCTGAGCGTCGCCGGCGTCGCGGAGGCGGCGGTTGTCGGAGCTCCCGACGCCATGCTGGACGAGGTCCCGGTCGCCTTTGTGGTGGCCCTGCCCGATTGGGCCGGGGGCAGCACGCTCGCCGACGCCGTCCTTGCGGCATGCCGTCGGGAACTGGCGGACTTCAAGATTCCCCGCGAGGTCAGGATCCTGGAGGAGTTGCCTCGTGCCACATTGGAGAAGGTTGCCAAGCACGAGTTGCGCAAGTTGCTGAGGCCCGTCACGAACTCTCCACCTCGCTGACCACGCTCACCGCTGCCTGTCAGCCATTCCTACGAGGACGTCGCCGGCGTCGATCCGGTCGCCCACGTGGACGAAGACCTCCGAGACGGTGCCGTCCGAGGTGGCCGCCACCCGGTGCTCCATCTTCATCGCCTCGATGACGATGAGGAGCTGACCTTCGACGACGTCATCTCCTGGGACCACATGGACAGCGACGACCATGCCTGGCAACGGCGCGGTCGCTTCGCCCACGGCCCGGGCCGCGTTCGCGGAGGGGAAACGGTGAGACCAGCCGGAAGGCGGCCCGACCGACGATGCTCGACGTCGAAGCCCGTTCGCCGTTCATCTCGACGCCCACGCGACGGCGCACTCCGTCGATCTCGACCGCGGTCAGCGCGTCGGAGCCCCATCGCCGGACCGTCATCGATCGACGTTCGTCGCGAGACAGCGCGCCGTCCGTGCCGGGTACGGGCCACCGTCCAACGTCGACGACGACGACGTCCGGCGCGCGGGCATGCAGCTCCAGGTGGATCTCCTCGCCGGTCGTCTCGTCGAGCCAGGTCTGGCGTTGGCCACATGTCGGCACGTTCCGCCACCCCGAAGGCGCGAAGCCCCAGTGGCTGTCCGCTTCGCGATCCCTCTGCTCGAGCGCCAGCGAGGCGGCGACCACCAGGCACAGTCGGTCATCTCCCGTCGGCCCGATCGCCTCGGCAACCCGGGGATGCTCTGCCAGGTAGGTGGTCGGCGTGGCCGCGGACAGGAAGTCGGGGTCGGCGAGGATGGCGGCGAGTGCGTCGGCGTTGGTTTGGCACCCGTCGATGCGTGCCGATCGCAGCGCTCGCGCCAGCCGTCGTGCTGCCTCGAGACGCGTCGGCGCATGCGCGATGACCTTGGCCAGGAGGGAGTCGTAGTGGGAGCTGACGACGCTGCCGACTCCAACGCCGGCATCGGTGCGAACGGTTTCGTCGACAACGAACGCAGTGACGATCCCGGTGCCAGGCAGCCAGCCTTCTGCTGGGCTCTCCGCGACCAGGCGCACCTCGATGGCGTGCCCGCGGATCGTCACGTCGGTCTGATCGATCGGCAACGGCTCCCCCGCCGCCACCCGCAGCTGGAGCTCGACGAGATCCAGGCCCGTGACGGCTTCCGTGACTGGATGCTCGACCTGGAGCCTGGTGTTGACCTCGAGGAAGTTGACGACCCCGTCGTCGGCCACCAGGAACTCGACAGTCCCGGCACTCTGGTAGCCAACGTGGGAGGCGAGGGCGAGTGCGCCGTCGCACAGCGCAGACCTTGTCTCGGAGTCGAGGAACGCCGAAGGTGCCTCCTCGACGACCTTCTGGTTGCGTCGCTGGATCGAGCACTCGCGCTCGCCCAGGTGCACCACCCGGCCGTAGGCGTCGCCGACGATCTGGATCTCGATGTGACGGCCCCGTTCGATGAACGGCTCGATGAACACCGTGGCGTCGTCGAAGGCCGCCTCGGCTTCGCGCGCCGCAGCCTCGATCGAGGCCGGGAGCTGATGATGCTCGCGCACGATGCGCATCCCCCGTCCACCGCCTCCGGCGGCAGCCTTCACCAGCACGGGCAGCTCGAGGTCTGTGGGAACGTTGCCGCGTCGGACCTCGCGCATCGGTGCGGTGGGCACTCCCGCCGCGACCGCGGCATGCTTGGCCTTGACCTTGTTGCCCAACAGGGCGATCTGGTCTGGGGTGGGGCCGACCCAGATCAGGCCGGCGTCGATCACCGCTCTGGCGAAGGTCGCGCTCTCGGAGAGGAAGCCGTAGCCAGGGTGCACGGCGTCGCATCCGGTCGCCAGCGCAGCCTGGAGGACGGCCTCGCGGTGCAGGTACGACTCGCTCGCGGTCGTCCCTCCGAGGGCGACGGCGATGTCGACGGCGTCAACATGGAGCGCGGCGACGTCGGGCTCGGAGTAGACGCCGACGGTCTCGACGCCGAGGCGGCGCGCTGTGCGGGCGATCCGGATGGCGATCTCGCCTCGGTTGGCGATGAGCATCCGGCTCAGCATCAGTGCCTCCACACCCCGTACTCGCGTGTGCCGCGGACGTCGGCTCCGTGGACGACGGAGAGGGCGATGCCCAGCACCGTGCGCGTGTCCCGCGGATCGATGATCCCGTCGTCCCAGACGCGTCCGGTTGCGTAGAGGGCGGTCGATTCCTTGTCGATCTGCTGCTCGAGGGCGAGCGTCCGCGCCTCCAGCGCGTCCTCGTCGACCGCGACGCCGCGTCCGGCGGCGGCGTTCCTGGCGACGATGTCCATGACGCCTGCGAGTTGCCGGGGGCCCATCACGGCGAGGCGGTGATTCGGCCACGTGAAGATGAAGCGCGGGTCGTAGGCCCGGCCCGACATGCCGTAGTTGCCTGCGCCGTAGCTTGCGCCCACCATCAGCACCAGATGCGGGACCGCCGAGTTGGAGACGGCATTGATGAGCTTCG
Source organism: uncultured Acidimicrobiia bacterium (assembly GCA_963719775.1). Lineage (GTDB taxonomy): Bacteria > Actinomycetota > Acidimicrobiia > Acidimicrobiales > Ilumatobacteraceae > JALZMG01. The sequence continues at coordinate 30,188 of CAVRCY010000011.1, forward strand.
CCCCGTTCTTGATGATCCCGCCTCGCTCCGCCTGCGTGCCGACCATGAACCCTGTGATGTTCTGCAGGAAGACGAGCGGGGTGTCGGCCCGGTTGCAGAGCTGGATGAACTGCGCCCCCTTGGCCGCCTCTTCTGAGAAGAGGATGCCGTTGTTCGCCAGCACGCCGACGGGGAAGCCGCAGATCGACCCCCATCCACACACCAGCTTGTCGCCATAGAGCGGCTTGAACTCCTCGCAGCGACTGCCGTCGAGGACCCGTGCGAGGATCTCCCTCACCTCGAAGGGGATTCGCACATCGGCAGATGCGCACCCGAGCAGGTCGGCTGGGTCGTAGAGGGCGTCGTCGGCGGGCTCGGAGGCACCCGGTCCGCGCTTGGTCCAGCGGAGGTGGCGGACGATGTCCCGTCCGATGCGCACTGCGTCGAGATCGTCGGCTGCAAGCTGATCGGAGAGGCCGCTGACGCGTGAGTGCATTTCCGCGCCACCCAACGTCTCCTCGTCGACCTCCTCGTCGATGGCCATCTTCACGAGCGGGGGACCGCCGAGGTAGGCGGTCGACCGCTTCTGGACCATGACGACGTAGTCGCTCATCCCGGGAAGGTAGGCGCCTCCCGCAGTGGCCGGTCCGAAGCCCAGAGTGATGCTCGGGATTCCCGTGCGGGAGAGTCGGGTGAGGTTCCGGAACTGCTCACCTCCCGGAATGAAGATGTCAGCCTGCTGAGGGAGGTCGGCGCCAGCGGACTCGTTCAACATGATCAGCGGCAGGCGGTTGCGCTCGACGATCTCATGGAGTCGGGCCACCTTCTTGACGGTGGTCGGGCTGGACGAGCCGCCCCGTACGGTCATGTCGGAGGCGCTCACCGCCACCTCCGCGCCCTCGACGATGCCGATCCCCGTGACGATCCCGGCCCCGACGGGATCCGCTGATCCCCACCCGGCCAGCGGGCTCAGCTCCAAGAACGGTGTGTGCCGATCGACGAGCGCCTCGATCCGCTCGCGGACGAGCAGCTTGCCGCGGGATCGGTGCCGGTCGATGTAGCGCTGGCCCCCGACCGCCGGCACGGCCGCCATCTCGGCCTGCACGGCGGTCCACAGGGCCGTCATCGCCGCGAGGTTGGTCTGATACTCGGCCGATCGGGTGTCCAACCGGCTCGTCAGAACAACGTGCCGGCTGCTCACGTCGTTCGGGCTTCAGGTCGAAACGAATCGCTGCCGAAGCTCGCCGATGCCCTCGACGGTGGTGACGAGCTCGTCACCGACTGTGAGGTAGACAGGTGGCTTGCGGGCCGCTCCGACCCCGGCGGGGGTGCCGGTGAAGATGACGTCTCCGGGGAGGAGCGGGAGCTTCGCGGACAGTTCAGCGATCAGGGCGGGCACCGAGAACACAAGGCTCGAGGTGCGGCCCTTCTGCATCTGCTGGCCGTTGACGGTGCAGCCGACCTCCAGGTCGTCTCGGTCGGCGAGCTCGTCGACGGTGACCAACCAAGGGCCGGTCGGACCAAAGCCTGGGAACGACTTGCCCAAGCTCCACTGTGGCCACTGGTTCTTCATCTGCTCAGTGCGGTCGGTGAGGTCCTGCCCGGCGGTCAGGCCGGCCACGTGGTCCCAGGCCTGTGCGGCCGGGACGTGGCGGGCCCGCTTGCCGAGCACGACGACAAGCTCGGCCTCCCAGTCCACGGTCGGTCCGGTGAGCACGACGTCGCCGACGGGTCCGGTCATCGAGGTGGGGAACTTCGTGAAGACGACCGGGAACTCGGGGAGTTCGAGCTTGGCCTCGGCGCTGTGCGCCTCGTAGTTGGCGCCGATCCCGAAGACCTGAGCGGGCCGGGGGCTGGGAGCGCCGAGCTCCCTCATCTCGAACGGGACCGTGTCGGCAGAGATGTTCGCCTGCGCCGCCCATTCACGGAAGTGGTCCCATCGTTCGTAGACCGCTTGCGGGTCGGCGTCGAATCGTCCGCCGCTCGCCGTCGCGACGTCGACGGCTCCTGCGTCCGTGAACAGGGTGAGCCTGCCAGCGAGGTTTCCGATGCGCACGGGTCCGCCTACGCGATGCTCAGGTCGAGGATCTGGCTGAAGGCGGACGAGAGGACCGCCAAGGGGTCGTCGACTGCGGCGACCGCGCGGAAGCCGATGTACCCGTCGGGGCGGACCAGCACTGCTCCTTCCGGTGAGATCTCGCGGATTTTCCGCCACGCCAAACGCACGTCGACGAGGTCGACATCTCCGAGCCCGACCCGGGCCGTTCGCAGCGGGATGCCATATTGCTCGGCGATCTTCGTGCCGGCCGCCACCCATGCCTGGCCGTCTTCGCCGGCGATGAGGGCGAAGTGGCCGCCGTGCACCAAGGATCGCAGCGCCAGCCGCTCGCCCGAGCGTTCGACCCAGGCGTGGGGCAGTGGGTGTCCCGGCCTGCTGCTCGGTTGGTAGAGCCGCACCTCATCCAGCGGGACGGGGGCGAGCGAGTCGTCACCGACGATCGCGGCGGATTCGTAGGTGTACCCGAAGTCGATGTTGTGCTGGTGGTACTCGACGGTGCGGTCGCCCAGCCACTGGTTGAACTCGTGCCGTCGCTCGGCCGCGCCGGGAACGTCCTCCCAGAACATGCGCAGCGCAGCCCAGTTCTCTTCGACGCTGCTTTCGGGTGAGACTCCGAGTGCGTCGGCGGTCTCGACCTGGCTGACGGCACCGTGAGTCGCCGCATGGATGTTGCGCTGGTTGACCGGTCGACGCTCGGCGGTGTACGTGTCGAGGAGGCCGTCACCGGCTCTGCCGGCGAGGACTGCGGCGATCTTCCAGCAGAGGTTGTAGGCGTCCTGAACGGCGCTGTTGAGGCCCAGTCCGCCGGAGGGTGGGACGCGGTGCGCGGCGTCGCCGAGCAGGAACACGCGGTCGGCGCGGAAGTCGTCGGCAAGGACGGTCTCCAGATGCCATTCGCTGACGCCGAGAACCTTCGGATCGAACTCCGGGATCCCCAGTGCCTCACGGCCCCACTGCACCATCTTGTCGGGCTGCGAGGCGTCGACATCGGGGCGAGACACCGCGAGCAGCCACTCCTCTGAGTCACGGCCCCATCGGCCCGGACCCTGTGGAACGAGAACGGCGCCATAGTCCAGGTGCTCTGGGTACTCAGGGTTGAAGACCCAGATGAGGATCGCGTCGTCGGCTTCCCGAAGGTAGTGCGAGAGATCGACGGCGAGATAGAGGCTGACCAGCTTCCGGAACTTCTGGACGCTACCCATGCTGATGCCGGCGAGCTCGCCCACTGTTCGTCCTGCGTCAGCGCCGAGCACGTAGGCGGAGCGCACGGTGTAGGTCTCGTGGGTGTCGCGGTTCAACACGGTCGAGGTCACACCTTCAGCGTCCTGCTCGAGGTCGATCAGCTCGTGGTGGAACCGGATGGTCGCCTCGGGGAGCTGCTCCGCGTGCGCCCTCAGGATCGGCTCGCTGCGCAGCAGCGAGAGGTTGGCGGAGGCGCACGGGCTGGCGGCGACGTAATCCGGGTCGGTGTAGCCGCCGCCCCATGCCTCGATGAACCCGAGACGGCGGCCATGGCCGTCCTCTGGTCCCCCGCCGGCGAGTCCTGAATACCAGCCGACTCCCCTCATGTTCGCCGGGGGTGTGCCGACGGCTTGGATCGCCGCGGCGACGCCCATGTCGGTGAAGATCTCCATGGTGCGCTGGTTGAGGATGTGACCTCTCGGCAGTCTCGTCGTCTCCGCGTAGCGCGTGACGAGCAGCGAGCTGACGCCGAGGTTGGACAGGAGGATCGACGCGGTGAGGCCGGCGCCACCCCCGCCCACGATCAAGACGGGAACCTCGATGTCGATCCTTCTGGTCATTCTCGTTGACTCCTTCGTTGACGGCGCCTCGGCGATCTAGCTCGCGGTGGCATCGGCCTCTTCGGGCAGCACGGTGTCGCCGAGGTAGCTCGCCTCCAAGAGGTCTCGCCGGTCGGCGAGTTCGGCGCCGGAGCCGTGCAAGACGATCTCACCGTGGTTCATGACGTAGGCGCGGTCGGCGACAGTGAGTGCCATGTGAATGTGCTGCTCGACGATGAGCACGCCGATGCCGGTCTGGTCGGCGACGTCGCGCACGATGGGCAGCAGGCGTTCGACGATGATCGGCGCCAGGCCCAGGCTCATCTCGTCGACCATCAGCACCTTGGGGTCCGAGACCAAGGCGCGCGCCAGAGCGAGCATCTGTTGTTCGCCACCCGACAGCAGCCCGGCGCGCCGTTCCGTGAGGGCGCGCAGGTCTGGCAGCAGCTCGAGGGCGCGGGCGTAGCGCGCCCGCTGGTCGGCGCGGGTGCCGCGCAGGCCCAACTTCAGGTTCTCCGCCACGGTGAGGCCGAAGAAGAGCGATCGATCCTCCGGCACGTGCCCGAGGCCCCGCTGGGCCATCTTGTGTGGTGCGCCGAAGGTGACCGGCTGGTCGAGCACCTTCACCGAGCCGCCGAGCACCTTGACGAGGCCCGAGATGGTGAGCAGTGTCGTGGTCTTGCCGGCGCCGTTCGGACCGAGCAGCGCGACCACTTCTCCGGGTGCCACGTGGACGGTGATGTCGCGTATGACCGGCACTCCGGCGTAGCCCGATGCCAGGTCGTTGACGTCGATGAGGGTGCCGTTGGCATTCATCACGTCGCCTTGTCGGTCTGGGCCACCTCGGCCGCGAGGGCACCGGCATCACCGCCCGTCTCGCCGAGGTAGGCCGAGATGACCGTCGGGTTCCTGCGGATCTCCGTCGGCGTGCCTTCGGCGATGATGCGCCCGAAGTCGAGGACGTAGATGTAGTCGCACACGCCCAACACCAAGCCCATGTCATGGTCGATGAGGAACACGGTGATGCCCTCGCCAAGCAGGCCGCGGAGGTGGACGCCGAGCAACTCGCTCTCGGTCGTGTCGAGTCCGGCGGCTGGCTCGTCCAACAACAACAGCTTCGGCCGGGCAGTCAGTGCCCGGGCGACGCCGATGAGCTTTCGTTGCCCATGGGCGAGATCGGTCGGCAGACGGTCGCGGACATGGGGCAGCCCGACCGTCTCCAGCGCCCAGTCCACGTCGCTGCGTGCGTCGGCCGACGCACGGTGCACATGCACCATGTCGAGCAGCGGCGTGTACCACCGCGTCTTCTCCGCGGCCACGAGGAGGTTGTCCTCGATGGTGAGGTCCTCGAACAGTTCGAGCGACTGGAACGTCCGCACGAGTCCCCGGCTGGCTCGCTGATGAGGGGCTCGGCCACTGATGCGCTCGCCGTCGAAGATGACTTCTCCAGTGGACTCGACGTACCCGGTGATGGCATCGATGAAGGTCGTCTTGCCGGCACCGTTGGGGCCGATCAGCCCGACGAACGAGCCGGGCTCGATGACGATGCCGACGTCGTCGTTGGCTCGCAGGCCGCCGAAGGTGACCCTGAGGTCACGGGTCTCGAGCAGCGCGGTCATCAGCGGCCTCCCACGGGTGCGGAGTCGAGCGTCGACTGCGTCTCCGCGGGCCGGGTCGCCTGCACGCCTCGCGCCCTGTTCCAGAGTTTCTTGCCCATCTGCGCGTTGGCCAGGGCGATGCCCTCGGGGTGCACGATCGCCGTGACGATCAAGCCGATGGCGCCGACGATCGGGACGTACTGCTCGAAGCCGCCGTCGGCGTGGGTGTCGATGGTGTGGGCGATCAGTCCGCCGCTGACCAGGAGACCGCCGATGACGGCGCCGTACACGCTCGTGATGCCGCCCAAGTACACGAAGGCGAAGAGGGCCAGACCGATGAACAGGCCGTAGCTGTCCGTGCGGATGCTGCCGAGCCGGTAGCTCTGGAGCACGCCGGCGAGACCGGCGATGCCCGCGGCGATGGCGAAGCCGGTCAGCTTCGTGCGCGCCACGTTGATGCCCGCTGCGGCGGCCGCTCGCTCGTTGGCCCGCACGGCGAGGAAGCGGCGGCCGGTGGGGCCTCGCCGGAGGCCGGCGACTGCCACCGCCACGGCCGCCGTGACGATGACGGCAAAGACGGTGAACCGCCAATAGTCGGTGCGTGCCGTGTCCGGATCAGCAGCGCCGACGTACGCACCGAACCACTCCGGTCGCGGCACCGGATAGTCCGACTCGACGGCGGCGCCGAAGATGACGTCGTTGCGCAACAGCAGCAGACCGATCGGTGCCGACGCGGCGAGGGTCACGACCGCGAGTTGGACGCCGCGGATGCGTACCGCCGGCAGTCCGATCAGCACCCCGAGGCCAACGGCGGCGGCAACACCGAGGAGGGCGGCGAGCGGGTCGGGCAGGTTCGGGCCGGTGACGCTGAAGGCGCCGAGCTCGCTGACCTTCTCGACGTTGGCCGACAGGCGGGCGGCGGTGTACGCGGCCACGCCGGCGAGGCTGAGCTGGACCAGCGAGATCTGGCCGAGGTACCCGGTGATGACCACCCACGACAGCATGAGCAGGGCGGCGAGGATGCTGCTGGTGAGGGCCACCTCCCATCCGGTGGTGAACACCCACGAGAGCACCAAGGCGAGGACGACTGGCACCAGCGCGCCGAGGAGCACGTTCCTGGGCTCGGGCGCCCGCGGGAGGCGACGCTCGGTGACGGTGCCCCGCACGGGAAGTCCTGCTCCTTTCAGATAGAGATAGCCGCCGATCACGAGGAGGGGGATCGTCTCCCGCACGCCGGCCGGAGGCAGGACACCAGGCCACCAGCTGCGCTGCGTCAGCTCGACCATCCCTGCCTGGAACATCCCAAGTGCCAGACCGCCGGCGACGGCGAGGGGGATCGACGTCAATCCACCCAGCAGCGCCGCACCCAGGGCGGGGACGACGAGCACCGTGTAGCCGGTCGTGTTGAGCGAGCCGCTCCCGACGAAGAGAACGCCGACGATGCCGGCCAGCAGCGCGGCGAGCACCCAGTTGAGTCCGGCCAGCCGCTGCGGTGAATATCCCAGCAGCGACGCGCCCTTCTCGTTCTCGTCGGCCGCCCGGGTCGCCAATCCGAAGCGACTGAACCTGAGCAGCGCCCACACGGCGACGCCCATGAGCACCGCTGAGCCTGCGAGGTACAGGTTCAGTCGCGGCATGCTTCCGTCCAGACCAAGGAAGTTGTTGATCGGCTCCTTGGGTACGAATCCCTCCGGCGCCCGCGATCCGCTGCCGTAGTTCAAGAGGGCGACGGCTTGGAGGTAGATCGTCAGCCCGACCGCCCCGATCACCTTGCTCAGCGCCGGCGCCGCCCGCAACGGGCGGAACACGAGCAGATGGGCCAGCAGCCCGATCATCGCGGCGACGGCCAGGGCGATCGCGACGGCCACCCATTGGCTCGTACCGCCGCCCTCGTTGACGGTGATGTCGACAGGCAGATTGAGGCTCTCGGTCGGCAAGATGTCGATCCACGGCAGCGAGAAGCTCCCCTTGGTGCGCAGTTCGTCATAGACGAACGCCGCGTACATGGCGAAGGCACCCTGAGCGAAGTTGATGACGCCGGAGCCCTTGTAGGCGGTCACAATGCCGGCGCCGAGCATGGCGTACACGGCGCCTCCACCGATGCCCAGCAGCGCCGCCAGGATCAGTTCGTTCATCGTGTCCCCTTCGCCGTCGGCGACTGGGGGCGCGGCGGATGGTCGGGGCAGTTCATCGTGTCGCGCTCACTGCTGGCGGGGATTGGCTTCTTCGACGGCGACGAGCAGTTCTGTCGTGTCGATGTACCCGTCGGGGAGGTCCGGGTCGGGCGTGTAGCTCTCGCCGTCCCACAGGGCGTAGGACGTGCGGCGGTTGCAGATCGACTCGTACTCGGCGGTGTTGTTGGCGCACGAGATCGGCCGGTAGCCCACGACGTGGTAGTTGTCGACGGCTGCCACGGCCTCCCGGAACGCAGCGCGGTCGTCGAGATCGCCGCCCTCGGCGGCCACGTCATTGGCGACCTGGTAGGCGAACATGACGGTCGAGAACATCTGGCGCATCAGCGACGACACCGGAGTCTCCGGTCCATGAGCTTCGATCGCTGCTGCGAGCTCGGCCAGTTCGAACTGGATGAATTCGCTGTACAGCTCGGGCTGATCCACGATGTAGCCGGGTGTCTCGATGGCGACGCCTTCTGCCTCGGGCAAGCCGAGTACGGCTTCGTCGTCGCACCCGTAGGCGGTGTAGATCTGGGCGTCCACGGCCGCGCCTCTGAGCGCCTGGATGAAAGCCGCGCAGTCCGCCGCCTGGACGGGGAGGTACACGGCCGGGTTCTCGGCGCCGTCGAGGTACTCGATCGCCTGCTGCACGATGGCCGGGTAGCCGGCGACCTCGCCGGGGTTGAACTGGAAGCCCTGGAACTCGAAGTTGTCGATGGTGTCGGCGTAGTACTGGTAGAAGCGCTCCCCGGAGTCCTGCCAGCATTCGGCAGCGGTCTGCCCCGTGATGACGGCGAGGCGGTCGTGGCCCTTGATCTCGGCGGCGAGCTGCGCACTCCCGATCCAGGCGGTGGCGCAGCTTCCGACGGGTGCGAACACGCCCGGCTGGTCGGAGCTGGCGGCGCCGAGCGCGAGCATCTCGAGAATGGGGTACTCGGTGAACAGCGGGTACATCATCGGCGTGAAGAAGTTGACGCCGGGGATGATGACGTTGGGGTTGGCGTCGGCGACCTCGTTGGCGCAGGTCTGGGCCTCGTTCTGGTTGACGAGGTGACCGCAGTAGGCCAGCTCGACGGGCCGGCCACCCACTCCGGCCTCGATGTCGGCCCCGATCCCGCCCAACCGTTCATTGATCAACTGCACGGCCGCCTCGGCTCCCTCCCGCACGTCGGGGAACGAGCCCGCCGGGTCGCCCTCGAGGTTGGGCATGCCGATGACGAACGGCGCCAGGCTGTCGTCGGCGGCCAGCGGCGCGTCGGCCGTCGCCCGCAGCGCCCGCTCGAACGCCGCCGCCCCCTGGCCCTCCACCGCATCGTCGGCCCCACCCGACGCGGCGGCAGCGTCGTCGGTCTCCGTCGTGGTCGCACTTGATGTCGCGGTGGAGCCTGCCGTTGTCACGTCGACCACGCTGGTGGAATCGGCGGCAGCGGTCGTGGCGCTGGCCGGGTCCGCCCCACCGCCAGCGTCGTCGTCATCGCCGCACGCCGCGGCGACGACGATCGCGCACGACAGCAACCCGAGCAGACGCGTCCGATGGCGTCCCATGAACAACCCCCTACGTGATCCCTGAGCCGTCTTGGTTGCGGCTCGAGGCTGAAGACCATGACGTGTCACGGCACCCTGACATCGACCCATGGTTCTGACGCCCCGGGTGAGCCGTCGTCACCTCATTCGAATGATTCCGCTCGATGGCGAAAGGCTCGAGCCGGAGCTGCTCAGCGCCGTCCGTCGTGAGCGCTCACGGCTGGCGGGGGTTGGCTTCTTCGACGGCGACGAGCAGTTCTGTCGTGTCGACGTAGCCGTCGGTAAGGGCCGGGTCGAGCGTGAAGCTTTCGCCGTCCCAAATCGCGAACGACGTCCGGCGGTTGCAGATCGATTCGTACTCTGCGGTGTTGTCGACACAGGAGATCGGCCGGTAGCCCACGACGTGGTAGTTGTCGACGGCTGCCACGGCTGCCCGGAGCGCAGTGCGGTCGTCGAGATCGCCGCCATCGGCGGCCACGTCGTTGGCGACCTGGTAGGCGAACATGACGGCCGAGAACATCTGGCGCATCAGCGACGACACCGGAGTCTCCGGTCCGTAGGCTTCGATCGCCCGCTCACGCTCGTCCAGCTCGAACTGGATGAATTCGCTGTACAGCTCAGGCTGATCCACGATGTAGCCCGCCCACTCGATGGCGACGCCTTCTGCCTCGGGCAAGCCGAGTACGGCCTCGTCGTTGCACCCGGTCGCCGTGTAGATCTGGCCTTCGACGCCGGCGCCTCGGAGCGCTTGGATGAAGGCCGCGCAGTCCGCCGCCTGGGCCGGCAGGTACAGAGCGGCGTTCTCGGCGCCCTCGAGGTAGTCGATCGCCTGCTGGACAACCGCCGGGTAGCCGGCAATCTCGCCGGGGTTGAACGGGAAGCCCTGAGCCTCGAAGTTGTCGATGGTGTCGGCGTAGTACTCGTAGAAGCGCTCCCCCACGTCCCGCCAGCATTCGGCAGCGGTCTGCCCCCAGATGACGGCCAGGCGGTCGTGGCCCTTGTTCTCGGCGATGTGTCGTGCAGCCGCCGGCCACGAGGTGGCGCAACCGCCGAATGGTGCGTACACGCCAGGCTGGTCGGCGTCGGCGACGCTGGCCGGCAGCATTTCGACGATCGGGTACTCGGCGAACAGTGGGTACATCATCGGTGTGAAGATCTCGAGCCCGGTGACGATGACGTTGGGGTTGGCGTCGGCGACCTCGTTGGCGCAGGTCTGGGCCTCGTTCTGGTTGACGAGGTGACCGCAGTAGGCCAGCTCGACGGGCCGGCCACCCACTCCGGCCTCGATGTCGGCCCCGATCCCGCCCAACCGTTCATTGATCAACTGCACGGCCGCCTCGGCTCCCTCCCGCACGTCGGGGAACGAGCCCGCCGGGTCGCCCTCGAGGTTGGGCATGCCGATGACGAACGGCGCCAGGCTGTCGTCGGCGGCCAGCGGCGCGTCGGCCGTCGCCCGCAGCGCCCGCTCGAACGCCGCCGCCCCCTGGCCCTCCACCGCATCGTCGGCCCCACCCGACGCGGCGGCAGCGTCGTCGGTCTCCGTCGTGGTCGCACTTGATGTCGCGGTGGAGCCTGCCGTTGTCACGTCGACCGCGCTGGTGGAATCGGCGGCCGCGGTCGTGGCGCTGGCCGGGTCCGCCCCACCGCCAACGTCGTCGTCATCGCCGCACGCCGCTGCGACGACGATCGCGCACGACAGCAACCCGAGCAGACGCGTCCGATGGCGTCCCATGAACAACCCCCTACGTGATCCCTGAGCCGTCTTGGTTGCGGCTCGAGGCTGAAGACCATGACGTGGTCACGGCACCCTGACATCGACCCATGGTTCTGACGCCCCGGGTGAGCCGTCGTCACCTCATTCGAATGAATGCGTCAGGCGCTCTGGCGGACCTCGAGCAGCTCGAGCCCGAGGGCATCGATCTCGGCGAGCACAGCGTGCAGGGCCGCCCGATCGGTCACCGCACCAACCAGCACCGTCTCAGCGTGACGCCGCTCGGCGCGGAAGTCCGGGAACACGACGAGGATGGTCTCGCCCAGCGTGCCTCGGATCCGGATCTCGTATCGGAGGGCGCCGGTCACCGTGCGACCTGCGCCTTCACGAGACGGTCACAGCGGCCAGCCGGCTCATGCCGCAGTCGCGGTCCGGCCGGCTGTCGATCGGCGCCAACATCGGACCGCGACGGGTCGCGGTCGATGGCGGGCGTCGGCTGGCCGTCGCCCCGAACGCACTCGACCCACCTCCATCGCATCGCCACCTCCGTTTCGTCGAGTGTCAACGACCCGTGCGCTCGACGGTCGCCGCCAGCAGCGTGATCTGTCGTCACCCGGTTCGTGTGATTCGCGGCCCGAGAAGACCGAGTTGGCGTGCTCGCTCGACCGCGCCGGCGCGGTCGTGCGTGTCCAGCTTGGTGTAGATGTGCCGCATGTGGGTCTTGACCGTGTTGGTCGACACGCTCAGCTCGGCGGCGATCGCGGGTGCGGTCAGGTTGCTGGGCAGGTACCTGAGGACGCGCAGCTCGGCGTCGCTGAGTGCTTCCATCGGCGGTGCCGGCGCGCCACGCGGCGACGGCGTCAGTCCGCCGAGCACGGCAAGAATCTCCGTCTGCAGCGTGGCGTGCGCTGTGCGGTGCCTGGGGTGGCGCTCCAGCAGTTCCTGTACCGGAGCGGTGGTGAACGGCAGGACGATCCCGTCCGGTTCCGCCAGCTCGAGCGCCCGCTCGACCGCCTGCTCCGCGCCGCGCCGATCACCGAGCTGGTCGTGGGCGACGGCGTCGAGAAGGAGCGCCTGGATGACATCCACCGGATGGAGGACCGATGCCGAGACCTGGATGGCGGGCGCCAGCACGTCGACCGCCTGCTGGGGGTTGCCCTCGGCGAGGTGGACGGCCGCCAGGACCGTGCGCAGTTCGCTCGGGCAATGCTCATCTTCGATGCCGCCGACGGCTGCACGGACGGCATCGGTTTCGCCCATCCGCACCCGGGTCAGCAGCGAGAACGAGCGGAGCTGAGCGGTCAGCAAGTGCTCACCGACGAGTCGCGCCCGCATACGCTCCGCCTCGCGGAATGCCTCCAACGCCTGCTCGAGACGGCCCTGCCCAGCGTGCAGCAGCCCGCGCGTGTGGTGCAGCATCAACGCGGTAGCGGGTTCCGCGTCGGCACGCAGCACGCGGACCGCACGGTCGAGCCAGCGGTCGGCGCTCGGCGAAGCGACCCGTCCACACCAGCCCGCTGCCGTGGGCGACCAGCGCCTGACCCACGGCCGGACCGGATTCCCAGCCATGCCGCTCGGCGATCTCGATCGCTTGTGCGCTGAAGTGAAGTCCGCGCGTGACGGAACACGCGGCGATTGCCAGATGGCCGAGGCAACCGATCTCCACGTAAGGGCGGCCAATCCGGCGCGCCAACGTCAGGCCCGCTTCAAGGTCCCGGCGGGCCTCATCGAACCGGGATGACCAGACCTCGACCGCGCCGCGAATCATCAGCGCCAGAGCTCGCAGGTCGTTGCCGACCGCGACCGGGCTCGAATCCTGCGCGTCCAAGGCGGCTTCGAGCGACCGCGATCGTTCAAGGGCGGCGGTGAAATCGCCGCGGCGGGAGACAACGCCGAGCCTGCCCAGTCCCAGCGCCACATCGAAGCGCCGCCGCCGCTCGGCGGGCACCGTCGCCGCAAGCTGTTCGGCAAGCGTGAAGTACGTCGCTGCCTCCTCGAGCGACCCGCGTTCGATCTGCACGCCGGCGCAAACTCTGGCCAGTTCCGCATCCGTCGAGGGGGCATCGGCCGGAAACCCGGCCGTCAGGCTGCGGACGGTCGCCCCCCGACCGTCGAGGGCGAGCCTGATGTCGTTGTCGGCCAGCAGCTGGACCGCCTGCCGCCAGTCGCTCGCCGCCTGCGCGTGCTCGATCGCGTCCACGACGAGTCCCTGCTCGGCAAACCACTGGGCCGCGGCACCGTGCAGTGGTTTGACCTCGTCAGGTGCAGTTCGTCGCAGCTCGAGACGTAGCAGGTCGGCGAAGAGATGGTGGTAGCGAAACCACGAACGCCCCACGTCGAGCGACACGACGAACGCGTTGGCCTCCTCGAGCCCTTGCAGGATCCGCTCGGAACCCGAGCCGCCGGTGAGAAAGTCGGCCAGCGGACCGCTCACCCGCTCCAAGATCGAGGTGCGCAGCAGCAGCTGCCGCACCTCGTCCGGTTGCCGATCCAGCACCTCGGCCAGCAGGTACTCGGCGACGGTGCGCTCGCTCCCGGAGAACTCGTCGACGAATCGCTGCGGCTCGGCGTGCCCTGCAAGCGAGATCGCCGCCAGCCGGAGCCCCGCCACCCAACCCTCGGTCCGCTCGTGCAGCATCGCCACACCGTCCTCCGACAACGCGATCCCGTCGAGCTCCAGCAGCTCGCGCACCTCCTCGGGCTCGAAACGCAAGTCCGCGGCCCGAAGCTCGATGAGATCGCCGGCCAGACGCAGGCGATGCAGACCAAGTGGCCGATCGCGGCGGGTCGCCAGCACGACTCGCAACGCAGGTGGCACCCGGGCCAGCAGGAACTCGAGCTGCGAGACAGCCTCCGCCGAGATGAGCTCGTGCAGATCATCGATCACCAGCACGACCGGTTGGTCGAGCACGGCGAGGTCCGACAGAAGGCGGCTCACCACCGCGTCACCGTCGAAGCGCGGCCTGGGGCTGACTTCCTGCACGCCGCCCACGTCGCCAACCGCATCACTCAGCTCGCCGATGACCGACAGCCAGAAGCGCTGGGCATCTCGCTCGCCACGCTCGACCGAGACCCAGGCAACGCGATCGCTCAGCCCCGCGTCATCGACCCACGACCGCAGCAACGTCGTCTTGCCACTCCCCGCAGGTGCGGAGACCAGCGCCACCCCGCCCGGGCCGCCTGCGGACAGCCTGTCGAACAGCCGCCGGCGCGGTACGAGACGGTACCCCGCGGGCCGAATCGCTCGCCCTACTCGACGTGCGCCGACCGTCACGCCCACCGTGCTTCCATGTCAGCACTCGTGGCGCCGAAGACCGCTCCCAATTGGACGCGACAAATCACTCGAACCAGGTGACGCCGGCTCACCCTCCCAGCCACCAGCCTTGTCGTCGATGAACAGGTGCCCCCAGGGATCGATCCGATCGCGGCGATCAACGAGATGTTACAGGAGCATCCGGACGCAGAGCGCCGAGTGACGCTGCCGGCACGCTCCACCGTGCGGGACGTCACCGCAGGCTGGGGTACAGCGAGAAGGGACGGAGACGATCGCGATGGCGTTGACGCGAGAGACGATGACTGACGAGCAGCGCAAGTCAGTGGTCCTCGAGTTCCTCAAGGCGGGCGACGACGGTGGGACGACCTCGACCGGCGGCGGAATTCTCGATCTGTTCGCAGATGACGCCGAGTTCTACGTCCCGAAATGGGGTCTTGCCCACGGGAAGGACGAGATTGGTCGTTGTTTCGGCGACGTCGGATCGACGATTGTTTCGATCCGCCACGACTACGCCAGTCTCAACTGGGTCTTCTCCGGTTCGGACATGGTCGTCGTGGAGGGAACCAGCCACGGAGAGCACCGCGACGGTCCGTGGAGGGCTGGAGTTCCGGAATGGGCGGCAGGCCGGTGGTGCGACGTGTTCGAAATCCGCGACTGGAAGATCCAGCGCTGCTTTGTCTACCTCGATCCCGACTACGCGGCGAAGGACACCGGTCGGTACCCCTGGTTGGCATCAAGCGATCGGGCCCGAGAACTCGCCGGGGGACCCGAATCGAGGAACGAGGAACCGGCATGACGAGGATCGGGATCATCCTCGGCAGCACTCGTCCCGGGCGCAAGGGCGAGGCGGTCGCCCGCTGGGTGTACGAGGTCGCCGCGCAACGTACGGACGCCGAGTTCGAGCTCGTCGACCTCCTCGACTACAAGCTGCCTCACCTCGACGAGGAGGTCCCGCCGTCCTTGGGCCAGTACGCGCAGCCCCATACGCTGGAATGGGCGAACAAGATCGCGTCGTTCGATGGCTTCGTGATGGTGACACCGGAGTACAACCACTCGACGTCGGGTGCGCTGAAGAATGCCATCGATTTCCTGTATGCCGAGTGGAACAACAAGGCCGTCGGCTTCGTCGGCTACGGATCGGTCGGCGGTACTCGGGCCGTTGAGCATCTGCGCCTGGTTGCCGCCGAGCTGCAAATGGCGGACGTGCGGTCGCAGGTGGCGCTGTCGCTGTTCACGGACTTCGAAAACTTCAGCGTGTTCAGGCCTCAGGACTTCCAGCTCGAGCCGCTCCACACCACACTCAACCAGGTCGTGGCCTGGAGCATGGCGCTCGCACCCCTGCGCGCCCTCTGACCGGTCGCCCGCGTGGATCCTTTCGCGTCGGATTTGCGGCGCCAGCCACGTCCCCAAAGCACCAACGACTGGAGTTCTGATGTGAGCGACGGGACCCGGACTGCCTTTCGAACCTGCCCTCTGTGCGAGGCCGGCTGCGGGCTCGAGATCACACTCCGGACGGGAGCCGACGGCCGGGAGGCAGTCACCCGCATCCGGGGCGACAGGGCCGACGTCTTCAGCCGCGGGTTCATCTGCCCGAAGGGGTCGGCGCTCAAGCCACTGCAGGAAGACCCCGATCGGCTGCGCCGGCCCCTCGTCAAGCGTGACGGCACCTTCGTCGAAGTCGATTGGGACGAGGCCTGGGCCGAGGTCGACCGCCGCCTGCGTCGCCTGATCGACGCCCACGGCCGCAAGGCCATCGGGGTGTACGTCGGCAACCCGACGGCCCACAGCGTCGGGGCGATGCTGTACCTGAGCACGCTCCTGAGGGCGCTCGGCACCAAGTCCGTGTACACGGCGAGCACCGCCGACCAGCGCCCGAAGGAGGTGTCGGCGGGGCTGATGTTCGGGACCACCAATTCCGTGCCGGTGCCCGATGTCGACCGAACCGACTTCCTGCTCATGCTCGGGGCGAATCCGTGGGCGTCGAACGGGAGCCTCGCCACCGCACCCGACTGGCCGGGGCGCATCGAGGCGTTGCGGGCGCGGGGCGGCACGCTCGTCGTCGTGGACCCACGCCGTAGCCGCACCGCGCAAGCGGCATCGCAGTGGGTGCCGATCCGCCCGGGCACCGACGCCCACCTGCTGGCGGCGATGGCGAACGTATTGATCACCGAAGGGCTGGTCGACCTCGGCACCGTGGCCGACTCTGTCGAGGGCGTCGACATCGTGGCGTCCGTCGTGGCGCCATTCACGCCCGATGCCGTCGCCCCGATCACCGGGATCAGCGCCGGCGCCACGCCGCGATCTGGCTCGCCGGCTGGCCGCCGCACCCAGTGCCGCGGTGTACGGGCGGATCGGCACGACCACTCAGGCGTACGGCACACTCGCCAGCTGGCTGGTGGACGTGCTCAACGTGTGCACTGGCAACCTGGACCGGCCCGGCGGGGCCATGTTCAGCACCGGCGCGGCAGGCGCCGCCAACACGAGGGGCACGCCAGGCAAGGGTCGAGGGGTCACGATCCACCGACGTCGCAGCCGGGTGCGCGGGCTGCCGGAGACGAACGGTGAGTTGCCAGTGGCCGCCCTCGCCGAGGAGATCGACACGCCCGGCGACGGGCAGCTGAAGGCGATGGTGACGATCGCCGGGAACCCGGTGCTTTCGACCCCGAACGCCGGTCGCCTCGACGCCGCCCTCGACCAGCTCGAGTTCATGGTGTCCGTCGACATCTACGTCAACGAGACGACCCACCACGCCGACGTCATCCTCCCCGTGCCGTCGCCGCTCCAACGCCCCCACTACGACATCGCGCTGATGCAGATGGCGGTGCACAACGTGGCCCACTGGTCCGAACCGGTGCTGCCGCTCGACGACGGTCAGCCCGACGAGTGGGAGGTGCTGGCCAAGTTGGCGCTGATCGCCGAGGGACTCGGACCTGACGCCGATCCAACCCGGGTCGACGACCGAAGGATCGGCTCCCTCGTGCAGGCCGCGGTGAGCGATGACTACAGCCCGTTCGCCGGGCACGATCCGGCCGACGTGCTGGCCGCGCTGGAGCCCCGCACCGGCCCAGCCCGCCTTGTCGACTTCATGTTGCGCAGCGGGCCCTACCAACTCACCCTCGACGACCTGCTCGAGCACCCGCACGGCATCGACCTCGGTCCGCTCGTTCCCCGCATCCCCGAACTGCTGCGAACGCCGAGCGGCAAGATCGAATTGGCGCCAGCGCTGATCGTCGCCGATGTGGCCCGGTTGCAGGCCAGCCTCACCGATGGGACCGCCACGGGGACCGCCGAGCGCCCGTTCCTGCTCGTCGGGCGGCGGGACCTGCGCTCGAACAATTCGTGGATGCACAACATCAACGCACTCGTCAAGGGCAAACCCCGGTGCACCGTGCACATGCATCCCGACGACGCCGCCAGGCTCGCGCTCAACGACGGCGACCCGGCGATCGTTGCCAGCCGGGTTGGCGCGGTGACCATCCCGGTGGAGGTCACCGACAGCATCATGCCCGGCGTCGTGAGCATCCCACACGGCTGGGGGCACTCGGCGCCGGGCATCCAGCTCCGCGTCGCCAGCGAGCATGCCGGCGTGAACTCCAACTTGCTCGCCGACGAGGAGCTGTACGAACCGGTGAGCGGCACGGTCGTGCTGAACGGGATCCCGGTGTCGGTCGCCCCGCCGGCGCTGGTCGAACCAGGACCGCTGCTCGAAGATGCCGGGCTCAGGGACCCGGACGGCGTCGAGGAGCAACGGTTCAGTCTCGGGCGAAAAGGACCCCCATGAGCGACGAGACCCAGGGGCGCAGCAACGGGACCGAATGGAACCTGGCCGATGTGTGGGAGGCGGTGGCGGCGCGGTTCCCGGCGGAACCGGCGCTGCGTCACGGGGATCGGGTCATCTCGTGGCGGGAGTTCGACGAGCGGGCGAACGGAGTGGCCGCCGCGCTCCTCGCGGCGGGGCTGTCGCATCAGGACAAGGTGGCCCAGTACATGCGCAACCGGCCCGAGTACCTGGAGTCCTTTTTCGCCACGGTCAAGGCTGGGCTCGTTGCGGTCAACACCAACTACCGCTACGTCGACGACGAGCTCATCTACCTGTGGGGGAACAGCGATACGACCGCCGTCGTGTTCGACGCCGAGTTCACCGACGTGTGCGCCCGGCTCAGGCCGAGCCTGCCCGACGTCCGGTGCTGGCTCCGGGTCGGGGACGAAACCGGCGCCCCGAGCTGGGCGACGCCGTACGAGCAGGCGGCGCACGCCCATCGGGACCGGGTGGTCGGGGACTGGGGACGATCGGGCGACGATCTCTATCTGCTCTACACCGGTGGCACGACGGGCATGCCCAAGGGTGTGATGTGGCGCCAAGACGACCTGTTCCGGATGATGGAGTCCACCTTTGGCGACTGGGCGGATGGCCCCGCCGACGCCGCGGGTTGGGCGGCGCGACTGCCCAGACCGGCCCCGCCGGCGTTGCCTGCGCCACCACTGATGCACGGCACGGCGTGCTGGTTCGCCTTCCCCGTGCTCGCCAGGGGCGGCACCGTGGTGACCTTGACCGGCACCTCATTCGATCCACTGGAGCTGCTCGACACGGTTGTCGCCACGGGCGTCCGCCGGCTGTGCATCGTTGGTGACGCCTTCGCCAAGCCGCTGCTGCGACAACTTGACGCCGACCCGACCCGCTGGGACCTGTCGAAGCTGCAGGTCATCGTGTCGTCGGGCGCGATGCTCAGCGAGGACAGCAAGCAGCGCCTGCTGGGGTACGCCCCGCGGCTGCAGATCTTCGACGGGCTCGGCACGTCGGAGTCGGGGAACGTGGCGACCACCACGACCTCGCGGGGAGACGAGACGGGGACCGCCCGTTTCAAACTCTCGCCGAACACCCGAGTGGTCGACGACGCCGGCCGCGACGTGGTGCCGGGGTCGGGGCAGTCGGGCAGGCTGGCCGTCGGGGGGTACATCCCCCTCGGCTACTACCGCGACCCGGAGAAGACGGCGGCCACGTTCATCTTGCTCGATGGCCGGCGTTACGTCATCGCCGGCGACTGGGCGACCGTCGACGTCGATGGGGGGATCACCCTGCTCGGCCGCGGCTCGTCGAGCATCAACACCGCCGGCGAGAAGGTGTATCCCGAGGAGGTCGAGGAAGTGCTCAAGCAGTCCGCCGGGGTGCGCGACGCAGCGGTGGTCGGCGTGCCTGACGAGCGCTTCGGCGAGGCTGTGGTGGCGCTGGTCGAGCCCGACGCCGGCCACGACCTCGACGAGGCGGCACTCATCACCCACGTCAAGCAGCGCCTCGCTGCGTACAAGGCGCCGCGGCGCGTCTTCATCGTCGAGTCGGTGGGCCGGGGGCCGAACGGCAAACTCGACCACAACCGGCTCAAGCATCTCGCCCGGGATCTGGCAGGGCGATGAGACGCGACAGCGGGGTGTCCGCGACGAATCATTCGAACCAGGTGACGCTGGCTCACCCTCCCAGCCATCAGCCTTGGCATCGATGGACAGGCTTCGCCAGAGCGGCCCGGATCGATCGGGACGATCGGTAGCGACAGCCAACACCGTTGACGTACAACCCGTCCACGCGCAGAGGTGGCCGAGCGCGGTAGCGAGCGGGTGCGGAGGCCGCCCATTCTGCTCACTCGTCGGGAGAAACCTCCATGTCACTGCACCGCCTCACTGACATCACTCTCGGCGTCCCGAACGTCGAGGCGGCAGCCGAGTACTACACCCAGTTCGGACTCATCCCCCAGCCCTTGGTCGATCCTGCCGAGCACTGGTTCGGCACCGTTGACGGCGGCCCACGGCAATTGCGCATCGTCGAAGCCCCGATCCGCAGGCTCCTGTCTCTTGGCATCGGTGCCGACGACCACGACGACCTCGGTCGCGTCGACGCGTCGCTGCAGCGCTTCGGCGCGACCAGTGGCGTCGCAGGCGACCAGCTCAAGACGAAGGAACCGGTGACCGGTCTCGACGTCACCGTTTCGATAGCGCCCCGCGTCAAGCCGAAGCCTGCGACCGAACCGCGGCATCCCAACGTGCGCGCCGCTTCTCTGCTGCGGACGGAACCGGCGCGCCCGCGCAAGCTTGGGCACGTCTTCGTCGGATCCACCGACGCGCCCACCTCGCAGCGCTTCTTCACCGAGGGTCTCGGGTTCAAGATCAGTGACGAGGTCAGGGACACCGCCACGTTCATGCGCTGTTCCACGGATCACCACAACGTGGTCGTCGGAACCGCGCCGGTCAACTACCTGCACCACACGTCATGGGAGGTCGCCGACATCGACGAGATCGGCCGGGCCGCGAAGGCCGCTCTGGAGGGCCACCCCGAACGTCACGTCTGGGGTGCGGGGCGCCTCTGGGTCGGTGCGAACTACTTCTACTACCTGCGCGACCCGGCCGGGAACATGACTGAGTACTACGCCGACATGGACGAGATCACCGACGATCAGCTGTGGAAGCCGGGCGTCTTCGAGGTCGCCACCTTGTGGGGTCCACCGCTTCCGCCTTCGCTGATCCAGCCCGATGACCTCGCCGAGCTGATGGCCAGTTCTCACTGAGCCGGTGAGGAGGCAAGTGCTGATGACGAGCGACACGACCCAGCTGCTCCACCCGTACCCCGACCTGCCCTTGAGAGTGAGAACTGTCGGTGCCGGTCGGCCCGTCCTCGTGTTGCACGGCGGACACGGCCCAACCAACACCGCGGCCGTCGTCGATCACTTCGCGCCCTCCTCCACGGTGTTGGCGCCGACCCATCCCGGCTGGGATGGCACGCCTCGACCCGACTGGTTCGCCGGCATCGACGACCTCGCCGTTACCTACCTGAATCTGCTCGAAGACCGTGAACTGGGCGACGTGTTGGTTGTCGCGACGTCGTTCGGCGGCTGGATCGCGTCCGAGATGGCCGTCCGTGACCGCGGTCACAGCATCAGCCGGTTGATCTTGATCGACGCAATCGGGCCCGAGGTCCCCGGGCATCAGGTGCAGGTGCAGGAGCCCGGCGACGACAGCCCCGTGCCCAAGATCATGGAGGTGGTCTACGCCTATGCCGGTCGGTCCTTGCGCGACCCCAAGCTGTTGCGTCGGCTCGGCCGAGTCGGGATACCCACCCTGGTGCTCTGGGGTGAGAATGACAGCGCCGTCACACCCGAATTCGGCCAGGCCTACGCCGACGCGTTCGCCAAAGCCCGTTTCGAGATCATCCCCGGCGCCGCCCACATGCCCGTGGTCGAGGCGCCGGACGCCACCTTTGCCGCCATCGAGGCCTTCCTCGCGGAGTCATGACGTGGTGAGGAGTGACGCAAAATGACGCTGCAGGGCAAGGTCGCGTTGGTGACCGGGGCGTCCCGGGGCATCGGTCGTGCCATCGCCGAACGTCTCGGTGGTGACGGCGCCGACGTCGTGGTCAATTTCTACTCGAACCGGCCGGACGACGAGCGCGTGCGAGCGGACCAGGTCGTGCGCGCTCTCGAGAAGCGCGGTGTCGCCGCAGTGGCCGCCGAAGCCGACGTCGCTGACGCCACGCAGCTGCGCAGGCTGTTCGACATCGCCGAGAAGCAGTTCGGCGGGCTGGACATCGTCGTGAACAACGCGGCGGCATGGCGGTTCGCTCCCATCGCGAACGCCACCGACGATGACTTCGACCTTGTCTTCACCACCAACGTCCGTGCCGCATTCATCGCGATGCACGAGGCCGCCAACCGAGTCCGCGACGGGGGCCGGGTGGTGACGATCGGTGCGGGACTGGCCCTCATGCCCCGTCCCGGCACCGCGCTGTACGGGGCCAGCAAGGCTGCCGTCGATCACATGGTCCGCGTACTGGCTCACGAGCTCGGCCCTCGGCAGATCACTGTCAATAGCGTGCTGCCCGGCGCCGTCAACACGGATGCGCTGAGAGAGAACATGGACAGTGCGGCGGTTGAGGGCGAGATCGCCGTGACTCCGCTCCGCCGTATCGGCGAACCGGAGGACATCGCCAGCATCGTTGCGTTCCTGGCCTCCGATGAGGGCCGCTGGGTTACCGGCCAACGCATCGGCGCTGGCGGTGGGATGTTCTGACGGGCAGTTCGTCGGTTGAAGGATCGTTCGGGAGTCGCGGGGGATTTCCCGTCGCGGAGGGGTCCGCCGTGGTGATGCTTGCAGATCGTTCGTCGGACCAGAACGGTGACGGTTTGGTCGGGCGGGCCGAAGAACTCGAGCTGATCACATCGTTCCTCGAGCGGGCGGTGATCGCCGGCGGTGTGTTGCTCGTCGCGGGGGAACCCGGCATCGGCAAGACTGCGTTGCTGAACAGCGCAGCCGAGGATGCGAGGGGGTCCGGCTCTCGCGTGTTGCGGGTGGAGGGGGTGGAGTTCGAAGCGAGTTTGGCGTTCTCCGGTCTGAACCAGTTGTTGATGCCGCTCGTCGGTGAGTTCGATGAGCTCGCCGAGTTGCATCGCGATGCGTTGACGTCGGCGCTTGGGCTGGGCAATGGCTCGACGCCTGACCGGTTGGTGGTGTCAACCGCCGCGCTGGCGTTGCTGCGGCAGACGGCGGAGTCGCGTCCCCTTCTGCTTGTTGCGGATGACGTGCACTGGCTTGATCGCTCCAGTGGTCAGGTGTTGAGTTTCGTGGCTCGCCGCCTCGCCGGTAGCCGGGTGGGGTTGTTGGTGGCGGCTCGCGCGGGGATCGGGAGCTTCTTCGATGGTGGAGGCCTTCCGATCCTCGAGTTGGGACCGTTGGATGAAATGGCGGCGAGCGTGTTGTTGCAGTCACGATTTCCGATGCTTGCGCCGCGGGCGCGTGCTCGTGTGTTGGATGACTCGCAAGGAAACCCACTCGCGCTGTTGGAGTTGCCGGGTGCGCTGGGCGGGCGGCAAGGAATTGCCCGTCTGACGGTGCCAGCGGTGCTGCCCCTCACCAAGCGCCTTCAGGCCTTGTTCGCGTCTCGCGTCGGGGAGCAATCGGCGGCCACGCGGAGGTTGTTGCTACTTGCAGTGCTGGACGGCACGGGCGAGCTCGACGTGCTGCGATCCGCTTCCGGGGATCTCCATCTCGAAGGGCTTGTCGCTGCGCACCGAGCCGGACTCATAGAGGTCGAGGAAGGTAGCTGTCGGATCGTGTTCCGGCACCCGCTCACCCGCTCTGGCGTGGTGGCACTCTCGACGCCGGATGAGCGACGGTCGGCGCACCTGACGCTGGCTGACGCGCTTCTCGAGCAGCCGGAACGTCGGGCCTGGCACCTCGCCGAGGCGACCGGCGAGCCCGACGAGGAGGTCGCCGGTTTGATCGAGACGGTGGCCCAGCGGATCCTGCGACGTGGTGATCGGGTCGGTGCGGTTGCCGCCCTCATACGGGCGGCTGAGCTGAGCCCGCGTCCGGCCGACCGCGGCCGTCGACTGACCCGGGCCGCCAATGTCGGACGGGTGAACGGCGACCTACGCGATGTGTCGCGGCTGCTCGAGGAGGCGCAGCGGGCCGACCCGCAGTGCAGCGAGTCGCTCGAGGCCGCCGTGGCCGCGTCGCATGTTCTCCTCACCGACCAGGGTGACGTCGACACTGCCCACCGCCTTCTGGTCGGGGCAATCAAGCTGCGAACCGACCGCTCGGACACCGTCGACAGTGTGCTTGCCGACGCGCTCCAGATGCTCCTCTATCTGTGCTGGTTCGGGGGACGTGATGAGTTGTGGAAGCCGCTCGAGGATGCGATCTCCCGCCTCGAGCCCAACATTCCCGAGGTGCTCCGCCTGTGCAGCGCGTTCTATGCGGATCCGGCGCGGGTCTCGCTGCCGGCGCTCGCTCGGCTCGACGTGGCTATCGGCGCCCTGCACGAGTTGGTCGACCCGGCGGATGTCGCGAGGATCGTCGACGCGGCGATCTTCGTCGACCGGCTGGGCGGCTGCCGGGAGACCCTCTGGCGAGTCCTGAAAGACGGTCGTGCGGGTATCGGCAACATTTCGCTACACACCGCGCTGATCGCCCTCGCGATCGACGACTACATGATCGGTCAATGGGAGGAAGCCGACGAACTGCTCGACGAACTGCTGCAACTGTTTCAGGACCTCGGCTATCACATGGTGTGGCCGGTCCATCACGTCAAGGCCCTCCTCGCGGCGGCCCGCGGTGACGTCGAGGCGACGTGGACGTTGACCCAAGAGATGTCGCGATGGGCCGAGCCGCGAGGGATGCACGCGGTCCGCTGGTACTGCTGTCACGCCCGAACACTCGCCGCGCTGGCCCAGGGTGATTTCGAGTACGCATACCTGCAGGCCGCTGCCATCAGCCCGCCCGGCACGTTCGCGCCGCACGTCCCGCACGCAGTCTGGGTTGCCATGGATCTCGTCGAGGCAGCGGTACACACCAACCGCCATGCCGAAGCGGCGGCGCACGCGAACGCCATGCGCGAGCAAGGGATCGCCGCGTTGTCCCCGCGACTGGCACTGCTAGCAGGCGCATCTGCCGCTCTCACCGCTGCCGATGATCAGACCGCCCAGTCGTTCGAGGAAGCGTTGGCCCTCCCCGGGATCGACCGTTGGCCGTTCGACCGGGCGCGAGTGCAACTCGCCTACGGCGCCCGTCTCCGACGGACCGGCGCCAGGATCGAAGCACGCAAATACCTGTCGGCGGCGCTCGACACCTTCCAGTGGCTCGGGGCACGCCCATGGGCGGCGCGAACCGCTGATGAGCTGCGTGCGACGGGCAGGACCAGTAACCGCGGTAGGGCTTGGCACCCCGCTCAGCTCACCCCGCAGCAACACCAGATCGCGATGCTTGCCGCGGCCGGCATGACCAACAAGGAGATCGGCGAGCGGCTGGCTCTCTCCCACCGCACCGTCGCCACACATCTCCACCGCATTTTCCCGAAACTCGGCATCGCCACCCGCTCGGCACTGCGCGACGCGCTCGGACCCGGCCGCAGTACCGGCATCGATTGACAAGCGCCGCCGGACACTGCCTCCTGGCAGGGCGACAGCCGATCGGCGGGCCGTTACGTCATTTGACGCTAGCGAGAGCACCTACCGAGACACTCACGCTAGAGGAACTCCCATGACAGACGATCCGAACGATCTGGGCCGCGGGGTGATCAGGACACTCGTCCCGGAAAGGAGTGCCCGATGTCTTCACCAGTGAAATCTGCCATCCGGACACAGTTCCGCACGATCGACGGGCTGCAGATCCGCTGCGCCGAGAGCGAGCAGCGCGACGACCATGCGCTCTTGTTGAGCCCGTGGCCGGAGAGCCTCTTCGCCTTCGACCAGATCTGGGAGCGGCTCGCCAAGCACACGCATCTGGTCGCCGTCGACCTGCCGGGGTTCGGACACTCCGAGCGGCGGGATTCGCTTCTCGCGCCGCGGGCGATGGGTGAGTTCGTCATCCAGGTGGCGGACGAGTTCGGGCTCGACAACCCACACACAGTCGGCCCTGACGTCGGGACGAGTGCGTTGCTGTTCGCCGCGGCCGACAACCCGGACCGCCTCCGCAGCATCGTGGTCGGCAGCGGCGGCGCGTCGTTCCCCCTGGAGCTGGGCGGCATGCTCAACGACTGGGTCGTCGCGCCCAACCTCGACGCCCTGCGCGGCGTCGACTCCCGGGTGATCGTCTCGGGTGCGCTCAGTGGTCTCCAGCGCTACGAGCTCCCCGAGTCGGTGCGCGAGGATTATCTCTCCGCCTACGACGGCGACCGGTTCGTCGTGGCCGCGAACTACGTCCGCGCCTACCCGACCGAGCTCCCGGTCCTCGGCGAGCTGCTCTCTCAGATCGAGACGCCGGTCCAGATCATCGGCGGGATGTGGGACTGGGCGGTGCCGCCGAGCAACCACCGTTACCTCCACCAACGGCTGCCCAACAGCAAGCTCGACCTCATCGACGCCGCGCATTTCACGTGGGAGGACGCGCCAGACACGTACGCCGAACTCGTCACGAGCTGGTGGGCGGACGGCTACGCCAACACCGGCACGCGATAAGACGCACGTCCCCGCACCGACCTTGGAACCAATACGCGGACGCCTCCTCCCGACGGTGTGCTGTGGGCTTCCCCCCGTTTCGTGGGGGGCCCAGGTCGCGCACACGACCAGGGAACGTGGTGGTTCGAGTGCAGGGTGGGGTGGTGGTACAGCTCACCGTCTGGGCAACGCGGGCTCGGCCGGCATCGCCCTAGCGAGAGCGTCCGGAAGGGCGACGAGTCCGGCTTCCACCTGCGCCATGATGTAGTCGATCTGGAGGGCGTAGCTTCCGCCCCGCTGAACCGCGATGTCGGTGACGACCTGGCGCTCGGGCCGCGTGTAGTCCGGGGCCCACTCGGCCGTGACCGCCAGCCAGCTGACGGGCCGAGCACCTGCCTGAATCATGCGAGCCTTCGCGTCCTCGTGCGCCTCGACCGCCAACCCACCCGAGGAGTCACTCAATCCCTTTCTCTAGCGTCATTCGACGTCATCGGGTGCTGAGATCCCACCGCCCCCGTCCGTCGTTGACGCCGCACCAAGTGACAGCCATGAGCTGCCGCACCACCGGACGTCCATGCGAAGGGGCCGAGAATCCGATGCGCGAAGACGGTCAGCCCCAACGTGTGGGCGGCCACGAGGATCTGCCCACAGGCGGCCAACAGCGGGTGCCCACTGGCGGCCCACGAGCATCGCCAACGATCCCTCCCCGAGATGGGTGGGCCGAGGAGCGATCCGTGTAACGGCACTTCGATGATGCCCTGGATGGCCGCCTGATGCGACCCTCGTGGCGCGCGTTTCCGGACTGTGAGTGTGGCGACGGCCGTCGTGGGACGTTCCGGCCTGCATCACGGAGGAGGAGGATTCGGTCGTGCCGGCGGGCGTCGTCAGCGGGTGAAGTAGCCCGACTGCAAATCGGCGAGCAAGGTGGTGAGCGGCGCCTTGGACACGATGAAGCCGCCGCGAAACGGCGCGCTCGAAATCGAGCGCGACCGTTAGCGCCAGCACCACCACGACGACGAGACCGGCGGGTAGCAGCAACATCGACCGAGTACGTCTGCTCGTCACGAACACCGCGTTCGCCACCAACGCGGCGCTGGTGATGACCAGGATCGCCAGATAGAGGTCCTCCAGCCCGCGCTCGGCGATGGCGATGCGGGTACGCCGTAGGCGGCTGAGGTCGTTGACGCCGGCGAGGAGTTCCGAGGCGCCGGCGGACTCGAGCCCCGGATCCTCCGCTCGGGCACGCACCGCCCGCTGCAGGTCGGCCAGCCGGGCTCGGGCTTCGGGGCTGCCGGACTGGCCGCGGCCGAGAGCGCGCCATCCGTCCGTGGTCGTGGCCGCGATGTAAGCCGCAAGAGGGTGCTGCACGACTGTCGGGTCGGTACCGCTCGTGATCGATGCCCAGGCGAGGCGGGCGCCGGTGGCGGCCTCGTCGACCACCGTCTCGGTGGCCGCTCGGAAATCAGCCACCTCGTTGGCAATGGTGAGCGCCAGCAGCACCCCGAAGGCCGCTCCCAAGCCGGACATCATGGCCGACGCCACCGGCTGAAGGTCCTCCGCGGCAAACCTTCTCGCCACGACCGCGGCAGCGACCACCACCAACGCGAAGAATCCAGCAAAGATCAGCGCGACGAGGATCGGGTGAAGCCCGACGAGCCAGGTTGCCACGGAACGCAAGGTTTGCACGCCGCGGAACGCCATCGGGCCCACCTCCACGTCGTGTTGGAAGCTGCACATGTGGAAACGGCGCGCCGGGGAAGCATCGCTGGGCCATCAGGACCGCCGCCGCCACAGTGCCCTCGAACGCCCAAGAGCGGGCGGCGAGCTTCACCGATGGAAGTGCCGGTAAGCGCGGTCATGACGTGAGCGGAGTCCTCGTCCGACGTTGCTGCGGCTGCAGCTCGTGAAGCGCTTGTTCGGTTCGGCCACCCAGATCGCCGCCACGCAGGTCTCCTCAGTTGGAGTGACCGTCGTAGGCAGTGCGATCGCCGTCCAGCGACTCGCCCATCCAGCCGGTGCCGTCGATGTCGGGGTGGGCCGACGGGTCGGCAAGCACCGCGAACACCGCCTCCGGGGCGGCCTCGATCGTCGTGGACGCGGTAACGCGCTCGGCTTCCATACCAGTGCGACGGCTCGCCGGGCCCGAACTCATCGCCGCCCGGAACACCGGCCGGTCGAGGATCGAACGCGTGGCGCCATCCGGGTTACCCGGTCCAAACACCGCTCGCGCCGGGGAGAACGCCGGGACCCGGCCGTCGGCCGTGCCGCTCATCTGTTGAGTGCCGCCACGGCACACACAGGGGTCACCCGATGGCTTGCTCCTCGGCCCCGGGCGGAGCGGTGCCAGTGGCGACTTCCCAGCCGATGGCGGCGACGCGGGCGCTCACGATCTTGGCGATGCCGAGGCCGAGGCCACCCGCGACCGCCCACACCAAAGCGTCGGGCCACGAGAACCGGCTACTGGCGGGGTCGAAAACCGCAGCCGGGGCCTTGTCCTTGTCCTTGCGGAACAACCGGTACATGGCCCTGATGAGCACTTGGGCGACGAATGCGCCCAGCAAGCCGGTGACCCAGGACTCCAGCTTCCAGATGCGCTCCCGGCCGATCATCCCGGCCACCCGTCGCATGCTCACGTCGAGAACGTACACCGGCGGCCTATCGGACGAGCGATGAGGTGGCGCGTGCGGTCCTCGGAGATCACTCGTGCGGTGAGGAGGGTTCCCGCCGACGGGTTCCTCCGGGGGCGACAGACTCGCTTCCGATGATCGCGAGATGGATCTGCTGTTCATCCGTGGGCGGGCGTCCTACCGAAACGGCTCCAGTTCCGTGATGTCGAAGGCCGGCAGGGCGGTGGTGTGGGTGTCGGCACGGATCGGCGCCTCGAGGTGCCGTTTGACCTTGTCGGAGAGGACGCCCTCGACCTCGAGCTGCTCGAGCCTCCCCGGTTGCCCGATGTCGAAGCGGCGCCACAGCGCATCGACCAGACAGGCGACCACGCAGCCGACCGGCTCGACCAGCTTGTCGTAGATGATCAGTGGATCGGCGGGCAACTTGCCGTCGGCGTTGGCGATGTTGATGGACGGCGAGACGGCGACGATGCCGCCGGCATCGACCTCCTCGGTCACATGGTGGATCGTCCACACGGTGCTGGTCATGCCGCGCGCCGCGAGATCCTCGGCCGGGGTGGGGCCGGCGCCGAAGCCGTGGGCCAAGTCGGTGGGATGGAGGTTGTAGATGCCAAAGACCGGCCGCTCGATGATCGCCGTGTCGATGATCTGGCCGAACACGCAGCTGATGATCGTGTCGGGCTGCCAGTCGTCGAGCAGACTGCGGAAGCCGCTGGTCTTGATCTCGCCGGTGAAGACGGGTGTGCCGCCAGCGACGGCCGCCTCGACGACAGCCGTCTCGATGGCGACGGTCTCGTCCCGCCCAATGTGCTTCCACACCCGCTTCTTGAGGCCGATGCGTGCCTCCGGGTTCATCGGATCGTCGGTGACCAGCCCGACGAGCTGCGCCCGCCCGGCGAAGCGCCGGGCATACGCCTGGACGGCTTCGATCGCCGCGTACCCGAACTCAAAGCTGGCCAACAGCACGACCCGCAACCCGCCGGCCTCGGCGCCCGACACCTCGTCGGGCGCCGGCACAATCAGCTCGCCCCACCGTGAGCCAGCGACCGACACGAACCGCCGACCGGGGCAATCGAGCGTGACACGATGATTGAGCTCGGCTTCGCGAATCAACGGATCGACCTGGGGCATCTCGTTGCTCATGTCGGCTTCCGCCTCATGGCGCGAACTGGGGAGCAGAGGATCGTCTCGTTGACGGTGGCGGTGATGGCACACATCACGGCAACCGCCCCCGGCACCGCACGAACGCCGTCCACGATCCCGAGGAGGTTGCCCGTCACAGCATGGCAATGCGGGCCAAGGATTCGCCTGTGCAGCGTCGTGGTCGCGGATGATATTCGATCACTCGGCGATCAGCATCGATGCACGAAACCTGCCGACGAATTGAGCGGCGAGGCGTTCACCACAGACGCCAAGAGGCAGGCGCACAGATCCGCCAGCCGGGCGTCCGAGAACGACGGACATCGTGCCCGGCCCACGCATCCTCGAACGCTTCGGGGCTTCGGGACTCCGCCGCTGCCGAACGCCGCCGGACGACGTTCGGCAGCCGGCGCACGTCGACCGCCGACTGACGAGCAGTTCTGGCGCGGCCCAGCTAGCCCGCTACGACGCGTCGATAGCCGCCTCTGATCCAGTTGTCGATCAAGCGGCCGTACTCGTCGGCTGCTTCTTCCCATGCGAAGTGACCGGCGTCGAGAGGATGGATTTCGCTGTAAGGGAGGAGGTCGTCGAGGTACTCGTTGTTCGACCACGGCACGAGGTCGTCGTGGCGTCCCGCCACGATTTGGGTCGGCGTCGTCATCGATGGCAGGAGATCGCGCAGCACCGGGTTCTGCTCGGGGTAGTGCCGCACGAACCGCGCCGACTCTGCGAAGCGCCCGAGGTCGTAGGCGCTGACGTAGTCCTCATGGACCTCGGGCTCGGTAGCGCTCGGAGCAGCAGACTCGACCGCGTAGCCAATATTCGTTCGGGCGTCGAGCGAGCGCACCACGTCCAGACTCGGCGCTTCGATGATGTCCTTGAGCGCGCCGCCCGCTTCGATCGGGAAGCGAACCGCGCCGCCGCCGATCGTCAAGCTCGTGACGCGTTCCGGAGCCTTCGCCGCGAGGAAGAGCGCCGCGGCCGTGCCGACGTCCGGGCCGACCAGGTGTGGTGCGCCGAGGTCCCATTCATCGATCATGCGGGCCAGGAACGCTCCGGAGCTGTCCGGGGCGATCAGCTCCGGGCGACCATCGGAGTGACCAAATCCAGGCAGGTCGACGGCGACGACGCGCCCGACTGCCGCGACTCGGTCCCAGATACGTCGGAAGGCCCAAAGGCTCTCGGGCCACGGTGCCAGCAGCAGCACCGTGATGTCCGAATCTGCTTGGTTGTCTGCGTACCTGATCCGCACCCCGTCGCAGACTCGGAAGTACGTGCTGATCTTCGTCACCGCCGCGGCAGCCATCTGACATGTCTCCTTCGTCGATTCTGTACGGCTCCGTCCACAACGCAGGTCACGATGTTCGACTGGAGCGATCGGTCTAGAGTTCTAGAGCATTCGGTCTACTAATGTCAAGAGAGTGGCGCGCGATCGTGACTCCCGCGCGGAACTCGTGCAGACGATGGCGCGGCTTCTCCGAGCGCAGGGCTACACGGCGACGGGCCGTGCGCAACTGTTGGCAGAGAGTGGTGTCTCCAACGGATCGCTGTATCACCACTTCCCAGGCGGCATGGAAGCGCTAGCCGAAGCTGCCCTTGATGCGTCCGGCGCGTTCGTCGCCGAAGCGCTCCGCGAAGCACTGCACGCTGCTCCGAGCGCTGGAGAAGGCATCGTGCGATTCCTCGACGTCGTCGGAGGGCAGACGCGCGAGGAACAGTGCGCCGGTTGTCCGATCGCGCCGACCGCGCTCGAATCGCCCATCATCAGCCCGCACCTACGGGCCGCTGCAGCGCGGTGTTTTGACGAACAGGAGGGCCTGATTGCTTCGCGGCTACGCGCCGACGGCTGGCCCGACCACTCTGCTCAAGAGGCGGCATCGGCGACGCTCGCCCTGATCGAAGGCTCACTGCTGCTCGCTCGCGTGAGCGGGCAACCGAGTCACCTCGCTCACGCCAAACGCGCTGCGCTCGCGCTACTCGCCGCGCCACCCATGGACCGAGACACTCGAACGCAGACGTTCTGACCCGCGCCGCACAGAAGACGCAGG
Source organism: uncultured Acidimicrobiia bacterium (assembly GCA_963719775.1). Lineage (GTDB taxonomy): Bacteria > Actinomycetota > Acidimicrobiia > Acidimicrobiales > Ilumatobacteraceae > JALZMG01. The sequence continues at coordinate 62,018 of CAVRCY010000011.1, forward strand.
TACCACTCACGGCAGGCATCCTCGAACGCCGTTCAACGGGTAACGGTTGCGATGTCGACGCTCGATCGGCGGCGTCACAACGTCACGACGATCTTGCCGTGCACGTGGAGACCGGCCTGAAGTGAGACGGCCTCACGAATCTGTTCGACCGGGAACGTCGCGGCGATTGGCACCGTGATCCGACCTACGCCATTTGACGCTAGCGAGCAGTCCGCGCGCCGAGCAGTGTCGTGGCTGGAGCGCCACGACCGCCGAGCCCGGGGGTGCGCCGGGCACGACGAGCGCACGGCCGAGGTCCAGAGCATTCGTGAGGAGAGTGCCATGAGCGCCATCACTGATCAGCCCATTCCGGGCTACGTCGCTGGCGGCTTGACGATCGACCCGGTCTATTCGCAGACTGGTTTCTCGATCCGCCACCTGATGGTGTCCATGGCGCGGGGCAAGCTCACCACTGTCAGCGCTGTGCGCGGCGAGAACGAACCTGTGTGCGCGCCCAGGGCCGTCGAGTTCGTCGGCGGCCCCCATCTCCAGGTGGTTTGCACGGCGCACAAGCAGGCGCGGCGGCGCTCGCCTAGGGGCGATGAGCGACGGATGGTGCACTGATGGACACGACGACCGGGCAGCTCCTCGATCCGCGGGGGCTGTTCCGGCTCGACGACAAGGTGGCCGTCGTCACCGGCGCCTCGTCAGGGCTAGGCGAACGCTTCGCCCGGGTGCTCGACGCCGCCGGTGCCCGAGTCGTCGTCGCCGCTCGACGTGCTGACCGCCTCGACAAACTCGCCGCCGGCCTCGACGGCGCCGTCGCCGTGCCCGCCGACCTCTCCCTCGCCGGGGACCGGGAACGCCTCGTCGCCACCACCCTCGACCAGGCCGGACGCCTCGACGTGCTCGTCAACAACGCCGGCATCGGCCGACCCGCCGCGCTCGAGGAGGAGGCCCTCGACGATTTCCGCGACGTGATCGAAGTCAACCTCACCGCCGTCTGGCACCTCTGCAAACTGGCTCGCCAGGCACTGATCGCCGACGGCGGCGGCAGCATCATCAACGTCGCATCGATCCTCGGCCACGTCGGCGCGACGCCCATCAAACAGGCCAGCTACTGCGCCAGCAAGGGGGCCGTCGTCAACCTGACCCGAGAGCTCGCCCTGCAGTTCGCCCGCAGAGGGGTCACCGTCAACGCCCTCTGCCCGGGCTGGTTCCCCTCCGAGCTCACCGCCGGGACGGAGGACGACGCCACCCAAGCCTTCATTGCTCGCAACACACCGATCGCCCGGATGGGCCGGGCCCACGAGCTCGACGGCGCCCTGCTGCTGCTCGAGCGCGCCAGCCGGCTCGTTCATCACCGGGCAGAGCCTCATCGTCGACGGCGGATGGACCGCCCGATGAGCATGCCAGCACCGGCCGCCACGCCGGTGTGGCGCAGCGCCCACGCCACCCACGAGGCGATTTTCGGGCTCCTCATGGAGCAGTCCATCCGCAGCGACCAGTCATCGACTGCGCGCCAGTCCGCGCGAGTACGTCGGATGAGCAGGATCTCTGGCTCAGGATCGGGGAACCGCGCCGGGGCACACCGCCTACCGCATCATCCGGGAGGCCACCACAGGCGCTTTCAATCCGGAAACCGGCGCAGAGCAGCAGACGGCACGTTGCGTCGCACGAATGGCCAAGCGCGACAGGAGGTGCAGCCATGAATCAGGAGTTCAGGGGCATCTGGGACGCGGCCGGTTGGGCGCTGATCCCGATCGACTGCCAGGAGAACACTCATCTGGACCCTGCAGGAGCCTCGCGATGAATCATGCGTTCGTTCTTGGTGGTGTGCGCACGCCGGTGGGGCGCTACGGCGGCTCGCTCTCGCATCTGCGCGTCGACGATCTGCTCGGTCAGACGATGGTCGACGCTTGTGAGCGGGTGGGAGTACCTGTCGACCGCATACAGGAAATCGTCGCGGGATGCGTCAATCCCGCGCACGAGGGAATGGGCAACGTCGCACGCTGGGCTGCGTTGGCTGCAGGTTTTCCGGAGTCGGTCCCTGCGATGACAGTGAACCGCTTCTGCGCTTCGTCGCTCTCCGCGACGATCTCGGTCGCCCAGTCGATCCGCAGCGAGGAGCTCTCGGTCGGTGTCGCCGCTGGAGTGGAATCGACGTCGCGGTCGGGGTGGGCGCTGATGAAGGGGGACGCGCCGTTCATGCCTCGTGGGCAGGTGGTGATGCGCGACACGATGTGGGCTGGCGCGGGCGGCCCACCTCACCCTGCGCTACTCGCCCGCGGCGTGCACATGTCGATGATGCAGACCGCGCAGAACGTCGCCGACCGATACGAGTTGACACGCGAGGAGATCGACGCATTCGCACTGCGCTCGCACCAGCACGCTGCAGCCGCCCGCGACTCCGGGCGCCTGGCCGTCGAGATCCGCGCCGTCGAGATCGAGGTCACGCGCACCCACCCGGCGCGTACATTCGAGCACGACGAGAGCATCCGCGGCGACACCACCATGGAACGCCTCGCAGCCCTTCCACCGCAGCCGGACACAACACAGATGACAGCGGGCAACTCTTCGCCGCTGAGCGACGGCGCGAGCGCCGTCGTCCTTTCCGACGCGACAGCGGCCGAGGAACTCGGAGTCGAACCGCTGGCACGAGTGGTGGCGTCGGCGACCCACGCGCTCGACCCGCAGATCATGGGCATCGCGCCGGCGTTCGCGATCCCCAAGGCACTCGCGCGGGCCGGCTTGGCTCCTGCCGACATCGACGTGTGGGAGATCCACGAGGCGTACGCGTCGGTCGCCCTCGCGATCCAGCGTGAGCTTTCGCGTCAACTGGATGGATTCATGGTTCCCGACGAGCGCCTCAACCCGAACGGTGGCGCGGTCGCCATCGGCCACCCCTTCGGGTCATCCGGCACCCGCTACGTTCTCACGCTCACGACCGAGCTGCGCCTGCGCGGGGCGCGGTACGGCGTCCTCGGCGTCTGCGTCGGCTCGGGCCAGGGTGTCGCGCTCGTGTTGGAGAACTGCGACGAGCGATGAGCGCCGCTACGCCGCCGATCTCTCATCACGCCGTTTGCCCGCCCGATGCCGGATTTGTGTCACCGTTTCCGCCATCGACCGCGGTATCGGTGACGCAGATCGCCAACGCCCCGACGCGGCGATCGGTCGCCCGGAGGGCATGGAATAACCCTACTCGTTCTTTGTTGACATGTCTACAACCACGGTCATGTGGATGTGTCGACAAAGCCGTTGGGCTGGAGAGGAGTTCGCGATGCCGGCTATCACCGTCGAAGACACCTTGGCACTGCCTCGCATCCCGCGACCGGAAGTCACGGCGTCGAGGGCACGCCCCGTCGTCAAGGTGGTCGACTCCCACGCCGGCACTGAGGGCGCCGGTGTGCCGATCCGCCGGGTGTTCCCCGGCGAGCTGGCCATGTCCGCCGCGGATCCGTTCCTGCTGCTCGACCACGCCGGCCCGACCATCAACGGCCCGGGCGAGGCGAAGGGCGCGCAGTGGCACCCACACCGCGGCTTCGAGACCGTCACCTACATGCTCGACGGCGAGCTCGTCCACCGCGACACCACCGGCGGTGGCGGCGTCATCGGCGAGGGCGAGACCCAGTGGATGACCGCCGGCGGCGGCATCCAGCACGAAGAGCTCCCCACTGAGCAGCTCTACAAGCAGGGCGGCCTGTTCCAGGCCGTCCAGCTGTGGGTCAACCTCCCACCAGCGCTGAAGATGACGACGCCGCGCTACCAGTCGATCACCAAGGACTCGCTACGGCTGCTGACCTCCGACGACGGCGGCGCGCTGATCCGGCTGATCGCCGGCAACATCGCCGGCTTCGAAGGGTCCGGCGTCACACACACCCCCATCACCTACGCCCACGTCACACTCGCGCCCGGCGCGCAGCTCTCGGTGCCGTGGAGCCCGGACTTCAGCGCCTTCGCCTACGTCCTCGCCGGGCACGGCACCGTCGGCGCCGAAGGACGCCCCCTCGAAGGCGGCCAGCTGGCCGCTTTCGCTCAGGGTGACCACCTCGTGGTCACCGCCGCCGACCGCAGCACCCCGCTCGAAGTGCTCCTACTCGGTGGCCTCCCGATCCGGGCGCCGATCTCCCACTACGGGCCGTTCGTGATGAACACCCACGACGAGATCCTGCAGACCATCGATGACTACCAGACCGGCCGCCTCGGGATCATCCCCGCCGACCAGCTGGCCCCTCGCAACTTCGCGTAGCCGCGCCGCGGAACGCGCCGTCATCCATGCCACACAACGGCAAGAGACAAGGAGTCCCACTATGCGCACCCTCCGCGTTGTTCGCACCGACGACGACCGCGACATCCCCGGCCCCGGCGTCCACACCGTCGACCCCGCCCACACCTCAGCCGAGTTCGTCGGCCGGCACCTCATGAAGCAGCCCGTCCCGCGTCCTGCGAGTTCACTTCCCGAGAGGCACAACGGTCATGCCGTCGATCAACGACCACAACGGCGACGTCATCGCCAGCTTCAGGCGTGACGGAGGCAAGGTCGGCGGCCCCTACGCCGGACTCGACCTGCTTCTGCTCCACCACACCGGCTCCAAGTCCGGCACACAACGAGTGGTGCCTCTGCTGTACTGGTCAGCAACGACCGCCAGCGTCGCCGTCCTTGCGTCGAACTTTGGCGCCGATCGCCATCCCGCCTGGTACACCAACCTGCTGGCGCACCCGCTCACCACCGTGGAGATCGGCCGGGAAACCTGGAAGGTGCACGCACGAGTCGCGACCCCACACGAACGAGTCGAGCTGCTCGACCGCATGAAGAACACCACGCCAGGTGTGGCTCACGCCCTGCACCGCACCTCACGGAGCATCCCGGTGGTGATCCTCGAGCGACTGGCCGTGATCTGAGCTCGTCAGCGTTTCGCCGAGCTTCGCCCGGCTCGACCCCTCGGCCTGGGCGGGGCGCAAATCACTGACGTGTGACGGGAGCGACAGCAGGCCTCGTTGACTTCAAGTTCGGTAGAGGTCGTACCGTCGCCCACGATGCGCGAAGTGCTCGACGAACCTGTCATCGATCCGAGCTCGCACGCCCGCCGCTGGTGGACCCTTGGGGTCCTCTGCCTCAGCCTGTCGATCGTCATGGTCGCCAATGCGAGCCTCAACGTCGCCCTGCCGGCGATGGCTCGTGACCTCGACGCGTCGAGCAGCTCCCTGCAGTGGATCGTCGACTCGTACGCGCTCGTGTTCGCCGGCATGCTGTTCACTGCCGGGGCACTCGGCGACCGTTTCGGACGCAAGGGAGCGCTCCAGGGCGGGCTCGTGCTGTTCCTCGTCGCCGGCCTTGCCGGGCTGCTCGCCGACAACGCTGAGCAGGTGATCGCTGCACGTGCCGTGATGGGGTTGGCGGCAGCGTTCGTCATGCCGTCGACACTGTCGATCCTGACGAACGTCTTCTCGCCCGCCGAGCGACCCCGTGCGATCGCGCTCTGGGCCGGGATCGCCGCCGGAGGCGCAGCGCTCGGACCGCCAACGTCGGGACTTCTCCTCGAGCACTTCTGGTGGGGATCGGTGTTCCTCGTGAACGTGCCGCTGGTCGTCGTCGCGCTGCTCGCCGGCCGGCGGCTCGTGCCGCGCTCGAAGGACCCGGACCGGCACCGGCTCGACCTCCCCGGAGTCGCGCTCTCGATCTTGGGCATCGGTGCACTCGTCTACGCCATCATCGAGGCTCCGCACGTCGGTTGGCTCTCGCTCGACACCGCCTCCGCGTTCGCCCTGGCGGCGCTGGCGCTGGCGTTGTTCGCGGTGCGCGAGTTGACGGCGGAGGTGCCAATGCTCGACCTGCGCCTGTTCCGCGACCGGCGCTTCAGCGTGGCGTCGGCGGGCATCGCGCTGACGTTCTTCACGATGTTCGGGATGTTCTTCGTGCTGACCCAGTACCTGCAGCTCGTGCTCGGCTACTCCCCGCTACGGGCCGGGCTGATGTTCCTGCCGGTCTCGCTGACGATGATGCTCGTGGCACCGCAGGCACCGAAGCTGGTCTCCAGGTACGGCGTCGCGAGGGTCGTCCCCGCGGGCCTGTCGCTGGTCGCCGTCGGACTGCTCGCCGTGACCACGCTCGACTCCGGCAGCCCGCTGTGGCGCATCTACCTGGCGTGGATCCCGATGATCATCGGGATGGCCAGCACGATGAGCCCATTGACCTCACTGATCATGTCGTCCGTACCACTGGGTCGCGCCGGTGTCGGCTCGGCGATGAACGACACGACGCGCGAGCTGGGTGGGGCGCTCGGCGTCGCCGTGCTCGGCTCGGTCGTCACGTCGATCTTCGCATCGTCGCTCGATAGCGACCTCGGCGGGTTGTCGCCCGCGGCCCGGGACGAGGCGCACTCGGGTCTGGCCGGAGCACTCGACGTCGCCGGTGGACTGGGCGACCCCGGACCGGCACTGGCCGGCGCGGCGCGCTCGGCGTTCGTCGACGGTCTCACGATGGCAGCAGTCATCGCCGCCGTCGTGGTGGCCGTGACCGCCGTGATCGCCCGGCGCCTGCTCCCCCGTGATGGGAACGAATCACCGCTGCCCGGCCGCCTCGTGACCCCACAGTCCGGCGACCCCGAGGCGATGGTGCTGGAGGGCGTCGATTGAGCTCGCAGGGCTCCGTGTCACCACGAATGTCACCGGTGGCGCCTGTGCGGTGACACAGAATGGGTGACGCCTCGACCGCCGTCGGGGCTGTTCAGACCCGCTTGCGCTTGAGGCTGCGATATCGGATGTTGGACGCCGCGACCCGGGCGTTGAAGCGGTCGACAGCGGAGTTCTGCAGGCGCTTCATCTCGTCTGCTGTCAACTCACCGGCCACGAACCGCCGGTCGGCAGCGTCGAGCTGGCGGTCGAGCCGCGCCTCCGCCTCGCGCAGCGTCTGCAACTCGCTCGGGATGCGCTTCTTCGCCGTCGAGGCCTTCGGCGCGGACGCCTGCCCGACCACGGGAGTCGACCGATCAGCGAACGCCCCTGCGCTGTAGGACCGCTCGGTGCTCGATGGAGATTCGGCGCGGACGAACTGGTCGGCCGCCTTGTTCACCGTCACTCGCACGAGCGGGACCCGCTCCACACAGGCTCGTTGACAGGCCTCACGGGTGCAGTAGTCATATCCCAGCTCGACTCGTCGCGGATCGACCGATTCACCGCAATTCCGACATCTCATCGCCACTCAATTGTACCGTGACGACGGTCGAGGAGACCGGCGGGCGACGTCCGTCAGGTCGCCTGGGCCTGCAGCTCCGCCGAGAAGAACTCCAGCGCCGTCTTGGTCTTCGTGTGCTGTTCACCGCTCACGTCGATCCCCTTCTCCTTGAAGAAGGCGAAGAGCTCGGCGGCCGTGTCGAGCCCTTCCCCGGGCAGGCACTTGGTCGACATCTCGACGACGCGAGCTCCGTCCGGGTACATCCAGAGCTCGGCGACGAGGCGGCGAGAGAAGGTGCGCGGGGACAGCTTCAGCTTGAGGACGAAGATCGGACCGAGAACCGACAGGTCGTCGATCGAGGCACCGTCCGGCGCATACCTGTCGAAGAACGCCCGCTGCTCCTTCGAGAACAGCTTGCGCAGCGGCTGCTCCCCGGCGACGGAGCTGCGGACGGCGGTCGTCGGCAGCGTTCCCTTCATCGACGCCGAGCAGACGTAGCCACCTGGCATGGCGTCGACCTCGACGACCAGGTTCGGCGACTTCCGGATCCCGGAGGGAAGCTCGTCCGGGACGACCGGGCGGAGCTTGACCACCGAGTCGTGCTCACGGCCTTGGACCCGTCGGGCGCGGGCGACGACGCCGGCCCGGTTGAGGGCGAGATCAGGCGTGTCGAAGAAGAACACCTGGCGGATCTGCGCCTCGAGCGGATCGACTCCGAGCGCCGCGGCAGCCGACCGATACGACCTGTCGGGCAGCGTCAGCTTCAGCTCGATGCTGTCTGATCCTTTGACGAGCTTGCGCAGCTGTACCGCCTCGTCGAAGCTGATCTGCGCCCCTAAATCGTTGGCCATGTTGCTCCCTCCACATCGTGTCGTGGACGGAGCGTACGCTCAACGGCGAGGAGGTCACCACATGCCCTTCAGTGGCTTCAGCCGCGAGGAACGGGCGTGGCTCGCCAGCCAGCGCCTCGGCCGACTGGCAACCGTCGCCCCCGACGGCGTCGTCGGCAACGCCCCCGTGACGTACTTCGTGCGGTCGGACGACACAATCGACATCGGCGGCATGCGCATGGGTGAGACGAAGAAGTTCCGCAACGTCCGCGACGGGTCACGAGTCGCCTTCGTCGTCGACGTCGTGGACACGTCTGAGGGATGGCACCCGATCTACCTGGAGATCCGTGGCACGGCTGAAGCGATCGCCGACACCGATCCGCCAGCCGGCGGTTTCTCGCGCGAGATCATCAAGATCCGTCCGGACTGGGTCCGCTCGTTCAACCTGCCGGCGGTGAGTTCGTAAGGCGATCGGTCCCTGATCGCAACCATTTCGTCATCTCGGCTACGGTGCGCCGGTGCGTCGTGGGCGGGGGTTGCTGATCGCAGGACTGGTGGTGGGGCTCGGTGGCGTCGGCGTCGCCGCGTCGGTGTCGGCCGTCCCCGGTCCCGACGAGGAGGCCGCCGCGCGGGCGGCGGCAGAGATCCAGGCGACCCGGGACGAAGCCAACGCGGCGGCCGCCGAGTTCTTCGCCGCCCAGTCGGAGCTGGAGCAGCTGGCTGACCAGGCGGTCGAGCTGGAAGCCGAGCACGTCCGTCTGGTCCAGACCGCCGACGCGCTGCGTTCGCAGGTCGAGGAGGCTGCCGTCAACCGGTTCCTGTCGAGCGGGTCGGCGAGCATCCCGTTGCTCACGGACTATCGCCAGCCGGCTGAGCAGTTGCAGGTCGGTGTGCTGATGAACGTGGTCACGAACTCCTCGGCCGACGTCATGGACGAGTACGAGCGCGTGAGCGGTGAGCTCGAAGCCAATCGCCAGGCCGTCGCCGACAACCAGGCGGCGGTCGAAGAACAGCAGGCGGAGGCCCGGTCGCTCCAGGAGTTCGCTGAGTCGGAGGTCGTGCGGCTGGAGGCTGTCGAGGCGCAGCGGCTCGAGGATGAACAGGTGCACCTGGCGCTGCTCGCCATCCAGCGCGAGGAGCAGCGGCGTCGAGAGGAGGAAGCCGCTCGCCAGGCGGCCGAGGAGGCCGCTCGGCGGGCGGCCGAGGAAGCGGCGCGGGTGGCCGCCGAGGAAGCAGCCCGTCAGGCCGCCGAGGAAGCAGCTCGCCAGGCGGCAGCCGCAGCGCAGGCTGCCGAGGAGGCCCGCGCCGCATCGGACGCCGAGGCCGCGGCGGCGGCCGAACGTGCCGCCAGGGAGGCCCAGGCCGCGGCGGATGCGGCGGCAGCCGCGGTGCGAGCCAACGACTCGACTGGGTCGTCCGATTCGTCGGCGTCGGCCGACCCGGGAGCGTCGCCGTCCGAAGGATCGCCACCGGATCCGGCTCCGTCGTCGGGGGGCATGATCTGTCCGGTGGCCGGCTCCAGCTCCTACGCCGATGGCTGGGGCAACCCCCGCTCCGGCGGCCGGCGGCACCAGGGAGTCGACATGATGGCCAGGCGTGGCACTCCCCTGGTCGCCGTCGTGTCCGGCAGCGTGCAGTTCAAGCACAACAGCCTGGGCGGCAACGCCGTGTGGCTGCGCGGCGATGACGGCCACGCCTACTACTACGCCCATCTGAGCGCCTACGAGGGCTCCAGTCGCGGCGTCGCCCAAGGCGAGGTGATCGGCTATGTCGGCGACACGGGGAACGCCACCGGTGTCAACCATCTGCACTTCGAGGTGCACCCCGGTGGTGGCGCCGCCGTGAACCCGTATCCGTACGTGGTCGACGCCGGCTGCTGAGCGGAGCCCGCAGCCGAGGTCAATGATCCCTACCATTCCGACGATGGAACGAGACCCTCGTCGTTGGATTGGTGTGCTGCGAACCTCCCACGATCGGCTGGCCGATTTCGTCGCGTCACTCGATGGAGACGACCTCGCCCGGCAATCGATGGCCACGGAGTGGAGCGTCGCCCAGGTGCTCTCGCACCTCGGCAGTGGGGCGGAGATCGCGCTGGGCGGCCTGGAGGCGTGCATCTCCGGCGACGATGCACCGAGTCCGGAGTCCTACTCGGCCATCTGGCAGCGGTGGAACGAACGATCCGCTGAGGAGATGGCGACCGCTTTCGTCAGCGCCGACGAGCGCCTTGTCGCGGCCTACGAACAGCTCGACTCCGTGCAGCTCACCAACCTGCGGCTGGCACTACCGTTCCTGCCGGAACCGATCGACGTCGCGACAGCGGTCGCCTTCCGGCTGAGCGAGCACGCCCTGCACAGCTGGGACGTCTTCGCCAGCTTCGACACTGCGACACCAGTCGCCGCCGACGCCGCCGAACTGCTCGTCGACATGCTGCCAATGCTGGTTGCCCTCCTCGATCGGTTCACACCGAGGGAGACCCGGCCCGCCGATGCGGTGCGCCTAGAGGTCGACACCGTCGGACCCACCCGGCGCTATCAGCTCGAGCTCGGAGACTCCGCCACGCTCGTCCCGTCGCCGTCCGGTGTTGACGGCGCAGACGGCACGCTGGCGATCCCCAGCGAGGCCCTTATTCGCCTGGCGGCCGGACGGCTGAAGCCGCAGCTGCCGCTCGACGGCATCGAGCTGTCGGGCCCAATGAGCCTCGACGACCTCCGGCGCGCGTTTCCCGGCTACTGATCGCCGTCGGTGCCGTAGGTGGCGGCCATGCGCCGGGCCGTCTCGTGCATCGCCCGGCGGAGCTCGCTCGGCGCGAGGACCTCCACGTCGACGCCGAGCGCCAGGAGATCCCCGACGCCCGATTCGAGCGAAGTCACGCGCAGCGTGACCTCCCGCCAGCCGGTGCGCCGGACGGTCGAAGCCGTTCGCCGCAGCCGCATCCCCAACGGTCGACCGCGCTCCGCCGCCACACGCAGGCCATGGTCGGTGATCAGCGCTCGAACCTGCACCCCACCTCCGGGCACGGCCGGCCATCCCAGCGCGACACTGAGCGGCGAGACCGCGTCCGGCGCGCCGTCGAGCAGCTCGATCCCGCCGAAGCGGCCGCGCACCGCGTACACCGGGACGCCGGCACCACTGAGCGCCTCGACGTCGCGCCACACCGTCCGCTCGCTCACCTCGAGCTCGCCAGCTAGACCGCCGGCCGTCATACGGCCCCGCGACCGCAGCAACGTGAGCATGGCGATCAAACGGCCCGCCCGCATGCTGGTCGACCGTACCCTGATACATGACAGAAGACGACATGTATCGCGGCGATGATGCCGGCGTCGGGGCACGAACGAGTCCGTAGATCGACGGGAGGCCATCATGACGAGTGACGCGAACGGCCGCGTGCTGGAGGTGCTCGGCCGCGCCGAGGTGGAGCACAACGCCCGCAACAACCGCATGCGGGCTCGCTGAGCAGTTCGGCAGTCGGGCGGGACCGCTACTCTGACACCCTCCCGCGGGTGTAGCTCAACGGCAGAGCCCCAGCCTTCCAAGCTGGTGGTGCGGGTTCGATTCCCGTCACCCGCTCTCTCACCCGCTCTCGGAGCCGGATCTCCGATTCTGTGTCACAGCAAGCCTCCCGGCGACTTGTGCGGTGACACGCACGCGTCGTGCGCCTCGAGACGGCGTGACACTTCGAATGATCCCGATGATCTCTTCACCAGACCTCGAAGCGGCAATCTGGTCGATCGCCGACGGTCGTGCTTCGGCCGACGACTTCGCCCGCTTCCACGCTGACGAGCGAGCGTCGCTCGTCGTGCTCGACCGCCTGATCATCGACGTCGAGGATGACCTCGCCTCGGCGCGCTCGCTCGTTGGCGACGAGCGCGACCAAGTGGTCGCCGATTTCGCGGAAACGCTCGACAGCCTTCGCGAGACGGTCGCCCGGCTGCGGCGCCCGATCACGACTGCGCCTCCGGGGCGGCACACGGCCGAGCCGAGCGACCGCGACGAGATCGAGCGGGGCGAGGTCGAGCCTGGCGAGGTCGAGCTGCAGGCGTCGTGGACGTCGGGCCAGGTCGTGGTGTGGGCAGGTGGTCGAGGCGCGACCCCCGAGTCGCACGACGATCTGTCGACCCGGCTGGAGGCGATCGGCGGGCCACCCTTGGGTTGGCAGCTCCATCCCGCCGTCCTGCTCCCAGGCGGCATGCGAGCCGATGCGCTCGCCATCCCGGTGAAGGATGCACTCGGATGGCTCGTCGCGGTGGGCGGTGGCCACGGCCGGGCTGGCGTCGGCGCGGGGGTGCTGTGGCTCGGCCACGTCGCCCTCGAAGGGGTTCGCCTGGCGGCGGCCGGGTCGATCGTTCCGACCCTGCGAGTCCCCCAACGCCCTCAGAGCCGACTGGTGAACGCCGAGGTCCGGTGGCGGCCGGCGCTGACGGACAGTCCGGCGATCTCCGCGCTCGCGTTGGCGATGCCGGGCACAGTGGCAGCGATCGACGGCGGCAGTGGCCCGGCGACCACGTCTGCGGTGATCACCGCCGTCGTCGAGGCCATCGCTCGAGAGAGCGTCGAGCGGATGGAGCTCCCGGCCGCTCCACCGACCGTGACGTCCGTGAGGGACATGAGCGACGCGTTGATCGCCCGTATGGAGGGCTCACCGTTCCGAGCGCCGGCCGTACTCGCACGAGACGTGTCCACGGCACTCGCGAACTGGACGCGCACCGTCACGTCCCCGTCGCGTCCGAGACTGGTCGTCCAACTCGACGCTCCGCGTCCGGGCGGGGTCTGGCTGCTGTCGGTGCACGCACCCTCCGGAAAGGGTCGGGCGGTTCCCATCGACAGCGCCCTGCGGACCGAGCGAGGTCACCGACCGGTGTCCGCGGAGTGGGCGCGGCTCGGACGTCTCTTCCCGGTGCTCCATCGCTCGGCGCGGCGTCTCGGCCAGGTCGCGCTGAGCCAGGACGAAGCGTGGGAGTTCATGTCCGCCGCGGGTCCCGCCCTCGCCGCTGTCGGCTTCGATGTGCGGGCACCGCAGCTGTCGCGCCGCAAGGCGACACCGGCGCTCCGACTCTTCGCCGAGACGCCGGCCGGTTCGGTGGTGGGAGCGCACCAGCTCAGCAACGTCGCGTGGTCGGCGCTGTTCGACGACGTCGAGCTCACCGCGGCCGAAGTGGCACAGCTCGCCCGGCAGGCCCGTCCGCTCGTGCAGTCCAGCCGCGGCTGGGTCGAGATCGACCGGGTGGACCTGCAGCAAGCGGCAGCCGCGCTCGCCGAGCGATCACACACCAGCCCAGCTGAGCGGAGCGGAGATCCTGCGCCACAGCGTCGGCCTCGACGGGCCAGGGCTCCGAGGCGGGGTGTCGGTGCGTGGCCACAGCTGGGCTACTGACATCGTCGGTCGGGCCGGCGCGGCGTCGACATCGCTGGTGACCCGACCCGACGGGTTCGCCGGTGAGCTGCGCGCCTACCAAGCCGAGGCGCTCGCCTGGATCGGTTTCCTCGACGCCGCCGAGCTCGGCGGATGCCTGGCCCTCGACATGGGCCTCGGCAAGACCCCGACTGTGCTCGCCCATCTCGCCCGCACGGCCGCATCGGGCACCGCCCTGGTGGTCGCGCCTGCTGCGGTCGTCGGTAACTGGGCTGCCGAAGCTGCCCGCTTCGTTCCTGAGTTGCGCGTCGTCGTCCACCACGGCGCCTCGCGGTCGGCGGCAACGCAGCTCGAAGCCGAGATCGCCGAGGCAGACGTTGTGATCACCACCTACGCCACGGCGGTCCGTGACATCGATGCGTTGGCTGCGGTCAGCTGGGGAACGATCGTGCTGGACGAGGCTCAGGCGATCAAGAACCCGGCGAGTGAAACCGCCCAGCAGCTGCGACGGCTCCCCGCTCGAACTCGCCTCGCGCTCACCGGCACACCGATCGAGAACGGGCTCGGCGATCTGTGGGCCATCTTGGATTTCACCAACACAGGCCTCGTCGGTTCCCAGCCGGCATTCATCGCCCAACTGTCGGGCGACGGCGAAACCGCCCTCCGTGCCCTGAACGGGATCCTGCTGTTCCGCCGCACGAAGACCGAGCCGGAGGTCGCCGCCGAGCTCCCCGACAAGATCGACGAGCTCGACCACTGCACGATGACCGCCGAGCAGATCGGGCTGTACCAGGCCGTGCTCGACGAGCTCGTCGCCGATGTCGCCGACCCGGATCTCCCCGGCGACCGGAAGAAGGGAGCGATCCTCGCCGCCATCACCGCGCTCAAACAGATCTGCAACCACCCCGCGGCGTACCGCGACGACGAGCAGCCGCTCGCCGGCCGCTCCGGGAAGCTGGCCCGCCTCGAGGAGATCGTCGAGGCGGTCTTCGCCGCCGGCGAGCGGATCCTCGTGTTCACCCACTTCGCAACGTGGGGGCGCCGCCTGGCGGCACACCTCAGCGCCGTCACCGACACACCGATCGCCTCCTACGACGGCGGCCTGGCGCGAGGCGCCCGCGACCGACTCGTCACGGAGTTCCAGCAGGGGCAGGGTCACGGCGCACTCGTACTGTCGTTGAAAGCAGGGGGAACCGGACTCAACCTGACGGCCGCCAACCACGTCGTGCTGTACGACCGCTGGTGGAACCCCGCCGTCGAGGACCAGGCTCGCGACCGTGCCTGGCGCATCGGGCAGCACCGAACGGTCATCTCGCACCGGCTCGTCTGCCCCGGTACGGTCGACGAACGCGTCGAGGAGGTTGTCGCCGGCAAGCGCCACATTGCCCAGCTCGTCCTGCCACGGTCCAGCTCGATCGCCGATCTCAACACCGACCAACTACGCGTCGCGCTCGGGCTCCGGCCCGCCGAACTGCTCAGGGACGACGACCAATGACGCCGCGACGCACACGCCCGCCGCAACGCCGCACGTCCCGCCCGCAACGGCCAAGCGCCGCAGACATCTGGCGGACCGCCGCCCCGCTGCCAGACGTCGAACCGATCACCGTCCCCGACGAGGTCGGCGCGCTGCTGCGATCCCTCGGCGATCCGCCGATGGTCGCCGGAAGCCTGAGCCACTACTTCACCGCCGTCATCGAGCGGGCTGCCGCCGTCGCCGCCGCCCTCGCCCTCAGTGCCGACCTCCTCGCCGACCCCAACGACGAGCAGGCCGAGCAGTCGCACGAGTGACGCCATCAGCTGATCGCGTCAATCGTTCGGGCCGGCCGGTGGCATCGTCGATGGCGCTGCCGAATCTGTTGCGGCCGTGGCCAGCCGCTGCTGAATCGTGGCCAGCTGAGCGGAGACAGCTGTGAGCTCGCTGAGAACGTCGCTGGGGTCCTCAGCCGGGGAGTCCGGACCACTGGCGGCTGGCGTGGTGCTGTCCGGCGAGGAGCGAAAGAGACTGGCCAGCGTTCCGGAGATCAGTCCCAGCGTGGCGATGCCGGTGAACATCAGGAAGGTCCCGCCGATGCGTCCCTTCTCCGTGATCGGGACGATGTCGCCGTACCCGACGGTCGTCAGAGTGACGACCCCCCACCACAGGGCGTCGCCGTAGGACGCGAACTCCTCGTTGGTCGGGTGCTCGGCGTTGTACACCATCCACGAGCAGAACAGCAGCATCCCGGCTGCGAAGGCGCCGACGCTGCCGAGCCGCCGCATCGCCCGCCGCGCCGCTCGACTCACGAACAGCAGCCGGAGGAGCCGAGCCAGCCGAGCGAGCACCAGGATCTGCGAGCCACCGACGCCGGGGATCAGGAACCATGGTGCGGTGATCAGTACGACAACGAGATCGAAGATGCCGACACCGGAGGCGAGGTAGCGGCGCACATAGTGCACGTGCACCGCCAAGTCGAGCACGAACACGAGCCAGGCGACGACGTTGACGGTGATCGACACCCACGAGTCATCCGCCGCGTTCGATGCGGCCGCGACGATGGGCAGGATCGCCGACAGGACAAGCGGAAGGTAGAACCGCTGCTCGAACACGGCGAGCCGGCGAAGGTCCTGCGGTGACCGGACCCGATCCTGAAAGCGCAGCATCTCCTCGCTCAGGTGCACCGGCTCCGAGGGTTCTGCCGACTCCACGAGCCACCATCGTGGCGCACGGTCTGCCACACGTGTGGGACCACTCCCACAAGGACCCAACGCACATCCATGCAGCGGGCGCCCTCGCACCCGAGGGCTTGATCGTCGGCTCAGGACTCGGTTGGAGCGGGCTCCGAGACGTGCCACTCGTCGACGCCGCCTTCGCCAACGACGGCCCGCCACTGAGCCGGCCCATCCAGCGCAGCCACTGTGCACTCTGACCTACCGCGCACCACCACGATGCCGGGATCGACTTCGGCCACCTCCTCGAAGACATTCCGGTAGTCGGGAAACGCGTCGAAGAAACCACGCCACGCCTCTAGACAGGCGCTCTTTCCATTGACCGTCGCGCCAGCCGAGTCGATGAAGCGGTGCGTGTCCGCCATCAAGCCGGACAGCGCTGCAAGGTCTCGACGATTGATGGCCTCGTTGAACGCGAGCACGACGGCCACCGCATCGGTCTGGCCCGAGCGCAGGGTCCTACTCCTCGCTGTCGGCCTCCGCCTCGGCAGCCTCCAGTTCGGCCTCCAGTTCGGCCGCGTCACCGAGGGCCATCCCGAAGGCGATCAGGTCCTCGACCGTGAGGGAGCGGTGCCCCACGACCATGCCGCCGGCATCCCGGACGGCATCGCGCAACGGGATCGCCCAGAGATGCTCGATGGCGAGCACGAGCGCCGAGCTGCCGTCGGGCAGATCGTCGAGCAGCCCGACCGCCACTGACTCGGCAGCGCTGGGCGCATCAGCATCGACGGACGCCCCCAGCGCCGCGCCGACCACGGCGCCCTCACCGCCGGCAACACCCAGGCCGATCAGCGCGCCGACCGCCGACCGCAGCTCGGCCCGTTGGTCGTCATCGAGATCGGACACGCTCAGCACCGAGACGTCATCGCCTTCGCGCATCACGAACACTGCGTCGATGATCCTGATCTGGCCGACATCACTCAGACGTGCCAGCTCCTCGGCGATTCGACCCTCGAAGAGGTCGTTCTCGGGGAAGCCGATCACGACTGCCTGGATAGGTCCGATGCTCATGAATGTGACTCCTCTTGCTCGACATCGCGCCGCCGACATACGGCACCCACATCATGGGCGATCCAGCCGGCGCCCGCATCACCCCAACTGGACGACGGTGTGTGTCACAACGTGGTGATCAGCAGGCGGCTCGGGGCATGCTCTCCCGATGGCCACGTGGAACGACCTCGAACGCGAGCAGCCCGCCTTCGCGGCGAAGGTGCGTGCCCTGTTCGACGCCCGCAAGCACAAGACGCTCGCCACGCTGCGCGCTGACGGGTCGCCGCGAATCTCCGGCATCGAGGTGGAGTTCAAGGACGGCGACCTCGTGTTCGGCTCGATGCCGGACGCTCGAAAGGGGGCCGATCTCGTCCGTGACCCCCGCTTTGCCCTGCACGGGCCCACGGTTGACCCGCCCGAAGGTCATCCGACCGAATGGCCCGGTGAAGCAAAGGTGGCCGGTCGGGCTGTCCTCGTCGGCGACCTGGAGGGTGAGATGTCCGGTCAGCTCTTCCGAGCCGAGCTCGAGGAGGTGGTGCTCACCAGGGTGTCCGATGGAGGCGACCGCCTCCTCATCGAGGTCTGGCGGCCTGGTGCATCACTCCGCCGCATCGAACGAGACTGAGACCGGCCCCCCATCCGTCATGGTGAGCCGTCGGTGGCCGTCACAATGCACCGGCTCGGTCAAACTGTGGGGATCGAAACGGAGGACTGGCGGTGAGCACCCATCCCACGACCGGATTCGACCTCGACGAGGTCGATCGACTGTTGACCACGACGAAGCAGGTTCGCCGGCGACTCGACCTCAGTCGGCCGGTCTCCACCGACGACTTGCTGGAGATCATCGAGATCGCCAACCACGCCCCGATGGGCGGCAACCTCGAGCGCAACCGCTGGATGATCGTCACCGATGCGGACCTCAAGGCACGAATCGCCGAACGGTTCGCCGCCGTTGGTCGACCGTATCTCGCGGCCAGCTCCGAGATCCGCGCCGATGCCCGGAGTCAGCGGGTCGTCGAGTCGGCCGAGTTCCTCGTCGAGCACCTCGCCGACGTTCCGGCACTCGTCATCGCGTTACGCCTCGACCGACCTCCGCTCGACCCGTCGATGCAAGGCGGCACAGCGGCGTAAGCCCGGTAGGGACCGCCCTTGCGGGCGGCCCCCCGGACAGATCCCGGCGTGCGGAACTACCGCACCGGGCTCCTGCCTTGGGTCCTGGCGGCGAAGCGCACGCTGGGATGGGGATGCACGATGCGGGCACGGGGCAGCCACCGATCGGCGATCCGGCTCATCCGCTCCCAGGGGAGTCTGCTGCGCTGGCTTCGGCGCCGTAGCGCTTCCCGCCAGAGCCGTCTCACCTCGTCGCGAAACGCCGACACGGCGTCGATGTTGCCTGGCACGGCGTAGTAGGCGAGGTGACCTCGCACCACGCTCGCCAGCCAGTGCCCCTGCTCGGGGACGGAGAAGTGCCGGCGCCGCCGAAGCTCGGCTTTCACCTGCTTCAGCTTGGCCCGCAGCCTCTTCTTGATGGTGACACGCCGGAGCCAGAAGCGCCCGTCCTTGGTCTTCCCGCAGATGTGCGTGAACCCCAAGAAGTCGAACGTCTCCGGCTTCCCAAGGCCCCGCTCTTTTCGGTCCGAAGCCGCGAAGCGGCCGAACTCGATGAGCCGAGTCTTGTCCGGGTGCAGCTCCAGGTTGAACTTCGCGAACCGCTCGCGAAGATCGTGGAGGAACTGTTTCGCATCACCAAGATGCTGGAACCCGACCACGAAGTCGTCGGCGAACCTGGTGACGACCATGTCGCCCCTTGCGTGCCTCCGCCTCCACTGTCGAGCCCACCGGTCGAAGACGTAGTGGAGGTACACGTTGGCGAGCAGCGGCGAAACCGATGCTCCCTGCGGTGACCCCTCGATCGTCTCCGACCAGTTGCCGTCCTCGATGACTCCTGCAGCCAACCACTTCCGGATCAGCCGCAGGACTCGCTTGTCCGCAATGCGATGCTCGAGGAACCTCTCCAACCAGGCATGATCAAGCTTGGAGAAGAAGTCGCTGACATCAGCGTCGAGTATCCAGTTCACCTTTCTCTCCGTGATCCCAACCGCCGAGCGCGTCGAGCGCATCGTGCGGGCCACGTCCGGGCCGGAACCCATAGGAGAAACCGAGAAAATCCTCCTCGTAGATGGCGTTCAACACCTCGACCACCGCCCGTTGGACGATCTTGTCCTCCAACGTGGCGATACCGAGCGGGCGCTGTCGCCCGTCCGGCTTCGGGATGTACACCCGGCGAGAAGGGCTCGCCCGGTAGGCACCGCTGTGGACACGGCGGAGCAGGTCTTCGAGGTTCCCTCGGAGATCCTGCCCATAGGCGTCCCACGTCACCTTGTCCACCCCTGGTGCAGCCTTCGGGCTGATCGCCACATAGGCCGCCCAGAGACGAGACAGGTCGACGTGATGCAGCAGCGCGGTGAACCGTGCTTCCTTATCCTTCCGTGCTACCTCGCGCACACGATCCAGCCCGCTTGACACGCCGAGCCCGGCGCTGCGTCCGGGACGTGTCGAACTGTCCGTGTTCCCCTCGGCCAACCCCCTTCCCTCCACCACCTCCGCAGCCGGTCCCCCGGCCTTGTTCGGCGGCTTCGCAGGTACTACGGAGTTGTCTGACTTCCCGCGCTCGTACATCTCAGGCGTCGCGGCCTCAGCCTTCCCTGAGCGGCCCACCCGGTGATCACCCAGGCGGGCGAGCGCGGGACCTCCCGGTTCTCGCGCATGGAGGTTCCGTACATGCACAGGGTCTCTGACCACGCGGGGCCCACCAACAGCTCGCGATAACGCTGCTGGCGGTGTTGCCTTCCGTTTTCGTAGACGACGTCGGCACCCCGAACTCCGTGATTACGCGGCTCAATAGCCTGGCCTGCACGTGCCCCTACCGACGCTTCGCCAACGCCCTCACGGACGCCGACGCACGGCTCGGGGTCATCGTGGGTCGCTAGCCCTTCGATGTAGAGCTCTTCCATCTCCTCCTCCATGCCGGGTTATCCCGGCGCACCTACGGGTCGGTCCTCCCAGGCGTATGGAGCTTCCAGCTCGGGGCACGAGCCCGGGGCATCGGCTCGGCATGGACGACGTTCCACCTCGAGCACGAATCCGAGATCGCCGAGCTCCTCGCCATCCCACCGACGGTCACCCAGGTCTGTCTGCTCGCCGTCGGCTACTACACCGGCGAGACGTTCACACCCGCCCCACGACGGCCGGCGCGGGAGGTCACCTTCCTCAACCGGTGGAAGCATCCCGTCGAGTAGCGCTCTGTCGGTGCTCGGTGAGACCAGATGCCGACCTGCGCGCCGTGCTCGGCGTCCCGCGTCACCAGTGCTCGATCTCCTCGACCACCGCGTACACCAGGTTGCAGCCGATGCTCGAGGTCGCGTACGTGGACACGGCGAAGCCCGGATCGGCGCTGACGCCGACCCGACACGTCACCCAGATCCCGTAGCTCCGTGACGAGACGGCGATCGGTTCGACGATCATGCCGTCGGACACGCTCGCCGACCCCTCGACGTCGCGACTCTCGGTCGGGTTGACGCGTGGAACGTCCCACTGGTTCACCCAGGTCTCCGCGTCGACGTGGAAGTCGCTGCCGTCCGGGCTCACACTGTCGACCTTCAGGCCGACGCTGCCGAGAGCCCAGGCCCACCGAGGCTCGGAGATGCTGGGGTCGTGCACCCGGTGCTTGAGGATGTAGTAGCCGTTGTAATTGACGTACGCTCGCACGCTGAGTTTGCAGATCGCTGCCGAGGGGCGATAGCTGATACCGATCTGGGCGACCGTGAAGCGGGCCGGGCCGGTGGTGTAGTTGTAGGCCCAGCAGCTGGCGTTGTCGAGGTCGGTGTTGGCCTGCCCGTTGTCGAGGTGCACCCACCGCAATGTGCAGGTGCCCGGTCCGAACACGTGGACCGGACTGTCGCCGGCAGGCATCGTCTCGACGTCGAAGTACACCGCAGGCTCTGTGAGCGTGTCCCGCTCGTCATCGACCAGCCGGTCGAGCGCGGCGACGTCGCGCTCGAACGCGGCCACCGACGCCTTGGCCTCCGCAGTGAGCTCGCCGTACGGCCGGGCCGCTTGCTCCTGCTCGCGCAGCACCTCCATGAACCGCGCCGCGCGGCGTCGTTCGAGCCTGTTGCTCTGCCCGGCCAGGATCGCTTCGTCGTCCACCCGCTCCATCCGACTCTCCTCCGCGAGGGGGCGGCCGCCCGCCCGATGACCCACCGAACGTAGCAATCGCCCGGGGGTGCGGTGAGCGGTGAGCGCGGTGGGTGCGCTCACCGCTCACGTCATGGAGTTGCGTCAGTATCGACGCTGTCTCGGCGCTCGTCCCCGTTCGGCGACGAGGGCTGTGCGTCCGGCGACCCCTCGGTCAGCGAGCGCATCAGCAGCGCGCCGAGGCCGCCGAGGACCCCGCTGTCCGCGCCGACCTGGATGTCGGGGACGATCTTGACGTGGCCGGCGCCGACCTCGCGGAGGGCCGCGACGAGGGCGGTCTGCTCGGCGCCGATCGCCCGGCGCTGGGCGTCGAAGCCCTTGGCCCGGGCCAGGCCCGAGCGCCTCCTCGGCCGCCGCCGCTGGCCTCGCCGATCGCCCGGGTGCGGGTCGCCTCGGCGGCGCCGGTGGTGGTGATGACGGCGGCCTCGCCCTCGGCCCGGGCCCGCGCCGCCTCGGCCCGCGACCGCTCGATGTCGACCGAGACGTTGGCCTGGGCCAGCTGCGCCTGCATGTCGGCCACCCCACGCTGCTGCTCGAGGCTGACCCGGGCCACCTGGGCCTCGCGCTGCTGGGCGAACGTCGCCCGCTCCTGGGCGGCGATCTCGCGGCTGGTCAGCACCTCGACGAGGTCGGCCGGGAAGATGACGTCCTGGATGTAGACGCCGCGGGTCTCGACCTCGTAGCGCGACAGGTACTGCTGGATGTACGCCTCGGCGGCGTGCTGCACCTCGTCGCGCTTCTCGATGAACTCGGTCGCGCCGAGCGTCTGCAGCTTGTTGCGGAAGTAGTTGCCGACCGCCGACTGCAGCACCTCGTTGACGAGGTTCTGCATCGTGCCGACCATGCTGATGACCTTCGGGCGCCCGGGTGTCGGGCACGTGGATCTGCACCTGCAGGTCGATGCTGAAGGTGAACGCCTCCTTGCTCTTGGCGTCGATCGGCGCCAGCCGGGCGTCGAGGCTGTGGGCCTCGCTGGTGGCGTGCGACCAGTTGAGCGTGAGGATCGAGGTCGGCACGATCTCGGCCTCGTAGATGCGCGGGTTGAGCGTGTACTTGCCGGTGCGCAGCGGCTCGGACCAGATGCCCTGGTGGCCGGGCTTGCACGATCGAGCCGAACTTGAACTCCTCGCCCGAGGTGTCCTCGGTGGGCAGCCCGACGTAGGACTTGATGACGGCGACCTCGCCCTGGCGCACGACGAGCATCTCGCGCAGCTCGACCTTCACGAGGAACGGGTTGAGCAGGTACGAGCCGTACAGCAGCGGGTCGTGCTGCAGGCCGATGCAGCCGCCGTTGTCGAGGAACGCCTGGTAGTCCTGGTAGTTGTCGTGCAGGTCGTTCTTCGACCGCAGCACGGCCTGGATGATCTGGATCGGCGAGCCGCCCGACGGCCTCCATCGGCACGGACGTCGTCGAACCCGCCGATGCGGCTGGCGATGTCGCCCGACGGCGGACCCTCGAGCGTGGTCACGACGCCGACGACGTCGCGGTCGCCCTGCGGCGTGATGTGGACGACCTTGAGGACGGACGGGTCGACCTGGTCGACGGCCTGCTCGGTGGACTCCGAGACCATCTTGCCGAACGTGCGCGTCGCTGGTGACGACGACGAAGCCGACCGGGTGGATCGGCGCCGTCGTGCCGGGAGGCAGCACCGGGCGCTGCACGCCGCGCTGGCCGCCGTTGTCGAGGAACGTGCGGATCGTCGGCGAAGTTGCCGAACTCGGGCCGGTAGACGCGCCGACTTGGCGCCGGTCGGCAGCGCGTCGCCGACCTGGGCGATCACGAGGCCGATGTGGTCGGGCGGCACCTGCACCCAGTCGAAGCGCTCGACCTCGTAGATCGGCCACAGCTTGAAGCGCAGCCCCGGCATCAGCAGGTCGGCCTGGTAGCCGGCCTCGCCGTTGAGGGCGACGAGCTGGTCGTCGTCGAGCTTGGCGCCCGATGCGCTTGGTGACGAGGCCGACCTGGGCCGGTCCGATCGAGTGCAGGCTCTTCAGCAGCACGATCAGGACGAGCAGGACGAGGGCAGCGATGGCGATCAGGGGAAAGAGCAGGATGTTCATGGTTGGGTGCCTCCGGTGGAAGCGGGGTTGTTGATTGG
>CAVRCY010000012.1:0-282451 GCA_963719775.1 uncultured Acidimicrobiia bacterium
CGCTGTCCCGGTGCCACTGCCGCCACATCGCAGGCCGCCGCCGCCGAGCTCGCCGACCTGCTCGAGCACGCCCGATACAGCGGGATCACATCGGCGACGCTCGACCTCGACCCACCCGCCGTCTACGTACAGGCGACCGTCGGCGAGCGGCATTGACGGGTGCCAGCGCGCGCCGGTTCATCGCCAGCCGGTACCATCTCGATCCGCCGTTTGAGGAGAGGACCGTGCAGCTGCGAGTTCCTGCCTTCCGCCCTCTGTCGGCGGTCGCCATCGGGCTCGTGATCGTCGCCATCGACTTCCGCGTACTGGCACTCGACCTCCTCCCAGACCCAATCGGCTGGCTGTTGATCGCTTTGGGCGCGTGGAGGCTGTCGCTCCTGAAGGCGGCCGGGGCTGCCTGCCTCGCCGCGGTGCTGAGCATCTCCGACACGGTGTTGGCCTACCGGCACGTGCGCCTCACCGTCACGGGTGAGATCCTGAGCTCCTCGGCCGGGGCGCCAACCGGGCACCTTCGCTGGGATCCGGTCTCCGATTGGCATGCCGTGGCCATGGCATCGGCGATGCTGGCCGGTGGCGTGACGCTGTGGTGGCTGCTCGGCGCGCTGAGCGGTCGCGCCGAACAGGCGGGCGAGAGGGCGACGGCTCAGCGGCTGCGCGTCTTGCGGCTCGTCGTCCCGGTGGTGTGGGTGGCCCCTTACCTCGTCGTCGTCGCGGTGGCGGTGATCGGCTCGGGCTCCTTCGATCCAGTCTGGAACGACGGTCTGGAGCTCGTCGCGCTCGCCGGTCTTGTCAGCTTGGCGGCGCTCATCGGGTCATTGGCCCTGGAAATGAACTCCGCGTGGGCGCTGCCCGCGAGCTCCGCTCAGCAGTCACGCTGGGAGGAGTTGAAACGCTCCGACAACGATCGAGAGCCCTAGTTCAGGAGACCAATCAGTGCCCTGTTTGGCTGCGCATTGCGTTTGGGCGCCGGCGTCCGCAAACGCGCGGGCCACGGCGCCGCCGACGGCGCCGCCGCCGCCGTAGATCAGCGCAACCTTGTTCTCCAGCATCATGAACTCCTTCGATCGTCGGGTGATGCAGCTCTCCCAGGTGCAGACGCCGCGACATCGTGAAACCGGGCGCGCCTGAGCCGCCCAGTTCGCGGCTCCGCCGGCGTCCATACTGCTGTGGGCAAGCAGAGCGAGATGCGTGACGCGAGGATCGAATCGTGACATCCGGCCTGATCACCAGGGCGCGGGCTGGGGACAGCGACGCGTTCCGAGAGCTGACCGAGCCGCACCGCCGAGAGCTCCAGGTGCACTGCTACCGGATGCTCGGATCCTTCCAAGACGCCGAGGACGCCCTCCAGGACACGCTGCTGGCCGCCTGGCAAGGCCTCCCAAGGTTCGAGGGACGCGCCTCGCTCCGCACCTGGCTGTACCGGATCGCCACCAACCGGTGCCTCGACGCACGTCGCGCGGCCAGCCGACGACCCGCCAAGGAGTGGGACATGCCCAACGTTGAGCCGCCCGAGCCGACCCGGTACGGCGAAGTCGTGTGGCTCGAGCCATTTCCAGATTTCCTCCTCGAGGGAGCGATCGACGTGCCGCTCGGCCCGGAGGCCCGCTACGAGCAGACCGAAGCCATTTCGCTGGCCTTCGTCACCGCCCTGCAGCTGCTGCCGCCGCGCCAGCTCGCCGTCCTCGTCCTGCGCGACGTCCTCGGATTCCACGCCACTGAGGTCGCCGACATGCTGGACACGACTGTCGAATCGGTCAACAGCGCCCTCAAGCGGGCACGGGCCAGCCTGCAGCGCCAGACGCCGCCGACCGCCGAGCGCCAACTGGCTCCCGCTTCCGACTCACCGGCCGAACAAGCGCTCGTGGCCAACTTCGTCCGCGCCTACGAGTCCGCCGATGTCGACGCGCTGCTGGCGCTCTTCACCGACGACATCTCCATCTCCATGCCACCGATTCCCCTGGAGTACCAAGGCCGCGACGTCGTGGCCCGGCTCTTCACCAGCATCTTCGGCTCGGGCCGGAGGACTGACCTCGTGCCGACGCGAGCCAATTGCCAGCCGGCGTTCGGGGCCTACCTCCGCTCCCCCACGGGCATCCGTCATGGGACCGGCCTCATCGTCCTCACCCTCACCAGCGACCGGATCCACACCTTCACCCGCTTCGACAACAGCGTGCTCCCGTGGTTCGGCCTGCCGCGATCGCTGCCCAGCCGATAGCCAGCTCCTGAGCTCGGTGCTGGGTCAGCTCGTCGCTTACTACAGTCGCCCGCGGAAGGGAGGCAGTGTGACGAACAACGTGAAGCGGGTTGCCGCTGCGCTCGTCGGTTTGGTCCTGTCGTTCTCGCTGGTGGAATCGGCGAGCGGCGGGGCCTTCGAAGACTTTGACCCTTCGCTGACGTACGGCTCGGTGGAGGCGATCCCCAATCCGGCCGTCGTTGACACCCAGCCGCTGCGAAGCCAGGACCTCGCCGTCCGCGAGGCGTTCGTCGGGCACGTCCTGGCGTGCGGTTACGTCGATCGTGTGCTCGACGCGCTCGCCGTCACCGGGGCCATCAGGACCCTCGATGGCGACAACAGTTCGTTTGCCGTCGGCGCTGGCGGCTTCAACGGGCGGACCACTGCGTCGATCGTCTATACCGTGGTGGACAGCGGGCCTGATGCCGCGGCCGAGAGCGACATCGAAGTGCTGACCAACAGCCTCGGCTACGTCTTGTCTCAGGGCAGTGCGTTCCTCCTCGACGCCGACGACCCGACGAGCTTCGACTTCCCCGCGAGTCACGCCGTCTTGCTCTTCGACGAGCCGCCGCCGATCGAGGAGTCGGCCGCCCTCTTCGAGACAGTGGGCGACATCGACCCCGAGCTCTTCTCGACCAGCACGAGCGGCTACACCCAGTACGGGCCGGCCTACCTTTCGCTGCAGTCGGCCGTCCCCGACGCCCAGTTCATCGCCGGCTACGTCGCGGCCGCCGCTCAGTTCGGCGTCGAGTACACGCCGGTCGTCGGGGGCACGCCTTCCCTCTACGAAGGAGGGGCGGCGTTCCCTGGCAACAACTGGCGAACGAATCCCGATGGCCAGTCATACCTCAGGCGCATCCCGGCCCAGAGCCATGACGAGCTGGCAGAGATCCGCGCTGCCCACCTGCGGCTGATCGACCACGCCCAGCGGGTCATCCACCGTGGGCGCGGGCACGCTGGCTCAGGGACGGGGCTGCTGCAGTCGGTCAACCACCTGCCCTGCCGTCTGTGACGATTGCCAGGTCGATCTCCTAGCCTCCGCGCCCGGCCCGGTACGCTCGTCGACGATGCCCGTCGCGACACGGTGGCCATTGGTCGGCCGGCGTGACGAGCTTGATTCGTTCACGGTGGCGCTCGCCGATGCGGGGTGCGAGGCGTTCTGCATCTACGGACCGTCCGGGGTCGGCAAGACGCGCCTCGGCGACGAGTGCCTTGATTTGGCGGGGGCTGCTGGGCGGCGAACCCTGCGGGCGACGGCCGACCGCTCGACCGGAGCGGTCCCGTTCGGAGCGGTCGCCCACCTGATGCCCGCCCGGGCGCTGATGGCGTTGGGCGATGACGAGGTCATCAACCCTGTCGGATTCGCCAAGGTGTTCGACGCTGCCCGCAGAGTGCTCGCCCCCGTCGCCGGGGAGGTGGGGGTTCCGGTGCTCTTGCTCGACGACGCCCACCGCCTCGACAGCACGTCTCTGACGATGATCGACCGGCTCTTGGCAGATGGCGCGTTGTTCTGCATCGCCACGGTCGTCGCCGGCCAGGCGGTCCCCGAAACGGTGACTCGGTGGTGGCGCGACGAGCGAGCGACGCGGATCGACCTCGGCGAGCTCGACCAGCTCGGTGTCGACACGTTGTTGCACATCGCGCTGGAGGGACCGCTCGACGCCACCGCGTCCGCCGAGTTGTGGGCGGCCAGCCGGGGCAACGCCTTGGCGCTGCGGGAGCTGGTGCTGGGGGCACAGGCGCGCCAGCTCCTCGTGCGGCGCGACGGAGTCTGGTGCCTCGACGGGCCGCTCGGCGCTCCGAGCCGTCTGCGTGAGGTGGTCGAGGCCCGCATCGGCACGCTCGCTCCCGAGGCTCGCGCCGTGCTCGACTCGTTGGCGCTGTGCGAGCCGGTCGGCTTGAACCAGCTCGAATCGGCCACCAGCCTCACTGTCCTCGAGGAGCTCGAACGCGATGGCCTCATCGCGATCCGCACTGACGGCCGGCGCGAGTCGGTCCGCCTCGCCCATCCCTTGCATGGCGAGGTGATGCGCGCCGGGCTGCCAGCACTCCGAGCGCGCTCGATCCTGTTGCGCCAAGCCGAGACCGTGGAGGCGTGGGGTGCTCGACGTCGAGAAGACCCGTTGCGCATCGCAACCTGGCGGCTGGAGGCGACCGGCCGGGCCGATCCCGGACTGTTGCTGCGGGCGGCCCGCCTGGCGCGCTACGACCACGATTTCCGCAACGCCAGCAAGCTGGCCCGTGCCGCACTTGCCGCCGAGCCGTCGGCCGCAGCCGGGTTGGTGCTCGGCGAGGCGCTCTACAACCTGGGCTCGTTCGACGAGGCCGAGGCAGTGCTGGCGGTCGCCACCGACCGAGCCACGGGCGACGACGAGGTGGTGCGGGTCGCGACGGTACGCCGGCGCAACCTGTTCCGGGGGTGTCGTCGGGAGGCCGACGCCGTGGCGGTCGGTCGGGCGGCGGCGGCAAGGGTGGTGTCGTCGGCGGCGGGCGATGAGCTGCTCACCGGTGAGGCGGAGGTGCTGGCGATCTCAGGGCGCCCGCTGGATGCGCTGGCGTTGCTCGAGCGGGTTGATGCCACGGCGCCTCGTCTTCGCGTGCTCGCCGCGATGCCCCGCGCCGTGGCCTTGGCGATGACGGGACGAACAGCTGAGGCAGTGGCGGTCAGTGAGCGGGCGTATGACGACCATCTGGCACTCGGCGACGAGCTCGCCATCGCCTCGCCGGCCACGCATCGTGTGAGCCTCATGTTCGCCCTGGTCCAAGCTGGACGACTGGGCGAGGCCGACGTGCGCGGGCGTTCATGGTTCGTGGTCGCCGCCCGGGCGCGAATGCCGCTCGGGGTGATCTGGTTCGGCGTCCATCTGGCCCGGTGCGCGCTTGCCCAGGGCCGGCCGGCCACCGCGCTGGGATGGACCGCTCGGGCCTGCGCGGCGATCGACGCCTCGGGCCTCGAGGGGCTGCGGCCGGCGGCGTACGCCATCGAGGCTGTCGCCCACAGCCTCCGCGGCGACGCCGCCGCCAGCGCGGCGCGGGCGGACCAGGTCGACACGTTGACACTGGGATTCGGGTTCCTCGCCCCCGAACTGCCGCTCGGGCGGGCCTGGTCGCTGGTCGCCGCCGGCGAGGTCCCGGCTGCCCGTCGGCTGCTGCTCGCTTCCGCCGACGACGCCGAGCGGGCGGGCCATCTGCCCGCCGCGGCCTGGCTGCTCCACGACGCCGCCCGCCTCGGCGCAGCGGCTGATGCCGCCCCCCGCCTCGCCCACCTGGCGACCGTGAGCGACAGCGCGCTGGTCGCCGCGCGAGCCGCCCACGCCGCCGCCCTCGTCGCCGGCGATGGCCGACTCCTCGCCACGGCCGCCGAGCGGTTCGAGGCCCTCGGCGCGCTGCTGCTGGCCGCGGAAGCGGCGGCCGGCGGCGCCGACGCGTGGCGGCGGGCGGAGGAGCAGCGCCAGGCCGCCGCCCTCG
The DNA here is from genome assembly GCA_963719775.1 of uncultured Acidimicrobiia bacterium. GTDB lineage: Bacteria > Actinomycetota > Acidimicrobiia > Acidimicrobiales > Ilumatobacteraceae > JALZMG01. The sequence continues at coordinate 5,702 of CAVRCY010000012.1, forward strand.
ACGTCCGCGCCAGCGAGCTCGCCGCCCGCTGCGAAGGGGCGCGGACGCCGTCGCTCGTCCAGGCCCGCCGGGTCGTGCCGCTGACCGAGCGCGAGCGGGAGATCGCCGTCCTCGCGGCGGCCGGTCATCCCAGCCGGGTGATCGCCGAGCGGCTCTACGTCTCGGTGCGCACGGTCGACAACCACCTCGGCCGTATCTTCGACAAGCTCGGCGTGTCGAGTCGCGCCGCGCTCGCCGACGCACTCGAGCGCAGCGGGGATCGCCGATGACTCCAGAACAACTGCAGCTCGTTCGATCCGCCTACGCAACGCTCGGTGACGACGCTGCGACGATGGCGGCGGACTTCTACCGCCGCTTGTTCACCGCCGACCCGTCTGCCGAGGTGCTGTTCACCGGCAACCCGGACGTGATGGCCGCCAAGTTCGCCGACGAGCTCGACGCCATCGTGCAGGCGATCTCCTCCTTCGAGGCTTTCGCACCCAGGGTCCGTGACCTCGCCGCCCGCCACATCGGCTACGGCGTCCAGACCAAGCACTACCACGTCGTCGGCGAGGCACTCATCGGGGCGCTCGCCGCCCACCTCGCGTCCGACTGGGACGACGCCCTCGAAGCGGCGTGGCGGCGCGCCTACAACCTCGTCGCCGAGGTGATGATGGCGACCGCCGTCGAGCTGGGCGGTCACGCCACGGCGGCGCGCCAGTCGGACGACCCGCCCGAACCGAACGGCGTGGACGCTGGCGACTGACGTTCCAGTCAGACGCACGCCGGGATTGCCGCGGGCTCGGGCGTGGTCGCTGCTCGGCGCATGCCGGTCCGCATCGCACCGGCGATGACGTCCCAGGCAGCCACCCATGCGTCACGGACCGCTGGGGTGAACCGTTCGCCGAGACCCTGCTCGAGCGTCCACAGCAGTGCCGTGCCCACGACGTCGAAATGCTCGTGGCGCACGCCGTAGCGGGCGTGTCGGGACCCCAGTCTGACCAGGAAGGGGCCGACGATGTCCAGGTTCCCGAGCCCGTCGACGGCGGTCTTCACGGCCGCCATCGTTCTCTTCGCCTGCGGGCGGATGTCGTCGTCGAACAGGGACCGGGTTCCCGGCGCCAGCGTGAAGACCCGCTCGTAGAAGAGCAGCCCGGCTGTCTCGGCGATCGGGAGGACGTGGGCGAACGAAGATTGAACGAGAGTGATCTGGTGCTCGGTGATCATGTCGCCACCGTGCGCCCGGAATGGCGATCGCGGATGAGCACGGACTACTCAACCCAGCGACAGACCTACTCACCGCACCGGCCCACCGAGGTGACGTCCCCATCGCCGGCTACTGAGGGCATCTGCCGTGCAGGTTGAGTAGCCGCTACTCATCTGCCGCGTCGTCGGGCGGTCGCATCTTGTGAGGACCGGGGGGCGGACGGCGACCCCGATCATCGAAAGGGCATCAGACGGATGAGCGGGACCACGTACGCGGTCGGGCTTCGGCCTGCGCCATCATCGTCGCGAGAGCGACACATTCCGAGTGGCAGTGCCCAGACGGAGGACCCTGGCGCCACGGCGGCGCAGATGGGCGGGGAGCGTGGGGACGGATGCGGCCGGATGCAGCTGGTGCTCCGGCTCGGCGACGGTACGGCCATCTTCATCGCCTTTGCCGCGGTGCTGTCGGTCGTCGGGTACGGCCACTTCGACGCCAAGGCGATGATGCTCGCGCCGTTCGCCGCGGCCGCCATTGGCTTGTGGGCGATCCGCCGGCAGGGGCTGTGGAACCCTCGGATCACGGCGATGCGCTGGATCGAGCTCTCCAAGCTCGTCCGGGCGGTCGGCATCTTCGGCGTTGGCGTGCTGGTCCTCGACCGGGTCGCCAGGCTGAACATGCACATCGAGCAGGTGGTGGTGGCGTGCGCCGTGTCGTGGGTGCTGCTGGTGGCGTGGCGTTGCGCATTCCGTTCGTGGGTCGCTCACCACCGCCGCAACGACCGCTTTGTCCGCCGCGTGATCATCGTCGGCACCGACCGTCGGGCGGTCGAGCTGGCCCGGCTGTTCGACATTCATCCCGAGGCCGGGATGCGCGTCACCGGTCTGATCGGCTCGCACCGAGAGGCCTTCGCGGCCGGGCTCGGCCGCCTGTGGCTCGGTGACTACGCCGATGCCGACGGCGTGCTGGCCGGGAGGCCGACCGAAGGCGTCGTGGTCTGCTCTGCCGACCTCAGCCCAACGCTGCTCCACACCCTGATCCGCGAGGAGCAAGGCTGCGGGCGCGAGCTCCTGTTCCATCCCGGTCTGTCGGGCATCGACGCCCGTCGGGTCAAAGCTTCGCCCGTCGCCAACGAGGCGTTGCTCTATGTCGAGTCGAGCACCCTCTCCAAGGTCGACATGGCGCTCAAGCGCACGTTTGACGTTGTCGTCTCGGCGGCCCTGCTGGTGCTCGCCAGCCCGGTCGTCGTCGCCGTCGCCGTCCTCATCAAGCGCAACGACGGCGGGCCTGTCTTCTTTCGTCAACAGCGCGTGGGACAGGCAGACCGTGAGTTCGGGATGTTGAAGTTCCGCACCATGGTCGTCGACGCGGAGGCTCGGCTTGCCGAGCTGCGGCGCGGCAACGAGCGTTCTGGCCCGCTGTTCAAGCTGGCGATCGATCCACGCGTCACGAGGATCGGCAACTTCCTGCGGAAGACGAGCCTGGATGAGCTGCCCCAGCTGATCAACGTCCTCAAGGGCGAGATGAGCCTGGTGGGGCCACGTCCGGCGTTGCGCAGCGAGGTCGACGAGTTCCCTGTCGAGTTGCGCCGGCGGCACCGAGTGCGTCCCGGCATCACCGGCCTCTGGCAGGTGGAGGCCCGCGACAACCCGGCCTTCGACGCCTACCAGCGCCTCGACCTGTTCTACGTGGAGAACTGGTCACTTGCCCTGGACGTCGTGATCATGCTCGGCACCGCCGAACAGATGCTGCTGCGACCCTTCATCAGCCGCAGCCGCGGCGAACTGGCCGCACCGATCGCCGCGATGGAGGTGGCGACGGCCGCCTGACCGGGTTCGCGGCGTGCCCGAAGACCGGGCGCACGCTCGAGGGCCCGACCCCGGCGATCGGCTTCCATCGCCCGGGGCGTTCGAGCACGGGAGCTCCTCGGCGCGGTCAAACTACGGGCGTGAACCCCTGGCCGCTGGTCGGCCGAGCACACGAGCTAGCCACGATCTTGGAACTGCTCGAGCGTGAGCCGCCGGTCGCCGCGGTCATCGCCGGCGCCGCCGGCGTTGGGAAGTCGAGGCTGCTTCGGGAGGTGGGAGCACGGGCGACGAACCGAGGCTGGTCGATCCGTCCGGTCGTCGGGACAAGCTCGGCCGCTTCGATCCCGTTCAGCGCGGTCGTCTCGTTGCTCACGGACCTGTCGGAGGACGCATCGTCGGTGGACATCCTTGCCCACGCCAAGCGTGCGCTGTCGGCCGCGAATGGTGGTCCTCAGCACCTCCTCGTCGTGGACGACGCCCAGCGCCTCGACGCCGGCTCGGCCGCACTCGTCCATCAAGTCGTGGTCGAAGCGATCTGCCCGACGGTGGCGACCGTACGATCCGGCGAGCCGGCACCCGACGCCATCGCGACCCTCTGGACGAGTGGCCGGGCCGACCGGATCGAGCTCGCGGGACTGTCCCTTGCGGAGACCGGCGACCTGCTCGCCGAGGTGCTGGGTGGCCCCGTCGACAGGGTCGCGGGACGCCGCCTGTGGGAGGCGAGCGGAGGAAACGTCCTCTACCTCAGAGAGCTCGTCCTCGAGGCCGCGGCCAGGGGGGCGCTTCACGACGAACGGGGAAGCTGGCGACTGCACGGCTCGACCGGGGTGCCGCCCCGGCTGGTGGAACTGATCGGCGCCCGTGTCACGGCACTCGATGACGCTGCCCGATCGGCGCTCGACGTGCTCGCCGTGGCGGAGCGCATCGACATCGACGAGCTGACGTCGCTGGTCGATCTCGATGCGTTCGAGCGGCTCGAGGCCGCCGGCCTGATCGAGGTGATCGACGACGGAGGCGGACCACTGGCGGCGCTCGCCCATCCCCTGTACGGGGAGGCGGTGCGGGCGGCCATGCCGGCAGTGCGCCGACGCAAGGTTCGCTCCATCGTTGCCGACGCGGTCGAGGCGGCTGGGATGTCGCGACCGGGCGACCTCGTCCGTGTCGCCACGTTGCGGCTGGACGCCGGACAGCCCGTTGACCCCGACCTGCTGACGACCGCGGCGCGGCGGGCCTACAACGCCAACGACCTCGAGCTGGCCGTGCGGCTCGCCACCGCTGCCCGGTCAGCGGGTGCCGGAGTCGACGCCGGACTCGTGGTTGCCGAGGCATGGATGCTCACCGGCCACCACGAGGATGCCAATGCGCTGCTCGCCGGCCTTGCCACGGAGGCCACAACGCCTCGAGAGCGAGTCGACGTCGCCGACTCCCGGGCGATCACGCTCGGGCTGCTACTCGGGCGGGAGGACGAGGCAGTTGCCATCGTCAACGAAACCCTCGCCCTCGTCCACGAACCCGAGCTCGTCGATCCGCTGCGCGCGTCGTTGGCCATCGTGCTGGTGCAGGTCCCTCGGCCGGCTGCGGCGATCGAGGCTGCCCGCCCGCTGCTCGATCGGCCCGCCGACCCGTACTTCTACCGTGGGGCCTACGCCGGCTCGTTGGCGCTGGCCGTCTCGGGAGCGCTTGACGACGCGATCGAGCTGGGGCGGCGCGGTCACGACGCACATGTCGGCCTCGAGACGGGCATCAGGTTCCGGCCCGAGGCGCAGTTCATCGGTTCGGTGCTGGCGCTCTGTGGCGCCGGTCGGCTCGGCGAAGCCGACGTCCTGGCGAGCCGGGGCCACGACGCCGCCGTGGCCGCCCATGACACCGACCTCGAAGCCGCGTTCGCGTTGCTCAGCGGACTCGTCGCGGTCCACGGCGGTCGGCTGATCTCCGCTCGGCGTCACTTCGATGAGGCCGCGGCCCTCTACCGGGAGTTGGACGACGTGGCGGCGTTGCGTTGGGCGCTCGGCGGGGTCGCCCTCGCCGCCGGCATGGGATCCGACTCCGGCGCGAGCACTGCGGCCGTCGCCGAACTCGAAGGCTTGGCCCAACCGCCGGTGCAACTGCATGATCTCGACTACGTCGAGCGCGGGAGAGGCTGGACGTTCGCGGCCAATGGGGAGTGGTCGCGAGCCGTCGAGACGTTTCGACGTGGAGCCCAACGCGCCGCCGAGACCGGGTTACTCGTCGTCGAGGCGCTGCTACGCCACGATCTCGTCCGCCTCGGTGAAGCACGCGCTGAGCGAGACCGGCTCACCGAGCTGGCGCGGCGGATCGACGGAGCGCTGATCCCCGCGTTCGCCGAGCACACCCGCGCCCTGCTCACGGGCGCCGGTGGGCAGCTGGAAGCCGCGGCACGCCGTTTCTCCGCCATCGACGTGAACCTCGTCGCAGCCGAGGCGGCGCTGGACGCCGCCGGCGCGTATCGCCGCGAGCGGCTCCAGCGCCGCGCAGGGGAGTGCGACGCGTTGGCCCGCCGGCTGAGCGAGAAGTGCGAGGGTGTCCGCTCGCCCTCGCAGCGCCGGGAGGCCGAGTTCGCGACGTTGACAGGTCGCGAGCGAGAGGTCGCCACCCTTGCTGGGGGAGGGCTCACCAACCGGGAGATCGCCGACCGTCTCCGTCTGTCGCCCCGCACGGTGGAAAACCACCTCCAACACGCCTTTGACAAGCTCGGCGTCACCAGTCGCCACGAGCTCAACGCCGCTGCTCGGGCGGTGATTCGGAGCCGCGCCCCGACCCTGCCGTCGCCGGCGATCAGGCTGCCTTGCGGTGGACGTCGATCAACTGGTGATCCAGGGCCATGGCCCAGCCAGTGCCGTCGCCAGCGATCGGCCAGGCCCAGCCGTCCCGCCGGTCGACGCGAGTGATCTGGCGGTTGTGCCCGTTGTACACGACGACGTCTCCGGGTCGCAGTTCGTCAGCGTGGATCGTCGTCATGGCCGTGGTTCCCCTCGATGCTCGGCTTCATGAGCGACAGCTTCGTCGCCATCGCGTCGGTCGCCATGAGTAGGCGCTACTCAACCTTTGGCGAGTGGATGACCGACGCGGCCTACCGGACATCGCGCTGGGTCGTTCGGCGCGATTCCTACGCACCGTTCGGGTGATCCAGCCTCAAACTCGGTTCAGGGTGCCGATGCCTTCTCCGTCCCCGTCTCCGATGAAGATCGACGACGCCTGCCCGTCGGGTCCGATCGTGAACGTGATCGCGTTACGCAGGTCCGGGTACTCCGGGGAGCCAACGTACGTGAAGGTGTCGGCGTCCCAGTGGGTCAACGGGTACGTCACCCTGTCCGGCCCTTCGACGAGGGCCATCCCCTCGCCGTCGGCGACGACCTCGAACGTGCCGTAGAAGTCGTTGGCGTAGGACCCGAGGTAGGCGTCGTTCGGCCGGGCCGGCGTCGGCGGGTCGGGCACCTCGGAGAGTGCCGGGTCCTCGACGGAGTACAGCCCGTCGACGAACGACCAGTGCTCGGGCCAGTCCTGGGTCTGCCCGCCGGTGACGATCTGGTCGATGATCTCATCGACGAGCGCCTCGGGCGCGCCGATCGGGAAGCCGTTGGTCAGCACGATCACGCCGAGCCCCTCGGCCGGCAACAGCGTGGCGTTGGTCGCCGCACCTCTGGTGAAGGCCCCGGAGTGCCCCCAGCGCAGGTAGCCGAGGTGGTCGTTCTCGACGTTCCAGCCGAGCCCGTAGAAGAGCGACTGACCGTCGTACGTTCCAGGCGACCCCCGCACGATGTGCGGCGTGTGCGTCGGCAGGAGCGCCTCCTCGCTGACGATCTCCTCCCCGTCGAGCGTGCCGCCGTTGAGCTGCAGCCGCACCCACGTCGCCACGTCCGTCACCGCCGCGCTGACGCCGCCGGCTGGCGCCTGGGCGTCCGGCATGCGCGTCGGGCCGGGGACCCATTCGCCGTCGATCCGGGTGTGAATGGTGGCCCGATCGGGTCGCTCCAAGAAGTCGGCGTAGCGTGCGCTCGCCGTGGCCATCCCGGCCGGCTCGAAGAGCTGCTCGTCGATCATGTCCTCGAAGCTCACCCCAGCGGCCTTGGCCGCCGCGTCACCACCGGCCGTCATGCCGAAGTTCGAGTAGGCATAGGTGGCGCGGAACGGGTTGAGCGGGACGTACCGCAGTCGGGCGAGGATCTCGTCTCGTGTGTAGCCCATGATCTCGAGAGAATCGCCGACGCCGCCGGGCAGCCCGCTGCGGTGCGAGTACAGGTCAGCGAACGTGACGTGGTCCGTCACCCAGGGATCGCTGAAGATGAGATCCGGGGCGTACGGGTGGACGGGCTCGTCCCACTCGATGATCTCTTTGGTAACCAGAGCGGCGAGCGCCGTCCCGGTGATCGGCTTGGACAATGAGGCGATCTGGAACACCGTGTCGGCGCTGACGGGATCATCCGTGCCGACCTCTCGCACGCCGTACCCCTCGGCGAACACCACCTCGTCGTCGTAGACGACAGCGACCGCGACGCCGGGGACGCCCGTCTTCTCCATCTCGGCCTCGACGAACCCGTCGATCATGCCCAACGCGTCATCCACCTGCTGGCGCGTGACGCCCGCCGCCGCAGCACCCTCCGCCCCCGCTGGCGCCACGTACCCCGCCGCAGTGGTCGGAGTCGTCGTCGCCTCAGCAGTCGACTCGGGCGCACTCGTCGCCGCCGCCGTAGCGGTCGGCGCGGCGCCGGCTTCCTCCGGCGCGTCGTCCGAGCACGCCGCCAGCATGATCACGGCGCCGAGCGCGAGCGCCGCCTTCCGTCCAGCCAACATCTGTCCTCCCTCCACACGCGCCAAAGCAGAGCTAGGCGCAGGGTGATTGTTCCAGATCCGAACCGGGGTGGTCAGCAGTCGGGGTGGCCACGATGTAGGTCTGCCAGGTCGAACCTCGGCCGCGTCCAGCCACCAACCCCCGGCAGCGCGCCGAGCCAGTGGGTGACACGAACCGATGGCGTCGTGGGCGCATTCGGGGTCTGACCCGGTGTTGGCGGGCCACGCAATCCATCGGGCGCTCTCAGACGTATCCAACGCAACCCAGTTGGTCGCCGAGCCTGAGAGGCTGGGGAAGGAAGACAAGGCCACACGGCCAGAACGGAGGGGACATGCGCAAGGCCATGGTCGGGGCGGTCGCCGGGATCTCGATCGTTGGGTTGGGGGGTGCCGTGCTCGCCGCCACCGAACAGCTCCGGTCGACTGCCACCGGAGCCGAGGAGATTCCCCTCCCCAACCCGGTGAGCACCGCCGAGGCGGACTTGAAGCTCAAGATCGCCGACGACCGGATGAGCGTCAGCTTCGACTTGAAGGTCACCGAGTCCATCAACAACGTGACCCAGGCCCATCTCCACCGACCCCCTCCCGGCGCGATGACGGGGCCGATCGCCGTGTGGCTCTACCCCCACCCGACCGGACCCGCCGTGCAGATCCCGGGCCTCTTCGACGGCCGCCTCAACAAGAACGTCATCGAGCCCGCCGACCTGTGCTTCTCGGCGACCGCGCCATACTGCCCGGGCGGCGTCACACCGAACTGGGAGGCGTTCCTCACCGAACTCGAGGCCGGGATGCTCTACCTCAACCTGCACACCACCCTGAACCCGCCCGGTGAGATCCGGGGCGCGGTGACAGCCCACCCGCACGGCTGAACCGCCGGCTCACACCCGGCACCAGTGACTGGAAGTCGTGTCGGCCACAGAGAATATCGATACTGTTGTAGAGTCACACTGTGGCCGGACCATCGAGCACGCGGACAGAGACCGTCTATGAGGCCGTCCGAATGGAGCTGCTCAACGGTGAGCTGCAACCCGGACAGAAACTGAAAGTCGTCGAACTTGCGGGGCGGTTCTCAGCCAGCCAATCGGTCGTCCGAGAGGCGCTCACGCGCCTCTCGGAACAGCAACTCGTTGTCGCGATGCCGCAGCAGGGATTCCGGGTGCGCGAAATCTCGACCGATGACATTGCCCAACTGACCGAGGCCCGTGTCGAGATCGAGTCGCTCGCTCTCCGGCTGTCAGTCGAGCGGGGAGATGTGCACTGGGAGACCGCAGTCCTGGGCGCTCACCACCTTCTCGACCGCACGCCGGTGATGAAGCCGGGCGGCGCGTTCAATGAGGAGTGGACGATCCGGCATCGCGACTTCCACAGCGTGTTGCTTTCCGGCTGCGGCAACATCCACATCGAGGGCGTCGCCAAGGTGCTGCGCGACAGCGCAGAACTCTACCGGCGATGGTATTGGGCGCTCACCGACGACCATCAGCGTGACCTTCCTGGCGAGCACCGGCAACTGAAGGAGCTCGCACTGGCGCGTGACGCGGATCGCGCGGTGTCATTGCTGAACGAGCACATGACCCGCGCCCCGGCACAGTTGATCGAGTATGCACTCGAGCATGGGGTCGAAGCCCTCGATAGACCGAAGTCATCACGAAAGCGGCGTCGTGCCGCCTCGCCAACTGCGGCGAACGCCGGGCGCGCAATCGTCGCGCGTTAGAAGGGGACGCAGGCGTCGTACGACCGGGCGCTCGACGCCGCCAACGCACCAGCGACTCCCGAAGTCTCACTTGAACGCGCTAGCGGCTGCGCAGTCGCGGGATGAGCGTTGCGGCAGTACCGCCAAGGACGGCGGCGCGTTCGTCCTCGGACAGCTCTGCGCTGGTCGCGATCCGTCGAGGGCTGGCCACGGCAAGGTCTCGCCGTAGGTAGGGGTAGTCGGATCCGAAGACGACGCGGTTCATGCCCACGGTTTCGCGGAGCATGTGAAGTACCGGGTCAGTCCACGAAAGCGCGGTGTCCCAGTACAGCCTGCGGTATGTCTCGGCTGCGCTGTCGCGGCCGTCGGCTCCGGGGATGACGCCCATTTTGTCGACAATGTCGAATCGTCCGGCGAGGTACGGAATCGTTCCGCCGGCATGAGAGAAGACGTAATTGACGTCGGGAGTACGGGCAAACGTGTTGGTGTACAGCAGCTGCGCGATGGCGCGCGTGGTGTCGGCGGTGAAGTCGATCAGCGCGTCGGGCACGCCGAGTGCATGGGCGCTGGGGTCGGGCGACGCGTTCGGGTGGACGAAGACCAACGCCTTGCGCCGCTGTAGTTCCGCGAACAGCGGACGCCAGACGGCCGTCCCCCAGGTAGATCCCGAGGGCGTTGCTGAACAACACGACTCCGTCAAGGTTCAGCACGTCCAGCGCATACTCGACTTCGGCGAGCGAACCGGCAACGTCGGGTAGGGGTAGGCAGGCGAAACCACCAAATCGATCGGGGCGATCGCGGACCAGCTCGGCGGCGAGTTCATTGCACCGACGAGCAAGGTTTCGTGCCGCGATGTCGTTCCCGGTGTGGACGCCCGGCGTGCTGACCGATGTGATCCCGACGTCGATTCCGGCATCGTCGAGGAAGGCGAGGGCCGCCTCGCGTGACCAGGGTGGCGGCTCGATCCCGCCCACCGGATTGCCGCCTTCGTTCGTGGCGGTGAAGAAGAAGTCCGGCAGCATGTGGTGGTGAACATCAACGGTGAACGTCACAACGACCTCCCGGCCGACAAGTGGGGCGGCGGCGTGGGCAAGCGCCTCTTGTGACCCAGCCGCCGGTGCGGGGGATTAGAAGGGGAATTGACGTTCGCTGCTGGTGGTGTTGATCCAGATGACGTCGGTGAAGTCGGCAATGCTGTCGGGACCGGTCCTGCCCCAGCCGCTGGCGCGGACGCCGCCCATCGGCGCGTGAATTTCGTCGTTGACGGTGGGCGAGTTGACGTTGACGATGCCATGCAGGATCTTCGGGGCGAGCTCGAAGGCCTTGTAGGTGTCGCCGGCCAGGATGGTCGAGGTGAGGCCGTACTGGACGCGGTTGGCGACGGCGACGGCCTCCTCGGCGGTGTCGACGGCCTCGACGAGGACCAGCGGGCCGAACGTTTCCTCGTTGGCGGCCGTCGCCTCATATGGCACGTCGGTCAGGATGGTCGGCTGGTACACCAGTCCGTCGTGAGTTCCGCCAGTGTGCAAGGTAGCGCCGAGGGACACGGCTTCGGCGATGCGCTCGTCCATCACGTCAACCGCGCCTTGGTGCACGAGCGGGCCAATGATCGTCTGCGGGTTCATCGGGTCACCCGACGGCAGCGTCTTGGTGCGAGCGACGAACTTCTCCAGGAACTCGTCGTAGATCCCACGCTGAATGATGATCTTGCGGGTGTTCAAACAGATCTGACCCTGGTGGAAGAACGACCCGAAGGTCGCCATGCGCACGGCATAGTCGACATCGACATCGTCGAGGATGATCATCGGGTTGTAGCCGCCAAGCTCCAGAATCGTGCGCTTGAGGGTGCGGCCGGCTCGTTCGGCCAGCACGCGTGCGGTGTTGACGCCGCCGATGAGGTTGATGGCCCGGACATCGTCGCTGGCGAAGAACTCATCCGCGATTGCGGCGGCCCCGCCCGGCGCATGCGGGACGACGTTGATCACCCCGGGCGGGAACCCGGCCTCCTCAGCGATCTCGGCGACCATCAGGCCAGCCGAGACGGGCGAGTACTCCGATGGCTTGACGACGACAGTGCAACCGGCCGCGAGCGGGTTGAGCACGGCACGCCAGGACAGGATGTTGGCGCCGTTCCACGGTGTGAAGCTGGCGACGACCCCGAGCGGCCGACGGACCCCGATCGAGTGGGTGTTCGGCAAGTTCGACTGCAGCACCTCACCCTTGGGCAGGTACACCCAGTTGGCGGCCTGCTCCAAGGCCGTGGCCACCAGGTCCTGCTGGAACATTGAGAATGGGATGGTGCTGCCGGTCTCGCGGGCGAGGACTCCAGCGATCTCCTCGCGCCGTCGGCGTACGATCTCGGCGGCCTTGAAGAAGAGTCGAGCCTTCTCGGCAGATGGGGTTTCCGCCCAGGCGGGGAAAGCATTGTTGGCCGCCTGGATCGCGATCTTGGCTTCCTCCGGTCCGCAGTCGGGGGCCCGGGCGTACACCTTTCCCGTGTAGGGCTCGATGTCGTCGAAGACGGACGGAGCGTCGCGCCATGTCCCGTCGGCGTACCACTGGTAGGTAGGGGCCGAGTCGGTCGTTGAACTGGCGGAGACGGTGACGGTGTCGGTCATGAGGTGCTCCAGAGCTCGTGGCAGCGCGGAGGCTGCCGTGGGTCAGGCGGCGTAGGCGCGCTCGGCGATGTGCTCGGCCAGCATGATGGTGGTGAGGTTGGTGGCCGCGGAGGGGATGTCGGGGATGATCGAGGCGTCGACCACCCGGAGTCCGCTCAGGCCCTTCACAGCGCCGACGGAATCCACAACCGCCCATGGGTCGGCAGGCCCGCCCATCGGGATCGTCGAGACGGGGTGACCGTAGACAGCGAGGTTGCTGGCGATCACCTCGGGCAGCGCGTCATCGTCCACAGCATCGCCGGGCAGCATCTCGCCGGCGGTGAACGGAGCGAAGACCGGGTTGCGGGCAATCGCCCGCGCCAGCTTCACGGCTTCCACCATCCGACGCTGATCGCGTTCCGTCCCCAGGTAGTTGTTGTCGATCAGCGGAGCCGCGTTCGGATCGCGACTGGCCAGCTTCAGGGTTCCGCGCGACTCGGGCTGGACGACCGCGATGGCGAGCACGATCGCGCCGCCGGTCGGGCTGAACGAGCCGTCGAGGAGGTGGGTCGCGGTGATGTGCAGGTCCAGCTCGCCGTCCACGGCCTCGCTCGATGCGGTCCAGAGCAGCGACCCGACGGCTGGGGTCATTTCGAGGTACTCCGGAGCCAGGGCGTAGGCGTTGTAGAAGAAGGGGTGGTCCTGCAGGCGCTGCCCAACCGGCTGGTCGGCGACCACGTCGATGCCGAGTGTGCGCAGGTCGGCGGCCGGCCCGACGCCGGAGCGCAGCAAGATCGCCGCACTGCCGTATGTGCCGCCGGACAGGATGACCTCACCGGCCCGGTAGACCGTTCCGTCGGCTGCGACGACTCCGGTAGCCGTGGTGCCGTCGAACAGGACTCGGTCGACGTTGACCTCGCCGCGGATCGTGAGGTTCGGTCGGTTCCAAACGTCGCGAGTCAGGTATGCCGTGGCCGTATTCACCCGTTCGCCATCCACGGCGTTGAGCGGATCGGCGTCGGCTCCGTTCTGCTCGGCACCGTTGAAGTCGTGCACGCGCTTGAACCCATGGGCGACCGACGCGTCGATGAAGGCGCGCAGCGATGGGGTCAGTTCCTCATCGGTTCGCTGGCGGATCGGCAGCGGACCGGTGCGGCCATGGAAGGCGTCATCACCGGTCGGAGTGTTCTCCAGCTTCTTGAACGTCGGCAGGACCTCCTGCCACGACCAGCCGTCGACACCATGCGCCGACCACTTGGCGAAGTCTTCGGGTCGGGCGCGCATCGCGACCGCGGCGTTCACGGCTGAGCTTCCACCGAGGACCTTCCCCCGTGGGGTAGGGATCTCGGGGGTGGTCGCGTTGCCTCGTGACGTGTAGCCCCAGTCGTGTTCGGGGTCGGCTACCGCGGCTTCGTTGCGGAGCGCTTCCGGGTACTCCCCGGGGGCGTACGCCGGTCCCGCTTCGAGCAGCAGCACCTGGCGTGTCGGGTCCTGGCTCAGACGAGCGGCGAGCACGGCGCCGGCTGCGCCTCCGCCGACGATCACGACGTCGTTGGTGGGGTCAGGCATGACGAAATCCTTTCGGTGAGCGGCTGAGCCACATTCGAGGCGTAGTCATCGTCGCGACCTTCTGGGCACGATCGAATCCATGAAGTCCTTAGTCGGTGCGGAGTCTGATCGCGGCGACCTCGTCGAATCGTCTCAATGGTCGATCCAGGGGTACCGCGAGGTGTCTTCGCCGGCGTAGTCGGGATCCAGGTAGATGTGCAGCCGCTGGATCTTGCCGTCCCGAATCTCGAACACGTTGCAGAAGCGGCCGCCTGACGCATCGTCTTCCGTCCAGACGCCACCCGATGACAGCTCTCCGCGGCTACGGCCCTCGACGACCACCATGGAGCCGTCGACGACGTAGTTGAAGTACGGAACGGCGTGCTCGACCCACTTCCAGAGCGGCACGATGTCTGCGACGAGCTGCCTGATCTCGGGCAGACCACGAGCCGGCCGGTGCTTGGGAAACCAGAGGTAGGCATCGTCAGCGAACAGCTCGAAGATGTCGCCGCCGAGGTCCAAGCGCTTGAAGTACGCCGCGGCGACGGCCGCCGGTGAGGGCGACTCGACGTCAGACATGTCACCAATATACGGCAGAGTTCACGATAATTCAAATAATTATCGATAAATCCTCGCCGAACTGCGCGTCGTCGGCGATCAAACCGTCTGGTCACTGTCAGGAGATCCCCGAGAGTGAGTCCGTCGTCCGCGTTGTCATCGATCGGGTTGTAGATGAGACCCAGGTGCGCCCCGTAGATCCAGTGGAAGAGCATGACGCTGACGACATAGTCCCATCCCTCGTTGAAGGCAATCCAAGGGTCGCGCACGCCGCGAAGCGGCCCGAAGATGTAGGGCGCAGTCACGAACAGGGCGAGCAGCCCGAGGATGGTGCCGAAGATGAGGGCCTTCGCCACATTGCCGAGGAATGTCGATCGAATCGGGAGGATCGGAGACAAGGCGATCGCGAAGATCACGGCGAAGAACACTCCGTCGAGGTAGTGACTCAGCCCACCGACGAGAAACTGGACGGTCGGTGATGCGAACGGCATCTCGACCGCACCGTTGCCCGTGTTGTAGTCCAGGCGCACGAGCTGGAGGTCGCCGAACCAGCCGCCAAACCAGAAGCCCAAAACGCTCGCTATATGCACCCCAACCAACCCAGCCAGCATCGCCGAAGCGGCCCGGTGCTCTGTCGCCCACCGGCGCCATGCCCGTTCTGCGTTCCTGTGTGCCCTGGACCTCGGCCCAACCGCGGCACCATTCGTCCGGGGCGACTCGTGGACCGATCCGCGGGTTTCGGTGACGTGCTGCATGGCACTGCTCCTGTTGATCAGTAGCGAGGCAACCAGCGTGCCGAGCGTGGGCGTGGCCACTGCTGCGTGGAGACCTAGTGTCCCAGCAGAAAGTCGATTTGTCAAGAATTTCTCGATACTTCTGTACAATCGCATGAGCCCGACTTCTGTCGCTATGAGACCAGGGAGCACAGCTGACAGGGGGTGAGGTCAGCGCGCCCGGGCCAGCGGCCCTACTCCCGACGGCGTGCCGGGACCTGGCGTTGGGGAAGGTGAACGAAGGGCCGGCACCCGGTTCTGATCATCCGGCGCAGGGGTAGGGTCTGACTAGCCAACGAACGGTATGGCGCCTCGGCCAACAGCCGCAGGCGCGCCCCGCCGCCGTGGGGTCGTGCCATCGGCGCGTCGGCCGGGTGTGCGCCCAAGCTCGGGTGTCACTGGATCAGATCACCAGACCGCGCTCAGTTCGCCGCGCGGACATACGTTCCCGGCGCATCAGCCTGTGCGACGTACCGTCCGCCGCCGAGCTCACGCGGCGCCGGGACCAGGTCGCCCGATCGCCCGGTCACCCAGTCGGCCCACTGCTCCCACCAGGAGCCCGTGCGCATCTCGGCGCGCTCGAGCCACTGCGTCGGCGACTCATTCTTGTCGTGACGCCCGATGAAGTAGCTCGCCTTCGGGTTCCCGGGTGGGTTGACCAGACTGGCGATGTGCCCCGCGTTCGAGAGCACGAACGTGCAGTCACCCGACAGCAGTTGGGTGGTTCGGTAGGTCGACTTCCACGGGGTCAGATGGTCGTTGATCGCGCCGACGACGAAGGCCGGAACCTTGATCGTGCCCAAGTTGATCGGCTCGCCAAGTGACTCCATGCCGCCAGGAGTGGGCAGCGGGTTGTGCTCGAAGATGTCCAGGAACTGCTGATGGAGCCGGCCGGGCAGGTTCGTCCCGTCGGCGTTCCACGAGAGGATGTCGAAGACCGGCGGGTCCTCCCCCATCAGGTAGTTGTTCACCCAGTAGTTCCAGACCAGGTCGTTGGGCCGCATCCACGTGAACGCGCTGCCCATCGCTCGGGCACTGGTGATCCCTGCTCGTCCAGCCCTCCACCGTGCGAACGAAAGCAGCCGCGCTGAGGCGAACGCGCCGATCGGCGCAGACTGCCCGAAGTCGAGGAGCGTCACGGCGTACGACGCACTGTGGACTCGCTCGTCCCCCATCGCTGCCAACTTGTTGAGAACCGCCGTTTGCAGGATCCCGCCGGCGCAGAATCCGACGACGTTGATGTCCTCGGCTCCCGTGACCTCACGTACCGCGTTCACGGCCTCGAGGATCCTCCGGGCGTATGTGTCGATGTCCCAGTCCGACTGTTCGGCGGACGGGTTTCTCCAGGAGAGCAGGAACGTCTGCAGGCGACGCGAGATGGCGTACTCAACGAAACTGCGTCCTGGCCGGAGGTCGAGGAAGTAGTAGCGGCCGATCGGCGGCGGCACGACGAGGACCGGCCGTTCGTACACGTTCTTCGTGGTCGGGGTGTAGTGGAGCAGTTCGGCGTACGCGTCCTTGTCGACGACACTGCCTGGTGTCGAGCGCGAGATCCTCCCCCACCTTCAACGCTCCAGGCTTGGTCATCGAGGGCATCCCACCGTTGTGGCGCAGATCCGCGACGAAGTGCTCGACTCCCCGCACCAGGTTGGCGCCGCCCGTCTCGAACGTCCGCTTCAACGCGCCTGGATTGCCCAACAGCGAGTTGGTCGGCGATGCGGCGCTGGTGAGGATGTCCATCGCGAAGCGTGCCCGGGTGGATCGCTGCCACCCGGCGGTCTGTTCGACCTCGCTCAGCACGATGTCCACTCCGCGGCACCACGCCAGGTAGGTCTGGGCGAGCCGCTTGTATGCCAGGTTGTTGGTCCAGGTCGGATCCTTGAAGCGCCAGTCGTTCGTCGCCGGGTGGAGGTCGGACCGACCGAGCCCAATGCGCACCAGGTCGGCGCTGAGCGTCATGCCAGCCCTCGCCATTGTCGTGCCTTGCTGGAGTGTGGCGGCGACGCCGTCGGCGAGGCCTCCGAGAGTCGGTAGGGCGAGCGGGTCCGCGCCTGCCACCGCATCCTCTTGGACGTGGAGCGTGTCGTCTGTCTCGGCCATCGACCCTTCCGGAACAGTCTCAGTACGCACGGGGCGCGGCAGCGGCGATGGCCTTGTCGAAGCCTGTACCACGGACGTGCGTGATCATGGGAAGGTTCGCCCCGGCGTCTCGGTAGCGCTGAATCGACGCAAGCACATCCCTCTGATCCCCGATCGCGCAGAGGTCAGCAAGGAACTGGTCACTGATCGCTTTGAGCTGCGATTCGGTGTCGGGCGCCGAGTCGAAGTCGGCGATGTCCTTGCCGTACCCCGCGCGCTCGAACATGCTGCGGTAGTACGGAAGGCCGAAGTACCGGTGAAGTTCCTCACGGATCCCGACCTGTGCGACGCCGTCAACGTCCAGGCTGGTGGGAACGGCCGCGGCGATCGTGAATCCATCCAGTGTCTTACCGACCTTCGCTCGCCCTTCGGCGACTGCCGGCACGACGACCTCGCGAACGTAGGAGGACGGGCAAGCCCACAGCACGACCCCGTCGGCGATCTCGCCGGCGAGCTTGAGCATCCCGGGTGAGAGCGCAGCCAGGTGAATCGGGACCTCGGCGGTGGGTTCCCAGCCCATGAACGCGAAGGTGGTGCTCCACCGCGATCCGTCGTACGGGGTGGTGCCGTCGAGCACGGCCCGGATGACGGCGACGTACTCGCGCATCTCGGCGACTGGCTGATCGATGGTTTGGCCGTGCCAGCCTCCCATGGTCGCCTGGTGGCCTGTTCCGAGCCCGAGTCGAAAGCGCCCGTTGGTCATGTCGGCGAGCGTTGCCGCAGCCTGCGCCGTGGACGCGGGCGAGCGGTAGTAGATGGGCGTGACCGCTGTGCCGAGCGTGGCGTGCTGGATGTGTGCAGTGAGACGAGCGAGGCATGCGAATGAATCGCGTGCAGCGATGTGCGAGACGTTGATCGCCTCGTAGCCGTGAGAGTCCGCCAGTGCCGCGTTCTCGAGCAACTGGCCCAGGTCGCCACCGGTCGGCAGGAGGACTGCGATGCGTTCTGTCGTTGTCACGATGACTGAACCTTCTGTGCGAAGTCTGCGAACCACTTGACTGCTTCGACATCGTCGACCGCCCCGGGGTCGATGACCTTCTCGAGCTGCCCGCCCTGGAGCAGACGCTTCACCGGGACTTCCAGTCGCTTGCCGGTCCGTGTGTGGGGGATTGCGGGGACGACGTACACCTCGTCTGGGACGTGTTTCGGTGACACATCGCGCCGGATCGCTTCGCGGATGCGCTGCCCCAGCTCCTCCGATTGGGTGACGTGTTCGGCGAGCTGGATGAACAGCGGCATCCAATAGCCGCCATCGCCTGTCTCGACTCCAACAACCAGCGAGTCGGCGACTTCGGCGAAGTTGTCGACAACGCCGTAGATCTCCGCGCTTCCCATGCGAACGCCCTTGCGGTTGAGGGTCGCATCGGAGCGGCCGTGCACGACGATCGAGCCGTGGTCGGTGATCGTGATCCAGTCGCCGTGTGTCCACACCTGGGGGAACTTCTCGAAGTACGCGCCTCGGTACATCGCCCCGTCGGGGTCGTTGGCGAATTCGAGCGGCATCGAGGGCATCGGCTGGGTGACCACGAGTTCGCCGACATCGCCTCGTACGGGCTTGCCGTCGTCGCCCCAGGCGTCGAGTGCGACTCCCAGGCACGGCCTCGAGATCTCGCCGGCCCAGACCGGGACGAGTGGGTTGCCGCCTGCGAACGCGGAGACGATGTCGGTGCCACCCGTGGTGGAATCGATCCGAATCCCCGGTCCCACATCGTGGGTGGCCCAGGTTCCCAGCTCGGCGACCAACGTGGAGCCTGACGACCCCAGCGCGCGGAGCTGACTCAGATCGAAGTCGGATCGTGGCACGATGCCGTTTGCTCGGGTGGCGCCAAGCTGGGCGGGACTGGTCCCGAAGACAGTGACGCCGGCCAGTTCGACGAGCCTCCAGAGAGCCTTGTACCCGTTCCCGGCGGGACTGCCGTCGAAGGTGACCGCGGTGGCGCCGGCCAGGAGCGAGCTGACCTGGTAGTTCCAGACCATCCAGCTGGTGGTGGTGTACCAGAAGAATGTGTCCGCCGGACCCAGGTCGAGGTTCAGCCGCATGGCCTTGAGGTGTTCAAGGAGGGCGCCGCCGGTGCTGTGCACGATGCCCTTGGGCCGTCCGGTCGTGCCTGACGAGAACAGGACCCAGACCGGGTGGGCAAAGGGCACGCGCATCGGCTCGCGCGGCTCGGCTGACCTCGAGACCCCGTGCCAGTCCTTGAACCCCTCATGCTCGATGGGCTCGAGGCCGAGTCGCGGAACAGTCAGGACGCCGCGGACGCTGCCGAGCGTCCCTGCGAGGTTGATCACGTCATCGCGGCGGTCGTGGGTCTTGCCGCCGTAGCGGTAGCCGTCTGCAGCGATGAGGACGACCGGTGCGAGCTGTTCGAATCGGGATCGAGCCGAGGCGGCGGAGTAGTCCTGTCCGCACACCGACCAGATCGCACCGATGCTGGTTGCCGCCAAGAGAGCGACGAAGGCCTCGGGGATGTTCGGCAGGTATCCGACCACGTGGTGGCCCGACCGAACGCCCAGGTCAGTGAGGACTCCGGCGATGCGGGCGACTTGGCTGGCCAGCTCGTCCCAGGACACCCGTCTCGCGATCTCGACGTCGCCGTCTTCGGTTTCGCGCGCGTCGAGAATTGCCGTGCCGTCTCGGTGATTGCGCAAGACGTGCTCGGCGAAGCTCAGCTCGGTTCCGGGGAACCACCTCACGTTGGGCATCGCGCCGGTGCGGACAGCGGTCGCGGTGCCGTCCGCGATGATGTCGAAGTAATCCCAGAGACTGGACCAGAACCGGTCCAGGTCCTCAACCGACCAGCGCCACAGCTGCTCATAGGTCAGGCCCGCCGGTGCGAGGCCTCGGCCCGCGAGCCAGCGCATGTAGTGGGTCAGATGCGCCGACTCCACGTCCTCGCGTCCCGGGACCCAGATTGGCTCCTGTGCGGCGATCGACATCAACTGGCCTCGAGTTCAGCGCCGAGCGCGCCATTCATGACGTTGCGCAGCTCGCCCAAGCCGCTGATGGTGCTCCGGAGCACCTGACCAGGCCGCAGGTAGACCGGTGGCTTCCGGCCCATGCCGACCCCGGGCGGGGTTCCGGTGAAGATCAAGTCTCCCGGCTCCAACGGGCAGATCGCAGAGATCCGGCTGATCAGCTCGGAGACACCGAAGACCATCTCACTCGAACGGGCCTCCTGGACGACGAGGTCGTCGACGGTGCAGGTCATCGCGAGATCCGTCGGGTCGTCGAGCTCGTCGGGCGTGACCAGGGCGGGTCCGATGGGTCCGAAGCCGGGGTACGACTTGCCGAGCGAGAACTGCGGGACCGGGCCGGCGAGCTGAACATCCCGCTCGGAGAGGTCCTGCCCGACCATCAGGCCAGCCACGTACTCCCATGCCTGCTCCTCGGCAACCCTGTACGCGTGCCTGGACATGGTCACGACGAGTTCGAGCTCCCAGTCGACTTTGTCCGACGGAAGATCGACAACGTCGTTCGGGCCCGCAAGGCAGGTTGACGAACTTGGTGAAGATCGTCGGAGAGGTGGGGACGGCGACGCCGGACTCCTTGGCATGGTCGACGTAGTTGAGTCCGACGGCGAAGATCTGCCTGGGGGCGAGGATGGGCGCCTGGAGCTGAGCCGGGTCGTAGGGCTCGACAAGCACGTCCAGCTCCTTCGCGACAGTGCCATGCCAGGCAGTGAAGTCGTGCCACTGCCTGCAGGAGGTCGTCCACGTCGGCGGAGAAACGCTGCGCGCTGGCGGTTGCGACGTCAACGACACCGTCGTTGTGGAGCAGGGCTGCCCGGTCGTTCAGCCGAACGATTCGCACGAGGGTGCTCCTTCCAGTACTGGATCGAGATGCGTCAGGCGTTGGGGGCGTGGTGGCCGGTCATCAGCGCGGCGAGGTCTTCCGGCTGGATGAACGAGGGCGGCGGGGGTGGGCCCCAGCTGTAGAGGCCCTTGGCCCCCTCGACGACCGACGGCTTCCAGAGCTGGTCGTCCACGATGCAGTCGAGGTCGGAGTAGTACTCGGAGAAGTTGCCGGCCGGGTCCTTCAGGTACCAGAAGAAGTTCGAGCCGATGTGGTGTCGCCCGAGACCCCAGACGTGCCGCTCGGGGTGGTCTTCGAGCATGGCAGTAGCTCCGCGGCCGACATCGTCGACGTCGTCTACCTCCCACGCCGTGTGATGGAGGAAGTTGAGCGGGGCTTGCTGGAGCAGCAGGTTGTGGTGGTCGGTCGAGCAGCGGAGGAATGACGCGAGCCCGGGGACGCGGTCGCTGGCCTTCATGCCGATGCCCTCGGTGAAGAAGCGTTCCGAGGAGGCCTGGTCGAGCGATCCAACGACGACGTGGCCGAGCTTTCGCGGGCGGACAGGATCGGTGCGCTCGACGCCCGGGGCGCGGCCGTTGGCGCGGTCAGGGCGACCTGGTCCGTTGTACGTGGCGGCCGGACGTGGCTCCATCTTCCGCTTGTCTGCGACGCTGATCGTCACGAGGAGCGCCGAGTTCGGGTCCTGCACGCTGAGCTTGCCCTCGGTGACGGTGGCGGTGACGTCAAGTTCCTGGAGGTTGCGGTCGATGCGGTCGAGGTCGTCCTGATTGTCGGCAGCAAGGCGGATTTCGAGGAGCCGGCGGCGCTCGGCGTGAACGATCTCGAGCTGCTCGCCGCCGTCTTGGGTGGCGAACTTCTGGATGCCTCCTTCGTCGGAGGTGCGTTCGAGGCCGAACTCGGCGTAGTACGCGCCGACTGCCTGAACGTCCGGAACTCCGAGCTTGATGCTTTCGAGTGTGTGCAGGCCCATCGCCAACTCCCTTTCGAGTGAGTGCCGTCACGATCTGACGGGCTCACCGACGCCCGCCTCGTTCTGCCCCGCGTGGCGGTCGGTGGCCCAGCCGAGCGCACGTCGGACCGCCGCCAGCAACTCGTCCGCCACTGCTCGCGTCGACCCGTTGTGCGCGCCATGCCACATGACGATCCGGGCGAACCAGCACGCAGCCGCTCGTCTCGACCTCTCGGCGGCCGGACCACTCACCGTAAGGGTCCAGCAGACCGTCCGGGGTGCCGATGACGTGAACGTCGATTGGCACTCCAACGGCCGCCGAGACAGCCGTCGCCGCCGCCGACCAATCCTCCCCGCCGCAGCCGGTCAGCAGGGCGAATCCCAGGCCGTCCACGAGATCGAGAGTGGAGACGCTCTCGCCGTTCCTCTCGAGCCGCGCGTGTGGCACTCGGGCTCCAGGCCGCGATGTCGCCCGGTAGAACAGCTGCGGGTCGGTCGGCGGCTCCGGCTCGACGCCATCGTCGGTCAACACCGCGCTCTCGTAGCGGTAGCCCAACTCGATCCCGTGTGCGTTGAACTGGTAGTGACTGAGCTCGATGGCAGCACGCAGCGCGGCGCGCCGCTCGTCGCCTGCCGTGCCGGGTTCGTAGAGGACCTGGAGGGCTTTCCAGCCATCCTCGGCGGACTGCTCGGGTTCCAGGCCGAGCGCCGCATCAACCGCCGCCCCTTCCTGCAGACTGGTGATCGCTCGGCGGACTCCCTGGGCGCCGACTGGCTGACGCTCGTGCGTGTAGCTGTCGAGCAGCGCAGGGCCGGCCCGACCATCGAGATCGAGTGCAAGCTTCCAAGCGAGGTTGTAGGCATCGGCGATGGACATGTTCAACCCAAGGCCGTTCGTGGGTGGGTGACGGTGCACAGCGTCGCCCATGCAGAGGATGCGACCCCGCTGATAGCTCGTGGCGATCTGCGCGTTCACCTGCCAGCCGGCGAGCCCGAGAATCTCTGCGTCCACGTGGTCGCCGACGACGGCGTCGATGCGGGCGGCGAGCTCCTCCTGGGTCATGTCCTCAACCGCCGTCCGTTCCGGATCGTAGAGGAACGCGAGCACGAACTCGGTGAACGGCTTGTGGCAGATCAAGGTTCCGAGGCGGAGCGGCGGCAGTGGACCGGGCATCACGTTCCAGGTCAGGACGCCCGGCCTGTGCGCGAGGTATCGGGACAGGTCCGCGCGGAACCACACGTTGACCGCCCGAGCGAGATCTGTGGGACCTTCGAGTTGTAGGTCCGCCTGCTCCGCCACCTTGCTTCGCGCGCCGTCGGCACCGATGACGTAGCGCGATCGCACCACGATCATCTCGTCCGTACGGCGGTCCCGGATGCGGCTCGTGACGCCGTCACCGTTCTCCTCGAGCTCCACGAATTCCGTTCCGAAGCGGATGTCGGCACCCGCTTCCCGGGCTGCCTGGAGCAGCAGCGGCTCGAGCACCGTCTGCGGACAGTTCGCCATCGGCTCGGGACTCGCGGCGAAGTACTCGCCGGCGCGATCGGCGCCGGTCCCCCAGGTCTCAGAGCGAGCCACCTCCGTTCCGGCCAGCGTCGTGACCCAGAGGTTGTTGCGCATCATCGGCTGAGGCGTCGCCACGGCATGGAATCGCTCGCTGATTCCGAGGTGTCGGAGGATTTCGACGGTGCGCTGGTTGATGATGTGGGCGCGGGGCGTGTGCGCGGTATCTGCATGCCGCTCCACGAGCAGGTGATCGACCCCGTGGCGGCGCAGGCAGAGCGAGAGCGCCAGTCCGGCAGGACCGGCTCCCACGATCAGGACCGGCGTTTCGATGTCCGGCGGCTGTGTCGAGCTGGGGTTCGCCATCACTCCTCCTCAAGCCGAGCGGGGACGCAACTCAACGCCCCAGTTCGTCGCAGTTGCTGCCGTGCGGGTGCCAACCCTCAGCATGGCACGCAGACACTCGATAAAACAAGCGTTTGTCGATATTTAGTTCAACACGGCCCACTCACGCCCGATGAACTCTCCGAAGGACTCGCCCGCGCCCGTGCGCTCCTGCGGCGTGGATCTGCTCGAGCGAGTGCGTGATGCCTGGCGTTACCTACGACACCGGAGCTCTGATCGCCGCCGAACACAACGACAGGCGGATGTGGGCACTCCACGCCGGGTTCCTGGCCGAAGAAGTCGTCCCAACTGTCCCGGCGCCGGTACTCGCCGAAGCGTGGCGCGGCGGCCAACGCCAAGCCAGTCTCGCCAAGTTCCTGGCGCTGTGCGAGATCGAGCCCCTCGCCGACGCACAAGCACGCGCCGTCGGTGTGCTCGCAGGCCGAGCAGATCACGACGACATCGTCGATGTCACCGTCGTCGAAGGCGCCGCCCGCCGACGCGACACGATCGTCACCTCCAACCACACCCACATCTCAAAGATCGCTCAGGCAGCCCGCGCCCGACTCACGATTGAACGAATCTGAGGCGAGCCTGACGGCACAGATCGCCCGGCCCGGATCGCCGTCCCCCGCAAGCCGGCGGCGGTGGAGCCACACCTTGACCGAGCCATCGAACCTGGACCGATTCCTGCCAGCTGATCGGTAGGTGCCCGGGGTGGGATTCGAACCCACATGACCTTGCGGTCAGGGGGGTTTAAGCCCCCCGCGTCTGCCAGTTCCGCCACCCGGGCGCAACGGCACGCTATGCCGGTGCGGGCTCGTCGCCGTCGACCCTTGCCAGCAGCTCCCGGTCGACGAGATCGGCGTACTCGGGGTGGCGGTCGAGGTAGTGGCGGATGAACGGGCACAGCGGGACGATCGGGGTCCCCGCGGCCCGTTCGGCGTCGAGTGCTCCGGCGGCGAGCACGGAGCCGAGCCCCTGCCCTTCGAACGCCGGGTCGATCTCGGTGTGCACGAACCAGGTCCTCCCGCCCCGTCTGACGTACCGGGCGAACCCGGCCAGCTGGCCGTCGGCGGTGATCTCGTAGCGGCTGGCGTCGCGCTCGTCGCGCACGGACGTCGTCATGTCACCACGCTACGAGCCGGTGCGCCGGTAGCGTCGAGAGGTCGTGGATACGGACCTGGTGCTGGCGGAGGCGGCGCGACGCCGCACGTTCGCCATCATCAGCCATCCCGACGCCGGCAAGACGACCCTCACCGAGAAGTTCCTGCTCTATGCCGGAGCCGTGCAACGGGCCGGGGCGGTGAAGGCCCGCGACGGACGCCGGACCGCCACGTCGGACTGGATGGAGTTGGAGCGACAGCGCGGTATCTCGATCAGCTCGTCCGTCCTCCAGTTCCCCTACCGCGACCACGTGATCAACCTGCTCGACACGCCGGGTCACCGCGACTTCTCCGAAGACACCTACCGCGTCCTGGCCGGGGTCGACGCCGTGGTGATGGTGCTCGATTCGGCCAAGGGCATCGAGTCGCAGACGCGCAAGCTGTTCGAGGTCTGCCGGGCCCGCCGGTTGCCCGTGCTCACGTTCCTCAACAAGTTCGACCGACCAGGCCGCGAGCCGCTGGCCCTCCTCGACGAGATCGAGGACCAGATCGGACTGCGCCCGACACCGGCCACGTGGCCGGTCGGCGTGGCCGGCGATCTGCGCGGCATCATCGACCGCCGCACCGGCGAGTTCGTGCGCTTCAGCCGCACGGATCGCGGGGCGTCGCTCGCTCCCGAGCGGGTCGTGCCGGCGGACGTTGCGGCCGCCGAGGAGGGTGCGGCATGGCGGACCGCCGAGGAGGAGATCGGACTGCTCGATGCCGTCGGCGCCGACGTCGAACCGACGTCGTTCCTCTCCGGCGACTCGACGCCGGTCTTCCTCGGTTCGGCGCTGACCAACTTCGGCGTCCGGCTGCTGCTCGATGCCGTGGTCGACCTGGCGCCGGCGCCGTCCTCGCGACTCGACATCGACGGCGTGGAACGTCCGCTGGCCGCCGGCTGCTCGGCCTTCGTGTTCAAGGTCCAGGCCAACATGAACCCGTCGCACCGCGACCGGCTGGCGTTCGCCCGCATCTGCTCGGGCCGGTTCGAGCGCGGGATGGCGCTGACGTGTGCCCGCACCGGGCGAGAGCTGACGACGAAGTACGCCACGACGGCGTTCGGTCCCGATCGAGAGACCGTCGAAGAGGCGTTCCCCGGCGACGTGGTCGGCCTCGTCAACGCCACCGGCCTGCAGCTCGGCGACACCCTGCATGCGCCGGACGCCGCTCCCGTCACGTTCCCGCCGATCCCGCGGTTCTCACCCGAGGTCTTCGCCACCGCTCGTCCCTTGGACACCGGGCGCGCCAAGCAGTTCCGCCGAGGCCTCGAGCAACTCGACGAGGAAGGGGTCGTCCAAGTGCTGCGCGATCCCGACGCCGGCGAGACGGCCCCGATCCTGGCCGCCGTCGGTGCACTCCAGTTCGAAGTGTTCGGCCACCGCCTGGCCAGCGAGTTCAACGCGCCGGCGGAGATCCTGACAGCCGGCTACCAGGCCATCCGCCGCACCCATTCGACGTCGGTCCCGCGGCTGCGCGAGATCGGCGGCATCCGCATCCTGCATCGCTCCGACGGCGCCCTCGTCGCGCTGTTCGAGAACCGCTACCGCCTCGCCCGGCTCGAGGTCGACGAGCCCGAGCTGGTGCTCGAGCCATTGGTGGCCGGCACGACACTGGTCGGGTGACGTCAGGCGGCCATCCCGCCACCTGCACGATCACGCCACCTGCACCTCGGGCGCCGCAGATGGCGCCAGCAGCTCCCACAGCTCGGTCCGCAGCCGTGTGGCGTCGGGGGGCTGCAGGTCGTTGATCACGATCACCCCCTCGATCATGTCGGCGAGCACGGCCGCCCATGGTCGACCACCGAAGCGCACGGCGACGACACCTCCACCCGGTCTCCGTCGCAACGAGCGGTCGACGCCGTCGAGCCGCGGCGGACTGCGGAAGCTCGGCCCGACCAGCCCCCTGCGGCGAGCCGCCCGCGTCAACGTGCGGGCGGCGTGGGCGAACTGGACGGTCGTGGACGACATGCGGCCAGTGTGCACGGGGGGTGCGCGGGTCGACAGGTCCCCGACGGCGGTCACACCCCCGCCGTACAGTCGGCGGCGATGACCATCGCGGCGACCGAGGTGCGGGCGGCATCGACGCTGACGCCCGTCCAGCAGCGCACGTTGGACGCACTGCGGCGGGACGATGACCCCGTGGTGTTCGACCCGGCGTTCGTCGCCGAGCTGCGGGCCGACGCCCAGCGGTCACTCGCCGAGCTCGGTCAACGCCTCGGTGACGGGGAGCTGTGGGTCACGAAGTTCACCGTCGCCGGCGTGCTCGAGTGCGAGACCCACTTCCTGCACCCGGAGCCGTTCGCCTGGACCCCGGCGCGGGCCCGTGGCCAGGTGTCCCACCGGGCGATCCAACTGCTGCTCAGCTGGCGCGGCGAGCCGACACCAGCCGACCTCGTCGACGAGGCGATGGCCCGCCTGGCCGACGAGGAGCGGGGCATCGGCGACGTGGATCGGCGGGCTCGGTGCCGCCGACCGGGCCGATCTGCGGGGACGCTGCGTCGAGCGCGTGACCCAGTTCCTCGAGTGCTTCCCACCGCTCAGTCGGAGCTGGCACCCGATGACCGAGGCGTCCGTGCAGTGGCCGAAGGACGGGCCGATCGTGCTGCGGGCGCGCGTCGACCTGGTCATCGGGAAGCCGGTCGGGGTCGAGAGCCGCAAGGTGCTGATCGACCTGAAGTCGGGCCGCATGGTGCCGCGCTACCGCGACGACCTGCGCTTCTACGCACTCGTCGAGA
This sequence comes from uncultured Acidimicrobiia bacterium, assembly GCA_963719775.1. Classification (GTDB taxonomy): domain Bacteria; phylum Actinomycetota; class Acidimicrobiia; order Acidimicrobiales; family Ilumatobacteraceae; genus JALZMG01. The sequence goes on from CAVRCY010000012.1 coordinate 33,340, forward strand.
CCTTGGCCCGGGAGGTGCCACCGCGCTCGGTGGCCGTCGTACTCGCTGGAAGCCGGGGAGCCCGCCGTCGAACGTGTCAGCGAGGCCGGCCTGCGCTCGGCGCTGCGACGGACCCTCGACGCGGTCTCGCGGATGATCGAGCTGACCGTCGAGGGCCGCCCTCCGGCCGCTCCGCCGAGCTCGGCCTGCTTCACCTGCCGTCAGGAGTCCGGCCCGTAGCGAGCGCCCGGTGCCGCTCGGACGGGGCACCGCCGTCACGGCGTCATCAGCGCGACGGGGAGGCCGAGGCCGGCTTCGGCGCGCACCGTGGCGATCGAGCGTCCAGGCTGGACGGCCGGCTTGGGTGGGCTGATCAACTCCGGCCCGAGCCGCTCGGCGGCCACGTCGAGATCCTCCACGTTGAGGACGAGGCCCCAGAACGCGGCCGGTCCCGCGGCAAGCCGGCCCGCTCGACGATCTCGACGATCAGCGGACCGAGGCGGTGGAAGCCCTGACGGATCTCGCCGACCTCCCGCACCCGCTTCAGCGGCGCCCCGGTAGCGTCCGCCAGCGCCGCGCTCGTGCGCTCCAGGGCGTCCGTCACGACGACCACGTGGTCGAGGCCGATGGCGCCGAGCGGGTGCTCGGCGAGCACCGGCGGCAGCGGCGCGACGACCTCGCTCGGCAGCCCGTCGATGTCGGTCACATCGCCGTCGAGGCCCGAGAGCGCCCAGCCGACGATGCCGGCTCGGTCACCGCCGACGATGCGGATGGCGGTCCCGAACAGCGGGACGAGGCCGTCGTCGCCGACGAGCAGCTCGAGCCGCCGCCACGGCTCGACCGGGCCGCCGACCGCCAGCCACTCGGCGCGGGCGGTCATCCGTCGGGAAGGCCGAGCTGGCCGGCCAGGAACGACAACCCGTCGGCCAGCTCGTCCGCCCGTTTGCCGACGGGCTTGCCGACGCCGTGACCGGCGCGGCCCTCTTGCAACAGCAGGATCGGCCGCTCGTCTTGGCACGTCGACCTCGCCTGCAGCAGTGCGGCCATCTTGCGGGCGTGCAGCGGCTCGACGCGCGTGTCGCCCTCGGCGGTCGTGAACAGCGTCGCCGGAGAGCAGGTGTCGGCGACGACCCGGTGGTAGGGCGAGTAGGCGTACAGCCATGCGAACTCCTCGGCGACGTCGGGATCGCCGTACTCGTCGGTCCACAGCTTGGCGATGAGGAACTGCGGGAACCTGACCATGTCGAGCAGCGGCACGCCGCACCACGCCGCCCGGCAGAGGTCCGGACGCTGGGTCAGGGCGACACCAACGAGCAGTCCCCCGTTGGAGCGGCCGAGGATGGCGAGGCGATCGCGGCTGGCTCGTCCGGTCTCGACGAGCCAGTCGGCGCCGGCGTGGAAGTCGTCGAACACGTTCTGCTTACAGGCCCGCCGTCCGGCGTGGTGCCAGGTCTCGCCGTGCTCGAGACCGCCGCGCAGGCCGGCGATGGCGAAGACTCCACCGGCCGCGCACCAGGCGGCGATCTGCGGCGACCAGATCGGGGTCTCGGCGATGGCGAACCCGCCGTAGCCGTTGAGGATGACGGGCGTGCTCGCTCCCGGCACGACGTCGTCGCGGTGGATGACGAACATCCCGATCGAGGTCCCGTCGAGCGACGGGTAGGCGACCTGGCTGACGAGCAGCGACGGCACGAGGCCGTCGTCGACGGGGGCCGGGAACCAACGCTCCGCCGTGGCGCCGGCGGAGGCGTTCCAGACCGTGGTCGGCGCGGCGAACGAGTCGACGACGACGAACGCCCGCCCGGTGGGCCGGTCGGCGGCCAACCCGGCCACGGCGACGACGTCGCCGAATCCGGCCACCGAGCCGCGCGGCGTGCCGTCGGCGGCGTATCGCCGCACCGTGTCGACGGCCTCCTCCGTCGCCACGACCCACACCTCGTCGCCCCGCACGGTCGGACGGGAGAGCACGGCCGACCCCCTCGGCGACGAGCGTCTCCCACGTCGTCGGGTCGCTCGCTCCGAGCGGCACACGTACGAGGCGGCCGCGCGGCGCCTGCAGCGTGGTGGTGCCGACGAGCGACTCGCCGTCGGCGGCGAACTCGAACGTGGTCGTCGCCTCGACGCCACCGATCACCGTGGTCCACTCGTCGCGCTGCCGATCGAGGAGGTGCACATCGAAGCGGGCCCAGCCGACGAGCACGTGCACGAGCAGCCACCGGCCGTCCGGCGAGATGGCCACGTCGGGCCACGCTTGGGGATCGGGGTGGTCGGCCCAGACGACCGGATCCTGCCGCCAGTCCTCACCGAGCCGGTGCTGGTGGACGGTGCGGTGGTACTGGTCGCCGTGTGGGTATCGCGTGTAGACGAAGCCAGTGCCGTCGGGCTCCCACGCCACGCTGCAGGCCCGCGTGTCGGGGATCGCCTCGCCGAGATCGTGGCCGTCATCGGCGGCGATGACGCGGAGCACGGAGTCCTCGGTTCCACCCTCGCTCGTCCCGACGGCGACGAGGCGGCCATCGGCCGAGGCCTCGAACCAGTCGATGGCGTTGGCCGCGTCGGACGCCCCCGGCGCCGGGTCGACGAGCACGACCGGGGGATCAGCAGGGTCGGTGGCCGACCGACGCGTCAACACGAACTGCTCCGCACCGGCCGGGCGCTCGAGGGCGAAGAGGTGATCGCCGCGAACCTGCACGGCCATCGCGACGGGGAGCTGCAGGAGCGTCAGCAGTCGTTGCTGCCACGACGCCGCGTTGCGGCGTGTCGAGGATGCTGCTGGCGTAGCGGCGCTGCTCCTCCACCCACGTCCGCACCTCCGCCGCGTCGCCGTCCTCCAGCCAGCGGTACGGGTCCTCGACCTCGACGCCGTGGATGACGTCGACGATGTCCTCGGATCTCGTCGGCGGCGGCGCGCCCACGGTCAGCGACGTCAGCCGCGCCCCATGTTGGGGCGCTTGCCGTGGTTGGCCTTCGAGCGGCGCAGCCTGGCCTTGCGCTTCTTCGTCTTCTTGGACATAGGCGCAGGAGTCTACGGGTCGGACGGGCTGACCGGCCGGGGGCGCGACGGCCCGCTCAGGCGGTCAGCGCGCCCTCGATCGCGGCGACGAGCTGGCGATCGTCCGGCTCGACCATCGGGCTGAAGCGGGTGATGTTGCCCTGGCGATCGACGAGGAACTTCTCGAAGTTCCAGCGGATGTCGCCGTCATGGCCGTCGGCGTCGGCGACCGTGGTGAGCTCGTCGTAGATCGGGTGGCGACCCGGGCCGTTGACATCGATCTTCTCGAACATCGGGAACGTCACGCCGTATGTCGTGGAGCAGAACGTCTCGATCTCGTCGGCCGTCCCCGGCTCCTGGCCGCCGAACTGGTTGCACGGGAACCCGAGCACGCTGAGGCCGCGCTCGCCGTACGTCTGCTGCAGCTGCTCGAGCCCGCTGTACTGCGGCGTGAGACCGCAGTTGGACGCCACGTTGACGACGAGCAGCGCGTCATCCTGGTAGGCGGCGAGGCTCGACGGTTCGCCGCGGAGGGTGTTGATCGGGTGGTCGTAGATCGACATGGGCACCAGCATGCCGCCGACCGGCAGGCGAGGCTACGTTCCACGCCATGGGGATCCAGGGAACGTGTGATGACCGGTTCAGCGCGGTGCGCGAGGCGTTCGAGGGCAACTTCGTCGAACGTGACGACACCATCTACGACGCCGGGGCATCCGTCGCCGTCACGCTCGACGGCGAGCTGGTCGTCGACCTGTGGGGTGGGACGGTCGACACCGACGCCGACCGCGACGTGGCGTGGGAGCGCGACACGATCGTCAACGTCTGGTCGACGACCAAGACGGTGTCCGCGCTGGCCTGCCTGATGCTCGCCGACCAGGGCGAGCTGGACTTCCACTCCCCGGTGGCCCGGTACTGGCCCGAGTTCAAGGCCGGCGGCAAGGGGGACGTCCAGGTTCGCCATGTCATGAGCCACATGGCCGGGTTGGCGGGGTGGCAGGAGCCGATCACGCCCGAGGATCTGTACGACTGGGAGAAGGCGACGTCGCTGCTCGCCGCGCAGGAGCCGTGGTGGGAGCCCGGCACGGCGTCCGGCTACCACGCCCTCACGCAGGGCTACCTCGAGGGTGAGCTCGTGCGCCGGATCACGGGGCAGACGATCGGCGAGTTCGTCGCCGCCGAGGTGACCGGTCCGCTCGGTGCCGACTTCCACATCGGCACGGCGGCCGAGCACGACGCCCGCGTCGGCCACGTGATCCCGCCCGCCGGTCCGTTGTCGGTCGAGGGCGTCGACGGAGGAGTCGATCCCGGTCCGGACGTTGGCCAAGCGTGCCCCGAGCCGAGACGGCCAACGACCACGGCGTGGCGGCGGGCCGAGATCCCGGCCGCCGGCGGGTTCGGCAACGCCCGGTCGGTGGCCTTGATCCACGCCCCGATGGCCTGCGGCGGGGAGGCCAACGGGGTGCGGCTGCTGTCGGCGGCCGGCATCGAGCCGGCGTTCGAGGAGCAGTGCTACGGCGCAGGACCTCGTCCTCCTGACGGTGGTGCGCCACGGCATCGGGTTCGGCCTGTCGTCGCCGGAGATGCCGATCAGCCCGAACGAGCGGGCCTGCTTCTGGGGTGGCTGGGGCGGCTCGCTGGCGATCATCGACTTCGACGCCAAGCTGACGATCTCCTACGTGATGAACAAGATGGGTGAGGGCACCGTCGGCGACATGCGCGGCGCCGGCCTGCGTCCTCGCTACCTACCTGTCCCTCGCCGACGCCTGACGATCCGAGTGTTGGAGCGCATCCGAGTGCCAGAGTCGACGTGCGCACCACGGACACTCGGTGCGGTCAAACACTCGGGTCAGGAGAGGCTGGCGACGAGGGCTCGGACGCGGTCGGCTTCCTCGGGCCGGACGTTGCGGTCGAGGAGGCGGTACTCGGCGACGGCGGGGAGCAGCGCTTGGGCGGCCGCCCGCCCGCAGCGGTCGACGAACCGGTTGACGAGTCGGCGGCGGCAGCAGCCGGACGACGCCCTGCATCCACCGCGAGCCGTCGACCGTGGACGTCGCCGAGATGAGCCACGAGGAGGCGACGTCCGCCGCCGGCGGGCCGAGCGCGCCGTTGGTCCAGTCGAAGACCACCGGACCGTCGGGGGTGAGCATGATGTTGGCGGGGTGGAAGTCGAGGTGGACGACGGCGTCTGGCGGACCGAAGCGGGTCTCGATGCCCGCCGTCGCCAGCTCACCGACGGGCACCATGGCGAGCTGGCGGTGCATCTCCGCCCACGTGTCGGCGTGGCGGTCGACGCGCCACGGCTTGGCCTCGAGGTCGTCGAGCATCGTGATGCCCGACAGGCGCTCCATGACGAGGTCCCGCTCATCGGCGTCGAACACCTCGGGCACGGGATAGCCGTGGGCGCGGAGATGACGCATGACCGTCGCTTCACGCTCGACGACGCCAGGATCCCTGTCGATCCGGTACCGCCGCAGCACCCGGCCGCCGCCGATGTCGTAGACGTCGGCGGCCCGGCCGGTGCCGATCAGCGGGCCCGGGTGCGTCGCGCTCGGCCGTCCACGCCAGGAGGTCGTCGGCCGACATCGTGTTGATGACCTTGTCGATCGGCACCTCACGCTCGGCGGCACGGTCGCAGCCGTGCGGCTGCCACTCGAGTTGACCCGTGGCGTGGGCGTCGGTGTCGATGGAGAACCAACAGTCGTAGCCGATGGCGACGTCGATCAGCTCACGTGGCGGATCCAGCCGCTCGGGGCGGCAGTTGATCTCCACGGCGGTGCCGAACTGCTTGCAGGCGGCGAACACGTAGTCGGCGTCGAACGTCGACGGTGGCCGCCTGCCGATCATCCGCCCGGTGCAGTGCCCGAGGATGTCGACGTGCGGGTTGGACACGGCGAGGACCATCCGCTCGGTCATCTGCTGGCGTTCCATGCGCAACTTCGAGTGCACGCTGCCGACGACGACGTCGAGCCGCTCGAGCAGGTCGTCGTCGAGGTCGAGCGACCCGTCCTCGAAGATGTCGACCTCCATGCCGGTGAGGATGCGGAAGTCCGTTTCGAAGGACGGCGTTCAGCGCGGCGATGTCGACGAGCTGGCGTTCGAGGCGCTCCCGGTCGAGCCCGTGGGCGATCGTCAAGCCGGGCGGAGTGGTCGGTCAGCACCATGTACTCGTGCCCGAGGGCCTGCGCCGTCGCCGCCATCTCCTCGATCTCGGCGCCGCCGTCGCTCCACGTCGAGTGGAGGTGGCAGTCGCCGCGCAGTGCATCCCGGTATCGCTGGCCGCCCGGCGTGATCGGCACGTTCGTCGTGGCTTCGAGCTTGGCCAGGTAGTGGGGCACCTCACCGGCCAGCGCCTCGACGATCACCTTGGCGCTGGAGTCCCCGATCCCGTCGAGCTTGGTCAGCGTGCCGGCGGCCGCCCGCTCGGCGATCTCCTCCGGGTCGGTGGACCGCACGACGTCGCGGGCCCGCTGGAACGCCTTGGCCCGGAACCCCGTGTCGTGGGCCCGGTCCAAGTAGTGCATCACGCGGTCGAGCGCTTCCTCCGGCGTCATCGGGGCCAGGGTACGCCGGCGTCTCGACGGTCGGTCGTTGTGACGTCCGCCCGTCGCTGGCGCGCCCCCACCCGGTCGACCTACGGTGGCGAGGTGGATGCGCCTCGATGGCACCTGGCGGAGTTCAACGTCGCCCGCCTGCACCAGCCGCTCGACCACCCGGACACGGCCGAGTTCGTCGCCGCGCTCGACTCCATCAACGCGCTCGCCGAAGCTTCGCCCGGGTTCGTGTGGCGACTGACCGACGAGGGCGGCCAGTCGTCCAGCTACGTCGTCGTCTACGACGACCCGCTGCAGATCATCAACCTGTCGGTCTGGGAGTCCGTCGACGACCTCCACCACTTCGTGTTCCGCACCGCCCACACCGAGTTCCTGCGCCGCCGCCGGACGTGGTTCGAACGCATGGACGAGGCGTTCCTCGTGTGCTGGTGGATCCCGGTCGGCACGATCCCGTCGACCGAGGAGGCGGTCGAGCGGCTCGGCCCAGCTGCGCCGGGACGGCGTCAGCGACGAGGCGTTCACGCTGCGCGACGCGCGGCCCACCCCGGCCGTCGTCGCCCCTCGCTAGCGCGATCACGCCGGCGAACTGGGTGCAGATCGTCGCGACTGTCGGGAAGATCGGTGCCCAGAAGCCCGGATGAGACGATCCGCGCCCAGATGGACGCGGCGCGACGGGCTCATCGCCGGATGATCGCCGAGAAGATACGGCGCCGACATCCGCTGGAAACCTCGACGCCGTAGCCTCGACCTCTTGATCTGGAAGAGGTGTGTGATGCCGGACGATGCTCGACGACAATCCAGCCGGTTGCGGCACGTGCTGCTGCGCATGGGCGGACCGGTGGGCCGGCGGCTGTTCCGGCTGCGCGTCGAGGGTGACGAGCACCTGCCGGCGGCCGGCCGGGCGATCATCGCCGCCAACCACCTGTCGTTCTTCGACTCCATCGCGCTGGCGCTGGTGGTGGGCCGTCCGCTCAGCTTCGTCGGCAAGGCCGAGTACCTCGACAGCTGGAAGACCCGGCGGCTGTTCCCCGCCCTCGGCATGATCCCCGTCGACCGGGGCAGCCCGCGCCGCGCGTACGGTGCGCTGCAGGTCGCCGCCGGGGTGTTGGAAGCCGACGAGCTGTTCGCCGTGTACCCGGAGGGCACCCGCTCGCCCGATGGCTCGTTGCACGACGGTCGCAACGGCGTCGGCCACTTGAGCGTGACGACTGGGGCGTCGATCATCCCCGCCGGCATCGTCGGCACCGACCGCATCCAGCCGCGCGGCGCCCGCGTACCCCGACCCTTCCGGCGGGCGGTCGTGCGCTTCGGCTCGCCGATCCACCCGGGCGGCTACGACGGCACCCGCCGCGACCGCCGCCGGCACATCACCCGCGACGTCATGTCGGCGATCGGCCAGCTCTCCGATCAGCCCGTCCGGGTGGCGCCGTCACCGGCCGGCTAGCTCGTCTCGACGGCGAGACGTGTGAGCTGTCCGTCGACGGACGTCAGTACGGCAAGCTCACCGATCTCCGTCGTAGCGACCCCTCGGTAGCCTCGACCGGCCTATGGAACGGTTCGGCCTGGTCGGCCTCCCCAACGCCGGCAAGAGCTCGCTCTACAACGCCCTGACGGGCGGAGGTGCCCTGGCCGCCCCCTACGCCTTCGCCACGAAGGACCCGAACATCGGCGTGGCCAAGGTGCCCGACGAGCGACTCGACCGGCTGGCCGAGATGTCGCAGAGCCGCAACGTCGTGCACGCCGCCGTGCAGGTCGTCGACATCGGCGGCCTGGTCGAGGGGGCCAGCAAGGGCGAGGGCCTCGGCAACCGCTTCCTGGCCAACATCCGCGAGGTGGACGCCATCGTGCTTCGTGCTGCGGGCCTTCGTCGACGACGACGTCGTGGGGGCCGCCCGATCCGCTGGAGCACCTGCGTGTCCTCGAGCTGGAGCTGGCGCTGGCCGACCTCGAGACGGTCGAGAAGCGGCTCCAGCCAGATGCGAGCGCCAGGCCAAGCTCGACCGCTCGCTCGGCGACGAGCTCGACGCGCTGCGGGCCGCCCACGACGCGCTGGCCGAGGGCCGCCCGCTCTACCGGGCCGGCCTCACGGCGCGAGCAGCGGGACACGCTGGCGCCGCACTTCCTGCTCACCAACCGACGCGTCCTGGCCGTCGTCAACGTCGGTGAGGACGAACTTGACGGGATCCCCGAGCGCGGAGGCGGAGATCGCCGCCGAGCTGACCGACGCCGGCGACGACGTCGAGATGATCGGCATGTGCGTGCAGCTCGAGGCGGAGGCGGCGACGATCGAGGACCCGGCCGAGCGGGCCGAGATGCTCGAGGGCTTCGGGCTCGGCGAGGGCGCACTGTTCCGGATGGTCCGCAGCGCCTACCACCTGCTCGGCGCTGCGGACGTTCCTCACCACGGGAGACAAGGAGAGCCGGGCCTGGACGTTCGAGCGAGGGCTCGACGGCGCCACAGTGCGCCGGCCGGATCCACACCGACTTCCAGCGCGGCTTCATCCGGGCCGAGGTCATCGACTGGCGAGGAGCTGCTCGACATCGGCTCGTGGACCAAGGCCAAGGAGCTCGGCAAGATCCGCCTCGAGGGCAAGGACTACGTCGTCCAGGATGGCGACGTGATGGAGTTCCGCTTCAACGTGTAGGGCCGTTCGCCGGTCGCGTCCTGGCCGCCGGCCTGCTCGTGCTGGCGGCGTGCGGTTCCGACGACGACGATGCGACCTCGGCGACGACGCAAGCCGCGCCAGCCACGACCGCCGCCGCAGCCGACACCACCGCCGCACCCGACACCACCGCCGCACCCGACACCACCGCCGCACCCGACACCACCGCCGCCGCCGCGCCGGCGGACTTCGACGCGACCGCCAAGGCCTTGCAGCAGGCGCTCGACGACACCCGTGCCCAGGGCGGCTTCCCGGGCGTGATCGCCGGCGTGTGGTCGCCGGCCGGCACGTGGATCGGCACGTCCGGGACCGTTGGAGCCGAGGAGACGGGCACACCGACGCCGGCGGACCACACCCGAGTGGGCAGCTTGACCAAGACGATGACGGCCACGGTGTTGTTGCAGCTGTACCAGGAGGGCGAGCTCTCGCTCGACGACCCCATCGAGATGTACGTGCCCGGGATGCCCAACGGGAACGCGACGCTGCGTCAGCTGGCCGACATGACCAGCGGGATCCCGATCTACACCGTGAGCGACGAATTCCAACAACAGCTCTTCGCCGACCCGGCGAAGAACTGGACGCCTGAGGAGCTCCTCGCGTTCGTGCGCGACATGCCTCCGGACTTCGCTCCGGGCGCCGGTTGGGAGTACTCCAACACGAACTACGTGCTCCTCGGCATGGTCATCGAGCAGGTGACGGGCATGTCCATCACCGACGCGTTCCAGGAGCGCATCTTCGGCCCCCTCGGCATGACGCAGAGCACGTTCCCTCCGGGAACGACCGACATCGCCGCTCCCAACTTGTTCGGCCTCACCGAGCAAGGCCAGCCGACGGGCCAGACGACCGACGCCACCCACTGGAACCCGTCTGAGGCGTTCACGGCCGGCGCGGTCGTGTCGACGCTCGACGACCTCAAGACCTGGGCCGACGCCCTGTTCACGGGCGAGGGCATTCTCGACGCCGAGACCCAGCAGCTGCGCCGGGACTCCATCATCCATGACATCCCACCCAACACGCCCACGGCGGGCTACGGCATCGGCATCGGCGACATGGACGGCTGGTGGGGTCACGACGGCGACATCCCCGGGTACACAACCGTCCTGTTCCACAACTACGACATGGAGACGACCGTCATCGTGGCCGTCAACAGTGACATCGACCTGCCCGGCGGCGCCGCACCAGCCCCCGGGGTGTTCGCCGCCCTGAAGAAGGCGCTCCCAGGCGCGTCCTGACTCCCGCGGGCGAGGCGCCGGCCCGGTGCCGACGCTCATCCTCGCGGGTGAGACGAACGCCATCCTCCGGTCGGATGCCGGCGCGGCGTGCTGCTCGTAGCGTCCAGCATGTGGATCGGCGACGGCTCCGCACGACCGCCGGCTTCTGGCGGGTCGTCGACCTCCTGCTGCCATGGATCGTCGGCGCGTTGTACGTCCTCACGGCGCGCGATTTCCGCGACGACGACTCCACCCTCGCCCAGATCGCCGCCGTCGTTCTCGGCGTCGTCCAGGGCGCCGCCCTGGCGTGGCGGCGCCAGCGGCCGGAGCTCGTCATGGCCGTCGTGGTGGCCACCGGCGTGCCGTACCACCTCATCGTTGCGGACCTCGGCATCCCGTTCGCCGGGTTGATCGCCGTCTGGACATTGGCGCTCAACCGCCCGCCGCGGGTCTCGCTCGTCGGGCTCGCCGGCGTGCTCGCCCTCGGCGCCGTCAACTTCGTGACGACGGACGGTCGAGGACGCCGTGTTCACGATGGTCGTCGCGATCGGCGTGTGGGCGCTCGCCGAGGCCGCCCGCAATCGGCGCACCGCCATCCAGGAGGCGGCGCGACGCGGTGGTGAGCGACGAACAGGCACGCATCGCACGCGAGTTGCACGACGTCATCGCCCACAGCGTCTCGATGATCGTGGTGCAGGCCGGAGCGGCGGATGACGTGTTCGACACCCGCCCCGACCAGGCCCGCGCCGTGCTGCGGGCGATCGAGGCAGCCGGGCGCGACGCGTTGGCCGAGCTCCGCCGTCTGCTCGCCGCCGTGCGCCCGGATGGCACCGAGTCGCCCGCCCCGCCGCAGGCCGGGCTCGACCGCGTCGCCGAGCTGGCAGAACCGCTGCGGGCGGCCGGCCTCGAGGTCGTCGTCACGCACGAGGGGCGGCCGGCGGCGCTGCCGGCGGGTGTCGACCTGTCGGCGTATCGCATCGTGCAGGAAGCGCTGACCAACACGCTGCGCCATGCCCAGGCCACAGTCGCCGAGGTGACGTTCCGCCACGCCGCCGACTCCCTGGAGATCGTCGTCACGGACAACGGGCGCTGGCGCCCGCACGCTGTCAGCGACGGCTCCGGGTATGGGCTGATCGGCATGCGCGAACGGGCCGCCTTGTGCGGTGGCACGTTGGACGCCGGCCCGACGGCGCACGGCGGATATCGCGTCCGCGCCCGCATCCCGCTGGACGCGGCGCCGTGACCGTACGGGTCGTCATCGCCGACGACCAGACGCTGGTGCGTGCAGGCTTCCGCATGATCCTGGACGCCCGCGACGACATCGAGGTGGTCGGCGAGGCGGAGGACGGCGCCGAGGCCGCCACGCTGGCCATGACCGTGGCCCCCGATGTCGTGTTGATGGACGTGCGGATGCCGGGCGTCGACGGGATCGAGGCGACGCGACGGATCATCGCCTCAGGCAGCCCGGCGCGGATCATCATGCTGACGACCTACGACGCTCGACGAGTACGTCTTCGCCGCGCTGCGGGCAGGCGCCAGTGGTTTCATGCTCAAGGACGTCCGGCCGCTCGAGCTCGTGGACGGCATCCGCGTGGTCGCTCGCGGTGACGTGCTGCTGGCGGCGAGCGTGACCCGCCGCCTGCTCGACCGCTTCGTGGAGACGTTGCCCGACCCCGCCAGCGCACCGCCCGATCTCGGCCTGCTCAGCGAACGCGAGGTGGAGGTGCTGCGTCTCGTCGCCGCCGCCCTCTCCAACGCCGAGATCTCGGAGCGCCTCTACGTCAGCGAGGCGACGGTGAAGACCCATGTGTCGTCGGTGCTCCGCAAGCTCGGCCTGCGGGACAGGGTGCAAGCGGCCGTCTACGCCTACGACGTGGGCCTCGTCCGGCCGCGCTCATCCTGACGTCGCATCGCACGTCCATCCTTGCGCCCGATGTCGCCGCAGCCGGCGGTCCGTACCGTCGACGGCCATGGGTACTGCCATCGAGATCGACGGGTCTGCGCAAGCGCTTCGGCACCGTCCAGGCCGTTGCCGGCCTCACGTTCACCGTGTCCGCAGGCCGAGTCACCGGCTTCCTCGGCCCGAACGGCGCCGGCAAGAGCACCACGCTGCGAGTCCTGCTCGGACTGATCCATCCCAACGACGGGACAGCAACATTCGCCGGCCGGCGCTACGGCGAGTTGGCCCGTCCCAGCGCCCACGTCGGGGCCGTGCTCGAGCACGCCAGCTTCCATCCCGGCCGCACCGCCCGCAACCACCTGCGCGTGCTCGCCGCCGCCGGAGACCATCCGCGCGACCGGGTCGAGGACGTGCTCGAGCAGGTCGACCTCACCTCCGCCGCCGACCGGCGGGTCAAGGGCTACTCGATGGGCATGCGCCAGCGCCTCGCCATCGCCGCAGCCTTGCTCGGCGACCCCGCGGTGCTGATCCTCGACGAACCGACTAACGGCCTCGATCCGCCCGGCATTCGCTGGGTGCGCGACCTCGTGCGGGCCCAGGCGTGGCGGGGACGCGCCGTCCTCGTCTCCAGCCACCTCCCTCTCCGAGGTCGCCCAGAGCGTCGACGACATCGTCGTCATCGCCGCCGGGGAGTTGCGCGCGAGTGGTCCCCTCGACGAAGTGCTCGGCGCCCACCGAGGGCCGCCTCACGGCGGTCCGCACCTCGGCCACCGAGCAGCTCCGCCGGCTGCTCGACGAGCAGTCCCTCGTCGTCGAGCGCGACGGCAGCGACGTCCTGCTCATCCACGACGCATCCGCCGAGCTCGTCGGCGTCGATCGCCGCCGAAAAACGGCGTCCCGCTCCTCGAGCTGCGGTCACACACCCGTTCGCTCGAGGACGCCTTCCTCACACTCACCGGGAGCCAATCGATGACCGCACTCCTCCCCGCCGAGCTGCTCAAGCTGCGGACCACACGCACCTTCGCGGCGATCGCCGCCCTGGCCATCGGCACGTCGACATTGATCGCCGTGCTCGTCGCCGTCCTCACGGACCCGACCAGGGACATCCGTCCTGGTGGACGTGTTCGCCTCTGACACGAGCAGCTTCTTCATCCTCGTGCTCGCCGTCGTCGGGATCAGCGGTGAGTGGCGTCACCGCACGATCACCAGCTCCTTGCTGGCGGCGCCCGATCGGCGTCGCTTCCTCGGGGCCAAGGCGATTTCCTTCGCCGCCGCTGGGCTGGCACTCTCGCTGCTCATTGCCGCCGCCGTGACGACGGCCGGGATGGCGGTCCTCACCGTCCGGGATCTGCCGCTGCCCTCGGTGAGCGAGCTGGCCGGCCAGATACGGCCGCAGCGCGCTGCTGGCGGCGCATGCTCGGCGCCTTCGGTGTGGCCATCGGAGCGCTCGTGCGCAACCAATTCGTCGCCGTCGTCACGGTGCTGGCCACCATGTTCGTCGTCGAGCCGCTGCTCGTCGCCCTGGTGCCGGCGGTCGGCCGCTTCGGTCCGCTCGGCGCCCTCTCGGTCGCTGCCGCCGGCATCCCCGCCGAGGACGCCGGGATGGAGGACATCCGCCTCGTGTCCACCGGACCCGCCGTCCTCCTGCTGTTGGCCTGGATCGGCCTCGCCTTCGCTGCCGCCGCCACGCTGCTGCAGCGCCGCGACCTCGAGTGACCGTCAGCGGGGCAGCGACCCGGCTTGCTGGCCGGGAGCGGTTGCGGTAAGCCGACGTCGATGCCGCTCCCGAAGGCTGTCGCCGCGTTCAACAAGCGGGTCACCAACCGGATCACGCGCCCGTTCGCCGGGCGCCTGCCGGGGTTCGCCGTCGTCAGCCACGTCGGGCGCTCGTCGGGACGCCACTACCGCACTCCGGTCAACATGTTCCGCCGAGGAGCCGACTACGTGTTCGTCTTGACCTACGGGCCGCAGGCCGACTGGGTGCGCAACGTCGAGGCCGCTGGCGGCTGTGAGATCGAGACGCGAGGACGCAAGGTGCAGCTCGTCGAGCCGCGGCGGTTCACCGACCCGGCGCGGCGCCTGGTGCCCGCCCCGGTGCGGGTCGTCCTCGGCCTGATCGACGTGGACGAGTTCCTGGTCATGCGGGCTCCATGACAGGACGCGCCCCGGCCGGCCCATGCGGTCCCCAAGCGGTTCACACGTCGCCCCAGCGATCCTGGCGCCATGGAGGCCCGGACCGCAGTCATCGCGCTCGACCACCCGTCGGCGTGCGATGCCGCGACGCGTCGGGCGAAAGGCCGCCACGCTGGCCGTGGCCAGGGCGGCCGGGCTCCCGGCAGGCCCGGGCGTCGTCCTGACCACGGAGTGGTCCTCTGAGCAGGTCGGGCTGGCCCACGAGGTGTGGCGCATCATCTCCCACGACGGCGCCCTGGCGCTCGTCGTGCGCCGGTCGCCCACGACCCGCACGACGCGGGTGGCCACGGAGCTCAGCGCCGTCGGCGCCGTGCGAACGGTCACCAGCGCCCAGGAGTTCGCCGCCGCCGTGGACGCCGTCCATGACCAGTCGACGGCGGTCCTCGTCCAGCCGCTGGCCGACGCCGCCTGGCGTGGCGTCGTCTTCGGCGACGGGCCAACGACGGGTCGGCGGACACGACCCGTCGTGGCCTGCGTCGCCGCGGCCGCCCCCGCGGAGGTCTGGGTGGCCGAGATCGACCATCACGGTCGCACGCGAGACGTCATCTCCGCCGACGGGGCGGCCCAGCCGCAGCTCGACCTCCTGTCGCGCGTCGCCCGGTTGTCCCGCCTCGTCGACCGCACGTTCGAGGGGCAGCGCGACGTCGATTGGCTGGCCCGCCCCGACGGGACGCTGCGCCTCGTCGACATCCGGCCCGGCATCGACGCGCCCGCCGGCCCCGAGCCCGAGCCCGACGTGCGGGCACCTGCGATCGCTTCGAGCGTCACCACCAGCGTGTAGCCGTCGCCGGCCGGGATGTCATCGCCGAGGACGGCGGCGGAGGGCCGAGACGGCCATCGAGACCGAGCCGGCGCATCCGAAGCGCGGCAGCAGGTGGGACTCGAATCGAGCCAGGAACGTGGGGGTCTGACGGTGCTCGGCCATGCGACCAAGGTGCATGGATCCAGCGCCGTCGCACATCGGTCGAACCCCGCAATCAGGGTCTTAGGGCCGAGCTACGTTGCGCCCCGCCGCTCTGGAATGGAGGAACCATGGAGCTCGCTGCCGGGAAGGTCGCAGTCGTCACGGGGGCCGGCAGCGGCATCGGCCTGGCACTGGCCGAGCGCTTCGCCTCCGCCGGCCTGCGCGTCGTACTGGCCGATGTGCAGGAGGATGCCCTGGCGACGGCGTCCGAGCAGCTCAGCGCACGAGGCGGGGAGGTGCACACGGTGCTCACCGACGTCAGCAAGCAACCCGCCGTCGAGGAACTGGCCCGCGTCACGCTGGAGCGCTTCGGGGCGGTCGATGTCGTGTGCAACAACGCCGGGGTGGCCGCCCGCTCCGACCCCTGGTTCGGTCCCCTGGCTGCGTGGGAGTGGGTGATGGGCGTCAACTTCTGGGGCGTCGTCCACGGCTGCCGGGCCTTTCTGCCGCACCTCGTCGGCGGCGGGCACATCGTCAACACGGCGTCGATGGCCGGGCTGATCCCGGGCTTCGGGCCGAGCTACGACGCCTCGAAGCATGCCGTCGTGCGCGATCAGCGAGGACCTGCTGCACACCGTGCAGATGGCTGGCCTGCCGATCGGCGTCAGCGTGCTGTGCCCCGGATGGGTGCGGACGAAGATCATCGACGCCGATCGCAACTGGCCGACCGAACTGGGCAGCAAGCCACCCGACGACCCGCTGCGCGACGTGATCGAGCACCACTATCGGCGGGCCATCGACGAGGGAGCGCAGCCGGCGTTGATCGCCGATGCCGTCGCCGACGCCATCCGCGCCGATCGGTTCTGGGTCATCCCGCAGCCAGACTTCCTCGAGCTGGCCGCCAGGAGGTGGTCGACGATCGTCGAGGGTGCCGATCCGACGCCGTTCGAGCACGTCCCGGGCATGCCGCCGAGGGCGCAGATCGTCGCCGAAGTGCTCGCCGCGCTCGGACTCGGCGAGCCTGCGACGCCCCGCGGAACGGCTTGACGACGCGCTCCGGACGCGGAAACATTGATGGTGACAGGCCACCTTGGCCTGCCGTACGAACCAGTGATCGAGACCGATCGTCGAGGAGGTACGGAGACACAATGAGGTTTGCCAAGCCAGTGGAGCGTTCACCTCCGGGCTGAGGCCGACCCAGCCCGACCCATCGTTGCCTGACCCGTTTCGATGACGGACCGCGGATGCGCAGAGCGGACTCCTCCGTGTCACAGCTGTGATACGAACGCCCTCTCCTCGCCACCGGGCCCGGCCACAATCCGGCGGGCAGAGAACTCACCGGTCGGGAACCAACGTGACATCCCGCCAGCGTGCTCACGGCAGCGCACCGGCGGGATGTCTCGCGTCCGCCCCACGCCTAGGTTTGCCGGGATGCACATCGGCGCCCTGCTGTTCCCGACCGACCTGTCGATCCGCCCCGACCGCTTGGCCATCGAGCTCGAAGCCCGCGGCTTCGAGTCCCTCTGGGTCACCGAGCACACGCACATCCCGACGAGCCGGCGCACGCCGTGGCCCGGCGGATCCGAGCTGCCCGAGGAGTACCGCCGGACCCTCGATCCGTTCATCGCCCTCGCCGTCGCCGGGTCGGTGACAGAGCGGCTGAGGCTGGCGACCGGCATCACGCTCGTCGCCCAGCACGACCCGATCGTGCAGGCCAAGACCATCGCCTCCCTCGACCACCTGACCGGTGGCCGGGTGCTGCTCGGGGTCGGCGTCGGATGGAACGTCGACGAGATGGAGCACCACGGCGTCGATCCCCATCGGCGGCGAGCCATCGCCCGCGAGCACGTGCTGGCGATGCGCGAGCTGTGGACCCAGGACGCCGCATCGTTCGACGGGGAGTACGTGAAGTTCTCGCCGTCGTGGAGCTGGCCCAAGCCGGTCCGTCAGCCGCACCCGCCGATCATCATGGGCGGCGCTGGCGGACCCGTCACGTTCCGTCACGTCGTCGAGTACTGCGACGGCTGGATGCCGATCCACGGCCGTCGAGGGATCGCCGAGCGGGTACCGCAGCTGCGGCAGGCCGCCGACCAGGCCGGGCGCGATCCGGCGACCATCGAGCTCGGCGTCTTCGGCTGCCCGCCGGACCCTCGCGTCATCGACGACTACGCCGCGCTGGGCTTCGCCCGGTGCCTGCTGACCGTCCCGCCCACCGGTGAGGCCGACGCCCTGCGGACGCTCGACCAGGCCGCCGACGTCGTCGCCGCCCACACCATGCCCTGACGTCGGCTCAGCGGCGGTTTTGAACCCCGGTCAAGGTCACGGATGACACCGAATCTTCCGGAGAACCTGTCCACGCGCCACTTGCAGCGCGCCGTGCTGGCCCGGCAACGGCTGCTCGAGCGGACGACGACGGGCGTGCCGGACATGCTCGAGCTCGTCGGTGGACTGCAGTCGCAGTACGCGCCGACGATGTACATCGGCCTGTGGTCGCGGCTCGACGGCTTCGCCCGTGACCAGCTCACGTCCGCCCTCGAGGCCCGCACCGTCGTGCAGGGAACGATGCTCCGCTCGACCATCCACCTCGTCTCGGCGGCCGACTACTGGCCGCTCAACCTCGCCATCCGCGCCGCCCGGAGGACGAGTTGGCTGCGCAGCCGACGGGGCGGCTTCAGCGATGAGGAGATGGCGCAGGCCGCCGAGCGCGTGCGCCACGCCCTCGACACGTCGTCTCAGCTCACCCGCAAGGAGCTCGAGGCGATCGTCGGCAAGCCGCAGGCGGAGGGCGTCGGACTGTGGATCGATCTCGTTCGCGTCCCGCCGTCCGGCACCTGGGCGCGCCGGCGTGCGGATCTCTACGCCGCCGCCGAGGAGTGGCTCGGGCCGCCGCCCGACCTGGACCAGGAGGCGGCCGTCGACCACCTCGTCCGCCGCTACCTCGCCGCTTTCGGACCGGCGACGGTCAACGAGATCGCCAACTGGGCGGGACTCGGGCTGGTAGACGTGCAGGCGTCGCTGGACCGGCTGACGCTGCGTACGTTCCGATCGGCCGACGGCAAGCGACTCGTCGATCTGCCTGACCTGCCACTCCCCGATCCGGATGTCGCCGCGCCTCCTCGCTTTCTCTCGACGTGGGAGGCCGTCCTCCTGGTTCACGCCCGCCGGTCCGAGGTGCTGCGCGAGGAGGATCGATCGCGGATCTTCAACACGAAGATCCCGCACTCCCTGAACACGTTCCTCGTCGACGGCCAGGTCGCCGGCACGTGGCGCTTCGAACACGACGCCGTCCACCTCACGCCGTGGCGACGACTGTCCAGGACCGCCGAGCGTGAGCTGCGCGACGAAGCCGACCGCCTCGCCGCCTTCCACCGCTGACACCGAACGCGACCGTGCGCCTGCCGATCCGGGCGTGTTCTCGCAGCACTGGCAGAAACGACGCCCAGATCGGTGGCAGGGTCCACGCCCAGCTTGTTGGGTGGGCGGCAGGTGGCGCGTCGACGTGCTGGTCCGCCGATCGCCGAATTCGGGCAGCATGGGGGGCGTGATCCTCGATGTCCTGCGGCGGCGGTGGCCTTCGCCGGTCGCCTGGACACCGGGTCTCAATCGCTTCGCCGAGGCCCAGGTCCTCTCCGGTGCCGCCGACGCGCTGGTGGCGGTGTCGCTGGCCGGGTCGTTGTTCTTCAACCTGAGCCCCGAGGCGTCACAGGAGCAGGTGCTCATCTACCTGATCATCAACATGGCGCCGTACGTGGTGCTGGCGCCGCTGGTCGGTCCGGCCATCGACCGCCTGCGCCTCGGGCACCGCGGCATCGCCGTGTTCCTGTTCGCCCTGCGCGCCGTCTGCGCCGCAGGGTTGGCCGTCTCGTTGCTCGACCTCGGCCTCTACTTCTTCGCGCTGGCACTGCTGTTCGCCGCCAAGGCGACCGGCGTCACGCGCCAGGCGCTCGTGCCCGGCCTCGTCGACGACCCGTCCCAGCTCGTCGCCGCCAACTCTCGCCTGGCCCGCCTCAGCGTGATCGCCGGCGCCGTCGGCGGGTTGGCCGGGGCCGGACTGCTGGCCATCGGCTCGCCCGCCGCCGCTGCCGCCCTCGCCTGCGCCCTCTTCATCGGCGCCGCCATCGCCACCCTTCGACTGCCCGACCCCCGGCCGGCACCCGAGGACGTCCCGGCCAGCGTCGCCTACGAAGAGCTGCACCGACCGACCATCGTGGCGTCGTCGTGGGCCTTCACCGCCGTCCGGGCCTCGGTCGGGTTCTTCGTCTTCGGCCTCGCCTTCGCCCTGCGCCGCGAGAGCGAGCCGGCGTGGATGTACGGCGCGACCGTCGCGCTGTACGGCGCCGGCTCGTTCGCCGGTAACGCGATCGCGCCGCTGCTGCGCCGGCGCTACGGCGAGGACCGGCTCATCGCCGGGGCGCTCGTCGTCCTCGCCATCGTCGCCGCCTTCGGTGCCCTCGGACCGTCACGGCCGCTCGTGCTGCTCGTCGCCGTCGTGCTCGGCGGTGCGGCGTCAGTCGCCCGGCAGGGCTTCGATTCGCTCGTCCAGACGGGCGCCCCGTTGGCGTCGCGCGGCCGCGCCTTCGCCCGCTTCGAGACCCGATTCCAGGTCGCCTGGGTCGCCGGCGCCATCGCCGCCACGGCCATCGGCATCCCGATCCGGATCAGTCTCGGCATCCTCGCCGTCGGCCTCATCCCGGCGACCATCCTGTACGTCCGCTCGCTGCAAGAGGCCCATCGGGCGCACGTCGAGGATCCGTTCGATCCGATCGAGCTCGCCCGCCGCCGCCTCGAGCACGCCAGCGAATGGCATCGACGCGAGCTCGACCGCCTCGCCATCACGGAACTGTCCGGCGTCATCGACCTCGCCCGCGCCACCGGCATGCCGCTGGCCGCCGACACCGTCGAGCGGATGGACCGCCTCCGGGCGATGGCCCTGTCCACCTGGCCGATCGACACCGATGACGTCGAGTGGGCCCTGGCCCGGGCCGGCGAGCTCGTCGATCGGCTGGAACGGCGGGCCCAGCCCGCCACCGCCGAACGCGCCCCGACCGAGCCCCCGCCGACGGATGCGCCTCAGGCGCCCTCCGTCGGGAGCACCGAGGAGGACGTCACCGTCCAGCGCGACGACCGCTCGGCGAACGTCAGGAGTGCCTTCGACCAGTCGTCGTCCGAGCGGTAGACCTCGACCTCCAACACAACGGGGTCGCCACCGGGATCCAGCTCGCCCACCGCCAGCAACACGCCGTCGTCGCGCACGGGCATGTGCTCGGCGTCCTCGATCAGCGCCTCGGCCCGCTCGTCGGCGAAGCGCACCTCCGTCTCGTCACGCAGCTCGCCGATGACCGCCGCCTGGACGTCGGCGGCGATCGTGCTCTCCCCCACCGGGAGCGACATACACGACGGGCAGCACATCCGGGTCCTGCGGCGGCGGTTGCTCCGCCTGCACGTCGCGGATGGCGGCCACGTACACGCTGGGCCGCTGGTGACATCCCGTCGCCCGATTGCCGGTCGCATGACGCACCAGCAAGGGCCGCGAGGGCGACGCCGCCCACGACCAACGACCTCACTCGCCCGAGGCTACCGAGCACGACGGCTGGCACCGGTGGCGGAATGGCGGGCGACAACCGCTCAGGGCGCCTCCGCGCGCAGCGCGATCATCCGCTCGACGGGCCCGTACGGCCACCCGTCTGGCAGGTCCGTCGGGAGGTCGGGGAAGCCGACGATGGTCTGGCGCTGCTCGTCGGCGGCCACCACGCCGAGGCTGTCTCGGGCCGCCTCGATGATCCCCGCCGGCGTCTGCAGCCGATCGACCTCGTTCTGCAGATCGGCGTTGACGGACTGCAGCTCCGACAGCTCGGCGTCCAGCTGCCGCAGCTCGTCGTCCTGGCCGAACCAGGTGCGCACCGGTAGCCCGAACAGCGCCGCGCCGATGGCGACGACGACGACGAGGCCGACGAGCCCGGCGAGGATGGCCGGCCGCCGCCGCTTGGCGATCCGCTGCTCGCGGCCGATCGGCCGGGTCAGGTCGGCGAGGCGCGAGCGACCGGCGTCGGACGCCCGTCGGCCCCGCGGCTTGGGGACCGTCGACACCCGGATCTCACTCATGTAAGAACCTCACCGTGGATGCTCGCTCACGACGTCCAGTGTCGCAGCCGGCGGCCGTCGACCACGGTCATCGACGACAGCGGGCGAGATCAGCCCACTCGGCGCAGCGCCCGCCGGCCGCGGAAGGCCGCCGCCTCGCCGAGATCGGCTTCCAGGCGCAGCAGCTCGTTGTACTTGGCGACGCGATCGCTGCGCGCCGGTGCGCCGGTCTTGATCTGGCCGCAGTTCGTGGCGACGGCCAGGTCGGCGATCGTGGTGTCCTCGGTCTCGCCGCTGCGGTGGCTCATCACCGAGGTGTAGCCGTGGCGTGTCGCCAACTCCACGGTGTCGAGCGTCTCGGTCAGGGTTCCGATCTGGTTGACCTTGACGAGGACCGAGTTGGCGACGCCGCGGTCGATGCCTTGTTGCAGGCGGCGGGAGTTGGTGACGAACAGGTCGTCGCCGACGAGCTGGACGCGCTCACCGATCGCGCCGGTCAGCGCGGCCCAGCCCTCCCAGTCGTTCTCGGCCATGCCGTCCTCGATCGACACGATCGGGTAGGTCGTGACAAGTCGCCGCCAGTACTCGACCATCTCGTGCGGCGACAGCACCTTGCCCTCGCCGGTGAGGTGGTAGTGACCGTCGCGGTACAGCTCGCTGGTCGCAGGGTCGAGGGCGATGGCGATGTCCTCGGCGGGTCGGAGGCCGGCGGCCTCGATGGTCTCGACGAGGATGGCGATGGCCTCCTCGTTCGTCGCCAGGTTCGGAGCGAAGCCGCCCTCGTCGCCGACGGCGGTCGACAGGCCCCGATCGTGGAGCAGCCGCTTGAGGGTGTGGTACGTCTCGGTGCCCCAGCGCAACGCTTCGGCGAAGCTGGGCGCACCGATCGGCATGACCATGAACTCCTGCAGATCGATGCTGTTGTCGGCGTGGGCGCCGCCGTTGATCACGTTCATCATCGGGACGGGCAGGACGTGGGCGTTGGCCCCCCCGATGTAGCGGTACAGCGGGAGCTCCAGCTCGTCGGCGGCGGCCTTGGCCACGGCCAGGCTGGTTCCGAGGATGGCGTTGGCGCCGAGCCGGGCCTTGTTGTCCGTGCCGTCGAGCTCGATGAGGGCCGTGTCGATCAGCCGCTGACCCAGCGCTTCACGGCCGCGCAGTTCATCGGCGATCTCGCCGTTGACGAAGCCGACGGCTTGGCGCACCCCCTTGCCGCCGTAGCGCTCGCCGCCGTCGCGCAGCTCGACCGCCTCGTGCTCACCGGTCGACGCCCCACTCGGCACGGCCGCTCGCCCACGCGCACCGCTGATCAGCACGACCTCGACCTCGACCGTCGGGTTGCCACGCGAATCGAGGATCTCGCGGCCGTCGATGTGCACGATCTCGCTCACGAGAGTGGGGACCGTAGCTGTTCGCGATCTGGCAAACCGTTGGGCAGCATCGGATCTGGGCGCGATCGTTCGCGACTGTCGCGGAGATCGCGCCCAGAACCGGGTCTGGGAAGATCTGCGCCCAGATGGGGAGGGCGCGACGGGCAGAAGGCCGGACGGCTCACGGCTCGGGGGGCACGCCTCCGAGATCGCCGAGGAACAGCTCGCCGGTCGCCTGTGTCGAGGCGCAGCTGCTCGTCGGGCGCCGGTTCGAGGATGTCGCCGACGTACGACTCGATGGCCTCCTCCAGCGACACGTCGCGGCGCTCGGTCCCGGAGAGGAACCAGCGGTGCTCGAGGATCTGGTGGTACAGCTCGGCCGCCTGCAGGCGACCCCGCAACGACTGCGGGATGGCGCCGACGATCGGCTCGAAACGCTGGTCGAGCCAGCGCACCGCGGCGATGTTCTCCGGCGGCGCCGTCCCGGTCCGCGACTGCAGCTCGGCTCGGAAGCCGCGCACGTCGTCGAGCAACCGACGGGCCTGGTTCTCACCGGCCCACAGTCCCGTCAGAGCGAACAGACGATCCTGGTGGTAGCCGCTCTCCACGACGCGTGGCACGAACCGCAAGCGCTGCCCGTCCTCGTCGGCGAGCACCTCCATCTCGCCGATGTCGAACCCGAGGTCGTGCAGCCGGCGCACCCGCTGCTCGACCTTCCACATCTCGTCGGCGGCGAACTCCTCCATCTGCGTCAGCTCACGCCACAGATCGGCGTAGCGGGTCTCGATGTTCTCGGCGATGGCGAACGGATCGATGTCGGCCACCAGCCGACCTCCGACCTGCAGGTCGAGGAGACCACCGGCCACGTTCTCCGAGGCGATCTCGATGTCCATCTGCCGCTGCCCGTCCGTCAGCTGCGCGTGGCGTTCGCTCGTCTCGACGTCGATGATGTATGCCGAGAGCGCTCCTGCGTCTCGGCGGAACAGCGTGTTGGACAGGGAGCAGTCACCCCAGAAGAAGCCGGCCAGGTGGAGCCGCACCAGCAGTCCGACGAGCGAGTCGAGCAGCTTGTCGCCGAGGTACGGGATGGACAGTCCGCGGCCGGACAGCAGCGTGCGGTAGGGCAGCGAGTAGTCGAGGTGCCGCGTGATGAGCAGCCCGTCGCGGCCACCCGAGCGGTCGGTGACGACGGCGACGACGATCACCGTCGGGAGCCGATCCTCGACCAAGCCACGCAGCAGTCGGTACTCCCGCTCGGCGAGGTGGTCGGGCAGCTCCTTGACCACGTACGACGTCCGGTTGACGTCGTCGCCCAGCTCCACGAGGCGCACGACGTGGCGGTGGAGCCCGAGGACGCCGTGCATGTGGGGGAGGTGCCAGTCGGCGAGGTCGGTGGCGAACGGCAGGGTCCCGATGTACGGGTGGTCGGCAGGATCGGCGAGCTGGAGACGCACTAGTCGGCCTCGCTGCGCTCCGCTGAAACTGGATGCTGGGGCCGTCGTTCCCGTGTCTTGACCTCGTCCCACAACGCGTCGAGCGTCTCGAGGTCGGCGGCCCGCAGGTCGACCCGGCGTTCGGCGGCCAGCTGCTCGACGCCTTCGAAGCGGCGGCGGAACTTGGCCGCCGACGCCCGCGCCGCCAGCTCGGCATCGACCCCGGCGTGGCGGGCGACGTTGACGATCGCCGTGACGACGTCGCCGAGCTCGTCGGCGATGCGATCCTCGACGCCGCTGTCGATGGCCGCCCGCAGCTCGGCCAGCTCCTCGTCGACCTTGGCCAGCGGACCGTCGATCGACGGCCAGTCGAAGCCGACCTTGGCCGCCTTGCGGGCGACGTGCTGGCCGTAGGCCAACGCCGGCAGCGACGTCGGGACGCCCTCGAACACCGACGTGCGACCCTTCTCGTGCCGCTTGATGTCATCCCAGTTGACCTTGACCGCGTCGGCGTCGGCGGCCTCGACGTCGCCGAAGACGTGCGGGTGGCGGAGGACGAGCTTGTCGTGCAGCGTCGTCGTCACGTCGGCCATCGAGAACCGCCCGGCCTGCTCGGCGATCACGGCGTGGAACTCGACCTGGTACAGCACGTCGCCCAGCTCTTCGATCAGCGCCTCGTCGGTCGTCGGGTCGTCCGGATCGAGGGCGGCCAGGGCGTCGACCAGCTCGAACGTCTCCTCGACGAGGTGCGGCACGAGGCTGGCGTGGGTCTGCTCGATGTCCCATGGGCAGCGCTCGCGCAGGGTGCGGGCAAGCTCGTGGAGGCGGACGTAGCCGGCGGCGATCGGCTCGCCGAGCCTCGGCACGTACACGCACGTGAGGTGATCGGCGGCAACCGTGCGGTCGAGCTCGCTCCACGTCGTCGTCGTGACCAGCTCCTCGGGTGTGCCGAGTCGCTGGAGGATGACGACGACCTCGTCGCCGGTGGCGTGCTCGGCAGCCAGCTTGATGTCCGACAGCACCCAGTCGGCGTGCGCATGGGCGATCAGCAGCGGACCCGTCACGCCGGCCGCGGCGGTGGCGAAGTCGTGGCCGTCGGCGAGCTGCACGCCGGACTCCACCGGGTCGATGCCGAGGCGGGCCCAGACGAGGTCGAGGAACGACATCGCCGGCAGCACCTCCGTGCGCACCCGGTCGTCGTCCAGGAGGAGCCGCACGGTGCGTTCCAGCACCAGGGGCGAGCCCGGGACGGCGTAGAGGATCTCGCCGTGGGTCGTCGCCGCCGCCACGAGCTGCTCGACGATCGTGGCGTAGACGTCGGCGAAGCGGTCGGCACTGTCGTACAGGTCGTCGAAGCTGGTGGCATCCGGGACGAGGTGGGCGCTCGGGTGGCGGCTCGTGCGCAGGAACCGGTGCGTCACCCGTTCGATGACCGCTCGCGTCTGGACGGTCACGTGCTCGTCGGCGCCGGGCCCGAGCCCGACGACCACCACGCTCGGCCGGCTGGCAGCCTCCGTCACAGGGCGACGATGGTCTGCACGAGCGGATCCCAGCGGCCGTAGCGGGGATCCACGTCGATGTCGGCCGTCGCCAGGTAGCCGGCGAAGCCGAGGTCGCCGGCGGCCTGCTCGTACAGCGCGACCACGGACTCCTCGACCTCGTCCCACGGACGGGCCTCGATGACGTGCCAGCCGAACGACGATTCCACCGGACCCGCGGGACTGCCGGGCACGGCGCCCGCGGCACCGGCGACGAACAACGGGTCGAACGCGCCTTGGGCCTGGGCCAGCGGAATGCAGGCCGACCCGTCTCCACCCTCCAGCGCCCCGCCCGTCTCGGCGGCCGCCGGCTCGATGGAGACCTCCCCCGCCAGCTCGGCGAAGTCGGCGCCGTCGGCGAGGTCCTCGAGCACGTCGTCGGCGGCGGCCTCCGACTCGACGACGATGTGGCGCACGCACATCACGCCCGTCCCGGCCGGCGACTCGCCATAGCGCCGCTCCAGGTCGGCGACCTCCGGCGCCTGGATCCGCCCACGCGCCGCGGCGCCGGCCTGCTGATCGACGAGCAGGTCGAGGACGTCCTGGCGCAAGCCTTGTGCCGGGTCGTCCTCGGCGATGGTGTCGAGGACGGCCTGGCGGTCGGCATCGGTGACCGACTCGCCGGAGTCCGCCAAGAACTCCGTGCTGGCGGTGTCCAGCACCATGACGGCGAGCAGCTGGCGCCCCGTATCGCCGGCGACGGTGCCGGTCGCTGGATCGGCCTGCACGCCGGTGATGTCCGGGTTGTCCGTCAGGTATTGCAGCAGGTCCTCGTAGTCGGCGCGGGACACCTCGGTCCCGTCGACGTCCGCCGCGGCGTCGTTGCTCCGCGCGATCGCCGCACGCCGTGAGCATGGCGGCGACGAGCACGACGGCCGCTGGAGACGTTCGCATCACGGCCGGATCACGGCGCCGAACCTACCGGTTCGAGCGATTCCGCCTGGGCCGGGCGGATCAGTTCCCGCAGGAACTCGACGAGGAACGATGCCGGCTCGGCGCGTCGCGGGATGGGTACGACGACTTGGCGGGCGTCCTCCTTCCAGATCGCCTCACGTGACAAACGCTTCAATCGCGTCGATTCGCTGAGCTTCAGGTCGAGCGGCCCGAGGCGGGCCTGGTGGGCCGAGATCGACACGTCGGTCAGCCCGAGGCGCTGGCACTCGGCGCGCAGATAGCCGATCGTCAGCAACGCCTCGGCCGGCGCCGGCAACGGGCCGTAGCGGTCCTCCCACTCGGCGCGGATGTCGTCGACCTCGGCCGGTGTCGTGACGCCCGCCAGTCGCCGGTACGCCTCCAGGCGCAGCTCCTCCTTGGCCACGTAGTCCGGCGGGAGGTGGGCGTCCGTCGGCACGTCGAGCTTGATCTCCGCCGGCGGCTTGATCGGCGCACCCTTCATCTCGGCCACCGCCTCCGTGACCATCTGGCAGTAGAGGTCGTACCCGACGGCGGCGATGTGGCCCGACTGGGCCTGGCCGAGGAGGTTGCCGGCGCCGCGGATCTCGAGGTCGCGCATGGCGATCTTGAAGCCGCTGCCGAGCTCGGTCGACTCGCCGATCGTCTTCAGCCGCTCGTAAGCCTCCTCCGTGAGGACGACGTCGACGGGATGGAACAGGTAGGCGTAGGCCCGTTGCCCGCGGCGACCGACGCGGCCCCGCAGCTGGTGCAGCTGGCCGAGTCCGAGCAGGTCGGCGCGCTCCACGACGAGCGTGTTGACGGTCGGCATGTCGATGCCCGATTCGATGATCGTCGTGCACACCAGCACGTCGAACTGGCCGTCCCAGAAGTCGACGACGACCTGCTCCAGCGTCCCTTCGTCCATCTGCCCGTGGGCCACGGCGATGCGCGCCTCCGGCACCAGCTCGCGCAGCCGCGCCGCGGCATGCTCGATCGAGCGGACCCGGTTGTGGACCCAGAAGACCTGTCCTTCGCGCAGCAGCTCGCGACGGATCGCCTCGACGGCGACCCGCTCGTCGTAGCCGCCGACGTACGTGAGGATCGGTTGGCGGTCGGCAGGGGGCGTCTGCAGCACCGACAGGTCGCGGATGCCGACGAGGCTCATCTCGAGCGTGCGCGGGATCGGCGTGGCCGTCAGCGTCAGCACGTCGACGTTCGTCTTGAGCTGCTTCATGGCCTCCTTGTGCTGGACGCCGAACCGCTGCTCCTCGTCGACGACGAGCAACCCGAGATCCTTGAAGCGGACGCGCTCGCCGAGCAGACGGTGGGTGCCGACGACGCAATCGACGTCGCCGCGCTCGAGGCCCTCGACGACATCGCGGGCCTGGGCCGGCGTGAGGAACCGGCTGAGCACCTCGACGCGGATCGGGTAGCCGGCAAAGCGGTCGGCGAACGTGTTGCCGTGCTGCGTGGCCAGCAGCGTGGTCGGTACCAGCACGGCGACCTGCTTGCCATCCTGGATGGCCTTGAACGCCGCCCGCACGGCGACCTCCGTCTTGCCGAAGCCGACGTCGCCGGTGAGCAAGCGGTCCATCGGGTACGGCCGCTCCATGTCGCCCTTGACGTCGGCGATGGCGACGCGCTGGTCCGGAGTCTCGACGTACGGGAAGGCGTTCTCGACCTCGCCCTGCCATGGCGTGTCCTGCCCGAAGGCGAAGCCCTCGGCGTTGACCCGTTGCTGGTAGAGCACGACCAGCTCCTGGGCGATCTCCCGCACGGCCGACCGGACCCGGCTCTTGGCCTTGGCGAAGTCGGAGCCGCCCAAGCGGTGCAGCGTCGGCGTCTCCCCACCGACGTACTGGCGCAAGACGTCGATCTGGTCGGACGGCACGTAGAGACGGTCATCGCCCTTGTAGGCCACCAGCAAGTAGTCCCGTTCGACACCACCCATCGACCGCTTGACCATGCCCTCGTACCGGCCGACGCCGTGCTGGACGTGGACCACGTACATGCCGGGCTTGAGGTCCTCGAAGACGCTCAGCGAGCCGCGCCGCCGAGTTCGGGGCTGGCGATGGGCGCGGCGGCGACCAGTGAGGTCGCTCTCGGCGACGACGGCCAGTTTGGCCGCCGGCAGCGTGACGCCGTTGTGCAGCGGGGCGACGACGACGCGCCCGCCGGCCGCGGTGAGGTCGCCACGCCGGCTGGTCGACCCGTCCTCGACGATCGGCAGGTCGAGGCCGTGGTCGCGGAGCAGCGAGGCCAGCCGCGCCGCCGATCCCTCGGCATCGGCGGCCACGACGACGCGGTAGCCGTCGGCCAGCAGCTGGCTCAGGCGGGCGACGAGACCGGCACCGTCGCCGACGACGGGTCCCCACCCCGATGCCTGCACGACCGGCGTCTCGGGCGACTCCGGAGCCGAATCCATCGACCAGAACGAGCCGGTGGCGCTCAGCAGCCGATCGGGGCGATTCGTGCAGGCGGGGGAACGACTTGTCGGCATCGCGGGCCCACGTGGAGGCCAGCGCCTTGGCCAGGTCGTCCTCCTCGGCCAGCAACTCGACGGCCCGGTCGCGCATCCGCCGCGGCTCGACGAGCAGCACCTTGGCCGTCGCCGGCAGGACGTTGGCCAGCAGCTCGTCGTCGTCCACGAGCCACGGCAGCCAGCTCTCCATGCCGTCGAACAGGGCGCCCTCGGCAAGACGCTCCCACTGCTCGCGCCCCCACGGCTCCGTGGCGACCAGCCGGCGGGCCCGCTCCCGGACGGCGTCCGTCGGGATCAGCTCCCTGGCCGGGAAGATCAGCGCCTCGGCGAGATCCGCCGTGGAGCGCTGGTCGTTGACGCTGAAGCTCGTCAGGCGATCCACCTCGTCACCCCACAGGTCGATGCGCAACGGCGCGTCGGCGGTCGCCGGGAAGACGTCGACGATGGCGCCGCGACGGGCGAACTCGCCGCGGTGCTCGACCAGGTCCTCCCGCCGGTAGCCGAACTCGACGAGGCGGGCCGTCAGCTCGTCGGGATCGACGATCGCACCGGGCCGCACGGAGATCGGCTCGATGGCCGTCGCACCCGGACCGAGGCGCTGCAGCAGGGCGCGGACCCCCGTGACGACGACGGCCGGGCACCGTTCGGGGTCCTGCAAGCGCCAGAGCAGCTCCAGCCGGCGGCCCATCGTCTCGACGGACGGGCTGATCCGCTCGAACGGCAAGGTCTCCCAGGCCGGGAACAACGCCACCTCGCCGGCCGGTAGGTACTGCTCGAGGTCGTCGGCCAGCTGGGCCGCCATCGTGCCGGTGGGGACGGCGACGACGAGCGGCCGCCGGCTGGACAGCGTGGCAAGGGCGGCGATCGAGATCGGGCGGGCGACCTCGACGACGGCCAGCCGGGCGTCGGGCTCCCCGAGGGCGCGCGTCAGCGCCGGCTCGTCGCGCAGGAGTGGGGGGAGTGCAGCGAGGCGCACGGGACCGTCCAGGTTATCGAGCACCCTCGCCGGCTGGCCTGGGTACCGTTTCGACATGAGCCAGTCGGCGCGCCAGACGTGAGAGCGCTGCTGTGCGGGATGCGGGGGTCGACTCCGGCTCCTGGCATCGCCTTCAGTGGCGTGGGAGGGAACACGTCGTGTGTGGCCATCCCGGCGGCCGGCGACAGGTGGTTGATCCTCGATGCGGGGACCGGGCTGGCCCGCCTCGCCTCCGTGCTCGACGGCCGGCCGCTGCGGGCGTCCATCCTCCTCAGCCACCTGCACTGGGATCACACGCACGGGCTGCCGTTCCTGCTGAACGCCGATCGCGACGACGCCGAGCTCGACGTCCTCCTCCCTGCGCAGCCCGACGGCAGCTCGGCCATCGACGTGATGGCCCGGGCCATGTCACCCCCGCACTTCCCGCTGACTCCGGACGGGCTGCAGGGCACGTGGCGGTACCGCTCGCTGGACGCCGGCCCGTTCGACGTCGAGGGGTTTGCCGATCACCGCCACCGACATCGCCCACCGGGGCGGTCGGACGTTCGGCTACCGCGTGGAGCACGAGACCGGCAGCCTGGCCTATCTCCCCGACCACGGCCTCGGGATCGCCACCCCTGAGCATCGGGCCGCCGCCGAGGAGCTCGTGCGGCGGGTCGACGTGCTGCTGCACGGCGGCGGGTACCTCGAGCAGGAACGGGCCATCGCCGACGAGTACGGCCACGCCACCGTCGACGACGCCATCGCGTTGGCGACGACCGGCGACGTCGGGCGACTCGTGCTCATCCACCACGCCCCTCGGCGCACGGACGCCGAGATCGCCGCCATCGAGCGGCAACTACCGGACCGCCTGTTCCCGATCGAGATCGGCCGCGAGGGAACGTGGGTCGACACGCAAGCGTGAGCGAGCGAGTCTTCGAGCGAGCGAACCATCGTTACGGTGCGGGGAACGACGGCTCTCGGCGGGCCGGGTGGAGGGCCAGCAGCCGCCGGGCGCGGACGACGTCGACGTCCCGCGCCGGCTCCAGCGGTTGGCACTCCGGGCACCAGGTCGTGACGCGCCGCCACGGGCTGTCACGCTCGTCCCAGCCGTCGAGCTTGGCGCCGCACAGCGGGCATGGCCGGCCACGACGGCCGTAGATCCAGTGGTCCGACTCGCGCAACCGCCGGCCGGTCGTGTTCTGCGGCCCCCGGGCGGCGTTCGTGCGGATGACGGCGGTGCCGATGCCGACCAGCGCCTCGAGGGCCCCGACGCCCCCGATCGGCTGGCTGGGCGACAGGCCGACGATGAACGGCAGCTCGACGGCGTACAGGTTGCCGAAGCCGGCCACATTGCGCTGATCGAGGAGGGCGGCGGCCAGCGGCTCGTCCGGATCTCGGCGCAGGCGATCGGTGACCTCGTCCACGTCTGGAGGCACGGCCCCGCAGAGATCCGGTCCGAGGTGGCCGACGATCCGGTCCTCCTCGGCCGTCGGGACGACGCCGAGCATGGGCACATCGAGCCCCGTCAGCCGGCCGGTCTCCATCCAGAGCTCGACCCGCCGCCTCCACGCCGGCTCCCGAGCCGGCGGACCGACGACGAACGACCCGGTCAGCCGCAGGTGGGCGAACAGCGTGCGCCCGTCGTCGAAGCGCACGAGGAGGTGCTTGCCGACGGCGTCGGCCCCGGTCAGCACGGCGCCGGCGAAGTCGGCATGGGTCAGGCGCGGATCGCGGGTGATCGAGCGCTGGCAGCGTTGGCCGCCGAAGCGGGTGGTGATCCGCTCGGCGAGTCGGCGGATGGTGTCACCCTCCGGCATCGCGCCCGTTGTACGCCCGCATGGCGGCGTCGACGCCCTTCGTCACGATGATCTCGGCCGCGTCGGCGGCCTCCTGCACGGCGACGTCGAACAGCTCGCGCTGCTTCGACGGCAGCCGGGAGAGCACGTGGTCGCCCCCACGCTCCTTGGACGGCGGCTTCCCCACGCCGATGCGGATGCGCAGGAAGTCCTGCGTGCCGAGGTGCTGGCTGATGCTGCGCAGCCCGTTGTGCCCGGCCAACCCACCGCCGACCTTGACACGCAGCTGCGCCGGCGGGAGGTCGAGCTCGTCGTGGACGACGACGATGTGATCCGGCTCGTCGATCCCGTAGCGGCGGGCGAGGGCCCGGACGGCCTGCCCTGACTCGTTGACGTACGTCAAGGGGAACGCCAGCACCCATCGGACGTCGTCGATCCGGGACTCGGCCACCAGCGCGTTGTCCCGCCCGGACTTGAGCGCATCGCCGCGCCGGCGGGCCAGTTCGGCGACGACCTCCTCGCCGATGTTGTGGCGGGTGCGGGCGTAGTCCTTGCCGGGGTTCCCCAGCCCGACGACCAACCAGTCGAACGGAGTGGAGCGCCGCCTCACCCCTCGGCGTCGTCCGCCGCATCGGGCTCGCCGGGCTCGCCGGCCTCGGGCGCCGCCACCTCGGCCTCGCCTTCGTGGGCCTGCTCCTCGGCAACCTCGGCGTCGGCGGCCTCGATCTCGGCGATCTCGGCGCGCATGGTGAGGACCGTCACGACCGGGCTCTCGGGGTCGCCCGTCGCCGTCACCCCGGCCGGCATCGGAATGTCCTCGAGCCGGATGACCGTGTCCATCTCCATCTCGGAGATGTCGACGACGAACTCGTCGGGGATCGTACGGGGGGTCGTGACGACCTCGATCGAGTCGACGGAGGGGTCGACGAGACCGCCGCCCTGAGCCACCGCTATGGCCTCGCCCGTGAGGCGCAGCGGCACCGACACGGTGATCTCCTCGTCGAGGTTGACCTGCAGGAAGTCGACGTGCATGACGGTGCGGCGCACCGGGTGGCGCTGCACGTCCTTGACGATGGCCGAGTACACGGAGCCGTCGACGGTGAGGTCGAGCACCGTGTTCACCCCAGCGGCACCGGACAGGGCGACGCGCAGGTCGCGGCGACCGACGGCCACGGCGACCGGGGTCATGCCGCGGCCGTACAGCACGCCAGGGATCGCATCGGCGACCCGCAGGCGGCGGGCGGCTGAGCTCCCGGTCGGACGGCCGGTGTCGGCGACGAGCACGGTGGAAGCCATGGTGGGGACCTTCTGGGATCGGGCGAGCGGGTGCGGCTGCCGGGACGGAAACCGGCCGACGATCCTACCGCCCACGGGTCCCAGCCTCCACGGCAGACCGTCCGGGCGCGATCCTTCGCGACAGTCGGGAAAGACTGCACCCAGATCGGCTCGTGGGAAGGATCGCGCCCAGATGTTCGGTTACGCGAGATTTTCGCCGTCGAAGATCTCGCTGACGCTGGTGTCGTCGAAGACGGCGGAGAGGGCCTCGGCGATCAGTGGGGCGATCGACAGCACCTCGATCTGCGGCAGCTGCTTCTCGGGCGGCAGCGGGAGCGTGTCGGTCAGCACGACGCGCTGGATCTCGCTGTTCTTCAGGCGGTCGATGGCCGGACCCGACAGCACGCCGTGCGTGGCCATCGCCCAGACCTCCGTCGCGCCGTGTCGCAGCAACAGCTCGGCGGCCGACGTGATCGTGCCGGCCGTGTCGATGATGTCGTCGGTCAGCACGCACAGCCGGCCCTCGACCTCGCCGAGGACCTCCTGCGCCTCGGCGACGTTGATCGTGTCCTTCCGGCGCCGTTTGTAGACGAAGGCGAGGTCGGCGCCGCAGTCGTCGAGGTGTTGGGCCATCCGCTCGGCCACCCTGATGCGACCGGCGTCGGGCGAGACGATGACGGGCTCGGTGACGTGCTCGCGGAGGTACGCCTCGAGCACCGGCATCGCCGTCAGGTGGTCCACCGGCCCGTCGAAGAAGCCCTGGATCTGCCCGGCGTGGAGGTCGATGGAGATCATCCGCTTGGCGCCGGCGACCTTGAACATGTCAGCCACCAGGCGGGCGGTGATCGGCTCGCGCCCCTCGGCCTTGCGATCCTGGCGGGCGTAGCCGTAGAACGGGCTGACGGCGGTGATCCGCTTGGCCGACGCGCGGTAGGCGGCGTCGATCATGATCAGCTGCTCCATGATCGAGTCGTTGACCGACCGCCCGTCGATGCCGTAGTGGCTCTGCAGGATGAACACGTCGTTGCCCCGCACGCTCTCGGCGAACCGCGGCTTGATCTCGCCGTTGGCGAACTCGACGATGTTCGGGTGACCGAGCTCGATGCCCAGATGGCGAGCCACGTCGGCGGCCAGCTCGGGATGGGTCCGCCCTGAGTACAGCGCCAGCTTCTTGGTGGTCACCTTCTCCATCGGACGATCGTCACCTCCCCGACTCACTCCGTCGCTGCAGTGTAGAAGGCACCGGTCACCGCGCCCGGCGCGACCACCGATCCCGCTGGGAGGTGGGCGTACGGGACCGACCCGGGCGCCGTCGCCGATCTCGGCATCGACGCCGACAGCGTGCTGGACCCGGCAGTCCCGGCCGACCACGCAGTCGTCCAGGCGGGCGGCGGGGCCGATCTCGCTGCCGTCGCCGACGACCGTGTTGCCCCCGAGGAGGGTGCCCGGGTACAGCGTGACGTCACGTCCGAGGCTGACGGTGACGTCGATGAACGTCTGCCGCGGATCGAGCATGGTCACGCCGTTGAGCAGCCAACGGCGGTTGGTCCGGGAACGCAGCTCGCGCTCGGCGAGGGCCAGCTGCCAGCGGTCGTTGACCCCCTGGGTCTCCTCGGCCGGCGCCTGGACGCATCCGATCCGGTGGCCCATCCCACCGAGCACGGCGACGACATCGGTGAGGTAGAACTCGCCCTGCTCGTTGTCGGGTGACAGGTGACGCAGCGCGGGCCCGAGGACCTCGCGACGGAAGGCATAGATGCTCGTGGCGATCTCCTGCACCTGGCGCTCGTCCCGGGTGGCGTCGCGCTGCTCGACGATGCGCAGGACCCGCCCGTCGGGGGCGCGGATCACGCGGCCGTAGCCCGTCGGGTCGTCGACCACGCTGCTCAGCAACGTCGCCGCGCTGCCGGTGGCGACGTGCGTGGCGACCAGCTCCTCCAGCGTCTCGGGCCGCAGCAGTGGCGTGTCGCCGGGCAGCACGACGATCGTCGACTCGTCGTCGAGGTCGTCGCCCGGAAACGCCGACATGCCGTGCGCCGCAGCGTCGCCGGTGCCACGTTGCGTGGCCTGCTCGACGAACACGACGTTGGCCCACGCCGGCGCCAGCTGCTGCACCTTCTTCGTGACCTGCTCGGCACCGTGCCCGACGATGAGCACCGTCCGCTCGGGGCGCAGCCCGCCGAGGGCGTGGATGACGTGCAGCACCATCGCCCGACCGCAGATCAGGTGCAGTGGCTTCGGCCGCGCCGAGCGCATCCGCGTGCCCTCCCCTGCCGCCAACACCATCGCCGACACAGTCATCGTGTTTCCAGTCAACCGTCGCGGAGGTCGTTCATCGCTCCGGGGAGAGGAATCGAACCCCTATTCACTGAACCAAAATCAGGCGTCCTGCCGTTTGAACGACCCCGGACCGGATGAGACCAACGGTATCGCGGGCCTGCTGTGGGCGAGCGGAGCGCTCCCCCGACGCGACGACCGATCATCTGGGCGCGGAGCGTCTCAAACGGCCATCTGGGCGCGGAGGATCCCATTTTCGAGACGGTGCGCGCCCAGATCCGCCCGTGGGTCGTGGGATCGAGCGATAGCGTGACGGACCCTATGGGTTCGCTGATCAAGAAGCGCCGCAAGCGGATGCGCAAGAAGAAGCACAAGAAGATGCTGCGCCGCACCCGTCACCAGCGGCGCAAGTAGGTCAACCAGGCCGCTCCACGGCTCGGGCTACCAGCACCAAGGCGCCCTCGCTGCGCAACGCGGCGAGGGCGTCGTCGCGCTCGCCGGCGACGAACCAGGTCGCTCCGCTGCCGGCCAGCACCGGGGTCTCGCCTGTCGCCGCACCGATGCGATCCCGCCACTGTGCCAGGCGCGGCTCGACGCTCAGCGCCGCCGGCTCGAGGTCGTTGGGCCCGTCCGCCTGCGGTCCGCCGAGCTCGTCCCAGGCCTCGTAGACAGCCGGCGTGCTGACACCGATCGGCGGGACCACCAGGGTCACGGTGAGCGGCTCATGCGCGAGTGGCGTGACGAGCTCGCCGATCCCCGCCACCCGGGCCCGTCCGCCGACCAGGCAGAAGGGGACATCGGATCCGAGCGCGGCGGCGACGGTCGAGGTCGGTCACCCCGGCCCAGCGCAGCACCGCGGCGGCGTCCGCCGAACCACCACCCAGCCCGCCGCCCGGCGGGATCCGCTTGGTGATCCGCACTGCCGCCCTGCGACCGACGGCGACGAGTGCTCTGGCAACCAGGTTGCGTTCGTCGGACGGGACACCGGCCGCGCAGGGCCGGCCACCGTGATGCCATCGGCCCCCGGGGTGATGAGCAGCTCGTCGGCCAGGTCGAGGGTGACCATCTCGGCGTCCAGCACGTGGTAGCCGTCGGCGCGCCGACCCGTGATCCGCAGCGATCGCGTCAGTTTCGCCGGGGCCCGGACGCCTGTCACGTGGCTTCCGGTCGACGACTCGCGCGAGGCGGACCCACTCGGCGAGGTCGAGCGCTTCCGGGCGGGCGGTGGGCGCCACTTCGGCGGCGGCGAACTGCTCGTCGGACACGACGCCGTGCAGCGAGCGACGCAGCATCTTGCGGCGCTGCCCGAACGCCGTCCCGACGAGCGGGAACAACGCCCCCGGCTCGACGTCGGGCGGCGGACGGCGGACGATCTCGACGAGCGCCGATTCGACGTTCGGCCGGGGCACGAACACCGATGCGGGCACGTCGCCGACGATCCGTGCCGGGGCCCAGTACGCGACCTTCACGCTGACGGCCCCGTAGGCCTTCGTGCCCGGGCGGGCGACGAGGCGGTCGGCGACCTCCCGCTGCACGAGCACGAGCATCCGCTCGATCGCCGGCACCTCTGTCGAGGAGATCGGCGACGAGCGGCGTGGCGACGTTGTACGGCAGGTTGGCGACGAGCACCCAGCCAGCTGGCGGGGCCGAGCAGCTGGCCCCAGTCGAGCGTCATCGCGTCGGCGTGGACGACGCGCACGGAGGGCCGATCGGCGACGACCTCGCGCAGCGCGTCGACCAGGCCGCTGTCGACCTCGACGGCGAGGACGTCGGCACCCCGTCTCGGCCAGCGCCAGCGTCAGCGAACCGAGTCCGGCCCCGATCTCGACGACGCGGTCGCCCGGCCCGACGCCCGCCAGGTGGGCGATGCGGCGCACCGTGTTGGGATCGGCGACGAAGTTCTGGCCGAGGTCGCGCCGCGGCGCCAGCCCCCGGCGGGTCAACAGCTCGCGCACCGCCGGGCGTGAGTGCGTCACCGGATCACTGGCGGATCTCGACGTGGATCGGGGCGTCGGTCAGGTCGGCGATCAGCAGGAAGCCGGCCGGCGTGAGGACCAGCTCGTCCGGCGGCGCGTCCTCGTCGAGGTTTGGTCCCGTCCAGCACTCCACGGAACGGCCGTTGTCGACGTTGACGATCGTCACCAGCTCACCCATCGCCACGCCGTTGTACAGGCACGCTCCGGCCGGCCCGACGTCGCTGCGGTACGTCGCCGTCGCCCGTGGCGACCAGGGCGTCGTCGCGTGCTTCCCACGACGACCGTCGGATCTGGCGGTTCCGTTGCGGCGCCGGCGCTGTCGGTGAGGAAGCGGGGGGCCAGTCGGCCCATCGGGTCCTGCACGCCGGCGTCGGCCGTCGGGGTCGTCGCCGCTGCCGTCGTCGGTGGGCAGCCCGACGGCGGCGACGTTCGGTGCGGCGACGCCGTCCTGGTCGCGGTTGGCCAACCAGATGGCCGGGAGCACGGCCAGCGTCAACGCGGTGGCAAACGCCAGCCGCCGTCGGTCGGCTCGTTGCAATCGCAGGGGTCCGCTCCCGGTTCTGAGGGCCGGAAGAGGGTTCCGACCCGCTATGGGTCCAAAACGCTAGGAAGCCGGGGCCGGGAACGCAAGCCCGAACGGCCGAGCGCGGCGGCGCGACGGGTCTCCTCGCGCACGGTGTCGACGGTCAGGGCGTGGACCTCGGCCAGGCCGGCCCCGACAGCGGCACCCACGCCGGACGGTTGGGCCGGCCGCGGTGCGGCACCGGCGCGAGGTACGGGCTGTCGGTCTCGACCAGCGATCGATCGAGCGGGACGAGCGCGGCGGCGGCTCGCGAACGTCCGTGGCGCCGGGGAACGTCACGATCCCGGAGAAGCTGACGAAGGCGCCTCGGTCGAGGCAGCGGCGGGCCTCGTCAGGTCCGCCGGTGAAGCAGTGGAAGATCGTCCGGCCGGGGACGCCTTCGGCGTCGAGGATGGCGAACGTCTCGGTCCACGCCTCGCGCGTGTGGATGACGAGCGGCAGGTCGAGGCGGTGGGCGAGCGCGATCTGCGCGGCGAAGGCCGTGCGCTGGCTGTCGCGTGGCGAGTGGTCGTAGTGGTAGTCGAGGCCGCACTCCCCCACCGCCACGGGCCGCGTCGGGCCGTCGAACAGATCGGCGATCGTGTCGACGCCGTGCCGGGCCTCGTGGGGGTGCAGCCCGACCGTGGCGTGGACGCCGGCGAACCTGCTGGCGAGGTCGAGGGCCTCGATCGACGAGGCGCGGTCGCAACCGACGGTGACCATCGTCGTCCACGCCGGCAGCCGCGGCGTCGGCGACGATCTGTCGGCGTCGGCGCCGGGGATGTGGCAGTGCGAATCGACCCAGGGCACCGGACGCGTCACGCCTTGATGCGTGGGAACAGCGGAGCGCCCTTGAGGACCGAGAGCCCGCCTGGGTCGCCGCCCCACGCGACGTCGCGCGGGATCCGCTGGTCGGTGACCAGGCCGGGCCAGCCCGATGCGGTGCCAGATCTCCTGGGCCGTTCCGGGGATCGCCGGCGAGGCGAGGATCGTCACGATGCGCAGCGCCTCCAGCGCGTCGCCGAGCACGGCCTCGACTTCGCGCGCCGGGCTCCATCTTCCACGGCTCGTGCGCCTCGAGGTGGGCGTTGGTGGCCCGGATCAACTGCCACGTGGCGTCGAGGGCACGGCTGGGCGCGACGACGTCCCATGCCGCGGTGGCCCCGGCCACGGCCTCGGCAGCAGGTCGCTGCCAGCGCGCTGTCCGCGGCCGGCGGCGGGCCCGTGCCGCCGCACTTCGAGTGGACGACCGTGGCGATACGCGCCGTCAGGTTCCCGAGGTTGTTGGCGAGGTCGGCGTTGTAGCGGGCGATGAGGCCCTCGTAGCGTGAAGTCGCCGTCCTGGCCGTAGGGGGTGTCGGCGAGGACGTAGTAGCGGAAGCCGTCGACGCCGACGGTGTCGACGAGCTCGCAGCGGCGTGACGACGTTGCCCGTGGTCTTGCTCATCTTCTCGCCGCCGGAGAGCAGCCACCCGCCGACCGCCCAGCCTCTCGGCGGCTCGAGACCCGCCGAGAGCAGCATCGCCGGCCAGTACACGCAGTGCTGACGGATGATGTCCTTGCCGATCAGGTGGTAGTCGACCGGCCACCACCGCTCGAACCGCTCGGCGTCGGCACCGAAGCCGACCGCCGACAGGTAGTTGGTCAGCGCGTCGAACCACACGTACGCGACGTGGCCGGGATCCCAGGGCAGCGGGATGCCCCACGTCAGGCTCGTCCGGCTGACGGAGAAGTCGCGCAGGCCGGAGCGGATCACCCCGAGTGCCTCGTTGCCGCGGAACTCCGGGACGATCGCGCCCGGGTGAGCCGCGTACCAGTCGAGCAGGCGGTCCTGGAACCGCGACAGGCGGAAGAAGTAGTTCTCCTCCTCGAACTCCTCGACCGGCAGCTTGTGGATCGGGCACCGGTCGCCGGGCAACAGCTCGTCGTCGCTGTAGTACAGCTCGCAGCGGACGCAGTACTTGCCCCGGTAGAGGTCGAGCTCGATGTCGCCGGCGTCGTAGCAGCGCTGCAGCAGCTCGACGACAGCCACCCGGTGGCGCGGCTCGGTCGTGCGGATGAAGTCGTCGTTGGCGATCTCGAGGTGCTTCCACGCCTCGGCGAACTTCGGCGCGATCGAATCGGCGAACGCCTGCGGCTCGAGACCGGCGGCTTCGGCGGCCCGCTGGATGTTCAGCCCGTACTCGTCGGTGCCCGTGAGGAAGTTGACCTCGTCGCCGAGCAGTCGGTGCCAGCGCGTCGAACGCGTCGCCGACGATCGTCGTGTACGCGTGGCCGAGGTGAGGCTCGGCGTTGACGTAGTAGATCGGCGTGGTCGCGTAGAACCGGCTCACCACGCTCACGCTACCGATGCCCCTGCGCCCGTCGTCTGGGTGAGCACAAACGTCGGACGGCCGACGTCTTCGCTCACACAGACCGAGGGCAGGCGAGTCAGAGCGCCCGGCTGCGGCCGAACTTCGTGCCGGCGGCGAACGACGCGCCGGCGATCGCCGTGGCGCCGGCGGCGGTCACGGAGCGGCGGATCACCGACTTCGTGCGCTGGCTGAAGCGGACGATCGGCCAGGCGTGGATCCGGGCGTGGCGGCCGAGCCGGGAGTCGGGGTTGACGGCCACCGGGTGGCCGACGGCCTCGAGCATCGGCAGGTCGCTGGCCGAGTCGCTGTAGGCGTAGCACTGCGCCAGGTCCAGCCCGTCCCAGCGGGCGATCTCCTGCATCGCCGCGACCTTGCCCGTGCCGTAGACGAGCGGCCCGGCGAACTCGCCGTTGTACACGCCGTCGATGATCCTGCTGCGCGTCCCGATGCCGGCGGTCATGCCGAGCGACAGCGCCAGCGGCTCGACGATCTCGACGGGCGCCGCCGACACGATGTACGTGTTGCGCCCGGCATGACGATGGAGGTCGAGCAGCCGGCGGGCCTCCGGGCGGATCTTGGCCAGCAGCTTCGGCAAGATCTCGGCGTTGAGGGCCACGAGGTCATCGACGCGCAGGCCCTTCACGGCTCCGAGGATGCGCTCGCGCACGTCGTCGGTCGCGCGGTCCGTCGACCCGCGCAGCTTGAACATCAGCGCCGCGCGGGCGTCGCGGACGAACTGCTGCGTCGGCACGAGACCGGCCGATCGGGCGGTGATCCCGAGGATGAACGCCGACGAACCGGAGATCAGCGTGCGATCGAGGTCGAAGAAGGCGGCGCTGGGGCCAGAGCTCATCATCCTGCTGTACTCGCCGACCGCCATCGCCGCCGACCCGTCGACCGCCGCCCTGCCGCCTTCGACCGGGGTGTCCGCCGTGCCGTACCGCTCGCTCATCATCAGCCTCGTCACGTGTCGCGTGGGTCGGGGTCCCGTCGCTCGGACGTCTCGCGCGTCGAGATGACGTCTCCCACGGTAGTCCGCGGCTCCGGCGACGGCTCGGCAACTGCGAGGTCGTAGGCCACACGCTTGGGGATCCTCAGCCGTCTCGCCACGGCGGCCGCAGCATCACGAGTCGAGGCCCCGGCGCGTCGCTCGTCGCGCAGCGCGGCACGGATCTCGTCGTCGTCCGGCGGGGTGAACTCCGTCCGACGCCCCAGCGACCACCAGCACGTACTCGCCGCGCGGGTCACCGATCTCGACGTCACCGAGCGTGCCCCGGACGATCGTCTCGTGCAGCTTCGTCAGCTCACGGGCCACGGCCACCGGGCGGTCGGCGCCAAGTGCGTCGGCCAGGTCGCCGAGCGTACGCAGGACGCGATGCGGAGCCTCGTACATCACGATCGTGCGACGCTCGGTCGCCAGGTCCGCCAGGCGCGCCCGCCGTGTCGGCCCAGCGCGGGGCAGGAAGCCCTCGAACACGAACCGACCCGTCGCCAACCCGCTCGTGACGATCGCTGCGGTGAGCGCCGTCGGCCCGGGGATCGTCGTGACCTCGAATCCGGCGTCCAGCGCGGCGCGGGCGAGGCGTTCACCAGGGTCGCTGATGCCCGGCGTGCCGGCGTCGCTGACGACGGCGACGTCGCCCCCGTTGCCGAGCACGGCAAGCACCTCGCCGATCCGGCTGCGCTCCGTGTGCTCGTTGCAGACGGCCAGCCGGCGGGCCGTGACGCCGGCGTGGGAAAGCAGGCGCCCCGTGCGGCGCGTGTCCTCGCAGCAGATCAGCGCGGCGTCGGCGAGCGCCCTCACTGCCCGCGGCGACAGGTCGCCAAGGTTGCCGATCGGCGTCGCCACGAGCACGAGGCGACCCGGGGCGGGGCTCACGCCGTCAATGTCACGCCCCGGTGTGCTCGGCGTCGCGCAGCTCGACGACGTCCCCGACGCGCAGGTTCCAGCGCTCGAACGCACCGGCTTCGGCTTCGATCACCCACTGCCCACCGCGGACGGGCCACCCGATGCGGTAGCGCGGCATGTGGGCGATCTTCAACACGTTCCCGTCGCCGTCGACGAAGGCCACGTCGAGGGGGAAGCGCATCCCGATGGTGTGCACCCAGCGGCACGACGTGATCACGAAGGCGCCCTCGTAGCCGTCGCGGCCGAGCAGCCCGCGGCGCCGGCTCGAGCCGTCGGTGGCCACCTCGGCCGAGGCCAGGACGCGCGCCTCGCTCACCAACCAGCCCACTGTCGCAGCATTGCACGCGACGGGACACCGGCCCAGCCGGCGAGCCGCTCAGTAGGGTGCCCGCACCGTGACGTCACGCACCCACGTGCTCATCGATCTCGACGGCACGATCACCGATTCGGAGCCGGGGATCGTCGCGTCGTTACGTCGCGCGTTGCACCTGGAGGGCATCGAGGTGCCGGCCGACAGCGTTCTGCGGTTGGCCATCGGGCCCCCGTTCGAGCTCGGGTTGCCACTCCTCGGCGTGCCGGGCGAACGGCTCTGGGCCGTGATCGAGCGCTATCGAGAGCGTTACGAGGACGTCGGCCTGTTCGAGAACGAGCTCTACCCCGGGGCCGTTGAGATGTTGGACGACCTGCGGGCCGACGGGCTGGTGCTGGCACTCGCCACGGCCAAGCCGGAGATCACCGCCCGTCGCATCGTCGAGCACTTCGGGCTCACCGATCGGTTCGCCGTCCTGGCCGGGGCGACGTTGGAGCCCGGCCGCCGGACGAAGGACGAGGTGATCGCCCACGCCCTCGGCGAGCTCGGCATCGAGGGCGGCGCGCACGTCGTGATGGTCGGTGACCGCGACCACGACGTCCACGGCGCCCGGGTCAACGGCATCGACACGATCGGCGTGCTGTGGGGCTACGGCAGCGAGCAGGAGCTGCTGCTGGCCGGGGCCGCGGCCCTCGCCGCCACGCCGGCCGACGTCGTCGCGCTGGTCGCCGGCCGCCAGCCCGAGCATGGCGAACGCGGTCCCCACGCCCTAGCGTGACGGTTCGCATGACGAGCCCGACGCGCGTCCCGGGCCCCACCGCCCCAGCGGTGCGGCGGGCTCCCGCCGATCGGTTCATGCGTCGCCTCCTGCGACTGCCGGTCGACGCGCCGCCCGGGACGGCCGAGGGTGCCCGCAAGGCGTTCCAGACCTCGTTGCTCGTGGCGACGGTGCGCTGCCTGTTGATGTACATCGTCTTCCCGTTCGTGCTGCCGGCCGTCGGACTTGCCAAGGGCGTCGGTCCGGCGATCGGCCTGGTCATCAACCTGCTGGCGATGGTGTGCATCGTGCTGAGCATGCGCCGCTTCTGGCGCGCCGATCACCCGCAGCGCTGGTGGTACGGCGCGCTCGGCGGCACGGTGCTGGCGTTTCTCGTCGTCCTCGCCGTGGTCGACGTCGCCGAACTGCTCTGACGCGCCGCTGTCCGGCCGTCCCGGCGACCAACGTAGCCAGGGTTGCAAGATGCGGGTTGTTAGGAGTACCTTACGGCAGATGGCGCTGGTGTGCCTCTGCTACGGGGTCAACGAGCGGCGTGTCCGCCGGGAGATCGAGCACGGCGCCGCCTCGATCGAGGAGGTCGCCGAACGCTGTCACGCCGGCAGCGGGTGCCTGGGCTGCCACCCGACGATCGACCGCCTCCTGACCGAGCACGGGAGCACGTCGCCGCCGTCGGCCCACCCCGCCGGCGCTTCCGCCTGGCCTGAGCGCCGTGACATAGGTTGTTCCGCCATGCGCGGCGACGTCGACATCATCGAACTACTGAACGACGTGCTGACGGCGGAGCTGACGGCGATCAACCAGTACTTCATCCACGCCAAGATGTGCGAGAACTGGGGCTACCACCGCCTGGCATCGCACGGCCGCGACGAGTCGATCGACGAGATGAAGCACGCCGAGCGGCTGATCGAGCGGATCCTCTACTTCGACGGCGTGCCCAACATGCAGCGTCTGTTCCCCGTGCGCGTCGGCGAGACGGTCCCCGAGCAGTTCGACGTCGACCTGCGAGCTCGAGTACACGGCCGTCGAGCGCTTCAACCGGGGCATCGCCCTGGCCGTCGAGCAGCGGTGACAACGGCACTCGCGAACTGCTCGCCGAGATCCTCGTGTCCGAGGAGGAGCACGTCGACTGGCTGGAGACGCAGCAGGAGACGATCCGCCAGATCGGCCTCGAGCAGTACCTCGCCCAGCAGCTCCACGAGTAGACGTCCGCCGCGCTCGCGCATGGTGGCGCACGCTCCACGGCGTGCCAAGATGACCCGCCGAGGGACAACACCACGAAGGGGGCATCACGTGGAGATCAGCGTCACCGTCAACGGGTCGACGCACACCCATGACGTCGAACCGCGAACGCTGC
Source organism: uncultured Acidimicrobiia bacterium (assembly GCA_963719775.1). Taxonomy (GTDB): domain Bacteria; phylum Actinomycetota; class Acidimicrobiia; order Acidimicrobiales; family Ilumatobacteraceae; genus JALZMG01. The sequence continues at coordinate 78,080 of CAVRCY010000012.1, forward strand.
TCGTCCACTACATCCGAGAACAGGTCGGGCTGACGGGCACCAACATCGGCTGCGACACGTCGTCGTGCGGAGCCTGCACGCTGCACCTCGACGGCGAGTCCGTGAAGAGCTGCACCGTGCTCGCCGTCCAGGCCGACGGCGCGGACATCACGACCATCGAAGGGCCTGGCCACCGACGGCGCAGCTGCACCCGATGCAGCAGGCGTTCATGGAGAACCACGGCCTGCAGTGCGGGTACTGCACGCCTGGCATGGTGATGGCGGCGACCAGCCTGCTGCAGGAGAACCCCCACCCGAGCGAGCAGGAGGTGCGCCTCGGCCTGGAGGGCAACCTCTGCCGCTGCACCGGATACCACAACATCGTCCAGGCGGTCCTCGCCGCCGCCGACGCCTGAGCGGGAGGCCACCGATGACGACCACCGAAGCCGCACCGACGACGCGTCATCGGCCAGCGCCTGCTGCGCCGCGAAGATCCCGCCCTGCTCACGGGCGAGGCCAAGTTCACCAACGACCTCGACGTCCCCGGCGCGCTGCACCTCGCCGTCGTGCGCAGCCCGTACGCCCACGCCCGCATCGTCAGCATCGACACCGTCGGCGGCCGCGGCGCTGCCCGGCGTCGTCGCCGTGTACACGCGGCGCCGACCTGGCCGACGACGTGGGCCGCGCCGATGCCGTGCGCCTGGCCGGTCACCGAGGACATGAAGAACCCGGCCCACTACCCGCTGGCCAGCACGACAAGGTGTGCCTACGTCGGCGACGGCGTGGCCGCCGTGCTGGCCACGCAGCGAGCGGCGCCGCTCGCGACGCCGTCGACGCCGTCGACGTCGAGTACGAGCCGCTGGAGGCCGTCATCGACCTCGAGGACGCGCTGTCGGACCGGGTCGTCATCCACGACGAGCTCGGCACCAACACGAGCTACACGTGGGCGCTGAAGGTCGAGGCCGACGAGGGCGCCGTCGACAAGGCGTTCGAGGACGCCGCCTTCACGGTCAGCGAGCGCTACGTCCAGCAGCGCCTGATCCCGATGGCGATGGAGGCGCGGGCCGTCGTCGCCGTGCCGCAGCCGTTCGGCGGCGACATCACGCTCTACTCGGCGACGCAGATCCCGCACATCCTCAAGATCATGACGGCGATCACGCTCGGCATCCCCGAGCACCAGGTGCGCGTCGTCGCCCCGGCCGTCGGCGGCGGCTTCGGCTCCAAGCTCAACGTGTACGCCGAGGAGCTGCTGTGCATGGCGCTGTCCCGCAAGCACAGGCGTGCCGGTGCGCTGGAACGAGTCGCGCTCGGAGAACGCGCAGGCGACGATCCAGGGGCGCGGGCCAGATCCAGCACATCGACCTCGCCGCCGACGCCGACGGCAAGCTCACCGCGCTCCGCGTCCGCCTGATCGCCGACATGGGCGCCTACCTCCAGCTCGTCACGCCGGGGATCCCGCTGCTCGGCGCGTTCCTCTACGCCGGCGTGTACGACCTGCCCCAGGCCTACGACTTCGAGTGCACGTCGGTGTTCACGACGATGACCCCGACCGACGCCTACCGCGGCGCCGGACGGCCGGAGGCGACGTACGCCATCGAGCGGGCGATGGACGCCCTCGCCGCCAAGGTCGGGCATCGATCCGCTCGAGCTGCGGCGGCGCAACTTCATCCCGAAGGCGGCGTACCCGTACACGGCGTGGAGCGGGCTCGTCTACGACTCCGGCGACCACGACGCGGCGGCCACCGAGGCCGCCCGCCTCGTCGGCTACGACGAGCTGCGGGCCCGCCAGCGGACGCAGAACGTCGACGGGGCGACGAAGCGGCTCGGCATCGGCGTGTCGATCGTACTTCGAGATGTGCGGCCTCGCCCCGTCGCGGGTGCTCGCCTCGCTGAACTACTCGGCCGGCGGCTGGGAGTCGGCCACGGTGCGCGTGCTGCCGACGGCGAAGGTCCAGGTCGTCACCGGCACGTCGCCGCACGGCCAGGGTCACGAGACGGCGTGGTCGATGATCGTCGCCGAGAAGCTCGGCATCAGCCCCGACGACGTCGACGTGCTGCACAGCGACACGGCGATCGCGCCGCTCGGCATGGACACCTACGGCTCGCGCTCGCTGCCCGTCGGCGGCGTCGCCATCGCCATGGCCTGCGACAAGGTCATCGACAAGGCGGCCCAGATCGCCGCCCACCAGCTCGAGGCCAGCGCCGACGACCTCGAGTACGCCGGCGGCGCGTTCAGCGTCAAGGGGTCGCCGGACAAGACGATGCCGCTGGCGGCCATCGCCTTCGAGGCCTTCACGCGCCCACAACCTGCCCGACGGCCTCGAGCCCAACCTCGAGGCCCACGTCACCTACGACCCACCGAACTTCTCGTGGCCGTTCGGCACGCACATGTGCGTCGTCGAGGTCGACACCGAGACCGGCGGCGTCGACGTGCTGCAGTACGTCGCCGTCGACGACTGCGGCGTCCAGATCAACCCGCTGATCGTCGACGGGCAGGTCCACGGCGGCGTCGTCCAGGGGCTGGCCCAGGCGCTGTTCGAGGAGGCCGTGTACGACACCGACGGCAACCTGAAGACGAGCACGCTGGCCGAGTACCTCGTGCCGGCGGCCAGCGACGTGCCGGCGATCACGCTCGGCCACACCGTCACGCCGTCGCCGACCAACCAGCTCGGCGTCAAGGGCATCGGCGAGGCCGGCACGATCGGCGCCGCCCCGGCCGTGATCAACGCCATCGTCGACGCCCTGTCCGGCCTCGGCGTCCGCGACATCCCGATGCCGGCCAGCCCGCTCAACGTGTGCAACGCGATCAATGCTGCCCAAGGAGGCTCGTCGATGATCCCCGCCGCGTTCGACTACGTCCGGGCCGGATCGGCCGAGGAGGCGATCAGCCTGCTCGGCGAGCACGGCGAGGACGCCAAGTTCCTCGCCGGCGGGCACAGCCTGCTGCCGCTGATGAAGCTGCGCCTGGCCCAGCCGAGCGTGCTCGTCGACATCGGCCGGCTGAGCGACCTGTCGTACATCCGCGACGCCGGCGACCACATCGCCATCGGTGCGCTGACCCGGCACATGGACATCGAGACGCTCCGACGTGCTCGCCGAGCACGTCCCGCTGCTGGCCCACGCCGCCGGCCACGTCGGCGACCCGCAGGTCCGCCACCGCGGCACGATCGGCGGATCGATCGCCCACGCCGACCCGGCCTCCGACCTCCCGGCCACGACGCTGGCCCTCGGCGCGACGTACGTCGCCCAGGGGCCGAACGGCACGCGGGAGATCGCCGTCTGCCGAGTTCTACGAGAGCTTCCTCACCTCGACGCTGGCGCCGGACGAGCTGCTGACCGAGATCCGCGTGCCGAAGATGCAGGGCGCCGGGTGGGGGTTCCAGAAGTTCAACCGCCGGGCCCAGGACTGGGCGATCGTCGGCGTCGCCGCGTGGCGCCGCAACGGCGACGCCGGCGTCGGCCTCGTCAACATGGGGTCGACGCCGATCCTCGCCACCAGCGTGGCGTCGGCGCTGGCCGGCGGGGCGTCGGTCGAGGACGCCGCCGAGCAGGCGCGCCGCCGAAGCCGACCCGCAGGCCGACCTCAACGCCAGCGTCGAGTACCGCGTCCACCTGGCCAAGGTCCTCACCCGCCGGGCCCTGGAGGCCGCCAGCGCTACGTGACCGGAAACAGATTCTGACGACGGTTGAGTCGCGCTGAGCGCGGCAAGTCTCCTGAGCATCGCTCGGACGCTCAGAGCAGCGCTTGGTAGGCGCCGCCGTCGACGTGGATCTGGGCGCCGGTCAGGAAGTTGGCCTGCTCGGCTGCAGAGGAAGGCGACGATGGCGCCGAAGTCGTCGGCGTCGCCCATCGTCATGTCGTCGGCGGCGGCGCCGTAGAGCGCTGGTCACCCGGTTCGTGCGGTGCAGCCCGGGCTGGATCGAGTTGACCGTGACGCCGTCGCCGGCGACCTCCTGGCCAGCGTCTTGAGGAACCCGGTGGCGCCGGCGCGTGCGGTGTTCGACAGGATCAGCTCGGCCATCGGCTGGCGCACGGCGAGCGACGTGATGGCCACGACGCGGCCCCATCCGGCGGCTTGCATCGCCGGCACGGCCGCCTTGCACATCGCCACGACCGACATCAGGTTGAGGTCGATGGCCGGCGGATAGGCGTCGACGGTCGGTCGTGGCGAAGTTGCCGGTCGGCGGACCTCCGGCGTTGGTGACCAGGATGTCGATGCCGCCGAGGGCCTCGGCGGCCTCGGCCACGAAGGCCGTGCCGCCGGCGGCGTCGGAGACGTCGCAGACGAGCGCGACGCACCCGTGGCCGACGGCGGCGGCGGCTTGCTCGATGCGCGCCCGGTCCCGCCCGCAGATGGCCACGGCGACCCCTTCGGCAGCCAGCGCCTTCGCCGACGCCAGGCCGAGCCCACTCGACGCCGCCGCCACCGCAGCCGTCCGTCCTCCGATCCCGAGGTCCACGCGCGGCACCGTAGATCACGGGGCACCTACACTCCGCGCCCGTGAAGCGCACCCTCATCCTGCTCGCCGCGGTCTCGACTGTCCTGATCGCCTGCGGCGGCGATGACGACGATGACACCGCCGCGGCGACGACGGCCGGCGGGGCCGCGACGACTGCTGCCGGGGGCTCGACGGGGGGCTCCGCGGAGGGCGAAAACAGCGAGTACTGCATCGCGCTGACCGAGTTCAAGGCGACCCGCGACGAGTACGCGCCGGTCTTGGCCAGCGGGACGGCAACACCGGAGGAGATCGAGACGGCGATCACGGCACAGAGGGAATCGTTCGAGGCGTTGCTCGATACCGCGCCAGCCGACATCCAGGGCGACATGAACGGCCTCGCCGGTCCAACGTTCGCCTTCTTCGATGCACTCCAGGAGGTCGGCTACGACTTGGGGGCGATGACGACGGACAACGCCGCGGCGAACGAGGCCCTCAACCAGCTGAACAGCCCGCAGTACATCGAAGCGAGCGAGAGCGTGGACGCCTACGGCATCGAGAACTGCGGCATCAAGATCGGGGAGTGACGAGCCGTCGTGCGATGAACGGTCGCCGGGACGATCTCGACGACATCGACCGCCGCCACCTCGATGCCATCGCCGACGCCGACGTCTTTCCGTACTGGTTCGACGACGTCGACGAGCCCGACTCCAACCCGACGTTGGTGCGCAACGAGAGCTGCGACCTCTGCGTCGTCGGCGGCGGCTACACCGGATTGTGGACGGCGATCATCGCCAAGGAGCGCGATCCGGCACGCGACGTCGTGTTGATCGACGCCGCCGAGATCGGCTCGGCGGCCAGCGGGCGCAACGGCGGGTTCATGGAGTCGAGCCTGACCCACGGCATCGCCAACGGGCAGCAACGCTTCCCCGACGAGATCGAGCTCCTCGAGCAACTCGGCCTCGAGAACCTCGACGCCATCGAGAACGCCATCCACCGGTACGCCATCGACTGCGACTTCGAGCGCACCGGCGTGATCGATGTGGCGACGACGACCCACCCGCCGAGCTACCTCGACGAGCTGCGCGACGACGCCGCCCAGCTCCGCCGTCTGGGGCAGGATGCCCGGTGGCTCGACGCCGACGCCATGCGCGGTGAGGTGGACTCGCCGACCTACATCGGCGGGTTGTGGCGGATCGGGCGGGCCGCCCTCGTCGACCCGGCGCGGCTGCAGCCGGTTCTGCGTGTTCTGGGGCACGGCGATGGCCGGTCGAGTCGCCTACGCCCTCGGCTACACCGGGCTCGGCGTGGCATCGTCCCGCTTCGGCGGCGCGGTGATGCTCGACCTGCTCGACGGGCGCCGCAGCGTGGCCACGGCCACCGAGTTCGTGCAGCAGCAGCCGCTGCCGTTCCCCCCGGAGCCGTTCCGCTTCGTCGGCATCCAAGCCACCCGCTGGTCACTGCAGCGCGAGGACCGCACCGGTCGCCGCAACCTCTGGCTGCGCACCCTCGACCGCCTCGGCCTCGGCTTCGACTCCTGACGTCTCCCGATCCGAGTGCTTCGGGCGCATCGGAGGTGTCCGAGCTCGAGCAGGGGCGCGACGAACGCACTCGGACGCGCTCCAACACTCCGATCGATCAGGAGCGGCGTTCGAGGACGATGACGGTGCGTGGGGCGACGTGGTACGTCGTCCCGACGGGCGGGGCGTCGTCCGGGCCGACGACGTCCTCGGGTGGGGCCAGCGACGTGTCGATCACCCGCCGCCACGCACCGGCCCCCACGATGGGCAGCTCGATGGGCGCGTCGACCGGTTCCCACCACGCGTTGGCGACCACGTACAGGTCGCCGACCTGCCACGCCAACGTCCGGTCACCGAGCTCCCAGAACCGGGCGTCGTCGCCCCACCACGTCGTTTGCGAGAGGACGGGGTGGCGGGCTCGCAGCGCCAGCAGCCGACCGACGAAGTGCTGCAGGTCGGCGAACTGCTCCGCTCGGTCCCAGTCGACCCACGACGTCTCGTTGTCCTGGTTGTAGGCGTTGTTGTTGCCGCCCTGGGTGCGGCCCAGCTCGTCGCCCATCGACGCCATCGGCACGCCGTGGGACAGCGCCAGCAGGCACCACGCATTGCGCAGCTGGCGTCGCCGCAGCGCCATGACGTCGTCCGGCACGCCGTCGTCACCCTCCCACCCGGAGTTCCACGACCGGTTGTCTCCGGTGCCGTCCATGCCGGCCCACCCGTTGGCCTCGTTGTGCTTGTGGTCGTAGGCGACGACGTCGTAGAGCGTGAACCCGTCGTGACACGACACGAAGTTGACGCTCTCCATGGGTGTGTCGAACAGGTCCGGGCTGCCCTGCACGCGCTGGCGCAGGACCGACGCCACCGGCTCGGCGCGTAGGAACGAGCGCACGTCGTCGCGGAAGCGGTCGTTCCACTGCATCCAGCCATCGCCGGGCCAGGCCCGGCCGACCTGGTAGTTGCCGACGGCATCCCACGGCTCGGCGATCATCGCCACCCCCCTCGACGCGGCCCACCGATCGAGGCGCTCGATGAGCGTGTGGCTACGGCTGAGGACGGCGGCCAGATCGAACCGGAAGCCGTCGACGCCGAGGTCGGCCAGGCGGTCCAGCGACCACATGATGAGGTCCTGCGCCAGCGTTGACTCGGCGTCGATGTCGTTGCCACACCCGGTCGTCTCGATGTACGAGCCGTCCTCGCGCAGGCGGTAGAAGGCGGTGTCCGCCAGCCCGCGCAGGTGGTAGGTCGGCCCGAGCGCATCGACCTCCGTCGTGTGGTTGAACACGACGTCCACCCACACCTCGATGTCGTGGCGATGGGCGGCGTCGGCGAAGCCGGCGAGCTCGGCGGCGGCGTCAGCAGTCGCCGCGTACTGGCGGTGCACGGCGGCGAAGTTGAGCGGCATGTAGCCCCAGTAGCTGCCCTCGGCCGGATCGTTCTGATGGATCGGCAGCAACTCGACGACGCTCACGCCGAGCTCGACCAGGCGGGGCAGCTGATCCACGAGCGCGGCATATGTTCCGGGATGCGCGCCGGCGGCCCGTCGGGTCAGGCCGCGCACGTGGGCCTCGTAGACCACCGGTGGGCGGCTCGACCGGCGGCGACGGGCGGGCGTCCCATGGATGCCGCGCGATGCCCAGGGGCCCGCGGCCGGCGTTGCTCACGCCGCGCTGCTTGGCCAGCTCCCGATCGTGACCCGGCGGGAGCCACACCTCCAGCGCCCGTGGGTCGACGAGCACCTTGGACGGGTCGAACCGCGGCCCGTCACCGTCGGCGACGAGGCCGTAGATCGTGCCCTCCGGCAGCACGGCGACCCAGTCGTCACCGTCACGACTCGTGACCATCGGCCCGTCGCGCATCCCACCGTCGGGATCGAACACGACCACCTGCACCGAGCGGGCGGAGGGCGCGGCGACGCGGATCTCGACGCCGTGGCCACCCAACTCACCCATCGTCGCTGGCCAGCCCGCGGACCATGGCTGCGCTGCCCATCGGCGAGACGACGTCCCAGTCGAACGCCTCGACGTCGGTCGTCCGGGCGGCGAGGCTGACCAGGCCGTGCTGGCAGGCCCACAGCGCCATCGCCACCTGGAACGGATCCCGGCGGGCGATCACGCCGGCGTCCATCGCCCGCTCGACGCGCGACGCGAGGTGGGACAGCGTGGCGACGGCGATCTGCCGGGCGGCGTCGGAGGGTCGGTAGTCGGGCACGACGCGGTCGAACATCAGCGAGTAGTACGTCGGGTTGTCCCTGGCGAAGGCCCGGTACGCCGCCCCGCAGGCGTGCAAGTCGGCCAGCGCGTCGGCAGTCGAGGGCGTGGCCGCCATCTGCTCGCCGAGGCGGCGGAACCCGTCGCTGAACAGCTCGTCGAGGACTCCGTCCTTGCCGCCGAAGCGGGAGTACACGTTCATCGTGCTGACCCCGGCGGCGGTGGCGATGCGCCTGACCGTCAACGCCGTCGGACCCTGGCTCTCCAGCAGGTCGTGGGCCGCCGTCAGCAGCGCCTGACCCGTGACGTCCACCGGGGCGAGCGAGCGGGCCATTCCACCCGCACGGTACTGCCCGGGCCCTGTGGCGTTCGTCATGTGGCGACAGTCTAGCACAGTGTGATAACACTGTCATTGCGGCGTCGTCCGGGGACTTGCGCGGATTGGTGGACAAGTTCACCCGCTCCTTACCCGGGTTGGTCGAAGCAGCTCTTGAAGGTGGGGGGTGCCGCGGTGCGACGCGACCCGGCGAGGGAGCCCTCGATTTGGGCGCGGTACGTCTCATTTCGTTTTCTGGGTGCGTTTTCTCCCGACAGTCGCGAAGAACCGCGCCCAGATTGCGATGTGAGAACGTTCGCGCCCAGATCGGCCGGGTCCCGTCGCGCTGCACGGGTCACCTCCACTTCAAGAGCTCTTTGACCAACCAGCGACCGAACGAGGTGAATCAATCCGCGCAGCTCCTGACCCCAGGAGCCGCTGTGTCGCTGACGACCGCCCGCCAACCCGTGCGGACCGCGCCATCGCCATCGCCATCTGGGCCGCCACGTCCGGCGTCGCCGTTGCCCTCGGGCCGGTGACCGGCGGCTGACTGCTCGAGCACTTCTGGTGGGGCTCGGTGCTGATGATCAAGGTCCCGGTCATCGCCGTGGCACTGATCGCCACGGCCAGGGTCGTGCCCACCTCCCGCGACACCACCATCGCCCGATTCGATCCGATCGGCACGTTGGCGTCGATCGCCGGCCTCACGGCTCTGGTGTGGGCGGTCATCGAAGGGCCGAGCCACGGCTGGACGTCGCCGACGAGCGTGGCGGCGTTCGGGCTGGCCGCCGTGCTGCTGGCCGGGTTCGTCGCCTGGGAGCGGCGCATCGACCACCCCACGCTCGACGTCTCGGTGTTCCGCAACCTGCGGTTCACCGCCGGGAGCGTGGCCGTCACGTTCGCCTTCTTCGCCCTCTTCGGGTTCGTCTTCGTGGTCACCCAGTACTTCCAGTTCGTCCGCGGCTACAGCGCGCTCGAGGCAGGCATCCGTACGGTGCCCTCGTCGCATGGCGGTTCCTACCCGCTCGCGCCGCCCACCGACCCGACTCGGGGATCGACCGTCAGCTGGAGGCAGTTGCTCATTAGCCTCGCACCATGACGTCGGCCGTGACCTCGCCGCAATCCGTTGCCGAGGTCACCGCCGCGCTGACGACTCACGGGTACCTCCCCGACGACGGGTTGTCGACGGCCGTCTTCCTGGCGATGTCACTGCGCCGCCCGCTGCTGCTGGAGGGCGAGGCCGGCGTCGGCAAGACCGAGGTGGCCAAGGTCCTCGCCACCTGGACCGGCGGCGAGCTCATCCGGTTGCAGTGCTACGAGGGCATCGACGCCGCGCAGGCCGTGTACGACTGGGACTACGGGCGCCAGCTCCTGCACCTGCGGGCGGCGGAGGCCAGTGGCGAATCCGCCGGGCGTTCGACCGACGCCCTGGAAGCCGAGCTGTACCAGGAGCGCTTCCTCGTCAAGCGCGCCCTGCTGCGGGCCATCGAGCCACGGGAGGGTCCGCCGCCCGTCCTGCTCGTCGACGAGATCGACCGGGCCGACGACGAGTTCGAGGCCTTCCTGCTGGAGGTCCTGTCCGACTGGCAGATCACCGTGCCCGAGCTCGGCCTGTTCAGCGCCGAGCAGCCACCCATCGTCGTGCTCACGAGCAACCGCACTCGGGACGTGCACGACGCCTTGAAGCGGCGGTGCCTGTACCACTGGGTCGAGCACCCCGACTTCGAGCGTGAGGTGGCCATCGTCCGCCTGCGGGCCCCGGAGGTCGGCGAGGAGCTGGCCCGCCAGGTCGCCGCCGCCGTCGAGGCGCTGCGCGGCCTCAGGCTGTACAAGCCGCCGGGCGTGGCCGAGACCATCGACTGGGCCAGCGCGCTCGGTCGCCTCGGCGTCGGCGAGCTCGACGATCGGGCGGTCGAGGCGACCCTCGGCACCGTGCTCAAGTACCGCGAGGACCACCAGCGCGTCGACCAGCACGGCGTGGCCGACATCGTCAAGCTGGCGTTCGAGCGGGGCGCCATGCCGGGCTCGGCGCCGCGCTGAGTCCCATGACCGAGAGCGTCGACACTGCCGTCGCCGCCGGTCGCGCCGAGTCGATGGCCGTCGCCTTCGGGCGCGTCCTGCGCGGCACCGGCCTGGCTGTCCCGACGAGCACCGTCGTCGCCTTCACGGAGGCCCTCGGGGCCGTCGGCCTCGGCGACCGTCACAGCGTCTACTGGGCGGCCCGGGCGACGCTCGTGCGACGGCCCGAGGACGTCGCCACGTTCGATCGCGCCTTCGCCGTCTTCTGGGACGACGCCCAGCCATCCGTTGCGCCGGAGGCCGACGCAGATCCGATCACCGTGACGCTGGCGACCGACGACCCCGACGACGAGGACGGGCCAGAGTCGGCGCCGCCGAGCGACGATCCGACCATCGAGCTGCGGTTCAGCGTCACGGAGGTCCTGCGGCACAAGGACTTCGCCGCCTACGACGACGCCGAGCTGGCCGAGGCCCATCGCCTCATGAGCCGTCTCCGGCTGACCGGGTCCCCCCGGCGCTCGTTGCGCCTGCAGGCGGCATCGCGACGCACGGCACGCCCGGACCTGCGCCGTACGGTGCGCGCCGCGCTGCGCACCGAGGGCGAGCCGCTGCGGCGCCACTTCCGCACGCAGGCCACCCGTCACCGCCGTCTCGTGCTGCTGCTCGACGTCAGCGGCTCGATGGAGCCCTACGCGCGTGCGCTGCTGCGCTTCGTCCAAGCCGCCGTCGCCGGCCGCCGACGCGTCGAGGCGTTCGCCCTCGGGACGAGGCTGACCCGCATCACCCGTGAGCTGGCCAGCCGGGATCCCGATCTCGCCCTGCGCCAGGCGACCGGTCGCGTCCTCGATTGGTCCGGCGGCACACGGCTCGGCGACGGGCTGCGCCGGTTCAACGACGAGTGGGGGGTGCGGGGCATGGCCCGGGGGGCGGTCGTCGTGATCCTCTCCGATGGGTGGGACCGCGGCGACCCGCTCGAGCTGGCGACCGAGATGGTCCGCCTCGGACGGGTCGCCCACCGGACCGTCTGGGTCAACCCACTCAAGGTGACGCCCGGCTACGCGCCGCTGGCGCGCGGCATGGCCGCCGCGCTGCCGTACGTTGATCGCTTCGTCGAGGGCCACTCGCTCGCCGCGCTCGAGCGGCTGGCCGACGTCCTCGACGAACCGTGAGGAGGACGAGAGATGGGAGCAGACGGTGCGTGAGATCCTCGACGACCTCGACCGCTGGAGATCCGCAGGACGGCGCGTCGCCCTGGCGAGGGTCGTCGACGTCGAAGGATCGGGGCCCCGCGGCCCCGGCGCGGCGATGGCCGTCAACGAGCGGGGCGAGGTCGCCGGCAGTGTCAGCGGAGGCTGCGTCGAGGGTGCCGTCGTCACCGAGGCGCTGGCCATCCTGGCCGGTGAGGCGGAGCCGCGGATGGTGACGTTCGGCTACAGCGACGACGAGGCGTTCGCCGTCGGGCTGACGTGTGGCGGGACGATCCGGCTGTTCATCGAGCCGCTCGACTGGTGAGCCGAATGGTGACGCTGATGGTGAGCCGGCGGCGATGATCTTCGAGCAGCTCCGCGATCGCATCCGGGCCGAGCAGCCCGTCGCGTTGGCCACGGTCATCAATGGCCTGTCGCGCGGCGCCAAGCTGCTCGTCGTCCCGGACGAGCCGGCGATCGGCACGCTGGGCGATGAGGACCTCGATCGGGTCGTCGCCCGCGACGCGCTGGCCGAGTTGGAAGCGGGTCGCTCCGGCGTGCGCAACTACGGGCCGCAGGGCCAGACGACGCCGGAGGACCTCGAGGACACGCCCCTCGTGCAGGTGTTCGTCGAGTCGCACGCACCGCCACCGCAGATGTGGATCTTCGGCGCCGTCGACTTCACGGCGGCGCTGGCCAAGGTCGCCAAGGTGCTCGGTTACCGCGTCACGGTGTGCGACGCCCGCGAGATCTTCGCCACCCGCCGCCGATTCCCGATGGCCGACGAGGTGCTCGTGTCCTGGCCGATGGCGGTCTTCGAGCAGCGCGGCAAGACGCTCGGCCCACGCGACGCCGTGTGCATCCTGACCCACGATCCGAAGTTCGACGTCCCCGCCGTGCAGGGTGCGGTGGCCACGGAGGTCGGCTACATCGGCGTGATGGGCAGCAGGACGACGCACGAGCGGCGGATGGAACGCCTCGCCGAGGCGGGACTGGAGAACGGCCGAGCTGGCACGGCTGATGTCGCCGATCGGTTTGGACATCGGCGCCCGCACGCCCGAGGAGACGGCGATCTCGATCTGCGCCGAGATCATCGCCGTGCGGACCGGCAGGCACGCGCCGTCCCTGCGTGACGGCACGGGTCGGATCCACACAGGTTGACGGTGAGTCCTGCAGGCTCACATCCGCACCGGCGCGCTCACGGTTCCCGTCAACGGCGCGCGCCCACACCGGCGGAACGCGGGGCCTCCGTGAAGTAGCTAGGTTGACGGCGCGTCCACTCACGATGCTGAGACCGACCGCCAGGAGACCGCATCGATGGCCCAGACCGCCCGTCGCCCATCCAAGAAGCAGACGCGCCCGCTCACGCTCACGAGGCCATCGCCTGACGGCCGACCGAAGAAGCTGAGCACCGCCGAATACGAGGCCGAGCTCATCAAGCTGCACACGGAGCTGGTCAAGCTGCAGGACTGGATCCGCCAGCAGGGCCTCAAGGTCGTGGTCCTCTTCGAGGGCCGCGACGCCGCCGGCAAGGGCGGCGTGATCAAGCGCATCACCGAACCACTCAACCCGCGGTACTGCCGAGTCGTCGCCCTCGGCACACCGACCGAACGCGAACGCACGCAGTGGTACTTCCAGCGCTATGTGCCCCACCTGCCGGCCGCCGGCGAGATGGTCCTGTTCGATCGCTCTTGGTACAACCGCGCCGGCGTCGAGCACGTGATGGGCTTCTGCAGCCACGAGGAGTACACCGAGTTCCTCCGCTCGGTACCGGAGTTCGAGAAGATGCTCATCCGCTCCGGGACGATCCTCATCAAGTTCTGGTTCTCGGTGAGCGACGAGGAGCAGGAGCGCCGCTTCCGTGGCCGCATCGACGACCGTACGAAGCGTTGGAAGCTCAGCCCGATGGACCTCGAATCACGCAAACGGTGGTTCGACTACTCGCAGGCCAAGGACGCCATGTTCCTCCACACCGACATCCCCGAATCGCCGTGGTGGGTCGTCAACTCCGACGACAAGAAGCGGGCCCGCCTCAACGCCATGAGCCACCTGCTCTCGATGATCCCCTACCACGAGGTCGAGCAGCCGACGCTGAAGCTCCCCCGCCGCCAAAAGCCTGACCTCAGCTATGTCCGACCACCAATCGAGTCCCAACGCTGGGTGCCGGCGCGCTACTGACTCCCGCGGCAGACGCCGTCAGCCGCTGGGGTCCCCGAAGCTCACGTCGCGGCTGAGGATGCCGATGGCGACGTCCTTGGAGTGGTTGACGGCATGGACGATGGCGTCGCCGACACCGAGGTACATCATTACGTGACCGGGGTAGTAGGCGAGGTCGCCGGCCAGCGCCTGCGACTGCTCGAGGCCTCGTGTGGCGTTGATCTGCGAACTGCTCTGCCGGCTGATCGGCACGCCGGCCCGACGCCCAGGCGAAAGCGGTGAGCCCGGAGCAGTCGAAGCCGACGGCGGGGTCGGACGTGTTCTTGACGTAATCGGCGCCGATCTGCGTCAACGCTGCGAGCACCGCCTTCTGGTGCGGCAGGTCCGTCCGCGACCATGCGTTTCGGAGGGCGACGGGATCGACGGCCAGCTCGGCGGCGACGGCGTCGGCGGTCGTGTTGCGAGCCTGCATGTAGGCGACGAAGGCGTCGGGTGCCTGCGTGTAGCTGAACACGTCATGGGCCGTCAGCGCCACGTTGGCCCGCTCGATGACCGCCGGCGAGTGGGGATCGCCACCGATCTCGGCCTCGACGGTGGTACCGCCGGCGACGAGCGCGACGGCGACGGTCACCAGCGCGACGGCGAGAGAACGACGTGGGGTGGCCATCGAACGCATGACCATATCGTCACGCGATCGACACATTCAACAGCATCGACATCTTTTCGTCGCTGGTTCGTCATCCGCGCGACATCTGGATCACCGGCAAGCTACGGGGATGTCGCTGGCCCCGCGGTGCGTCTCGGTGGTGCTCGCGGCGGGGGCGGGCACCCGGTTCCGCGGCCCCGGCCACAAGCTCGACGCCCGCCTCGACGGGCGCAGCGTGCTCGACCGGGCCGTCGGCACGGCACTCGCCGCGGCCGCCGGTCCGGTCGTCGTCGTGACGGCCCGCCAGATCCGCACCACGCTGCACCCCAGCGTCGTCCATGTCATCAACGACCGGTGGGCCGAGGGCCAAGTGACGTCGCTGCGCGCCGGGATCGAAGCGGCGCGCCTGCTCGGTGCCGGTTCGGTGGTCGTCGGGCTCGGGGACCAGCCGTTCGTCACCGTGGAGGCGTGGCGCGCCGTCGCCGCCGCGGACGCACCGATCGCCGTCGCCACGTACCAGGGGCAGCGGGGCCATCCGGTCCAGTTGCGCAGCGACGTGTGGGACCTGTTGCCCACGGCCGGCGACGAAGGAGCGCGAAGCCTGATGCGCCTTCGACCCGATCTGGTCGCTGCAGTACCGTGCGTTGGTTCACCGATCGATATCGACACCGTGGAGGATCTCCGGCGATGGCAGAACAACTCGTCAACGAGTTCACCGTGAATCGCCCGATCGAGGAGGCGTGGGCGGCGATCACCGACGTCGAGCGCATCGCGCCGTGCCTCCCCGGCGCCCAACTGCAGGAGATCGAGGGCGAGACCTACCGCGGCGTCGTGAAGATCAAGCTCGGCTCGATCACGCCGCAGTTCAAGGGTCAGGCCAACTTCATCGAGCGCGACGACGAGAAGCACCGCGCCATCCTCAAGGCGGAAGGACGTGACACGGGCGGGCGCGGCAACGCAGTCGGCCGAGATCGAGGCACAGGCCGAGAGCCTGTCACCGACCAGCACCCGCGTCGTCGTGACCACCGACCTGCACATCACCGGGAAGGTGGCTCAGTTCGGCCGCGGGATCATCGGCGACGTCTCCAAGAAGCTGATGGCCCAGTTCGCCGGCAACCTCAACACGATGCTCGACGAGGCACCCTCGGCGGAGACTGCGCCGACCACGGTGCCCGAGGCGGCGGACGGTGACGGCGCCGAGACGGCGCTCGAAGCGGACACGCCGGCGGCAGTCGACACCCCCAAGGCCGCCGATACGGGTCCGGCGGCGGCCCCCGTCGCCGAGGCGCCGAAGGTGCGCAAGATCGACAGCCCGGCCAGCGAGCCCGTCGACCTCGCCGGTGTGGCCGGCCCGGCGGTCCTCAAGCGGCTCGTGCCCGTCGTCGTCGTGCTGCTCCTCGTGCTGCTCGTCCTGCGCCGCCGCCGCTGACGACCCGTTCGTCCCGGACGATGGTCGCCGACGAGTCCGACCGCCTCGCGGTGCGCGACCTCCTCGGCCGCGAACCGCAGGGAGCGTTCGACGTCGTCGCCCGTGACGCCGAAGGTCGGCCGGTGGTCATCCGCAACGAGCCGCGCCTGGCCGATGGCACGCCGATGCCCACGCGGTATTGGCTCGTCGGCCGCCGCGAGGTGCAGGCCGTCAGCCGCCTCGAGGCGGCCGGCGGGGTCCGCCGCGCCGAGGCTGAGCTCGATCCGAGCGCCGTGGCCGACGCCCACCGCCGCTACGCCGCCGAGCGCGACGCTGGTCTCGGGTCGGCGGGCCACGGCGGGGGCGTCGGCGGCACCCGCCAGGGCATCAAGTGCCTGCACGCCCACTACGCCTGGCACCTCGCCGGCGGTGACGATCCGGTGGGGCGGTGGGTCGCCGCCCGATTGGCCGAGAGTCCGAACGGCGCCGACGCTCCAGAGGTCCAGCCGGCCACGCTGACGATCGTCATCGACGCCGACGGCGACGACGCTGCACTCCGCTGGGCGCGACACGACGGTGCCGGTGGGTCCGGGGACGCTGGTGGCCGCCACGCTGCGGGACCCCGATCCCGCCGATCCTGCCCAGTTGACGAACGCCCTCGGCCTCGTCTCCGACCATCTCGATGACATCGTTCGCGACGAGCCCTCCGTGCTCGAGGCGCGAGACGTCGTCGTCAGCGGCGAAGAGCCGTGGCACATGGTCGTCGTCGAACGCGGAGGCGTCGTCCCGGCGTCTCCGGCCACGCTCGAGCGTCACGCCGCCGAGGACGTGTTCCGGCTCCTGGCGACGGCGACGCGGGCCGAACGCCTCGACAATCCGGGCCTCGACCCTGGCCGTGTCGACACGGTGCTGGGAACATGCTGCATCGTGCTCGCCGTGATGCGCCGTTTGCAGCTCGACCGGATCTCCGTCGTCGCCGCCGAGCGGGGAGCGGGCTGACATGCGCCATCCATCGACCAGCGCGCAGTTGCCGGCGCCACTGCGCCTCTACGGGCGGCGGGTCATGCTGCGGGCGTTGACGCCCCAGGACTTTTCCGAGTGGAGCGAGGTGCGGCGGCGCAACGACCAGTGGCTCACCCCGTGGGAGCCGAGGCGACCTCCGTCACAGCTCGACCCGACCATCAACCGCGACGCCTTCGTGGCCCGTTGCGCAGCCCGCGAGCGCGACAGCTCGGCAGGGTCGGCCTACGGGTTCGGGGTCTTCGTCGATCAACGGCTGACCGGGGAGGTCAACCTCAACAACGTCGTGCGCGGTGCCATGCAGTCGGCCACCATCGGCTACTGGATCGACCAGGCGCGGGCCGGCGAGGGGCTGACCCCCGAGAGCGTCGTCGTCATCGCCGGCTTCGCCTTCGAGCAACTCGACCTCCACCGGATCGAGATCTGCATCGTCCCGCGCAACGCCAACAGCCGCCGGGTGATGGAGAAGCTGCGCCTGCGGGAGGAAGGCGTGGCGCAGCGCTACCTCGAGATCAACGGCGTCTGGGAGGACCACGTCCGCTACGGGTTCACCATCGAGGAGTGGACCGACCGCCGACGGGAGCTGGTGGCGGCCTGGCTGTGAGCGCGCGGCGAGTGTGGCGGCGGCTGAGTGCCCGCCGATCAGCTCTCGTCGGCCAGCCGTTGGGCCTGGGCCCTGGCCTGGCGCCGCGCGCTGCGCCGCTTCCACATCTTCAGCTTCCAATGACGCAGGGGGCGGCTGCGCTTGGCCTCGAGCTCCTTGGCGACATCGGGATCGCGATGGTGCGCCGGCTTCCACGCCGCGCCGGGCTCGTGGACGTCCTCGGGATCGAGTCCGGCGCTGACCTGGTTGGCTACGTCCTGCAACTCGACGTGGATCCGATGCCGCTCGCCGTGGGCCTGGGCCCGGAGCTCTTCCTTCGTCGGCAACGGCACGTCGGCGGTGCGGTGGCGCTGGCCCATTCGGCTACCTCCTCGATGCGCTCTGAGAGCGCCGTGTCTGGTGGTCTGAGCTCCTCCCCGTGGCGCCAGACTACCCGGCCCCCGCTCAGGGCTTCGCCGAGATGCGCGCCTGCAGCGCGGCGAGGCGCTCGGCGAACCAGGGTTGCCGTGTGCTCCACAGCTGCGGCTCGAGCTCTCGGGCGACGGCCGCCGGATGGTCGGCGATGTCGGCCATGTCCCGGATCGTCGCCTTCGTGACGAGGACCAGCTCACGGGGTGCCGACGCCGCACGGGCCGCCATCGCCTGGGCGTCGTCGAGCAATGCGTCGTCGTCGACGCAGCGGTAGGCCAGCCCGACGCGGGCGGCTTCGGCGCCGTCGAGCACCTCCCCGAACACGACGGCCGCCATCACGGTCTGCGGGCCGGCGATGCGGCGGAACATCCACGTGTGTCCACCGCCGGGGTGCAGCCCGAGCTGCATGAAGCGGGTGTCGAACTTGGCCCGCCGCGCGGCGAGGCGCACGTCGCAGCCGAGGGCCAGGTTCATGCCGGCCCCGACGGCGGCTCCGTTGACCGCGGCGATCGTCGGCAGCGGGCTGCGGGCGATGCGCAGGAACCCCTCGTACACGCCGCCGAGGCTCGACCCGTCGGCGGTGGCCAGGTTGCCGAGGTTGGCGCCGGCGCAGAAGGCCGGCGGTGTGCCGGTCACCACGAGCGCGCCGATCGATTCGTCGCCCTCGATGCCGTCCATGGCGGCCGTGATCTCGGCCACCATCGGCGCCGTCAGCGTGTTGCGCTCGTCCGGGTTGTTCAAGCGTCAGCGTGGCGACGCCGTCACGCACGTCGGTCAGGACCAATGCCATGCCGCCCGTTCTAGCCGCCCAACGGTTGTGGCACCGATTGCGTGAGCCGGTGCCGCTGGCGGCTGCACAGACGGCCCGCCAGTGCCTCACGGTACGCTCGGGGGCCGGATGCTCGACCACGTGTTCACCGATGCGATCAGCGCCCTGCGCGATGCCTTCGAGGCGGCGTTCCTCGAGCGACAAGCGTTCGAGGAGCACTTCCAGGTCGACGTCCTGCTCGGCGACATCACGTGGGAGACCAGCTACGGGCTCCCGGGTGAGGGCCAACCGCCGAGGGTCGTCGCCCACGTCACGTTCGACTGGCCGTCGTGGAGCCAGACCGCCTACCGGCGGTGGTACGTCGACGAGGAGCTGGAGAGCCCGCCGGCGATCGAGATGGAGATCGTGCTGCGCATCCAGCGCCTGGCCGAGCAGCCGAGCGCGCAGCAGATGTACTCCACGTTGCCCGATGCCAGCCCGCTGATCGGCGACGGCCGCCTCGAGCGGGCCGGGCTGACGGTCGAGATCGCCCATCCCGATCCGGCGGAGGCGGCGCCCGCCGACCCCGATGCCAGCGAGCTGGAGTACGCCGTCGAGATCACCTACGAGGGGCTCTACGAGCTGGCCGAGGAGACGCTGGCCGATGGCACCAGCTCGTTGCTCGACGAGCACTTCGGCGCCCTCGGCGGGTGGGTGGCGGCGACGCTCGTGCGCCTCGGCGACCTGCACTTCGCCTTCCTCCCGGCCCAGGAGGGCGAAGCGGACTGACGCCTGGCGCATCGCCGGCCTCGGCCGTGCCGATCGTCGCCGGTGCGGTGGACGGGGCAGAATGACCCGATGTCGACGTCCGAGCCACCCGTCCTGCTCGACGTCTCGGAGCGCATCGCAACGATCACCCTGAACCGGCCGGAGGCCCGCAACGCGCTGTCCAGCGAGGTGCTGCGGCTGCTGCCCCGGCTGGTGCTGCAGGCCGACGCCGACGCCGACGTCGACGTGCTCGTGCTCACCGGCGCCGACCCGGCGTTCTGCGCCGGGCTCGACCTCAAGGAGCTCGGGTCGACCGCCGGCAACCTCGGTGGGACCGGTCGCGGAAGGGGGGCGCAACTCGCACGGTGCGCGTGGGCCGTTCCCGCGGCTGACCAAGCCGCTGATCGGCGCCATCAACGGCGTCGCCATCACCGGCGGGTTCGAGCTGGCCCTCAACTGCGACTTCCTCGTCGCCTCCGAGCGCGCCAAGTTCGGCGACACCCACACCCGCGTCGGGGTCATGCCAGGGTGGGGGCTCACCGTGCTGCTCCCCCAAGCCATCGGGGTCCGCCGGGCCAGGGAGATGAGCTTCACCGGGAACTTCCTCGACGCCGACGACGCCTTGCGGCTGGGACTCGTCAACCACGTCGTCCCGCACGACGAGCTGCTGCCGTTCACGCGGGTGCTGGCCGCCGACATCTCGAGCAACGAGCAGGATGCGGTCCGCCAGATCCGGGGCACGTACGCCGCCATCGCCCACGACGACGACTCGTGGGAGCTGGAGGCGCGCGATGCCCGCGCCTGGCAGCGCACGATGTTCAGCGCCGAGAAGGTGGCCGACCGGCGGGCGGCGATCCAGCGCCGCGGTCAGGCGCAGTGAGCCAGGCGTCGACGATCGCCCGGCCGAGCCCGGACGACCGGCCGGTCGCGCCGGACCGTCGCCTGGCGCGGCGGCGCCCGGTCGCCAGCGGCGTGGCCCTCGCGCGCCGTGGTCGTCCTCGCCGCCGGTCGTGGCCATCGCGCTCCACCGGAACGGGCACACGCAGGGCGACGACTTCGCGCTCTACCTGCGCCAAGCGCGCAGCCTGTTCGACGGTGACATCGCCCAGGTCGTCGCCGACAACCGATTCTCGGTGATCAACTCCGGCGGTCGTTTCAGCCCGTACGCCTACCCGTGGGGTTGGCCGCTGCTGCTGGCTCCGTTCGTCCACCTATGGGGCTTCGACTACGACCTCCTCAAGTTGGTCGAGGTGGCCTGCTTCTGCGTCTGGCTGGTGCTCGTCCACGGCATCGTCCGCCGGCGTGCCGGCCGCGTCGTCGCCATCGCCATCACGGCCGTCGTCGCCACCGCGCCGATGCTGCTGGCGCACACCGATCAACTGCTCTCCGAGTACCCGCACGCCGTCGCCGTCGCGGCGTTCATCTGGTGGCTGGACCGCATCACCGTCCGCCGCAGCATCATGCACCGCCTCCGCTGGCGACCTCGTCGTGCTCGGCGTGTTCGCCGCCGCGGCGTTCAACGTCCGCCGTGAGAGCGTGATCCTCGTCGGCGTGATCGCCGCCACGCAGATCGTCGAGGTGGTGCGGGCCCGGCGCGGCGGAGCCGTTGACCCCACGGTGGCGGGCGATCGCGGACGCCCTACGCCTCGTTCGTCGTCGCGGTGGTCGGGTTCCAGCTGCTGTTGCCGACGATGCTGCTGCCCGACAACGGCGGCGGCGTGCAGTTCGTCGGCGATCGGCTCGGCGACTACACGGGCGTGCTCACGGAGCAGCTCGGGCTCGGCAAGCACCCGGCGCTCGGCACGTTGATCCTCCTGCTGGCGGTCGCCGGCATGGTCGTCGGATGCTGTGCGCCGGCCGCGGCTCGACGTGCCGCTGGCGGCGTTGACGGTCCTCAGCGCCATCGCCGTCAGCACCCACTTCCGGATGGTCGGCCGCTACTACTTCCAGGTCATGCCCTGGGTCCTCTACTTCGCCACGGTGGCCATCCTCGCCGCCGTCGCGGCCGTGATCCCGGCCCGCGACGAACGGGCCGGCCGGGTCGCCCCGTTGCGTCGCCGTGCTGCCGCTGCTCTTCCTCGTCGTCGTGCACCTCGTCGGTGCTGCCGGACGACGTCCGGGCGGCCCAGGACTTCGACCGCTCCGGCCGCCAGCAGGTCGGGCCGACCGATCCATCGATCGCTCCGGTGTTCGCCGCCGTCGAGCAGCACACCCCGCCGGACGCCGTCGTTGCCTTCTTCCGGGCCAGGACGATGACGTTGTACACCGACCGCCGGACGATCCAGACCACCGAGATGGACAGGGTCCTGCAGCGCGCCGACTACTACGCGCAGCAGCGCGGATCGGACTACTCGCAGCCGGGCATCACGGAGTTCGAGGCATTGCGACTTGGCTTGCGTGAGGTGTGGTCCGACGCCCGCTGGGTGCTGTGGAAGGTGCCTCCGCCGAACTCGAGCCTGACCCGGGGCCGCGTCGTCCGCCAGATAGCGTTTCGGCGGTGGACGACCTGGCTGACGCCGAGCTCGACGTCAGCGTCGTGCTGCCCGGTGTACAACGAGCGTGGTCACCTGCGCACCGAGATCGACCGCATCCAGCGGGCGCTTGACCGCCTCGCCGTACTCGTTCGAGATCATCGTCGTCGACGACGGCTCCAACGACGGCTCGGAGACCGACCTGGCCGCCGATCGAGGGCATCCGGTCTGATCCGCCACTCCCGCAACCGGGGCGACCGGTGCCGCCCGCCGCACCGGCACGACGGCGGCGCGTGGGCCGCATCGTGGTGTGGACGGACGTCGACATGACGTACCCGAACGACGAGATCCCGATGCTCGTCAAGGAGCTCGACGGCTTCGATCACGTCGTCGGCGCCCGGCGCACCGAGGAGGGGACGCAGCGGTTCCTGCGTGTCCCGGCCAAGTGGTTCATCCGCAAGCTGGCCAGCTACCTCGTCGAGACCGACATCCCGGACCTCAACTCGGGGCTGCGGGCGTTCCGTCGCGACGTCGCCATGCAGTACGTGCACCACCTGCCGGCCGGGTTCTCGTGCGTCACGACGCTGACGATGTCGTTCCTGGCCAACGGCTACCAGGTGAAGTACGTGCCGATCGACTACTTCCCCCGGGCCGGGAAGTCGAAGTTCCACTGGTGGCGGGACACCAAGCGCTACCTGCTGCAGGTCGTGCGCATGACGCTGTCGTACAACCCGCTGAAGGTGTTCCTGCCGATCGGCGGGGCGCTGCTGCTGCTCGGGCTCGGCAAGCTCGTGTTCGACCTCGTCGACAAGGACTTCCGCGTCGCCACGAACACCATGCTGATCCTCCTGGCCGCGCTGCAGGCGATCACCGTCGGGCTGCTCGCCGACCTCGTCGTGCGGGCGACCAAACCACCGACGCAGGTCCCGCCCGCCTGATGACGGAAGCTGCAACCCGGGCCGTCCCCACGGGCAACACGTACGACAAGTACGCGTCGACGAACCCCATCGAGCAGCGCATGATGCGCGGGTTCATGCGCCGCCCTCGACGGGATGCTCGACGGGCTGCCACCCGCAGCGCATCCTCGAGGTCGGCGTGGGCGAGGGCCACGTCATGCGCCGGGTGCGCGAGCGGTTCCCCGAGGTGCCGTTGGCCGGGCCTCGATCTCCCCGACGAGGCGCTGGCCGACGAGTGGCAGGAGCGACGGGCTGCCGTGCCTGTTCGGCGACGCCACGAGGCTGCCGTTCCCCGACCGGGCCTTCGACCTCGTGCTGGCCATCGAGGTGCTCGAGCACGTGCCCGGTCCCGGACGCCGCACTGGCCGAGCTGGCCCGGGTGTGCTCGGACACGCTCGTGGCGTCGGTGCCGTTCGAGCCGATCTGGCGGGCCGGCAACCTGGCCCGCCGACGCTACGTGCGGGAGCTGGGGCAACACGCCGGGCCACGTCAACCACTGGACCCGCTGGGGCTTCCGGCGGTTCGTCGCCGAGCCGCTTCGACGTCGACAGGTGCGCAGCCCCCTGCCCTGGACGATGGTCAAGGCCACCGCCCGCTGACCGCATCCGAGGGTTTGCTGCATCCGAGTGCGTGCGACGTCGGGAAGCCCCTCGCAAACCCTCGGATGGCTGCAACACTCGGTCGGATGAGGTCGCCTCTCGCGGTGAGGTCGGCGCGGACGGCTGCCGCGATCGTCGGGGGCCAGGATCTCGCAGCCGGTCTGGTTGAGGTGGAAGCCGTCGTGCCATCCGGACCGCCTTGCCCAGGCCGTCACGCGGGTCGATGACGTAGTCCGCCCAGCCGCCGTCGCGCCCGGCAAGCACGTCCCACGTGTCGATGAACACGACGGCCGGGCCGCTCGGCGGCCGCCGCCTTGGCCGCCTGGTCCTGCAGCGCCAGGCCGGCTGACGTGCGTCGGGTCGGAGTGGTTGGCGGTGCCGACCCAGATCACGGTGCGGCCGTCGCCGACCAGCAGGTCCATCATCTCGCCGGCTCGCCGCTGGTAGCTCGGCCATCCACTCCTCCTCGTTGGCCAGCGGGTCGCCGACGAGGACCGACCCGTCGGCGTCGGCGAGGCCGACGAAGTCGTTGCCGCCGAACGACGAGATCGACGACGTCCGGATCGACATCCGGCAGGCGCTGGCGCAACCGGGCGAACCAGTCGAACTTGTTCGGGCGGGCCAGCCCGGTGCTCATCTGGTAGTCGATCTCCGTGCTGACGATGCCGGTCTCATCGAGCAGATCGCTCAGCGGCGGTCCCCACAGGCCGGCGAAGCTGTCACCGACGACGAGCACGTCGGCGGGTCGTCGCCGTCGGCGGGCCGGTCGACGGCGGCTCGGTGCGTCCGGCGCCAGCGGGTCGTCGTCGCCACCGTCGTGCTCGCGGCGCGGGCGAAGGTCGGCCGGTCGTCGTCGTCCTCGACGGCCGTCCGGTCGGTCGGCGTCGTACTCGTCGACGTCGGCGTCTTCCGTCCCGGCGGTCGAGTCGTCGTCGCCGGCGTCGTGTGGCGACGTCAGCCGCCTGGTCGTCATCGCCCCCGAGGGCGCCGGCCACTCGCACCGCACCGAAACCGCCGACGACGACGACGGCGACGAGCGCCGCCCGACGCACCAGGTAGCGGCGGCGACTGACCCGTCGGCGGGTCCGGGCGCGAGCAGGTGATCCGTTCGGTCATCGGTCGGGCCACATGTTATGGCCGCATCTACCGCGCCCCAGGGCGGTCCACCGCCCGTCAATCACCACGATGCGGCTGGCCGACACGCCGCCGTCGACGACGAGGAGCGGCCCCGGTGATCCAGCGGGCGGCCGGCGAGGCGAGGAACAGGCAGGCGTCGGCGACGTCGTCGGGCGTGCCCGAGCCGGCCGAGCGGGCAGGCCCGCATCCACCGCTCGACACGCCGTCCGGCCAGTCCTGCGGCCAGCCCGGGGCGGTCGATCAGGCCCGGGCGCCACGGCGTTGACCCGGATGCCGTGCGCCCCGAGCTCGACGGCGGCCGCCCGGGTGTGGGCGACGACGGCCGCCTTCGGCGGCGCCGTAGTGGCTGTGACCCGGCGGCGCCGCCAGCGCCTCGATCGACGCCACGTTGACGATCGCCGAGCCGGCACCCATGACGCCGGCGCAGGCCCGCGTGGCCCGGAACGTCGTCGTCAGGTTGCCGTCGACGACGTCGGCGAACTCGTCATCCGTCATCGTCGCCAGGTCGGCCACCGGCTGCACGCCGGCGTTGTTGACCCAGATGTCGAGGCGGCCGAAGCGCTTGACGGCGGCGGCCGCAACCTCGTCGGCGACACCTCGCTCCGCGGAGGTCACCTGGAGCGACGAGCGTCCGGTCGCCGAGCTCGTCGGCCAGCGCCGCCGCCTCGTCCGGCCGGCGCCGATGATGGATGACGACGGCCGCGCCGGCCTCCGTCAGCCGGCGGGCGATGCCGGCGCCGATCCCACGGGCGGCGCCCGTCACCACGGCGACCCGCCCGTCCAGGTCGAGCAGCTCGGCGACCGGCGGCGCGCGTCACGGCCGCTCGCCGAGCGCCGGTCGGATGACCCGGCGCTCGGTGACGATCGCCGTGACGAGGTCGGCCGGCGTCACATCGAAGGCCAGGTTCAACGCCCGCGACCCGGCCGGCGCCGTACGCCGCCCACCGAACGCCAGCACCTCGTCCTCGTCGCGCTCCTCGATCTCGATCTCGTCGCCCGACGGCCGTCGCCGGATCGAGCGTCGACTCCGGCGCGGCGACGACGAACGGGATCACCGGCGCGGGCGGCGGCGAGCGCCAGCGGATAGGTGCCGATCTTGTTGGCGACGTCGCCGTTGGCGGCGATGCGGTCGGCGCCGACGATCACGACGTCGGCCAGGCCCCGGGCGATCACGGTCGGCCCGGCGCCGTCGACGACGACGCGGTGCTCGATGCCGAGCTGCGTCGAGCTCGAACGCCGTGAGGCGGGAGCCCTGCAGCAGCGGGCGCGTCTCGTCGGCGGTGACCGACGTCAGTCGGCCGCGGTCGTGCAGCTCGCGGACGATGCCGAGCGCCGTGCCCCACTCGACGGTGGCCAGGCCGCCGGTGTTGCAATGCGTGTGCACGCGCACCGGCGAGTCGACCGAGCTCCTCGAGCAGATCGGCGCCACGGACCGCCAGCCGTCGGTTCGTCGCGCACGTCCTCCTCCGCCATCGCCACCGCCTCGGCGACGACGCGCTGCCGCACCCCGTCCGAGCTGGGACAGCACGCGGTCGACGGCCCACGCGAGGTTGACCGCCGTCGGCCGGGCCGCCGCGATCCGCGCCGCCTCGGCCCGCACGACGTCGTCACCGAGGCGTCGCGCTCGGCCCGCAGGGCCGCCAGTGCGACGCCGAACGCCCCGGCCACGCCGATCGCCGGGGCCCCGCGGACGGCCAGCCGGCGGATGGCGTCGATCATGGCGTCGACGTCGCGCACCTCGAGCCAGGACGACCTCGTCCGGCAGGCGGGTCTGGTCGATGAGGACGGCATGGTCGCCGCGCCACTCGATCGTGCGCATCGCATCGGGATCGTAGGATCCGCGGTCATGTCCGACCCCTTCGCCGCTCGCCGCCGACGCCGCCGGCGAACTGCGCCCGTCGCACGGGCGTCGCCACGCCACGACGTCGCCGTCGTGCTCGGCTCGGGATGGCGGCTCGCCGCCGACCTCGGCGGGCTGAGCGGCACCGAGATCGCCCTCGCCGACCTGCCCGGGATTCCCCGCCCCATCGGCCTCGGCCACGGTCGGACGGTCCGCTCGGTCGACGTCGACGGGCGCCGTGTGCTCGTGTTCCTCGGCCGCATCCACCTCTACGAGGGACACGACCCGAACGTCGTCGCCCACGGCGTGCGCACCGCGGCCGCCGCCGGCTGCCGGACCGTCGTGCTGACCAACGGTGCCGGCTCGCTGCGGCGAGGAGTGGCCGATCGGACAGCCCGTGCTGATCAGCGACCACATCAACCTGACCGGCCGCTCGCCGCATGACCGGGCCTCGACCCGCCGCCGCCGTTCGGCTCGCGCTTCGTCGACCTGACCGACCTGTACACGCCGTCGCTGCGCGACCTGGCCCGCGAGGTCGACCCGACCCTGCCCGAGGGCGTGTACCTCGGGCTTCCACGGGCCGCACTTCGAGACGCCGGCCGAGATCCGCATGGCGGCGACGCTCGGGGCCGACCTCGTCGGGATGTCGACCGTCCTCGAGGCGATCGCCGCCCGTCACGTCGGGCATGGAGATCCTCGGCCTCTCGCTGGCCACGAACCTCGCCGCCGGCATCAGCGACGTCCCGCTCGACGGCGACGACGTGACCGCTGCCGGCGACGCCGCCGCCGGCCGGTCGGGTCCGCTGCTGCGGGGGATCCTGGAGCGGCTCGTGACCGGACGTGCAGCCCTCGACGCTCGCCGATCACCGACGAACGCCACGGTCGTCACGATGGACGCCGACCGCACCGTCCTGCACTGGCGCCGACATCGCCATCGAGGACGGGCGTCATCGACAGCCATCGGTCCGCCCGACCGCCGATCGGCCAGCGGCTCGCCGGGTCATCGACGCCGCGGGCGGCATCGTCGTGCCCGGGCTCGTCAACGCCCACACCCACCTGGCGATGACGATGTTCCGCGGACTCGCCGACGACCTCGACCTCGACGGCTTCCTCGGTCGGCTGGTGCCCGCCGAGGGCGCCGTGCTGTCCGCCGACACCGTCGCCGCCGGCACGGCGCTCGCGGTCGGCCGAGTGCCT
Organism: uncultured Acidimicrobiia bacterium; assembly: GCA_963719775.1. Lineage (GTDB taxonomy): Bacteria > Actinomycetota > Acidimicrobiia > Acidimicrobiales > Ilumatobacteraceae > JALZMG01. The sequence goes on from CAVRCY010000012.1 coordinate 105,706, forward strand.
GCGGGCCGGCATCACGACGGCCCTCGACATGTACTTCTTCCCCGAGGCCGCCAGCGCCGTCGCCGAGCCGACGGGCTTCCACCTGCTCAACGGACCCCGTGTTCATCGAGTTCCCCGGCGCCGACCAGCGCCCGTTTCCGGAGCGGCTCGAGTGGGCCGAGAGCCTCCTCGAGGCGACGCCCGCCGACCGCCGCTACGTGTGCCCGCACAGCACGTACCTGCTGTCCGAGGAGCAGCTCGCGGCGGTCGGCGACGCTGGCCGCCGCGACCGGCGCCCGCGTCCACGTCCACGCCTGCGAGACGGCCGCCGAGCTGGCCCAGGTGCGCCGGCCCGCCACGGCGGCGCACGCCGATCGAGGTGCTGCGCGACACCGGCCTGCTCGGGCCCGGCACCGTGCTCGCCCACGGCGTGCACCTCACCGACGCCGACCTGGAGCTCGTCGCCACGAGCGGTGCGGCCGTGGCCCACTGCCCGGCGTCCAACCAGAAGCTGGGCAGCGGGTTCGCCCGCATCCCCGAGCTGCTCGCCGCCGGCGTGCCGGTCGGCGCTCGGCACCGACGGCGCGGCGTCGGCCAACGACCTCGACCCGTGGCTGGCGATGCGGCTGGCCGCCTACTCCGCAGGCCGCGCTGCACGGCGCCGGCACCGTCGCCGGCCGCCGACCGTGCTGGCGATGGCCACGATCGACGGCGCCACGGCGCTCGGCGTCGCCGACCGCACCGGGTCGATCGAGGTCGGCAAGCGGGCCGACCTCGTCGTGCTCGACGCCGCGTCGCCGTCACTCACACCGAGCTACGACCCCGTGTCGACGGTCGCCTACGCGGCGTCGCGGGCCGACGTGCGATGGGTCGTCGCCGGCGGGCGCGTCGCCGTGGACGACCGCCAGCTGTGCACCGTCGACCTGGCGGCGACGGTCGCCGCCGTACGCGACCTCGTCCCGCCGATCCGCGCCGCCGCCGGCCGCCGCACCGATCCGTGAACGTCGACGAGGTCCGGCGCGCCGTGCACGACGCCTGCCTGCGGATGGTCGCCGACGGGCTCGTGATCGGCTCGGCCGGCAACATCAGCGTCCGGGTCGACGCCGAGCGGTTCGTCGTGACGGCGGCCGGCGTCGCCGTACGAGCGCGCTCGCCGCCGGACGACCATCCCGTCGTCGACGTCGCCGACGGCTCGTGGGACGGACCTGCACCGACCGACGAGCGAGCTGGCCCTGCACCTCGGCGTCATGCGGGCGATGCCGGAGGTCGGCGCCGTCGTCCACACCCACTCCCGGTACGCCGCGGCGTTCGCCGTCGCCCGCCTGGACCTGCCGTTCATCTGCAACGAGAGCATCGCCACCCGCGCCGAGCAGGTGCTCGTCACCGAGTACGCGCCACCAGGCTCGGTCGACCTCGGCGAGCAGGCGCTGCGCACGTTCCGCCGCCAACCGGGCAGCCGCGCCGTGCTGCTGGCCAACCACGGCGTCGTCGCCATCGCGCCCGACGCTCGGCGAGGCCTCGATCGTCGCCCAGTCCGTCGAGTGGACGGCAGAGATCTGCCACCTGGCCCGCACGCTGCTCGCCGCCGGCGCCGGCGAGCACGTCCTCGACCGCGCCGTGCAGGAGGCCATCGGGCGCAACTACGGCGTCGAGATCGCCCGGCGGTCGACCTGATGGACGCCGAGGCCGTCGCCGACCTCCTCGGGCTCGCGCCGCTGCCCGTCGAGGGCGGCTTCTTCCGGCAGATCTGGCGCTCGCCCGCCGACGCCGCCCGACCCGACGGCACGGCGATCATCGCCATGCTGACCGACGGCCGCGATGGCTTCTCGCAGTTCCACCGCCTCGACGTCGACGAGCTCTGGCACTTCTACGGCGGCGACCCGATCGAGCTGGTGCTCCTCGAGGCGGCCGGCGCCAGCCGCCACGTTCGCGCTCGGCCCCGACCTCGCCGCCGGGCCACGAGCCGGTGCGACGTGGTCCCCGCCGGAACGTGGATGGCGGCGCGGACGACCGGCCGTTGGAGCCTGCTCGGCAACACCATGGCGCCCGGCTTCACGTCCGACCGCTACGAGGGCGCCGACGCGAGGTGCTGCTCGCTGGCTGGCCGCAGGAGCAGGAAGCGATCGAGACGCTGACGAGGCCCGGCACGCCGGACCGCGTGCCGACCCGGCCTGTGAGCGAGCGGTACGACCGCTGTCCCGCCGCGACACCCGCGCGCCGTAGTATCGCCCGAACCATTCCCACGACACAGAAATTTGAGGGGGAGCATGAAAGCGACCAAGCTCGTCGCCGTCCTCGCTGTTGCCGGTCTCGCACTCGCGGCATGCGGCGGCGACGACGACGACGACGACCGGCAGCGGCAGCGCCACGACCGCCGCGCGGCGCCACCGAGACCACCGCGGCCGCGAGGCGGACGGACACCGACGGCAGCCGAGGACGGGCGCGGCGACAACGGCGGCGGAGAGGAGGGCGCCGACACCACCGCTGCCGGTGGTGGTGGCGGCGGCGACGGTGACGTCGTCATCGGCCTGGTCACCGACGTCGGCAAGGTCGACGACAAGTCGTTCAACCAGTCGGCGTGGGAGGGCGCCCAGCGGCCGCCGAGGAGCTCGGCGGCGACCGCCGACTTCATCGAGACGGCGGCGGCCGACCGACTACGCCACCAACATCGGTCAGTTCGTCGAGAGCGGCGCCACCATCATCATCACCGTCGGCTTCGCCCTCGGCGAGGCGACCGCCGCGGCGGCGGCCGAGAACCCCGACATCACGTTCATCGGTGTCGACCAGTTCCAGGCCGAGACCGTGCTGCAACCTGACCGGGCTGGTCTTCCCGGAGGACCAGGCCGGGTTCCTCGCCGGCGCGCTGGCCGGCCTGCTGACGGAGTCGAACACGCTCGGCGCCGTCCTCGGGACCGACCAGGTGCCACCGGTCGTCGCCTTCAAGGAGGGCTGGGAGAACGGGGCGAAGTACACCAACCCCGAGGTCAACCTCATCTCCACGTACCACCCGGGCGGACTCGACGTCGCCTTCACCGACCCCGAGTGGGGCGCCACGACGGCCCGCCAGGCCCTCGACAACGGCGCCGACATCGTCTTCGGCGCCGGCGGCCAGACCGGCAACGGCGCGCTCATCGAGGTGGCCCGGGAAGGCGGCGAGGCGCTGTGCGTCGGCGTCGACACCGACCAGTGGGAGACCGTGCCTGAGGCGCATCCGTGTCTCGTCACCAGTGCCATGAAGCTGATCACCCAGGGCGTCGTCGACCTCGTCGACGGCGGCCTCCGACGGCTCGATCGAGGGCGGCAACTTCTTCGGCGAGGTCGGCCTGGCCGACTTCCACGACCTGGCCGATCGGGTGCCGGCCGAGGTGCAGGCGCAGATGGAGGAGATCACCGATGGCGTGCTGGCCGGCGACATCCCGACCGGCTACGAGCCCTAGCTCGATCCGGATCCCCCGCGGCGGCGACGGGGTGCGGCAGACTCTGCCGCACCCCGTCGCTCCTTGCAACTGACTGAGCCGGACGAGCGGAGTCCACCGATGCGACTGAACCAGCGGGCCGAGAACATCGTGCTGCCGATCGGTGCCGTCGTGCTCGCCCTGCTCATCGGGGCGGTGCTGATCCGGCTCAACGGGTCCAACCCGTGGACGGCGTACAGCGCCCTCATCGACGGCGCCCTCGGCAGCAAGGACGACGTCGCCAGGACGCTGTCCCGTGCCACGCCGCTGGTCTTCACCGGCCTCGCCGTCATCGTCGGACTCAAGGCCGGGCTGTTCAACATCGGCGCCCAGGGGCAGCTGCTGCTCGGCGCCACGTTCGCCGCGTGGGTCGGCTACGAGTTCACCGGCCTGCCGGCCGCCCTGCACGTGCCGTTCGCCCTGCTCGTCGGCGGGATCTTCGGCATGTTGCCGGCGGCGTTGGCCGGGTTACCTCAAGGCCTACCGGGGGGCGCACGAGGTGATCACGACGATCATGCTCAACGCCATCCTCGTCAACATCACCGAGTACCTCGTCGGCGCCAGCGGCCCATTCCACGACCCCGACGCCGGCGCCATCTCGCGCACGCCGCTCATCCAGCCGTCGGCCGAGATCCCCGACGTCTGGGGCCTGCCACTCGGCTTCTTCCTCGCCGTCGTCGCCGCCGTCGTGATCTGGTTCGTGATCGCCCGGACGACGATCGGCTTCCGCATCACGACGGTCGGCCAGAGCAGGCAGGCCGCCGAGTACGCCGGCATCTCGGCGACCCACATCACCGTGCTGGCGATGGCCCTCAGCGGCTTCCTCGCCGGACTCGGCGGGGCGATCGAGACGCAAGGGCGTGTTCGATCGCTACGAGGCCGGGTTCAACGTCGGTCTCGGTTTCGACGGCATCACCGTCGCCCTGCTCGCTCGCGTCCAGCCGCTGCTCGCCATCCCCGCCGCCCTGCTGCTCGGCATCCTGCGCGCCGGGCAGACGCAGATGGCGTTCGAGGCCGACGTGCCGCAGGAGATCATCGACGTGATCCTGGCCATCATCCTGCTGCTCGTCTGCGCCCCGATCGTCGTGCGCTGGATCCTGCGGGTCCGGGGGCCGAAGGATGCTGTCGAACAGATCCAGATCAGCTCGGGATGGGGCGGTTCGTGAGCGAGCGTTCCAGGTGCATCACGGCGCAACGGCCCGACCGTGAGAGCGAACAGGCAGTCACGTGAGCGAGCGTTCCAGGTGCATCACGGCGCAACGGCCCGACCGTGAGAGCGAACAGGCAGTCACGTGAGCGAGCGTTCCAGGTGCATCACGGCGCAACGGCCCGACCGTGAGAGCGAACAGGCAGTCACGTGAGCGAGCGTTCCAGGTGCATCACGGCGCACACGGCCCGACCGTGAGAGCGAACAGGCAGTCACGTGAGCGACTTCTGGACGCCGCGCAACCGCCGGATCGCGAGGTCAGTGGTGCCGGTCATCGCCGTCGTGGTGATCGCCTACGTGTTCTACTTCTTCAACTCCGACGTGAAGACGACGCCGTCCTGAGCGGCGACGTTCCGCCAGTCGACGCCGCTCGTGCTGGCCGCCATGTGCGGCCTGCTCGGCGAGCGCACGGGCATCGTCAACATCGGCATCGAGGGCCAGCTGCTGATGTCGGCGTTCACCGGCTTCTACGTCGCCGCGGCGACCGGCAGCATCTGGACCGGCGTGCTCGCCGGCGTCCTGTCGGGCGCGCTGCTCGGCGTCTTCCTCGCGCTGTGCGCCGTCACGTGGAAGATCGACCAGATCATCGCCGGCACGGTCATCAACATCTTCGTCGCCGGGTTACGTCGTTCCTGTACACCCAGGGCAAGACGCTCACGGGCGCGCTGCCCGAGTTCGACGTCCCGTTCCTCCATGACGATCCCGCTCATCGGTCCGTCGCTCTTCTCCAACACGCCGATCAGCCTACATCGCCATCGCCCTGGTCTTCGTGCTCCACGTCGCGCTGTTCCACACCCGCTGGGGTCTGCGCTCGCGGGCCGTCGGCGAGCACCCGAGCGCCGCCGACACCGTCGGCATCAACGTCGGGCTGAAGCGCTATGTCAACACGGCGCTGGCCGGCGGGCTGGCCGGGCTCGGCGGCGCCTTCCTGAGCCTCGAGGCGGTCGGGCACGTTCGAGCGGGGGATGAGCGCGCAGCGCGGCTTCACCGCCCTGGCGATCATGATCTTCGGGCGCTGGAAGCCGTTCCTGGTCTGGTCCGGCGCGCTGTTCTTCGCCTTCACCACGGCGATGGCCGCCCAGCTGCAGTTCGACCAGGTCATCGACGTTCCGCCGCAGTTCATCAACATCCTCCCCTACGTGCTGGTCATCGTCGTGCTCGCCCTGTTCGCCGGGCGGGTGCGCCCGCCCGCCGCGGCCGGCAAGCCGTACGTGAAGGAGTAGCGAGTGCGATGCGACCGAGCAGGAACCGCTGGCGATCGAGGCCCGGCACCTGACGAAGCGCTTCCCGACGGTGCTGGCCAACGACGACGTCTCGATCCAGGTGCGAGCGTGGCGAGATCCTCGGGCTGCTCGGCGAGAACGGCGCCGGCAAGAGCACGCTGGTCAAGATGCTGTTCGGGCTGTACCAGCCCGACGAGGGCGAGATCCTGATCAAGGGCGAGGTCGGTCCACCTCCACGATCCCGGCGACGCCATCAAGCGCGGCGTCGGCATGGTCCACCAGCACTTCCAGCTCGTGCCGGTGTTCACGGTGGCCGAGAACATCATGCTCGGCGACGAGACGTCGCAAGCCGGTCTGCTCGACACGGGCGCCGCGGCCGAACGGATCCGCGAGCTGTCCGCCAGTACGGGCTCGTCGTCGACCCGAGCGCGCTGGTCGAGGACCTTCCGGTCGGCACCCAGCAGCGCGTCGAGATCCTCAAGGCGCTCTACCGGCAGGCCGACATCCTGATCCTCGACGAACCGACGGCGGTGCTCACGCCGCCCGAGACCGACGAGCTGCTCAAGGTGCTGCGCGAGCTCGCCGACCAGGGCGCGGCGATCATCTTCATCACCCACAAGCTGCGGGAGGCGATCGTCCGTGTGCGACACGATCACCGTGCTGCGCGGCGGCCAGGTGGTCGGGACCACGACGCCGGATGAGACGGATCGGGCGGGCCTGGCCAACATGATGGTCGGGCGCAGCGTCGTGCTGCAGGTCGAGAAGGGCGACGCCCACCCGAGCGATGTGGTGCTCGACGTCGTCGGGCTGGAGGTCGACGACGATCGCGGTCACCGCGCCGTCGCCGGCCTCGACCTGCAGGTGCGCGCCGGTGAGATCGTCGGGGTGGCCGGCGTCGAAGGCAACGGGCAGCGCGAGCTGGTCGAGGCGATCGCCGGGATGCGCCCGCCGAAGGGCGGGCAGCGTGTTGCTGCGCGGCGCCGACATCACCCGCGACCGGGCGCACACGGTCAACCGCCTGGGCGTGTCGCACATCCCGGAGGACCGCGAGAAGCACGGGTTCGTCGGCAGCTACTCGGTGGCCAGCAACCTCGTGCTCGAGCGCTTCGACGAGCCGCCGTACGCCAAGCGGCATCATCCGCGACTTCGACGCCGTGCAGGCGCACGCCGTCGAGATCGTCGAGCGCTTCGACGTGCGGCCGCGCAACATCGACAACCCGATGTCGGCGTTGTCCGGCGGCAACAAGCAGAAGGTCATCGTCGCCCGCGAGCTGACGCAGGGCGCCGAGCTCGTCATCGCCGCCCAGCCGACCCGCGGCGTCGACGTCGGCTCGATCGAGTTCATCCACCGCCAGCTCGTCGACCAGCGTGACGCCGGCGTGGCCGTGCTGCTGGTGTCGGCCGAGCTCGACGAGATCCTGTCGCTCTCCGACCGGGTGGCCGTGATCTACGAGGGCAGGATCCAGGACGTCATGCCGGTCGCCGAGGCGACGCGCGAACGGATCGGGCTCCTGATGGCCGGCGATCGCGCCGCCGGACGCCGCCTGACCGCGCCTAGCGGGTTCGCTCGGCGGTCGCCGACACGGTGATGCCGCCGCGCGGGCGCTGCGTGACCTCCACGGTCACGCGCCGCGGCTGGGCGGTGGCCATGATCTCGCCGGCGATCTCGGCGGCCAGGGCCTCGGCGAACACCGGGCGCTGGCGGAAGCCCCACAGGTAGAGCTTGAGGCTCTTCGTCTCCACGCACCAGCGGTCCGGGACGTAGTCGATCTCGACGGTCGAGAGGTCGGGCTGCGCGGTGACGGGGCACAGCGAGCCGACTTCCTCGGTCGCCAGGCGGACCTCCGTGACGTGTGCCGGCGCGGCGAACACCTCGACGTGCTCGATCGGCGTCCGCACGGTGCTGCCCAGGACGGTGAGGCACCGTCAGCTCGTCGGTCGTCATGGCGCACGAAGGCTACGGCGGGCGTCGCCGCTAGCCTGCCGAGGTGATGATGGTTCCGCGATGACCGGCCACTTGACGCCCGACGTGCTGGCCCGCGCGCCGAAGGCCGTCCTCCACGATCACCTCGACGGCGGGCTGCGGCCGGCGACGGTCATCGACCTGGCCCGCGAGTACGGCTACTCCGGGCTTGCCGACGACCGACGTCGCCGAGCTGGCCCACTGGTTCAACCGTGGGGCCAAGCGCAACGACCTCGTGCTGTACCTCGAGACGTTCGCCCACACCGTCGGCGTCATGCAGCACCGCGACGCCATCGAGCGGGTGGCGTTCGAGTGCGCCCAGGACCTCGCCGCCGACGGTGTGGTCTACGCCGAGGTGCGGATGGCGCCCGAGCTGTGCACGGAGGCCGGCCTGACGTTCGACGAGGTGATGCAGGCCATCCTGGACGGCTTCGCCAAGGGCGTCGGCCGGGACCGACCTGACGATCTACGCCATCGCCACGGCGATGCGCACGGCGGCCCGCAGCCAGGAGATCGCCGAGCTGGCCGTGCAGCTGGCGGGATGCCGGAGTGGTCGGGTTCGACATCGCCGGGGCCGAGGCCGGCTATCCACCGACGCGCCACCTCGATGCGTTCCAGTACGTGATGCGGGCCAACTTCCACACGACGATCCACGCCGGGGAGGCGTTCGGGCTGCCGTCGATCTGGGAGGCCGTGCAATGGTGCGGCGCCGAGCGCCTCGGGCCACGGCGTGCGCATCGTCGACGACATCACCGGGCCACCTCGGCAACGAGCAGCTCGGCCGGCTGGCGGCGTACATCCGGGACACGCGGATCCCGCTCGAGCTGTGCCCGACGTCGAACGTCAACACGGGCGTCGTGCCGTCGATCGCCGACCACCCGATCGAGATGCTGCGCCGGCTGCGGTTCCGGGTCACGGTCAACACCGACAACCGGCTGATGAGCGACACGTCGATGACGAACGAGATGGTGCAACTGCAACGAGCGTTCGACTGGACGATCGACGACTTCGAGTGGGTCACGATCAACACGGTGAAGAGCGCGTTCGCCGCCGTTCCCGGAGCGGCTGCGGATCATCAGCGGCGTGATCAAGCCCCGCTACGCGCTGCTCAAGGCCGAGATCGCGTTCGGGGAATGAACGTCGGAGCCGACGATCTCGCAGTCGTCGTCACCATCGTCGACCACCCACTGGTCGTCGACGCGCTGGCCCGGATCCGTGACCGGACGACGCCCAACGCGTTGTTCCGCCAGAACCTCGAGCGCATCGGCACGTTGCTGATGGCCCGGGCGACGGAGTCGCTGCCGACGACGGACACGACAGTCGCGACGCCGCTCACCGACGGCACCGGCCAGGCGGCTGGCCGTGCAGCCGGTCGTGGTGCCGATCCTGCGCGCCGGGCTGGGATTCGTGCACGCCGCCCAGGAGCTGCTGCCCGACGCCGACGTCGGGTTCGTCGGGATCAGCCGGGACGAGGAGACGTTCACGCCGCAGCCGTACGTCAACAAGCTGCCGGAGTCGCTGGTCGGGCCGGCCGGTGATCGTCGTCGACCCGATGCTGGCCACCGGCGGGTCGCTGGTGCACACCGTCGAGCTGCTGCGTGGAGCGGGACGCGCCGATGCCGATCACGGTGGTCTGCGCCCTGTGCGCGCCGGAGGGCATCCCGCGACTGCGGGACGCCGGCTGGTCGCTGCACGTCGTCACCGCCGCCGTCGACGACCACCTCAACGACCACGCCTTCATCGTCCCCGGCCTCGGCGACGCCGGCGACCGCCAGTTCGGCCCCCCCGCCTGACTCCGAGACCGGTTTTGAACCCCGGTCAAGGTCAGCAGTGACACGCAAATCTTCCAGGAGAACCCGATTTCCCTTCCGCGCCCTCGGCGACACCCATGGGGAGTGTGATCAACCGACCCGCTGTCCTCCACCTCTTCGCCGCCCAACACTGGGTCGCCTCGCATCGAGCAGCTCCACGAGCTCGGCGTGTCCCGCCAGCACCATCCAACGAGCCACGGCGACGCGCGGATCCTGACGATGCGTGGTCCCCGGCGTCGTCCGGCTCGCCGGGCACGCCAGGAGACGTTCGCGCCCGAGGCGATGGCCCTGCAGCTGCACGCCGGACCGGACGTCGTTCATCAGCGGCACCAGCGCCGGCGTGCTCCACGGTCTGCGCCAGATGCCCCGCACGCATCGTCGAGGTGCACGGTCCGCGAGGACCATCGAGTGTCGATGCCGCCGTGGGGCCGCCTGGTACGCACGAGCTGGATCGACGCCGCAGCGCGACGTCGATGGTGCGGGACGACGGCCTGCGCGTCGCCACGCCACTGCGGATGCTGTTCCGCCTGGCGCTGGGTCTTCAACGAGCACCGCTTCGAGCGAGCGGCCGAGGACGCCTGGCACCTCGGGCTCGTCACGCCCGCCGCCGCCGCCGACTACCTGGCCGCGGTGCGCCGCAGCGGCAAGGCCGGCGTCATCCGGTTCGAGAACTGGCTGGAGCAAGACCGTCTCTGCGCGTCCGACCGAGCCAGAGCGGGCTCGAGCTGGACGTCATCGACGCGATCCGCCGGCGCGGGACTGCCGGAGCCCGAGCGGCAGCACCCGCTGACCCTGCGCACGCGGCGAGATGATCCACGTCGACCTCGCCTGGCCGGCCGCCCGCCTCGGCGTCGAGCCAGGCCACAGCTGGTGGCACGGCGGAGACCTCGGCCAGCGCGCCGACCAGGCCCGGGACCGCGCATGCGACGAGATCGGCTGGCGCATCGTCCGCCACGACGAGTCGGTGCGCGACGAGCTGGCCGCCTTCGGCCTGCAGCTGCGGATCATCTACGACGAGCGGATGCGCTCGCTGCGGACGGCCTGAGCGGGTTCTCCGGAAGATTTGTGTGTCACTAGTGACCTTGACCGGGGTTCAAAACCGGTCCTCGGACGCCAGGAGGGGCGCGAGGGCGTCGAGGTAGGGGGTGGGGTCGAGGTCGATGGCTTCGCCGTACAGCTTGACCTTGGGTTCGGTGCCGCTGGGACGGACCTGCACGCGGATGCCGCCCTCCAGCACGAGGCGCAGCAGGTCGGCCTGCCGGGAACGCCGATCACCTCGGCGACGCGCGGCGCCGGCCAGCTCGGCCGGCGGCTCGCTCCAGCAGCTGCCCGCACCCGCTCGCCGCCACCGCCGGCTCCATCGCACCGACCGCTCGGCGACGACGTGGCGGCCGTACCGGGCCGCCAGATCGTCGAGCCGGCCCTGCAGCGTCGTCCCCTCCTCCTCTGCCACCGCGGCGATCTCGGCCAGCATCACCGCAGCCGAGATCCCGTCCTTGTCCAGCGGCCGCGGCGCCACCAGGTACCCCAGCGCCTGCTCGTAGGCGAACACGAACCGCAGCTCGGGATGCTCGAGGATCGCCCGCCCGATCCACTTGAACCCCGTGAACGTCTCGGCGAAGTGCACGCCGTAGTCGGCGGCCATCGTCCCGAGCAGCGACGACGACACGAGCGTCGTGACGACGAGCCGATCGTCACCCTCCGTGTGGCGCAGCATGTGGTCGGCCAGCAGCCACCCGATCTCGTCGCCCCCCAGCCGCCGCCACGAGCCGTCGGGCTGCGGGATGGCGGCGCCGAGCCGGTCGCCGTCCGGGTCGTTGGCCAGCGCCAGCGCCGCGCCGTGCTCCGCCGCCAGCTCGACGACGAGGTCCATCGCCCCCGGCTCCTCGGGGTTCGGGAACGACACGCTGGGGAACGCCGCGATCCGGGCGCGAACTGCGAACCGACGACGATCGGCGCCGGCAGGCCGGCGGTCTCGAACGCCCGCCGAGCACGTCTCGCCGGCCACCCCGTGCATCGGCGTGTACGCCACCGCCACGCCCGACGCCGCCGGCCGCAGCCGGACGTCGCGCATCGTCGCGACGTACCGCGTCGACCGCCGATCTCGCCGAGCACCTCGATCAGCGGGTCGTCCGGCGCCGCCAGCGCCACGGCGGTCGGGTCGAGACTCGGCGATCCGGGCGGCGATCTCGGCGTCGTGGGGCGACACGATCTGCGGCCCCGTCGCCCAGGTACACCTTGTAGCCGTTGTCGGCCGGCGGGTTGTGCGACGCGGTGACCATCACGCCGGCGGCGCGCGCCGAGGTCGGTCAGCGCCCACGCCAGGACCGGCGTCGGCAACGCCGACGGCAGCAGCCGAGGCCCGCAGCCCCGGCGGCGGCGACGACCCGCGCCGTGTCCAGTGGCGAACACGTCGCTCTTGCGCCGGGCGTCGTAGCCGATCACGATCCCCCGTTCCGCCGCGCCGTCTCACGCCGGCCAGCACGTACGCCGCCAACCCGGCAGCGGCCTGGCGCACGACGAGGCGGTTCATCCGCAGCGGCCCGGCGCCGACCGCCGCCCGCAGCCCCGCCGTGCCGAACGTCAGCTGCCCGCCGAAGCGGGCCGCCAGCTCGTCCTCCGGACCATCGAGCAGCGCCTGCAGCTCGGCCCGGATGTCCTCGTCCGGTTCGGCGGCCAACCACGCCGTCGCCGTCGCCCGCACCTCGGCGAGGTCGTCGACCGCCGTCACGGCAGCAGCGTGCGCAGCTCGACGAGCGGGCGCGGGCCGACATGGCTGATCACCTCGCCAGCGGCGATCGACCCGAGCCGGGCGCACTCGGTCGAGCGGCCGCGACCCGCGTGTAACCGAAGAGGAACCCGGCCGCGTACAGGTCGCCGGCGCCGGTGGTGTCGAGGACCTGGCGACGGGCTCGGCCGGCACGTGCACGACGTCGTCCTCGGCGTCACGACGTACGAGCCGTCCTTGCCAGCGGTGATGGCGGCCAGCTCGCACTCTGCCGCCGCACCACCGAGATGGCGTCGTCCAGCGTGTCCGACCTCGTACAGCGATCCGCAGCTCCTCGGCGTTGCCGAACAGCACGTCGACCTCGTCGCGCACGAGCGCGGCGAAGTCCCGGCGGTGGCGGTCGACGCAGAACGAGTCCGACAGCGTCAGCGACACCTTGCGCCCGTTGGCGTGGGCGATGCCGGCCGCCCGGCGGAACGCCTTCTTGGCGTCGTCACGGTCGAACAGGTAGCCCTCCATGTACAGCACGGCGCCGGCGGCGATCGTCTCCTCGTCGAGGTCGTCGGCCGACAGCAGGCTCGACACGCCGAGGTACGTGCTCATCGTGCGCTGGGCGTCCGGCGTGACGACGATGATGCAACGACCGGTCGGCGTGTCGTCGGACGGCGCGCCGGGTCGGAACGCCACCCCGACGGCGTTGAGGTCATGGCCGAACACACGGCCGAGGTCGTCGTCGGAGACCTTGCCGATGTACGCCGCCCGCCCGCCGAGGCTGCCACGCCGCACATCGTGTTGGCCGCCGATCCGCCGCTCATCTCGACCGCCGAGCCCAGCGCCCGGTACAGCTGAGGGCCCGTTCGAGGTCGATCAGCTCCATCGAGCCCTTGACGAGGCTCGTGGCGCTCGAGGAACGCCTCGCCGGCATGGGCGATGACGTCGACGAGCGCGTTGCCGATCCCGACCACGTCGAAGGTGGGAGGTCGAAGGCGGCGGCGGATGTCGCGGCGACGGGCGCTCCGGCACGGCTGGCCACGCTACCGCCGCCAGGCCGGCTGCCGGGGATGGCCTCCCGATGGCGGCCGATACGGTGGCCCGGGTGACCGCCACCGACGCCCCCGTGCTCGACCCGTACCGCCTGCCCCGGGCCGCCGTCCCGTCCCGCTACGACGTCGAGCTGGCCCCGGACCTCACGGCGGCGACGTTCGAGGGCCGCGTGCGCGATCGCCGTCGACGTCGTCGAACCGTCAGCCGAGCTGGTGCTCAACGCCATCGAGCTCGACATCGCCGAGGTGCGCGTCGACGGCAGCGACGTGTCATGGTCGCTGACCCCCGAGACCGAGCGGCTGATCATCCGGCCGGTCGGCGGCCTGGAGCCGGGCGCCGTCGAGGTCGTCATCTCGTTCACCGGCGTCCTCAACGACAAGCTGCGCGGCTTCTACCGCAGCACGTTCAAGCGACGAGGCCGGCACCGAGCGCGTCATCGCCACGAGCGCAGATGCAGGCGACCGACTGCCGGCGGGCCTTCCCGTGCTGGGACGAACCCGACTTCAAGGCCGTGTTCGGCATCACCCTCGTCATCGACCCCGATCTGATGGCCGTCTCGAACGGCCCCGAGGTCGAGCGCACGGAACGGTCCGGTCCGAACGGGCCGAAGGTCGCCGTGCGGTTCGCCGACACGATGGTGATGAGCACATACCTCGTGGCGTTCGTCGTCGGCCCGCTCGTGGCCACCGACCCGGTCGACGTCGACGGCATCCCGCTGCGTGTCGATCCACGTCCCCGGCAAGGGCCACCTCACCGGCTCCGGGCTCGACGTCGGCGCCTTCGCGCTGCGCTGGTTCCAGGACTACTACGGGATCCCGTACCCCAGCGACAAGGTCGACCTCCTGGCCCTGCCCGACTTCGCCGCCGGCGCCATGGAGAACCTCGGCTGCATCACGTTCCGGGAGAGCCTGCTGTTGGTCGACCCGGCCACGAGCACGAGGCCGAGCAGCAGAACATCGCCGACGTCGTCGCCCACGAGCTGGCCCACATGTGGTTCGGCGACCTCGTCACGATGCGCTGGTGGAACGGCATCTGGCTCAACGAGGCGTTCGCCACGTTCATGGAGCTGGCCGCCTGCGACGCCTACCGGCCCGACTGGGAGCGCTGGACGCTGTTCGGCCTCGAACGGTCGGCGGCGTTCGAGACGGATTCGCTGCGCAGCACCCGCCCCGTCGAATACGAGGTGCGCTCGCCGCAGGACTGCGAGGGGATGTTCGACGTCCTCACCTACCAGAAGGGCGGCGCGCTGCTGCGCATGCTGGAGCAGTACCTCGGTGTCGAGCGCTTCCGGGCCGGCGTCAGCCACTACCTGCGCACGCACGCCTACTCGAACACCGAGACCAACGACCTGTGGGACGCCATCGAGGAGACCAGCGGCGAGCCGGTCAGGCGGATGATGGACTCGTGGATCTGGCAACCGGGCTACCCGCTCGATCAGCGCCTCGATCGACGGCGGCGAGCTCGTGCTGCGCCAGCAGCGCTTCCACGTCGACCCAGCGATGGAGGCACCGACGAGCCGCCGACGACCTGGCTGGTCCCCGTCCAGGTGCGCTCCGGCGACACGAGTGGTGGCGTGCTGCTGGACGGCGTCGAGGCCCGCGGACCCAGTTGCCGGACCGGACGGCGCCGGTGGTCGTCAACGCCGGCGGGCACGGCTTCTTCCGCGTCGCCTACAGCGACGAGCTGCGGCAGCCGCATGTCGGGCGAGGTGCTCGGCTCGCTCGACACCCTGGAGCGCTACAACCTCGTCGACGACGCTTGGAACGAGGTCGTCGCCGGTCGGCTGGCGGCGATCGACTTCCTGCCTTCGTCGAGGGGTTCGGGGGCGAGCGCGAGCTGGCCGTCTGGCAGGCGATCGTGATCGGCCTGCGCGGCCTCGGCCGGCTGCTCGACGACGAGGAGCTGCCGCCGTTCCAGGCCCGCGTGCGGGCGCTGCTGGCGCCAGTCGTCACCGACCTCGGCGAGCCGATCGACGGCGAGGACGACCTGCGGGGAAGCTCCGCGGGCTGCTGACGGCGGCCCTGGCCATCCAGGGTGACGACGAGGCCACCCAGGCACGGGCGGCCGCCGCTGTTCGCCGACGAGGAGCGCCAGCGGGCACCGTCGACCCGGAGCTGGTCGCCGCGGCGACGTCTGATCGTCGCCACCACGGGCGATGAGACCGTCTATGAGCAGATGCTGGCGCGGGTACCGCAACGCGCGCCACGCCGCAGGACCAGCTGCGCCACCTCTACGCCCTCGCCGAGTTCTCAGCCGAGGGGCTCCTGCTTCGGACGTGCGAGCTGGCGATGAGCGACGAGGTGAAGACGCAGAACGCCCCGTTCCTGCTGCGGGCGAGCATCGCCAACCGCCGACACGGCGCGGCGGCGTGGCGGTTCGTACGCCAGCACTGGGACGAGGCCAACGCCCGGTTCCCGAGCAACACGATCGTGCGGATGATCGACTCGGTGAAGCTGCTGACCGACGAATCGGTGGCCGCCGACGTGCGGGCGTTCTTCGCCGAGCATCCGATCGAGCAGGCCGCCAAGACGCTCGATCAGATCCTCGAGCGACTGCGGGTCAACACCGCGCTACGGGCCCGCGAGCACCAACGCTTCGCCGCCGCCCTCTGATCCCCACCCGAGGCTTTCGCGCACTCGAGGGTTTCCGGCGCCCCCTCCGGGCCGCAACGCCCCGGGTACCGTGCTCGCCGTTCTCGTGGAGCTGAGGGGAATCGAACCCCTGGCCTCAACAGTGCGATTGTTGCGCTCTGCCAACTGAGCTACAGCCCCGCGATCGACCCAGTGTAGCGATGCCCGTCCAGCGAGCCCGGAGGAATCGTGCGTCGCCCCTCAGACGGCGTGCGACCAGCGGTCAGGCTGGCGGTGCAGCGAGGCCCGCGTCGGCTCACGCCGACGGCTCGCCGACCGGACGGGGACGGAGGATCTGCGCACCGGCGCGGATCGCTCGTCCTGGCGGAGATCGGTGGGTCGGCGATCCAGCCGGACCGGCTCCGGCAGCTGCGCCTCGACCGCCAGCTCACGCTGGCGTCGCTGGCCGAGCACGTAGACGTAGCCACAGAGGGCGACGAACGCCGCGCCGAACACGTAGTAGAGCGCGTCGGTCTTCGTCGTGGCAGCGAGGAACAGCGCGCAGAAGGCCACGAGCACGAGGACGAACAGCACGTTGGCGCGGCGCCGCTTGACGACATCACGGGCGGGGATCGGGCGGGCGACGACGGGACGGACCCGACGCGACTCGGCGGCCGCGGAGCGCGTGCCGTGAGTGCGCGGACGCAGCGACGCGTCGGTCATCCGGACGGCGTCGTGGCGCGGCGCACCGTGGGCGGTGGAGCGCACCGACGCACCGTTGTGGGTCCGGACCCCCGATCGCAGCACCGGTCGACCCGTGGCCGCCGGACGGCTGAGCGGCGACGGCGCCAGCGGGCGGGCCATCGATCGCATCGTCACGGCGCGGGAGGGCATCGCCTTCTGCAGGCTCGAGAGCTGGTTGCGGAAGTCCGTGACCGACGAGTTGGGGCGGTTCTCGATCCTCGAGCGGAGCAGGGGTGGAATCAGCACCGCCGCCCACGCGGCCGCTACGACGAGCAGGATCACTTGACCCATCAGTGGTTTCGCCCTTTGGTTGCGGATATGACGCGCTCATGCCGTCGGCGGGAACCGGCCGGCAGGCGTTCTTTACGATTCTACGACATTTCGTGACGGAGAGGCAACGACCGACGTGTCGCCCGACACATCGAGCGACTCACGGCGGTACGTGCCGGTCCGCCCGCCGGTCTTCTCCCACAGCGCCAGCTCGCCGATGACCATCCCCCGGTCGGCCGACTTGCACATGTCATAGATCGTCAACGCCGCCGTTGCGCAGGCATGCAGCGCCTCCATCTCGACGCCGGTGCGATCCACAGTGTCGACGTGCGCCTCGACGGCCACGTAGTCGTCGCCGATCTCGAAGTTCACCGAAACGGCGCCGACGAGCAGGGGATGACACAGCGGGATCATGTCCGAGGTGCGCTTGGCCGCCTGGATGCCGGCGACGCGAGCGACGGCCAGGACGTCCCCCTTCTTGACCTCCCGGTTGGCGATGGCCGCCGTCGTCTCGGGGAGCATCATGACCTTGCAGCGGGCCAGCGCCCGCCGATGGGTCGGTTCCTTCGGCGTCACGTCGATCATCCGGGCGCGACCCAGGGGATCCAGATGCGTGAACGACAGATCGCTCATGTCAGAACCTCACCCTGGGCGGTGACGCCAGCAAGGAGCGCAACAGGTACTCGGCGATGAGCGAGAAGACCGTGATGCTGATTCGCTCGCTCGAAGACTCGCTCGCTCACTGGGGAGCCACCAAGTCACGCGACGGCTTCGACTCGGTCGAACGTACGTGGCACCAGTGAGCGAAAAGACCGTGATGCTGATTCGCTCGCTCGAAGACTCGCTCGCTCATCCGCTTAGTCTCCCACGTGGCGGCGGGCGGCCGTGCTGGTGGGTGCCGACGGGTCAGCCACCGATCTGAGACATCGAGCGTCGGGGCCGGACGAAGTCGACCTGGTTGATCCGGTGGCCGGCCCATTTCGTGCCGATGGCCCGCTCGATGCGGTCGGCCACCTCGTCATCCGTCTCGCCGGCGCGCATCGCCTTGCGCAGGTCGAACTCGTCCGTCGCGAAGAGGCATGTCCGGAACTGGCCGTCGGCCGTCAGCCGGACCCGGTCGCAGTCGCCGCAGAACGGCTTGGTGACGCTCGGGATCACGCCGACCGTCCCGTGGCCGTCCAGGTAGCGCCAGCGGTCCGCCGGCGCGGCCCCCCGCGCCGGGACCTGCTCGAGCGGGTACACGGCCTCGATGCGGGCGACGATCTCGTCCTGGCCGACGACGGAGTGATCGTTCCAGCCACCTGATGCGTCGAGCGGCATGAACTCGATGAAGCGCACCTCGACCCCGCGCTGGCGGCCGAACGTGGCGAGTTCGACGATCTCGTCGTCGTTGACGCCGCGCTGGACGACGGTGTTGAGCTTGACGGGATCGAAGCCAGCGGCCTTCGCCGACTCGATGCCGTCGAGCACCCGCTCCAGCTCGTCGCGCCTGGTCATCTCGAAGAACCGTCGGCGGTCCAGCGAGTCGAGGCTGATGTTGATGCGCCGCAGCCCGGCCCTGCGCAGCGGTCCGGCCAGCAACCCCAACGTGGCGCCGTTGGTCGTCATGGCGAGGTCGATGGGTCCGTGCTCGGTACGCAGCGCGGCGAGGCGCTGGACCAACCCCACGAGGTGGGCCCGCACGGTCGGTTCGCCACCCGTCAGACGGATGGAATCGACGCCATAGCGCTCGACCATCAGCCGAGACAGGCGCTCGATCTCCTCGAACGTCAGTACGTCACTGCGGGGGAGCCACGTCATGCCTTCCTCGGGCATGCAGTAGGTGCACCGGAAGTTGCACCGGTCCGTCACCGAGATGCGCAGGTCGCGGATCACTCGGCCGAACGGGTCGACGAGATCGACGGCACCCATGGCCCCCCATCGTACGGGCCGGAGGGCGTCGATGGCATGGTCGAACCGGGCTCAGCCGGCGAGCATGAGCACCGCCACCTCGGAACCAGCGTCGACCCCGTCTCCGTCCGGGAGCACCACGAGGGCGTCGGCCAGCGCCGTGGCCGCCAGCTGGTGGCTGCCCTGGGCGGCCACCGGCGCGACGTGGTAGCGGCCGTCGTCGGCGAAGTTGCCGATGACGCGGACGAAGTGGACCTTGCCGTCGGGCTGGCGGCGCAGATCGGCATCCGTCAGGCCGACCACACTCGTCCGCGCCAAACGCCGGTGGCCCATCATGCGCCGGAGCGCCGGGCGGGCCAGCAGCTCGAAGCTGATCAGCGAGCTGACCGGGTTGCCCGGCAGGCCGAAGATCGGGGTGCCATCGAGGGTGCCGAAGGCGAACGGCTTGGCCGGCTTGATGGCGATCTGCATCCACTGCACGTCGGCGATGCGCCCGAGGATGGCCTTGACGACGTCGTACTCGCCCATGCTCACGCCGCCGCTCGTGACGATCGCGTCGTTCGTCTTCGCCACGTCGCGCAGCACTGCCTCCAAGGCGTCCTCGTCGTCGGGGACGACGCCCCGGTGGTCGACGTGACACCCGGCCTCGGCCAGCAGCGGCGCCAGCATCGTGGCGTTGCTCTCGCGGATCTGGCCGGGGCGCAGCGGCGAGCCGTCGCTGACGAGCTCGTCGCCGGTCGACAGCACGGCCACCCGTGCCGCCGGCACGATGCGCACACGGCCGGCGTTGATGCTGGCCAGCACACCGGCCACGGCCGGCGTGACGACCGTGCCGGCGGCGAACACCGTCTCGCCGCGCCGCACATCGTCGCCGACGCCCCGCACGGCGGCGCCGGCGCGCAACGGGCGCGACAGCCGCACACCGCCCCCGTCGATGCGCTCGCTGTCCTCCACCATGGCGACGGCGTCGACGCCGCGCGGCAACGGCGCGCCGGTCATCACCCGCACCGCCTCGCCGCGGGTCACGACGCCGTCGAACGGCGCCGCACCAGCTGCCGTCTCACCGACCACGCGCAGCTCGACCGGCGGCTCGGCGACGTCGGCGGCCACGACGGCGTAACCATCGACGGCCGAGTTGGCGAACGGCGGCACGTCCTCGCCGGCGACGACGTCGTCGGCCAAGACCCGGAGAATCGCCTCGCTGGCCGGGACGGTGACGGGGGCGAGCGGCGCGCAGGCGGTGAGCACGATCCGCTGGGCGTCCTCCAGATCGATCATCCGGCCACCGTATCGAGCGGGTGCGTTCGCCGCGCCGGGGCTACCTCGTCGTCACGAGGCCCTCGAGGAACCCGCGCAGCTCGGGGCCGTTCTTCGGGTCGCGCAGCATCAACTCGATGGCGGCGGTGAGGAACCCGAGGGGCGTCCCCGTGTCGAAGCGGTCGATCGTGCTGACGACGCCGTGGAACGGCGAACGGTGGGCCTGGGCCCGCAGCGCATCGGTGAGCTGGATCTCCCCGAGCGCGCCGACTCGGCCGGTGGCGATCTCGTCGAACACGTCGGGTGTCAGAACGTATCGACCGATGATGATGAGGTCGCTCGGCGCCTCGTCGATCGGCGGCTTCTCGACCATGTCACCGATCGGCACGACGCCATCGCTGTCCACCGGCCC
Organism: uncultured Acidimicrobiia bacterium; assembly: GCA_963719775.1. GTDB lineage: Bacteria > Actinomycetota > Acidimicrobiia > Acidimicrobiales > Ilumatobacteraceae > JALZMG01. The sequence goes on from CAVRCY010000012.1 coordinate 126,259, forward strand.
GATCGGGGCGATCACGCCATACCGGCCGACCTCCTCGTGGGGCACCTCCTTGAGCGCCACCACGCTGCCGCCGGTGCGGGCGCAGACACCGTTCATGTGGGCCAGCAACGACGAGTTTCCCATCACCTCGTCGGGGAGCAGCACGGCGAACGGCTCGTCGCCGATCGCGTCTCGGGCGCACCCCACGGCGTGGCCGAGGCCGCGCGCCTCGTCCTGGTACACGATCGTCACCCGCCAGTCGGCGCCGATCGAGCGCACCCGTTCGGCGAGCTCCATCTTGCCGCTGGCCTCCAGCACGCTGACGATCTCGGGCGCCGGCTCGAAGTACGCCTCGATGGCCGGCTTGCTCCTGCTGCTGACGATCACGATGTGGTCGATGCCAGCGCCCAACGCCTCGTCGATGACCAGCTGGAGTGTGGGGGTGTCGCCGATCGGCAGCAGCTCCTTGGGCACCGCCTTGGAAGCGGGAAGGAACCGGGTGCCCAGACCGGCCGCGGGGATCACGGCACTGCGGACCTGCATGAGGCCGAACCATACTGAGTGGGCGCCGAAGCGGCGCCGTGTCTCGCTGGCGCTCGACGGGAACCCTCATGCTCGCTGCGGTCGGGGGGCGAAGCGGTCACGGCCAGCGCCGAAGCGGCGCCGTGTCTCGCTGGCGCTCGACGGGAACCCTCATGGTCGCTGCGGTCGGGGGCCGAAGCGGTCACGGCCAGCGCCGAAGCGGCGCCGTGTCTCGCTGGCGCTCGACGGGAACCCTCATGCTCGCTGCGGTCGGGGGGCGAAGCGGTCACGGCTAGCGCCGAAGCGGCGCCGTGTCTCGCTGGCGCTCGACGGGAACCCTCATGCTCGCTGCGGTCGGGGGGCCAAGCGGTCACGGCTAGCGCCGAAGCGGCGCCGTGTCTCGCTGGCGCTCGACGGGAACCCTCATGCTCGCTGCGGTCGGGGGGCGAAGCGGTCACGGCTAGCGCCGAAGCGGCGCCGTGTCTCGCTGGCGCTCGACGGGAAACCTCATGCTCGCTGCGGTCGGGGGCCGAAGCGACCGGGGACCGGGTGTCATGCTCGATCCCGTGGTGGCCGCTGGCCCACCACCGCGCGGCAGCCCGATAGCCTCTGGCGTTCGATGCCGACGTACGTCTACAGGTTCGTCGAGACGGGTGAGACGATCGAGGTCCAACAGTCGTTCGCCGACAACGCCCTGACGGAGGCGCCCCATCCCGAGACGGGCACCGTGATGCCGGTCAAGAAGGTCTTCACCCCCGTCGGCATCACGTTCAAGGGTGGCGGCTTCTACAAGACCGACAGCCGCGGCTCGTCGTCCCGGACGGCCTCGTCGACGGGGTCGTCGTCCAGCACATCATCCGACGGTGGCTCGTCCTCGAGCGGGGCGGCAAAGTCCGACTCGGCCTCATCCTCCTCCTCGTCCTCCTCGTCGTCGTCCGGCGGTTCGAGCAGCTCGTCTGACGCCTGACCCCGCGCCCAAGGCGATAAGGTGCGTCCACCGACATCCCCCGAATCGTTCCAGCGATCCGGAGGATCCCCATGCACCCCGTGGCTCGCGTTCGCCACGTGTTCGCTCGCCGCCCCTGGCTCTATTGGGCGGTCGTCGTCGCCATCGCCTCCGGCGCCGCGCTGGTGACGGCGGACGCCGTGGCCGGCGTCGACGAAGCCCGCCGCTCGTGGGGCGCCACCCGCCAGGTCATCGTCGCCACGGTCGACATCGCGCCGGGACAGCCACTCGCCGGCCGCACCGCGCCGCGCCCGCGGCCCGGCCCGACGATCCCCGGCCGAGCGCTCGTCGCGGCGGCATCCGGCGCCGTCGCCCGCCAGCACGTCGTCGCCGGAGAGGTGCTCGTCGACACCGACGTGGCCGCCGGCGCAGCGCCGGTCTCCTTGATCCCAGAGGGCTGGCGCGGCGTCGCCGTCGCCGAGGCGGTGCCCTCGGGTTCGGCGGTCGGCGACCGCGTCGCGGCGGCGAGCGGCGGCGTCGTGCTGGCCAGTGACGGGGTGGTCGTCGGCCATTCCGGGGACGCCGTCATCGTCGCCGTGCCAGCGGCGGAGGCCGCCCACGTCGCCGCGGCCGGTGCCGCCGGCGAGCTCACCCTCCTGCTGGTGCCATGAACCGGTCAGTCCCGCCAGCCGGCCGCCACGACCACCAGGACCGCCACACCCAGCGCCACCCGGTAGATCACGAACGGCATGAAGCTATGCGTGCGCACGAGCTTCAGGGTCCCCCACACGGCGATCCAGCCGGCGATGCCCGACGTCACGATGCCGACGAGCATCGGCACGAGCAAGCCCTCTGGGATCCCGTCGCCGGCCAGACGGAAACCCTTGAGCAAGACGGCTCCGGCGGTCACCGGGATCATCATCAGGAAGCTGATCCGAGCTGCGCTGTCGCGATCGAAGCGCAGGAACCGGTTGGCCGTGATCGTGATCCCCGAGCGCGACGTGCCGGGGTTGAGCGCCAACGCCTGTGCCGCGCCGACGACCAGCGCGTCGCGGACGCCGTAGTCCTCGACGGTGCGCCGCCCCGACATGCGATCGGCCACCGCCAGCAGCAACCCGCCGAGGATCAGCGACACGGCGATGATCGTCGGCGTCCCGAGGCCCTCGTCGATCTGGCTCTCCAACACCGCGCCGACGAGCGCCGCCGGCACGGTCGACAGGAGCAGCAACCACGCCACGCGACCTTCAGTGGTGGCCGGGCGCCGGCGGTCGACGAGCACCCGCCAACCCTCACGGACGTAGATCGCGAGGTCATGACGGAAGTAGGCGATGGCGGCGAAGACCGTGCCGATGTGCAGGGCAACGTCGAACGCCTTCTCCGTCGACTCCGAGTCGAAGTCGTCCCAACCGAACAGCCACGGCACCAGCAGCAGGTGGCCGCTCGACGAGATGGGGAGGAACTCGGAGAAACCCTGGACGAGGCCGAGCACGACGGCATGCAGGATGGGCACGATCCGAGGTTCTATCGTTCCCGGCGGTATCGGCGCGTGACCCGCGGCGCGGTCGTCCTCGCCGAGGTGCTCGTGGCGCTGACCGCCGCCTGCGGCGATGGCGACGGCGGACGGTCGACGGAGCTCGAATCCATGAGCGTCGAGGTGCTGGATCGGGTGGACCCGGAGGGCACGGTCGTCAGTGTGTCGCCGCTGGGGCAGGCACTCGTCTCGCGCGGGGACTCGACCTGCGTCGTCGAGCTGGACGGCCGGGAGGGGCCCTGCGTCGACCTGCAGCTCGACCAGCTCGAGCCCGTGCGCTGGTCACCGGATGGCGGGCGAGCCGCCTCCTCAGCCAGCGTGCGCAGCCGACGGATGTTGCTGGACGCCGACGTGTCCGTGCTCGACGTCGCTGCCGGCACGGTCTCCAACGTCACCGACGACGGCACGGACGAGGCCTCCGAAGGGTTCGTCGATCTGTACCCGAGCTGGCTCGACGAGGACACGGTCGCCTTCGTCCGTCTCACCGGCGGCTTCGCTCCCGACGGCCGCCAGCGGGTCCAGCTGGCGACGGCCACGTCGGACGCCGAGGGCGCGGGCGCCGCCATCGACCTGGAGATCGGTGAAGTCGGAGCGTGGACCGTACCGCTCGGCGACGCGCTGCTCGTGCACCGTGTCCTGGACGGGCGCAGCGAGCTGCTGGCCGTCGACTCGACCGGCGAGACGCGTGTGGTGCTCGACTTCGCCGGGTACGGCGGCATCGTCGGCGACAGCAGTGTGGATCGCCACGCCGTCGCCGTGCCGACGGCCGACCTGCAGACCGGCGCCGACGCCCGAGGTCCGGTGGCCTACCTGCGCGTGGACGACCCGCCGGTCTTGTCGGACTTCGACGCCACTGCCGCCGTCGTGTCCCCGGACGGAGACCTCGTCGCGGCGGTGGCCAGCGCGGACCCGGCCGACGGCGTGCTCACGATCTGGGATCCAGTAGGCGGCACCGCCGTCGAGCTCGCCGAGGTGCACCCGACTGCGGCGGTTGACCTGGACGGTCGACGACCGCATCGTGCTGTGGGACCGGTCTGGCTGGCAGGTGATCCAGCTCCGAACCGAATGACGTCAGGCGCCGCTCATCATCACGTCGCGGATGACCAGGCTGACCCCGGCCGCCCGCATGGGGAGCCAGTCGACGTCGCCGCCGATCTCCACGATGTCGAGCAGCATCCGCTGCAGCGTCGAGGCGATCGTCAGCTCACGTACTGGCCGGCCGATCGTGCCGTCGGTGATCAGCATCCCAGAGGCCCCGGTCGAGAAGTCGCCGCTGATCGGGTTGACGCCGGAGTGCATGCCGGCGACCGATTGCACGAGCAGGCCGTCGTCGACGTCGGCGACCAGCTCGGCCTGTGACCGCTGCCCAGGCTGCAGCTGCAGAGCCAGGCATCCGACGCCGGGTGTGCCGGCGAACCCGCCCCGGATCGCATTGCCCGTGGACACCGTGCCCGCTCGGCGCGCCGAGTAGCTGCTGTGCACGAACTGGCGCAGCGTCCCGCCGTCGATCAGCACGTTGCGTCGCGCCGCCAGCCCCTCGCCGTCGACGTCGGTGGCCGTGTACGCCGACGGGTTCGTCGGGTCGTCGACGAGGGTCACCAGTTCCGACGCGACGGCCTCGCCGAGGCGGTCACGGAAGAGGCTGCGGCCCTTGACGACGCTCTCGCCGTTCAGCGTCGACGAGACGACGCCGAGGAACTGCGCCGTGACGAACGGGTCGAGGACGATCGTCAGTCGCTTGCTCGGTGGCTTCGTCGCGCCAAGGAGTCGGGTGGCGCGATCGGCGGCCTCTCGCGCCGCCTTGGCGACGTCGAAGCCACTCGGCTCGCGCGCCACGCTGAACCCGAAGCCGGTCTGCGTCTCGTCGCCGTCGTCAGCAAGGCTGCTGACGCTGACGTAGCACCCGTTCTCGCGACCGGCCTCGCGAATGCCCGTGGTGGTGGCGACGGCGACCTCGCCCCAGGCGTCGGCGTAGTTGGCGTCGTCCACCCGCACGCGGGCGTCGGCGCCCAACGTCAGTCGCTCGAGCTCCTTGGCCAGCTCGATCTTCTGCTCCGTCGGGAAGTCGGCGAGGGCCTCGTTCCACAACTCCTGGGGCGTGCGCTCGACGCCATCGGGCTCGGCCAGGCCGGCCCAGTCGTCGACGGTGCCGAAGACGACGTTGTCCCTGGCCTCGGCGAGCACCTCGTCGACGGCGCCCGGGTCGAGCGTGCCGGCGTAGGCGAAACCTGTACGACCGTCGCGGATCGACGCGCACGCCGATGCCCTCGTTCTGGGCCGAGACGAAGTGCTCGACCTCCCCCTGGTACACGCGCACCTGCGTGTCGCCGCCGCGCGACACGTACGCCTCGATCTGCTCGCCGGCGTCGGCCTGGGCGACGACCTTGTCGGCGAGGGCCTGCAGCTCGTCGGTGCCGCTGCTCACGCCGCGGTCCCGCCGATCGTCAGGGCGGCGACCCGCAGCGTCGGCTGACCCGTGCCGACCGGCACGCCCTGGCCGTCCTTGCCACATGTGCCCGGACTGCCCATGGCGAAGTCGTTGCCGAGCACGTCGATGTCACGGAGCGCCTGCGGGCCGTTGCCGATGAGGTTGGCCTCGCGCAGCGGCTCGGTGATCTCGCCGTGCTCGATCAGGTAGGCCTCGGTCATACCGAACACGAAGTCGCCGCTGGCCGTGTCGACCTGTCCGCCACCGAGCTTGGCGATGTACACGCCGCGCTCGGTGGAACGGACGATCTCGTCTGGATCGGTGTCGCCGTCGGTGACGAACGTGTTGGTCATGCGCACCATCGGGAGGTGCATGTAGCTCTGCCGACGACCGTTGCCGCTCGGGGCACGACCCTCCTTGCGGGATCGCAGGAAGTCGTACATGTAGTCCGTGAGGACGCCGTCCTGGATCAAGACGTTGCGTTGCGTCCGATGGCCTTCGTCGTCGATCGAGAGCGTGCCCCACTCCCCCGCCATCGTGCCGTCGTCGACAACGGTGACGAGCGGCGATGCGACGACCTGTCCCGTCTTGCCCTGGTACACGCTGGCGCCCTTGCCGACGAGGTCCGCTTCGAGCCCGTGGCCGCACGCCTCGTGGAAGAGCACGCCGCCGGTGCCGTGCTTGATGACGACCGGCATCGAGCCGGAAGGAGCGGGCCGGGCGCCGAGCTTGGTCACCGCTTGGCGGGCGGCGTCGCGCGCCAGTTCCTCGACGTCGACGGTGTCGAAGATCTCGAACCCGACGGTGTGGCCCATCGATTGGAAGCCGGTCTGCATGCCCGTGTCACCGTCGGCCACAGCACTGATGCGCACCAGGCAGCGAACGACCTCGTCGTCGGTCAGCAGCCCGTCGCTGTTGGCCACGAGCACGCGCTTGCGGCTGTCGCCGTAGCCGGCGGACACCTGCACGATCGACGCCCCGGCCGAACGGGCAGCATCGTCGACGCGGCGCAGCAGCTCGACCTTGTCGACCTTGGCGATGTCGTCGGGAGGACGCTCGATGTGGTTGTGGCGAGGGGCGTCGGCACGCGTCAGCGCCACCGTGTGGGTTCCGCCATCGCCGCGCCGTGCGGCGGCGGCGGCGGCCGCCGCAGCGGTCCGCAGGCCGGCCTCGCTGAGGTCGCTGGTGTGGGCGAACCCGGTCGTTTCGCCGGCCACGACGCGGATGCCGGCGCCACGATCGCGCCCGCTCGTGACCTGTTCGATGCGACCGTCGTCGAGCGCCGCCGACGTCGATCGCTTGTCCTCGGCGTAGACCTCGGCGAACTCCCCACCGGAGCGCATCGCGGCGGTCAGGACCCGTTCGAGGACATCGTGATCGATCACGTCGCCACGCTACCGGTGCTGCCGGCGGCGGCCCCGGGGGTGCCCCGGGTGGGCATCTGTGTGCGGCGGAGCGCCGGCCGTTAGCGTGGTCCTTGGTGACGTTGGCGACGGGGCTGCGTGGCGAGGCGAAGATGACGGTCGGCGAATCCGACACGGCGCGGGCGCTCGGATCAGGGACGGTCGACGTCCTCGGGACGCCGCGCCTCATCGCGCTGTGCGAAGAGGCGAGCTGTCGGGCGGTTGCGGCCGTGCTCGTTGACGGCACCACGACGGTCGGCATGAAGGTGCGCCTCGACCACCTGCAGCCGTCGCCCATCGGTGCCACCGTCGTGGCCGAGGCGTTGCTGCAGCGCGTCGAAGGCCGGCGGCTGACGTTCACGGTGTCGGCGTCCGACGATCGCGGCCTCGTCGCCGTCGGACAGGTGGTCCGCGTCGTCGTCGACGTCGCCCACTTCCTCACCAAGTGCGGCGCCTGAGCCTCGACCGGGCCAGCGACCACCCACCCGAGGCTTTCACGGCTCCCGAGGGTTTCCGTCGCCCCCTGGGGGACGGAACGCCTCGGGTCCGGGGATTGCGCCGGACGGCCAGGGGTACGATCGCGGCATGTCGCCGTCCCATCAGGTCGTTGCTCGTGCCACCGCCGACACCGAAGCCGTGATGTCGCCGCAGAGCGTGCCCGTCAACGTGTACGAGGCCAAGGAGGCCCTCATCGTGGTCGCACCGATGCCCGCCGTGACCCCGGACGACGTGCGCGTCGAGGTGCACCCCGGCGATCCGCCCTGCATGCGGTTCTGGGCTCACGTCCGCAGCGCCGGCCCGCGCGACTACATCGTGCACGAGTGGGAGTACGGCGGCTACGAGCGCCAGCTCGACCTGCCGGTCGGCTTCGGCAGCGGCGTCGAGGCGAGCCTGCACAACGGCCAGCTCGTCGTCCGGTTGCTGCGCGGCGAGGTCGCCGGCCGCCTCGACGTCACACCGAGCTGATCCGAGTGTTGGAGGCCGTCCGAGTGCTGGACGTCGCAAACCAGCACCTCTGGCACTCGGATGCGCTCCAACACTCGGATCAGGCGAGGTTGCGACGATCGGGGGTAGACGTCGGCGGGGTCGGTGATGACGTTGACCAGATAGGGCACGCCGCTGGCAAACGCGCGATCGAGGGCCGGGCCGATCTCCTCGGGGTACGTGACCGTCTCCCCGCCGCCGCCGAGGGCCCGCACGACGTCGTCGTAGCGGCAGCCGGGTTGTAGATCGCACGCCAGGTCCCAGCCATAGATGGCTTGCATCGGATGCTTCTCCAACCCCCACATCCCGTTGTTGCCCACGACGAGCACGACGGGCAGGCGATGGCGGACGAGCGAGTCGACGTCCATCAGGCTGAACCCGGCGGCGCCGTCGCCGAGCAGGGCGACGATCTGGGCCTCCGGCCGGGCGAGGCGGGCGGCGATGGCGTAACCCATGCCGTTGCCGAGACACCCGTACGGCCCAGTGTCGAGCCAGCATCCGGGCTCGTACACCTCGATGTACTTGCCGGCGTACGAGGCGAAGTCGCCGCCGTCGCAGATGACGACGGCGTCACGCGCCAGGCGCCGGCGCAGCTCGCCGTAGATCCGGCTCGGCTTGATCGGATCGTCGCTCGCCGCCAGCACCGGCCCTTCGACCGCCCGGGCGGCGTCCTCGGCGTGGCGCAGCTCCGTGATCCACTCCTCGTGGCTGCTGCGCGGGCCGGCGTGGTCGGCGAGCGCCCGCAACGTTGCGGCGATGTCGCCGACGACGGTCGGCGCGTCGGCGTGGCCGGCGCGCTGCGACTCGGCGTCGACGACATGGGCGACGGTGGCCTCACCGAACCGGCCGAAGCCGAGACGGAAGTCGAGTGCCGTGCCGAGCACGACCACGACGTCGGCGCGCTGCTTGAGCACGCCTCGCGTGCGCAGGAAGGCCAGCTCGTGATCGGCCGGCAGGGTGCCGCGGCCGAGGCCGTTCGTGAACACCGGTACACGCCAGTGCTCCACGGCGGCGGCCAGCTCGCCCCATGCCCCTGCCCAGTACACGTCGCTGCCGACGATGAAGGCCGGCCGCTCGGCACTGGCGAGCAGCGCGGCCAACCGGGCGACGTCGTCCGGATCGGGTTGCGTTCCCCGTCCCGCCGACGCCTCGACTGCTGGCACGTCGCCGGCCGACGGCCCGAACACGTCGAGCGGGAAGTCGACGAACACCGGCCCCCTGTGGGGTCGCGTGGCCAAGGAAGCCGCCTCGTGCACCGTCACGCCCGCCTTCGTCGGGTCGGTCAGCGTGGTCGACCACTTCGTGATCGTGGCCAGGATCGGGACGTGGTCGAGCTCCTGCAGCGAGCCGGAACCCCACCGTCGCTGCGGCGCGCGACCACCGAGCACGACGATCGGTGAGCCGTTGAACCACGCCGAGGTCACGGCCGACACGCCGTTGGTGATGCCCGGACCGGCCGTCAACGCGGCGACCCCGGGCCGGCGAGTCAGCTTGGCCCACGCTTCGGCGGCAAACGTCGCCGACTGCTCGTGACGCGTGTCGACGACGCGCACGCCCTGGTTGCGGGCGGCTTCGTAGAACGGCCAGATGTGCCCACCGTTGAGCGTGAACATGACGTCGACGCCGAACGCCCGCAGCGCGGCCACCGCCTGCTCGCCCGCATGTCCCTCGATCTGAGTCATGGACCCGCACGCTAACGACGGCGGCCGATGAAGTCCGCCGGGGAGGCCGTCGCCGGCTTGCACCGGCCGGCGTCCCGCGGACCCGATAACGTCCTGCCCCGATGTGGCTCGAAGGCATCCGTGAGCCGGCCGACCTTCGGGCCCTCTCCCACGACGAGCTCGCCGAGCTGTGCGGCGAGCTCCGCGACTTCATCGTCGCCGCCGTCGCCGAGACGGGTGGCCACCTCGGGTCCAACCTCGGTGCCGTCGAGCTCACACTGGCGCTGCACCGGGTTTTCGAGTCACCGACGGACGCCATCCTGTGGGACACCGGTCACCAGGCCTACGTCCACAAGCTGGTGACCGGGCGCCAGAGCGGGTTCGCCCACCTGCGCCAGGAGCACGGCCTCTCTGGTTATCCGTCCCGTGAGGAGAGCCGCCACGACTACGTCGAGAACAGCCACGCCTCGACGATCCTGTCCTACGCCTACGGCATGGCCGTCGCCCGCGACGCGGGCGCGACCCGCACCGTCACATCGTCGCCGTGATCGGCGACGGCTCGATGACCGGCGGAATGGCCTACGAGGCGCTCAACAACCTCGGCCACGGCAAGCGCCGCGTCATCGTCGTGCTCAACGACAACGGCCGCAGCTATGCGCCGACGGTGTCCAACCTCACCACCCCGCGACCCGGCGTGGCGGAACCCGTCGAGCGAGGAGCACGAGACGCTGACGTCCCGGATCGGTGAGCGGCTCTCGCATGCCCTCACCAGCATCCGGCTCAACCCGGTGTACGTGCGCCGCCAGCGCAAGCTGGAGGGCTTCCTCCGCGACGTGCCCGTCGTCGGCACGCCCGCCGAACGGGCCGTCGAAGCGTTCAAGGCCGCCGTGCGCGAGTTCCTCCAGCCACCGTCGTTCTTCGAGTCCCTCGGCGTCCGCTATGTCGGCCCGTTCGACGGTCACGACATCGCCGAGCTGGAGCTCGCCCTGCGCAACGCCATCGAGCTGTCCGTCGAGGGACCGATCGTCGTCCACGTCCTGACCCAGAAGGGTCGCGGCTACCCGCCAGCGGAGGACGATGACGAGAAGCATCTCCACGATGCGCCCGTCTTCGACCCGCTGACCGGCCCGCCGAAGGCCGTGCCGACCGGGTACACGCAGGTGTTCGCCGACGCCATCATCAAGGAGGCCGAGGCCGATCCACGCGTCGTGGCGATCACCGCCGCGATGCCGGGGCCGACAGGGTCTGCTGCCCTTCCAGGACCGCTTCCCCGACCGGTTCTTCGACGTCGGCATCGCCGAGCAGCACGCCGTCACCGGTGCCGCCGGGATGGCAATGGGCGGCCTGCGACCAGTCGTGGCGATCTACTCGACGTTCCTCAACCGGGCCTGGGACCAGGTCGTCTACGACGTCGCGCTGCACCGCCTGCCCGTCGTGTTCTGCCTCGACCGCGCCGGCATCACCGGCCCCGACGGGCCGAGCCACCACGGCGTCCACGACCTGGCGATGCTGACCCGCGTCCCAGGGATGCGGGTGCTCGCTCCTTCGAGCGCCGAGGAGCTGCACCAGATGCTGCACGACGCCATGGCGCTCGCCGACGACGGTCCGGTGGCCATCCGCTACCCGCGGGGCCAGGCCCACCACGTCAGCGAGCACGAGGTCGGGGTCGGGATGCGCGCCCGCCGGGTCGCTGCCGCCGAGGCGCCCGACCGGGCGGTCTGCGTCCTGGCCGTCGGCAAGCTCGTCACGGCGGCCGAGAAGGCGGCCGAGTGCCTGCACGCCGACGGCGACGACGTCACCCTGTGGGACGTTCGCTGCTGCACACCGCTCGACGACGACATGTTGCAGGACGCCTCGCGACACCGCGCCGTGGTGACGATCGAGGATGGCATCCGTGACGGTGGGATCGGCATGATGATGGCCGACCGCATCGGCGCGCTCGCCCCGGAGGTCCCGGTGGACGTCCTCGGGCTGCCGACCCGCTTCCTCCCCCACGCCGAACGGCCCGAGCAGATCCTCAACCGGCTCGGCCTCGACGCCGACGGCATCCTGGCGGCCATTCGACGACTGTCCTGAGGGCACGATGGTCCGGCGCTCCGTCCTCGACCTCGCCCTCGTCGGCACCGGTACGACGTCGGCCGACGCGCTGACGGAGACGACGACGCTGGCCCAGCGGGCCGAGGCGCTCGGCTATCACCGCTTCTGGGTCGCCGAGCACCACAACATGCCGATGGTCGCCAGCACGGCGCCCTCGGTCCTCATCGCCCACCTCGCCGCGTCGACGGACCGCATCCGCATCGGCTCCGGTGGCGTGATGCTGCCGAACCACCCCCCGCTCGTCGTCGCCGAGCAGTTCGCCATGCTCGAGGCCCTGCACCCTGGCCGCATCGATCTCGGTATCGGTCGGGCGCCCGGCACCGATCCCGCCACCGCCGCCGCGCTGCGCCGATCACCCGATGCGCTGGGCGCCGACGACTTCCCGCGCGACCTGCTCGACGTGATGGGCATGCTGGGCGATCCGCGCATCGAGCACGGTGCGTGGGAGCGGTTCCGGGCCACACCGGTGGCGACCTCGCGACCGGAGATCATGCTGCTCGGCTCGAGCGGCTACTCGGCGCAGGTGGCCGGGCAACTGGGGCTCGGCTTCGCCTTCGCCCACCACTTCGACCTCGGTGGCACGCTGGAGGCGGTCACCTGGTACCGCGAGGGCTTCCGACCATCACCGTCGCTCGATGCCCCCTACACCATCGTCGCCGCCAGCGTGCTCGCCGCCGACAGCGCCGAGGAGGCGGAGTACCTCGCGGGTCCGGGTCGGCTCGCCGTGCTCGGCATCCGCACCGGCCGGGCGGTCGCCCTCCTGTCCCCCGACGAAGCCGCCGACGATCCGGACCTCCCGACGGCCAGCAGGATGCCGTCGAACCGCATCGTCGGGGATCCCGACCAGGTCATCACCGCGCTGCGCCAGCTGGCCGATCGCACGCAGGCCGACGAGATCATGCTGTCGACGATGACGCACGGGATCGCCGAACGGATCCGCACGCTCGAGCTGGTCAGCGCGGCGTGGTGACGGACGACGCGCCGACACTGCAGGACGAGCTGGCGCTGGCGCTGGCGCTGGCCGACACGGCCGACGCGATCACCCGGCCACCGTTCGATGCTGGCGACTTCAGCGTCGCCCGCAAGGCCGACCGCACCGAGGTCACCGAGATCGATCGGGCCGCTGAGGCGGCGATCGCCGCCCGGCTCGTGGCAGCGCGGCCGGACCATCGACTGCTCGGAGAGGAGTTCGGCGGCGCCGGTGCCCCCGACTCGCCGTGGCAGTGGCTCATCGATCCGATCGACGGGACGTCGGGCTACGTGCGCGGCATCCCAGTGTGGGCCACGCTGATCGCCCTGGCCCACGGCGACGACGTGGTCGTCGGCGTCGTGTCGGCTCCGGCGCTCGGCCGTCGTTGGTGGGCGTCGCGCGCCGCCGGCGCGTTCGTCGACGGTCGCCGGTGCCGGGTGTCGGACGTCTCGATCCTCGCCGACGCCCAGGTCAGCATCACGTTCAGCGACGGCTGGGACGCGCTCGGCCTCACCCCGGCGCTCGTCGGGTTGGCCCAGGAGGCACGGCGGGCCCGCGGCTTCGGCGACTTCTGGCAGCACGCGCTCGTCGCCCAAGGGGCGCTCGACGTGGCCGTGGACGCCGTGGGGGTGGCGACGTACGACGTCGCCGCGGTGCGCCTGCTCGTGGAGGAGGCCGGCGGCACGTTCAGCGACCGCCACGGCGTGGCGACGCACTCGAGCGGGACAGCGATCAGCACGAACGGGCACCTCCACGACGAGGTGCTCCGCCGGCTGCGCTGAGATCAGCGCCCGACGGCGCGCCGCATGGCGCCGGCGCCCAACCGTCCCGGGCGATCGCCCTGATCGACGGCCTCCAACACGAGTTGCACGTCGTGCTCGATGCGGCTGGCCCGCCCGCGCCCCCGCGATGCCACGCCGACGCCGGCCAACACGGCAACGGGCGCCGCCAGCAACATGGCGGGTGCGGCTGCCACGGCACCGACGAGGACGACGACGAAACCGAGGGCGGTGACGGCGGCGCCTTCGCCGGCGATCGTCCGCCGGTCGGCGGAGCGATCGGCCTCGATGCGCACGACGCACGACCCGGCGCCGGTGTCGCGCACCGTCGCCGCAACGCGGCTCACCCGGCCCAGCCGGCGGTCGCCGAGGGCCGAGCGCACGGTGCGGATCGACGTCCCGACGATGCCTGTGCGCTTGGCCCATTCGGCCCGACCCTCTCGCCGCCGCTCCCGTCGCAGGTGATGGCCAGCGACCAGCGAGGCGTCGAGGCGGGCCATCGCGGCACGCGCAGGTCCCGGCAGCTCGGCATCGACGACGACGATCGACCGGCCGAGCACGACATCACCGAGACGTCCGCTGGGGGCCGGGCCGAGGCGCTCGACGGCGATCGCCCGCCGAACCGCATCCACGGGGATGCCGACCTCGTCGGCGGCCTCGACGAGCGCCTCCTCGTCGATGCCGTCGACGGGACGGGCGCCGTCGTCGGCCAGCTCGCTGGCCCGCCGGAGCACCCGGGTGACAACGTCCCGATCGAGTGGCTCGCCCACCCCGCCAGCCTAGAGATCCCGCGAGACCGCACGAAGGCGGCGCTCAGTCGCGTTGGTCGCCAACGACGGAGACGAAGCTGACGCAGGCGCCGGGGGCCCCGCCGAGGTTGTGGGTCAGCGCCTTGCGCTTGGCGCCGCTGGGGATCTGGCGGTCGCCGGCTTCGCCGCGCAGCTGCGTCCAGCACTCGAACAGCATGCGCAGCCCGGAAGCGCCGATCGGGTGGCCGAAGGACTTCAGGCCGCCGTCCGGGTTGACCGGCAGCTCGCCGTCGAGGTCGTACGTCCCGGCCAGCACCTCCTTCCAGGCGAAGCCGCGCTCGGCGAACCCGAGGTCCTCCATCAGGACCAGCTCGGTCGGGGTGAAGCAGTCGTGCACCTCGGCCATCGCCAGCTCGGCACGGGGATCCTCGATGCCGGCCTGGGCGTAGGCGTCCTCGGCGCTGCGGACGACCTCCGTGAACGTCGTGTAGTCGTAGCTGGGGTCGATCGGTCCGGCCGCCGGACCGGCGATGAACGACAGCGCCTTGACGTACAGCGGGTGGTCCGAGTAGCGGGTCGCGTCCTCACTGCGCACGATGATCGCCGCCGCCGACCCGTCGCTGACGCCGGAGCAGTCGAAGATGCCGAGCGGCCCGGCGACCAACGGACTGCACGAGATGGTCTCCTTGGGCACCTCCTTGCGGAACTGTGCGCGCGGGTTCAAGGCACCGTTGCGGTGGTTCTTCCAGGCGATGCGTGTCATCACCGCCTTCATCTCGTCGGCGTCGACGCCGTACTTCTTGGCATAGGCAGGGGCCAGCAGGCTGAACGAGGCCGGCGCGGTCACGGTGGCGCCGGTGCCGTCGTTGGCGGGCGCCGTCGTGACGAGGCCGGAGTAGCCCGAGTCCTTGAGCTTCTCGACGCCGATCGCCATCGCCATGTCGTACGCGCCGGAGGCGACGGCGTAGCAGGCGTTACGGAACGCCTCCGACCCGGTGGCGCAGTAGTTCTCGACGTGGGTGACCGGCTTGTGGTCGATCTTCAGCGGTCGGCTCAGCGTGAGGCCCGACAGCCCCGAGCCCATCGTGCCGAGCCAGAAGGCGTCGACGTCGTCGAGGGCCACGCCGGCCGAGCGCAGCGCATCCGTCGATGCGTCGATGAGCAGGTCGTCGGTCGAGCGGTCCCAGTGCTCGCCGAACGTCGTGCAGCCCATGCCGACGATGGCGACCGAATCTCGGATGCCGTGTGATGCCATCTCAGTGCTCCTTTGCGTCGAACGATGGTCGTGCGTCGTCAGTGCGCTCGGCCGCCAGCGGCCTCGCTTTCCAGAAGTAGTTGTGGACCCCGCCGCTGGTGAACAGCCGGCGGAACGTCATCCCGACACGGTCGCCGATCGCCACGGCGGCCGGATCGACGTCGGTCAGCTCGCACTGGAACCGACCTCCGCCATCGAAGTCGATGACCGCCGACACGACGGGCGGGCTGAGGCTGTAGGCCAGGCGGTCGACGGTGAAGGTGGCGATCGTCGCCGGGACGTCGGCCATGCGGACCGGCTCCATGCGGTCGATCTCGCCCGACCCCATGCTGACCCGCGACGGCGGCAGGTGGACGAAGCCGCGCTCGTCGCGGCTGCCGATGAAGGCGTACTTCCACTCGTCGGTCCGCAAGCTGGGGGGTGCCGCCGGTCGCTCCGGCTCCGGACGGCGCGGTGGCTCGCGCGGCAAGAACCCCCGCCAGGTCAGGAACTGGGCGTACGACAGCTCGCCGCGACCGGCGGCGACAGCGTCAGCGACGGTGCGCTCGGGCCGGCCCGTGGCCAGGGCCTCAGTCGTTCGCAGCAGCCACACGTCGACACCATCGGCGAGCTGCACGAGGGCGATGATCTTGCCCGGCGCGGCGCGGTCGAGCGCGTCGGCCAGCAGCAGCCCGGCGTGGGCGGTGCCCGTGTTGCCGACGGTGGCCGAGAGGTCGTCGCCCAGCGTGTCGGGTCGGAAGCCGATGGCCCGGCGGGCGGCGTTGACGGCCCGGGTCGCCAGTCCCGTGACGATGGCGTGGTCGACGTCGTCTGCGCCGATACCCGCCGACTTGAGCGCGGCCGTCACCGCCTCGTCCACCAGCGGGGCGTAGGCGAACTCGCCGAAGCGCTCCTCCCACTGCTTCGACGACGCCTCGCCCGGCGCCCGCCACCGGTCGAGGAACTCGCCACTGGCGCTCGCTCCGCCGATCGTCTCGGCCAACACGCCCGGGCCGTCGCCGAACAGGAACGCAACGGCCGCATCGCCGCCGGCCGACTCGTCGGCGCCACCGGGAAGACCGGTGCGGATGTCGGCCAGCACGGCGAGACCGCCGAGGCGATCCGCCAGCGTGCAGGCCGCCGTGTTCGACCGCACGGCGCCGACCATGTCGTAGGCGCCGACGTGCGACGGAAGGGCGAGCGCGGCGTGGATGGCCGTGGCGTTCGTCTTGTCGGCATACGCCGGCGCCGTCGTCGCGAACAGCACGTCGTTCGGGGACGTTCCGGCGGGCGTCGCCCCGAGCGCGAGCCGGGCGGCCTCGACACCCATCGAGGTGGTGTCCTCGTCGTAGCTGGCGACGCTTCGCGTGCCCTTGCCGCCCCCCGTGCCGAGTGCCCCGGCGATGTCCTCCCGGCGGAGCCGCCAGAACGGCAGGTAGGCCCCATAGCTGACGATCCCTGACATCCCGCTGAGGCTACGGCGGGGCCGTCGGCGCAGGCGAACGAAGCGAGGCGCGGCCGCGGCGCGCCGTCTCAGGGAGCCGGCGTGGTCTCCGTCATCTCCTCCTCCATCATCGAGTCCTCGGTGGTGTCTTCCATCATCGAGTCCTCGGTGGTGTCCTCCGTCATCGACTCCTCGGTCGTGTTGGCCGGAGCAGGCTCGTTGTTGTCGTCGCCGCCGCAGGCAGCGAGCAGGAAGATCCCGCTGATGGTCGCTCCGATCAGAGCTCGCCGCGGGCGGTGCGGTCGCGTGGTGATCATGGCGCCCACCTTGAGCGGCGCTCCTCACAGCACCCGAACGAGACGCGAACGAAACCCGAAACTCTGCGGCCTACGCTCGGCGGATGGCCAGAGCGACGAGAGGGTTCTTCGGACGAGGTCGCGCCGAGCGCGACCCGCGACTGCCCCCCGGCCAGTACGACGCCGGCAACGACTGGCCCGTGCTCAGCGCCGAGGTCACGCCACGGCTGTCCACCGAGACGTGGACGTTCCGCGTGGAAGGCCTCGTCGAGCAGCCCACGACATGGACATGGGACGAGATCCATGCCCTGCCGCCATCCACCTACGACGGTGCGATCCACTGCGTCACCACGTGGTCGAAGTTCGACATGCACTTCGACGGCGTGTCCGTCGACACGCTCCTCGCCGTCGCCCGGCCGTTGCCGGCGGCGATGCACGTGATGGCCTTCAGTACGACCGGCTACACCACGAACCTCCCGCTGGACGACGTGACGAACGGCAAGGCGTGGGTCACGTGGGGGGTCGGAGGGCGCCCGCTGCCCGTCGAGCACGGCGGCCCGGCGCGGCTGCTCGTGCCCCACCTCTACTTCTGGAAGAGCGCCAAGTGGGTGGCCGGGCTGCAGTTGATGGATCACGACGAGCCGGGGTTCTGGGAGCGCAACGGGTACCACGACCGCGGTGACCCGTGGCTCGAACAGCGGTACCAGGGGGACTGAGGGCCATGGTGTCGCCCGCCGGACCGTGGCGTACGACGACGATCGTCGACGCCCGCGCCGAGACGCCGAACGCCATCACGCTGCGCCTGACCCTCGATGAGCCGTTGATGGACGTCAGCGTCCCCGTCGAGCGGATCCGCGTCGAGCGCTTCGGCCCGACCGGCTAGGCGTCGAGGCGGTCGCGCCTACCATTCGCCCCGTCATGGAGCGACTCGCCGACCTCGACCTCGATCAGCGTATCTCGGTCAAGGAGTACGAGCGACGCCTCGAGCTGGCGCAGCGGCGGCTGCTCCAGCTGCGCCTCCACCTCGGCGGACAGATGGGAACGGGTGAGCTCGGACCGGGCTTGCTCATCGTGTTCGAGGGGCCCGACGCGGCGGGCAAGGGCGGCGCCATCAAGCGCGTCGTCCAACCGCTCGATCCCCGCCACTACCGGGTGTCGACCTACTCCAAGCCCACGTTCGACGAGAAGCGCCACCACTTCCTGCGCCGGTTCTACCAGGAGTTGCCCGGGCTCGGCGGCATGGCCGCCTTCGACCGCAGCTGGTACGGGCGGGTGCTCGTCGAACGCATCGAGGGCTACGCCACGACCGAGCAGTGGGGTCGGGCCTTCGAGGAGATCGTCAGCTTCGAGCGCACGCTCGCGCTGGAGGGCCTGATCCTGGTCAAGTTCTGGCTGCACATCAGCGACGAAGAGCAACTGCGGCGGTTCGAACGACGCGCCGAGGACCCGCTGCGCCGCTGGAAGATCACCGACGAGGACTGGCGCAACCGCAAGCGCAACAAGGACTACCGGATCGCCGCCGAGGAGATGTTCGAACGCACGGACCACCGGTTGGCACCGTGGGACCTCATCGCCGCCAACCAGAAGCGGTTCGCCAGGGTGGCGGTGATCGAGACCCTCAACGACCGCATCGTCTCCGGCATGCGCCGCTGGGGCACCCCGGTGCCCAAGATGTCCGAGGTCGGCGGCTTCGACGAAGAATAATCCGAGTGTTCAAGCGCATCCGAGTGTCGGACGTCCCGTTTTCCGACGCTCAGCACTCGGATGCCGTCCAACACTCGGATCAACAGCCGCCCGACGCGGTCGGTCAGCCGTAGTAGGGGTTCTCGCCGGTCGAGTGGTCGGTGAGGTCCTTGACCTTCTCGACCGCGGCGATGGCGTCGACGAGCATCGTCTGCACGCCGTCGAGCATCGTCAGCCGGCTCATCGAGCACCCGTGGCATCCACCACCCATCGTGAGGTAGGCGGTGCCCTCGCCGTCGTGGCCGACGTAGGTGACGAACCCGCCGTGGACGGCCAGGGCCGGGTTGACCTCGGTGGCGATCATCGTGTCGATCTCGGCGGACAGCTCGTCGTCGGACGTCAACCCCTCGATCACCGGCGCCGACGGGCGGTTCGGGTTGCGGATGACGAGGCCCTGCGTCTCGGTGTGATCGAGCGTGGCGCCTTGCAGCAGCTCGAGGTCGCGCTCGCGGGACGATGACCTTGAGGCCGTCGTGGGTGCGCACCTCGTCGGTGAAGGCGGCGGTCAGGTACTCGTCGAAGCTGAGGTCGTAGCGGAAGTCCTCACCGGGCGCGGAGGCGATCTCCAGCCGCAGGCCGAGCTTGTCGCCGTCCGGTTCGGCGTCTCGCAACTCGAGCAGCTTGGCCAGTGCGCTGGCCGTGATCTCCACGATGGGCTGGCGGTCGGCGGAGGCGGTGCCGGCGAGGGGGGAGGAGGGGGCAAGGCCTTCGAGGGGGCTCATCGACATCCAGGCTACCGGCGGGTTCTTCGCTCACACAGAACCAGGGTGTGCCGATCCCGCGTCAGCGGTCGAGGCCGCCGCCGTCGATCTGGATGCGTTGTCCGGTGATGTACCCGGCGCCCCTGCTGCACAGCCACACCACGGCGGCCGCCACGTCGGCGGGTTGGCACACACGCCCGAACGGGGCCGTCGCGTCCAGCGATGCGGAGGTCATCCAGCGACGGATCGCCCGTGAAGGCCCTGGCCAGCCGGAGCCCCATCGTCCGTCTCCACCAGGCCGGGTGCCACGACGTTGACGTGGATGCCGTTCGGCCCCTCCTCCTTGGCCAGGGTCGCCGCAAGCGCCTCCAGCGCCGCCTTGGCCATGTTGTACGGCGCCCCGTTGGCGGCCATGTCGAGGTGGCCACCGAGGAGACCATCACGATGTCGCCGCGGGTCCGCTGGCGCATCGACGGGAGCACGAGCCGGGACAGGTGGTGGGCGCTGATGGCATGCGTGGCCAGCAGCCGACCGACCTCGTCGGGTCGGTGTCGGCGACCGTGTTGCCCCGCGAGGCGACGCCGGCGTTGGCCACGAGGAGGTCGACGGAGCCGAGGTCGTCGAGCACCTCCTCGACCATCGCCGCGTCGGCGTCGGCGTCGTCGACCGATGCGCCGTAGGCCTCGGCCATCCCACCGGCCGCCTCGATGGCCGCCACCGTGGCGTCGCCGGCGTCGCGGTCGCGCCGGTAGTTGACGGCGACGGCCGCCCCCTCGGCGGCGAGCGCCTGGGCGATGCCGCGCCCGATGCCGCGACCGCCGCCGCTGACCAGCGCGACACGACCGTCGAGCGAGCCCATGTGTCAACCTTGGCCGGTGACCGACGGCAGCCGCAAAGCGATCCTCGCCGCCTTCTTCGCCAACCTCGGCATCGCCATCGCCAAGTTCGTCGGGTTCGCGATCACCCGATCGGCGGGCCTGCTGGCCGAAGCCGGGCACTCCGTCGCCGACACCGGCAACCAGGCCCTGCTGCTGCTCGGCGGCCGGCGGGCGCGCAAGGCGCGCCGACGCCGAGCACCCCTTCGGCTACGGCCGCGAGCGCTACTTCTGGGCGTTCGTCGTGGCCCTCGTGCTGTTCTCGATGGGCGGCCTCTTCGCGCTCTACGAGGGCATCTCCAAGCTGCGCAACCCGCACGAGGTCGAGAACCTGGCCGTCGCCATCGGGATCCTGGTGTTCGCCATCGTCCTCGAGTCGTTCTCGCTGCGCACGGCCTACCGGGAGGCCAAGCACCACAAGCGTCCCGACATGTCGTGGTGGACGCTGACATCCGCACGGCCAAGCAGCCCGAGCTGCCCGTCGTCCTGCTCGAGGACATCGGCGCCGAGATCGGGCTCTTCCTCGCCCTCGGCGGCGTGCTGCTGGCCCACTCACGGGCGAGCCGCGGTGGGACGCCGTCGGCTCGATCGCCGATCGGCGTGCTGCTCGTCGTCATCGCCATCCTGCTGGCCGTCGAGATGAAGGGCCTGCTGATCGGCGAGTCGGCGTCCGCCACCGATCGCCAGCGATCGGCGCAGCCTCGGCTCGGCGCCGACGCGTCCGGCTGATCAACGTGCGCACGCAGCACCTCGGTCCCGACGAGCTGCTGGTGGCGGCGAAGATGGAGTTCACCGCCGACCTGTCGATGCCGGAGCTGGCCGAGGCGATCAACGGCGCCGAGCAGGCGCTGCGCACCGCGGTGCCGACGGCCCGCCTGGTGTTCATCGAGCCCGACATCTATCGCGCCCTCGCCACGTGAGGATCGCCGGAGCCGGGCCATCGTGCCGGTCGGCATCGTGTTCGTGCTCGCCGCCGTCCTCACGTTCTCCAGCAGCTCGTCCATCGTCAAGTTGGCGGACACGCCGGGATCGGTCGTCGCGTTCTGGCGGATGATCGGCGCCGTGCTGCTGTGGTGGGTCGTGATCGTCGGGCGCCGACGTGAACGGGCGCCCCGCACCGTCGGCCGCGACGTGGCGGCGGTCCTGCCCGCCGGACTGTTCTTCGGCCTCAACATCACCTGTTCTTCACCGCCATCAATCGCACGAGCATCGCCCACGCCGAGTTCATCACCGCCCTCAGCCCGCTGTTCCTCGTGCCGGCCGGCGCCATCTTCTTCGGCGAGCGACCCCACCCGCGAGCACTGGCCTGGGGGGCCTGACCATCGTCGGGCTGGCCATGGTGCTGTTCCTCGGCGGCAACCAAGGTGGCGCGACGTTCGGCGGTGACGCGCTCGTGCTCGTCGTCGTGTTCACGTGGGTCGGCTACCTGCTGACGGGGCGGCGAGCGCGCGCCACGGTCGACGTCGTCGACTTCATGTCGACGATGATGCCGATCGGGCTCTTGACGGCGGCGCCGGTGGCACTGATGCTGGCCGTGACGAGATCTGGCCGCTGTCGGCGAAGGGCTGGGTGGCCGCCGCCCTGCTGTCCGTGCTCACCGGGATGCTGGCCCACGGGTTCATCGCCGGCGCCCAGCGCGAGGTCGACGTGGGGACCATCGGCATCCTCCAGGTCGCCCAGCCGGCGCTCGCCGTGGGGTGGAGCTACGTGCTGCTCAGCGAGGAGATCCGGCTCGCCCAGATCCCCGGCATGGTCCTCATCATCGTCGGACTCGTTGCCTTCAGCATCGTCAGCCAGCGTCGATCGGCGGCCGTCCGCGGTAGAGTGACGACCGAACATCACGGGGAGCTCGCGGGACCAGCGGGCTGAGAGGGTGGCTGCCGCCGCCGACCCGAGAACCTGAACCGGGTAATGCCGGCGGAGGGATCGGACCCATGGCCGACACGGTCGTCGTCATCACGGGAGCGGCACCACTCGACGCGCGCGGCCGTCGGCGGCGGTCCCCCCCGACGCCGTGCTCGTGGCCGCTGACGGTGGGCTCGACCACGCCCGGGCCGCCGGGCTCGACCCGTCGGTGCTCGTCGGCGACCTCGACTCGGTCTCGGCGATCGGGTTGGCTTGGGCCTCCGAGCACACCACCGTCGTCCGCCACCCGATCGACAAGGCCGCGACGGACACCGAGCTGGCCATCGCCTACGCCGCGACGCTGGATCCCGACCGCATCCTGTTGCTCGCCGGCCAGGGTGATCGGCTCGATCACGCCGTCGCCGCGCTCGGCGCGCTCGGCGCCCCGGAGCTGGCCACCGTCGACCAGCTCGAGGCGTGGTGGGGACCCGACCAGCTCTACGTCGTCCACGCGCCCGGCCGCCTCGAACTCGACCTGCCCGCCGGCACGACGTTCTCCGTGCTGGCGATGCACGGCGTCGCCGACGGCGTCAGCGTCGCCGGCGCGCGGTGGCCGCTGACCGGCCACCGCCTCGAACCGCTGGTCGGCCTCGGCGTCAGCAACCAGGTCGACGAGCCGCCCGTCACCGTGTCCGTCGACACGGGCGTCGTGACCGTCGTCATCCCAGGGGCGGCGTGATGTCGCGCCGCTCCATCCTCCTCATCGCCGGCGCCGTCGCGTTGGCCGCGTGTGGCGACGACGAGGCCAGCTCCCCATCGGCCGTCACGCTCGTCACGTACGACTCGTTCCCTGCCGAGGGCACGCCGCTCAACGACGCCCTCGCCACGTTCACGGCGGAGACCGGCATCGGGGTCGAGCTGGTGGCGGCCGGGGACACCGGGACGATGGTGTCCAAGGCCGTGCTCACGGCCGGCAACCCGGAGGGCGACGTGATGTTCGGCATCGACAACACGTTCCTGTCCCGTGTCGTCGAGGAGGACGTGCTCGAGCCGTACGAGGCCGACGGCCTCGACGCCATGCCGGAGGAGCTGCGCCAGCTCGTGCCGAACGGCGAGGCGACGCCCGTCGACTACGGCGACGTCTGCATCAACTACGACATCACCTGGTTCGAGGAGCAGGGCATCGAACCACCGGCCGACCTGCAGTCCCTCACCGACCCGGCGTACCGCGACCTGCTGGTGGTCGAGAACCCGGCGACCTCGTCACCCGGCCTCGCCTTCCTGATGGCCACCGTTGCGGAGTTCGGCGAGGACGGCTGGGCGGAGCTACTGGTCGGCACTGCGGGACAACGGCGTCGAGGTCGTCGACGGCTGGGAGCAGGCCTACTACGAGCGGTTCTCCGGGGCCAGCGACGGCGACCGCCCGCTCGTCGTCAGCTATGGGAGCAGCCCGCCGTTCGAGGTGCTCTTCGCCGATCCCCCGATCGACGAGCCGACGACGGCGGCCGTCGAGTCGACGTGCTTCCGCCAGGTCGAGTTCGCCGGCGTGCTGCGCGGCACCGATGCCCCGGACGAGGCCCGCCAGCTCGTCGACTTCCTCATCTCCGACGACTTCCAGGACGAGGTCGCCCTCAACCTGTTCGTGTTCCCGGCCAACGAGGGCGTCGAGTTGGACCGCGTGTTCACGGACCACGCCACCGTGGCCGCCGACCCCTTGACGCTCGAACCAGCGACCATCGACGCCAACCGCGAGGCCTGGATCGCCGAGTGGACCGACGTCGTCCTGCGCTGAACGTCGAGCCGACCCAGAACCGCTTGCCGGCGCGCCTGCATCGGCGCACTGGCCGCGCTCCCGCTGGCGTTCCTCGCCGTCTTCTACGCCTGGCCGTTCGTCACTCTCCTGGCCCGCGGTCTCACGCCGGCGACCATCCGGGCGACGCTGACGACGTCGTCGACGTGGGACGTCGCCTGGTTCACGGTGTGGCTGGCGGCCGTCAGCACGCTCCTGACGGTCATCGCCGGGCTGTTGCCGGCCTTCGTCTTCGCCCGGTTCCGGTTCCCGGGTCGGCGCCTGCTGAACGGCCTGTTGACGGCCGCCTTCGTGCTGCCGACCGTCGTGATGGGCGCCGCCATGCTGGCCCTCCTGCCCGCCGGCTGGGAGCGCGGCACCGCCGCCATCCTCGCCGCCCACGTGACGTTCAACCTGGCCGTCGTGGTGCGCACGGTCGGCGCGCTGTGGCAGCACCTGCCCCCGACCTCGAGGCCGCCGCGGCCACCCTCGGCGCCTCACCCTGGCGGATCTTCCGCACCGTGACGCTGCCGCTGCTGTGGCCGGCGATCCTCGCCGCGTCGGCGATCGTCTTCGTGTTCACGTTCACCTCGTTCGGGGTGATCCGCGTGCTCGGCGACGCCGGCACGTCGACGATCGAGGTCGAGATCTGGCGTCGCGCGACGCAGCTCGGGGACATCGGCACGGCGGCGACGCTGGCCGTCGCCCAGCTCGTGCTGATCGCCGCGGTCGTGGGGTGGTCCTCGTGGCAGCAGCGTCGGCACAGCCGGGCGCTGGCGCTGCGGCCGTTGAACCGCCGCCTGCGCCCACGACCCGGCCGTCAACGATGGCTCGTCGGCGGCACGGCGCTCGCCGTCGGCGTTGTCGTCGTGGCGCCGCTCGTCGCCCTCGTGCAACGGTCGCTGCGCGGCAGTTCCGGCTGGTCGCTGGCGGCGTGGCGCACGCTCGGCAAGGCCGAGGCGCGCCCCGGGGTCAGCCTCGGCATCGATCCACTGTCGGCGATGCTGACGTCGCTGCGCACGGCCGTCGTCGCGACTGCTCTCGCCGTCACGATCGGCGCGCTCGCCGCGCTGGCGATCGCCGCGTCGTCGCGCCTCGGGCGCTGGCTCGACGGCGCGCTGATGCTGCCGATCGCCACGTCGGCGGTGACGATCGGCTTCGGCATCCTCATCACGTTCGATCAGCCACCCGTCGACTGGCGGGCGTCGCCGCTGATCGTGCCCATCGGCCAGGCCCTCGTCGCCGTGCCGTTCGTCGTGCGCCTCGTGCTCCCCGTGCTGCGTGGCATCGACCCCCGCCTCCTCGAGGCGGCGGCCACACTCGGCGCATCGCCCGTGCGGGCGTGGCGGGAGGTCACGCTCCCCCACCTCCGCCGTCCGCTGATCCTCGCCGCCGGGCTGGCGGCGGCCATCTCGCTCGGCGAGTTCGGCGCCACCAGCTTCCTGTCGCGCCGCGGGACCGAGACGATGCCGATCGTCATCGAGCGCCTGCTCGGCCGCACCGGCGCCGTGCTGCAAGCCCAGGCCTACGCGCTGTCGACGATCCTCGCCGCGGCAACGGTCCTCGTGGTCGTCGCTCTCGACCTCACGTGGCGAGGGCCGGCGCGACCGGAGGGATCGACTTCCGACGATCATGGAGGCCAGTGCTCGACGTCCGTGACATCACGGTCGCCTTCGGTGGCCCGCCGGTGCTCGACGCCGTCTCGCTGCGCGTGACCGATGGCGAGGTCGTGGCGTTGCTCGGCCCGTCGGGGAGCGGCAAGAGCACGTTGCTCCGGGTGATCGCCGGCCTGGTCGCGCCGGACAGCGGCTCCGTGCACATCGACGGCCGGGACGTCACGTCCGTGCCGACCCACCGGCGCGGTGTCGGCATGGTGTTCCAGGACGAGCAGCTGTTCCCGCATCGCGACGTCGCGGCCAACGTCGAGTTCGGCCTGCGCATGGTCCCACCCGGGCGGCGTCTCGCTCCGGCGGCGCGGTCGCAGCGGGTCGCCGAGCTGCTGTCCATCGTCGGCCTCGACGGGTTCCAGCGGCGGCGCGTCACGGAGCTCAGCGGCGGCGAGGCGAAGCGGGTCGCGCTGGCCCGCTCGCTGGCACCGTCACCTCGGGCCCTCTTGCTCGACGAGCCGCTGACGGGGCTCGACCGTGAGCTCCACGACCGCCTGGCCGGCGAGCTGGCGGCGATCCTGCGGGCGACGGGGACCACGTCGTTGCTGGTCACCCATGACGCCGCCGAAGCGGCCGCCGTCGCCGATCGCGTCGAGACGATGGCTGATCTGGGCGGCGCAGTGGAGATCGTCGAGCTGACCGCCGAGCAGACCCGTCCCCTGCGCGCCGCCGTGCTGCGCCGCGGCACGCCGACGACGAACGTGGTGTGGGCCGGCGACGAGGAGCCGGTGACGGTGCACCTCGGTGCCCGCCGCAACGGCGCCATCGTCGCCGTGTCGTCGTGGACGCAGAAACCGTTCCCGGGCACCAACGGAGGGCGGGCGGTGCAGCTGCGCGGGATGGCCGTCGATCCAGCCATGCAGGGCCGCGGCATCGGCGCGGTGTTGCTGCGGGAGGGCTTGCAGCGGGCCTTCGCCGGAGGCGCCGATGCCGTGTGGGCCAACGCCCGCGACACGGCGCTGGACTTCTACGTCCGGCACGGCTTCGAGATCGTCGGCGAGGGGTTCGTGACCAAGGACACCGGCCTCCCCCACCACCGCATCCGGGTTTTTCCGTTCCGGGCGGCCGCCGACACCCAGGAGGGGTGAGGCAGTCCGTCACGCAAGGAGGTCCACGGTGCCGAGCGATCCGCACGCCGACGAGCTTCGACGACGAGCCGGCGAGCTCCAGCGGCTGGCCAGCCGGCTCGGGGCGGTGCCGCTGGCCGACCTCGACGGGTGGGCGGGACCCGACACGTGGTCCAGTCCGGGCGCGGAGGAGTGCCGCGCGATGTCGGGCCGCGACCGCCAGCGCGTCGCCCATGCCGTCGAGGAGCTGCTCGAGCGGGCCTCGGGGCTGGTGCGCCAGGCCGACACCATCGACGCCGTCGCGGCGGCGGCGCGCCTCGCCGCGCCGGTGCGCTGACATGGGCACGTACCTGTCCTACGACCCCGGCCGGTTGATCGCCCTGCGAGCTCGCGCCGCGGCGACCATCGATGCGCTGCGGGACGTCCAGAGCGACGACCCGGCGGCGGCCGGTGCGATGGTCGTTGCCCGGGCCGCGATGGCCAACCTCGAAGAGACGTGGATGCCGCTGATCGATCGGATCATCGGCAGCGATGCCCTGCTGTCCTGGCTCTCCGCGCTCGGCGGTGCCGCCGTCCCGTTGGGGTTCCGGTCTCCGTCGCTGACGCCCGCCCAAGCCGCAGCGGCCCAGGAGCTCGCCGAGTTGGCCCGCAAGGTGATCGTCGACGGCGAGCGCTCCGACGTTGAGGCCCTGCAACGGGCGCTCGACGCGGCCGGCGACAGCCCCGCCGTGCTCGTCGCCGCCTTCACCGATCTCGGCGGGACGGCCACCGCCGAGCTGTTCGTGCGCCTCGGCAAGGGCTCCAACGACGAGGACGAACAGATCGCGCTGGCCATCAGCCTGCGGTCGACGCTCGCCGTCGCTTCCCGGGAGTCCGGGTTCCCGAGCACGCTCGCGCCGGCGCTCGTCGACGGGTTCATCGCCACCTTCGAGGACAGCCGGGGCGACCCGCGTCGGCGATGTCGTTCGTGTTCCACGACGTCACGTTCGGGACCGCGTTCCTCGTCGGCCGCGACGCGCCAGGTGGTGGAACACGAGCAGGCCGCCCTTCGGGACGAGCACGGGTTCCCGCTGTGGATGCGCGGCTCGGTCGGCTCGGTGCTCAACCGGGTGATCGACGACGACGGCGATGACCACGCCGCGCCGGGATGGGTCCGCGGCGAAGACCCGATGTACGCCATCCTGGAGTCACTGGCGGGCGACGGTGATGCAGGACGAGCGGTCTTCACCGACGACGAGCTGGCCAGGTACCTGCTCGGCGAGCGCCGATACGAGCTCGATGGGCTGCGGGGTGTCTCCGCCGCGGCGGCCACGGCGGCGGCCGGACCCGACGTCGTCCCTGGCGCGCCGGACAAGCTGCTCGTCGACGCCGCCGAGGTCGCTTCCGCCTACGTCAACCATGTCGGCGTCCCGCCCACACCTGTTCGACGGCGCACTGCACCCCGCCGCCTCCGCCTCGGCGGCGACGATCCTGGGCAACCACCTGGCCGCCGTCCACAACGCCGTGCTGTCTCCCGGCCGGGTCGAACCCTCCACCGGCGACACCATCGAGGTGACCGACGCCTCGCGCGGTCCCACGTACGGCGGCGTGGTCGCGCTGTTCGACGAGGCGGCGCTTGACGCCGTCACGGACCTGGCCGTCCGCCACGCCGAAGGGTTGACCACGATGCGGGGGGCGCTCGACGTGTTTCAGCAGCAGGAAGCGGCAGCGACGGCGGCCGTCCTCGCCACCGTCACCGTCGTCGATCCCAGCGGCTTCCTCGAGCGAGCGATGGTCGACGCCGCCCGGCTGGAAGCGCACTTCATCGAGCACGCCGGCCACCAGGCCGAGACGATCGGCCGCTCGAAGGACGACGTGCTGAGATTCTGGATCGACTTCGCCTCGTTCTCGATCGGCGAGGGACTTGATCGCGTCCCACCACGCGGCGGCGTGCCGGTGCTCGGCGAGCTCCTCGGGCCAGCCGCCGACATCGCCAAGGAGCTGTTCGCCGACCACGAGGCGGGGGCCGAGCGCGACGCGGAGGCAGACGCCGAGGTTGCCGCCGACCGGCTCCTCTACGTGTGGTACATGGAGCTGTACGCCGCGGGTGTCGTCACCCCCGACCTGCCGCCGGCGGCGCTCGACGGCGGCCAGCTCGTGTCGTGGTCGGAGTTCCACGAGCTCTCGTCCGCCGACCAGGCCACGGTGCGCAACCGGATGAGGGAGGACTCGGACATCGCGGGTCAACGGCGGCGCCCTGCGCGACGCCATCAAGGACCACCAGGAGAAGCTCTACGACGACCTCGACTGACCGGCGGTCACATCAGGCCGGCCGGGGCGAGGCCCTCGATCTCGGTCCGGCCGAGCAGCCACGCCAGGCGTCGGTGGGGCGGCGCGTCGAGCGCTTCCGGCGGGAGGCCGGTCATCCCCATCGGCCGGCGGGCGTTCCAGCGCATCTCCATCATCCGCAGGTCCAGCCGCACGTACTCGGCCGGCCAGTCGGCCGGTTCGTAGCCGAGGCCGAGATCGACACGATGGACCTCCACCTCGCGCCGACGCAGGAACGGGAGCTCGCCGGCCGGGATCTCGCGCCCATCGACCTCCCGGCTGCGGCCGTCCCAACGCACCGGGCCGGACCACGTCTGCTCGAGACGCCAGATCGTGCGGCGGACGTCGGCGACCTGCTCCTCCGCCGAGCGTCGCCAACCGGCCTCGATCTCGGCGTTGCGGCCGGCCATGCCACCCTCGTACCGATCGACGACCTCATCGCGTGCGCTCGGCCAGCAGCGACCCGCGTGATGCTGTCGGCGTTGCGGGCCAGGTGGGTGAGCACGTGGCCGACGGTCCAGCCGGGGAGGCGGCTCGGCGCCGACGAGGTCCAGCCGGCCGGCCGCCAGCGCCTCGTCGAGCATCTGCAGCAACACCTGGTGCGCACTCGCCGCCCCGGCCACGTCGCGATCGAGGTCCCGAGTCGCATCGTCCCTCGACACGGCCCACACGGTAGGCGGCGAGCGTGCCAATGTTTCGACATGCAGCTCGGCATGATCGGCCTCGGACGGATGGGCGCCAACATGGTCCGCCGCCTGGAGCGAGCCGGCCACCAATGCGTGGGCTACGACGTCGACGCCGGCGCCGTGGACAAGCTGGCCAGCGAAGGGATGCAGGGGACGCACTCCCTCGCCGAGTTCGTCGAGCAGCTCGATGTCCCGCGCCACGTGTGGATCATGGTGCCGGCCGCGTTCGTGGACTCGACCATCGCCGCGCTGGTCACCCTCTTGGCGGCCGGCGACACGATCATCGACGGCGGGAACTCCTGGTACCACGACGACATCAAGCGGGCCAAGCCGCTCGCCGCCGACCACGGCATCGACTACGTCGACGTCGGCACGAGCGGTGGCACGCACGGCCTCGAGCGCGGGTACTGCCTGATGATCGGCGGGCCGGACGGCGCCATCGGGCGACTGACGCCGATCTTCGACGCGTTGGCGCCCGGCGTCGACGCCGCCGAGCGGACGCCGGAACGGCTGCAGTCCGGCGCGCCGCCGTCCGCCGCGGAGCGAGGCTGGTTGCACTGCGGCCCGAACGGTGCCGGGCACTTCGTGAAGATGGTGCACAACGGCATCGAGTACGGCCTGATGGCGTCGTACGCCGAGGGGCTCAACATCCTCGCCACCGCCAACATCGGATCGGAGGACCACCCCGCCGACGCCGAGACGGCGCCGCTGACCGAGCCGGAGTACTACCGATACGACCTCGACCTGGCGGCGATCACCGAGGTGTGGCGGCGCGGGTCGGTGGTCGCCAGCTGGCTGCTCGACCTCACCGCCCAGGCGCTGGCCGTCGACCCCCAGCTGTCGATGTTCGAGGGGCGGGTCAGCGATTCGGTGAGGGTCGATGGACGATCGCCGCGGCCATCGACGAGGGCGTGCCGGTGCCCGTGCTGTCCACCGCCCTGTACTCCCGATTCAGCTCCCGGGGCCGGGCCCACGATCGCCGACAAGATCCTCTCGGCGATGCGCGCCGGCTTCGGCGGCCACGCCGAACGGAAGGAGACCAGCCGATGACCGCGACCGACCATGGCAGCCAACCGCCGGCCGACACCCTGGTGCTGTTCGGGTCGACCGGGGACCTCGCCAAGCGCAAGCTCTTCCCCGCCCTCTACTACCTGGAGCGACGTGGTCGCTTGACCGTGCCGGTGATCGGCGTCGCCCGCAGCGACTGGACCGATGACGACTTCCGCAGCCACGCCCGCGAGTCGATCGAGAAGTACGTCCCCGATCACGAGGAGCACGTCATCGACGAGCTGCTCGGCCGGCTCGACCTCATCCAAGGCGACTACGCGGCGGCGTCGACCTGGACGATGTTGTCCGCCAAGCTCGACGAATGCGGGTCGAAGGTCGCCGTGTACTACATGGCGATCCCGCCGGACATGTTCCCGACCGTCGCCGAAGCGCTCGCCTCGGGCGGCCTCAACGAGCGGGGGCGGATCGTCATCGAGAAGCCGTTCGGGCGCGACCTCGAGTCGGCCCGCAAGCTCAACGAGGTCCTGCACGCCATCTTCCCCGAGGAGCGCATCTTCCGCATCGACCACTACCTCGGCAAGGAAGCGGTCGAGGACCTCCTCGTGTTCCGCTTCTCGAACATGCTCCTCGAGCCGATGTGGAACCGCAACTACGTGCGCAGCGTGCAGGTCACGATGGCCGAGACGATCGGCGTCGAGGGTCGGGGCAGCCTTCTACGAGACGGTCGGCGCGATCCGTGACGTGCTGCAGAACCACGCACTGCAGATCGTCACCCTGCTGGCGATGGAGCCACCGGTCGGCCCGGAGTCCTCGTTCCTGCACGACGAGAAGGCCAAGGTCCTGGCGGCGATGGAGCCGATCGACCCACGCCAGATGGTCCGCGGGCAGTACATCGGCTACCGCGACGAGCCGGGCGTCGATCCGAACTCGACGGTCGGGACGTTCGTCGCCGTTCGGTTGATGATCGACTCGTGGCGCTGGGCTGGTGTGCCGTGGTACGTGCGCGTCGGCAAGGCGTTGGAACGGGACGTCTCGGAGGCGGTCGTCGAGCTGCGCGAGCCGCCGCAGCTGCTGTTCGACGAGGCCGGCGGACCACCGCCGGGCCGCAACCTGGTGCGCTTCCGCCTGGGCAAGCGGGATGGCGTCACGTTCGCCCTGCAAGCCAAGAGCCCCGGGCCCCACATGGACAGCCAGGAGGTCGACATCAGCGTCGACTTCGCCGCCGCCCTCGGGGAGCGCCAGGACGCCTACGAGCGCCTGCTCCTCGACGCCATCGACGGATCGCCCCGCCGCTTCGCCCGGCGAGGACGTCGTCGAGCGCACGTGGCGCGTCGTCCAGCCGGCCCTCGACGACCCGGGCCCGATCTTCCCGTACTTCCGGGGCACGATGGGCCCGGCCGAAGCCGACCGCATCCTCGACGGCGACACGTGGTTCCGACCCTCTTAATGTCCTTCTGGGCACGGAGAGTCCCATATTCGAGAACCTCCGCGCCCAGATGGCCGTTTGCGACGATTCGCGCCCAGTTCGCTGGCACACGGTCGATCGCGTCCCGCGACTGGACCCGCTCTCTCTTCAAGAGCTCCGGCCCTACCTGGGTATCACCTCGCGCCCTCGTCGCGGACCCGCATGACGACGCTGGCGACGTCGTCGCGGAGGCCGTTGGGTCGGCGGCGGGCCAGCTCGTGGCGCAGCGCATGGCCGATCTGCTCGGGTGACAGGTCCCGGTGGTCGCAGAGCCAGGCCGACAGCTCGTCCTCCGACATCGCCTCGTCACCGGGAGCGTCGGTGACGCCATCGGTGTAGAAGAGCACGACGTCGCCCGGCAGCAGGCGATGGGTGGTCGTCGACAGCGCCGGGGGCACGATCCCGAGCAGCGTGCCAGGAGCCCCCAGACGCTCGACCGAACGATCGACGTGGCACACGATGCCGGCCGGATGGCCACCGAGGCAGACATCGATCGACACGCCGTCCCCCGGCGTGGTCTCGATCACGGCGAACGCCACCGTGCAGAACGTGTCGAGCGGGTGGGCGAGGACCGCCTCGTGCACCCACTGCAACACGGCGTCGGGTGCCCGCAGGTGCATGGCCGCCGCCCGTGCCGTGTGCCTGGCCGTCGCCGTGACGGCTGCCGCCTCGACCCCCTTGCCGCAGACGTCTCCGATCAGCACGCCCCACCGGTCGTCGGGGATGGGGAACACGTCGTAGAAGTCGCCGCCGACACGCTGGCCGCTGGCCTCCGGCCAGTGCTCGGCATGCAGCTCGACTCCCTCGATCGACGGCAGGGTGGTCGGCAGCAAGCTGGCCTGGAGGACATCGGCGATGCGGCGCTGCTCCTCGAGCAGCTCGACGAGGCGCTCGTTGGCCAGCTGGGCGGCCGCCTCAGCCGACCGCCGAGCGCGTAGATCGACGACGAACATGATCCACAGGAACGGGTCGGTGCTCAGCGCACCGCCGCCGACCAGCACGGGCACGCGAGACCCGTCGACGTGCCAGAACTCCTTCTCGTAGGGCTCCAGCCGCCCCGACGTGCGCATCTCGACGACCATGGCGGCATCCAACTCGCGCCACTCCGGCGGCGTGAGGTCGGCCGCGCTGACGTCCCCGCCGGCCACCGTCTCTGGGGGCAGACCGAGCATCTCCAGGAACATGCCGTTGGCCTCGGTGATGCGATCGTCCTGACCGGCGACGATGCCGATCACGTCGGCCGCCGCCAGCGCGGCGAGGCGCGACCGGCTGGCGCTCAACTCCAGGCCCTGGGTCGTGAGCCGTGCGGCGGATTCGGCCTCTGACTTGCTGGCCCGCGTTCTGACGATCGCCGCGACGACCTGCTCACCGACCAGCTCGACGAAGCTGAGATCGTCCTCGGAGAACCGGTGCGGGTGGTCGAACGACCAGTGCACGGCGCCAACGGGACGCCCAGCGAGCATCAGCGGGGCGGCCAGGAGTGCCTGCTCGGCGCCGTGCTCGAGCTCGGCCAGGGCGCGATAGCGGGCGACGATCTCCTCCGCCGTCGCGCACACCACGGGCGCTCCCGTCCGGCAGGCGTCGGCGGCCGGCGCCGAGGCGGCCAGCGGGATCGTGCGCCACATCTCGAATCGGGCCGAGTCGTTGCCGCTCGACGCGACCAGCTGCAGGTCGTCACCCGCCGTCAGGTACAGCAGCCCGCTCGCCGCGCCGAGCTCGGACCCGGCAACGTCGATCACGGCGGTGCCGATCCGGGCGATGTCGTCAGCGGCGTTGACCGAGACCGCGACGCGACCGGCTCGGCGCAGCCGGTTGGCGATCAGCCGCTGCCGCTGCAGGGCCTCGATGTTCTCGATCGCCAGGCCGGCCAACCGACCGATGATCGGCACCAGCTCGACGTCGTCGTCACCGAACTTCCGGTCGCTCGGGCCCATCGCGACGGCCAGCACGCCGAGCGACCCCCGCGCGGCCCGCCAATGGGGCGAGGACCGCTGATCGCACGCCGAGCGCTCGAGCGCTGAGTGGCGCCTCGGCGGGTCCGAACAGCTCGGCATGCTGCGGATCGTCGACGTCGAGGACCATCACCTGCCCGCTGGCCAAGACCTGACGAACCGGATGCTCGGCGAGCGCCGGGACGGGGACGTGTTCGCGCGACGACACCCACGCCGGGCCGACGGCGACCCGTCGGAGCGTCCCGTCGCCGTCGGGCATGACGACCTCACAGCCGTCGCAGAAGGCCGGCGCCAGCGAGTCGACCAGCGCCCGCATCACGTCGCGCACCGATCCGGCCGAACCGAGCGCGGCGGCGACCTCCCCGAGCAGAAACGTGTGATTGTCGAGCGGGCCCGAAGCCACGGTCGCCTTGCTCACCCGTGACTCGCCGACATCCGACCCAGCCTGCCACGCCGCCGACGGTCGGGGTTCACGCGAGAGCTACAGCACGTCGCGGCGAGGGATCACGACCACGGTGCCGTCTGCTTCGTGGTGCACGGTGACCCGTACGCCGTAGAACTCGGCCAGCGTCTCCGCCTGCAGCACGTCGGCGGCTTGCCCGCGAGCGACGCACAGCCCTTCGTGGAGCAGCGACAGGCGATCGCTGTACAGCCCGGCGAGCGTCAGGTCGTGCATCGCCGACACGACCGTCAGCCCGTGATCACGACGCAGGCGCGAGACGAGCTCGAGGGCCTGCTGCTGGTGACCGATGTCGAGGGCGCTCGTCGGCTCGTCGAGCAGCAGGATCGGCGCCTCTTGGGCCAGCGCTCTGGCGATCACCAGACGCTGTCGCTCGCCGCCGCTCAGCGTCCCCAGCCGCCGGAAGGCGAACGGCTCCAGCTCCAGGCGTTCGAGGACGCTGGCGGTCATCGCCTTGTCGTGCCGGCTCTCGGTGCCGAAGTACCCGACGTACGGCGCCCGGCCGAGCAGCACGTACTCGAACCCGGTCATGTCGTCGGGGAGGATCGGCGACTGCGGCACGTAGGCCACCAGTTCGGACCGTCGGCGGCGCGAGCGGATGGCCAGCGGTGCGCCGTCGACGAGCACGTCGCCGGACGCGTCGACGAGGCCGACGATCGCCCGGAGCAGGGACGACTTCCCGGCGCCGTTGGGCCCGATCAGCCCCGACCACTCGCCGGAGTGGACGACGTCGCTGAACGGTGCCAACGCCTGCCGACGGCCGTACGTCACGCCGACCTCGCGCAGCTCCAGCGAGCTCACGTCACGCCTCGTTCGCTCGCTTTTCCAGCGCTCACGCACCCCGGTGGACGCTCGCTCACATGCGCCTCGCCGGCGCGGGCCCGCAGCACGATGATGAAGAACGGGGCGCCGAGGAACGCCGTGACGACACCGATCGGCACCTCGGCCGGATCCGTCAGCACTCGTCCGGGGATGTCGGCGAGGATCAGGAAGGCGGCCCCGAACACCAGCGTCAGCGGCAACAGACGCCGATAGCTCGATCCCGGCCAGCAGGCGCACGACGTGCGGCACGACGATGCCGACGAACCCGATCAGGCCGCTGACCGACACCACCGCGGCGGTGCCGAGCGTCGCCGCGATGACGACCACCAGCCGCACCCGAGCGACCGGTGCGCCGAGCGTCGAGGCCTCGTCCTCCCCGACCCGCAACAGGTCGAGGTGGCGACGGTGGAGCAGCAGGACGATCGCGCTCACGGCGACGTACGGCAGCACGAGGCGGACGTCGGACCAGCGGGCGGTGGACAGCCGCCCGAGGATCCACGAGTAGACCTCGCGCACCACGGCGACGTTGCGCTGCAGGATGAACGTCTGCACGGCCGTCGCCAGGGACGTGACGGCGACGCCGGCCAGCACCAGGGTGACTCCCGTGCGGCTGCCACCGAAGGACGCGCCGACCACGTAGGTGACGAACACGGTGACGACGGCGACGACGAACGCCATCGCCGGCGCAGGTTCGATCGGCCATCCCTCCGTCGCCGACCGCAGGACGGTGAACACGAGCGTGGCGCCCAGCCCGGCGCCTGCAGCCGCGCCGAGGAGGTACGGGTCGACCAGGGGGTTGCGGAAGACGCCCTGGTAGCTGGCGCCGGCGATCGACAACATGGCGCCGACCAGCCCGCCGAGCAGGACGCGAGGCATGCGGACCTGCCAGACGACGTTCCACTGCGCGTCGCTGATCCCGCTGTCGACGCTGATCCACGGAAGGCGGTCGAGCAGCTCGAGCGGGATGCGCCACCACGTCGGCCCGGCGGGCCCGATCATCACGCCGAGGACGACCGCGGCGATGACCACCAGCGGGCCGATGACCAGCCACGGCACCCGTCGCCGCGCAGTCGCCGGCGCCGGAGACGGCGTCGTTGCTACGGCGTCGGCGCCGACGGCGGAGATCGAGGTCTCAGCCACCTGTCGGAGCGAGCACTTGCTGGGCGGCTTCGGCGACGGATCGCGTGTAGTCGACGACGCGCGGACCCCAGCGTGAGGCGATGTCGTCGTCCATCGGGAAGACGTGGCCCCCGACCACCGCCGTCATGTCGGCCCACCCGTCTCGGGCGGCGACCGTTTCGGCGGTCTCGCCGCAGCACTTCGAGTCGGCGAGGAAGATGAGATCTGGATCGGCCGAGATGATGAACTCGGTGTTCAGCTGCGGATAGCCACCGGTGTCACCCTCCGCCCCGTCGGCGATGTTGCGCAGCCCGAGCGTCGTGTACACCTCGCCGATGAAGGTCGTCGAGTCGGCGCTGTAGCCATCAGGGCTGAGCTCGTGGTACACGGTGAGCGGCGCCTCGCTCGTCGGCATGTTCATGGCGATGTCCTCGATGT
This sequence comes from uncultured Acidimicrobiia bacterium, assembly GCA_963719775.1. Classification (GTDB taxonomy): domain Bacteria; phylum Actinomycetota; class Acidimicrobiia; order Acidimicrobiales; family Ilumatobacteraceae; genus JALZMG01. Next base: position 163,226 of record CAVRCY010000012.1, read on the forward strand.
CGGTCTGCATCTGGGCCACCAGTTCGGCTGCCTCGGCGACGTGCCCGGTCACCGCGCCGAGCTGCTCGATCTGGGCGTAGGCCTCGCTGAACGTGGTGGCCGCCGGTCCTTCCCAGACGACGATGCCGAGCGACTCCAGCTGGGCGGTCGAGCTCCTCGCCCCCCGAGGTGACGACGAGGTCAGGCTCGTAGGCGGCGATCGCCTCCACGTTCGGCTCGAAGCCCGAGAGATCGGTCATCACGGCCTCCGCCTCGGGCGGGTAGTTCGACTGGTCGTCCACGGCGATCACCTGGTCGCCAGCACCGATGGCGAACAGCGTCTCCGTCGCCGTCGGTGACAACGAGACGATGCGCTGCGGCACGTCACCGGCCGGCGCCGCGGTCGGTGCGGCGGCGGTCGTCGGGGTCGCGGTCGGCGGAGCGGTCGTCGCCGGCACGCTCGTGGCCGCCGCGTCGGTCGCCGTCGGTTCGTCGTCGTCTGCGCCGCAGGCCGCGACGAGCAGCGTGAGTCCGGCGATGACGCCGGCGAACAGTGGTCCTGAAAGCCACAGGTTCCTCCATCGATTTGGAGGACAAGAACTCGGCAGCGTCTCCGCGAACCGCCCCTTGCCTCGAGGGTCTGGTTGTCGCACGCAGGGCCAGGCGACCGGACTCATCCACACGCCGCTCGTGGGGCGGCGGTGGCTTCACCGTTGCGGGTCAGTGCCGGGATCTCACCGGACTTCGCTGGGTCCTGCGACCGTTCGGCAGGTTAGCGGTCGGCGACCTGCTGCCTACACTCCGGCGTCGTGACCTCAGGGACCGCGTGATGCTCACGCTGCTGACCGGCGGGGCCCGGAGCGGGAAGAGCGCGTTGGCCGTCGAGTTGGGACGGCGGTACGCCGGCCCGGTCACCGTCGTCGCCACCCTCGTCGCCGTTCGACGCCGACGCTGACCGAGCGCGTCGACCCGACACCGCGAAGAGCGGCCGGACTGGCCGACGATCGAGGAGCCGCTCGACCTCGACGCCGCGTTCGCGCGCCGCCGAGGGCCTGGCGATCGTCGACTGCTTGACGCTGTGGGTCAACAACCTCGTGTTCCGGGGCGATACGGACGACGAGATCGACGACGCCGCGCGGGCCACCGCCGCCACCGCCGCGGGGCGGTCCGCGCCGACGGTCGTCATCACCAACGAGGTCGGCCTCGGGGTCCATCCCGAGACCGAGCTCGGCCTGCGCTACCGCGACGTGTTCGGACGCGTCAACCAACACTGGTCGGCGCAGGCCGACGCGACGCTGCTGCTCGTCGCCGGTCGCGCCGTCCGACTCGAGGACCCATGGACACTGCTCGGCTGACGACGCTGCACCGGATGCTGGTCGGCCTGCCGGAGCCGGACGCTGCGGCGGCCGCCGCCGTGCACGAGCGGGCGGCCCAGATCCTGCGTCCGAGCGGCGCGCTGGCCTGGTTGGACGAGCTGGCCGAGTGGATCGCCGGCTGGCATCGCACCGCACGGCCGCGCGTGGAGCGACCGGTCGGCCTGATCTTCGCCGGTGACCACGGCGTGGCGGCCGCCGCCGCCGTGAGCGCCTACCCGACCGATGTCACGGCGGCGATGTTCGAGGCCTACCGCGAGGGACGCTCGACGATCAGCGCCTTCGCTCGCCACGCCGGGCGCCACGGTCGACGCCGTCGACGTCGGGATCGGGCGGCCGACGGGCGACATCCGCTTCGACGCGGCCCTCAGCGCCGAGCGGTTCGAGGAGATCGTCGCCGTCGCCGCGGCTGCCGTCGACCGGCTGGACGGCGACCTCCTCGTGCTCGGCGAGATGGGCATCGGCAACACGACCCCGTCAGCTGCGCTGTCGGCGGCCCTCGCCGGTGGGGAGACGGCGGCGTGGGTCGGGCGAGGCACGGGCATCGACGACGCCGGCCTGGCCCGCAAGCGGGCGGCCGTGCAGCAGGCTGTGCGGCGCATCGCCGGCATCACCGACCCGATCGAGGTGCTGCGCGAGGTCGGCGGCTCCGAGCTGACCGCCATCGCCGCGGCGGTCGTGGCGGCCCGCCACCGCTCGTTACCGGTCGTCCTGGACGGGTACGTCGTCACGTCGTCGGTGCTGCCGCTCGTCATGATCGAGCCGGCGGCCCTCGACCACTGCATCGTCGGCCACTGCTCGGCCGAACCGGGGCACCGCCGCCTGCTGGAGCGCCTCGGCAAGCGGCCGCTCCTCGACCTCGACATGCGCCTCGGCGAGGGCAGCGGCGCGATGGCCGCCGTGCCCCTCGTGGCAATGGCCTGCGCCGGCATCACCGAAGTCCCGACCTTCGCCGAGTGGTTCGACTGACGAACCCGTCGCCGCCGGTGGACTACGTACAGTGCACGTCGTGGGGATCATCCCGAGCGCCTCGTACTCCATCACCGTCCGCTTGGAGGTGCCCTCCGAGGGCCTCCCGCCGAGCCTGCTGACGTCGGCCGTCGAGTCGGTCGGCGGCATGGTCACGGCCTTCGACGTCACCTCGGCGCGCGGCGATCGCCTGCACGTCGACCTGACGATCGCCGCCCCCGACGCCGACCACGAGGATCGGATCACAGGGGCGCTGGCCGGCGTCCCCGGGGTGCAGGTCGGCAAGGTGTCGGACCGCGTCTTCCTGTTGCACATCGGCGGCAAGATCGAGATCAACAGCAAGGTCCCCCTGCGCAACCGGGACGACCTCTCGATGGCCTACACGCCGGGCGTCGCTCGCGTCTGCCGAGCGATCGCCAAGCGACCAGAGGACGTCCGCCGGCTGACCATCAAGCGCAACACGATCGCCGTCGTCACCGATGGGTCGGCGGTGCTGGGCCTCGGCAACATCGGCCCGGCGGCGGCGCTCCCCGTCATGGAGGGCAAGGCGGCGCTGTTCAAGCGCTTCGCCGGCATCGACGCCTTCCCGATCTGTCTCGACACGCAGGACACCGAGGAGATCATTCGCACGGTCCAGATCCTCTCCCCCGTCTTCGGCGGCATCAACTTGGAGGACATCGCTGCGCCCCGCTGCTTCGAGATCGAGCGCCGGCTGCGCGACCTGCTCGACATCCCCGTCTTCCACGACGACCAGCACGGCACGGCGATCGTCGTGCTCGGTGCTCTGACCAACGCGCTGCGCGTCGTCGACAAGTCGCTCGCCGACGTCCGCATCGTCCTGTCCGGGGCGGGCGCCGCCGGCAACGCCATCCTCCACTTGCTGCTGCTGGCCGGCGCCACGGACGTCGTCGTCGGGGACGTCCACGGGATCGTGTCCAGCGATCGAGGCGATCTCGACGACTCGCTGGCCTGGATCGCCGCGCACACCAACCGCCGCGGTCTGACCGGTGCGCTCGGCCCGGCTTGCAAGGAGGCCGACGTGTTCATCGGCGTGTCGGCCCCCGACGTGTTGACCGAGGCCGACGTGGCGTCGATGGCTCCCGGCGCCATCGTGTTCGCGCTGGCCAACCCGGACCCCGAGATCGATCCCGTGCTGGCCCGCCGCCACGCTGCCGTCGTGGCCACGGGACGCAGCGACTACCCGAACCAGATCAACAACGTGCTGGCGTTCCCTGGGGTGTTCCGCGGCCTGTTGGACGCCCAGAGCAAGGCGATCCCGGCGGCCGCGCTGCTGGCCGCCGCCAAGGCGCTGGCCGACGTCGTGGCCGACGACGAGCGACAGGCCAACTACATCGTGCCGAGCGTGTTCCACCCGGACCTGGCGAGCACCATCGCCGCCGCCGTGCGCAAGGCCGTGGAGCACACCGGCGCCGATGCCTGAGCGGCGCGGCGGGTTCCTCGCCGCCGTGCAGTTCCTGACCCGCGTCCCGGTGGGCGCGAGCCACGGACCCGGGATGGCCGCCGCCGTGACCTGGTTCCCGGTCGTCGGAGCGCTCATCGGCGCCGCCGTCGGGGGCCTGGCCGCCGGCCTCGGCGAGCTCGTGCCCGCCTCGGTGGCGGCGGCCGTCGCCGTGCTCTTCGGCGTGCTCCTCACGGGCGCCTTCCACGAGGACGGGTTGGCCGACACGGCCGACGCCATCGCCGGCGGCTGGTCGCGCCAGCGGCGGTTCGAGATCCTCCGCGATCCGCGCCACGGCAGCTACGGCGTGGCTGCCCTGTCTGGTTCGATCGTCGTGCGGATCGTCGCCGTCGGTTCGCTCGGACCCGCCGCCGCGTTCGCCGGCGTCGTCTCCGCCCACACGCTCGGCCGCGGCGCGGCAGTGGCGGCGATGGGCTGGGCACCCCTGGCGCGACCCGACGGTCTCGGCGCCGACTACGCGGCGACCGTCACCCGCCGCCGCGCTGCCGTGGCCGCCGGCACGGCCCTCGCCCTCACGGCCGTTGCGACCGGCTGGTGGGTCGGGCCGCTGGCGCTCGCCGCCGCCGTCCCGGCCTGCGCCGTCGCCGTGCTCGCCTGCCGATCGCTCGGCGGCATCACCGGCGACATCCTCGGCGCCATCGAGCAGGCCGCCGAGTGCACCGTGCTCGTCGTCGTCTCGGGCCTCGCCGCCCGTCACGCCGTGTGGTGGACGTGACGCGTCGCCGCAGGCGGCTGGCGGCGGGTCTGGGCCTCGTCGGCCTGCTCGCCGCCGTCGCCGTCGGCGGGTACCTCTGGCTGACGAGCGATGACGCCGTGCCCGTCGACGTCGACGAGGTGGTCGCCCAGTACCGGACCGCCACCACCCCGTCGCTTCCGGCGGCGACGGAACCGGCTGACGTGACGACGACCGATGTGGTCACCATCCCGGTGGCGACCACGGCGCCGCCAGCCGTCGCCCCGGCCGGCGTCTACGTGTACGACACGGTCGGCTCCGAGGGCGTCGATGCGCTCGGCGGCAGCGATCACGCGTACCCGCCAGCGACCACCGTGACGATGACCGACCTGGGGGACGGCTGCCTGTACATCCGGTGGAACGCGCTGGAACAGCGGTGGGAAGACGCGCGGGTGTGCCTCCGCCCCGACGGGTGGCATCTCGTCGCCAAGACCGTGTTCCACTCCTTCTTCCACCAGAGCGACGAGCGGGCGTTCTCGTGCACGGAGGGGTCGATGTACCTTCCGACCGTGCTCACGCCGGGTGCCACGTTCAGCGCCGACTGCACCAGCACGGGCACGAGCAAGAGCGGTGCGAGCACCGAACTGATCAACGGTCGGGTGATCGGCACCGAAGCGCTGCAGGTCGCCGGGCAGTTCGTCGAGACGGTCCACGTCCGCTACGAGATCATCATCGGCGGTGAGTCCACCGGTCGCACCGACTTCGATCGCTGGTACGCACTCGACGCGTCACCGCTCGTGGTGCGCGAGGTGCGCCAATCGTTCACGGACTCGGACACACCGATCGGCACGGTGCACTACGAGGAGCACTACGAGCTGATCCTGCAGCGCGTCGAGCCCATCGCGTGATCCACAGGCCAGGCCCGACCGTCACGTGCCTCGCGGCGTTCGTCGTGGGATCGATCCCGTTCTCGAACATCGCCGCCAACGCCGTGGCCGGCGTCGACCTACGCACCGTCGGGACGGGCACCGTCTCGGGCACCGGGCTCTTCCAGGTCGCCGGCGTTCGTCCGCTGATCCTCGCTGGGATCGGCGATGTGGCGAAAGGTGCGGTCGGTCCGCTGCTGGCCGGCGCGGGACGGCCCGGCCTCGCCGCAGCAGCAGCCGCCGCCGGCGTGACGGGGCACAACTGGTCGCCGTTCCTCCACGGCGCAGGCGGCAGGGGCATCTCCGTCGCCATCGGAGCACTGGTCGTGCACAACTGGCCGGGAAGCGTCGTGCTGCTCGGCGGCCTGGCGCTCGGACGGATCCCCGACCAAGCCGGCCTGGGCGGCCTGCTCGCCGACGTGGTCCTCGTCCCGGTCCTCGGCCGGGCGCGGGGCCGTCGCGGCGTCCTGGCCGGGCTCGCCGTCGTCATCCCGATGCTGGCCAAGCGACTGGCCGGCAATCGCCGACCGGGGCGACCGACCCCGGCGGTCTACATCCGCCGACTCCTCCTCGACGCCGACCCGCCGCGCGAGGGTGCTCCGTGATGCCGGTCAGCGTGATCACCGACAGCGCGGCAGCGCTCCCACCCGCCCTCGTCGAGCAGTTCGGCGTGCGCGTCGTGCCGCTGTGGCTGTACGTCGGGCCGGACAGCTACCGCGATGGCGAGCTGGATCTCGCCGCGCTCGTCGATCGTCTCGATGAGCCGTTCAGCACCGCCGCGCCATCGCCGTTCGAGTTCTCCGATGCCATCGCGTCGGCCGGTGCGGCCGGCCCCGTCGTCGTGCTGACGGTCGCCTCCACGATGTCCAGCACGCACGATGCAGCGGTACTGGCCGCCCGCGAGGCCGACGTGGAGGTCACCGTCGTCGATACCCGGACCGCCGCTGGCGCGCAGGGCCTCGTCGTCCTCGAGGCTGCCCGCGTGGCGACCGCCGGCGCCGGCATCACGGAAGTCCTCGAAGCCGCCCGGCTGGTGATCGATCGGGTGCGGCTCGTGGCGACGGTGCCGGACCTCACGCGGCTGGCCCGCAGCGGCCGGCTGCCCGAGGCCGCCCGCCGGATCGGCGCCCGGGTCGGTGCGCAGCCGCTGTTCGAGCTACGGGCCGGCCGCGTGCGGCCGATGCGCCCTGCCTTCGGGCGGGCGGCGGCGCTCGATCGCATCGTCGAACGCTGCGGCGCGGCGCGAGGAACCGGCCGCCTGCACGTCGCCGTGCTGCACGCCCTCGATCAGGCGGCGGCTGGTGCGCTGGCGGATCGAGTGGCCGCCCTCGAACCGGCCTCGTGCTTCGTCGAGTCATTCAGCCCGGTGATGGTCGCCCACACCGGTGCCGGCCTGGTCGGCGCCGCCTGGTGGCGCCAGCCCTGACGGCGGCAGGGCGCGGCGGACTCGATCCTCGGCGCGCGACATCGGGTCGTCGCCGCTGGTGATCCCCTCGATCGACCGCATCGTCGGGTACCCCGCTGCGTGCTCGCGCTGGAGCTTCTGGGCGAAGCCGCCGGACGTGATGTCGTCGAGCACGGCGGCGAAGTGGGCGCGCATCCCTTCGACGTCGAGCTCGACGGTGCGCAGGAACCCGCCGAACTGCGCGGCGACGCCGTGGGCGGTGACGGAGCGGTAGAAGCCGATGTCGGCGAACGTCTGAAACGTGCGGGCCATCTCGCCGGACTGGTAGAGCTCCAGCACCATCGCCTCCGACGGCAGGCCGGCAGCAGTCCCCAGCTCGAAGGCCAACTGGATGGCGGTTCCCAGGTACGGCCCGACGGTCTGCTCGACGAGCAGGTCCAGTGTCGCCTCCTGGATCGCCGTGAGCTCGAGCGCGCCGGTCGAGCCAGCCGCCGACGCCAGCGCCAGCAGCCGTTGCCGGGCCCGGCCGGTCGCGTCGTGCTCCACCGACACGTAGCTGACGAAGCCGGTCCCGTCGACGGCCGCCCGCCGCACCTCCTCACCGAGCATGCGTGGCGCCAACATCAACACGTCGACCGAGCCGGGCGCGTCGATCAGGCCGTAGGCGAGGCAGAACCCTGACGCGAAGCAGACCGCCGCGCCCGGCCGCAGCTCCGGCGCCACCGACGAGCGGAACACATCGGGGATCGACTCATCTGGGATCAACACGTAGACGAGATCGGCGTCGGCCACCGTCGCCCGGATGTCGCCGACGACGAAGCCGTCGGCCGCGGCGCGTCGGCGATAGTCGTCATCGATGTTGGCGACGACCACCGTCAGCCCAGCGTCGCGGAGGTTGCCCGCCATCGAGGCGCCGAGGTGCCCGTAGCCGATGACGCACACCGTCTCCCCATCGAGCGCGCGCCGGTCCCCATCGGCCGGTCGGTGGAACGTGGGCGCGCGGCCCTCGGCTCGCCGATCCTCCACGGGGCGCGGTCAGGACGCGGCGAGGTCGGCGATGCGCGTGATGCCCTCCACGATGTCGTCGTCCCCGAGGGCGAACGAGAAGCGGGCGTAGCCGGGCGCACCGAAGGCCTCGCCGGGCACGAACGCCACCTTGGCCGCCGTCAACACGTGGTCGGCCAGCTCGAGCGTCGTGGAGCACGTCCGCCCGCCGAGATCGCGACCGAGCAAGCCCCGCACGTTCGGGAAGCAGTAGAACGCGCCCTCCGGCTCGAGGCACGTCACGCCGTCGAGCGCCGAGAGCATCGAGTGCATCGTCCGCCCGCGCCGCTCGAAGGCCCGGCGCATCTCGTCCACGGCGTCGAGGTCGCCGCTGACGGCGGCCAGCGCGGCCCGCTGGGACACGTTGGCGACGTTCGACGTGGCATGGCTCTGGAAGTTCGTCGCTGCTTTCGTGACGGCGGGCGGGGCGATCATCCAACCGACCCGCCATCCGGTCATGGCGTACGTCTTGGCCACCCCGTTGACGATCACGCACTGCGGCGCCAGGTCCGGCACGAGCGTCGGCATCGAGGAGAACTCGTGGGGCCCGTACGTCAGGTGCTCGTAGATCTCGTCGGTCACGACCCACACACCGCGCTCCACGGCCCACCGGCCGATGGCCGCCACCTGGTCCGGCGGGTACACCGCACCCGATGGGTTGTCCGGGCTGACGAACAGCAGCACCTTCGTGCGCGGCGTCCATGCCGCCTCCAGCTGGTCGACCGTGACCTTGAACCCCGTCTCCTCCGTCGTGTCGACGATCCTGGGCACCCCGCCCGCCAGCGCGATGGCCTCCGGGTACGTGGTCCAGTACGGGGCCGGGCAGATGACCTCGTCGCCCGGATCGCAGAGCACGGCGAAGGCGGTGAACACGGCGTGCTTCCCGCCATTGGTCACGAGGACCTGTCCGGCCGCGCAGTCGAACCCGCTGTCGCGCTTGGTCTTGACGGCGATGGCCTCCTTCAGCTCGGGGAGTCCGCCGGCCGGGGAGTAGCGGTGGTTGCGCGGATCGCGGCAGGCGGCCACCGCCGCCTCCACGATGTGGGCAGGGGTCGGGAAGTCCGGTTCGCCGGCCCCGAAGCCGATGACCGCCTCACCCTGCGCCTGCAGCGCCTTGGCCTTGGCGTCGACGGCCAGCGTTGCAGATTCGGCGATCGCCGCGAGGCGCTCGGAGACACGCCGCTCAGCGACGTCGGAGGAGACAGGAGACACTGGGCAACCCTTTCGGCCGGCGGAGGATCCGGTGACATGCTGTCACAATGACCCGACCCTCTCCGGACGAGTTGCGGCTGCCTCCAGCCCTCCTCCCCCGCCGACGGCCGCTTCGGGTGCGGGCCGTCGAAGGTGCGCCCAGAGCAGGTCGACGCCCTCGTCGCCGCCAGCCGCACGGTGCTCGGCACCTCGCATCGCCAGCCACCCGTCCGCCAGCTGGTGGGCGCCGCCCGCGCCGGTCTCGGCGAGCTGTTCTCGCTGCCCGAGGGGTGGGAGATCGTGCTCGGCAACGGCGGCACGACCGTGTTCTGGGACGTCGCCACGTTCGGTCTAGTGGAAGCCCGCAGCGAGCACCTCGTGTTCGGGGAGTTCTCGTCCAAGTTCGCCACGGCATCCGCCGCCGCACCGCACCTCGAGGCACCGGTGATCGTGGCCAGCGAGCCCGGCGACCACCCGGACATCGTCCCGGACGCCACCGTCGACGTCTACGCCCTGACCCACAACGAGACGTCGACCGGGGTGGCGATGGAGCTCCGGCGCCCCGCCGATGCGGCCGGCGCGCTCGTGGCGGTCGATGCCACGTCCGGGGCGGGCGGCCTGCCATGGGAGCCGTCCGAGGTCGACGTCTACTACTTCGCCCCGCAGAAGTGCTTCGCCGCCGACGGCGGGCTGTGGCTGGCGGCGTGCTCGCCGGCGGCCGTGGAACGGATCGAGCGGATCGCCGGCAGCTCCCGCTGGCGCCCCGCCTCGCTCGACCTCGGGATCGCCATCGAGAACAGCCGCCTGAACCAGACGTACAACACGCCAGCCGTTGCCACGATGCTCCTGCTCGTCGATCAGATCCGTTGGATGCTCGAGCAAGGCGGTCTCGACTGGTGCGTCAAGCGGTCGCGGGCGTCGTCGGATCACCTCTACGGGTGGGCCGCCGACCGCACGTGGGCCACCCCGTTCGTCATTGATCCAGCGAAGCGCTCGGCCGTCGTCGGCACGATCGACCTGGCCGATGGCATCGACGCCGGCAAGGTCTGCGCCGCGCTGCGGGCCAACGGCATCGTCGACACCGACAGCTACCGCAAGCTCGGCCGCAACCAGATCCGCATCGGCATGTTCCCGGCCATCGACCCGGGCGACGTCGAGGCGCTGACCGCCTCCATCGACCACCTCGTCGAGCACCATGCGGAGGTCCTCGCGCCGTGACGCGACGATGAGCAGCGAGCTGCCGTCCGTCGCCGAGGTTCTGACGCTCGACAGCGCCGGCATCGGGCCGCTGGCCAGCCCCGTGCTGCTGGTCGGGCTGACTGGCTGGTTCGACGTCGCCGGTGTGGCCACCACGGCACTGGCCCAGGTCGCTCCGTGGGACACGTCGGTGACGATCGGCGAGATCGATCCCGACCCGTTCTACGACTTCACCCAGGAACGCCCGATGGTCGAGCTGGTGGACGGGGACGTCCGCCACGTGTCGTGGCCGTCGAACACGTTCCAGGTGGCCCGTGCCGGCGGCACCCACGACGTCGTCGTCCTCAGCGGCGTCGAACCGCACCTGTCGTGGCGGACATACGCCGGGTGCGTCGTGCACGTCGTCGACGAGCTGCGGTGCGCCGCCGTGGTCACCGTCGGCGCGACGGCCGACGCCGTGCCGCACACCCGGATGCCGCTCGTCGTGGGCAGCACGGCCTCACCCGAGCTGGCCCGCCGGCTGGGGTTGGCGGCGCCCAGCTACGAGGGGATCACCGGTCTCATCGGCGTGCTCCACGCCGAGCTGGAGCAGCGTGACATCCCGACGATCTCCTTGCGTGTCGGCGTGCCCCACTACCTCGGGCACACCGAGCACCCGCAGGCCGTCAGCGCACTGCTCGGTCACCTCGCCCATGTGCTCGGGATCCCGCTGGCCACTGACCTGACGGAGATGATCGAGCGCTGGTCGACGATCCACGACGAGGCGATCGCCGCCGACGAGCAGCTGCTGGCCTACGTCCGGATGCTGGAGGTCGACTACGACCGCCGCGCCGAAGCCACGCTGCGCGACGCCGACGACCTCGCCGAGCGCTTCGAGCGCTTCCTCCGCGACCACGGCTCCGAGGGATCGGATTCTGACGACAGTTGATCCCGCTCAGCGGGATCAACTGTCGTCAGAATCCAGATGGATCAGGCCGCCCACACTCCGTCGGCCAGCGAGTCGATGAACGGCCACGTCTGCTGCCTGCCCACCCGGCCGTCCGGTTCGAGCTCCCCGACCGGGCGCCCGTCGAACGTCGTCTGCGAGAAGGCGGACTGCACGAAGGCCACGGCCCTGGCCGCCGCTTCGTCGTACCGGCCGTCGACCGCCAACCGGGCACACTCGTCGGCGGCCGCCCGCAGGTACAGCTTGCGCGGGTTGACCTGCCCGTCCGGGAGCGTCTCCGGCTCCAGGGCCCAGAACCACAGCGCGAAGCGGGCGACCTCGTGGCGGCACACGCCCTGCAGGTACCGGACCGCGTCGCCAGTGGAGCCGGGCTGCAGCATCTCCTTGTTGGGGATCAACGGGAAGTTGCCGTAGCGGCGGTTGGCGGGGTCGAACGCGTCGCCGTCGCCCGCCACTCCCGGGTCGCCTCCTTCAAACGCGACCACCGCCGGCGCGCCGATCTGGAAGAGGTGCCAGTGCCACGGCTCCTCGTCCTCGTCCTGCCAGGCCCAGCACAGGCCGTAGTCCGTGAGGTGCGCACGGATGAACGGCCACGCCGCCGACCCGGCGATGCCGATCGCCTCGCCGCTCCTCGCGTCCCACACGGCACCGTCGATGGCCAGCCCCCACCCGTGGTCGGAGGTCCCAGGCGTGGCCACCGTGGCGCCGGACACCTTGCGCCACCACGAGCCGTCCCAGAACCGCGAACCCGACGACGCCCGCACGTAGCGCTCCTTGAGCAGCTCGATCTGGCGCTCCAGGGATCGGTAGTGCCCGATCGTCGTCAGGTCGGCGCCGGTCGCTGCCTTGCAGTCGTGGATCAGCGCCCGCAGGGCGCGGGCGAACTCGGGATGGCAGCGGGCGTCGGCACCGGCCATGTCCACCTTGACCAGCATGTGGCCCGGGAGCTGACCGTTCTGGACGCCGGCCATGTCGGGCGGCCGCAACGCTGGGAAAACGGGCAGGGTCATTTGGGTTCCTCCTCGAGCACCATGACGGAGCGTGTGGTGTTGAGGAGCGCGACGGCAGCAGACCTGATACGTCGTTCAACTTTGATCCGAGTGTTGGAGCGCGATCGAGTGCTGGGAGTCGGTTTCCCGCTCTCCAGCACTCGGATGACCTCCAACACTCGGGTGATCTACCCGCCGGAGGCGTCGGCGATGTCCTAGCCGGCGCCTCCGCTGGCGTCGGCGACCTTGGTCTTGCCGGCGCTGATCCACGGCATCATCTCCCGCAGGCGGCTGCCGACCAGCTCGATCGGGTGGTCCTTGCCCTCCTGCTGGAGGCGGTGGTAGTTCTCCCGACCAGACTCGCTCTCGGCGATCCACTCGTCGGCGAACTTGCCGGACGTGATCTCCTCGAGGATGGTCCGCATCTCGGCCTTCGTCTCGTCGGTCACGATGCGCGAGCCACGCGTGAGGTCGCCGTACTCGGCCGTGTCCGAGATCGAGTACCGCATCCCGGCGATCCCCTCTTCGTACATCAGGTCGACGATCAGCTTGACCTCGTGGAGGCACTCGAAATAGGCCATCTCCGGCGCGTAGCCGGCGTCGACCAACGTCTCGAAGCCGGCCTGGACGAGCGCCGTCAGCCCGCCGCACAGGACGACCTGCTCGCCGAAGAGGTCGGTCTCGGTCTCCTCGGGGAACGTCGTCTCGATGACCCCCGCACGCGAGGCCCCGATGGCGTCGGCGTAGGACAGCGCCACTTCCTTGGCCCGCCCGGTGGCGTCCTGCTCGACGGCGATCAGCGCCGGCACTCCCCCGCCCTCGACGTAGGTCCGGCGCACGAGGTGGCCGGGCCCCTTGGGGGCGACCATGATCACATCGACACCCTCCGGCGGCGCGATCCGTCCGAAGCGCACGTTGAAGCCGTGGGCGAAGGCCAGGGCCTTCCCGGGCGTCATGTGCGGCTCGATGTGCTCGTCGTAGATCGCCTTCTGCTCGGTGTCCGGGGCCAGGATCATCACGACGTCGGCGGCGGCGGCGGCCTCGGCGATCGGCAGCACCTTCAACCCCTGCGACTCGGCCTTGGCCACTGACGACGACCCCTCGCGCAGTCCGACGACGACGTCGACGCCCGAGTCCCTGAGGTTCAGCGCGTGGCCGTGACCTTGCGACCCGTAGCCGATGACGGCCACGGTCTTGTCGCGGATGATCGACGGGTCGGCGTCCTCGGCGTAATAGATGTTGGCGGTCATCGGCTAGCCAGTCTTTCCCTTCACGGCGCGCAGTCGCGCCTGGCGATCGAGTTTGGGCAGCGCCACGCGGCCGGTGCGCTGCAGCTCCACCATGCCATAGCTCGACAGCAGCTCCTCGAAGTCGTCGAGCTTCTCCGGGTGACCCTCGAGGCTGACCGTCAGCGCTTCGATGCCGACGGCCAGGATCTTGGCCGAGAAGATGGTCGCCAGCTCGAGGACCTGGCCGCGCTGCTCCGGCGTCACCCGCACGGTCGCCAGCAGGAGCTCGCGCTCGACGGATCGCCGTGGGTCGAGCTCGGAGATCTTGATCACCTCGACGAGCTTGAACAGCTGCTTGGTGATCTGCTCCAGCGGGGAGGACTCGACGTCGACGACGATCGTGATGCGGCTCATGCCCTCGTCCTCGGCGGGCGCGACGGCCAGCGAGTAGATGTTGAACCCCCGCCGGGCGAACATGCCCGAGACCCGCGCCAGCACGCCCGGCCGGTTCTGGACGAGGACGGAGAGGATGTGGTGGTTGAGCGTCACGTGGATGCCACGCCCGGCCGCCCCTCGCTGTCATCGGCGGGCGCGGTCGCTCCGTAGAAGCGCTCCCCACTGCCGGTGTTGTTCGAACCCGCCTCCGGGCGCTCTCTGGCGGTCCGGCGGTGTTCGGTGTGTTCGATGCGGTCTCTCATTGCAGGGCGTCCCTTCTGGACATCTGGTCGGCGGGCAGGACGATGGCGTCGTTGCTGTGGCCAGCCGGCACCATCGGGAAGACCTTCTCCCCCGAGTCGACGCGGAACTCGACGACGACGGGGCGATCGTGGATGGCGTTGGCCTTCTCGATGGCCGGTTCGACCTCCTCGAGCTCTTCGACGCGGATGCCGACGCAGCCCATCGCCTCGGCCCAGCGCACGTAATCGGGCGTGTCCGGCGACAGGTACACCTCGCTGTAGCGCTCGTCGTAGAACATCTCCTGCCACTGGCGGACCATGCCGAGGTAGCTGTTGTTGATCAGCCCGACCTTGATCGGGATCCGCTCCACCGATGCCGTCACCAGCTCCTGGGCCGTCATCTGGAAGCACCCGTCGCCGTCGATCGCCCAGACCGTGCGGTCCGGACGACCGACCTTGGCGCCGATCGCGGCCGGAACCGAGAAGCCCATCGTCCCGAGGCCGCCGGAGTTGACCCACGTGTACGGCTCCGTGAAGCGCCAGTACTGCGACGCCCACATCTGGTGCTGGCCGACACCGGACACGACGATCGTGCCGTCGGGCGCGGCATCACGCAGCTTCTCGAGGCAGAACTGCGGCTTCAGCGCGTGGCCCGGCTCGCTCTGCTCGTAGGTCAATGGGAACTGCTCCCGCCAACCCGAGAGACGGCTGCGCCACGCCGTCGTGTCGGCCTGGGTCGTGCCGCCCTCGAGGAGGTCCTTGATCGCCTTGACCAGCTCGCCGACCACGTGGCGGCAATCGCCGACGATGGGCACGTCCGGGCGCCGCACCTTGCCTTGCTCGGCCGGGTCGATGTCGACATGGATGACCTTGGCCTCCGGGGCGAAGCTGTCGACCTTGCCCGTGATGCGGTCGTCGAAACGGGCTCCCAGGGCGATCAGCAGGTCGCTGCGTTGCATGGCCATGACGGCAGTGGCGTTGCCGTGCATGCCGGGCATGCCCAGGGCCAGCGGGTGGTCGTCGGGGAAGGCGCCGCGGGCCATCAGGGTCGTGACGACGTGGATGCCGGTCAGCTCGGCCAGCTGGCGCACCTCGTCGGCAGCCCGGGCCTTGAGCACGCCGCCGCCGACGTACAGCACGGGCCGCTCGGACGTGAGGATCAGGCGGGCCGCCTCCTTGATCATCCGCGGGTGGCCCTTGGTGTTCGGCCGGTACCCGGGCATCGATGCCAGCACGTCGTCGTCGGTCGGCCAGTGCCACTCCATCGGCTTCTGCAGGACGTCCTTCGGCACATCGACCAGGACCGGGCCCGGCCTTCCGGTCGAGGCGAGGTGGAACGCCTGGCGGATGGCCAGCGGGATCTCCTCCGGCGTCATCACCAACTCGTTGTGCTTCGTTGCCGAGCGGGTGATGCCGACGGTGTCGCATTCCTGGAAGGCGTCGCTGCCGATGGCGTGCGTCGGGACCTGGCCGGTGATGGCGACCATCGGGATGGAGTCCATGTAGGCATCCATCAACGGCGTCACCAGGTTCGTCGCCGCCGGGCCAGACGTGACCATCGCGACCCCCGGCCGGCCGGTGACATGGGCGTAGCCCTCCGCCATGTGACCAGCGCCCTGCTCGTGGCGTACGAGGATGTGGCGGATGGTCGACTCGAGGAGCGGGTCGTATGCCGGGAGGATGCAGCCGCCGGGCAGGCCGAAGACGACCTCCACCGACTCTTCCTCGAGGCTCTTGATCAATGCTTGGGCTCCGGTGAGCTGCATGAGGGTCTCCGTGACGGGAAAGCGAGCCGAAAAATGCAGCGACCTCCCGGAGGGGAGGTCGACGAGCACACGCGGCAGAGCCGGTGTGCTACTGGATGAGTACGAGGGCGTGCAGGCGACGACGCATCGCCAGCAAGCATGCCAGAAGGTGGCCCGTCACGACAACCCGCGGGCCGTAACGATGGTTCGCTCGCTCGAAGATTCGCTCGCTCACGGGCGCCGGCTCAGCTCACCGTTCGCCTCGCCGGGCGGGTCAAGCTCGCCATCCCGGCCGGCGAAGGGGCCCGACTGCGTGATGCGGCGTCACGCAGCCAGGGCCTCCGACGCCGGCGCGGGGGCCGGGCGGAAACGGCCGACGAGCGGTCGCAGGAGCACCTGGTCGATCGTCCCGAGCAGGATGATCAGGTCCAGGGCCAGCGACCAGTTCTCGACGTAGAACAGGTCGAGGCGGCGATAGGCCTCGAACGACGGGTTGTCCCTCGCCTCCACCTGCCAGAGGCCGGTGATGCCGGGGCGCACCTGATGGCGGGCGTTCAGCTCGGCGGGGAACTCGGCGACCTCGGAGGCCAGCGCCGGCCGCGGCCCGACCAGGCTCATGTCGCCGCGCAGGACGTTGATCAGCTGCGGCAGCTCGTCCAGGCTGGTGGCCCGCAGGAACTTGCCGATCCTGGTGACCCGCGGGTCGCCGCCGTCGAGCTTGAACAGCGGGCCTGTGCGCTCGTTGGCCGCCCGCAGGGAGGCCAGGCGAGCTTCGGCGTCGACGCACATCGAGCGGAACTTGATCATCCCGAACTCGACGCCGTCGCGACCGACGCGCTGCTGCGTTGAAGAACACCGGCCCGCGGTCCTCGAGCTTGATCATGATCGCCACCGCCAGCAGGACGGGCGAGAACAGGACGAGCATGAACGCCGCGACGGTGATGTCGAAGGCCCGCTTCAGCTCGACCTGCAGCCGGGACAGGTGTGGCGACTCGACGTAGAGCAGCGGCTCGTGGGCGATCGGCAGGGCCTGCACGCGCCGGAAGTCGATGCCCGAGAGGCCGGGATCGAGGTACAGCTCGCGCGTCCGCGAGCGCTCGCCCTTGATCAGCACGTCGAGCAGCGCAGGGTTGATGTCGCTCGAGCAGAGCACCACGCCGTCCACGTCGGCCTCGGCCAGGATTTCGTCGGCATCGGCATAGTTGGCCATCCAGAGGTCACTGAGACCCGCCGCCCGAGCCTCCCGGGCCGAGCCGACGAGGCCGACGACGCGCACACCCTGTTCGGGGTGCGTCCGGAACAGGCTCGTGAGCTGGACGGCACGGCGGTCCGTGCCGACGATGATCACGCGCCGCTGGAAGTTGCCGGACTTGCGCTGCGTGGCCAGCCACGTGCGATAGATCGAGCGCCACGCGATGAGCGCGATCAGCACAGCGACGCAGCCGATGAAGATCTCCTCGACGTGGAAGTAGAGCCGGATGGCCCGATCGAGGACGATCGTGCCGAGGCCCAGGAGGATGACCGCTCGCGCCAGGCGCGACAGCTCGATGGAGCGCACCGAGATCATGCGCCCGATCCACAGCCCCTGGCTGCGGATCGCCAGCAGGCCGACAGCCGTGACGGCGACCATCTGCAGGAGCAGCTCCTGCCACGAGCCGGGGCCGATCACCGACGCCACGCTCACGACGACGTAGAAGCCGACCAAGATGGCGACGGCGTCGCCGATGCCGAGCACGAGCTGAAGGTGCTCGGCGCGGATCCAGCCCCGCAGTCGTCCACCGGCCACCGGCTCCGCCGGCGTGATCAGCGGCCGCACGTTGGCCGGCACGGCCAGCGTCGACCGGCCGTCCACGTCCTCGCGCCCGAGGCGCGGTGCCGGGATCAGCGTCGTCCTGATGGTTCGTAGTGCGCCCCCGCCGGAGGGCTGCGTGCGCTGGCCGCGCCGCGACGGCGTCCGCATGCCGCATCATGTTTTTCCGCCGTTTCCGCCGTAGCTGCCCGCTGCCGGCTCTCTGTCCGTCCGTCCGTACGACGGGCGCCAGGGAGTGTTGTCCGCACCGCTGAGCGCCGTCGAGTCACCGCCGCGGAGGATGACAAGTTGCCGCCGTCACCGCCCGCGTGACCCGGTCTGCAGCCTGCCACATTGTCCGCATGGCCTGCTGCGCTTCCGGGTCGAGGGCGATGTTACCCACAGGTAACTCTGGATGCAAGTGGATCGGGAAGATTCCAGGTTAAGTCCGCCTTAACTCCGGCGTGCAAGGATTCCCGAACGACGAAGAGCTGCTGGAGGGGTCATGTTGAAGCGAGTGTTGTGCGTTGTCATCGGACACAACTACGTCGCCGCGAGGTATCAGGGCAGCGGGGACGACGGCGGTCGCTACCTGCATTGCGTCCGGTGTCGCCACGACAAGGAAGTGCTCGGACCGACGCAACGCGGGTTCATCGGCTGACGTCACGCTTGGGCTCGGTCGGTCGGGGTCTAGGCTCGACCGGCGAGGCGCCTGCGGGAGGGGCATGGAGTACCGCCTTCTCGGCCAGCTCGAGGTCCGACGCGACGGCGTGTCCCTGCCGCTCGGGACGTTCAAGCAACGCGCCGTCCTCGCCTTGCTCCTCGTCCACCGCAACGAGGTCGTCTCGATCGACAGGATCCTCGACGACCTGTGGGGCGAGGAGGGTGCCGGCGGGCGCAAGAACGCCCTCCACGTCTACCTCTCGAACCTGCGCAAGGTGCTCGAGCCGGAGCGCTCCAGCCGGGCCTCGGGCTCGGTGCTCCTCGCCCGCGCTCCCGGCTATCTGATCCGCACCGACGGCGACGAGGTCGACGCCGACTGGTTCGCCCGGCTGGTGGCCGAGGGACGCGGGCTGCTCGACACGGATCCTGGCTCGGCGTCGATCGTCCTCGGCGAGGCCTTGGCCTTGTGGCGTGGCTTGCCGCTCGAAGAGTTCACGTACGAGTCATTCGCCCAACCGGAGATCACCCGGTTGGGCGAGCTTCGCCTGGAGGCGGTCGAGGCCCGCGTCGACGCCGATCTCGCTCACGGGCGGACCCGTGAGCTGGTCGGCGAGTTGGAGGGCCTGGCGCGCGAGCACCCGCTCCGCGAGCGGTTCACCGCCCAGCTGATGCTGGCGCTGTACCGCTCCGGCCGCCAGGCGGAGGCACTGCGGGCGTACCGGCTGCTGCGCTCCAGATTGTCGGAGGAGCTGGGCATCGAGCCCACGCCCGAGCTCCACCGACTCAACGAGCAGATGGTGATCGGCGATCCAGCGCTCGCTCCAACCGCCCACGCGGTTCAGGCGGTTCAGTCGACATCGGGCCTCGCCATCCGCGGGTACGAGTTGCGGGAACGGATCGGTGGCGGTTCGCTCGGGATCGTCCATCGTGCGTTCCAGCCGGCGATCGGGCGCGAGGTAGCGGTGAAGGTCGTGCGGGCCGAGTACGCCAACGACCCGGCCTTCGTGCGGCGCTTCGAGACCGAGGCCCAGATCGTCGCCCGGCTCGAGCATCCGCACATCGTCCCGCTGTACGACTACTGGCGGGAGCCGGGCGCGGCCTACCTCGTGATGCGCCTGCTGCAGGGGGGAAGCCTGGGGGCTGCGCTGACCTCCCGCCCGTGGGCCCGGGAGGAGGCTGCGGCGCTCGTCTCCCAGCTGAGTGACGCGCTCTGCAGTGCCCACCGCGCCGGCGTCGTCCACGGAGACGTCAAGCCGGAGAACATCCTGCTCGACACGAGCGGCAACGCCTACCTCTGCGATTTCGGCATCGCCGTCGGATCCGCTGCCGACGGCGGTGACGGGTCACCGACATCAGACGTCCACGACCTCGCCGTAGTGGTGGCGCAGGTGCTCGCCGGCCGCCGCGGCGAGATCCGGAGTTGCTCGCCGGTCTGAGTCCAGCGGTCACCGACGTGCTGGCCCGGGCCACATCGGAGCAACCCGACCACCGGTACGTCGACGCCGGCGCGTTCCGTGACGCCCTCCTGTCCGCGCTCGGGGCCGGCGCCGATCATCAGCAGCGATCGACCGGACGGCGGACAACCCTACAAGGGGCTGCACGCCTTCACCCGGGTGGACACCGGCGACTTCTACGGCCGCGAACGGGTGGTCGAGCGATTGCTCGGCCACCTGGGCGAACCGGCATCCAGGGCCGTTTCGTGGCCGTCGTCGGTCCGAGCGGCAGCGGGAAGTCGAGCGTCGTCAGCGCCGGCCTCCTGCCGCACTGCGAGATGGTGCGCTTCCGGGCTCCGCCGACTGGTACCAGATCGAGATGGTCCCCGGCCGTCATCCCTTCGAGGAGCTCGAGACCGCACTGCTCCGGGTCGCCGTCCGGGCGCCACCATCCCTGCTCGACCAGCTGATGGCCGAGGGAGGGATCCGGCGGGCGGCGGCCCGCGTGCTCCCCGACGAGCACTCCCAGCTGGTCGCTCGTGATCGATCAGTTCGAGGAGCTGTACACGCTCAGCGATCCCGCCGCGGCGGCGCGGTTCGTGGCGGCGGTCGTCGACGCGGTGACGGATCCCACCAGCCGGATCCGTGTGATCGTCACGCTGCGCGCCGACTTCTACGACCGTCCGCTCGACCATCGTGACCTCGGCCAGCTCTTGCGCACGGGCACCGAGGTGGTCACCCCGATGACCACCGCGGAGCTCGAGCGAGCCATCACGGAGCCAGCGAGAGCGCGAGGTGTCGAGTTCGAGCTCTCGGTGGTGACGGCCATGATCGCCGACGTCGCCGATCGTCCCGGCGCGCTGCCACTGCTCGAATACGCCCTGACCGAGCTGTTCGAGCGGTCGACGGGCCCCACGATCACGCACGCGACGTACGCCGCGATCGGAGGCGTGTCCGGCGCGCTCGGCGACCGGGCCGAGAGCCTGTACGTGTCCTTCGACGCCGACGCCCGGGAAGCCATCCGCCAGCTGTTCCTCCGCCTGGTGACGCTGGGCGAAGGCAGCGAGGACACCCGCCGCCGCGCCCTGCTCAGCGAGCTCACCTCCCTCGAGGGCGCTGGTCGCCACATCGAGTCGGTGGTCGAGACGTTCGGGCGGCATCGACTCCTCAGCTTCGATCGTGATCCGCTGAGCCGCACTCCGACCGTGGAGATCTCGCACGAAGCGCTGCTGCGCGAGTGGCCCCGTCTGCGGAAGTGGATCGAGGCCGGCCGCGCCGATGTCCGCGCCCAGCGCCGGCTCGGAGTCGCCGCGGCCGAGTGGCTCGAGCGCGACGAAGACCCCGATTTCGTGTTCACCGGCGCCCAGCTGGTGCCGTACGACGGTTGGCTCCACTCTGCGCCCGTCGAGCTGACCGCCAGCGAGCGACGTTTCCTCGAGGCCGGCCTGGCCGCCCAGCGTCGCCACGAGACCGACCAGCGACAGCGGGCGCGCCGCGAGACCCAACTCCGTCGGCGTTCGCGACTGCTCGTCGCCTTGGCGGTCGTCACTGCCGTCGTGCTGGCGCTGGGCGCCTTCGCCGTCGTGCAGCGCCAGCGGGCCAACGACCTGGCCGACCGGCTCGCTCGCGCCGAACGAGCGCGGCAGCTGACCGCCGAGTCGGTGCCGCTCAGTCGGCAGGATCCCCCACTGGCGGCGATGCTGGCGATCGAAGCGGCCCGCGCCACCGCGGACAGCGGAACCGTGTCGGCGCCGACCGTCGACGCCATCCACGCCGCAATACAGGGTGCCCGCGCCCAGTACCCGGTCGGCCCCGAGACTCCGACGACCGTGCGGGACCAGGTCGGCGCCAGCTCCGGCGTGTTCCTGATGCCGCCGCGATGACCTGATCGCCTTCGCTCAGACACTGGCGCCGGCCAGCGTTCAGCGAGAGCGAGTGCGCACGATTCTTCCCGTCAGTGCCGTGCCCTGACCCGACAGCACCGCTGCCCACGGGGCTCGCCATCGACGGGCCGTACGCCGAAACCCGAGGCGCACAGCCGCTCGCCGGGACGACGGTGACCGTCTCGGGAGGCGCCCCATCGGATGAGCAACTCGCCGCCAACGACCCGATCTCGGACCGCACCGGCATCGAGATCGTCTACGTCCCCAGCAGTGAAGCCGACCCAGGACGCCGTGCGCGGCGGACGGGCGGCCGACATCGTGATCGGCGACTCACCCGATGTTCTCGGGCGCTCGCCTCCGAGGGCCACCTGATGGACGTCACCCGCTACCTCGATCGGACGAGCTGCGCGATGCCTTCGGTGACTACCTGGTCGAGCTGACCACCGTCGCTCCCGACGGGACATCTCCGGCCGCCTCCGGAGGCGTGTACGGGCTGTGGGTCGCGCTCTACCACGAGTCGCTGATCTGGCACCCCTCCCCGAGCTCGCAGAGGCCGGCTACGCGGTGCCGACGACCTGGGATGAGCTGATCGACCTCTCCGACCGGCTCGTCGCCGATGGTCAGACTCCGTGGTGCCTCGGCATCGGGGATGTGGGCGCCACCGGTTGGCTGGCCACCGACTGGGTCGAGACGGTCCTCCTGCGCAGCCAGGGGCCCGAGTTCTACGACCAGTGGGTGCATCACGAGATCCCGTTCAACCACCCGGCCGTGGTCGCCGCCGCCCGGCACGTCGGTGAGCTCGTCTTCACCGAGGGCTACGTGCAAGGAGGGCCTTCCAGCGTCGTCACGCAGCCGTGCCAGGAGGCTGCCCGCTCGGTGGGCGCCAAACCCCCAGGGTGCTGGCTGCTCCCCCAGGGTTCGTGGGTCCCGACGCTCAATCCAACGCTGATCGCCGGGGGCAACATCGACGCGTTCGACCTAGCTGTCGACCCGCGGTACGCGGCGACCATCGTGGGACACGGCGATCTGATCGCCGCGACCAGCGACCGACCCGAGGTAAGAGCGGTGATGACAGCTCTCGCCTCCGCCGAGCACCACGTCAGGGGAGCCGAGCTCGGGCTCGGCCTCTCCCCGCTTCGAGCAGTCGATCCCGCCCTCTACCCCACGGCGACCGACCAATGGATCGGCGAAGTCACGCGCCAGGCATTGGACACCGGAAACTGGCGCTTCGACGCCTCCGCCATGATGCCGCTCGACGTGTCCGGCGCGTTCGTGTCCGGCATGACCCGCTACTTCCTGCGTGGGCCGGACTCCCTCGAAGGGATCATGGCCCGGATCGAGGCTCAGTGGGTGGCGGTGGAACAAGGCACCGATTGAACGACGCCCGTCAGTCGATGGCGCCCTGCAAACGGGCGGCGATGACGGTGTTCTCGAGGAGGCTGGCGATCGTCATCGGGCCGGTCCCGCCGGGCATCGGGGTCAGCCAGCCGGCGACCTCGGCGACCGCCTCTTGGTCGACGTCTCCGACGACCCCGGCCTCGGTGCGCGACACACCGACGTCGACGACGGCGGCGCCCGGCTTGACGTGGGCCGCCGTGATCATGCGGGCCTGGCCGGCGGCGCCGACGAGGATGTCGGCCTCACGGCAGACGTCGACGAGGTCCCGTGTCCGCGAGTGCGCCAGTGTGACCGTGGCATCGACGCCCTTGCGGGCCAGCAGGAGCGCGAGCGGCAGGCCGACCAGCGTGGAGCGCCCGACGATGACGGCCCGCCGACCGGTCGTCTCGACTCCGTACCGCTGCAGCAGGCGCATCACCCCGAGCGGGGTGCATGGGACGAGCCCCGGCCGGCCGCGTACGAGGCGGCCCATCGATCGCTCGCTCAACCCGTCGACGTCCTTCTCCGGCGGCACCAGCTCGAGCACCGCTTCGGCGTCGAGACCGTCCGGTAGCGGCAGCTGCACGAGGATCCCGTGCACGGCCGGGTCGGCGGCCAGCTCGGCGACCGCCGCCTCGACCTGCCCCTGCGTGACGTCGGCAGACAGGCCGACGTGCTTGGACACCATCCCCGCCCGCTCGAGGGCCTGGTGCTTCATGCGCACGTAGACCTCGCTCGGGCGATCGTCACCGGCCAGCACCGTGGCCAGGCACACCGGCGGGGAGCCGGCCGCCTCGAGCTCCTTGCGCAGTCGTTGGATGATCTCGTCCCGCAAGACCTTGCCGTCCATCATCACTGCGCTCATGACCTGGAGCGTAGGGGGCCTAGCCTTCGCGCCCGTGACCCCGCCACCGTCTCCGACCGTGCAGCCGGCCGACGGGCGCCTCGGCGTCCTGACCGTCGGCCTCGGCGCCGTCGCGTCGACCCTCATCGCCGGTGTGGAGCTCGTCAAGCGGGGCCTCGGCCAGCCGATCGGCTCGCTGGCGTTGATGGGCACGATCCGCCTCGGCAAGCGGACCGATGACCGTTCGCCGAGGATCAAGGACTTCGCCCCGATCGCCGACCTCGACGACCTCGTGTTCGGGGCGTGGGACCCGTTCCCCGACGACGCCTATGTCGCCGCCCAGCGCGGCGGGGGTGCTCGACGCCGGCAAGCACGTCGAGCAGATCTCCGACGCGCTGCGCGACGTGCGCCCGATGGCCGCCGCTTTCGACCGGCGCTACGTCAAGAACATCGACGCCGGCAACACGATGGGCGGGGTCGGCAAGCGGGCCATGCTGGAGGCGATCCGCCAGGACATCAACCGGTTCCGTGACGAGAAGCAGATCGACCGCATCGTGATGATCTGGTGCGCGTCGACCGAGGTGTACATCGAGCCCGGACCGGCGCACGCCGACATCGAGGCGTTCGAAGCCGCGATCGATGCCGACGACCCGACGATCGCCCCGTCGATGCTCTACGCCTACGCCGCGCTGCTCGAGGGCGTGCCGTTCTGCAACGGCGCTCCCAACCTGACGGTCGACACGGCCGCTCTGCGTGACTTCGCCACCGCCCGCGGGCTGGCCATCTCCGGCAAGGACTTCAAGACCGGCCAGACTTTGATCAAGACGGTGCTGGCGCCGATGCTGAAGGCCCGCATGCTCGGGCTGTCGGGTTGGTACTCGACGAACATCCTCGGCAACCGCGACGGCGAGGTGCTCGACGACCCGGAGAGCTTCAAGACGAAGGAGGAGTCCAAACTCGGCGTGTTGGAGCACATCCTGCAGCCGGAGCTGTACCCGGAGCTGTACGGGAACGTCTTCCACAAGGTGCGCATCAACTACTACCCCCCGCGCGGCGACAACAAGGAGGGGTGGGACAACATCGACATCTTCGGGTGGCTGGGCTATCCGATGCAGATCAAGGTCGACTTCCTGTGCCGAGACTCGATCCTCGCCGCGCCGTTGGCCCTCGACCTCGTGCTGTTCACCGACCTCGCCCAGCGAGCCGGGCTGGGCGGCATCCAGGAGTGGCTGAGCTTCTACTACAAGAGCCCGATGGCCGCGCCGGGGCTGCTGGCCGAGGACGATCTCTTCATCCAGCTGACGAAGTTGAAGAACACGCTGCGCTGGATCATGGGCGAGGACCAGATCACCCACCTGGGCCGGGAGTACTACGCCGACGCCCAAGTCTGAGCGAGAGAACATCTGGGCGCGCTTCTTCCCAAACGTCATTCTGGGGCGGGAATTTCTCAGCTGTCGCGAATTTCTGCGCCCAGATCGTCGGTGGCGTCGGTGGCGACGTGGTCGACCCGGTGGTCGTGCGGTTCGGTGGGGAGCTCGTCGACGAGCTGCTCGACGAAGCAGGCGCCGATCGTCACGCAGTCCGACCGCAGGCGGGGCAGGAACCGGTCGTAGTGCCCGCCGCCCTGGCCCAGCCGCCCGCCATCTCGCGTGAACGCCAGGCCCGGCACGACGGCCATATCGAGCTCGGCCGGGTCCAGGTCGCCGGGCATCACGCGCAGCTCCGGCCCGTCGACCTCTGGCGCGTACGCCACGACCCGGTGCGACCGGCACCAGTCGAACCACCCGGTCGTGTCGGGCTCCGTGGCCAGTCCCTCGAACAGGAGCACGCGCCGCATCTGGGCGCGCGGCGTCCCACTTTCGAGACGTGGCGCGCCCAGATCGGTCAATGAGACGATCCGCGCCCAGATGCGCGTCGAGCGGGAGAGGCGATCGACCGGATCGGCGGCGATCGCCCGCCGCACGGCGCGCATCTCGGCCCGCAGCGCCCGCTTGGCGATCGACGCGTCGGCACGCTCCACGGTGGTCGAGTGTCGCATCCCGCCGGCGAAGGCAGGCCGGTTCTTCGTGGATTTCGCGGCCAGATGTGGCCTTGACTTTGGGTCAGTTCCGTTGCCCCCGACCTCGGGTGGTTGCCGATCGCCCGCTGGCGCTCGGCCGTGCATACCATCGATGGCGATGACCGAGGCTCATGCCGCCAAGCCGGCGCCCTTCGACAGCGTCCAGTTCCGCAAGGTGCTCGGGCACTTCCCGACCGGGGTCACGATCGTCACCGGGTGGGCGGGCGACATCCCCGCCGGGTTCACCATCGGGTCGTTCACATCCGTGTCGCTCGATCCACCGCTCGTCGGCTTCCTGCCGCAGATCAGCAGCGACACGTGGCAGGCGATGGCCCCGGCCCGCCGCTTCTGCGTCAACGTGCTGCGCGACGACCAAGCCGCCCTGTGCTGGCGCTTCGCCAAGAGCGGAGTCGGCGACGACCGCTACGACGACGTGGTGTGGACCCACTCACCGACGGGCTGTCCGATCATCGAGGGCGTCGGGGCGTGGATCGACTGCACCGTCGAGCACACCTTCGAGCTCGGCGACCACTTCCTCGTCGTCGGCCGAGTGGTCGACCTCGACCACCACGTCGACCCCCACGTCCCGCTCCTGTTCTACAAGGGCGCCCTGGGCGGCTTCCTGGCCGCCGAGTGACGCCCCCCGCTCACAACGCTGCGGCGTAATCGCGGGCGAAGTCGTCGACGCAGTCAGCCGCGCGGGATCAGCGCCAGCTGGCGGCTCTGGGCGACCAGCCGCCCCGAGTCGTCCCAGATCTCCCCGTCCTCCTCCAGGAAGCCGCCGGTCACGAACCGGGTCGTGAACACACAGCGCAGCCACCCCGGTGTCGGCCGGGCCCGCACATGGGCGGTGAGCTCGACGGTCGGCGTCCAGGCGACCGGGAGCCGGGCGTTGAACGCGGTGGGCGGGAAGGCATCGACAGCAAGGATGAGGCCGAGCGTGTCGATCGACTCCCCGTCGCGCAGCCGGAACCAGCCGCGCACGCGAGGCTCGCCGCTCGGCGCCCCGCGTTCGAAGCCGGCGTCATCGGGGTGCAGGCGCAGGTCGACACGTCCCATGAACGGCGGCGGGAACGTGTCGCTCGGCTCCACGGGGACCGACGCGTCGGGCGCCGGCAGCTCGGGTGGCGCGGCGTCGACCCGCTCCGGCCCCATCGGTGACGACACGTCGCCGAACGTGCCGAGCACCTGCAGCAGCGGCTTCCCCTCGGCGGCCAACGACGCGGTCGCCGTCGTGAAGGTACGACCGATCTTGACGACGTCGGTGGTGATCACGGCGGGACCGGGGTGGCCCGGCGAGAGGTAGTGGCCGGTGACGGTCACCGGGTCCGGACGCCCCGTGGCATCGCGCATCGCCCGCACGACGAGGCTGAGGAGGTACCCGCCGTTGGCCTTGCCGCCGATGTCCCAGCCGGGCCGGATCTCGGTGGCGTATCGACCGCCCCCGTCGGCGCGCACCGCCGTGTCGCTGGCGAACCCCACGACGGATGACCGTACCGCCGGAGAGGTTCGTCCGGCGGTCCTGTGTGCATCGGCGAAGCGACGGACGTTGTCTGGGACCGCATCTGGGTGCAGGCCGCTGTCGATAGGGTCGGCTGCGCGCCCCCTCGCCGCGACGTTCGACACGAGTCATGAGGAGCATCGCCATGTCAACGCAGTCGCCTCCCATCGCTCTCGGCACGCCGGCTCCCGACTTCAGGTTGAGATCGACAGCGGGCGTGACGGTGTCGATGGACGACTTCGCAGCGCAGCCCGTGCTCGTCGTCGCGTTCATCTGCAATCACTGCCCGTACGTCCGCCACATCGAGTCCCAGCTGGCGGGCGTCCTGAGGGACGACGCGAATCGAGGGGTGGCGGCGGTGGGCATCTCGGCCAACGACGTCCGGAGCTATCCGGACGACGACGTGGATCATCTGGCCGAGCAGGCACAGCGCGCCCGGTTCGGGTTCCCGTACCTGTACGACGAGACGCAGGACGTCGCCCGCGCCTACGGCGCCGTCTGCACGCCCGACCTCTTCGTGTTCGACGCCGAGCGGCGCCTCGCATATCGCGGCGAGTTCGACGGCTCGCGGCCCAACGGTGGCGTTCCGGTCACCGGGGCGTCGCTGCGGGCCGCCATCGACTGCGTGCTGGCCGGACAGCCGGTACCCCAACCGCACCGTCCGAGCATCGGCTGCTCGATCAAGTGGCGCGCGTCGGGCTAGGCGGCGCGAGACGGTCGGCGCGGCCTGCTGGGCGACTGACGAGACCGGCGGGCTCGAGGGGGGTCGCATCGAGCCCGCCGGTCGATCTGGCGGGTGGGGCCAGTGGTCTCGTCTGACGACGGAGCCGGTGTCGCGCGACAGGGCCCGCGGCGTCGAGGGGGAGGCGGAGGGCGAAAAACTGGTCGAGTCCGCTCAGCTCGAGCAACCGTCGGACGCAGTCGCTGGGGTCATCCAAGTAGAGGGTCCGCCCGAGGGCGGCGAGCGACTGGCGCGTCGAGACCAGCACTCGCGTTCCGGCGCAGTCCACGAACGTGACCTGTCCAAGATCGAAGCAGACGTCGTCGTTGCTGGACTCGACCGCTGCGGCTGCACACGCCGACAACTGCGCCGCGGTGTCGGCGTCGAGTTCGCCGTGGACGCCGATCACGACCGCTCCGCCGTTGACCCTCACGTCCAACCAGAACCGGACGGTTGGAGCACTCAATCGGACACCTCCAGCGAGCCGATCACAACGAGTACGTCGAACCACGCCCTGCCGGTTTGAAGGCACCCTCAGCGTACCCGCGTCCTCCATCGCCGGCAAGACCGCGACGACGTCGCGCCCACGCATCGGCGCAGGTAGTGTGGGCGTCCTCGAGGTCCGCCACTTCTGCGCCATCAGGGATCTGACTGGCTTCCCGATCAGAACGGGAGAACGCCATGTCCGATCCGTCAGCCGCTGGCCAGGCACCGGGCTTCGCCGCCTTGCTCAATGCCCGTGTCACCGACGACGCCGACCTGACCGACGGCCTCCGCAAGGTCGCCGCAGCCGCCTGCGTCCTGCTCGCCAACTGCGCCGGGGCCAGCGTCACGATCATCGAACGCGGGCAGACCGACCACCGCAGCCTCCACCGACGACGACACCCTCGCGCTCGACCACAGCCAATACGACGCCGACGACGGCCCCTGCCTCGCCGCCGCCCGGGACCAACAGGTCGTCCGCATCGACGCCATGGACACCGAAACCCGCTGGCCCGCCTTCAGCGCCGCCGCCCGCGCCCAGGGCATCGGCAGCTCGCTGTCGATGCCACTCGAGCTCGCCGGTGAGAGCGTCGGTGGGCTCAACGTGTACGGCCTGGCACCAGACGCGTTCAGCACCCAAGCTGAGCTGTTGGCCAAAGGGTTCGCCCTGCAGGCATCGGTCGTGATCTCCAACGCCCAGGCCTACTGGGCGGCGTCCGAGCTGACCCGCAACCTGACCATCGCGATGGAGAGCCGCGCAGTCATCGAGCAAGCCAAGGGCATCCTCATCGCCCGCCACGGACTCGACGACGACGAAGCGTTCGACCGTCTCCGCCACCAATCCCAAACCGAGAACCGCAAACTCCGAGACATCGCCACCGACATCGTCGAACAAGCACGCAACGCAGCCCGCCCGTGAACCAGGACATCGCTGACCTCGACGCCGCCCGGCGACAACTCGGCCTGACGATGCTCGACTTGTGGACCGCCTACTTCGCGCTCGGCGGCCACCACGACGCGGCCACCCTCACCGCTTACCTCGCAGGCCACGACGACACCCCGACCAAAGGCGACCACGACATCATCGTTCACGCGCTCAACGAGTCCTACCACGACCGCGGCCAGAACCATCCCCTGCCCTATCGCCGACACTGACCCACCGTGTCGGGGCCACCGCCGTGCTCCTGGCGCCCAACTGAGCCGCCGCCCGCTCAGCTCAGTTCGGGTCTACTCAATGTCGAGCAGCTCCCGACGCTGCGCCTCGATCGCGTCGCCCGTGGCGATGA
Source organism: uncultured Acidimicrobiia bacterium (assembly GCA_963719775.1). GTDB lineage: Bacteria > Actinomycetota > Acidimicrobiia > Acidimicrobiales > Ilumatobacteraceae > JALZMG01. The sequence goes on from CAVRCY010000012.1 coordinate 193,088, forward strand.
GCTGGTGCCTCCGAGCGACTGTCTCGTCGAATTCACGTTGAAGTCGCTCGGCGACCAGACGGGACTGGTGATCGTCCATGCGGCGGGGGTGCCGTGCGAACTCCCGCAGCTCGCCGGCAATCTGGCTGTGCCGCGCCCCGACGGAACGGATCTCGGCGGCGATCTGCCTGGCGTGTGACGCCAGAACCTGCGCCTCGATGGTTCGCTCGAGCACCGGGTCCGACGTCTCCATCCAGTCCCCCTACGGCAAAACAGCATCACACCGATTCGCCCTACTGGTTGAAGGCCACCTGACATACTACACATCGAGTGGACAAACGGATCCAGACGGGCAATCTGCCGTCCGGCTGACGGCGTCGACGTGGGCGGCGGCGCACCCTCGCGGTCGGCGTGGTGACGGTGCTCGCCCAGATGTCAGGCGTCGAGGCGGGCGGCGAGGGCGTCCCAATCGAGGGTGGCCACCGGGTCGACGCGCGCTGGCGGCAGGGCCCGCTCGACCAGCTCGCGCCCTTCGTCGATGCTGCCGACCACATCTGCGGCGACGGCTTGGACCAGCGCGTTCCCGACCACGGTCGCCTCGACAGGGCCGGCGAGCACCGGTCGGCCGCAGGCGCTGGCGCACGACTGGCGGAGCAGCTCGATCGCCGCGCCACCGCCGACGAGGTGGACGACCTCGGCCTCGACCCCGGCGATCCGTTCGATGGTGCTGATCGTCGCCCGCCACTTGAGGGCCAGGGAGTCGAGGATCGTGCGGGTCACCTCGGGCGGCGAGGACGGCACCGGCTGACCGCTCGCCACGCAGGCCGCGGCGATGCGCGCCGGCATGTCGCCCGGTGCGGCGAACCGCGGATCGTCGGGGTCGATCACGCTGCGTCCTCCGGGGACGTCGGCGGCGGCCGACGCCAGTTCGGCGGCGTCGGTGGTCTGGCCATCGACCGCCCACTGCCGTCGGCACTCCTCGAGCAGCCACAGACCGGTCACGTTCTTGAGCAGCCGCACGGTCCCGTCGACGCCGAGCTCGTTCGTCACGTTGGCCGCCTGCGCCTCGGTGCTCGTCACCGGACCCGGGAGCTCGCAGCCGACGAGTGACCACGTGCCGCAGGACACGTACACCGCCGTCCGGTCGCGTCGCAACGGTGTGCCGGCGACGGCGCTCGCCGTGTCGTGGCTGGCCGCGGCGACGACCGGCAGCCCGTCCACCCCCGGACCCATCCCGGCCAGCGCGCCGAGTGGTGTTCCCGGCTCGTGCAGTTCGGGAAGGAGGTCCCGGCGTAGCCCGAGCAAGGCGACGACGTCGTCGCTCCAACGGCGCGTGGAGACGTCGAGCAGCTGCGTCGTGCTGGCGTTGGTGATCTCGTTGGTACGGCTGCCGCAGAGGGCATGGTTCACGAGGTCGGGCACCATCAACAGCCTGGTCGCCGAGCGGTACTCGACCGACTGGCGCGCCGCGACGAGCTGGAACGCGGTGTTGAACGGCAGGAGTTGGATGCCGGTCGCGGCGTAGATGCGGTCGCCCCCGACGCGGGCCAGCACGCCGTCCATCACGCCGGCCGTGCGTGACGAGCGATAGGCGTGGACGGGCCCGAGCACACGCCCGGCCTCGTCCAACAGCCCGTAGTCCAGGCCCCACGAGTCCACGGCCAACGACTCGGCGGGCCCTCGCCGGGCGGCCGCCGTCACCCCGTGGCGCACCTCGGCCAGCAACGCATCGAGATCCCAAGCCAGGCCGCCGTGTGACGTGCTCGGCGTCCGGAACCGGTGGACGACGTCGAGCTCGAGACGGTCGGCGTCCATCCGCACGTCGACCACGCGGCCACTCGTCGCGCCGAGATCGACGGCGACGAACGTCGGCACGGGTCAGCGCAGGAAGGCGGCAGCGACGCCGGCGTCGACGGGCACGTGTAGGCCAGTCGTCAGCGAGAGGTCACCTGCGGTCAGCGCGACGACGGCGGCGGCGACGTGCTCGGGGAGCACTTCCCGCTTGAGCAGCGTGCGCTGGGCGTAGAAGGCGCCGAGCTCCTCCTCCGGCACGCCGTAGACCTCGGCCCGCTGCGCGCCCCACCCGCCGGCGAAGATGCCGGAGCCGCGGACGACGCCGTCCGGGTTGATGCCGTTGACCCGGATGCCGTGGTCGCCGAGCTCGGCGGCCAGCAGGCGGACCTGGTGGGCCTGGTCGGCCTTGGCTGCGCCGTAGGCCACGTTGTTCGGGCCGGCGAACAGCGAGTTCTTGCTGGCGATGTACACCAGGTCGCCACCCATCCCCTGGTCGATCATGATCCGCGCCGCCTCACGGGCGACGAGGAACGACCCCTTGGCCATCACGTCGTGTTGGAGGTCCCAGTCGTGCTCGGTCGTGTCGAGCAACGGCTTGGAGACCGACAACCCGGCGTTGTTGACCACCAGGTCGACCCCACCGAACGACAACACGGCCTGCTCCAGGGCGGCGGCGACGTGGCGCTCGTCGGTCACGTCGACGGTGACGGCGACGGCGACGTCGGGTGTGCCGATGTCCGTGGCCACCGCCTCCGCCGAGTCGCCGTCGATGTCGGCGACCACGACACAGGCGCCCTCGGCGGCGAGGCGCCGGGCGATGGCCCGTCCGATGCCCGAACCGGCACCCGTCACGAACGCGATCCGCGTCGCCAACGGCTTGGGCTTCGGCAGGCGCCGCAGCTTGGCCTCCTCGAGCGCCCAGTACTCGATGCGGAACTTCTCCGCTTCCGGGATCGGCTCGTACGCCGAGACCGACTCGGCGCCGTGCATCACGTTGATGGCGTTGACGTAGAACTCACCGGCGATGCGGGCCGTCTGCCCGTCGGCGCCGAACGAGAACATGCCAAGGCCGGGCACGAGGACGATCGCCGGATCGGACCCTCGCATCGGCGGCGAGTCGGCGTCGGCGTACCGCTCGTAGTAGGCGCGGTAGTCGTCGCGGTAGGCGGCGTGCAGCGCCCGGAGGCGATCGACGGCGACGTCGAGCGGCGCCGTCGCGGGAACGTCCAGCACCAGTGGGCGCACCTTCGTCCGCAGGAAGTGGTCGGGGCAGGACGTGCCGAGACCAGCCAGTCGGCCCAGCTCCTCCCGGGCACAGAACTCGAGGATGACGTCGCGGTCGTCGAAGTGTCCGACCTGTCGCCGGTCGGTGCTGACCAGGCCGCGGATGACCGGTGCCAGCACCGCGGCGCGCGCCCGTCGTGGACCGTCGGGCAGGCGCTCGAACCCGGCGACGGCGGCACCGAACGGCTCGGCGCGGCCTCGGGCGGCGAGGAACGCGGCGGCGGTGCCGATGATCTCCAGCGAGTTGGCCTCGCACTCGTCACTCGTGGCGCCCCACGCCGTGATGCCGTGCCCGCCGAGGATGACGCCGATGGCCTGCGGGTTGGCGTCGTGGACGGCGGCGATCTCGAGACCGAGTTGGAAACCGGGCCGCCGCCACGGCACCCAGGCCACGCGATCGCCGAAGCACTCCTTCGTCAGTGCCTCGCCGTCGGCGGCGGTCGCCAGCGCGATGGCGGCGTCGGGATGGAGGTGGTCCACATGGGCGGCGTCGACCAACCCGTGCATCGCCGTGTCGATCGAGGGCGTCGCGCCGCCGTGGCCGTGCAGGCAGTAGTCGAAGGCGGCGACCATCTCGTCTTCTCGATCGACGCCTGGGTACACGTCGGCGAGGGCGCGCAGGCGATCGAGGCGCAGCACGGCGAGCCCGTCGGCGGTCAGCGTGCCGAGGTCGCCCCCCGATCCCTTGACCCACAGCAGGTCGACGGGCTCGGCGCTGACCGGATCGATGTCCAGTCCCTTGGCTGACGTGTTGCCGCCGGCGTAGTTCGTGTTGCTCGGGTCGGCGCCGAGCCGGTTGGACCGGGCGACCAGCTGGTCGACGGCGACGTTCACGACGCCCCACCCGGCCTGGGTGCCGCCGACCCGCTCGGCGCAGATCGCCTCGTGGTAGCCAGAACGCTGGTAGGCGGCGACGGGATCCGGGTCGAGGCCCACGTCGGCCCGGATCTCCTCCAGCAGTGGTCGGACATCGGTGGCGAAGGCATCCATGAACACGGCGTGGGCGCCGAGGACGTCACCAGCCGCCTGGGCGGTGGCCAACGCCTCCGCGTCGACGAGCAGTGCCTTGGCCGTGGCCTCCTGGACGTTCATCACGGAGCGGATCTGGCCGGGGATCTTGGGCTCGATGTTGTGGCACTGGTCGAGCATGAAGGCGACGCCCGTTCCGGGTCCAGACCTCCGCCGCGACGGACCTCCCACATGATGCGGAAGAGCTGGAACGGATCGGCCGCCCCGACCATCAGGTCGTCGTCGGCGTAGAACCGCGAGTTGAAGTCGAACCCGCCGAGCTTCCCGGCCCGCAGCAGCACGGCGACGATGAACTCGATGTTCGTGCCAGGCGCGTGGTGGCCGGTGTCGATGACGACCTGCGCCTTCGGCCCGAGGGCGATGCAATGCGCATAAGCCGTACCCCAGTCGGGCACGTCCATCGTGTAGAAGGCGGGCTCGAACAGCTTGTACTCGAGCAGGAACCGCTGGTCGTCGGCGAGGCGCTCGTACACCTCGGCCAAGGCCTCGGCCAAGCGGTCCTGGCGCGCCGCAGTGTCGTCCTGTCCGGGGTAGTTCGTGCCGTCGGAGAACCACAGCTTGAGATCGCGGAGCCGGTCACGTCCATGATGTCGACGCACGCCAGCAGGTGGTCGATGGCCTTGCGCCGGATCACCGGGATCCGGGTTGGTCACCGACCCGAGCATGTAGTCGTCGTCCTGGAAGACGTTGGAGTTGATGGTGCCGATGCGGACGCCGACGGCGGCGGCGTGCTTGGCGAGATCGTCGAAGTCATCGACCCGGTCCCAGGGGATGTGCAACGCCACGCTCGGTGCGGCGCCCGTGAACGCGTGCACCTGGGCGGCGTCGGCGATCTTCTCGTACGGATCGCGGGGTACCCCTGGTTGGGCGAAGACCTTGAAACGGGTCCCGGAGTTGCCGAAGGCCCACGATGGCAGCTCGATGGCCAGGTCGGAGAAGCCGTCAGCAACTCGTCGTTGTGTCGTCATGGACGCTCCGTTCACGGGAGGTGGAACACCTCGTCCAGTTGTCGCATCTGGTTGTCGGCCGGCCCGCCATCGGTCACGAAGTACGGCGCCATCAAGGCTTGCCATCGTTCGTTCACCGGTTCGTCCTGCATCGCCGCGACGGCCTCGTCGAGCGTGCCGGGCGTCTCGAAGTAGCCGAACAGCGACCCGTCGTGATCGAGGAACAGCGAGTAGCGGTGCCAGCCGCAGCGGGTGAGCGCGGCCCGCATCTCCGGCCACACGTTGGCGTGGTGGGCGCGGTACTCCTCGACCAGTTCCGGCCGCACCTGGAGCCGGAAGGCGATGCGGTTCTCGGTCATCGTTCCTCCAGTTGGCGGCGGGGCCCGGGGCGTCCGGGTCCCCGCCGCATCGCTGCACGCGCGGTCAGCCGCCGACGTTCGTCTCGTCGTACACGGTGAACGGCCCCATCACGATCCGCAAGCCGGTGTCCCTCGTCGGGTCCTTCTCGATCGTGTACTCCCCGAGGCGCCCTGCTTCGAAGTCGCTCCTTCCTCGGCCGTGAACGCCCCGGTCGCCAGACCGTGGGCGGCGTAGTAGGTCAGGTACCCGAGGTCGACGAAGCTCCACAGCGCGAACTGCGGCGCACAGCCGTTCTCGGTGTACGACTGCATCTCGGCGGGCAGCCCGAGGCCGGACACCTTGATCGTCTCGCACAGTCCTTCGTCCTGCATCGCCTTGGCGGCGGCGGCGATGCCGACGGTGGTCGGCGCCATGATCAGCTTGAGGTCGGGATGCGAGTCGATCAGGGCGAGCGCCTGGTTGTACGACTCGTCGGCGTCGTCGTTGCCGTAGACGGTGTCGACCAGCTCGAGCGAGGCGTACTCCGGCTCGACGAGCACCTCCTCGAACGAGGCGATCCAGGCGTTCTGGTTGGCGGCATCCGGTGACGCCGAGAGCACGGCCACCTGACCACCCTCCTCGCCGAGGATCGAGACCGCCATGTCGGCCATCACCTTGCCCGTCTCGTCGAAGTCCACCTGGGCCACGAACAGGCTCTCCCCGGCACCCGACGGGATCGGCGAGTCCCAGCTGACCACCTCGATGCCGGCGTCGGCGGCGGCCTGGGTCGCCGGGTCGATCTGATCCCCGGCGTTGTTCGAGATCATGATGGCGTCGACACCCTGGGTCGCCGCGTTGGTCACGAACTCGATCTGACCGGTGCTGTCCGTGCACGATGCCGGGCCGACGAACTCCGCTTCGGCCGTACCGAGCTCACCGGCGGCCTCGATGGCGCCTGCGTTGGCTTCGTCGAACACGGCGATCCCCGTGCACTTGGGCAGCAGGATGCTGGAAAAGTCGCCACCTTCGCCGCCGGCGGGCGCTTCGGTGGCGTCGCCGGCCGGCGCCTCGGTCTCCTCCGCCGCCTCGGTCTCCTCCGGTGCCTCGGTCTCCTCCGGCGCGCTCGTCGCCGTGAGCGCCTCCGTCGTCTCGCCGGCCGGCGCCTCCGTCGCCTCCGACCCGCCGTCGTCGTCGTCGCCACCGCACGCGGTGACGATCAGGGACAGGGCCGCCACCACAGCAGCGGGCGTTCTCCTGAGCATCATGGTTCCTCCTGATGGTTGTCGAGGACGGTGGGGAGCGATCGATGCACGGCGCTATCCGCTGGCGTCCGGCGCGAGGTGCATCCCGGCAGGCGCCGGCCGCTCCCGCCGCGGCGTGCGCGAGGTGAGTCGTTGGATCACGTTCTGGGCGACGACCGAGCCGATGAGGATGGCGCCGATGACCCCGGTCTGGGTGTTGCCACCGACGTTGGCAAGGCCAAAGCCGTTGCGCAGGTTGAGCACGATGAGGATGGCGAGGAGGACGCCGCTCATGCGGCCCGATCCGCCGAAGATGCTGACGCCGCCGAGCAGGACGATCGTGATGATCTCCAGCTCGAACCCGGTGGCCATGTCGCCGCGGACCGTTCCCAGTCGGGCGGCGAACAGGATGCCGGCCACGCCGGCGGCGAGCGAGGAGACCGTGAAGAGCGCGAGGCGGGTGCGGGCGACATTGATCCCCGAGTAGCGGGCCACCTCGGCGTTGTCACCGATCACGTAGAGCTGGCGACCAACCGCCGACCGGTGCAGGATCACCGCGCCGACGCCGAGCATGGCGAGGAAGAGCAACAAGGCCAACGGGAGGGGCCCGATCAGGCCTTCTTGACCGAGGTGGTCGAACCACGTGGGAAACCCGCCGATCGAGCGGTCCTCGACCAGCACACGGGCGGCGCCGCGCCACCCGATGAGCGCGGCGAGGGTCACGACGAGCGATGGCAGCCCGAGTCGGGCGACACAGAGCCCGTTGATCAGGCCGGCGAGGCCGGCGGCGGCCAGTGCGGCGACGATGGCCAGCGTCAACGGGACGTCGCGCTCGTGGAGCGCCGCCAGCACGCTGGCCGACCACGCCATCACCGACGCCACCGACAGATCGATCTCGCCGGCGATGATGACGAACGTCATCGTGACGACGACGAGGACCTTCTCGATGTGCAGCTGGAAGAGGTTGACGAAGTTGTCCACGCCGAGGTAACCGCTCGACTCGGACAGGTTGAAGACGATCGTCCCGAGGAGGATCACAGAGAGCAACAGCTCCCACGTGTTGCGGCGCGCCCAGCTAGCCACGTTCGGCCTCCCGGGTGGCGTCGATGGCTTGGCTGCGGGCCCGTTCGCGGAGCCGCCGGCCGACGACGACGTCGAGGAGCACGGCGAGCAGGATGAGCGAACCGAGGATGGCGTCGCGCCAGAACTCGCTGATCTGCTCGACTCGCACGAGGCTCTGATCGAGCACGGCGATGAGCACGGCGCCGAGGAAGACGCCGATGATGGTCCCGGAGCCGCCCAGCGTGCTGACACCGCCGACCACGACGGCGGCGATCGCCGCCAGCTCCAGGCCCGAACCCGCGGTGACGTTGATCGTGCCGAACCTGCCGACGTACAAGAACCCGGCGAGCCCGGCGAGCGCGCCACAGGCCACGAAGGCGACGATCTGGATGCGGCGGGAGTCGAGACCAGCCTGGCGGGCGGCGTCGGGGTTCGAGCCCAGTGCGTAGAGGTGGCGCCCACCGCGGGTGTACTGCAACGTGAGGTGGAGGGCCACCACGATCACCAGGGCGACGACGAACATGGTGCGCACCTCGTACTGGCCGATCGTGAACACGGTGCTGCGCGGGAGATCGACCAACCACGCCGGAAGGGAGCCAGTGGAGATCGTCGTGCCGCCGGCGTGGTTCGTCAGCACGCTGCGGTAGATCGAGAGCGTGCCGAGCGTGACGATGATCGACGGCACCCTGGCGATGGCCACGAGCACGCCGTTGAGGAGGCCGAGCACGGCGCCGATGCCGACGGCGATGCTGATGGCGCCGGCTGCGGGGAGCCCGGGATGGTCGGCCAGCAACTCGGCCGTGAGGTACGCCGCGACACCGAGCACCGAGCCGACGGACAGGTCGATGTTGCGGGTGATCACGACCAGTGCTTCGCCGGCTGCCAGCACGGCGGTGATCGAGACGGCGATCAGCAGGCGGCTGACGAAGCGCCCGCTCAGGTAGTCGTCGACGATGAGGTTGAACAGCAGCAACGTGAGCAGGAGGACGACGAGGAGCGAGAACCCCTTGACCCGCTCCGGCCGTAGCCAGCTGCGCCGGATCGTGCGTGCTGGAGGGGCGGTGAGGGCCACGGGCTCGGTCGACACGCTCACGTCGTGACACCGACGGCGGCCATCATGATCCGTTCCTGCTCGAGATCGGCGCCGGCGAAGATCCCGATCTGCCGGCCCTCGCGCATCACCAGCACGCGGTCACTCATCGCCAGCACCTCGGGGAGATCGGAGGAGATGAGGACCACGGCGACGCCGGCCCGGGCCAGCTCGCCGATCAGCTCGTGGACCTCGGCCTTGGCGCCGACGTCGATGCCGCGGGTCGGTTCGTCGAGCAGCAGCACCTGCGGCCGGACGTCGAGCCACTTGGCCAACATGACCTTCTGCTGGTTGCCGCCCGACAAGGTGCCGACTGGCGTGGCCAACGAGGCCGCCCGGATGCCGAGACGGTCGCGGTACCCATCGGCCACCCGTCGTTCGGCATCGCGATCCACGAGACCCCACCGGGAGACGAACCTGCGGAGGCCGGCCAGCGTGATGTTGGCGGTGACGGACTGCGGCATCGAGAGGCCGAGGCGACGACGGTCCTCCGACACGTAGGCGATGCCGTGATCCATGGCGTCGCGGGGCGTGGCGATCTCGAGGGCGTCGCCGCCACGGCTGATCGTGCCCTCGTCGGCGGGGGCGACGCCGAACATTGCCTCGGCGACCTCTGTGCGGCCCGAGCCGACGAGGCCGGCGAAGCCGAGGACCTCGCCCTCGCGGACCTCGAAGCTGATGTCGTGGAAGGCGCCCCGGCGGCCGAGCCCGGTGACGCGGAGGGCGACGTCGCCGGGCTCGTGGGCGACACGGGGGAAGAAGTCCGCCATCTCACGACCGACCATGTCGCGGATCAGCGACGCCTCCGTCACCTCGCCGACGGGCCGGGTCGAGATGTGCTGGCCGTCGCGCAAGACCGTGATGCGGTTGCTCAGCTCGAACACCTCGTCGAGGCGGTGGGTCACGAACAGGATCGCCACACCGGCGGCAGTCATCCGGCGGACCTGCCGGAACAGCCGCTGCACTTCGTGGGCCGACAAGGCGGCGGTCGGTTCGTCCATCACGAGCACACGAACGTCACGCGACAGCGCCTTGGCGATCTCGACGGCCTGTTGCGCCCCGACGGTCAACTGCGAGGCGAGCGCGCGGGTCGATGTCGACTTCGAGCTGCCCGAGGATCGCCGCCGCCCGCTGGTGCATGTCGCGCCAGCGCACGACGGATCCACCGCCCGGGTGGCCCATGAAGATGTTCTCGGACACCGTGAGGTCGGGGAACAGCAGTGGTTCCTGGTAGATGCAGGCGATCCCGAGGGCTTGCGCATCGGCGGGGCCACGCAACTCGGCCCGTTGCTCGTCGACGAGGACCTCACCGGCATCGGGGCTGTACAGCCCGGTGATGATCTTGATCAGGGTCGACTTGCCGGCCCCGTTCTCACCGACGAGCGAGTGCACCTCGCCCGGGTAGAGGTCGATCGAGACGCCGCGCAGCGCGTGGGTCGACCCGAACCCCTTCGAGACGTCGACCACCGACAGCAGCGGGTGTTCGACCGTCGCGTCTTCCACAGCGTCCCCCTGGTGGACGTCCGATCGGCGGACGCCGGCACCTTCCTCCATGATTCACCGGATTCGTTGAATCGATTCAAAGCCTAGGCCGCCGGTCGACCGGATGTCAAGGCCCCGTGGCCGACGCGACCGAGGAACGGCGGACGACGAGCTCGGGGCGGAACACGACCTGCTGGTGGACGTGGTCGCGGTCGGCCGTGCTCTCGGCCAGCAGCAGGTCGGCCGCCGTTTGGCCGAGGAGATGACGGGGCTGGCGCACGGAGCTCAGTGGCACCGCCGCCGCCCCGGCGAACTCGATGTCGTCGTAGCCGACGATGGCGAGGTCGCCCGGCACGTCCACCCCGAGCTGGGTCATCTGCTGGAGCAGCCCGAGGGCCAGCAGGTCGTTGGCGCAGAACGCCGCAGTCGGCCGGCGAGTCCGCGGGCAGTCCGGCCAACCGCTCCCCCGCCCGCCGCCCTTCGCCCACGTTGAGCGCCGCCGTGTCCAGCACGGTCAAGCGGCTGGCGTCGCGCCCGGCGGTGACGAAGGCGTTCATCGCACCCTGCCGGCGATCCGCCACCTGCCCGATCGCCATCGGGCCGCCGATGAACGCGATGCGCTCGTGGCCCTGCTCGCAGAGGTGGGCAACCGCCAGCTCACCGCCCTCGACGTCGTCGACCCCGACGCTGCACCACGCCCGACCGGGGCTGCGGTCGACGAAGACCACCGGGATGCCTTGCCGCGCCAGCGCCTCGAACCGGTCCGTGTTCTCGTCGACGGGCGTGATCAGGACACCCCTGACGCGCTGCTCCAACAACAGGTCCAGGTAGTCCGCCTCGCGAGCAGCGTCGCTGTCGCTGTTGCACATGTACAGCGCGATGCCGTTGGCACGGGCAGCCTCCTCGACCCCTCGTGCAACGTCGGTGAAGAAGGGGTTGGAGGCGTCGAGGACCAGATAGGCGATCGTGCGACTGCTCCCGGCGCGCAGCTGCCGGCCGGACTCGTTGCGCACGAACCCGAGCTCGGCGATCGCCTGCAGGACACGAAGGCGCGTTGAGTCGGCGACGACGTGCGGCCGGTTGAGGACGTTCGACACGGTGCCCACCGAGACCCCGGCCCTCCTGGCGACCGCCTTGACCCCCGCTGACCCGTCGCTCACATCGGCTTCCTCGGTCCTCCGCCCAACGAAGGGTACCGCTGAATGCATTCAACGGCGCGTCCGGTCACCAGTGGCCTGAACTCGAGCCAGCAGTGGCGCGTCAGGCCAACCTCCCGACTGCGACGGGCAGCTGTGGCCCATCGAGCTGTCCGTTGCGCTGTCCATCGCCCAACAGCTGTTCGTCGGCGGCATCGAGACAACGACCAAGCTCCTGACCGAAGCACTGCTGCTGCTGTCAGGTGGCCCGGTCGAGAAACATCCGGCGGAGTGGCTCAGTCGGTGCGGCGACCAGGTCCGTCGCCGGACCGACTGAGCCCTGCGGTTCTAGTGCTCTCCACACACTCCCTGAGTTGCGAACGGAAGGCTCGCGTACCCGGAGATGTCGTACGACGCCAGGGAGCCATTCGCGACCGCGGTGAGCACCGCCATCGTCGGGATACTGAACAGCTTCTCCAGCTGGCCGTTGCTCTTCTGGCCGACGGACCGAACCTCGTAGAAGATCGCGCCTCGCGTCGGTGTTTGCATGACCGGCTGTTCTCCGGCGGGCGCGGTTCCACCCATCAGCATCCGGCTCAGCGCGGCGTTGGTGATGTCGATCAGCGGATAGTGCGCGACGTTGGCGACGCCGTACTTGTCGAGTGCGTCGACGCTCACCATCGCCATCTGCCGGTTGGTCAGCCACTGCTCGGCCGTCATCCTGGCCGGGTCGATCGACCGGGCACCGATCTGGAACTGGTTGAGGTCGTCGGTGCCATTGACGACAGGCGCCTGTCCCATGTGGTGGAGGTCCAGGGCGAGCTCCGGAGCCACGTCGCGCCACAGCCTCCAGAACGCCACTGACTCCGGCTGGGCGAAGTTCTCCCGGTCACGGTTGAGGTCCGTCGTTCGGGCGCCTGGTTCGATATTGGTGAGTCTCCCCGAGGTGTCACCAGCCTCCGCCGAAGCGGAGGCTGGTGGCGGGATGAAGATGGGTCGCGTCAGCGGGTGTTGCGCTGGTCCAACTTCGCGACGTCGAGGAGATGGGATGCGTTCGACTGCTCGGGCTCGGTGAAGCGCCGGCACACCGAGGTTGTCCTTCGACGATCGATCTAGCCGATCTGTGTCCACGTGCCGCAGGAGCTGGACTCGAAGAATGGCGAGTTGACGATGACCGTGGCGGGACCGTCGACGATGTTGTTGTCGAGGATGTCGACGCCGTCGGCACCGAGCGTGGCGTAGTAGCACCCGACGGGATTCGAGCCGTCTGAGCCGTCGGTGTGATAGGTGCCCGGCTGGATGTCGCGGCCGACCATGAACACGCCGTCTTGGAAGGTGACTGCCTGCTCGCCCTGCTCGGCAGCTGTCACCGCCTGCTCCCGGGCGGCGAGCTGCATCTCGCGTTCGTCAAGCTGCGCCTGTCGGCTATCGAGATCCGCAGTGCGCGTGTCGAGTTGCGTCGTGTGCTCGGCATAGGCCGCCTCAGCAGCCTGTTTGGCCGCGGTCTCAGCACCGCCGGCGCGTGCGTCGGCCTCCGCGATCTCGGCCTCGGCCGTGGCGGCGCGCTCTTCGGCGTAATTGATCTTGGCTTCGGCGGTCTCGGCGCGCGTCTTCGGCCTCGCCCAGGTCAGCCTCGGCCGTAACGGCGCGCTCGTCGACCTCGCCCAATTCAGCCTCGGCGGTGTCAACGCGCGCTTGGGCTTCCTGCAGTTCAGCCTCGGCCGCGTTGGCGCGCTCGGTGGCTGCGTCAGCAGCGGCATCGGCGTCGTCAGCCCTCCCACCGGCGCTCGCTGCGCCCAGCCCGACGGCCAGAAAGCCGGTGAGCAGCAGCGCCCATAGCGGCACCTGCCTCCCCAGGACCCGCCGGACGCGACCGTGCCTCGTGGCGGACGCGGGTGGCAGCTGCTGAGGCGACAAGGGGTTGCCGGTCGCGATGTCGGAGGCGGTATCCATGGGTTCCGTTCTTGTGTTGTGCGAGCTCATCTCTCGTGATGACCTAGTGAAGCGACGCACAAGCACACTGATTCCCGGATCCGCCATGTCACGGGGTTTCCCGTACTCACTGGACCCCGGAGGCGAGAGCGGGCGGAGCCGCGCAGCACTCTGACGGGCTCGGCTTGATCGGCACTCACGATCGGACCGACGAGTGCCATCGCGGCGGCGTGTGTTCGTCGCCGCGGTGCTGGACGCCGGCGTGAGAGCGAGACTCGGACGTTTGTCACGTTCGCGGCGTCGTTGCGCGAGCTGCGACGGTGGTTCGAAGCTGAGCAGGTCAGCCAGGTGGCGATGGAGGCCACCCGGGTCTACTGGAAGCCGGGAGACCCATGGCTCGAATCGGCGCTGATCGAGGCCGGCTGGCGGGCTTCACGACTCTCCGGCCGCTCAATACAGGTCCGGTTCCGGCGCTTCGCCAACGCCGCGGCACCGAGAAAGCAGCCATCGCCGTCGCCCACCACCTTCTCGTCGTGATCTGGCACGTCCTGCACGACCACGTCTCCTACCAGGAGATGGGACCCGACTATCTCGCCCGCTTCGACGACCCCGCCCGACGCCAACGCCACCTCATCCACCAACTCCAACAACTCGGGCTCACCGTCACCGTCGAACCAGCTGCCTGGCGACCCGGGGAACATCGTGACACCCCCTCGTCATGATGGGAACGTGGGTTCGTTGGCGTGGTCGGAGTCGGGGGGTGACGGGCAGGTGTACGACGGCGCCGTCGACTTGGCGGTGGCCCTGTTGGGCGAGGACCTCGAGACCCTTGGCGCTCGAGAACTGGCCGGCCGGCTGGGTGACGTCGAGCGCACGATCCGCAAGCTGGAGGCCGTGGCGGTGTTGATCGTCGCCACCGCCGATCGGCGCGAGGTGTACCACGATGACGGACACGTCTCGGTGCGTGGTTGGGTCAAGGCATCCATCCGGGCCGCCGATCACCAGGTCATGCACCGGGTGCGCAGCGCCCGGCTGTGCGCCGCTGTTCCCGTCTGCGGGGACGAGCTGGCCGCCGGACGCTTGGGGGTCGACCAGGTGCGCGAGCTCGCCCGCGGTTACGCCAACCCGCGCTGCGGTGACCAGCTGGCCGCCGTGATCGACGGGCTGGTGGAGGTGGCGACGACCCACAGCCATGAGGTGTTCACCCGCGCCGTGCGGCACTGGGAACGCCTCGCCGACGCCGACGGCGCCCACCATGACCATGAGGCCGCTCACGCCGGGCGGTCAGCCAGCATGTCCGCCGTCGGTGCGACGGGGTACCTCGATGCTCGTGTCGGCAGCGCCCAGTTCGCGGCGATGAAAGAAGTGTTCGATCGCTTCACGCAGGCCGAGTTCGACGCCGAGTGGGACGAACTCCGGGCCCGCCTCGGCGACGATGCCTGCCCCGGCCTGCTCGCCCGCCGCGAACGCCAGCGTCGTGCCGACGCCCTGGTCGCCATCTTCCAGCGGGCCGCCAGCGCCGACCCCGACGCCAAAGGGCCCGCGCCGGTCGTCAACATCCTCATCGACCAGGCCGTCTACGAAGCCCAACTGGCCGCCATGGTCAACGACGACGAGGGCGTCCGGTTCGACCCCGACGATCTCGACCACCAACGCTGCCACACCGCGTCGGGGGTGCCGATCGACCCCGCCGATGCCGTCGCCGCCTCGTTCGTGGGCCACGTCCGGCGGGTCGTGCTCGACGCCGACGGGGTGATCATCGACCTCGGACGCCGCTCTCGAATCTTCACCGGAGCGGCCCGCGAGGCGGCCCTGCTGCAATCCGGCCTCGACGGCGAGGGGCGATGTCTGTGGCCCGGCTGCGGGCACCGCCGATGTCAACTCGACCACACCACCGGATGGGGCGACGGTGGGGTCACCAACCAACACAACGCCGGCCCGCTCTGCCCCCGGCACAACCGCTTCAAGACCCGCGGCTACCAATGCTGGCGCGACCCCAACGGCGTCTGGCACACCTACCGGCCCGACGGCACCGAGATCACCGCCGCCTGACCGCTACCCGGAGCAGTCGCGCCAAAGGCGCGAACCCCCAAGCGCTGCGCCGTCCGATCGACGATCTGTTGTCAGGCGGCGGCGCGTGCGATGGCGAAGTGCTCGAAGAGTTTCTGCATTCTGACGCGGACCGGTGACCGGTCGGTGGTGGATACCGCGACCGGTCACCGGGTCGGCCCGTCGGCCGTCACGACAGGCGCAGTTCGATCTCCTCGACGCCGCCAGGGTTGTCGCTGATCTGGGCGACGCCCTCGGCGCCGCGGTATTGGCCGGTGCCTCCGGTGATGGCCAGCTCGAAGCTGAGCGGCTCGGTGGGCGGACCAGTCGGGCCGTCGGCGATGCCCTGCATCGTGAGCTGTCCGCCCGGCAGGGTCACCGTCATCGCCCAGTTGCAGGTGAGCGCGTCCGGGGTGGCCTTGACGATGGTGCAGATGACGCCGTCGGTTCCAACGGCCTCGCCCTGGCGGAACACGGTGTCGGAGCTGACGATCTGGTCGCCGAGTCCCGGGCCTGGGCTGCCAACGTCGACGAACGCGTCCTGCACGGTCTGGGCGGTGAGTCGGACGACGTTGCGGTCGTGATGGTTGCCGGCGAGCGCCGGAGTTCCGATGGCCAGCGCAGCGGCGAACGTCACCGCGCCAAGGTAGATGGTGGTGCGCATGAGATGCTCCTCGTGTCGGGGGATTGCGGCGGTGAGCATTCGCGCGTTGGGCCGCCGCTGACATCCGTAGCGGCCACGGAGTTAACGCCAGCCGCGTTCCCCTCACGTCTTGCGTCCCGGGCGTCGCCTCGCCTGTACTGCCCGGGTGGTCCGTGCGCTGTCCACGCCTCCGCTCGTCGGCCGGGACGCCATCATCGAAGTGGTCGAGCGCCGCCTCGAGGAGTTGGCAGCACGGCGGGGCGCTGTGCTGCTGCTCGACGGTGCTGCTGGCGTCGGCAAGTCGCGGGTGCTGAACGCCGTGGCAGACCGGGCCCGGTCGGGCGGGATCGTCGTGCTGAGGGGATCAGCGGTCGAGGGCGGCGGCGCCTATCGACCGGTGTCGCAGGCGTTGCTCGGGTACTTACGCGACGCCGAGCTGCCCGAGGCCCCGGAGTTGCGGCCGTTCCAAGCCGCATTGGCGCGGATCGTGCCTGGGTGGGACGGGATCGGTGCCGCCCAGCCGGGCGTCGATCCGGTCGTGGTTCTCGGCGAAGGGATGGTGCGGCTGCTGCGCCGGCTCGGCGACGGGGCCGGTTGTCTCCTTGTACTGGACGACCTCCATTGGGCCGATGTCGACACCGTGGCGCTGGTCGAGTTCCTCGCCGGTGCCGTCGGATCGTCACCCGTGCTCGTGGTCGGCGCATCACGATCCGGTGAGCCCGTCGGCGATCCTTTGCACCGTCTCCGCCGCCACGCCGGCGTCACCACGGCGACGGTCGCCAGGCTGGACGATGCCGATGTCGAACTGGTCGCCGCCGGTTGCCTCGGCGGTGCCGTTCCCGGCGACGTGATGCGCTACGTCATCGAGCACGCCGACGGCCTCCCTCTGATGGTCGAGGAGTTGCTCGTCGGGCTCGTCGACGCCCACGTGCTCGTGCCCAAAGGCGGCGGCTGGGACGTGACCCGTCCGCCGACCCCGACCGTGCCACCGACCATGGCCGGGCTGGTCGCCGGGCGTCTCGCCGAGCTCGACCCCGAGGCCCGACGGGTGCTCGCGGCGGCGGCGGTGGTCGGGCGCGACGTCGACTGGACGCTGCTGGGGCCAGCGACCTCCCTGCCGGAAGCGCTGGTGCTCGACGCGCTGCGCGCTGCTCATGAGCATCACCTCCTCGGGTCCGACGGCGCTACGGGCCGCGTACGATGGGTGCACGCGCTCACGAGGCACGCGGTGCTGGCGCAGGTGAACGCTGCGGATCAAGCGGTCTTGGCCCGAAGCGCCGCGCAGGTGGTCGAGGAGCGAGGTCTCGGCGATGACGCCCTCCTCGCCGCTGATCTCCACGAACTGGGTGGCGACCACCGTCGAGCGGCGGGACTGCTGCGAGCCCTCGCCGGGCGAGCCGCTGCCGCCGGCGCGTTGGGGACCGCCGACGAGCACCTGGCGCGGGCGATGACCCTCGATCCGGCACTCAGTGGACTGTTGGCCGATCGGGTGCGTGTCCTCGCCCTGGCCGGTCGCGCCGGTGAGGCCACCAGGCTCGGCGAGCCCGCGCTCCGGGCGGCGCGCGGCGACGAGCACGTCGAATTGTGCCTAGCTCTGGCCCGGGCCGCGCTCGCCGACGGTCGGTGGGAGGACGCCGCACGTTGCGTCGAACGAGCTCACCGACCCGACGACGCGGCGGCCGTCGCGATCGCCGCCGACGTCGCCTTCGGCGCGGGTGACCCGATCCGCGCGGCCGCACTGGCGGCGAGGGCGGTCTCGCTTGCCGAGTCCGACGAGCGTCCCGAAGAGCTGTGCGCCGCGCTGGAGGTCGTCGGGCGCTGTGATCGCGAGACAGACCCGACCAACGCCACTGCGGCGTTTCGCCGCGCCGCACAAGTCGCCGCCGAGCATGGCCTCGATCCGGCGCACATCAGTGCGCTGATCGGCCTCGGGTCGATCGACCTCCTCGTCGCCGACGACCCGACGCAGCTCGTCCACGCACGGGAGCTCGCCACCGACGCCGGCATGCTCCGCCAGGCATGCGCCGTCGACCTGATGCTGGCCGATCGGACAATGCTCACCGACGGCCCGGTGACGGGGGCGCTGCTCGCGACGAGCACCGCCGAGCTGGCCGGTGACCTCCAACTCACCGGTCTCCAAGCGATGGCCGAGCTGCTCTCGGCGCTTGGGCCGGCGGCGACAGGCGACCGCGGGAGGCCGCCGCTCGGATCGATCGCGCCATGTCGCGTCCGAACGCGCCTGTCGAGTCGGCCGCGCTGCGTCCATGGATGATGGCGTTCGCCGCGCTCACCAGCGGCGACCTCGAACGGTGCGCCGACATGCTCGACGAAGGCGTCGCCCTACTCTCGGGCCACCTGGCGACGGCACCCCTGTCGCAGTGGGGGCTGTGGGCACTGCTGCGGACGGTGCTTGCTCGAGACGACGCCAACGCTCGTGAGCAGCTGCGCGGCGCGCCCGCTGCCCTGCGGCGAGGCAATCGAGGCGCTCTGTGCTACGCCGACGCCGTCGCTGCCGGTCGAGCCGGCCGCCGAAGCCTCGCCCAGAAACACTTCGACGACGGCGATCGCCTACTCGCCACCGTGGACTGGTGGCGCCGATTGCTGCACCTCGTCGTGTGTCCAGCCGCGGTCAAGGACGGCTGGGGTGACCCGGTGGCCACGTTGCGCGGCGACCTGGCCGCATTCGAAGCTGCCCGCGACCAGCGCCTGGCCCGCACGTGCCGGGACCAGCTGCGACGAGCGGGCGTGCGGGTCCGCCGGGGTCGAGGAGCAGCCGCCGTACCAACGTGGCTGCGGGCGTTGGGCGTGACGAGCAGGGAGATGGACGTCCTCCTGCTCGTAGCCGAGCGCCTGGCCAACGTCGAGATCGCCGACCGCCTGTACTTGTCCACGCGCACGGTGGAAACCCATGTCGCCAACTTGCTGACCAAGACGGGCACCACAAGCCGCACCGAGCTCGTCTCATTTGTGGCCCGAGGATCCGGCGAGCACGGCCAGTGACGCCCCGCACGCTCAACTCACCGATCGGGGGTGGGTTCCTCCGGGCGGTTCTGGACGTGTTGGAAGCCGAAGCGGCCCTTGACGCACAGGTTGCCGTGCGTGATCTCGCTGTCGGACGGGGACGTGACCTTGACGATCTCGTTGTCCTGCACGTGCAACGTCAGAGTGCAGCCGACGCCGCAGTATGGGCAGATCGTGTCGGTCTGCGTCTGGCGGTCCTCGTCCCACGTGCCGGCGGCGCGGATCTCGTGCTCGGACGTGAACATCAGCGCGCCCGTCGGGCACACCTGGATGCAGTTGCCGCAGTACACGCACGCCGAGTCGGGGAGCTCGACGGCGTACTCCGTCGAGATCCGCGCGTCGAACCCACGACCGGCGACACCGATGGCCCACGTCTGCTGCCACTGCTCGCCGCAGGCGTCGACGCACTGGTAGCAGAGGATGCACTTGGCGTAGTCGCGGACGTACAGCGGGTTGTCGACCGTGACCGGCTGGCCGACCGTCTCCGCCAGCGCGCCATCGGGCGCGTGATGGTGGCCGGTGATGCGGTCGTCACGGGAGTCCGAGGGGGCGGTTGGCACGCCGAATCGCGTCGGGTCGGCGCCGTACTCCTGGTTCCAGCGCTCGACGTTGGCGGTCAGCGAGAGATCGACCGACGAGCCGAGCAGCTCGAGCACCAGTCGGCGGCTGTGCCTCGTCCGAGCGGTGTCGGTGCGCACGACCATGTCGTCTTCGGCGGGCCGCGAACAGGACGGCACCAGCACCCGCGACCCCTCGACCTCGACCATGCAGACGCGGCAGGCGTTCTTCGGCCTGATCGTGTCGCCGTAGCAGAGGGTCGGGATCTCCGTCCCCTCGTCCCGGCAGGCCTGCAGGATCGTCGTGCCCTCCGGCACGGTGACGGCGCGGTCGTCGATCGTCAACGTCACCGTTCTCAAGAGAAGACTCCGAGCTTCTCGATCGCCGACTGGATGGCGCTCGGCGCGGTCTGGCCGAGCCCGCAGATGCTGGCGTCGCGCATCACCTGGGCGAGATCGGCGAACACCGCCAGGTCGGCGTCGACGTTCTCGCCGGCGCTGCGGGCGGCGAGGCGGGCCACGGCCTCCTCCTGGCGCACGGTGCCGACGCGGCACGGCACGCACTGTCCGCAGGACTCGTCGCGGAAGAACGCGGCGATGCGCCGCAGTTGATCCACGAGGTCGACCGACTCGTCGAGCACGAGCACGACGCCCGAGCCGAGCGTCGTGCCGTGGTCGCGGGCCCCCTCGAACGTCAGCGGGATGCTCAGGTCATCGGGACCGACGAACGTGCCGGCGGCGCCACCGAGCAGCACGGCGCGCAGCTCGGCGCCGTTGCGAACGCCACCCGCCAGGGCCAGCAGCTCCCCGAGCGTGACGCCGAACTCGACCTCGTAGACACCCGGCGTCGTCACCGCGCCGGACACGCAGAACAGCTTGCGTCCCTTCGATCCCGACGTGCCGAGGCTGGCGTATGCCCGGCCGCCGTCGCGCAGGATCGGCGGCACGTTGACGAGCGTCTCCACGTTGTTGACGACGGTCGGCTTGCCGAACAGCCCGGAGTCGACGGGGAACGGTGGCTTGTTGCGCGGCTCCCCCCGGAACCCCTCGATGGAGTTGAAGATCGCCGTCTCCTCGCCACAGATGTACGCCCCCGCGCCGCGCACCACCGTGATGTCGAAGGCCAAGCCGCTGCCGAGGATGTCGGCGCCGAGATAGCCGCGGCGGCGGGCGACGTCGAGCGCCGCAGCCAGCATGTGCATGGCCCGCGGGTACTCGCCGCGCAGGTACAGCCAGCCGTGCTCACAGCCGGTGGCGAAGGCGGCGATCGTCATCGACTCGATGAGCGCGAACGGATCGCCCTCCAGGAGCACGCGGTCCTTGAACGTGCCCGGCTCGGACTCGTCGGCATTGCACACGAGGTGGTGCGGGCGGAGCGGCTGGCGGGCTACGGCTTCCCACTTGCGGCCGGTCGGGAACGCCGCACCGCCGCGGCCCACCAGCCCGGAGTCGGTGACCTCGCGGATGACCGCCGCCGGCCCGATGGCGAAGGCCCGCCGCAGCGCCTCGTAGCCGCCCGCTGCGCGATAGTCGTCGAGGCTCGCCGGGTCGACGACCCCAACGTGGGCCAGCAGCTCGAGGGACCGGTCACCGGCGGCGACCTGCGGCACGGCGGCGACGATCGGCGTCTCGTCACCCGGCCACGCTCCGGCGACGAGGCCGCGCAGCTCGACGGGTGTCGCCGGCGCCAGCACCTCGTGACGGGCGGCCTCGCCCGCCTCGACCACGAGTGCGGCCGGCGCCCGCTCACACACGCCGAGGCACGGCGCCGGGTGGACCCCGTCGGGCAGCTCGTGCTCGGTCGGCCCGCCTGCCGCGCGGCACGCCAGGTCGACGCAGGCGTGAACCTGCCGGACGGTGCGCTCGACGGTCGAGAACAGGGCGTAGAACGTGGCCACGCCGTAGATCTCGGCCGGTGCGACGTCGAGGCGCTCGGCGATGTAGTTGATCGCCCCGCGACTGATCCACCCGATCCGATCGTTGACGGCGTGCAGCGTGCCCAGCAGCAGGTGACGGGCGGCCCGCCGCTCGTGGCCGCCGCGCGAGACGTGGTACCCGGCGGCGTCACGCGCCCCGCCGGGCGCACCCGGGTCGGGAGGCCCGAGCGCCTCGTCGACAGCGGCCCGCTCGTCCGCGCTGGGCGTCGCGCTGCCGACCTTCAGATCCATCCTCAGTCGCCGGCCGTCGCCAGCGCCTCGACCAAGTCGGGCACGCCGACCTTCTCGACGCGGACGGCCGTCGCCTTGAACTCGGCCGTCCCCGACTTCGGGTCGGTGGCCTCGATGGTCAGGAGGTTCGTGTCGACCTCGTCGGGGAAGTGCATCGTCATGAATGCCAGCCCGGGGCGCAGCGCAGGGTCGATGTGGGCAGGGGCGTCGACCGTGCCGCGGCGCGACGACACGCGCACGACCTCGCCCTCGGTGATGCCGAGGCGGTCGGCGTCCTCGGGCGCCAGGTCGATCGTCTCGCCGCGGCGGTTCGGGCTGCGGAACCCGCCCGACTGCACGCCGGTGTTGTAGGAGTCGAGGCGGCGGCCGGTCGTCAGTCGCAGCGGGAACTCCTCGTCGAGGAGGTCGACGGGCGGGTCGTCGATGACCACGCTGAACGGGGCCAGTCGCCCGCGATCGGCCGGATCGTCGGCCCACAGCCGGCCGTGCAGGAAGGACGGCTCGAGGCGATCCTCGTGGTAGCACGGCCATTGGATGCCGCCGTGCTGGCGGAGACGCTCGTACGTCATGCCGGCGTGCATCGGTGACAGCCGGCGCAGCTCGGTCCACACGTTCTCGGCCAGGTCGTCGCCCTTGCCGTAGTCCCAGTCGTGGCCCAGCGCGGCAGCCAGGTCGAGCAGGATCTGGATGTCGTCACGGGCCTCGCCGGGCGGGTCGAGAGCCTTGTGCACGAGCTGCACTCGGCGCTCGGAGTTGGTGACCGTGCCGTTGCTCTCGCACCATGACGCCGAGCCCGGGAACACGACGTCGGCGAGTTGGGCGGTCTTGGTCAGGAAGAGGTCTTGCACGACGAGGAAGTCGAGCCCTTCGAGGAGCGCCGTCGAGTGATGGCCGTCGGCCTCCGACTGGGCAGGGTTCTCGCCGATCACGTACAGCGCCCGCAGGTCCCGGCGCTCCATGGCGGCGAACATCTCGGTGAGGTGCCAGCCGTTCCTGGCCGGAACGCGGACATCCCACTCGGCGTCGAATTTGCCCCGCGACGCGGGATCCTCGACGTCCTGGAACCCCGGGAGCTTGTTCGGCAGCGCGCCCATGTCGCCGCCGCCCTGCACGTTGTTCTGGCCGCGCAGCGGGTTGAGTCCGGCGCCCCAGCGACCGACGTGTCCGCACAGTAGGGCGAGGTTGATGAGCGCCAAGACGTTGTCGACGGCGTTGTGGTGCTCGGTGATGCCGAGCGTCCAGCACAGCTGGGCGCGGTCGGCGCGGGCATAGGCGTGAGCCAGCTCGCCGATCGCTTCCGCCGGGATGCCCGTGACCTCGGCGCCGCGCTCGAGCGTCCAATCCTCGACCGACGCGGCGTACTCGGTGTAGCCGGTCGTGCCACGCTCGATGAACGCCGCGTTGGCCAGCCCGGCGTGGATGATCTCGCGGGCGATCGTGTTGGACAGCGCGATGTCGGTGCCGACGTGCAGCCCGAGCCACAGATCGGCGAACTGAGCAGTGGAGCTGCGGCGCGGGTCGACGACGTAGAGCTTGGCGCCGTTGCGGACGCCGGCGAGGACGTGGTGGAAGAAGATGGGGTGGGCGTCACGGGCGTTGGACCCCCACATGACGATGACGTCGGTGTCCTCGATCTCGGCGTACGACGAGGTGCCACCTCCGGCTCCGAAGACTGTGGCCAGACCGACCACGGACGGCGCGTGTCAAGTGCGGTTGCACGAGTCGATGTTGTTGGTCCCGATGACCGCGCGGGCGAACTTCTGGGCGATGAAGTTCATCTCGTTGGTCGACTTCGAGCAGGAGAAGAAGCCGACGGCCGACGGCCCGGCCGCGTCGACGGTGGACCGCAGCCCGCTGGCGGCGCGCTGCAACGCGTCGTCCCACGTCGCCGGACGCAGCACCCCGTCGTCACGCACGAGCGGGCGCGTCAGGCGGTCGTAGGGGGCGAAGCGATGGCGGGTCATGGCCCGAGTGTAAGACGAGCCTGTTTGTCGACACGATCGGTACGGTTCGGGCGTGCGCCGCTCTCGCATCTGGCTGGCCGCCGTCGCCGCCGACGTCGTGGCGGTGCTCCTCTTTGCCGCGCTCGGCCGGCGCTCGCACGACACTGACAGCGGGGTGCTGGCCGTGGTGAGCACCGCCGCACCGTTCCTCGTGGCGCTGGCCGCCGGGTGGGTTGTCGTGCTGGTGCGCCGGCTGCCACCGATGCCCGTGGTGACGGGCGTCGTGCTGTGGGCCATCACGGACGTCGGTGGCCTGTTGCTCCGCCGCACGGTGTGGGACCGGGGCACGGCGGCCTCCTTCGTCATCGTGGCCTCCCTGTCCCTCGGCCTGCTCCTCGTCGGATGGCGGGGTGCTCTGTCCTTCACTCGTGGCCGCGGGGAGATACGCTCTCCGTCGCCGCCCTCAAAGGCGGGCCGCTAGACGGAGGAACTGTCATCAAGAACCTGTACGTGGGCAACCTGCCCTTCTCGACCACTTCAGACGAACTCGCCAACCTCTTTGGTCAAGTGGGTGCCGTCTCCTCCGCCCAGGTCATCACGGACCGCGAGACGGGACGCTCCCGCGGCTTCGGCTTCGTGGAGATGAGCGATGAAGACGCCGCCAAGGCGATCAACGAGCTGACGGGCGCCGACCTCGGCGGCCGTTCCATCACCGTCAACGAGGCCCGCCCCCGCGCACCCCGCGGTGGAGGCGAGCGCAGCGGCGGCCCCCGCCGCGACCGCTACTGATCAGAGCGGGTTGGTGATCGCGCCGGTCTCGGCGCCCTGCACCAACCTCGCGTACTTGCCCAGCACGCCCGTCGTGTAGCGCGGCGCGTTGGGCGTCCATCCCGCTCGGCGCGTCGCCAGCTCGGCGTCGTCGACGAGCAGGTCCAAGGTCTTCGTCGGCACATCGACGCGGATCCGGTCACCATCACGAACGAAGGCGATCGGCCCCGCGTCGACCGCTTCCGGCGCCACGTGGCCGATGCAGAACCCCCAGGTGCCGCCGGAGAACCTGCCGTCGGTGATCAACGCGCAGTCGGCCCCGCGGCCGGCGCCCTTCAGCGCGCCCGTGATCGCCAGCATCTCGCGCATCCCGGGACCTCCTTTCGGGCCCTCGTAGCGGATCACCAGCACCGTCCCGGGGACGATCCGTCCGGCGAGGATCTCGGCCATCGCCACCTCCTCGCCGTCGAAGACGCGGGCCGGACCCTCGAACCGCAACTGGTCTTCGGTCAAACCGGCGACCTTGACCACCGCGCCCTTCGGGGCGAGCGACCCGGTGAGGACGTTGATGCCACCCTGCGGGTGGATCGGCGCGGACAGGCTGTGCACGACGACGCCGTCCGGCTCGGGCGGATCGAGGGCGGTGAGGTTCTCGGCCATCGTGTGGCCGGTCACCGTCATGACGTCCCCGTGCAACAGGCCAGCATCGAGGAGATGCCGCAGGACGACCGGCACGCCGCCGACGCGGTCGAGATCGCTCATGTGGAACTTGCCGCCCGGCTTCATGTCGGCGATGTGCGGCACCCGCGCGGCGATCCGGTTGAAGTCGTCGAGGTGCAGCTCGACCCGAGCCTCATTGGCCAGCGCCAGGAGGTGCAGGACGGCGTTCGTCGAACCGCCGAGCGCCGACGTGAGGGCGATGGCGTTCTCGAACGCCGGCTTGGTCATGATCATGCGTGGCGTGATCCCGAGCTCGAGCATCCGCACGACGGCGGCTCCGGCCGCCGCGGCGTCGGCGTGGCGGCGGGCGTCCACGGCAGGCGGGGAGGCCGATCCCGGCAGGCTCATGCCGAGGGCCTCGCCGATGGAGCTCATCGTGTTGGCCGTGAACATCCCACCGCAGGCGCCCTCGCCGGGGCACGCCCGCCGTTCGATCTCGCCGAGCTCGGCCTCCGTGATCGTGCCGGCGGCGAACGCGCCGACCGCCTCGAAGACACTCGTGATGTCGATCGAGCGGCCATCGTGCTCGCCGGGCAGGATCGAGCCGTTGTAGACGAGGACGCTCGGCAGGTCGAGGCGGGCGGCGGCCATCAGCATCGCCGGCATGCTCTTGTCGCAGCCGGCCATGCCGACGAACCCGTCGAGGCTCTCGGCGAACACGACGGTCTCCACCGAGTCGCAGCTGAGGTCGCGGCTGACGAGCGAAGCGCGCATCCCTTCGTGGCCCATCGAGATGGCGTCGGACACGGTCAGCGTGCCGAACTCCATGGCCACCCCGCCGGCCTCGCGGATCCCGGCGCGGACGTGATCGGCGAGGACGCGCAGCGTCATGTTGCAGGGCGTGATCTCGTTCCACGAGTTGGCGATCCCGATCTGCGGTTTGCCCCAGTCGTCGTCGGTCAGGCCGATGGCCCGCAGCATCGCCCGGGCCGGCGCCTTCAGCGCGCCGTCGGTGACCTCCCGCGAGCGCGGTTTGATGTCGACGGGGTGATCCGCAGTCATAGACCGAGGGTACTCACGGTCGGTAACACTGGTCCTGGTGCCCGCAGCACCCGCCGCGTGGTCGCCGCGTCGACGCGGTCGAGCACGTCCGGCGCGTTGGCCGACAGCATGTCGCTCTCGGCCGCCGCGCCGAACGCTCACCTGCTTCTCACCTCGCTCCGCACCCGGTCTGACCGCCCCGTCGCAGCCTGGGACCATGTTCGACCCCCTCTTCCCCGGCGCCGCGGCGCGGCGGCCGCTGGCGGCACCGACGTCACCGCCGAGCGGCCCGCCGAGCACGCCTCCGATGCAGCCACCGGCGACTCCTGCCACCCACCCGCCCACCGCACCGCCCACCCGCCCACCCACCCAGCCCCCGGCGACTCGCCCACCCACCCAGCCACCCGCGACTCCCCACCGCCTCCTCCCCACCCACCCAGCCACCCACTTCCCCCACCCGTCCCGCCGGGTCCGTGCCGCCCTCCCCAGGCCGCCGGCGCCCGAACCGGTTGGCGGCGACGGCCGGGCTCGTCCTGGTCGCCGTCGCCGCCGGAGGGATCGGCGGATACGTCGCCGGCTCGGCCGCCGATGACGACGGCGGGGCCACGCCGGTCGCCGCCACGCCGGTGGTCGCCGACCAGCCGAGCACCGCCGCGCCCGCCGATCTCGAGGCCGGCGGACTCATCGACGTCGCTGGGGTGGTCGCCAAGGTGCAGCCGTCGACCGTGTCGATCACCTCGACCATCGTCCAACAGCAGGGTCCGTTCCAGATGGAGGGTGAAGGCGCGGGCACCGGCATCGTGCTCGACGCCGAAGGTCACATCCTGACGAACGCCCACGTCGTCGACGGCGCCACCGATGTGGTCGTGACGGTCAACGGCGAGCCGCGCTCGGCCACCGTGCTCGGCGGCGATCGCAGCGACGACATCGCCGTCCTGCAGCTCGACGACCCGACGGGCGTCGTCCCGGCGACACTGGCCACCGCTGACGTCGCCGTCGGCGACCAGGTCGTGGCCATCGGCAACGCGCTGGCGCTGGAAGGCGGCCCGACCGTCACCCAGGGCATCATCTCGGCCCTCGGCCGGTCGATCGACACCGAGTCCGGCCAGCTGACCGGGCTGATCCAGACCGACGCGGCGATCAGCTCCGGCAACTCGGGCGGGCCCCTCGTCAACGCCGCCGGCGAGGTGGTCGGCGTCAACACGGCGGTGGCCCGCAGCGGCGGCAACGTCGCCGCATCGAACATCGGCTTCGTCATCCCCATCGCCCAGGCGATGGCCCTCGCCACCCAGGTGATCCAGGGCTCCTGATCCGAGGCTTTCGCGCACCGGAGGCGTTCCGGCGCCCCCTCCGGGACGAACGGCCCCCGGTGCCGTGAAAGCCTCGGATCAGAGGAGGCGGCGCAGCGTGGCGTTGAGGGCGGCGCGCTCGGCCGCCGGGAGGGTGCCGAAGAAGGTCGTCTCGGCCTGCTGGCGGCGGCGTTCGGCCTCGGCCAGCAACTGCCGACCGGCGGGCGTCAGCGCCAGCTCGTGCCGGCGGCGGTCATCGGCGGCCCGCTGGCGGACCAGCAGGTCGCGCTGCTCCAGCTCGTCCAGCATCCGACCGAGAACGGTCGCGTCGACGCCGACCTTGCCGGCGATGACGACCTGCGAGGGTTGGTCGGGATCACTGGCCAGGGCCAGCACGATGTAGTGGCGGGCCGTGATGTCGAGGTCGGTGAGCGCTTCCTCCAACGCCGCGAGGGCGCGATGGCCGACCTTCTGCACGAGGTAGGTCAGCGAATCGGCCGGCGAGAAGGACACGCCGTCAGCCTAGGCGGCGACGCTCGTCGAAGTCGATCATCGACCGAGTCGATCATCGCTCTCCGCAAGTGTTAACGTGCGGCCATGTTCCACATCGCACTCCAGATCCCCAACTTCACCTATCCCGATGTGCCCCGCGAGGAGCTGTTCGACCGAGTGTCCGCCGTCGCCGAGACCGCCGAGTCCGCCGGTTTCGGCGCCGTCATGGTGATGGACCACTTCTACCAACTGCCGATGCTCGGCCCGCCGACGAACGAGATGTTCGAGTCCTACACGCTGCTCGCCGCGATCGCCGCCCGAACCGAGCACGTGCTGCTCGGCACGCTGGTCACCGGCGTCACGTACCGCAACCCGGCGATCCTGGCCAAGATCGTCACGAGCCTCGATGTGATCTCGCACGGGCGGGCGTTCCTCGGCATCGGGGCAGCCTGGTACGCCGAAGAGCACGAGGGCCTTGGCGTCGACTTCCCGCCGCTCGGCACGCGGATGCAGATGCTCGAGGAGGCCATCGAGATCTGTCGCGGCATGTTCCGCGACGAGCGCCCGACGTTCAAGGGCCGCCACTACCAGACGGTCGAGACGATCAACTCCCCGCGCCGCTGCGCCCAGATGGCCCGCCGATCCTCGTCGGCGGTCAGGGTGAGAAGGTGACGTTCCGCATCGCCGCCCAGCACGCCGACATGCTGAACACGACGGCCGGCCTCGACGAGCTGCCCCGCAAGCTGGCGGCGCTCGGCGAGCACCTCGAGCGCCTCGGTCGCGACCGCTCGACGATCCACGTGTCGCCGCTCGCCTCGCTGGTCCTCGGCGAGTCAATGGCCGACGCCGAGCGCAAGCGGGACGCCTTCCTCGCCGCTCTCGGCATCGACTGGTCGACGGCCGGAGACGACGTGCGGGCGATGGTCGCCGCCCGGCTGGTGGTCGGCGACGAGGCCGCCGTGGTGGAGCGCGTGCAGGAGCTCAAGGCCCTCGGCCTCGACGGCTTCGTGTTCAACATGCCGGCCGACGGAGCGGACATCGACGCCGTCAGCTACGCCGGCGAGGTGCTGCGCGCTGCTGTGAACTGACGGGCCAACTGCTGGCCGGCGCGGCGCGGCGCATCTGGGCGCCATCCTTCTCGGATCGGGCGCGAAAACTTCCGACAGTCGCGAAGAACTGCACCCAGATGATGGACGGCGACTCGCTGCGCTCGTCGCCCCTTACGCGGCGAGGAAGGCGTCGATCTCTCGCAGGAACACCTGCCAGGCCGGCTCCCCACTGGTCAGGATGTGGTTGCGACTCTGCAGCGGGACGAGGCGCGAGCCGGGGATCAGGGCGGCCAGCTCCCGGGCTCCCGACAGCGGCTGTCGCCGGTCGTCGCGGGCGTGGAGGATCAGCGTCGGGCAACGGACCTGCGGGGCGACCCCCGTGACGTCGATGTGGGAGAACGTCTCGAGGAACCGCACGGCGTTGTGCGCCGAGGTGGTGCGGCGGAGCTGCTCGTTGAACTCCTCCCATTGGCGGCGCGTGCCGTCAGGCAGGAACTGCGACGTGAACACCTGGCGGAACGACGGGTCGTCCCTCCCCCAGCCGATGCGCGCCACCTCGAGGTCGAGGGCGGCCTCCCGACGCTGCTCCTCGGTCGTCGCCCGCACCAGACGACCACGGGCATATGCGCTGGCGAGGATCAGCCGCGAGACACGCTCCGGGTGGCGGGCGGCGAAGGCAACGGCGACAGCGGCCCCTTGGGACACACCGAGCAGTGGGAACCGTTGGAGTCCGACGGCGTCGACGACCAGCTCGAGGTCGTCGACCCAGTCGTCGAACGTGAACCGGTCGACGTTCCAGTCGGACAACCCACAGCCCCGTTCGTCGTAGCGCACGAGCGTGCGGCCACGGGCCAGCCCGTCGAGCCAGTGTCGCCAGACCGGGCTCTCGCCGTCGTAGTCGAGGTGGGTGATCCAGTTGGCGGCTTTCACCAGCACAGGACCGGAGCCCATGGTGGCGAACGCGATCCGGGCCCCGTCCGACGCCGTGCAGAACTGGATGCGCTGCTCCAGCGGACCAAGGTCTTCGACGAGGGCGGCCTCTTCGTGGTAGGCGACGGCGCGCCGCCGCCGCGGGTAGCGGCGTGACGGCCGGACCGTCCTGACGCTCGGTGACGGGCGCGACGAACTGGTAACCGCGGCCGAACACGGTGCGGATGATGCGCTGCGACGCGCCGTCGTCGCCGACCCCGCGGCGCGCCGACTTCAGGCGACTGGCCAGCGCCGACTCGCTGACGAACCGGTCGCCCCAGACGTTGTCCAGCAGCTCCGCCTTGGTGACGACGCGGTCCCGGTGGCGGATCAGGTACACCAACACGTCGAACACTTGCGGCTCCACGTGTTGCACCGCACCACCACGGCGGAGCTCGAATCGTCCCGGATCGACTGCACAGTCATCGAACTCGAAGATGATGCCGATCCAAGGTAGCTGGTCATCTCCACGACCTCTCGGGCCGTTCTCCATCGCCGGGCGCGTGGGCCCGCGTGTCACGCGCTACGGCTGCAGCACCGGGTCGTCCAACGCTCTGGCCGCCAGCTCACGGCGGTTGCGCACGCCCAGCTTGCGGAAGATCGCCGTGAGGTGGGCCTCGACGGTGCGCGGGCTGATGAACAGCTTGGCCGCCAGGTCACGGTTCGACGCCCCGCCGACGACGAGCCGGGCGACCTGCAGCTCGTGGGGTGTGAGCAGCTGGTGGGAATCCGTGGCGTCGCCGACGACGCCGCCGGCGGCACGCAGCTCCGTCGTCGCCCGTTCGGCGAACGCCGCGGCGCCGGTGGCGCGCAGCAGCTCGACGGCCCGCTCGAGGTGCGCCCGGGCCTCGGCCCGTCGGCGGGCCCTGCGCAGCCGCTCCCCCCAGACGAGGTCGATCCGTCCCTGGGCGAACCGGTTGCCGATCTCGCTCGCCGCGGCCATCGCTTCGGCGAACAGCGCGGACGCGTCGTCGTCGTCCTCGGCCATCATCGCCTTGGAGCGCTCGATTCCCTGGTAGATCAGCAGCTCCGGAGCGATGACGGCCTCCAGCTCGTCGAGCACGGCCTGCGCCTCGTCGCGGCGACCCTGGCGGGTCAGCGTCTCGATCCACTCCGTCTCCCACCTGATGAGGCCTTGGCCGATCGGCGACATGACGACGACTTCCCGGTAGATGGCATCGGCCTCGTCGTAACGGCCGAGGTTGTAGGCCAGGTAGCCCAACCCGATCGGCCCCAAGGCCCGCCGCTCGGGCTCAGGGACGTCGCTCAGCAGGCCAGCTGCCCGACGGCACAGGTCCTCGTCCCCGATGACCGCGGAGCCGAGCGCCAACACGCTGGCGGCCAACGAGGCGAGCTCCGGCGTGCCGTTGGCCTCGGCCAGGGCGATGGCCTCGGTGCCGGCGGCGATCGTGGCCGGGAACGACCGGCTGTAGTGGGCCATGCTCTGGGCGCCGAGCACGCTGACGAGCGGACGCACGGCACCACGCGCCCGCAAGTCGATCTCCAGCCGTGTGAGGAGGGCGTCGGACGCGTCGGTGCGGCGGAGGAACGCCAATGTCGGTGCCAGCACCTCGGCCAGGAACATGGCGTCGGCGCCCGACTGGTCGGGCCCTGTCATCTCCATGTAGCGATCGATCCGCGACTCGCCGGCGGCGTCGCCGCGGGCGATCTGCAGGGCGCCGAACATCACGTCGATGCGACGGGCGCGCTCGGCGTCGACGAGGTCCTCGAGCAGGACGGCTTCCTCGACGGCACTGGCCATGTCGGCCAGCGCCCCGGAGCGCATGTAGGCGGCCAACGCGTCGATCAGCAGGTCGACGGCAACGGACGGTGCCTCCTCGGCGATGCCGGCCGCCGCCTTGCGCAGGCTGGCCGCCGCCTCCGGCGCGCCGCCGCTGGACAACGGGAGCCGGCACCGCAGCTGGCGTCGCCGGATGCGCTCGATCAAGCGTGTCGGCGTCCGGGTGCTGGACGACGACGCCGTCGGCCCGGTCGAGCAGCCGACCGGCGGCACCGGCCATGCCGGCATCGAGGACGGCGCCGGCGGCGAGGCGCAGACGGCGGATGCGGTCCGTCGGCTCGGGCGACAGCCGGCTGGCCAGCTCCCAGGACCGGGCGGCCACGCTCGGCGCCCCGCGCTCGCGCGGTGATGGTCGCCGCCTCGTCCAGCGCCCGGGCCACCTCCTCGTCCGGGCCGACCGCGGCGCGGGCGAGGTGCCACGCCCGAGCCGGCGACCCAGTCGGGAGGGTCGCCCCCAGCGCCCGGTGGGCCGCTC
Source organism: uncultured Acidimicrobiia bacterium (assembly GCA_963719775.1). Lineage (GTDB taxonomy): Bacteria > Actinomycetota > Acidimicrobiia > Acidimicrobiales > Ilumatobacteraceae > JALZMG01. The sequence goes on from CAVRCY010000012.1 coordinate 225,328, forward strand.
GCCGGTCGGCCAGCCCGGCATCGTGGTAGGCGGCCGAGCGCATCAATGGGTGACGGAACCTCAGACGGTCCCCGTCCAGGCTGATCACGCCGCCTTCCTCGGCGGCCTCGAGATCCGCGACGTCCATCTCGCGGATCCGCAACGCGGTGATGATCCGCAGCAGGTCGCCGTCGGGGTCGGCGGCCGCCACCACGAGGGCGGCGCGGGCCTGCGGATCGAGACGTTCCAGCACGAGGTCGACGACGCGCTGGCCGGACGGCCCGACGGGCAACGGGTCGGGCAGGTCGGCCCGCCCTTCTCGCTGGTCGGCGCTCAGGAGATGGGCGGCCTCGACGAGCACGAGCGGGATCCCGCCGCAGGCTGCGACCAGCTCCCGGCGGACGTGGGCGCTCGTGACACCGGCCCCGACCAGGATCTGATCGGCGACGTCGGCGGGCACCGTGTTGAGCACGAGCACCGGGCCGGTATCCGTCGAGTCGTCGGTGCCCATGCGGCGGGCCGACACGACGGCGATCCGCTCGAACTGCAGGCGGCGGGCGATGAACGACAGCGTCCGTCGGGTGGGGATGTCGACCCACCGCAGGTCGTCGACGATGACGATGACCGGCGACTCCTCGGCGGCCTCCACGAGGAGGTCCCGGGTGGCCAGGGCGACGGCAAACGGCTCGACCGGCTGCGCCGTCGCGCTCCATCGCCAGCGCGGCGCGGACCGCCGCGGCGCGGGCCGGCGCCAGATCGCTCGAGGCCGCCGAGCATGCCGTCGAGGAGGGCGCCGAGGCACGACCAGGCCAGCTCCAGCTCGGCCTCGACACCGTGCAGCCGGATCATACGGATCCCCGGCTGGTCGAAGTTGATCAGCGCCGCGGCTCGGTCGAGGAGGGCGGTCTTGCCGATGCCGGGCTCGCCGACGATGGTCAGCCCGCCGCCCTCTCCGGCGGCGGCCCGCACCGCCAGCTGCACGATGGCGTCGACAGCCTGCGCGCGCCCTGGTAGCGGCGGTGGGCGGGGGTCGGTGGTCAACATCGTACGGTCACGATCACGGGGTCTCCCCGATGCGGAAAAGACGGTCGTTGGCGCAGAGTAGCGGCGTGAGCTCGGCTCCAGCCGGGCGTGGACGGGAGCACCACATGGGCGCCGGAGCCCGACTGGCAGAGGAACGCGATCGATGGCCGGACGACTGGCGGGTCGCTGGCCTCGATCAGGAGGGCGAGCACCTGCTCGATCTGCTCGATCGGGCCGAGGAGCTGCGCGCCGCGGTGCCCGGCTTCCGGGTGCCCATCGCCTCCCGTCATCAGAGCGAGGGAGACATCGCCGGCGGCACGCACGCCAGCGTGAGTGCCTGGGGCCGTGCGTCCCAGGTCAGGGGCACTGCCCCGGTGTTGGTCGGGATCACCGACCGACGCGTCCTCGTCGTGGGACGGTGGCCGGCCGCGGACGCCGACCAACGACCCCACGAGGACGAGCTCATGACCTGCGTGACAGCGCTCGTTCGGGCAGGTCGGGACGGACGAGGGAGTCGTCTCGACCTGCCCGGCGGTGATGCCGAGCTCGATCTCGATCAGGTCGCCCTGGACCGCCTGTGGGAACACGTGGACGGACCGGGGGACGAGGCTGGCGTGGCTGAGGGGCGGACTCAGCCGCGCCGGCTCTGCAGCAGCTCGGTGACGGCCGCGCCATCGGCCTGACCGCGAGAGGCCTTCATCACGGCGCCAACGAGCGCACCGATGGCCTTGTCCTCTCCGGCCACGAACTTGGACCAGGCCGGGCCCTGGGCGGCGATCGCCTCGTCGACCAGCGCCTCGAGCGCGCCGCTGTCCATCGCCTCGAAGCCCCTGGCGGCGGCGATCGCCGCCGGGTCGCCGCCGCCGGCAGCGACCATTTCGGCGAGCACCTGCTTGGCCTGGGTCGCCGTCAACTGACCGCCCAACTCCAGGCGCGTCAACGTGGCGAGGTCGCCAGCTGGGACGGCGGGCGTCGAGCCCTGCTCGGCATAGGCCTCCTTGACGTGCACGAGGGCCCGCGCCGCGTCGCCACCCAACGCGGCGACCGCCAGCACGTAGTCGTCCTGGCCGCGCTCGACGACGACGGCGACGGCCTCGCCGTCGATCGCCGCGTCGGTCGCCTCAGCCAGCCGTGCCCGGCGGCGCGCCGGCAGCATCGGGAGGTCGGCGCGCACCCGCTCGATCCAATCGTCGTCGGGGACGAGGGGCACGAGATCGGGTTCGAGGAAGTAGCGGTAGTCGTCGGCGTCCTCCTTCGTCCGCAGCGTGTGGGTGCGCCCGTCGCCCTCGTCCCAGTGCCGGGTCTCCTGGCGAACGGCCTCGCCGGCCTGCAGCAGGTCGATCTGCCGGCGGGCCTCGTACTCGATGGCCCGACCGACCGAGCGGACGGAGTTGAGGTTCTTGATCTCGCAGCGGGTGCCCAGCGGCTCGCCCGGCCGGCGCACGCTGACGTTGGCGTCCACCCGCATGGAGCCCTCCTCCATCTTGGCGTCGGAGGCACCGATGGCCACGAGGATGGCCCGCAGCTCGGCGACGTACTGGCGGGCCTGCTCGGCCGAGCGGATGTCCGGTCGGCTGACGATCTCGACGAGTGGCACGCCGGAGCGGTTGAAGTCGATCAGCGACGCCTCGCTGCCGTGGATGCGCCCGCCGGCGCCGCCGACGTGGGTCGACTTGCCGGTGTCCTCCTCGAGGTGGGCCCGCTCGATGCCGATGCGTGTGCCGTCCGGCAGGTCGAGCCAGCCGTCGACGTTCAGCGGCACGTCGTACTGGCTGATCTGGTAGGCCTTCGGCATGTCGGGGTAGAAGTAGTTCTTGCGGTGGAAGGAGCACGGCTGGATCCGGCAGTTGAGGGCCAGGCCGATGCGCATCGCCAGCTCGACGGCGCTGCCGGTTGAGGACCGGCAGGGCACCCGGTAGTCCCAGCGTGACCGGGTCGATGTTCGTGTTCGGCTCGTCACCGAAACGGTTCGGACTGCCCGAGAAGAGCTTGGTCGCCGTGGCCAGTTCCGTATGAACCTCTAATCCGACGACGAGCTCCCAAGGGTCGCCTGCCGAGCTCGCCGCCGCTGTCACGTCCGTCTCGGTGCTCATCGGGCGTCACCTCGAAGCGACGGCTCGCCGAACCTCACGTCGTTCATTGTTCCCGTGCTCTCGCTCTCGATTCGCGTTCTCATCTCTCTGCTGCATTCTCCAGCGCTTGGGCGACGCGGAACATCAGCGGCTCCTGCAGGGGTGGGGCGAGGACCTGCACGCCGACCGGGAGCCCGTCGGCGCCGGTGCCGAACGGCACGCTCATCCCCGGGTGTCCCGAGAGGTTGGACGGGATCGTGTAGGTGTCGCAGAGGTACATCGCCATCGGGTTCTCGGTCTTCGCGCCGAACGGGAAGGCGACCGTCGGCGACGTCGGGGTGATCAACACGTCGGCGTGCTCGTAGGCCCTGGCGAAGTCGTCGGCGATCAGGCGGCGGACCTTCAGCGCCTTGCCGTAGTAGGCCTCGTAGTACCCGGCCGACAGCGCGTACGTGCCGAGCATGATGCGCCGCTTCACCTCGTCGCCGAACCCCGCTTCGCGAGTCGCCATGTACAAGGCGTTGGTGTCGGGGGCGTCGACGCGCAGCCCGTAGCGGACACCGTCGTAGCGGGCCAGGTTGCTCGACGCCTCGGCCGGCGCGATCAGGTAGTACGCGGTCAGCCCGTACGTGAACGCCGGCACCTCGACGTCGACGACCTTGGCGCCGGCGTCAGCCAGCGCGTCGAAGGCGGCCTCGACCCGCTCGAGCACGTCGGGGTCGGCACCCTCGGGCAGGTCGGTGATCCGGCCGACGCGGAGGCCCTCGACGCCCTCGCTCAGCGTCGGGAGGAGCGCCGGCGCCGGCTGCGGGATCGAGGTCGAGTCGTTCGGATCGTGGCCGCCGATGACCTCGACGACCAGCGCGGCGTCGGCCACGGTGTGGGTGAACGGGCCGATCTGGTCGAGGCTGCTGGCGAAGGCGACCAGGCCGTGCCGGCTGACCACCCCATAGGTCGTCTTGACACCGACGACACCGCACAACGCCGCCGGCTGGCGGATCGAGCCGCCGGTGTCGCTGCCGAGGCCGACGGCGGCGAACCCGGCGGCGACGGCCGCCGCGCTGCCGCCGCTGGAGCCGCCCGGCACCCGCGACGTGTCGAGCGGGTTGCGCGTCGGTCCGAACGCCGAGTTCTCCGTGCTCGAGCCCATGGCGAACTCGTCGAGGTTGGTCTTGCCGATGATCACCGCCCCGGCTGCCCGCAGCCGCTCGACGACCGTGGCGTCGTACGGCGGCCGCCATCCGGCGAGGATCCGCGACGAGCAGGTCGTCGGGATGCCGCGAGTCACCATGTTGTCCTTGAGCGCCACCGGCACGCCGGCCAGCGGACCCGGATCGCCGCCGGCCGCAACGGTTGCGTCGACGGCCTCGGCGGCGGCCCGGGCCTCGTCGCCGAGCACGGTGTTGAAGGCGTGGATCTCCTCCTCCCGCCGCTCGATCTCGGCCAGGTGGGCCTCGAGCACGGCGGCCGCCGAACGGGATCCGCCCCGCACGGCGGCGGCGATCTCGGTGACCGTGCGGTCGGCGGCGGCCGTCATAGGGCCAGGCCGATGATCGGCGGCACCCGAAAGCGGCCGTCGACGGGGTCGGGGGCGGCAGCCAGCACGTCGTCGCGATCGAGACAGGGCTGCACCACGTCGTCGCGCAGCACGTTGGTCAGCGGGTAGGGCTGGGTCATCGGCTCGACGTCGGCGAGGTCGAGCTCATCGATGTCGGCGAAGTGGTCGAGCACGTCGCCGAGCTGGACGGTCGTGCGCTCGATCTCCTCGGCAGTCAGGCCGAGTCGGGCCAGCCGGGCCACGTGGATCACGTCGGCGGTCGTGATGCGTTCGGACACGCGTCGAGCCTACGGGTCGGGATGGGACCGAGCACCGGGTCAGAAGCCGGTCATGCCGTGCGGTGCAGGGAAGGTGGCGAACAGGACGTCGGCGCGGCGCAGCACGTCCGCCGAGCGAGCCGTGAGCCGGCGCCCGGCGGCGAGGGTCGTCGGCGCGACGCCGAGCAGCAGCGGGCCGAGCGCCGAACGGTCGGCGACGAGATCCGGTCGCCCCCGGACCCGCTCGCAACCGCCGCCCCCGATGCGCCAGCGCACACCCTCGGTCTCGACCACGAGCTCGTCGTCGCTGCCGTACGTGCGAGCGCCGAAGCAGGCCGGCAGTTGGCGAGGCAGGACCCAGATGAGGTCGTTGAGCTCGACGGTGCGCAGTGCCCGGGGATCGGTCAGCAGGTACGGCAGCGGGTCGTGGAGCGCCATGCAGCCGTGCTCGCACGGGGCCGACGAGGTCGGTCGAGAGCACGGCGTCCCACAGCGCGACGTGCGCGTCCGGGGTGGCGGCGGCGAGTTCGGCCAGCTCCATCTCGTGGGCCGGGTGGCCCTCGTTCCAGTGTTGGGTCAACGACCAGCAGGCGAACCCGTCGTCGTGCAACAACCACGTCGCCGCCGCACCGCGGTCGCCGATCTGCGCCCGCAGCCACGCCGGCGAGCGGCTGATCTCGCCGGCCCGCACGCGGCGCACCCGGTCCCACCGCTCGCCGAGCTCGGCGGGCAAGCGCCGGATCGTCCCATTCCATCGTCCGCACCCTGGGCTTCTCGGGTCGGAACCGCGGGGCAACCTGCGCCAGCCGACGGTCGATCACGGTGACCCGCCGGTGCGTGGCGACGCCGTAGCCGAACCGCTCGTAGATCCCGCCCTCGCTGGCTGTGAGCGCGGCCAGCGCTTCGCCACGGGCGTCGATGTCGTCGTGCACAGCCTCGAGCATCCGCGTCGAGGAGGCCCCGCCGGCGGTGGGTCACGCCGACGCCGACGAACGTCACCCCGCCCGTCGCTACGGCGCCGCCGCCCGGCACGGTCAGTTCGAGGGCGTAGGACCCCGCGCACGCCACGACGGCGCCGTCGTCGACGACGATCCGGAAGCGGTCGAGGTCCATCACCGCCCGCTGCCGGTCCAGCTCCTCGGGCTTCCACACGTAGCCGAAGATGCGGCCGTCGAGCCGCATCATCGCCTCGACGTCGCCGTCGTCAGGAGTGCGCATCTCGAGCATGGTCGAATTCTGGTCGGCCGCTGCCCGGCGAACCGGGCCGATTACATTCGCCGGCGATGGCCACCGTGACGTTCGCCGGCGCGACCCGCACCTACGCCGGCCTGGACCACCCGGCGTTGGACGATCTGGATCTGCACATCGACGACGGAGAGTTCCTGGTGCTCGTCGGGCCGTCCGGGTGCGGCAAGTCGACGACGCTGCGCATGTTGGCCGGCCTGGAGCCGGTCGACTCCGGGTCGATCCACATCGGCGACCGCGACGTCACCAAGGTGCCGGCCAAGGATCGCGACATCGCCATGGTGTTCCAGTCCTATGCGCTGTACCCGCACATGACCGTGGCGGAGAACATCGGCTTCCACCTCAAGGTCAAGCGGGTGCCGAGGGGCGAGCGGGCGGCGCGCGTCCGCGAGGCGGCCAAGATCCTCGATCTCGAGGAGTTCCTCGACCGCAAGCCCGCCAAGCTCTCCGGCGGGCAGCGCCAGCGCGTGGCGATGGGTCGGGCGATCGTGCGGGAGCCGCAGGTCTTCCTGATGGACGAGCCGCTGTCCAACCTCGACGCCAAGCTGCGCGTGCAGACGCGCACGCAGATCGCTGCGCTGCAGCGACGCCTCGGCGTCACGACGGTGTACGTCACCCACGACCAGGTCGAGGCGATGACGATGGGCGACCGGGTCGCCGTCCTCGACCACGGCGTGCTGCAGCAGTGCGCCACGCCGAAGGAGCTGTTCACCAGCCCGGTCAACCTGTTCGTCGGCGGCTTCATCGGCTCACCGGCGATGAACCTGCTGGCGGCCAAGGTCGGCGACGACGGCGCGACGCACGGGACGCTGACCGTCGCGCTGTCGCCGACCCAGCGAGCGGCGCTGACGTCCGACGATGTGACGATCGGCGTGCGCCCGGAGGACTGGCGCCTCGCCGCCGACGGTGGGCTCGACGTCACGGTCGAGGTGGTCGAGGAGCTCGGCTCGGAGTCGTTCCTCTATTGCGCCGACGACTCCGTCGACCAGGTCGGCGAACTGCCCACGGCCCAGGTCGTGACCGCGCAGAGGGCCTCAGCTCGAGCGTCCCCGGCGATCGGGTCAGCCTGATCCCCCGCCCCGACCGCCTCCACGTCTTCGACACCGCGACCGGCCGTCGCGTGTAGAACATCTCGGGCGCGCGAACCATCCCGAGCGGAACATCTGGGCGCAGAAATTCCCAACGGTCGCGAAGGATCGCGCGCCAGATGCGCCAGGCGTCAGGCGGGTCGGCGGCCCCCAGCTGGACCTCGCCACCAGGCGGCAGGGCGCGGCGGGCCTCCGCCACGGCTTCCATCTCGCGCCGCAGCTCGATCTCGCGCTGGAGCAGCTGGTCGCGAACGGTGCGGTACTCGGGTGACTCACCTGGGAACGCCTGCATCTCATCTGCCCTCCGTGGCCGTCGATGGTCGGACGTTGTGACGTCTACCAGCGCGCAAATTCATCGGCGGGAGGGAGGAGATGGGCGGCCAACGGAACCGGCGCTTCTGCTCGCCGCGCCCCGCGCCCCACCGTCCTGAGGTCAGGCCTCCGGCGCTGAGCGTTCCCTGTCGGACTGGTTCGTTTCCGCATCGGTGACCTGCGAGGTCGCCGAATCTTCAGGTGCGTCGATGGCCGCGTCGTCCTCGACGTCTGGCTCGGCGCTGGCGTCGTCGACCGAGCGCTCGTCGGCGTCCTCGCCCGCCCACATCGAGTCGTCGACGATCTCGGCGTCCTCGATGTCGGCGTCAGCGTCGTCGGCCGCTCGGCTGATCGGGATCGGCGAGTCTGGATCGTCGATCACTTCGGCGTCGTCAGGCTCCTCGGCGGGCTCACTGGCGACGGCGCCGGCGCCGACGGGCACGAGGATGTCCTTCGGCTTGTCCCGCGTGGCGATCAGGTACAGCCCACCGCCGACGATGCAGGCGAGGGCAACCCACTGGTTCCAGCGGAACGGGCCGAGCTCGTCGGCCGGGTCGATGCGCAGGCCTTCGACCCAGAACCGGATGACGCCGTAGCCCAACACGTACATCGCCAGCAGGCGCCCGCCGGCCGGGTTGAACCGCTTGTCGATCCAGAGCAGGATCCCGCACAGCGCGAAGTTGCACAACGATTCGTAGAGGAACGTCGGGTGGAACGTCGTGCCCGGCGGGTAGCCCGCCGCCTGCGCCGTCTCGGCATCCACCTCCAAGGCCCACGGCAGGTCGGTCGGGCGACCGAACAGCTCCTGGTTGAAGTAGTTGCCCCACCGGCCGATCGCCTGGGCGAGGGGAAGCGCCGGGGCCACGGCGTTGAGGCCGGGGCCGAGGGGGATGCCCCGCCGGACGTGGCCGACATACGCACCGACGAGGACACCGGCCAGCATCCCGCCGGGGATGCCGAGGCCACCTTCCCAGATCTTGACGATGTCGCCGTAGTTGCCGTCGAAGCGCTCCCAGTCGGTGATGACGTGGTACAGCCGGGCGCCGATAACCCCGGCCAGCACGCCCCAGATGGCGATGGCGTTGGCGTCGTCGCGGGTGCCGATGCCCTTCTGCTCGAGCCGCCGGCCGAACAGCCACACGCCGGCGATCACCCCGAGGGCGATCATCAACCCGTAGGCGTTGAGCGACAGCGGACCGATCGTCCAGGTGCCCGACGACGGGCTCGGGATGTCGCTCGGGGCGATCGTCGGCCAGTTTCACGGCGACCCGGTGACCTTCGCGGGCGAACTCGATGGTGGCCAGAAAGATGGTGTCGCGATCGAAGTCCTGTGTCGCCACGTGGTAGCTGCGGTCCAGCCAGCGGTGATCGACGGGGCCGCCGTAGTGCGCCGCCAGGTACTCGCTCTGCGACGGTTCGACGACGTGGTCCTGCCGCGAGGTGAACAGCAGCAACGGCATGTGCAGCTCGCCGTACCGGGTGGACTGGGGCTCCAGACCGTCATCGAGCAACGACAGGAGCGGGCGCAACGGCGTTCCCTCGTAGGCGCTCTCGCTGACGTCGGGATCGGCGATGTCGCTGCCGATCCCGGGCATCAGGTCAGTGCCGGCGGCGAGTGTCTCCTCGATCATCGCCCGGACCTCGGGGAGCTGTGGCTGGGTGACGGGGTTGACGCACACCAGGCCGGCCACATCGGGGTGCTTGAGACCGGTCCACAACGTGAGCGATCCGCCCATGCTGAGCCCGGCGACGACGATCCGCCCCGCCCGCTCGGCGAGGCGTTGGTAGGCCGCCTCCACCTCGGCCGTCCAATCGTCCCATCGCGTCGACTGCATGTCGTCGACGGTCGTGCCGTGCCCCGGCAGCCGGGGCAGCTCGACGTGGAAACCGGCGCCGGCGACCGCCTGCGCCAGCCCTCGCATGGACGACGGGTTGCCCGTGAAGCCATGGAGCACGAGCATGCCGGCGGCGTCCGCCTCGGCGGTGCGGTGTGGGACCAGGCCTCGGCACCGGCCATCACGGTGGGCTGCTCGTTCATGGAACGTGTTTCTAGCAGCGGTCGGGCCGCCGTCCCCCTCGCCTTGACCGACGGGTCAAGGTCGAGTGGACTCGCGGAATGACCGCGGTGGCAGCATCCGACGATCGGCGGCACACGGAGCACGGCCGCGAGCGCAAGCAGCAGCTGCTCGACGCGGCGGCCGAGCTGTTCACCGCCAACGGCTACGCGGCGACGCGGATCGAGGACATCTGTCGCCGGGCCGGCGTCGCCAAGGGCCTCTTCTACTGGTACTTCTCGACCAAGCAGGAGCTGTTCTCCGAGCTCGTGCGCACGATGCGCCGGCGGCTGCGCCGGGCCCAGGCGATGGCGATGGACCCTGCGGCCGACGCGCTGACGCGCATCCGCCAGGGCACCGAGGCGAGCGTCCGCTTCCACGCCGAGCACACCGGCTACTTCGCCCTGCTCGACGTCGAGCGGGCCGACGCCGCCCATGCCGAGCTGCTGCGCGAGGGCAGTGACGTCTACCGCCGCGACGTCGTCACCTTGGTGCGCGCCGCGCAGTCGGAAGGGACCGTCCAGGACGAGGACCCGGAAGTGCTCGCCATCGGTGTGCTGGGGGCCGTCTCCTCGTTCACCCACGCCTGGCGCAACGGCCGCATCGATATCCACCCCGACGCCCTGGCGGTCGCCTGGTCGGGCGCCTGGGTCGAGCGGGCGCTGACCGGCCACGCGATTCGGTGAAATCTCGGCGGTCGTACGGCCGATGCCGCCTCGACGTCGCCGCAGCCGACACATCGAGGCGTCAGCGGTCGCCGCCATCGGTCCGGTCCTCGTCATCGCGCCGTTCTGCTTGCTGGCACTGTTCGTCGTGTGGCTGCCGCTGCAGCTCGTCTCGGCGGTGCCGTTCTGGTGGCTGGCCGCCGGCTACGCCGCCGGCGCCGTCCTGCTGTTCATCCGACCCGTGCAGGCACTCGTGCTCACACCGCTGTTCGGCGCCCGCCGCACGACGCCCGACGAGCTGGCCCTGATCTCTCCGCTGTGGCGGGACATCGCCATCGCCAACTCGCTGCCTCCGGAGCGTTACCTGCTGCGCATCCTGCCCAGCGACGAGTTGAACGCCTTCGCCTGCGGCGGCCACCTGGTGGTGGTCACCACGTTCGCCGTCGCCGAGCTGCCCCGCCGCGAGCTGGCCGGTGTCCTGGCCCATGAGCTGAGCCACCACCTCGGACTGCACACCGTCGCGCTGACCATCGGTCACTGGCTCTCGCTGCCGGTGGTGCTGCTGGCCCGCATCGGCTTCTCGCTGCAGAACGTGGCGACCGCTGCCACGAACGCCTTCGCCGCCGGCTCCACCGGGCTGACGATGTTCGGCCAGCTGATCGCCGGGCTGCTCAACGCCCTGTCGCTGCCATTCGTCGCCGCCCTCTACGCGTCGCAGGCCCTCGGCAACCTCGTCGGTCACCGTTCGGAGTTTCAGGCCGACCGCGGGTCGTGCGGATGGGCTACGGACGCAACCTGGCCAACGCGCTGCGCAGGGTGATCGCCCTGGGCGGCGGTCGGCGCCCCATCGGGTGGAGGGACCGCCTGGCCGCTTCGCACCCACCCGCACTCACCCGCGTCGCCCGCATCGATGCGATGCTCCGCCATCCCGCCCGATGAGCTGATCACCCGCGATGTCGGCGACGTGGCGTCGAGAAGACGGATCAGGTCGCGGCGCGACACCGAGCTCCAGGCCGCGCCGGCCGCCGCTCACGTAGACGTCGTACAGCTCGCACGTCTCGTCGATCACGGTCGGCAGCGCTTGCGCTGGCCGAACGGGCTGATCCCGCCGAGCACGTAGCCCGTGACCCGCTGGGCCATCGCCGGGTCGCACCTCGACCGCTTGCGCCGATGGCGCCCGACGTCCTTCAGCGACAGCTGCCGCTGACCGGCACGATGGCCACGGCCAGCTCGGCGTCGGCGCACGACAGCGTCTTGAACACCTGGTCGGGTCGAGGCCGAGCGCCGCGCGCCTCGACCGAGCCGCGGCGGGCGTGGTCGTACTCGTGGAGGGTGAACGGGACGCCGGCCGCCTCGAGGCTGCGCACGGCGGGGGTCACGCCGGTATCCAAGCCGGGCACACTGTGCTCGTGCGCGTGGACATCGAGCCCTCGACGGAGCCGGCCGACTACCCCTTCCACCACCCGTTGCGCGTCCGCTTCGCCGAGACCGACGCGATGGCCGTCGTCCACCACAGTCGATACCTCCTGTACTTCGAGGAGGCCCGCGTCGCCTACCTCCGGCACATCGACCACCCCTACCAGGACTGGCAGGCCGAGGGGCTGGACGCCGCCGTGATCGAGGCCTACGTGCGCTACCGCCAGCCGCTGCGCTTCGACGAGGAGGTCGACGTCCACCTGCGGCTGGCCTCGGCGAGCCGAACCACGTTCCAGATGGCCTACCTGCTCACCGTCGAGGGCCGGCCGAGGGCGACCGGGGTCACCGTCCACGGCATGATCACGGCCGCCGGACGACCGGTCCGCCTGCCGGATTGGCTGGTGGCGATGGGATCGGTGCCCTGACGCCGCAACCGACGGTGTGCCCGGCGTCCGGGTGCGCCGACGCCGCCGGGGGTGGGGGTCCCGTCGTCGCGCACCCGGACGCCGGTCCGGTTCCCGCCGATCAGGCGGCCGCCCACGTGGGCGTCGCGAGAGAGGGAGCAGCGGCCCGCTCGCCGACTGCCCCCTGGATCAGGTGGAGCCCCTCCAGACCGGGAAGGGCCTCGATCCGCCGATCGATGCGCTCCACGAACGGAGCTCCGTCGGCACCGCCGTAGAGGTGCCGGATGACGAAGTCCGTCTCCACCTGCGGCATGATCCCCGATCCCACCGGACGCCACAGGTGGGACAGGGACCATCGCACGAGGCGGCGAGCGGCCCGGCTGCCAGCGAGCCGTCGCCGTGCCTCGGCGGCGTAGAAGTCGATGTGCCGACCTTCCTGGCGGCCGATCCGCCTGGTCAGCTCGGAGAGCACCGGATGCCCGGCCCGCTGGGCGAGGCGGACGTACCCGGCCTGCGTGGTCCACTCGTTGACCGCCCCCCACGTCATGTGCAGGGCGACGAGACGCTCGCCGACCACGGAGGACCCGAGAGCCGACACGAACGGGCGGATCCGATCGCGCCAACCGAGGCGCTGGCGGAGCTGCCCGACCCGCGTCGACCCGGCGGGCCGGCCGTGGGCCGCCAGCACGTCCCCGAGCGCCTCCCCGTGCCAGAACTCCTCATAGGCCCAGAAGATGAGGAAGGAGGTCACGTCCGGGTCGTTGTGCGCCGGCGTCACGAGCAGGTCACGCAGGTAGCAGATGGTGTGCAGCTCCACGTCGTGCATGTACTCGATGACACGCAACGTGTCGTCGTCGAGCGGACGGGAAGCGAACACGCCGAGGTCCAGATCGTCCCAGCGCAGCCGGTCGGTCCGGCTCTTGTAATCCTCGATGTCGAACCGCACGCATCAGGGTTCGGGACTGCCCGGCCCGCGGATTGCCCCCCTTTCCGTGGTGGGGACAACCCCCGCTCGAACACACGAGGTGCCGCCCTCGTGCGTCGCCGACCGTTCGCTCAGGCTGGTCGTCATGACGCAGATCGCTGAACCGCTCTTCGAGGTGCTGCCGGCGTGGGCCGCCCCCGTCCCCCTCGCCGCCCGTGCGCTGCAGGCCACCAAGGTCTACGGCCGCGCCGACACCCAGGTGCGGGCGCTGGACGCCGTGACCGTCGGCCTGCCGGCCGGACGGTTCACCGCCATCATGGGCCCGTCCGGTTCTGGCAAGAGCACGTTGATGCACTGCCTGGCCGGTCTCGACAGCCTCACCTCGGGACACGTCTTCATCGGCGACACCGACCTGGGTTCGCTTTCCGACCGCGAGCTGACCCGCGTCCGACGCGAGCGCGTCGGCTTCGTGTTCCAGGCCTACAACCTCCTGCCGACGCTCGACGCCGGCGAGAACATCACGCTGCCGATGGCGTTGGCCGGGCGTCGGCCCGACCGGGCGTGGGTCCGGACCGTCGTCGAGACGGTGGGCCTGACCGATCGCCTGTCGCACCGCCCGAGCGAGCTGTCCGGCGGCCAACAGCAGCGCGTCGCCGTCGCCAGAGCGCTGGCCTCGAGGCCGGAGCTGATCTTCGCCGACGAGCCGACGGGCAACCTCGACACCCGTACCGGCGGCGAGATCCTCGCCTTCATGCGCGCCGCCGTCGACGACCTCGGCCAGACGATCGTCATGGTCACCCACGACGCCGCCGCCGCCAGCCATGCCGACACCGTGCTCTTCCTCGAGGACGGCCGCATCGTCGACTCGATGGCCGAGCCCTCGCCGGAGCGCATCCTCGACCGCATGAAGCAGTTCGGAGCCTGACGTGTTCGCCACCGTTCTCGCGGGCCTCTTCGCCCGCAAGCGCCGCCTGCTCGGCGCCTGCACCGCCGTCGTCCTCGGCGTTGCCTTCCTCACCGCCACGCTTGTCATGGGCGACACCATGCGAGCCGGCTTCCGCCAGGCCTTTACGGACGCCAACGCCGGCACCGACGTCGTCGTCCGCAGCAGCGCCGAGATCGCGGGCGACGACAGCCGCGTCCGCGACGTCATCCCGGCCGATCTCGTCGACCGGGTCGCCGCCGTCGAGGGAGTCGCTGTGGCGGCGCCTTCGATCACGGGTGTCGGGACGATCATCGGCTCCGACGGGCAGCGCGTCGGCGGCGACGGCCCACCGACTACTGCGACGAACTGGATCGACGACCCCGGCCTCAACGCCTACGAGCTCGCCGAAGGACGGGCGCCTGCGGCGCCGGACGAGGTCGTCATCGACCGCGGCTCGGCGAACAACGGCGACCTCGCCGTCGGCGATCGGACGACCATCCTCACACCGGCACCGGTCGCGGTCACGGTCGTCGGCATCGCCACGTTCGGCGAGCTCGACAGCTTGGGCCCGACGACCTACACCGCGTTCACGCTCGACGCCGCCCGCAGCCTGCTGCTCGACCGGCCCGACGCCGTCTCGGCCGTCCTCGTGGCCGCCGAGGAGGGCGTCAACGGCACGACCCTGCGCGACGAGATCGCCCAGCTGCTGCCGGCCCGCATCGAGGCGCTGACGCAACAAGAGCTGACGGCGGAGCAGGAGCGCGACATCGAGTCGGACTTCCTCGGCATCTTCGAGATGATCCTGCTGGCCTTCGCCGGCATCGCGCTGGTCGTGGCCACGTTCAGCATCCACAACACGTTCTCGATCCTCGTCGCCCAGCGGACGCGGGAGTCGGCGTTGCTGCGGGCCATCGGTGCGTCACGACGCCAGATCGTGACGGCCGTCGCCGCCGAAGCCTTCGTCGTCGGCGTCATCGCCGCCATCGTCGGGTTCGGCGCCGGGCTCGGTCTCGCCGTCGGGCTGAAGGCGTTGATGGCCGGCGCCGGGTTCGACTTGCCGGTCGCCGGGATCGTCATCGGCGCCGGGACGATCGTGATCGCCGCCGCCGTCGGGATCGTGACCACGATGGTGGCCAGCGTTGCGCCGGCCGTCAGCGCCTCGCGTGTCGCTCCGCTGGCCGCGCTGCGTGACGTGGCTGTCGACCGTTCGGCGGCCAGCCGGCTGCGGGCGATCGTCGGCATGCTGCTGACCGCCGCCGGTGCCCTCGTTGTCGTCACAGCGGTGACATCCTCTGATGGCGCCGTCAGCCGGGCAGCCCTCGGGGCGCTCGCCGTGATCGTCGGCGCCGTGGTCCTCGGGCCGGTGGTCGCTCGTCCGGCCGCCGCCGTGCTGGGCATCGGCGCCGGCGCATCGTTCAGTGGCCGCTTGGCCCGCCGCAACGCGATGCGCAACCCCCGGCGCATCGCCGGCAGCGCCTCGGCCCTGATGGTCGGCACCGCCGTGGTGGCGTTGTTCACCACGTTCGGTGCGTCGCTCAAGGCGTCGCTCGACGACGCCGTCGACAACTCGTTCGGCGGCGACCTGATCGTCGCTGCAGGACGGGTTCAGCGGCGCCGCACTGCCGCCCGACCTCGCCGCCGCCATCGAGGCCCAGCCGGAGGTCGCGACGGCGACCGGGTTGGCGCTGGTCACGGCGACGGTCAACGATGCCGACGTCGAGCCGATGGCCGCCGATCCCGCCAAGCTCGCCCCGCTGTTCGATCTCGGGGTCACCGCCGGATCGGTGGCCGATCTCGGGCCCGGTGAGCTGGCCGTCAGCGAACGCTATGCCGAGAACCACGAACTGGCGCTCGGCGACGCCGTGCCCATGACGTTCGTCGACGGCGCCACCGCAGACTTGCGGGTCGACGCCATCTACGCCGAACGGATGATGGTCGGCGACCTCCTGATCACGAGCGCCGACTGGGCGCCCCACGCCCGGCAGGCCAGCGATGTGGTCGTGTTGATCGAGTACGCCGAGGGTGTTGCCGAGACCGACGGTGCGGCGACCGTCACGGCCGTGACCGAGCAGTTCGCCGCACCCGACCCGCAGACTCGCGACGAGTACCTCGAGTCCATCGGCGGCGAGGTGGATCAGATGCTGGCCTTCGTCTACGGGCTGCTCGGCGTCGCCATCGTGATCGCGCTGCTCGGCATCGCCAACACGCTGTCGCTGTCGATCCACGAGCGGACCCGCGAGCTCGGCCTGCTGCGGGCCGTCGGGCAGAGCCGGTCGCAGGTACGGGCCACGGTGCGCTGGGAGTCCGTGATCGTCGCCGTCTTCGGCACGATCGGCGGGCTGGCCATCGGCACGTTCCTCGGCTGGGGCCTGATGCGCGCCGTCAGCGCGCAGGAGGACTTCGGCGTGTTCGCCGCCCCGGTCATCCCACTGGCCGTCATCCTCGTCCTGGCCGCCGCGGCCGGGGTGGTGGCGGCCATCCGTCCCGCCCGGCGGGCCGCCCGGCTCGACATCCTGCAGGCCATCGCGGCCGACTGAACCAGATCCGTAACGTGAGCCGAGCGATGTTCAACCCACTACGACCGTGGCGCAAACCGATGCGCCTGTTCCGCCAGATCGGTTACAACACGACCGCCATGCCGGTCGCCGTCGTCACCTTCGCGATCGTGATCGCGCTGCTCGCCACCAGTGCGGGCCTGCTGATCACGTTCGTGCTGGCGTTGCCGGTGATCTGGCTGTTGTTCGTGCTGTCACGGGGCCTGGCGCGGATCGAACGGTCTCGGGTGGCTGCGCTGATGGACGTCGAGATCGGCGACCCGATCCCGCCGTTCCGGGAAGGCGGCTGGTTCTCGCGCCTCTTCCAGCGGGTGCGCTCGGCGGCCCGCTGGAAGGAGATCGCCCACCACCTCGCCGGCCTGCCGGTGGCCGTCCTCGGCTTCGCCCTGACGTACGGGGCGTGGGGCGGCTCGGTCGCCATGATCGCCATGCCCGCGGTGATCGACGAGATGCCCGGCGGGACGGCGAAGTTCTACTTCTTCGAGCTCCACGACGGCCCGGTGCTCATCCTCTCGGTTCTCGTCGGCGTCCTCGGTCTGCTGTTCGTGGCGCCGTGGGTGACCGTCGGCGTGGCCCGCACCGAGCTGGCGATGGCCCAGGGAATGCTCGGTCCGACGGCGGCGCAGGCACACGCCGCCGAGGTCTCCAAGCTGGAGACGAGCCGAACCGCCGCCGTCGACAGCGCGGAGACGGAGCGCCGGCGCATCGAGCGCGACCTCCACGACGGCGCCCAGCAGCGGCTGGTGGCGCTGGCCGCCAACCTGGGTGCGGCCCGCGCCAAGCTGGAGCACGACGACGACTCCGTGGAGGGCCGCGAGATGGTGGCCGTGGCCCACGAGGAGGCGAAGGCCGCCTTGAAGGAGATCCGCGACCTCGTGCGGGGCATCCACCCGGTGATCCTCGAGGATCGGGGCCTCGACGCCGCGCTGTCGGCGGTCGTGGCCCGATCGCCCGTCCCGGTGACGCTCGACGTGCGCGTCGCGGAGCGGCCGCCGGGGACCGATCGAGAGCGCCGCGTACTTCGTCGTCAACGAGGCGCTGACCAACGTCGCCCGCCACGCCATGGCGACCAAGGCCCACGTCGCCATCGCCCGTGCGGGCGACCGCTTGGTCGTCGAGGTCCGCGACGACGGGATCGGCGGGGCGGACGTCGAGCGGGGCACGGGGTTGCGCGGCCTGCGCGACCGCGTCGCCGGCATGGGCGGCTCGATGTACGTGATCAGCCCGGAGGGCGGGCCGACGACGATCTCTGTGGAGCTGCCGTGCGCGTCGTGATCGCCGAGGACTCCGTGCTGCTGCGGGCGGGGCTGACCCGCATCCTGGCCGACGCCGGGGAGGAGATCGTGGCCACCGTCGGTGCAGCCGACGAGTTGATGTCCGCCGTCGAGCGCCACCAACCGGACTTGTGCGTCGTCGACGTGCGGATGCCGCCGACGCACACGGACGACGGCTTGCGAGCGGCGATCGCCATCCGTCAACGCTGGCCGAAGATCGGCATCCTCGTGCTCTCGCAGTACGTCGAAGAGCGTTACGCCACGGACCTGCTGGCCGACGAGACGCGGGCCGTCGGCTACCTGTTGAAGGATCGCGTCGCCGACATCGGCGAGTTCCTGACCGCCGTGCGGCGGGTCGGCGACGGTGGCACCGCCCTCGATCCAGAGGTCGTGGCCCAGCTGCTGGCCAGGGCGCGGCGGCGCGATCCGCTGGAGCGGTTGACACCGCGCGAGCGCGAGGTGCTGGCGCTGATGGCCGAGGGCCGCAGCAACCCGGCGATCGCCCGGGCCCTCGTGGTGACCGACAAGTCGGTGGAGAAGCACGTCAGCAACATCTTCTCCAAGCTCGACCTCCCGCCGGCCGAAGACGACCATCGGCGCGTGCTGGCCGTGCTGCGATGGGTCAGGAGTTGAAATGACGAACGTGATGACACCCCTGCCGCCGCCTCCACCTGGCGCCGCGCCGGCTGCCCCGCCGGCTCCGCCGCCGCGCCGCAACCCTGGTGTGCGCATGTTGTGGTTGATCTTCGGCGCCGTGCTGGCCATCGGGGCGGTGACCTTCGGTGCGTACAACGTCATCGTGCTCCTGGCGCACGGGGAGCGCACCGAGGTCAGCTCGTACTCGGCGGACGGGTTGACGACGATCGACGTCAACAACGCCGACGGTCCGGTACGGATCACCGCGGTGGATGGCGACGAGGTCGTCGTTCGGGCCGAGATCAGCGACGGCCTGCGGCGCACTGGCGAGCGCCAGGAGGTCGTCGGCGACGAGCTGCAGCTGCGGGCAACGTGCCCGAACTACGGCTCGGACTGGTGTCGCGTCGGCTACGAGATCCAGGTGCCGAGGGACGTCGCCGTCGTCGTGCGGGCAGACAGTGGATCGATCGACGTCACCGGGACGACGGGCGCCGTCGACGTCGACGCCGACGACGGCTCAGTGGAACTCACGGACCTGGCCGGGCCGGTGCGGGCGTCGAGCGACAACGGCCGCGTCGAGGGGCGGGGACTGCGCTCGACGTCGGTCACCGCGGACTCCGACAACGGGCGCGTGACGCTGTCGTTCATCGAGCCGCCGACGACCGTTACGGCGACGTCGGACAACGGCTCCGTGGAGGTGATCGTGCCGGACGACGGCACCACCTACCGCGTCGACATCGAGTCGGACAACGGCTCCACCAACGAAGACCTCCCCATCGACCCGGCCAGCACCCGCTCGATCACCGCCCACAGCGACAACGGCAGCGTCACCGTCCGCACCGGACCGTGACAGCACCGGAACTGACCCAAAGTCAAGGCCAGTAGTGGCCGCGAATTCCACGAAGTTCGGCAAGCAGTCCGCTCGCGGTTGCTCATCGTTGATTTCGGTGCCAGAAGTGGCCTTGACTTCGGGTCAGTTCCGTTCCCGACGCGACCAGGCGTCGGCGGCGGTGACGGCGACGCGGATCGCCCGGTCGACGGCGGCGTCCTTCTCGTCTCGGCGCGGGGCTTCGTACTCCGTGCGCTCGGCGATGATGGCGCAGACGCAGCCGGCGGCGAAGCCGTACACGGAGCCCATCTTGAACAGCGTGCCGGCTTCCATCTCGAAGCTCAGCACGCCGAGGTCGTGGTACTCATCGATCATCCCCCGCACCCGGCGCAACAGATGCGGGTTGGCCGACGACGCCGAGCGCTCCTGACCCTCGAAGAACGTGTCCGTCGACGCCAGTACGCCGACGTGGTGGTCGACGCCGAGCTCGGCGGCGGCGTCGGCAAGGGCCACAGTGAGGAACGGATCGGCGACGGCCGGGAACTGCGGCGGGGCGATGTCGTCGGCGGCGCCCTGGTTGGCGACCGCCCCGGATCCGATGACCAACGACCCGATGTGGATGCGCTCCTGGATCGACCCCGACGTGCCGACGCGGATGATCGTGCCGATGCCGACCTGCACGAGCTCGTTGACGACGATGCTCATCGACGGCGCGCCCATCCCGCTGGTGGCGCAGATCACCGGCGCCCCGCCAGGCAGCCTGGCGCGGTACGCGTCGAGACCCCGGCTGCGGGCCAGCAGGCCGTGTTCGTGCAGGTGCGTCGTGGCGATCAGCTCCGAACGCCTCGGGTCTCCGCTGAGGAGGGCGATCGACGTGCCGGGCGCGAGGTCGTCGGCGGCGAACCCGATGTGGTACAGCGACTCGCCCATGGGGTCGACGCTAGCCATCGGGACGCGACGGCTCGATGGGAGCGCGACACCACGCGCTCCGTACGCTGTGCCGCCATGAGCGACCGAGTGCCTCTCGTCGACTATCTGGTGCTCGCCGACGAACCACACCTGGTGGCCCACGAGTGCACGTCGTGCGGCGCCCGCTACTTCGATCGGCGCAACGCCTGCGCGTCGTGCTTCCGCACGAGTTCCGCGACGTCGACGTGCCCACCGAGGGCACCGTCAGCACGTTCACGATCGTCGCCTTCGCCGCACCTGGCATCCCGGTGCCATTCGTGTCGGCCGTCATCGACTGCGACGGCACGCCGGTGCGCGGCAACCTGATCAACGTCGAGCCCGACCCCGACCACGTGTCGACCGGGATGAAGGTGCGGCTGGCGACGTACTCGCTGGGCATCGACGACAACGGCACCGAAGCCATCGGCTTCGGCTTCGAACCGGCGCGCCTGAGCAGGAGGACCCCGATTATGACTGCGGACGACATCTGGATCCTCGGGATCCACATGACGAAGTTCGGCAAGCACCCGGACAAGGACACGGTCGACCTCGCCGCGGAGGCGACGATGGCTGCCGTCGCCGACGCCGGCGTGTCGATGCGCGACATCGGCGTGCTCGCCGCCGGCAACCTGATGAACGCCAGCGCCGGCTTCGGTCAGCAGCTGCAGAAGCAGATCGGCCAGACGGGCATCCCCGTCTACAACGTGGCGAACGCGTGCGCAACCGGCGCCACGGCGCTGCGCACGGCGATCATGGCCGTCAAGGCCGGTGAGGTCGACATGGGCCTGGCCGTCGGTGTCGAGAAGCTGTCTGGAGCTGGCCTTCTTGGCGGTGGTGGACAGGCCAAGTCCGACGGCAAGGAGTGGCAGCCGAAGGGTCGCTACGGTGCCGTCGCCCCGACCGACGGGCGCATCGGCACCGACACCATGCCGGGTGTCTTCGCCCAGATCGGCATGGAGTACGGGCACCGCTATGGCGGCACGAGCTTCGAGCTGTTCGCCCGCATCAGCGAGAAGAACCACGCCCACTCGACGCTCAACCCGCTGGCCGCCTACACCAAGCGGTTCACGCTCGACGAGATCATGAACGACATGATGATCGCCTACCCCAACACCCGGCCGATGTGCTCGGCCAACTGCGACGGTGCCGCCGCAGCGGTCGTCGTCAGCGGCGCCAAGCTGCGGACGCTGTCCGGCGAGCAACAGCGCCGCGCCGTCAAGGTGTCGGCGTCGGTCCTCACCACCGATCCGTGGGAGGACGCCTGCCAGATCCTGCCCAACGTCAACACGCTGACCCGCAACGCCGCCACCCAGGCGTACGAGCAGGCCGGCGTCGGGCCCGACGACCTCGACCTCGTCGAGCTCCACGACTGCTTCGCCACGGCCGAGCTCGTCCACTACGACAACCTCGGGCTGTGCGAGCAGGGCGGCGCCGTCGACTTCTTCCTCTCCGGGGCGCCGTGGCGCGACGGGTCGACGCCCGTCAACGTGTCGGGCGGCCTGCAGTCGAAGGGCCACCCGATCTCGGCCACCGGCATCGCCAACATCTGGGAGGTCTGCCACCACCTCCGCGGCGAGGCCGGCGACCGTCAGATCGAAGGCGCCACCGTCGGCCTGGCCCACGTGATCGGGCTGGGCTCGGCGTGCGGGGTGCACATCCTCGAGAAGGCCGCCGCGTAGCGGCGGGACGGGCGCGCGACGCGGCGGGTCGCTGGGCCATCAACAGAGGTGGTCATGGTCGTCCGCACGGAAGGCTTGACGTTGTGGGCGTCGTCGAGGTGGTCGAGGAGCTGCTGGAGGTGGAGGCGCACGGATCCGCGGCCGCCGTCGACGGGACGGCGGTCGACGTGCTGGACGGCGCCGATGTGGTGGTCGACGGCGACGTTGTCGTCGTGGTCGTCGTGGTCGTGGTCGACGTCGTCGACGTGGATGTGGTCGTCGAGGTCGACGTCGTGGAGGTGGTCGTCGGCGGTGCGGGGGGCGCCACGAGCGGTGCGCCGACGAACTGCATGCGGTAGCGCGGCGGGTGGGGGAAGGCGTCACGCAGCATGTCCCGGGCGTTCTGCGACACGCTGATGTTCAGCGCCGCACCGTCCAGCCACGGCATCAGATGGGCGTGGTAGGTGTTCATCAGCGCGTCACCGCCACGCGGCGAGAGGTGCCGCCGGGAGACGGTCGCCCATGGGCCCCATGGATCACGAGCCACGTCGACGGTCAGCTCGTCGCCCCAGTAGCCGTCGACCTTCGTGACGGCCACCCAGTGTCCACCCAGGAACCGGGGCTGCATCGGGTTCTCGGCGTGGAATCTGCTGACGATCGGCGTGGCGTCGTTGGCTCTCCCGCTCCACCCGGATCCCGTCCAGTACTCGGGCGCCACGCCGAGCTGACCGAGCGGGACGCGGGCCAGCCACATCGCGCTCGCCGAGCACGGGCAGTTGCCGTACCCGCCTTGGCGGGCGAGGTTCTGGTCGAACGTGTTGCCGAAGAGGTAGCTGTGGGCGCCGTCGCTGGCCACGGCGTACCCGTAGATCGGGGTCACCCCGGACGCCGGTGCCGGGCGGAAGTCGACGCGGGCGAGGTTGGACGTGGAGTAGCTCGCCAGCCACGTGCGCACCGGGATCCAGCCCAGGCCGTCCGGCGCCGGTGGGTCGGCCGTCTTCGACATCTCGGCCCAGAACACCTGCAGGCGTCCGTCGACGGTCTCCCCGCCGAGCGGCCAGTACCAGCGAGACAATGTCTGCTCGCCGGAGCCCGGCTCGAAGGAAGCCGGCGCCTGTGGCGTGCCACGGTGCAACAGCGTGAAGCACGAACCCTGTTGCAGCATGGCGGTGTTGTGGACGAACGCCGCCTGGTCGAGACGGGCCGCAGTGCCGGCGTGGTCGAGGAAGGTGTCCTGGAAGAGCCACAGGTAGCGGTCCCCACCGAGGCTGTGGACGTGCTGATAGTCGTGACCGAGCACGGGTCCGATGCGTTCCCGGAAGAAGGCGTCCAGCGCACCCGCTGACGTCCCCGCAGCGCAGCCGACGTTGGTGGCGACGTAGCCGGCCGGCGTGGTGCTCGTCTGCGCGGCCCATGGCGCCGCAGGGCCGGCCGGAGGCGGCGACGCCGGTTGCGCTTCGGGGATGGGACGGGCGAGGACGGCCGGGGGAGGCGGAGGCGGTGGGGGCGGCGGGGGTGGCGGGGCGGGGGTCGGAGGCACGGGCGAGGCAGGGGCGGCACCGGTGGCGGTGGTCGGTCCGCTGGCCGCTGTGGCGGGCGCCGCGGTCGCCGTCTCGCCGACAGATCCACGACGGCCCGGCCGCCCGCGGGCGTCCGCCTGGCCGTCAGCGGTGCGGGCCGTGTTCCGAGTCCGGACGACGGTCGGCTCGGCGGTCTCCGATGTCCGCAACTCGTCCCTGTCGTCGCCCGCCAGTGTGACCAACCACGATCCGACGATGATCGCCACGATCGCCGCGAGCAGGCGGCCGGGTCGGCCGGTCGGCGGCCGCCGGGCCGGGGCCGCCGTCAGTTCGACGACGTCGTGCCGGTTGCCGTCCCCGGCAGGCTCGGCGCTCGTGGGCGGCCCCACCATGCGCCGAGTGTACGACGGGCCCCGGCGGCGTCAGTCGGGTATCGCCGCCGGCGCCAGCGAGTACCGCCCGACCGTGTGCCAACCGACCGGCTCGTCGAGCTCGATGATGTCGATGGCGTCGAGCTCGACGGCGCGGTCGATGGGCCTGTCACGCAATGCCGCCCATGCCGGCTCGGCCAGCTCGGGGGCGACGGTGCGGCCGTGGACGAGCGTGACGTGGGGTCGGAACCGGGCGCTCGACCACTGCGGCGACTCGACGTGGGAGAGACGGTCGTGCAGCGTGGTCACGGCGCCGCTCGCATCCTCGATGCCCACGTACACGCCGTAGCTCGCCGAACCCCAACAGGCCGTCGTCGTCAGCCGCACGGTGAACGGCGCCGTCCCGGCCGCCGCCGCGGCGACTGCCGGCGTCGCGTCGTCGTGGTCGACGACGTCACGGATCAACGTGAGGTGGGCGCCGATGCGGGCGGTCATCACGGGGTCCCACTGGCGCCGGATGACGTCGATCTCGCCGGCGATCGGCGGCGGGAGGAACAGCACGACGGCCCGCCGGCGGGTGGTCATTTGCGCACTGTGGCACGGTTCTCCGGCGATTTTGCAGTCACATGTGGCCTTGACTTTGGTTCAAAACCGACTTTTCCACAGCCAGGCCGCGTCGGCGATGGTGTCGAGGCGGGGGGTCAGGAGGTGGCGGAGGGTGGCGCGGTCGTGGACGTGCTCGGTCCACACGCAGGCTTGGATGCCGAGCAGGCGGGCCCGCTCGTCGACGCTCCAACCGGCCGTCACGTCGAAGGCTGCGACGTCGGCCGGCGCCGTGTGGCCGGCCCAACTGGCGCCCGGCGCCGACCACGACGGGTCGACGGCCATGTCGAGGTAGTAGGCCTGGGCTGGTGCCGCCACCACGTCGTGACCGGCGGCCACGAGGCGGCGGCTGTCCTCGACGGACTTCCACGCCACCACGTAGCCATCCCCCGGATCGAGCGCGTCGGCGGCCTCCTGCCACACCCCGACCTGCCGTCCCGTCGTGCGGCGCACCACGTCGACGATCCTGCGGACGAAGCCGACGGCGATGTCGTCGATGCCCTGCTCGGCGGCCCAGCGCTGCGCCGCCGGGGAGCCCTGCCACGCGCCGGGCGGCACCTCGTCGCCGCCGATGTGCAGCCATGGTGACGGGAACAACCCCGCCAGCTCGCCGAACACGCCCTCCAGGAACGGCCAGGTCGCCGGAACGCCGGGGTTCAGCACATTGTCGACGAAGTGCTGCACGCTGCGGGCGCCGCTGCATCTTCGGGGTCGGCGAGCGCCGGAATCGCCGCCAGCGCGGCGAAGCTGTGACCCGGGAGGTCGATCTCCGGGATCACCTCAATCCCCAGCTCGCCGGCCCTGGCGACCCATCGCGCGATGTCGTCAGCCGAGTACCACCCACCGGTTGGCTCGGCACTCGAGCCGAGCAACGGAGGGATGGGTAGCCCGTGACCGCGCCAGGCACCGACGCCGGTCAGCGCCGGGTAGGCGGCGACCGGGATGCGCCACCCCTCATCGTCGGTCAGGTGCAGATGCAACCGGTTCATCCGCAACCACCCCGCCGTCTCGATCAGCCAGCCCACATCCTCTGGCGGGAGGAACTGGCGGGCCAGGTCGACGTGCAGGCCGCGCCACGCGTGCGCCGGCTCGTGCACGCCGTCCGCTCGCGCCAGCTCGCCGCGTCGGTGGCGGGCCAGGGTGAGGAGCGCCCAGCAGAGCGCCCGAGGCGAGCCGGCGACGACGTCGATCCGGTCGCCGTCGACGATGTGGAACGCCTCGGGTCCGAGCGCATCGGCGAGCGTGCAGGACACGGGCTGGCCGGACAGTGCATCCGCCAGCACGGGCGCGACGTACGGGTGGACGCGCCGCTCGCAACGGGCCGCCGCCGCCCATGCCGCGGCGGCCACATCGCCGCCTTCTGCGAGGTGCATGGCGGGTGGCGCCTCGACTCCGACGCGCGCCACGTCGATCCGGTCGGTGGCTCCCGTGGCCACGGACTGGGTGGAGCCGTCGGCGAGGATGACGAACGCGCTGGCCGGCCCGTCGTTGGCGTGCCCTGGACGGTGGCCGCAGGCCAACGGATCGAGCTCCCAGACATCGCCAGGCGGGAGCTCGAGGCCGGCCGGTGGCGCCAGTTCGTGGTAGCCGGACGTCCGGGTCACGAGCGTCGTCGCCGCGCCGTCGTCCGGTGTCAGCTGCACGACGGACGTGAGGGCGAGTCGGAACTCCCGCAACGTCGACGGCCCGGCGTTGACGAGCCGCACGTGCATCGCGCCGGCGCCGGCGCCGGCGCGATCCGGCACGTAGATGGCATCCAACCGCAAGCTCATCGAGCGCGCGGTGCCATCAGAGGTGCTGCCAGGCGGGCTTGCCGGCGAACGTCTCGCGGTAGTAGTCGGCCAGCTCCAAGCCGGCGGCGGCGGCCTCGTCGACGACGACGGTGGCATGGGGGTGGAGCTGCAGGACGGAGGCCGGGCACATCGCGGTCAGCGGGCCCTCGACGGCGCGCGCCACGGGGGCCGCCTTCGCCGCGCCGCAGGCAACGAGCACGAGGTGGCGGGCCAGACCGATGGTCGCCAGACCCTGCGTCACGACATGCTGGGGCACGTCCTCGATCGACCCGAAGAACCGGGCGTTGTCGGCCCGCGTGGCGGCGGTCAACGTCTTGATCCTGGTGCGCGAGGCGAGCGACGAACCCGGCTCGTTGAACCCGATGTGCCCATCCGACCCGATGCCGAGCAGCTGGACGTCGACTCCGCCGAGCTCGCCGAGCAGGAGGTCGTAGCGCTCGCATGCGGCGGCCAGATCTGGGGCGGCGACGTCCGGACCGAACAGCCGGTCAGGGTCGAGATCGACCTGGTCGGTCAGATGGCGGCGGATGAACGATCGGTAGGCCTGCGGGTGATCGGAGGGCAGCCCGACGTACTCGTCCAGCAACACGGCGCTGGCAGTGGCGAAGCTGATCCGCCCGGCCCGGCAATCGTCGACCAGCGCCGCGTAGATGCCCAGGGGCGAGCTGCCGGTGGCCAGCCCGAGCACTGGCGTCGCCCGTTCGGTCAGCGTCCTGACGAACACGTCGGCGACCATCCGCGCGGCGTGCTCCGCCGACGGCGCGATCACGACTTCCACGCCACCTCGCCTCCGACCACCGTCAACGCCACGTGCAGCCGCTGATCCAAGACGGTCACGTCGGCGCGGGCGCCGGGCGCCAAGCGGCCACGATCGGCCAGGCCGAAGAGTTCGGCGGGGGTCGACGTCACCGTCGCCACGGCGTCAGTCACCGAACATCCCGTGAACTCGACGAGGTTGCGCACCGCGCAGTCCAACGAGAGCACGCTGCCCGCCAACACTCCGTCCGCCGTGCGGACCCCGGTGGGGCCGACCGTCACCCCGACGCTGCCGATGGTGCCGGCCTCGTCGGCCCCGAGCGCGCCGACGGCATCGGTGACGAGGTTCAGCCGGCTGGGTCCAAGGGCCCGCCACGCCATCCGCACCGCCACCGGGTCGACGTGGATGCCGTCGCAGATGAGGCCGACGACGGCGCGGTCGTCGGCCAGCGCCGCTCCGATCGGACCGGGGTCACGGTGGGCGAACGGACGCATGGCGTTGAACAGGTGGGTCACGTACGTCGCGCCTGCGGCGAGGCCGGCGGCGAAGTCGTCGGCAGGCGCGTCGGTGTGGCCGAGGGCGACCACCACCTTGCGGTCCACCAGCGCGGCGATGACGTCCAGCGCGCCGGGCAGTTCGGGCGCCAACGTCGCCAGGACCACTCCGTTGTCGGCCGACCATCCGTCGACGAGGGCGGCGGACGGCGGCACCAGCCACGCCTCCGGGTGGGCTCCGCGGCGGGCCGGTGCGAGCATCGGTCCCTCGAGGTGCAGACCGAGTGGTACGGCACCGGCGGGCCGGCCATCGCGCCGTCTCCATGCGACCAGCGCGGCCTCGCGCTCCTCCGGCCGGCACGTGATGATCGTCGGCACGAACGCCGTGACCCCGTAGCGCGGCAGCCACGTGCCGAGCTCGTCGATCCGCTCTGGCTGGGACGTCAGATCGATGCCGTGGCCCCCGTTGATCTGCACGTCGATGAACCCCGGCGTGATCCAACCGCCGCCGGCGTCGATCGGCGCCGTGTCGGTTGCGGCAGCGCGACCGCGGCCGACGGCGACGATGCATCCATCCTCGACGACGATGTGCCCATCCGTCAGGACCCCTCCGGGAATGCTCACGACGCCGTTCGTGATGGCCAACGCAGTCACGGTGTCGCCTCCGCAGCGAGGGCTGCGCCGAGGCTGCCGAGAGGAACGTCGGCTGGCGCGATGGCGACTCGACGACCGAGCCCGATCGCCGCCAGCATCGGCGCGGCGTGCTCGCTGGCGGACAGGACGTCCTGCAGCTCGGCGAGGAACGGTGCCTCGGGGCGGGTCATGCCGCCGCCGAGGACCACGACGTCGATGTCGAGCGTCATGGCGCACAGTTGTACCGCCCACGCTGCCGCAGCGACGACGTCGCGGCGACGGGCTGGGTCCCCACCCGCGGTGCGACCGGAGCCGAACGCCTCCGCACAACCGACCTGGCCGCAGTGGCAGACGGGTCCGACCTCGCGCATCGGGACGTGCCCGATCTCACCGGCGCCGCCAGTCGCTCCCCGCCACACATGGCCCCCGAGCACGAAGCCGGCGGCGATGCCCGTGCCGATGTTGACGTATGCCAGCGACGACGCCGACGGCATGCCGAAGTGGGCGAACGCCCCGAGGGCAGCGGCGTTGACGTCGTTCTCGACGTGCACGGGGCGACCGAGCCGATCGGCGAGCATGGCGGCAATGGCGACCGGCGCGGTGATGCCGAGGTTGACCGCCGAGCTGACGATCCCGTCCGACACGTCGACCCGCCCGGGGATGCCGACGCCGATGCGATCGATGGGCGCGCCATCGGTGATCTCATCGACCATCGTGACCACGAGGTCGACGATCGCGCCAGCGCCTCGGGGGGTGGGCGCCGCGGCACCGACCATGTCGTCGTGAGCGGCGCCGAAGCGGATCGCCCTCGTCGTGGTGCCGCCGACATCGACGCCGACCCGACCGAAGGGCGCGTTCGAGGCCGGCGTCGTCGGCGCACGCACAGTTCAGCCCTTGACGGCGCCCGCGGTCAGGCCGGCCGTGACCCTGCGCTGGACGATGAGGAAGAAGATGATCACGGGCACCGCCATCAGCGTCGACCCGGCCATCACGCCACCCCAGTCCGTGCCGCGGGCACCCTCGTTGAAGGCCTGCAGCCAGACCGGGGCAGTCTGGTTCTCGGGCCGGTTCATCAGCACGAGGGCGAAGATGAACTCGTTCCACGACTGGATGAAGGCGAAGATCCCGGTCGCCACCAGGCCCGGCGCCACGAGCGGCAGCGTCACCCGCATGAAGGCGCCGAAGCGGCTGGCGCCGTCGACCCGGGCCGCCTCCTCCAGCTCCAGCGGGACACCGGACACGAACCCGCGCAGCGTCCAGATGGTGAACGGCAGGACGAAGACGAGGTAGGTCAGCGCCAGGCCGATGATGCGGTTGGTCAGCTCGACGCCGTCGAGGACCTGGAACAGCGAGATCACGAGCGCCTCGGCCGGCACCATCTGGATCAGGATGATCGTGATCAGGAAGGCCCGGCGACCGCGGAACCGGAACCGGGACAGCGCCACGGCGGCGAAGAACGCCACGCTCAGTGCCAACCCGACCACGATGCCCGTGACCATCGCGCTGTTCTTCATCGCCGTCCAGAAGTACTCCCGCTCGAACACCCGCCCGTAGTTGTCCAGCGTGAGACTGGTCGGCAGGAACGACGGCGTGCGCGTGCGCAGCTCTTGGCCCGGCCGGAACGACGTCAGCACCATCCAGTAGACGGGGAACAGCGCGACGAGGGCGACCAGTCCCCCGGCGATGTTGACGCCGATGCGACGCGTCCGGCGGCTGGCCATTAGGCTCTCCTCCACGCGGCATCATCGAGCGGAGGTAGGTCAGGGTCAGCAGCACGGTGATCGCCACCATCACGATGGCGATGGCGGAGCCGACGCCGAAGTCGCTCTCGCCGATCGAGATCTGGTAGGCGTAGACGCCGAGCAGGTTCGTGTCGCGAGTGATCCCGCCGGCCTTCTGCAGGACGTAGATCTGGGTGAACACCCGGAAGTCCCACAGCACCGACAGCGAAGTGAGGATCAGCAGGATCGGCTTGAGCGCCGGGAAGGACACGAACCGGAAGCGGTCACGGAAGCCGGCGCCATCGAGCTTGGCCGCCTCGTTCATCTCGACGGGGATCTGCGTGAGCCCGGCGTACACGGTGAAGGCGACGAACGGGATGCCCATCCACACGACGACGATCGTGGCGATCATGAAGAACGTCAGCGGGTTGGCGAACCAGCTGTGCCCCTCGCGCCCGGTGGCCCAGTTGACGAGCCCGAACTGGGTGTCGAACATCCATTGCCAGATGACGGTCGCCGTCAGCGGGGGGATGGCCCAGGCGATGATCAGCGACGCCGACACGATCAGCCGCATCACCCGTCCCAGCGCCTCCAGCAGGAGGGCGACCAGCACGCCGAGCACCATCGTCAGCGCCACGTTGACGGCGCAGAAGATCAGCGTCCGCCACAGGACGGTCCAGAAGTAGGACTCGCTGAGGATCGTCCGGAAGTTGTCGAGACCGACCCAGGGCGCCGGTTGCCCGAACACCTGGGGCAGGCCGTACTCCTGCAGCGAGAGGACACCCAACCGGAAGAGCGGGTACCCCAGCATCGCCGCCAGGACGACGATGGACGGGACGAGCAAGGCGTAGGGCAGCGCCGAGGCCTTCCGACGACGACCCGCCGGCGGGCCACCGAGCGGACCGGAGTCCGACAACTCGGTGATCTCGGCGGCGGTGGTCGTCGTCGCGATGGCCATCGGCGCTGCCCTGTCGTGCGCTCGCCGGCGTCAGCCGTTGAGGGCGGCCTCGATGGCGGCGTCGGCTTGGGCGGCCGCCGCGGCGATGTCGCCGCCCTGGGCGATCTCGGTCAACATGTCGGGTAGGACGTTGGCCGACTCGACGCCGGCCCAGTTCTCACTCGTCGGGACGAAGCGGCTGTTCTCGGCCGCCTTGCGCCTGGGCGATGGCGGCGTCGCTGCCGGTGACGTTGGCCAACTCCGACTTCAGCGCCGGGATCGTGCCGGCTTCGGCGAACTGCCGCTGGTAGCCGGCGGAGACCAGGATCTTCAGCAGGTCGTACGCCAGGTCCTGGTGCTCACTGTTGGTCGGGATGGCCAGGTTGGAACCGCCGAGGAACACCGGAGCCGTGGTCCCGGCCTCGGAGCCGGGCATCACGAACACGCCGATGTTCTCCTCCATGTCGGGGCACCCGTCGTCCTCGTTGGTGATCTGACCCGGCTTCCAGCCCGGTGCCGGCATCATGCCGACCTCGCCGGCGCAGAACGCAAGGTAATCGAGGTCGTCGAGGCCGTCCGCCGGCGCGCCGTTGGCCCGCTGGAAGACCTGCTGGAAGAACTCCAGGCCGGCGATCGACTCCGGAGTGTCGAGCTGGCCGACCCACTCCTCGCCCTCCTGCACGGCGATGTCACCGCCGGCGTCCCAGACGAACGACATGGCGGCGTGCCAGTTGCGGCCCGGCAGGTAGATGCCGGAGAAGTTCGGGACGTCGGCGTTGTCGGCCTTCAGCGCCTCGCCGGCGGCGAGCATCTCCTCCAGCGTCGTCGGGATCTCGATGCCGGCCTTCTCGAACAGGTCCTTGCGGTAGATCATGATGCGGGCGCCGGCGTAATACGGCGCGGCATACAGCGCACCGTCGTACGTCCCCGCCTCGAGCAGGCTCTGCAGGAAGTCGTCGGCGTTGAGGTCCTCGGACTTGTCGCTGAGGTCGAGCACGGCTCCGGCGGCCTCGAACGTCTGGGCCTGGGTGTTGCCGAACTCGACCACGTCCGGCGCGTCGCTGCCCGACAGCGCGGTCGTCAGCCGCTCGACGATGCCGTCCCACTGCTGACGCTCGAACTCGACCGTCACGTCGGGGTGGACCTTGTTGAACTCGGCGATGGCGAACTCGACGAGCTCGTCCGGCGTGTCCGGGCCGTTGAGCCACAGGCGGATCGTCTCCCCGTCACCGCCTTCATCACCTCCGGCCGTCGTCGCCGCTGCGTCGTCGCCGCCGGCAGTCGTGGCTGCGGCGTCATCGCCGCCGGCGGTCGTCGCCGGTGCCTCGGTGGCGCCAGCGGTCGTGTCGGCTGCGGAATCGTCGTCGTCGTCGCCGCCGCAGGCTCCGACGAACAGGCCGGCGGCGGCCAGCGCCGCCACCACCCGCACGGTTCGTGTTCTGTTCACGTTCGTTCTCCTTGATGGAACGGGGCGCTGTGCTGTATCCCGGTCCTCGCGGACCGGCCGACCCCTGCCCGTGGGGTGCGATCTCTCCTCATCTGATGCCGAGCTCCTGGTCGAGGATCCGCGCCGCCGCGCCGACGACGCCGTCGTCGTAGCCGAACGTGCTGGCCCGCACGACGAGGCGGTCCGAGAGGACGGGCATGGTGCGGGCGGCGATCGCCCGCACGGCTGCCGCTCGGAACGTCTCGGTCGTCACGGGATCGGATCCCGACAGCACGACGTCGGCGACGTCGAGCGCGCTGAGCACGGTGGCCAGCGCCGTGCCGAGGTGCTCGCCGGCGCGGGTGAGGATGGCCGTCTCGTCGGCTGCCTCGGCGCCGAGCAGGCGGTCGAGCAGCGGCTCCGAGACCTCCGTCTCCAGGCAGCCGCGCTTGCCGCAGGCGCACACGGCGCCGCCGGGGTCGACGACGACGTGGCCGATCTCGCCGGCGGCGTTCGACGAACCGGTGTACAACCGACCGTCGAGCACGAGGCCGGCGCCGACACCCTCGTCGACCCGCACGGAGATCAGGTTCGGCGCATGGACGCCGACGCCGTGACGCTGGCCGAACGTGAGCTCGCCGAGGGCCGTCGCGTTGGCGTCGTTGATCACCGCGACCGGCAGGCCGACCGCGGCGGCCAGCGTGGCGGCCAACGGCACGTCGGACCAGGCCAGGTGGGTGGCCGTCGACACGACACCGTCGCTGTCGACAATGCCAGGCGTGGCCACGCCGACGCCCAGCAGCGGACGCTCGGCATCGGCAACGAGCTCGGCGCAGATCCGCCGGGCGAGCGTCAGCGCGGCTCGGCCCGTCTTGCCCTTGCGGGCGTACGTGCGTCGGACGACGACCTTGCCGTCGAGGTTGACGACGGCGCCGACGAACTGCGCCGGTTCGGAGACGTCGAGACACACGATGTGGCGGCCGTCGGCGTCGATGCCGACGAGCGTGGCTGGCTTGCCGACGCCGCCGGCGGCGCTGAGACCGAGCTCCTCGACGACGCCGTCGTCGATCAGCTCGCGCACGACGGCCGACACGGTGGCCCGGGTCAGGCCGGTGATCTTGGCCAGATCGGCTCGCGACACCGGCCCACCGCGGTGCAACGTCCGCAGCAGGAGGCTGCGGTTGGCCCGCCGGGCATCTTCTGGTGTCGCCATCTGGTTCGTTTGTTTAGTTGACAAACAAACCCCGCGTCAAGGGCGACTCCCCTCGCGGGCGCCTGCGGTCGCGGTACCGTGCCGGGCGTGTTGATCCTCGGCATCATCCTGTTCGGTCTCGCCATCGGGGCCGCCGCCCAATGGATGCTCGGACGCGCTGCGTTCGGCATCGACTGGACCCTGGCACTCCTGGCTGGACTCCTGGGCTCCTTCATCGGCGGGCTGCTGGCCAGCTTGATCGCCGGCGACGGCCTGGAACTGAAGCCGAGCGGCCTGATCGGCTCGTTCATCGGCGCCGTGCTGGTGACGCTCGTCTGGCGCTGGTTGGCGGGGCGCAGAGCTCCGGCCGAGCCGGTCACCCGCCGCCGCTGACGGCCCCGGCGCTTGTGTCACCACAGGCGTCGACTGCCCCTCCACACAGCCTCTTGACAGCGGACGACGCCATCAGCATACTCAACCGAGTAGTTGATCATCTGATCGGTTGAATACAACGTATGCCGGACGACGAGCTCAGCATCACCTTCGCCGCTCTGGCCGACCCGACCCGCCGAGCCATCCTCGCTCGACTGGCCACCGGGGACGCCACGGTGAACGAGCTGGCCGAGCCGTTCGACATCAGCCTTCAAGCGGTCTCCAAGCACCTGAAGGTCCTCGAGAAGGCCGGACTGATCACCCGTGGCCGGGATGCGCAATACCGGCCGTGCCACCTCGAAGCCGAACGCCTGGAGCCGGCCATCGGTTGGATCGAACGACACCGCAAGGTCTGGAAGGACCGGTTCGACCAGCTCGAGCAACACCTCCGAGACCTCCAACAACTCCCGAACGACGAACAGGAAGCACCATGAACATCGACCGCACGAACCTCGGCGAAGTCACCTACACCCGCACGTACGACGCTCCCCGCGAGCTCGTGTTCCGCTGCTTGACCACGCCAGAGCACCTGACCCGCTTCTGGGGTCCGGTCGGCACCACCGCGCCGATCGAGAAGATCAAGGTCGACCCCCGTCCCGGTGGCGTCTTCGAGACGGTGATGGTCGACGACACGACCGGTGCCGAATATCCGAGCCGCGGCGTGTTCGTCGAGGTCGACGAGCCGAGCAAGCTCGTGTGGACCGAGCCCGACGTCGAGGGCGGGATGACGACCTCGCTGACGCTGATCGACCTCGGCGACGGCCGCACGGAGGTGCTGTCGCACCAGACCAACGTGCCCGAGATGTTCCGCAGCCCGGAGGCTCAGGCCGGCATGCAGAGCAGCTTCGATCGCTTCGCCGCGTACATCGCGTCGCTGTGATCTGATCCGCCGACGAATCGGAGGAGGACGGCCCGGTCCTCCTCCGATCGGTGGACATCCCATTCCTCCTTCGCGTCCGTCGATCGCCCGATCCCCCTCGGGAGCCGACGCTGTCATCGTGATCCCTGCACCGGGAAACACCCGGAACGGGGGCCGGATCGTCTGGTCCACCGATGACAGAAAGGCAGAACAACATCATGCGCAAGCTCGTCGCCATCGCAGCTTTGTCCACCGCGGCCGCCGCTGGGGTGGTCGGTCTGGCCAGCACCGCAAGTGCCGCCGCGCCAACCGGCTACATCAAGCAGTTCGCCACGTCCTACACCAGCCCGTCGAACATGTCGGTCCCGGTCCATACCGGGCTGAAGGCGGGCACCGAGGTCGAAACCCTCTGCTTCAGAGAGGGGCAGCCGCTCGATGGCAACAGCTACTGGTTCCTCATCCAGAAGGACGGGAACCTGGGGTACGTCCATCGCGACGCCATCGCCCCACCGGCCGACACGCGCCACTGCTGACAGCCGGTGCGCCGGGAGCTACTCCACGAGGCCCCGGCGCATCGCTTCGGCGACGGCCGCCGCACGATCGGAGACCCCCAGCTTCTCGTAGAGCCGCTGGGTGTGCGTCTTCACCGTGCTCACGCCGATCACGAGCTCGGCCGCCACTTGCGGTACCGACAGCCCGCGGGCGAACGCCTGGAGCACCTGGCGTTCGCGCTCGGACAAGGCGGGAGCATCCGGCTGCGCTCGCAGCCGGATCTCGCCCGCCAGGCCGCTGGCGAGATCCGCGGGGACGACCGTCTCACCACGCGCCACCTGCAGCACCGCGTCGACGATCTCGGACCGGCGGGCGTCCTTCGACAAATAGCCCGCGGCGCCCGCCTGCAGCGCCTCGAACACGATCGCACCGTCGGTGTAGGCGGACAGCAGCAGGACGCAGCGTCGCCAGCTGGTCGCGGGTCACGGCGCGTACGACGGCGAGCCCGTCCAGGTCCGGCATCTGGAAGTCGACCAACGCGACGTCCGGCAGCTCCCGGCGGATCGCCTCGATCGCATCGCGCCCGTTCTCCGCCTCGGCCACCACGTTGACGAGGCCACTCTGGGTCAAGCCTCGCGAGACCCCATCACGGAAGAACGGATGATCATCGGCGACGACGACCCGCACCCGAGCGTGCGTCCCTGACATGGCTCGCCGAGTATAGAGATCGCGGAAGGATGCGAGCATGAACTCGTCGGCAGTCACGTCCAGCCCGGCGCTGGCGGGTGTCGTCCTCGAGTACGCCAACCGCGGCGTGCGTTTGCAGGTGCTGCTGCGCGCCGGCCTGGTCGTCTTCATCGCGCTGACGCTCGTGTTCGTCCCTCCGGAGGAGGACGCGGTGGCGGGCTACGCCATCGTCGGCGCCTACGCCATCTGGGCCGCCTGGTTCGCAGCGTGGGCATGGCGCGGCGGATCTCGCGTCGCCCGCCGGGCGTGGCTCGGGCTGCTCGCCGACCTGCCGGTGCTGGCCAGCGTGACGCTGGTCGCCGCGACGAACGTCGACCGGACCTGGACCGACGACGTGCTCGTCCACGGGTTCTTCGTGATCCCGGTGTTGGCCGCCACGCAGCTGCGGCCGGGCGTCTGCGCCGCCGTCGTCATCCCGACGGTCCTCGTCTTCCTCGGATCCAGCGTGACGACGCAGACCTCCAACGACGAGCCGTGGGCCTCGATCGCCCTGCGCACCGCCGTGCTCGCCGGCGTCGGCGCCGCCTGCGTCGTCCTCTCGCGGATCCAGCGCTCCCGTGTGGCCGCCATCGGCGGGTTGGTGCGCGACCGCACCGGCCTGCTCGATGACCTGATGCACTTGGAGGATCGCGAGCGACGCGAGCTCTCCGAGCGGCTCCACGACGGTGCGTTGCAGTACGTGCTGGCCGCCCGCCAGGAGCTCGATGATGTGCGTGACGGCGCCGACCTCACCGCCGTCGCGAGGGTGGAGCAGGCTCTCGTCGAGTCGTCCAGGCTGCTCCGTTCGACGGTGACCGAGCTGCACCCAGCGGTCCTCGACCACGGCGGCCTGGCCCGGGCAGTGCGGGAGCTCGCCGCGGCGCAGAGCCGCCCAGACCTGAGCATCTCGGTCGAGCTCGGTGACTGGCCCGACGGCGTCCGCACGACCGTCGACGCCCTGCTGTTCAGCGCCGCGAGGGAGCTGCTCAGCAACGTGGTCAAGCACGCCGGGGCGAACTCGGCGAGGGTGGCGCTCGGCCTGTACGGCGAGTCGGCCCGACTCGTGGTCGCCGACGACGGTCGCGGGATCGACGCCGATGCGCGGCAGCGGGGCCTGGACGACGGCCACATCGGTCTGCACTCCCAGACGCTGCGCGTCGAGGCGGCCGGTGGCACCCTCACCATCGCCGGTGGGCCGTCCGGCACCGTCGCCATCGTGGAGGTACCGGGCACCCTCGCGCTTCCTGCACATCCGTCGGCGCCGAGCGCGCCATCCGGCCCGGCGCCGTACGCTGCGCCTCCGTGACGTCCGTGGGGGTGGGTGGGCCAGCGCAGGGTGCCGGTCGCCTGACGTGGCTCGGTCACGCCAGCGTGCTGATCGAGCTTTCCGGCATGCGCATCCTGACCGACCCGGCGCTGACGGCTCGACTCGCCCATCTCCGCCGTCACCACCTCGTCGACGTGTCCGAGCTCGAGCGACCCGATCTCGTGCTGATCTCCCACGTCCACATGGATCACCTCCACGTGCCGTCGTTGCGCCTGCTCGGCCGTGACGTGCCACTGATCGTGCCGGCCGGAGCAGCGACGATGTTGCGCCGCCGCGGCTTCCGTTTCGTGCCGCGAGACGCGGGCTGGTGAGACGATCGATGTCGGCCCGCTGACCATCGAGGTCGTGCCGGCAGTGCACGACGCCCGCCGCGGTCCGCACACCCGGGTTGCGGCTGCTCCGGTCGGCTACGTGCTGCGTTCTGCCGGCGGGTCCGTCTACTTCCCCGGCGACACCGATCTCTTCGCCGCGATGGGATCGCTCGGTCCGATTGACGCGGCCTTGGTGCCGATCGGGGGATGGGGACCGACGGTGGGTCCGGGGCACCTCGACCCGGACAGCGCCGTGCGGGCCACGGAGCTGATCGAACCACGGCTTGTCGTCCCGATCCATTGGGGGACGTACGCCCCGCTTGGCCCTCGCCGCGGCCCGCCGCACTGGCTGCGTGACCCCATCGGCCGTTTCCAGTCGGGGCTACGCGCCGCGGGTTCCGATGACCGGCTGCGCATCCTCGACCCGGGAGGCGAGTTGGTCGTGCCGCTGGACGGGCCGGGCGTCGTCTCCAAGGTGGTGCTGACACGAGTGAGCCGGGCCGTCGTGCGGCCGGCGGCCGAGCGGCCGTTGTGGTCCCTGGTCATCGGGCGCGGCGTCGCCGTGACGGTGGTGACGGCCGTCGCCCTCTGGCTCCTGGCCGGGATCCTCCCGGGCTTCACGATCGATCGGCCGAGGGATGCGTTGCTGGCCGGTTTCGTCATCGGCCTCCTCAACGCCGTCGTCTGGCCGGCGCTGGCGTTCGTCGTCGTGCCGATCTCCGTGCTGACCCTCGGTCTCGGTGCCATCGCCCTCGACGCCCTCGTCGTGTTGCTGCTGCTCGACGTGCTGCCCGGCGTCGAGCTGTCCGGCTTCTGGACGAGCGTCGCCGTGGTCATCGGTCTGGCCGCCATCACCACGCTCGTGTCGTGGGTGTTGGCGCTGGACGACGACTCGTGGTTCGACCACATGGCGGCCCGCCGCGCCCGCCACCGCCGGCGACAGGCGACCGTGACCGACGTCCCGGGCGTCGTCTTCGTCCAGCTCGACGGCCTGGCCAAAGCGGTGCTCGAGCGGGCGCTGCGCTCCGGCGACGCGCCGACCCTGCACCGTTGGCTGCTCGACGGCTCGCACAGGCTCATCGGGTGGGAGACGGGCTGGTCGTCGCAGACCGGCGTCAGCCAGTGCGGCATCCTCCACGGCTCGGTTGCCGACATGCCGGCGTTCCGCTGGCTCGACAAGACCACGCACACCGTCGTGGTGTCCAACCACCGGGAATCGGCGCTGGGGATCGAGCAGCAGCACTCCGACGGTCAGGGCTTGCTGGCCCACGATGGATCGAGCTACGGGAACCTCTTCTCCGGCGACGCCGGGCGCGCCGTGCTGACGATGAGCGGCGCCGGCCGGCGCAAGGAAGGCCGCATCGGGGCGGGCTACTTCGGCTACTTCGCCCGCCCGCAGCAGGCGGTCCGCACGTTGCTCGGCCTGGTCTCGGAGGTGGCTCGCGAACGACGGGCCGCCCGCCTGCAACGCGTCCGCGACGTCCAGCCGCGCGTCGAGCGCTCCTGGACCTATGCGCTGTTGCGCGCCTTCACGACCGTGGTCAGCCGCGATGTGTGCGTCCAAGGGGTGCTCAACGACGTCGCCGAGGGCAGGGCGGCGATCTACGTCGACCTGCTCGGGTACGACGAGGTGGCCCACCACTCGGGGCCGGAGCGGGCCGACACACTGGCTGTGCTGCGCGACCTCGACCGCCAGATCGCCCGCATCGAGCGGTCGTTCCGCTGGGCGCCGCGTCCGTACGTGATGGTCGTGCTCTCCGACCATG
This sequence comes from uncultured Acidimicrobiia bacterium, assembly GCA_963719775.1. Classification (GTDB taxonomy): domain Bacteria; phylum Actinomycetota; class Acidimicrobiia; order Acidimicrobiales; family Ilumatobacteraceae; genus JALZMG01. The sequence continues at coordinate 264,511 of CAVRCY010000012.1, forward strand.
GGCAGACGCAAGGCGCCACGTTCGAGCAGCGGTCAGGCGAGACGCTCGCCGATGTCGTCGCCGGCCTGTGTGGCAATGCCGAGTCGGGCGACAACGATGCCGAGCGGGGCAAGACCGAGTCGAGCGCCTGGCTGCGCCGCGCCGGCGGACGCCGCGGCAAGACGGCTCCATCGACGGCGACCACCACCACCGTGCTCGGTTCGGGCAGCCTCGGGCTGGTCTACCTCCCGGGGGAGGCCCGGCGGCTGAGTCGCGAGGAGATCGATGCTCGTCATCCGCGCCTGCTCGCCGGACTGGTCGCCCACCCCGAGATCGGGTTCGTGCTCGTGCGCACGGCGGGCGGTTCGATCGTGCTGGGGCATGACGGCACCCACAACGTGACGAGCGGGGAGATCGTCGGGGCTGACCCGCTGGCTCCGTTCGGGCCGCGGGCCGTCGAGCAAGTGCGTGACGTCGACGCCTTCGCCACCACCGCCGATGTGATGGTCAACGCTCGCTACGACCCCGAGCGCGACGAGGTGGCGGCGTTCGAGGAGCAGGTCGGATCGCACGGCGGCCTGGGTGGACCGCAGACTCATCCGTTCCTCCTCTATCCCGCCGACCTCGAGCGCCGGCGGAGCCGATCTTCGGCTCTCCCGCGGTGCACCGCGTCCTCAAGGGCTGGCTGGCTGACCTCGGTCAGCCCGTCGAGGTGCCATGGCGCGACTCGGAGGTCGTGCGCTGACGCCGCACGACGACGTTCCAGCCGACATCGTCGACGCGTTGCGCACCGCCTGCTTGGCGCTGCCGGAGGCGTACGAGGAGCCGGCGTGGGTCGGCACACGATGGCGGGTCGGGAAGCAGACGTTCGCCCACGTCGTCATGATCGAGTCGGGATGGCCGCCGGCCTACGCCCGAGCCGCAGGATCGGACGGACCGATCGTCGTGGTCACGTTTCGGTCGTCCGGGGCGGAGCTGGAGGCGCTGAGCTCCGTCGGCCATCCGTTCTTCCGCCCGCCCTGGGCGCCCAACGTCGTCGGCATGGTGCTCGGACCCGACGTCGACTGGGGCGAGGTGACGGAGCTCGTCACCGAGAGCTACTGCGTCCTGGCACCACAGCGGCTCGTCGCGCGGGTCGAGCGGCCGGCGGACTGACGGCGGGCGGCCGGTCGCCCGGGGCTCCGCGGTTCGCCGATCTCAAGCGGTGAGCCGCCGGCGACGGAACGCCGCCGCCTTGACCCGGTTCTGACACGTCGTCGAGCAGAAGCGACGGCTGGCGTTCTTGGACACGTCGAGGAAGACACGCCCGCAGTCACCGGCTGCGCACGTGCCCAGCCGGCCGTGCTCCCCGGCACCGACGACGCGGGCCAGGGCCTCGGCGCAGATCGCCGTCCACATCGGGACCAGGGCGGCATCGACAGGGTGGTGGTGCAGCCGCCAGCGGTTGCCCTCCTTGCCGAGGTACGGGTGAGCCGGGTGGGACGACAGGAGGTCGTTGAGCCTGGCTGCGGCGGCGTCCACGTCGCCGCCGTCGAGCTCGTCGAAGACCCGGCGTAGCCGCCGCGCCAGGGCCACGAAACCGGGCCCATCGTCCGGCCCGAGCTGGGCCAGCGATGGTGGATCGACGGCCAGGATGTGGGCGATCGCTGGCAGCGCGGCCGCCGAATCGTCGCCGTCGAGGGCATTGACCAGGTCCACGGCGGCGTGTACGCCGGCATCTTCATAACTGCCGAATCGGACTTGACCAGTCATGCGGCGACCCCTATCGTCACTGGCATGCAACGCTACACCGGTGATGCGACGGAGGTGGAGACGCCGTGGCGCCGACGACGGTGACGCTGCGGCCGGCGACGGCGGCCGACGTCGAGGCGATTGCCACCGTGTGGCACGGCGCATGGATCGACGGCCACCTCGGTCACGTACCCGACGCCCTCCTCCCCCATCGGCGGCTCGAGGATTTCCGCAGCCGGACACCGGCCCAGCTCGACGCGACGACCGTGGCCACCACCAGGGCGGCCGTCGTCGGCTTCGTGATGGTGCGCGATGACGAGCTGGAGCAGCTCTTCGTCGCCGCGCCGGCGCGGGACCGGCGCGGCGGCAGCTCTGCTGCGGCACGGCGAGCAGGTCATCGCCCGACGGCATCCCCGCGCCTGGCTGGCCGTCGTCCCCGGCAACACCCGCGCCCGCCGCTTCTACGAGCGCAACGGGTGGCGCGACACGGGACCGTTCGACAACGCCGCGCCGACTGCCGCCGCCGCGATCGCCGTGCCGGCTCGACGCTACGAGAAGCAACTGACCCCCGAGGGAGGCGTCGACACCGCCGAGGACCGTCCGCCACACGAGAGGAACAAGCGATGAGCGAGCGAGCAACGCATTACGGTCTTCCCACTGGCATGGTTTGATCGAGTCGAATCAGTGAGAACGCGAAGGTGGCCTTGGTCTCCGGCGCGACGAGGGGCGCCGGACGAGGCATCGCCGTCGCGCTCGGGGAAGCCGGTGCCACCGTCTACTGCACCGGACGGACGACCCGCGAGACACGGTCGGAGATGGACCGCCCCGAGACCATCGAGGAGACCGCCGACCTCGTCGACGCCGCTGGTGGCCACGGAATCGCCGTGGCGGTCGACCACCTCGTGCCCGACGAGGTTGCCGCCCTCGTCCGTCGCATCGAGGACGAACGGGGCGCCCTCCACGTGCTGGTCAACAACATCTGGGGGGCCACCACGATGGAGTGGGACAAGACGGTGTGGGAGTCGTCGCTCGACATCGGGCTGCGCACGCTGCGCCTGGCGGTCGACACCCACGCCATCACCAGCCACTTCGCCATCCCGCTGTTGCTGCGCACGCCCGGGGGCCTCGTCGTGGAGGTCACCGACGGGACCGCCGAGTACAACGCGACGAACTATCGGGTGTCGTTCTTCTTCGATCTCGCCAAGGCCGCCAACTTGCGGATGGCGTTCGCCCTCGGCCACGAGCTCGGGTCCCGCGGTGCCACGGCGGTCGCCGTCACGCCGGGCTGGTTGCGGTCCGAAGCGATGCTCGACGCCTACGGCGTCAGCGAGCACAACTGGCAGGACGCCACGAAGGTGTCTCCACACTTCGCCATCTCCGAGAGCCCGCGCTTCGTCGGCCGTGCGGTCGCCGCCCTGGCCGCCGACCCGGACGTCGCCCGCTGGAACGGGCAGTCGCTCTCCAGCGGGCAGCTGGCCAAGGTCTACGGGTTCACCGACGACGACGGGAGCCGGCCCGACGCCTGGCCCTACGTCGTCGAGGTGCAGGACGCCGGCAAGCCGGCCAACACCACCGGGTACCGCTGACGAACGACCTCGGCTGCCACCGCGGTTCCTACCATGACGTCGGTGCGCAGCCACGCGGACGAGTGAGCGGCCCCCGCGTCACCCTCGCCGCTCCCGCACGCGCCCGCGATCGGCCAGAATCGGGGCGTGAAGATCGCTCGGGTCACTGGCTGGTCGATCCACCTGCCGTTCGTGGAGGGCACCTACCGCATGTCCGGCGACCGGGTCTCCACGGGAATGGATGCCGTGGTCGTGCGAGTCGTCGCCGACGACGGCACCACCGGCATCGGCGAATCGGGCACCGTCGGTGTGACCTTCGACGCGCAGTACCTCCCGGGCCAGCTGGCCGGAGTGACGGCGCTGGCCTCAGTGGTCCTGGGCGCCGACCCGCGCAGCCCGCAGTCGGTGCATCGCCGGATGGCGGCGGCGCTGACCGGACACCCGTATGCCAAAGCACCCATCGATGTCGCCGTCTGGGACCTCGCCGCCCGTGCCGCCGAGCTGCCGCTGTGGCAACGCTTGGGTGGTGACGGGCCGGAGCCGACACCGCTGTACCGACCGGTGCTGGGTGCGGCGCCCGAGGCGGCCGCGGCCAACGCGATCACACGTCTCGACCAGGGGTACCAGCGGCTGCAGGTCAAGGTTGGTGACGACCCGATCGTCGACGCCCACCGGGTGCTCGCCGTGCGCGCCGCGGTCGGCGACGACACCGTCGTCTTCGCCGACGCCAACTGCGGGTTCTCGTTGTCGGCGGCCCGACGGTTCGTCGCGCGAGCTGGGCCCGAAGGCGGCAGGGATCTTCCTGGAACAGCCGTGCGCGACGCTTGCTGACTGCGGCCGGCTGCGGGCATCGTGGGCCGGGCCGATGGTGATGGACGAGACGATCGTGTCGCTGGCCGCCCTGCTCGAGGCACACCGCCTCGGCGTCGCCGATGGGGTCACCGTGAAGCTGACCCGTGTCGGTGGCATCACGCCGGCCGTGACGATCCGCGACGTCGCCGTCGAGCTGGGGGTCGGGGTGACCGTCGAGGACGCGTCTGGCTGCGACCTCGCCGACACCACATTCGCCCACGTGAACGCCTCCACCCCCGTTCGGCTGCGGGTGCACACCGTCGACTTCGCCAGTTGGGTCACCATCAACCACGTCGAGGGCCCATCGCCACGCGACGGCTCGGTCCTGCGCCCGCAGGCCGAGGCGCCCGGCCTCGGGTTGCTGCTGCGGGAGGACGTGCTCGGCGACCCGTTCGTCGACGTCCGAGCCTGAGCCGTCCGGGCCGTCAGCGCTCGCCGCAGCGACCCGCGGATTCTGAGGAGACTTGACCGCGCTCAGCGAGGTCAACTGTCGTCAGAATCTGATCGGCCTCGGCGGAGCGGCATCGACGGACGCTTCGACTTCTGTCAATATGACGGGATGGGCTCGTCCGCATCGATCTGCTGCCCGCCGATGTTCGGCGTCCCGCTCAGCGAGGAGGAGGCCGGCGAGCTGGCCGACGTGCTCAAGGCGCTGGCCGACCCCGCCCGCCTACGGTTGATCTCGATCATCGCTTGCTCCCCGGGTGGAGAAGCCTGCGCCTGCGACCTGTCGGCGCCGCTGCAGCGGTCCCAGCCGACGGTCAGCCACCACCTCACCCAGCTCGTGCGGGCCGGAATCCTGACCCGCCAGCAGCGTGGCAAGTGGGCCTGGTTCCGCATCAACGACGACCGGGTCGCCGCGCTCTGCGAGTGCCTGGCGCCATCCTGATCTCATTGATCACGCCGTAACGTGGATGGCGTGACCGACGAGCTGCTCTCCGGATCGGCCCGCCGCCTCAGCCGAGGAGCTCGCAGAGGACGGTGTCAAGCTCGACGAGCACGACAGCGTCCGCGATCTCCTGCTCGACGAGCTCGACTACGCCCGGCGCATCCCGATGTTCGAGGGCCGGCGCCCGCTGTACGGCTCGTTCTCGATGCCTCCCGGCATGAGCATCACCACCGCCGGCGGCGTCGCCGACCTCGTGCCGCTCGACGGTCTGCCCCGCGAGATGGCCCGCACGTTCGCCGACGGGCGCTCGGCGTTCGTCGTCAACCGCCACGAAGACAGCCCGGTGCTCGTCTGCTTCGACCGGCCGGTGCAGTTCGAGGCCGAGCTCGTCCAGCTGCAGGAGGTCACCGGCGCCCGCATCGTGCAGCGCACCCTGATGTTCGGCCAGGTGCGCCTGTTCGCCGAGCGCCGCGTCATCTCGTGGGACGGGCAGACGTGGACCGACCGTCCAACCGCCGCGGCCCTCCTGACGACCTTGCGCCAGTGCGCCCCGGATCTCGACCCGGCCGTCGCCCATGGCCTGCTCGACCTCGCCGTGCACTGGCTCTCGCCAGCCCGGATCGGTGCGACGATCGTCGTCCACGAGGAAGGCTTCCAATGGGCGTCGATGGACGTGGCGACGAAGTTCCACGCCCCCAAGCTGTCGATCAAGAACCGCCAGCACTTCCCGGCGCTGTTCGCCTCGCTGCAGCAGCACGACTTGGCGACGTTGGTCACCGCCGACGGCAGCGTCGAATATCTCGGTGTCGGCCTGCGCTCCAGTGACGAGGCCGAACGCAACGTGGACAGCGACCGTGGCATGCGCCATCGGTCGGCCCAGCGCTTCAGCTACGACCACCCGTCGACGACGATCGCCGTGGTCAGCGACAACGGCCCGGTCACGATCTTCCGTGGCGGCCGGGCATCAGCCTCACGGCAGCGCGCTGAGTCACCGGCTGCGTCCCGTGGGCCTTGCCATCGCCGTCGGCACCCGGTTGGCTGCTGTGGTGCGCGGGCTCGTCATCACCACCGATGATCCGCGAGCCGACGATGTCAGGGCGTTGCTGGCGCGTCACCTCGAGTTCGCCCGGTCGTGCACGCCGCCGGAGTTCGTCTTCGCGCTCGACGTCGAGGGGCTCGTCCAGCCGGCCATGACGGTCTGCAGCGCCCGTTGCGACGGGTTGCTGGTGGCCGTCGGTGCGCTCAAGGAACTGGACCCGCGGCACGGCGAGCTGAAATCCATGCACACGTCCGCCATGGCGCGGGGCCGCGGGGTCGGCGCCGCCATGGTCGAGCATCTCGTCGGGCTGGCCCGTCGCCGTGGCTACGAACGAGTCAGCCTGGAGACCGGTTCGCAGGTCGAGTTCGAGCCCGCCCGTGCCCTGTACCGGCGGGCGGGATTCACCGTTTGCGGCCCGTTCGAGAACTATCCGGACAGCGCCCACAGCGTCTTCATGACGCTGACGCTCGCTCGTAGACGCTGACGTGGCGCCAGCTCGTGGCGGTGTACGGCTCGCCGTTCCACCCTCCCCATCTGTCGCGCAGTCGGAGGCCGGCGACACGAGCCATCAGGTCGAACTCGGGTGGGTGCGCCAGACGCAGCCGGATCGGGCTCAGCACGAGGCCGGCGGCGCTGATGCGGACGTGGTTCTCGTCAAGGATCTGCGTGACCGGGTCGTACCGGCAGACGTCGAGCACGACGTGGTCCACTCCGACGTGCTCGGCGTCGACGAACTGGTGGCCTGGTCGTGAGGGAGCGGTCGGCACCCGGCACTCGAGGACGAAGACTCCGTCGGCTGTCAGGTGACGAGCGGCGTTCTCGAAGCAGCGGACCTGATCGTCCTGCGTGAGCAGGTTGCCGATCGTGTTGTAGACGAGGTAGACGAGCCCGTAGGTGCGTCCGGTCGTGACGCGGGACATGTCGCCAATGGTCACGTCGACGGTACGTCCGTCCGGCTTCTCGCGCATCCGGTCAACCATGTGCTGAGACAGCTCGATGCCATCCACCCGCACGCCGGCTGCCGTGAGCGGCAGCGCAATGCGGCCGGTACCCACTGCGAGCTCCAAAGCGCTCCGCTGCCCGGCGAGCCCGGCAAGGAACGCGACGGTCTCCTCCTCGTCACCTCGGGCGTCGACGGTGTCGTAGCGCTTCGACTCGTCGTATCCGAAGCTGGTCCTCGGGTCGAAGTCCTCCATGGCCGCGACTGTTCACCTGCGCCGCGTTCGGCGCAACCTTGCCGTTGCTCGTCGTCCGATCGACGGTGCGGAACGGGTCGCCGGTTTCCTAGTCGGCGTTGCACGCCTCGCGGACTTCGAGGCACGGGCCGACTGGCTCAACGGGTCACCCGGCGGCCGGATCGACATCGGCGGTGCGGTCAACACCGCGGTGAGTGTCGCCGTCGAGAACGGTCGGATGACACGCATCGACGCCATCCGCAACCCGTACGAGCTCGCACGAGTCGACGGGGTCGCCGCGCTCGCACCCCGTGAGGTGGGTCGTGTGCATCCTCTCGCCACTGGTGTTTCGTTCGTGCTCCATCGATACGAGGGTGAATGAGGAAGCGCGGACCGGTAGCAGCCGATCGATCGATGCGCCGGCGGACGGCGAGGTCCACCGATCGGTGGACGTGTTCGACGCACTCGTCGGGGTGATCGCTTCCACGGGCGTGGTTCGTCGAAGCGGCTGAAGCGTCAGTCGCGACGCGCTCCTACGTCCCACCAGTCCAGCACCCGGAGCGCACGGAGGGTGTTCCACCGACTGGGCGCTCCGACGCCGTCCTCGAGGTCGAACTGGACGCGACCCGGATGGATGCGATCGAGCAGCCACCGGCCGTCAGGCTGCCGCTTGGACCGCACCTTCTCGACAGCTTCCGCCATCCCGGGATCCGGGTCCGCGCCCGCACGGCGGAAGTAGTCGAGTGCGCGCAGCACGTCGTAGTGCCAGTAGTACGGGAAGGCGGAGTCGAGATACGCCGGAACGGCGATGTCGCCGGTGCTCTTGCGACGGAACAGGCCGCGCTCGAGAAGGTACTGCTCCCCGCCGCGGCGGGCCTCGCGCACCGCGGCGGAACCGCCGGTCGCCCGCTCGAACTCGAGCAGCCCGTCGAGCACGTTGATCGTCGTATCGAACGAGGAGCGCACCGACCCGTTCTCGACCTCGCAGTTCCAGCCGCCGTCGGCGAGACGCTCGTCGAGGATCCGCTCGACGATGGCGGCCACGTCCACCCCGAAGTAGGCGCCGGTCTCGATCGTCCGGCCGTTGATGCACGGCTCGACCTCGCCGTCGAAGTACCGCTGACCGGCATGCTCCCAGCGCCCGTGCTCGGCAACGAGCACGATCGCGCGGCGGGCCGCCTCGGACGCCGGGTCCAGCCCGAAGATCTGCAGTGTCTGCAAGCTGTGCATCGTCGCCGTCCAAGGTTGCCCGGATTCGCCGCCGGTGTAGGCCGCCGGAAAGCAGGCTCCGCCCGCCCACAACCCGTCCGCATCCTCGAGCGCCAGGAGGCGGGCGCCCCAGCCCTCGTGCTCGACGCGCGCTCGCTCGGCAGCGACCTCGTCGAGCGAGGCATCCGTGAGATCGCGCAGTACCTGCCAGCGGATCGCAGGGTCGCTCTCGAGCAACCACTCGATCACGGGCATTGCCGCAGACTAGACACGAGCGCCGAGCGCGGAGCTGCCGAACGTGCGCCGCATTGGATCAGGAAATCGGCGCGACAGGGCCGCAGGAGAATCTTTATGAGCACTCGCATTGTCACGATCATCGACGCCAACATCGCTACGGACCGCGAGCAGGCGTTGCTCGACGGGTTCAGCCAGTTGAACGAAGGAAGTCAGCCGCCAGGACTGCTGCGCTCGGAACTGCTTCGCGGGCAGAACGGGGCGTGGCGCATTCAAACGGTGTGGCGCGACAGGGAGGCCCTGCTGGCTGTGCGTGACAGTGGCGAGCCGCCTGCGGCGCTCGCGTTGCTCGACAGCCTGGGGGCGGAGCACTCGCACGCCCTCTTCACGGTGGAGCAGAGTCACGATGCTGAGGTGGCGTGACGACCAGCCCGCAGAGTCGCACCCTGCTCAGGACTCGATCGCCGGTCTGACACGCTCGGCGAACAGCTCGAGTTGCCGGCGTTCATCGCCGATGGGCCAGATGTAGACACGTTGCAGTCCTGCGTCGCGGAACTCGATGAGCTTGTCGATGAAGGCGTCGGCTGCGCCGACCGCCAGCCGCTCTCGGAGGATCGCTTCGGGACGGTGAATCACCGGCAGCACACGCTGACGCAGTATCGAGTCGGCCTCGTCGCGATCCTCAGTGAGGTAGCACCACATCGTGGCCAGCGCGTTCGGAAGCTCGTCGAGTCTCCGCTGGCTCGCGACGAGGTGCTCGCCGAGCCGGGCACGGGCGGCCGCGAAGCCGGCCGGCGTGATGTTGTAGGCCGAGGCCAGCCAACCGTCGGCCAGCCGCGCGACTCGGCGGAGGCCGCTGTCGGATCCCCAACTGCCGAGCCAGATCGGTGGCCCTGCCGACTGTGCCGGTGATGGCAGCAGCTCGATGCCGGCGGTCGAGTACCACTTGCCGACGAGCGGCTCGCTCCCGGGCGGAGCAGTGCGCGCAGCGCGATCACTGCTTCGTCGAGGCGCGTCCAACGCTCGGCGAAGTCGAGCCCGACCGCGGCATGATCGTCCGGCGACGAGCCGGGTCCGACGGCGACCAGCAAGCGGCCTCCAGAGAGGCGGTCGAGCGCACCCAACGCCTTGGCCAGCGGTACGGGACCGCGTACGACCGGAAGAGCCACGGTCGTGGCGAGCGTCATCGTGCCCGACGAGGCGAGCACGGCTGCCAGCGCGGTTGGGCCGTCGAGCCATGGTGCTCCGAACACGAGGTGGTCGTTGACCGCCAATGCGTCGAAGCCCAGCACGACCGCTGTCTCCGTGTACCGCACCAGGTGGTCGAGCGTGAACGGGTTCCCGCCGAAGTCCAGCAGCGGCAAGTGCACACCGACGTCCACACCGCTCATCTTCGTCCACCCGTTCTGAGCCGACCCCACGCGCCGGCGCGAGCGCAGCAGAATTTCCCCGGCTGGTGTCGATCGACGGGTCGACGTTCGTCGAGGTGGTGAGGCAGCGCACCGGGCGCCACCACCACCGAAAGGAACCACCATGACCGCCACCGTCGCCACCACCCCGATCACCGCCACCAGCGCCCCGATCACCGCGGCCCGTCGCCGCAGCCACCCGCTGCTCAAGGCCACCCTGCTGGTCGGCGTCGCCGCCGCCGCCACGACCACCGTCGTCGCCGCCGCCGCCCACGCCGCCGGCGTGCCCCTGGCCATCGACGGCGAGCAGATCCCGTTCCTCGGCTTCGCCCAGATGACGTTCCTCGGCGCCGTGCTCGGCGGACTCATCGTCGCCGCCCTGAACCGCTGGAGCGGCCGGGCCCGCCATCGCTTCCAGGTCGCCGCCGGCGCCCTGACCGTCCTGTCCTGCGTCCCGTCCGTGGCCATGCCGCCGGACACCGCCACGAAGCTGACGCTGGTCGCCACCCACCTCGTCGCAGCGGCCATCATCATCCCCGTCCTCGTCCGCCGCATCGCCCGCTGACGAAGGCCTGCTGCCCGTTCTGGGCGTGTTTCCTGCCAGGGGCTGGCAGAGATGCCACCCAGAAGGGCTGATGGCGATGACCGGGACGGATCTCGTCACCGCACCTGACCTACGCTCGTCCGCTCAGGCCGGGTTCGCCTACTCGCCGCTGCCGGCCATCGAGCGGGTAAGGAGCTCGTCGGGTGTGCCGCCGTACAGGATGCACTGGACCCAGCGGTCGCCCTGCGTCCATTGCTCGGCCAGGGGGTAGAGGTAGATGAAGTTGAGGCGGGACGAGTCGAAGGACACACCGACGTAGGGAGCGAAGGCGGCCACGCAACCACTGTCTCCCTGGGCACTGACGACAGCCTCGCCAGGGAAAGGACTGCCAGGAGCGCCTTCGAGGACCACCACGTGGAACAGCTCGCCGTGATGAGGTTGGCCGCAGTCGGTGATCCACACCCTGCGGTCCTCCTCGGCCAGACCTGATCGTGCCGGCTCCTGGTAGAGACAGGTCCCGACGGCCAGCGCGTTGAAGTCGAGAACTTCCGCCCCGAGGTGTGACGGCAGCGTGCTCGGTGGGGCCGGAGCGGTGGTCGGCACGGCCGTCGTCGGAGCGACGGTCGTGGCGGGTACCGCTCCCGACGGCGCGGTCCACTGACCGCCAGTGCGATGGACCACGAAGCACAGGACAGCCCGATCTCCCTGCTCCCACGTGCGGCGTAACGGATAGATCCACGCGTAGTCGTAGCGGCTGGGATCGTCGATCGTCCGGTCGACATCGGCCCTGCAACGCGAGTTGGCGCTCTCGGCGATCTCTCGGATGCCGGGCCACGCCGGATGGTCGGCGGACAGATCGTGGACCGCCAGCACCTCGGCATTGTGAGGCTCGTCGCAACCCGTCACCGTTGTCGTCTCGGGCCCTGCGGTGGGGCCTGGGCGATACTCCAGGCACTCGCCGGGAGACGCGACGAGCAGGTCCAGGGTCCCCCGTTCGGCGACGTTGCACTGACCGAGCAGATCGAGCCGAGCCTCGTCCTCCGGCGGCACGGCGAGCAGCGGAGCACCCAGCAGACGCCGGCGGATCACCTCCTCGACGCCCATCACGTCGACGTAGCGGGCAGCGGCGCACTCGAGCTCCTGCGATGTCAGATCGAGCGGGATCGCCTCTTGATAGATGATGTCGTCGATCCACCATTGGCGGCCCGGACCGCACTCAGCTGCGGCCGCCGCCATCTCCTCGACGACGCCCGGCGGGAGGTCGTCGAGGGCGTCTCCATACGCCAGCGACGACGCCACGAGGTCCGCCGTCAGCAGCCCATCCCAGGCGTCGGCGATGCAGTCGTGTTCGTTCATCCGCAGGGGCGACAGCACGACCGAGAGGCGCAAGGCGCCGGGGTCCATGCAACCGAAGTAAGCGGAGAGGACTCGTCGGCCGCCGGGCGATCGGAGTTCCGGCCCGAGATCGGCTCGTCCAGGAGGGCATCGAGGGAACGACGGGCCGGCGGCGGGAGCTCGTCGAAGGCCTCCGCCACGCACGAAGCCTCCGGTGGGAAGAAGACCATCCGCCCCCCGGTCAACGCGCTGAGCGCGGAGCCCAACTCCTCGACCTCCTGCGCCACCGTCGTCGAGGACGACGTGCTGTCGGCCTTGGTCTCCTTGGTTGCGGTCGATGATCGAACGGTCGTGGCGTCTGGCGACGATGTGTCCCCGCCGCCCGAACATCCGATCACGATGACGAAGGCGATCGTGCGCGCACCACGCAGGATGCCGCCAACGACGCTTGGCGTCCCGAAGTGGTGCTCGCTCACGGTCCCTCCTTCGACCTCCGTGTCGCGTGAGGATCCTCCGCGCCGCGTCCCGGGCGCCAGTGACCGGTGTCCTCCGGCGGCTTGGGACACGGGGCCGGCGCCGTAGCGTCCTGGTGCATGGTGTCGTTCGACGTCGACCGGTACCTCGCCCGCATCGGCCATGACGGCTCACGTCAGCCGTCGTTGACCACGTTGGCGGAACTCAGGTCGCTCACCTGCAGCACGTCCCGTTCGAGAACCTCCACGTGTTCCATCGAATTGGGGTCCGGGTCGACGTCGACTGGTCGTACCACAAGATCGTCGAACAGCGCCGGGGCGGCTGGTGCTTCGAACTGAACGGATGCTTCGCCGAGCTGCTGCGCCGACTCGGCTACGCGGTCGACCTGCTGTCGTGCCGAACGTTCGAGCCGTCGACCGGCGGGTTGAGTGCTGAGTTCGACCACCTGACGCTCCTCGTGCATGTCGACCGCACCCCGTACCTGGTCGACGTCGGGTGGGGTGACAACCCGCTGTCTCCGCTCCCCGCCGAACCGGGCGAGTACGCCAGCCGGCCACGGCGCAGTCGAATCGAGACCGAGAGGTCAACTGTGCGGCTGATGGAGAAGGTCGAGCGGGACGATGGAAGTGCGAGCTGGGAGCTGCAGTACGAGGCGTCGCGCCAGCCCCGGCAGATCGCCGACTTCGATGCCCGCAGCCACTACTTGCAGACCGAGCCGGGGTTGTCGTGGACGGAGAAACCACTCGTCGACGCGGGCAACGTCTGCCGACGGCGGTCGGGTCACCCTGCATCGCGATCGGTTACGCGTACGCGACGATGAGCTGACGATCCGCGACACGCCCGTCACGGCGACGCACTGGGAGCACGAGCTCCACACCTGGTTCGACATGTCAGTGCCTGTAGCGCCGCCCCTTGGGGTCCCGCTGCATCGATGAGCGTTTTACGGCGACGGGAACGAGTGGTGCTCGTGCGTCACGACCCATCGATCGCCCTGCTTGCGCAGCCCGATGGTCAGCCGCAGACGGTTCTCCGGATCGCGCGCCAGCTCCTCGCTGGTCCCGCAGCGGAGCAGGGCGTGGGCGAACGCGACATCGTCACCCGCGGTGACCTCGAGGGAGACGATCTCGAACGAGGCGCCTTGGCGTTGCCAGACGAAGAATGGTGGCCACGTCGCCTGGTACGCCGCAATCCCACGGACTCCGTCGTGAGGAGGAGGCACGTCGAACATCACGATGTCGCTCGCATGGTCGGCAAGGACGCCGTCGAGATCACCTGCGTGGACGGCCTGTGCCCAGCGCTCGATCAGGGCGCGGATGTCCGCCTCGTCGCGTGGGCGTCTTCTGGGATTCGTTGATCATGCACATTCCGACGCCAATCGGCGCGACAACTCATCGCCGGGATGCCTGCACCACGCCACCAAGCGGCGCGATCACGTTTCGGGCGTCGCCTCCGTCAGGACCTGGGCGACGTGGTCGGCGATGAACTGCGAGAGCACCGGGGCGCCGACGCTGTTGATGTGCAGTCCGTCGGCGTTGGTCCATTCCGGGTGGGGCCCGCTGTAGCCCGCCCAGTCGGCGACGACGAGATACCCGCCGTACTCCTGGGCGCGCTGGGCGAGGATGGCGTTCCTGTCATCGGCGCCGTTCACCGTCAACCAGATCACGGTGGTGATGCCCTGCGCCTGTGCCTCGGCCAGCACGGCGTCGATTGCCTCGCCGAACCGGCCGACTGGATCGTTGGCGCCCATCATCATCACGAGGACCGCACCCAGCTGGCCGCTCAGGCGGTGCATCACTTCGAGGGCGTTCTCCGGCGCGTAGCCGTCCGAACCGTGGCAGGAGTTCGTGATCGTGCGCCGGCACGACTCGGCGTCGTACGTGAAGTTCCACTGCCGGAGCGGTGCGTAGGCGCTGTTCCAGCGGATCGTTGCCATCGTCGAGTCGCCGATCAGCCCGATCCATGGCGCCGCCGATCCGGCGCCGTCGTAACTGACGGTGAGGGTCGTCGGGGCTGCCGGCGATGGGGTCGGTGCGCACTGTGGCGCGCACTGCCCGAGCATGACGACGGGCACGGCAGCGAGCGCCAGCCGACGCACCGATTGAAGTCCCACCACATCCCTACCGATCACCTCGACTGCTGCCTGACGCACCGTAGTGCGCAACCCGGACGGGGCTCGCCGGCTCGCTCACGGCCACTGCCGGTCGCCGGTCGGTTCCCGGGCGTCTCGCCGTTGCCCGGCCGCCGGCAGTCCAGCCATCTGGTGGACCCGGGCGACGATGTCGTGCGGCGCCACGTTGGCGTCGTTCGGATCGAGGAGGAGCGAGCTCAGCCACGTGTTGGCGTAGCCCCGCAGCACGAGCTCCGCGGCGCTCGACCTGCGGACACGGTCGAGCGTCGTCGGCACGGCGAGGTCATCGCGGCCGGCGTTGGCGCGGATCGCTCCCCACCAGGGTTGGACGAGGATCTCCTCCAGTGTCCGCCGGTCGAGGACCCCGATTCCCTCGTCCGATCCCCGAGGCTGGTCGCCGCAACGCGCCGAGGACCACCCGGAAAGGCGGTCGCTGTCGGTCGACGACGGCGCGCCGTCGACGTGCTCGGCCCACGCGGAGAGCTTGGCGACGAGCGTCGCGACGGTACTGGTCGTGCACCGGGTCGGACCGCCGGACCTCGGCGCGATCCAGGCAGAGCGACCGCATCGTCTCCTCGTGGCGACTGACGCCTGACAGGTCGACGACGACGTCCAGCGGGTCGTGAGGGCTCGGGCGGGTCCCGAGGGCGTTGCGGCGGGTCATCGCGTCGGCGATCGCCTTCACCCGTGGCTGCACCGTGTTGACGGTGAGCACCCGCAGCGTCCGGAAGAGGGCGGCGAACTGGGCGACCAGGGGGATGGAGTAGGCGATGGGCGCGCTGGCTGCGCCCGCGGCCGAGGAGTTGACGCACAGCAGGGGAAGACCGACATCGACTCCTTCCCTCCCCTGGAGGATGCGGTGCTCGCGCAGCACATGGCTCCCGAGGTTGTTCCACAGCCCGCCGTCGGCGAGGAAGAGGGCGCCGTGCCCGCGATCGAGACACCGGCGTCGTCGGCGACCGTCTGAGGGTCGCCGCGCCGGCGTGCCGGAGGCCGCCGCGGCTGGCCGAGCGCGGAGTCCGAGCGCAAACGCAACGGCGGGATGCCGGGAAAGGCCGACGATGCCCGCACCGCCTCGGCCAATGACAGGCCAGCGACGCCGTAGCGGACCCCTGCCGCGGTCGGCCCCCGCCCCGCTCGGCCCCTGCCGGTCATCCGCCATGCCGTGCCGCCCTCCCACGTCGAGAAGTGGACAGGCTGGCCGAGAACGAGGTCGGTGCAGCAGAACACGTGCTCGACCTCGCGGTCGGCGAGATCGCCCAGTCGGCCGGATGCGCCGCCCGGTGAGAAGTAGCGGCGGTCGAGGAGCCGCTGGATGATCAAGCCCGAGCTCGAGAGCACGCTGGCGACGAGGAACAGCCCGGCGAGCACGGCAGCACCGAGGGCACCCCGAGACGCCACAGCTCCACGCCCACCGCGACGCCGATGACGATCGACCCACCCGTGATCAGCGCGATCCACGCCCGGGACAGCACGCCCCGCTCGACGATCGTGCCGATCAGCTCCGCGGCGATCGGGTCGAGCTCGCCGGGTCGCAGTTCGTCGAACCGGCACCGCTGGGCCACGAAGGCGTTGGCGATCGACCCGCCGGAGACGGAGCTGATCTGGACAACCCGCCGGTGAGCCCGCGGTCGACCAGGGCCATCAGCGCGCCGATGGCGAACAGGGTGGCGCGATGCCCGCCGCCGGACAGGGCGACCGCGAACTCGCCGGTCTGGCGCGACTGCACGTGCGCATGTTGCCACCCAGGCCACGGCGACCCGGAGCGGCACCCGCCGAGGCCGGACGATCCCCGGCGAGTGAGGCGGACCCCTCACTGGCGACGAGAGAGCGCCTCGGCGATGCCCGCGATGCGGCTCGCGGCAAAGCACTCCGGTAGAGGCGCCACAGGGGCAGCAACGTCTTGTCAGGATGCTCGGCGTACGCCGCTCCCAGCTCGACCTCGAGGCGGCGCACCTGTTCCCGCCATCCGTCATAGTGCGCGCGATCCCGCCGCCAGAGTTCGTCGGCGGCGTCGATCTGGCCACGTGCCCGCACCTCCGGACGATCATGGGCGGCGGCGAGGCGGACGATGGCGTGGCCCTCGCGCCGGAGCTGCTCGCACCAGTCGTCAAAGCTGAACATCGTGACCCGCTCGCTCCGCGCGTGGACCAGAACCGGAGCGTCAACCCGTGGTAGACGAGGCGATGTCCAAGCTCGACGTCGGCCAGCAACCCGAAGTGCGAAGCGTGGAGGCCTCGTTGAGCCAGGAAGCCGCGCTTCGCCGAGAGCTGGCGGGAGCGGAAGTGGGCGACGGGCGGCGTCAATTGGCGGGGTGGACGGATACGAGTACGGGAGCGATTCGACCAGGGACAGGTAGTGGATGACAGGGGTCGGTGAGTAGTCGCGCCGCCACGTCGACGCGCCGACCACAGCCGTCGCCGCATCCGGGAACGTCACGTCGGGGCACGCACATGCTCTGTGAGCAGCTCGGGTCGGCAACCTCGTCGTCGTCCAGGAACAGCACCAGCGGCGACCAGGCCATGAACACGCCGAGGTTTCGCGCCAGAGGCGTGCCGCTGCGATCCTGGCGGACTAGCGCCGCAAGTCGCCGTCCTGCCACGACGCGCACGCGCGCCGTGCCGTCCGTGGACCCGTCGTCGACGACCAGCAACTCGTAGTGAACGCGCGGTTGCGACTGGTGTTCCAGGCTGTCGACGCACCGCTGCAACGTCGACAAGCTGCCATCCGTGGCGATGACAACGGTGAGCGCCGTCACGGCATCGTCCGGATCGCCCGCACCACACGCATGCACTCCTCGACCGGGCGGTGGGCCAGTTCGCCGAGCAGTCGTGCGCACTGGTCGGACGCCTCGGCGAGGGAGTAGTTGGTCAGCACCGGCCGCATGCTGTGGTCGACCGCCACGGCATCGATGACACCCATCTGCAGGCCGGACGACAACGACCGCCGACCACACGTACTCGTAGCCCCAGCCCATCGGCGAGCGAAGGTCGAACGGCACGACCTCGCCGAGCACGGAGCGATGGAAGCTGACGACGGGACCCTGCTCGACGAACCATGTCTGGCGGCGACGAGGCCCGGATGCTGGGCGACGATGGGATGGTCGATGGACGAACCCACGGTGCGGGTCGGCTGGGCAATGGCGAAATCGAGCGCGGTTTGGAGGTCCAGGAATGCATCGACGAAGCCGTACGGGAGGATGACGTCGTCGTCGACGATCAGCAGGTACTCGTACGACTCGAGCTCGGTGGAGGCGAGCAGCTCGTTGAGCAACGCGTACTTCGGCCGCAGGGTCGCCGTGACGAAGTCGACGGTCGCCGGTCGCCGCCGACGCGTAGCGCTCCCGGTCGTGTCGACGAGGATCCAGCGCCGAAAGAC
>CAVRCY010000013.1:0-319041 GCA_963719775.1 uncultured Acidimicrobiia bacterium
CGTCGGCTGACAGTTCGGCAGAGACGAACGCCTCGTAGAGCTCCTCGATGCCTCGACGCAGCGTCCACTCGGGCTGAATCCCGGGAGCTTGGTCTCGATCTTCGTGAAGTCGACGCGGTAGTTGCGGGTGTCGGGCGAGGCTCCGGCAGCGAACACCACGTCGCAGCCCGGCACAACGTCCTTGACAGTCTCGGCCACCTCGCGGATGCGGTAGTTCTCCCCGCTCTTGCCGACGTTGAACGCCTGGTCGTGGATCGCCTCGCGGGGCGCCCGAGGCCGGCCAGGAACGCGGCGATGATGTCGCGCGATGTGGACAAGTGGGCGCCACGGTGTGCCGTCGCTCTGGAGCAGCACCTGGCCGTCGTGACCGCGTGCCCGACGAGGTTGTTCACCACGATGTCGGCGCGCAGGCGGCGCGACACGCCGTACGCGGTGGCATTGCGAAGGTAGACCGGCGAGAAGTCGTCGTCGGCCAGCTTGCTCACCTCCTGCTCGACCCGCACCTTCGACTCGCCGTACGGCGTGACAGGATTGAACTCTGCGCTCTCGTCGAGGAGGTCGCTCCCGCCCGCGCCGTACAGGCTGCACGACGATGCGAACAGGAACCGAGTGACGCCGGCGTCTTTGGCGGCCGTGGCCAAGCCGGACCGACGCGTGGAGATTGATGTCGTAGGTGAGATCGGGGTTGAGGTCGCCGAGGGGATCGTTGGACAGCGCGGCGAGGTGGGCGACCGCGTCGAAGCCCGCCAGATGCTCGGGTCGCACGTCGCGCAGGTCGATGTCGAGTTCCTCGGTCTCGTCCGGGGGGCTCATGAAGTCGCACCCGTCGTAAAGGCCGATGTCGAGACCGACGACCTCGTGACCCGCTGCGCGCAACGCCGGCACCATCTCGGCTCCGATGTAGCCGCGATGCCCCGTGACCAACACTTTCATGCTTGACTCCCCTCAGGTCCGCCGACGCAATACCCGTGCCCCGTCGCTCACGTCACCAATTTGCGTACGTGGAAGGCCTCGGCGAGATCCGCCCCGGCCTCGACGCCGCGCAGCGCCATCAGGCGGAGAACGTCTCGGATCGAAACCAGTGCTTGCCGCGCTGCGAGGGAAAGTGCTCCTGCAGGAGCGCGAGCTTGCGATCGGCGATGCGACCTGGTGAGGGGCACGAACAGGTTGGGATGGCCCAGGTCACCCTCGTACTTGGGGATCTCGTACTCGGCGATCAAGTGGTCGCGGAAGGTGTTCCACACCAGCTCGGCGACCATGCGATGGTCCTGGTGTTCATCGTGGCGATGGTGGGCAGAACACGAGGTCGGGCTCGACGCGCGTCCGGAGCTCGTTGAAGTAGTCCTTGATACCGGCGCCCAGATACGGGAAGTAGCTCTCCTGAAAGCGCTCCACGGCGACGGTGGCCTCGGCGGCATCCTGCAGAAACGCCTCGGCACTCGCCCGCGCCTCCTGCTCGCGCTCCTCCGTGGCGGACAAGACGACCCAGCGGACTCGCGTACTCGGCCGCTCGGCGAGCAGGCGCAGGATGGTGCCGCCGCAGCCGATCTCGATGTCGTCACTGTGCGCGCCGACGCAGAGCACCTGCAGCGGGGTTGTCGGTGCATCCCCGAGGATGACCCGGAGCACTGTCAGACGA
This sequence comes from uncultured Acidimicrobiia bacterium, assembly GCA_963719775.1. Taxonomy (GTDB): domain Bacteria; phylum Actinomycetota; class Acidimicrobiia; order Acidimicrobiales; family Ilumatobacteraceae; genus JALZMG01. Next base: position 1,640 of record CAVRCY010000013.1, read on the forward strand.
CCGTGGGGTGCGGGATCGGGACGATGAACTTGGCGCCCCAATCACGGGCGTGGGCCAGTTGGACGAGGATCTCGTCTTTGAAGTTCCACGGGAGGATGAAGATGTAGTCCGGCCGGACTTCGTCGATGCGCTCGGGTGGGTGAATCGGTATGTGGGTTCCGGGGAGGTAGCGGCCCTGCTTGTACGGATTGCGGTCGACCGTGAAGTCGATGAAGTCGGTGCGGATGCCGCAGTAGTTCAGCAACGTGTTGCCCTTGCCGGGGGCGCCGTAGCCGACGATCCGCTTGCCGTCCTCCTTGATTTCGGAGAGCAGCGCCAGGAGTGTGCGCTTGGTGGCTCGGACCTGCTCCTCGAACCGGGTGTAGGTCGCGACCTCGCGGAAGCCGGCCGCCTCCTCGCCTGCCCGCAACTCGATGACCCGGTCGCTGACCGGCCTGCTCGTGTCGGCGGCGTGGCGAGCGTAAATCCGCAGTGAGCCGCCGTGTGTCCACAGCTCCTCGACGTCGAAGATCGTCATGCCGTGGCCGGCGAAGATGGCCTCGGCGCTGATGAGGGAGAAGTAGCAGTAGTGCTCGTGGTAGATGGTGTCGAACTGGTTCTCCTCGAGGAGCCGCAGGAGGTGGGGGAACTCGATCGTCACCGTTCCGCCGGGCTTGAGAATCGTCGGGATCCCGGCGACGAAGTCGTTGAGATCCGGCACCTGGGCGAGCACGTTGTTGCCGAGCATGAGGTCGGCAAGGTGGCCTTCGGCGGCCATCTTTCGAGCGTGCTCGGCGCCGAAGAACGACACATCGGTTGGCACGCCGCGCTCGACCGCCGACGCGGCGACGTTCGCCGCCGGCTCGATGCCGAGGCACGGGATACCACGCTCGACGAAGTACTGCAGTAGGTACCCGTCGTTGCTGGCCAGTTCGACGACGAAACTGTCGGGCCCCAGACCTAGACGCTCGGTGATCATCGCGACGTAGTCCTCGGCGTGCTGCAGCCACGATGACGAGAACGACGAGAAGTACGCATACTCGGTGAAGATGTCCTCGGCGGCCACGTACTCGTTCAGTTGCACGAGGAAGCAGCGATCGCAGACCCAGACGTGGAGCGGGTAGAACGGCTCCATCCGGTCGAGATCTTCGCTGGCGACATAGCTCTCGCACAGCGGAGACATGCCCAGGTCGACGACGCGATGGTTGAGCTGGGCGCCGCAGAAGCGGCACACAAACGGCTTCATCTGCCGGCACGGTACTAGCGATCCTCGGGGGTCGTGATCTCAGGGGTTTGCTGATGTTCATGCCGCTGGCGGTCCGAGGCTGGCCTCATGAGAACGCCCATCTGGGGCCAACCTGCTCACAGGTAGGTTCGCGGCGATGCGTTTCGAAGAGACACCGCTTGCCGGCGCATGGATCGTCGATATCGAGCCGCATCGTGACGATCGCGGTCTCTTCGCCAGAACGTTCTGCGCCCAGGAGTTCGCCGATCACGGCCTGCCGTCGACGTTCCCGCAGTCGAACCTCTCTCGGAACACCCACGCCGGGACCCTGCGCGGGATGCACTTCAACACGACCCGGGCCGCCGAGTCGAAGCTCGTACGCTGCACGCGGGGCGCGATTCACGACGTGCTCATCGATCTTCGGGCGGGGTCGCCGACCTACCGCCAGTGGTTCGCGGTCGAGCTCAACGCCGTCGACGGGCGGGCGCTGTTCGTGGCGGAGGGCTTCGCCCACGGCTTTCTCACGCTCGTCGACGACACCGACGTGGAGTACCAGATGGGGGCCTTCTACACACCTGAGGCCGCGCGCGGGGTCCGCTGGAACGACCCCCTGTTCGGCGTCGAATGGCCACGGGAACCCGTGGTGATATCGCCGCGCGATGCGAGCTATCCCGACTTCGATCCTTCGGTGCTCGATGAGTGATACGACCGCTCAACAGGCGGTCGCCGACGAGATGATCGCGCTCGTCAAGGAGCTCTACCCGATCTGCCGTTCGATCACCGGCGACGGCGTGCGGGCGACGCTGGAGGTGATCGGGCGGATCGTGCCGCTCACCGTGAGCGAGGTGCCGTCGGGAACGAAGGTCCTCGACTGGACGGTGCCCGACGAGTGGAACATCCGTGACGCGTACATCGCCGACGCCAGCGGCCGACGGTTGGTCGACTTCACCGAATCGAACCTCCACGTGGTCAGCTACTCGATGCCGGTCGCCTCGCTGATGACGCTCGACGAGCTTGCGCCCGCACCTGCACACGCTCCCCGACCAGCCTGACCTGATTCCCTATCGGACGTCGTACTACGACCGCGACTGGGGCTTCTGCCTCACCCAACGGCAACTTGACACCCTCGCGCCGGGCTCCTACGAGGTGTGCATCGTCTCCCGTCTCGAACCCGGTCACCTCACGTACGGCGAGGTGGTCGTGCCGGGACGTGGGCCGGACGAGTTCCTGATCTCCAGTCATGTCTGCCATCCGTCGCTGTGCGACGACAACCTCAGCGGGATCGTCGTCTCCGCGATGCTCGCCCGTCGACTGTTGGATGGACCGCCGCCGCGTCACACGATCCGCTTCCTCTACGCACCCGGAACGATCGGAGCGATCACGTGGCTGGCCCGAAATCGCGATTGCGCATCGCGGATCATGGGCGGGATGACGCTCTCCTGTCTCGGCGACTCCCACCCGTTCACCTACAAGCGCACCGTCGACGGGAGTCAGTTGATCGATCGCGCCGCGGGCCTCGCGCTCGGTGCAGCCGGGTTCGAGCACGACATCATCGACTTCTTCCCGTACGGGTATGACGAACGCCAGTACAACTCGCCGGGTTTCCGTCTGCCCGTCGGTGCCTTGATGCGCGGCCGGCACGGCCAGTTCCCCGAGTACCACACGTCGGCCGACAACCTCGCATTCGTCACCGGCGAGCACCTGGTCGAGTCACTCGACCTCCTGGAGTCGATCGTCGCCGTGGTCGACCGCAACCGGGTCGTCCGCAATCTGGAACCGTACGGCGAGCCGCAACTCGGCCGCCGGGGGCTGTATCGAGCACTGGGCGGCGCAGAGATACCCGACCTTCAACTGGCGATGCTCTGGGTGCTCAACCTCGCCGACGGGAGACACGACCTGCTCGCGATCGCGGAGCGTTCGGGCCTCGCCTTCGACGCCATCGCCAAGGCGTCCGACCTACTCGAGCAGCATGCTCTCGTCGATGAGGTGCCGTCCGGGCGGTGACGGAGTCCGTTGCCCGTATGCCGCGGGAAAGCGGCGATCGAACACATGGCGTGATGGGGGCCCCATGAGGAAACGCTTCGGGCCGTCGACGAGCGCCTTGGCGTACACATCAAGCGCTCCGTCGATCGCCTCGACCGTGCGATCGATAGCGGCGTCGTCGTGGGAATAGCTGACGACGAGCGAAGGCATGAGCACGCCGCGGCGGATCGTCTCTTGCAGCAGCAACGTCCGGAACGACTGCGAAGGCTGCCTGTCTGCGTCCAAGGTCGAGTACACGAGATTGCAACCGAAACCAACCGGTGCGACGTGGTCCTGCAGGCCGTGACCGGCGGCAACCGCCCGCAACCCGGCGGCCAAGCGATCACCCTGCCGGTAGAGGTGCTCGACAACCGGCTCCCGCTCGTAGATCTCCATCGTGCACATCGCCGCCGCCAGCGCAGTCGTCTCGGCACCGTGGGTGGTCGACAGCAGGAACACGTCGTCCCGTTCCCGTTGGCGGCTTCCCAGCCGCATCAGCTCACGACGGCCGCACAGTGCCGAGAGCGAGAAGCCGTTGGCCATCGCCTTGCCGAACGTGGACAGGTCGGGCGTGATGCCGTACAGGTGTTGGGCCCCCCGCCTGTCGTAGCGGAACCCGGTGATCATCTCGTCGAACACGAGCACGACCCCGTGGCGAGTGCACAGCTCACGAATCCCCTCGAGGAATCCCGGCCTCGGCGGCTCGGTACGGACGGGTTCGAGGAACACCGCGGCGATCCGCTCTGGATGCTCGACGAAGAGCCGCTCCACGCTGGCCAGGTCGTTGTACTGGAAGTGCGTGGTCATCGTCGCCTCGACGTCCGGGATCCCGCCGTCGAGCGTCGTCGTGACCATGAACCAGTCGTCGTACGAGAAGAACGGGTGATCGGCACAGATGGCGACGAGGTCCCGGCCGGTGCTCGCACGGGCGAGCTTGAGGGCGGCGGTGGCGGCGGTTGATCCGTCCTTTGTGAACTTCACCATCTCGGCACTGGCGATCGTCGCCGCGAACCGCTCGGCACAGTCGAGCTCGATCTTCGCCGGTCGAGTGAAGTTCGTGCCGCCGTCGAGTACCTCTCGCACGGCATCGACCACCTCGGGAAAGGCATGACCGAGCGACACGGCGCGCAGGCCCATGCCGTACTCGATGAACTCGTTCCCGTCGACGTCCCAGACCCGGCACCCACGGCCGTGGGACAGGACCGCCGGCGACTGCGCCGGGTACTGGTCGGCACCTTTGGCATAGGTGTGACCGCCTCCCGGGACGAGGGCACCCAGGCGTTCGCCCACCTCCGACGATCGAGAGAAATCGAGACCCATGCTCCGTCACCCACCCGTCCGTCACCGCAACATCGCCCAAGGATAGAGGCGCAGAGCACGTGGCGCCGCAATGTCAGGGCGGACACGACCGTGGCTGGCCGTTCGGACACATGGGCGGTACGCTTCGGCACGAGGCGAAGGGCGGCGCCGTCTCGTCCCGTAGCGCCGTGACGGCAGACGTGGAGGGGATCGGGATGAAGGTCGTCTTGTTCTGTGGGGGGATGGGTATGCGCCTGCGCGACTACTCCGATCAGATCCCCAAGCCGTTGGTGGAGGTCGGCCAGCGACCCATCCTCTGGCACCTCATGAAGTACTACGCCCACTACGGCCACAAGGAGTTCATTCTCTGCCTCGGGCACGGCGCCAAGAAGATCAAAGAGTTCTTCCTCAACTACGACGAATGCGAAAGCAACGATTTCGTCTTCAGCGAAGGCGGCCGCAACCTCGAGCTGCTGAGCACCGACCTCGACGACTGGAGAATCACGTTCGTGGACACCGGCCGCGCGTCGGTGATCGGCGAGCGTCTCCGACGGGTTCAGCCGCACATCGGAAATGATGAGATGTTCCTCGCCAACTACGCGGACGGGCTGTCCGACCTTCCACTGGACCGATATGTCGACTACTTCGTCGAACGCGGCAAGACGGCGTGTTTCGTCACCGTGCCGGCGCCGCACACGTTCCACATCGTCCACGCCGACACCGATGACCTGGTCACCAAGCTGGAGCACGTCGGTCAATCGCCCGTGCGCATGAATGCCGGGTTCTTCATCGCCCGCCGCGCGATCTTCGATTACATGCGTCCCGGGGAGGAGCTCGTCCTCGAACCGTTCCAGCGGCTCATCGACGAGGGTGAGCTACTCGGATACCCGTACGACGGTTTTTTCCGCGCCATGGACACGTTCAAGGACAAGGTCGAACTTGACGAGATCGTCGCCCACGGCGAGCCGCCGTGGCAGGTCTGGGCAAAATGATCCGAGTTCGGCGCAGAGGTTGCTGCACGTAGCGCAGTTTTGATCGGTCGTTGCGAGGTCAGATCAGACGCCAATGACACTGTTGGGTCGGACCCGATGCATTCCCAAAGGGACGGAAGCACGTGTGCAAGATCGGGAGAACCTCGCAGTACAGCAGGAGTCCGGTGCTGAAGAGCCCTCGGTTAGAGCTGGTGCCGAGGACGAAGCGACGGTGCTGTCCCCCTCGTGTGCCGGGCCCGGTGCTGATCCGCGAGGCCCGGGCGGCGCGGTAGGCGCCCGAGTCCCCGTCGACCGTGACCACGCCGCCCGCCGAGAACGACGGCGGGTCGTTGACCGGGTCGACCGTGATCGAGACCGCGGCAACGGCCGACTCGAGGTGGCCGTCGGAAGCGAGGTACGGGAACGAGTCGGCGCCGGTGAAGTTCCACGCTGGCGTGTGTAGCTGAACGAACCGCGTTCAGCGCGCACGAGGCCGCATGAGCGGGAGGACTGACTGCCGCGCTGTCAATGTGTCACCCGCATCTTCATCGATGTCGTTGCCGAGAACGCCCGACCCAGTCACCGTCAACGGTGTGCTCGGCTGTCGTGGAGGCGTCGCGGACGGCCTTTGCCGGGTCGTCCACGGCGTGCACCGTCAGGGATCCCCTCGGCGCACGGACCCCGCTGGAGGGACTGGTGATTGGGACCCGCAGCGGCGACCTGGACCCGGCGGTCGTGTTCTACCTCCACCGCGAGGCCGGGCTGTCGATCGACGACATCGACGACCTGCTCAACAAGCGCAGCGGCATCCTGGGGCTGGCCGGGGCCAACGGCATGCGCGAGGTCGAGCGGCGGGCCGCCGCCGGCGACCAGGGGCGGCCGTCAAGGCCCTGGACGTCTACTGCCACCGCATCCGCAAGTACGTGGGGGCCTGGAAGGCCCCGGCGTCACCCTCAGCCCCACGCGCAACCGGGCCCGCTCCGGCCGCCCCGGACCATCTCGGCCGACGACGGCCCCCGTGACCGTGCTTGTCGTGCCCACCAACGAGGAGCTCGAGATCGCCGAGCACCCGCGCGCTGTGCGGCGGCTCAGGCGCCCTCCTGGACTCGCGCAATCATTTGCGCAAGTAGCCCATATTCACCCCTTGAATCTGTGGTCGCCCCTCCACTAGGTTTCGTGCGGTTCAAGGAACAGCGAGCGGGCTTGTTGGCGTGACTCGTGTGCGCTAGCGGTGGCGCGCACGGTGAGCCGCCAACCTCCGGGGCGGGGAGATGGCGGGCATGCAACTCCGGCGTATTGGCACCAACGCCCTCTACGACGACGGTTCCAGCACCGCCAAGGAGCTGAATGAGGCCCCGGCCGGCGAGGCCCGGCTCCATGCTGCATCCGGGCCGGCGTCGGTCCCGGCCGGCGGTGCCGCGCCGCGCCGCTACCGCCACGTCGCCGTGGGGCTCGCCCTCTCGGACGCCCTCTGCGTGATGGTGGCCCTGCTGGCCTCCTACGCCCTGCGCTATCCGGGCGAGTTCGTGCCGGCCCGTGAAGCCGTCGTCATCGCCCTCGCCCCGCTGGTGTGGATCGTCGTGTTCTACACCTTCGATCTGTACGCCCCCCAGCACCTGTCGGCCCCCGAGGAGCTGCGCCGCGTCATCGGGGCCTCCGGGGTGGGGATCGTCCTGCTGGTCATGGCAAGCTTCTGGTCGCAGTCGTCCTTCTCCCGGGCCTGGGTCGGTCTCACCTGGGTGCTGGTCCTGGTGCTGGAGCTGATACCGCGACGATTGTGGCGGGCATACCAGTGGCGCCTGCGGATGGACGGTCGGCTGGCCCTGCGGACCCTGGTCATCGGCAACTCGGCCGAGGCCAGCCGGCTCGTGGAGATCCTCCAGGGCGCGGCTTCGGGGTTCCTGCCGCTCGGGCACGTGCAGGCCTCCGAGCCGATCGTCCCCGCCAACCGGCTGCCCATCCTGGGCCGGATCGGCGAGCTCGACCGCCTGGTCCATGAGCATGCCGCCGACTGCCTGTTCGTCGCGTCCGCGGGGGTCACTGAAGCCGACATGTCCCGGGTCACGCAGGTGGCACGCCAGGCGGAGGTCGAGGTCCGGGTGCTGGCCAACCTGCCGCAGATGCTCACTTCCCGGCTGGCGCTCGTGAAGGTGGGGGCCGCCATCGTGGTCGCGCTGCGACCTGTGCACCTGTCCGGGCCCCAGGCCGCGATGAAACGGATCCTCGACCTCGCCGTGGCCTCGGTCGCCCTGCTGCTCAGCCTCCCCCTGTGGCCGGTCATCGCCCTGGCCATCCGCCTCGACTCCCGCGGCCCGGCCCTGTTCCACCAGGAGCGGGTGACCAAGGACGGCCGGATCTTCCGGATACACAAATTCCGCACCATGCGGACCGGCGACCCCGCCTTCGACACGTCCAGGCCGTTCTTCAAGCTGGAGTCCGACCCTCGGCTGACCCGTGTCGGGGCGCTCCTGCGGCGGCTCAGCCTCGACGAGCTGCCCCAGCTGTGGAACGTCCTCACCGGGGACATGAGCATCGTCGGGCCCCGCCCGCTGCCCGCCGACCAGGTGGCCGCCAACCCCGACGTGCTGACCCCGCGGCAGGTGGTGCCCGCGGGGGTCACCGGCTGGTGGCAGATCAACGGCCGCAGCCGGGTGACGGCCGAGGAGGCGCTCCGGCTGGACCTGTTCTACATCGAGAACTGGTCACCCACCCTGGACCTGTACATCCTGCTGAAGACGTTCAGCGCCGTCGCCAAGCGGCAGGGGGCCTACTGAGATGCGGGGGCCGTGCGGCCCGGTCGCGGGCTGAGCCGTGTGCGGGATCCTGGGAACCTACGACATCGCGCTCGACGCCGGCCGGTGGGCCGCCATGTCCGACGCCCTCGCCCACCGCGGGCCGGACGCGGCCGGCACCTGGACCGGCCCCGACGACGCCGAACGGGTGCGGCTCGGGCACCGGCGGCTCTCGATCATCGACCTGTCGGCCGCGGCCAACCAGCCGTTCGTGAAGGACGGGCTGGTGCTGGTGTTCAACGGCGAGATCTACAACTACCGCCAGCTGCGGGCCGAGCTGGGCGGCGCCGGGATCAGCTTCCGGACCAGCTCCGACACCGAGGTGCTGCTGGAGGCGTGGCGCCGCTGGGGCCCGGCGAGCCTGCGCCGCCTGCGCGGCATGTTCGCCTTCGCGCTGTTCGACGAGCGCCAGGGCACGCTCACCCTGGCCCGCGACCAGTTCGGCATCAAGCCGCTGTTCTGGACGGCGCGGGACGGCGGCGTGGCGTTCGCCTCGGAGCTCAAGGGGCTGCGGCCACTGCTCGGGGAGCGCCCGCCGATCGACCACACGGCCATCGTGGCCTCCCTGCTGTACTACTGGATCCCCGAGGACCACTGCGTCTACCAGGGCGTCCACAAACTCCCACCGGGGAGCTGGCTGGAGGTCGGCCCGGACGGCCGCCGACGGCAGGGGCGGTTCTTCGACCCCCGGGCCGAGTACGCCGCGCCGTCCGGGCGGCGGGTCGACGTGGAGGAGCTGCGCCGGCTGCTCGAGGACTCGGTCGCCGCGCACCTGGTGGCCGACGTGCCCATCTCCACCTTCCTGTCCGGCGGGCTGGACTCCAGCCTGCTCACCGTCCTGGCCGCCCGCCACAACCGCGACATCGACTGCTACACGATCTCGTTCCGGCCGGAGGACCGGCGCCTGGAGGCCATGCCCGACGACCTGGCCTACGCCCGCAAGCTGGCCGGCCAGCACGGCATCAGGCTGCACGAGGTCGAGATCGCCCCCGACGTGGCCGACCTGCTCCCGCGCATGGTGCAGATGCTGGATGAGCCGATCGGTGACGCCGCCGCCATCAACACCTATCTCATCTGCCGGGCCGCCAGGCACGCCGGGGTCAAGGTGCTGCTGTCCGGCATGGGCGCCGACGAGCTGTTCGGCGGCTACCGGAAGCACTACGCCGGGCTGCTCGCCGCCCGCTACCGCCGCCTGCCCGGTGTCCTGCGCCACCGGGTCGTCGCGCCGGCGGTCGAGCGGCTGCCGGTGGCCGGCCGGCGTCGCGGCTACCGGGCGGCGCGCTGGGCCAAGCGCTTCGTGGCCTTCGCGGACCTGCCCGAGGAGGCGGCGTTCCGCCGCAGCTACACCCACTACGACGTCGGCGAGCTGCACGAGCTGCTCGACCCCGAGCTCTGGCCGCGGGTCGACCAGCTGGTCGAGGAGCACGCCGCCGTCTACGACGAGGGCCCGGCCGACGACCAGGTGAACCGGATGTGCTACACCGACACGCGGCTGTTCCTGACCGGCCTCAACCTGGCCTACACCGACCGGGCCAGCATGGCCGCCTCGACCGAGGTCCGCGTCCCGTACGTGGACAAGGAGGTGGCGGCGGCCGCCTTCGCCATCCCCGGCCGCGCCAAGATCGTCGGCCGCGAGCGCAAGGCGATCCTCAAGCAGGCGGCCGAGGCGTGGCTGCCCAGGGAGATCGTGTATCGCCCCAAGGGGCTGTTCAGCGCGCCGCTGCGGGCCTGGATCCGCCGTGACCTGGCCGACATGGTCGAGGACCTGGTCGCCGGGGGGAGCCTGGTCACCTCCGGGCTGGTGGACAAGCAGATGGTGCGGACCATGATCGACGACGACCGGCGCGGCGCCGCCGACCGGTCCAAGGAGATCTGGCAGCTGCTGACCCTCGAGATCTGGTACCGGCAGCAGGGTGGCGACCGATGAAGCAGATCGCCCAGAACTACCGGTCCGGCGAGCTGGCCGTGCTCGAGGTGCCGGTGCCCGCCACGCGGCCGGGTGGCGTGCTGGTCCGCACGCAGTTCTCGCTCATCTCCACCGGCACCGAGATGATGAAGATCAACGAGAGCAAGCTCTCCCTGGTCGGCAAGGCGCGCGCCCGGCCCGACCAGGTGAAGAAGGTCATGCAGTCGGTGTCCCAGCAGGGGCTGCGCGCCACCTACCGGAAGGTCAGCGACCGGCTCGACACCTACACACCGCTCGGCTACTCGCTGTGCGGCGAGGTCGTCGAGGTGGGCGCCGGCGTGGACGGAGCTGGCCGTCGGGCAGCGGGTCGCCTGCGCCGGCAACAGCTACGCCCTCCACGCCGAGTACAACTGGGTCCCGCGCAACCTCTGCGTGCCCCTGCCCGATGCGGTCGCCTCCGAGCACGCCGCCTTCACCACCGTGGGCGCCATCGCCATGCAGGGCTACCGGCAATCGGACGCGAAGCTGGGGGAGACCGCCTGCGTCATCGGCCTCGGCCTGGTCGGGCAGCTGCTCGTGCAGCTCCTGCGGGCCGCCGGGGTCAACGTGGTCGGCCTCGACCCGTCGACGGAGCGGTGCCAGCTGGCCGAGCGGAGCGGGGCGGCCGCCTGCCGCCCACCCGACCGGGCCAGCCGCGGCCCGGTGCTGGAGGCGCTCGCCGCCCTCACCGACGGCGCCGGGGCCGACCACATCTTCCTCACCGCCGGCGGCGACACCAACCAGCCGGTCGAGCTCGCCGCCGAGCTGGCCCGGGACCGGGCGCGGGTCGTCGACATCGGCAAGTGCCGCCTGGACCTGCCCTGGACCGAGTACTACGCCAAGGAGCTGGAGGTCCGCTTCTCGCGCTCGTACGGCCCCGGACGCTACGACCCGACCTACGAGGAGGACGGGGTCGACTACCCGATCGGCCACGTCCGCTGGACCGAACGGCGCAACATGGCCTGCTTCCTGGACCTGGTGGCCCAGGGTCGGCTCGACCTGGAACCCCTCGTCTCCGCGGTGCTGCCGTTCGACGACGCGGTCGGCGCCTACGAGCGGATCCAGCGCGGGGAGCAGGGCGGCGTCGGCATGCTGTTCCGCTACTCGGCCAACGGGTCGCCGCAGCGCCGGCAGGCCTCCGCCACCCAGCCCGATCGACCGGCCCGCCGGCCGATCGCCCAGCCGGTGGTCCGGCTCGGTGTGATCGGGGCCGGCAGCTACGCCACCAGCATGCTCCTGCCCCACCTGCACGACCGGCCCGACGTCCGGCTGGTCGAGGTGGCGACGGCGACCGGGCTGTCGGCGGCCAACGCCCAGCGCCGGTTCGGCTTCGAGCGCTGCTCCACCGACCACCGGGGCCTGCTCGCCGACGAGGCGGTCGACGCCGTGGTGATCGCCACCCGCCACCACGCGCACGCGGCCATGGTGTGCGAGGCCCTGGCTGCCGGCAAGGCGGTGTTCGTCGAGAAGCCCCTGGCGGTCGACCTTGACCAGCTGCGGGCGATCCTGGCGGCGGTCACCGACAGCGGCAACGACCGCCTGATGGTCGGCTTCAACCGGCGCTTCGCGCCGCTGCTGGTCGACCTCAAGGCCGCCGCCGGGACCCGCAGCGGGCCGGTGCAGGTCCGCTACGACATCAACGCCGGGCGGCTGGAGGCGGGGAGCTGGTATGGCCACCCCGAGGAGGGCTCGCGCCTGGTGGGCGAGGGATGCCATTTCGTCGACACCATCTCGTGGTGGCTCGACGAGGACCCGGTCGCGGTGTTCTCCGCCGCCACCGGCGACCCCGACGACACCGCGAGCACGCTGCTGTACCCCGACGGGTCGGTCGCCACCATCGCCTACCAGACCGGCGGCGACCCCCGCGCGCCCAAGGAGCTGTTCCAGGTCATCGGGGACCGGCAGGTGGCCAGGCTGCACAACTTCCAGCGCACCGAGCTGTGGCGCGGGGGCCGCCGTCACGTCCGCCGCTCCCGCACCGGCATCGACAAGGGCCAGCGGCAGGAGCTGGACGCCTTCGTGCGCGCCGTCGCCGAGGCGCGGGCCATGCCGGTCCCGCTGGCCTCGCTGGCGGCCACGACCCTGGCGACCTTCGCCGCCCGGCGCAGCCTGGGCAGCCGCCGCCTGGAGGCAGTGGCGGCCGACGAAGGCGCGGCGGAGTGAACCTCCGGTGGTATGCCCGGCGGCTGGCCAGCATGTCGCCGGCGGAGATGGCCGGGCGAGCGCGCGACGAGCTGACCAGGCGTCGCTGGCGGAGTCGGCAGGTCACCGACCCCGGCGCCGACCCGACCGGCGTGCCGGCCGCCTGCCCGGCCTTCGCCGCCCTCCTGCCGGTGGCCGGCGACGACGTGCCCGAGGACGCCCGGGTCCGGCTCAAGGAGGCCGCCGAGGGGCTCCTCGGCGGCCGCTGGCCGGTGTTCGCCCGCGAACGCGACGACATGGCGCCGGCACCGGACTGGTTCCTGGACCCGGACACCGGCCGGCGAGCGCCCGACCGGAGCTACTGCTTCGTCGTCGACCACCGCGACACCGCGGTGGTCGGCAATGTCAAGTACGTGTGGGAGCCGTCGCGCCACCAGCACCTGACCGTGCTGGCGGCCGCCTACCGCCTCAATGGCGACGAGCGGTACGCCGAGGCCGTGGCCACGCAGCTCCGCTCCTGGTGGGCGGCCAACCCGTTCCTGTCCGGCATCCACTGGACCAGCGGCATCGAACTCGGCGTGCGGCTGCTGTCCTGGGTCTGGATCCGCCGGCTGCTGGACGGCTGGGCCGGGGCCGGGCCGCTGTTCGAGGGCAACCGCACCTTCCTGCAGCAGCTCCATCACCACCAGGAGTGGCTGGCCCGGCTGCCGAGTCACGGGTCGTCGGCCAACAACCACATCGTGGCCGAGATGGCCGGGCAGTTCGCCGCGGGCTGCGCGTTCCCCTGGTTCCCGGAGAGCAGCGCCTGGCGTGAGGCGGCCGCCACCAAGCTCCGGCGCGAGCTCGTGAGGCAGACGTTCGCCAGCGGCCTGAACCGCGAGCTGGCCACCGAGTACCACGGCTTCGTGCTCGAGCTCGGCCTGGCCGCCGCCCTGGAGGGCGAGCTGGCCGGCCATCCGCTCGGGGCCAGGTCTGGGACACTCTGCGGCGCATGACCGACGCCCTGGCCGCTGTCGTCGACGTGCGCCGGCGCCCGCCCCGCCAGGGCGACGCCGACGACGGCCACGGCCTGCTGCTGGACGGGCCCGGCTATGACCGCTGGGCCTCCCTGCTGGCCACCGGCGCGGCGCTGTTCGGTCCGGCCTCCTGGTGGCCGGCCGGGGCGGGCGGCGACGCGCGCACCGCCCTGTGGACGCGGCTCGCCGCCCGGCCGCTCCCCGACGGGGCCCGGCCGGCGGGGCGGCCGTCGCTGTTCGCCGACGCCGGCATGGCCCTCCTGCGCGACACCGAGGGCCGGCCCGACGAGCTGTGGTGCCGTGCCGACCACGGCCCCCACGGGTACCTGTCGATCGCCGCCCACGCTCACGCCGACGCCCTGGCCATCGAGGTCCGGGTGGGCGGGGTCGACGTGCTCGCCGACCCGGGGACCTACTGCTACGGCGCGGACCCGGCCTGGCGCGCCTACTTCCGCTCCACGCTGGCCCACAACACCCTGGAGGTCGGCGGGGTCGACCAGTCTCTGGCGGCCGGCTCCCACCTCTGGGCCCGGCAGGCCCGGGCCGAGCTCGAGGGCGTGGCCGGGCTGGACGGCGGCCCGGTGGCCGAGTGGCGGGCCGCCCATTACGGCTACCGGCGCCTGCGCCCACCGGCCGTCCACCGCCGGAGCGTCCGGCTGGACCGGCGAGCGCGCCAGCTGGTCGTCGAGGACCGCCTCGACGGCGGCGCCCACGACTGCCGCCTGGCCTTCCACCTGGGCCCCGACGTCGCCTGCAGCCTCGAATGCGGTCGGGCCGTCCTCCAATGGCGGGACGGCCACGGCCGACGGGGCGCCACGCTGACCCTCCCCGACGAGCTGGCCTGGCGGTGCCTCGAAGGCCAGACCGACCCGCCCGCGGGCTGGTACTCGCCCGCGTTCGGCGTACGGGTGCCCACGGTCACGTTGCTCGGGAGCGGCCGGGTCGGTCACGGCCGGGTGCTGACAACGGTCCTCCAGCTCGATCCTGGGACCACGCCATGAGGATCAGCGTCTACGGGCTCGGCTACGTCGGCGCCGTCTCGGCCGCCTGCCTGGCTGCCGACGGCCATACGGTGATCGGCGTCGACACCAACCCGGTCAAGGTCGACCTGCTGAACCAGGGCCAGGCGCCCGTGGTCGAGGCCGGCCTCGGCGAGCTCATCGAGGAGGGCGTGCGCGCCGGCCGCCTGCGCGCCACCACCGACTGCGACGCGGCGGTCGCCGGCACCGACATCGGCCTGGTGTGCGTGGGCACGCCCAGCAGGGGCAACGGCAGCCTCGACCTCACGAACCTGCGCCGGGTGGCCGGCGACATCGGGCAGGCCATCCGGCGCAGTCATTCGCCGATCACGGTGGTCGTCCGGAGCACGGTCCTGCCGGGCACGACCCGCGACGTCCTGCAGCCCGAGCTGGAGCGGACCGCGGGCCGGCCGGTGGCGGTCGCGGTGTACCCCGAGTTCCTGCGCGAGGGGACGGCCATCCGTGACTACCGCGAGCCGTCCAAGGTGGTCGTCGGCGCGATCGACGAGGCGGTCCGCGACCTGGTGACCCCGTTGGCGGCGCGGCCGGGGGCGCCGCTGGTCGAGACCGACCTGGAGCTGGCCGAGATGGCCAAGTACGTCGACAACTCCTGGCACGCCCTCAAGGTGACCTTCGCCAACGAGATCGGCAGCCTGGCCAAGGCCCAGGGTCTCGACGGCCACCGTGTCATGGACATCCTCTGCGCCGACACCAAGCTGAACCTGTCCCCGGTCTACCTGCGCCCCGGCTTCGCCTTCGGTGGCTCCTGCCTGCCCAAGGACGTCCGGGCCCTGCGCTACCAGGGCCGCGGCCTGGACCTCGACCTTCCGCTGCTCAACGCGATCCTGCCCAGCAACGCCCAGCAGCTCGACCGGGCGTTCCAGCTGGTGACCGACGCCGGCGCACGCCAGGTCGGGGTGCTGGGGCTCGCCTTCAAGGCGGGGACCGACGACCTGCGCGAGAGCCCCATCGTCGAGGTCGTGGAGCGGCTGATCGGCAAGGGATACGAGGTCAGCATCTACGACGCCAACGTCAACCTGGCCAAGCTGGTGGGCGCCAACAGGAGCTACATCCTCGACCAGATCCCGCACATCTCCGACCTGATGGTGTCGAGCATCGACGAGGTCCTCGACCACGCCCGCACCCTGGTGATCGGCAACAACGACCCGGCGTTCCGGGCGGTCGCCGAACGCCCGCGACCAGGGCAGCGGATCGTCGACCTCGTCCGCATCGTCGACCGACGCAGCGATGGGAACGGCTACGATGGCATCGGCTGGTAGGCCCCGCCGGGTCCTCATCGTCGTCCAGAACCTGCCCGTCCCGTTCGACCGCCGGGTGTGGCTGGAGGCCACCACCCTGGCCAGGGCCGGCCACCGGGTGAGCGTCATCTGTCCCAAGGCCAAGGGCTTCACCCGCTCGTTCGAGGTGCTCGAGGACGTGCACATCCACCGCTACCGGCTGCCGGTGGACGCCCAGGGCACGCTCGGCTTCGTGGCCGAGTTCCTCTGGTGCTTCGTGCGCACGGCCATGAAGTCGGTCCGGGTGGCCGTGGCCGGCCGCGGCTTCGACGTCCTCCACGTCTGCAACCCGCCGGAGACCTACTGGCCGCTCGGCCGCTTCTGGAAGCTGTTCGGCAAGCGGTTCCTGTTCGACCACCACGACCTCTCACCCGAGATGTACGAGGCCAAGTTCGGCTCCACGGGCGGGCGGGCCGCGGCCGGGCTGCGGTACCTGGAGCGCAAGACGTTCGAGACAGCCGACCTGGTCATCACCACCAACGAGAGCCACCAGCGGATTGCCGTCGAGCGGGGCGGGATGGCGTCGGCCGACGTCTACGTGGTGCGCTCGGGCCCTGACCTCGAGCGCCTGACCGTCCACCCACGGGACCCGGCCTGGCGCAAGGGCAGGCGCCATCTGATCGTCTATCTCGGTGAGATCTGCAAGCAGGACGGGGTGGACCATCTGGTGCGGGCGGTGAAGCTGCTGCGCGACGAGCTCGGCCGCGACGACTTCCACTGCGTGCTGGTCGGGGGCGGCCCCCACCAGCCGAACATCAGAGCGTACGCGGAGGAGCTCGGCGTGGCCGAGCTGTGCACCTTCACCGGCCGGGTGAGCGACGACGAGCTCTGCCGCATCCTGTCCTCCGCTGACCTCGGGGTCGACCCCGACCCGAAGAACGACTGGTCGGACAAGAGCACGATGAACAAGATCATGGAATACATGTTCTTCGGGCTTCCGGTCGTCGCCTACGAGCTCACCGAGCACCGCGTGTCGGCCGGCCCGGCGGCCCTGTTCGCCGAGCCCAACTGCGAGCGGGCGCTGGCCCGCGGTATCAGCGAGCTGCTCGACGACCCGGCCCGCCGCCGCCGCATGGGCCAGGCCGGCCGCGAGCGGGTCCGCTCGGTCCTGGCCTGGGAGCACTCGGCGCCGGTGCTGCTGGCCGCCTACGATCGGCTCTGGCCGGCGCCGGCCAGCGGGCGCGTCGTCGACCTCGACGAGGCGCCGGCGGACGCCCGGAGCTGAGACCGCCAACACCACGCCGTGATCCGCCCGGGCAGGCGGCAGCGTGCGACGCGTGGCGCTGGAACACGGGTTGCACAGATCGTCCGACCAAGTAGGCCTGGACACCCTCATCAAACGCGCGCCCGTACACCGGGAGCGCGCCGGCGACCCGGCCGCCCGTCGGGCACCCGGTCCACCATGGCTGGCTCACCGAAATGACCCAACACGCAGACGGCGAGCGGGAGAAGTCCGTATTTCGAAGAACGCATGATGGTGAATATGACCGAGGCTCAATTTGCCCAGATCGCCTCGAGGACGCCAGCCGCAGGGGCATCGTCCAAGCAGCGGCCAAGTGGCACGTAGATGATCTTCGGATGATTCGTCACACTTGGATCAAGGCAGCGCCAGCAATCGACGACCGTGACCGACTCCTTGCCGCCGAGAAAATCCTCCGCCTTGAGAGCGCGAAAGGGGGCATCCGGCGTGGTCACGACAACGAGCGCGGCATCGGCGAGCGCGGCATCGATCGATTCGGCGACGAGAGCCTTGTCACGGAAGGCGCTGCGAGCACCGTCCGACGCGAGAGGGTCATAGCCAATCACTCGCATGCCCGCTTCCGCCATGGCAAGCGCCAGGGCAACACCCTGGGATTCCTCGACGACGTGGGAGAGAGGCTTATACGACAAGCCCAGTACCGCTGCGGTCTGTCCCATCTGGAGCAGCGGCGCGATCTTCGTAGTGATGCGAGTTGCCATCGACTTGTTGTAGCCATGATTGGCGACAAGGAGATTGCCGTCTGCGCCGACATGTTCGCAAAGGAAGCCGAGGGCGACATTGTCACGAGGGAAACAAGGGCCTCCGAAGCCGAGACCGCCAGTGAGATATTTGCGTCCGATGCGAGTGTCCGAACCGATGGCGTCGCTGACGACATCCACATCACCGCCAGGAATCCGCTCGCAGAGATCCGCGAGGGTATTGGCGAACGAGATCTTCATGGTGACGTAGCTGTTGAGCGCGACCTTCGCGATCTCCGCATTCTCGATGCTCATGCGGTGAATGACCGGCTCCTTCACGCAGATCTTGCGGTTCACTTCCTCCAACACGTCGCCGGAGCGCTGGTCGAATTCGCCAACCAGATAGAAGTCGGGATTGAGGAAGTCACGGATGACGCTACCGAGCGCGATGAACTCCGGGCTGTAGCAAAGGCCGAAGTCCTTGCCGCACTCTTTGCCCGAGGTGGCCTCCAAAACGGGAAGCAAGCCATGGCGAGTCGCGCCGGGAATGACAGTGCTGGTGAGGACGATGACGTGGTAGCTGTCCTTCTTCGCAAGCGCCTTGCCCAATTGCTCGAAGGCATACTTGGCATACTGCAGCTCGAAGGCGCCACGGCTGTCGGTCGGGGTGGGCACGATGACGAAGCTGATGTCACTGCCGAGCACCGCTTCCTCATGGCTGGTGGTAGCGCGGACCTTGTCACGATGGGCGGAGATCATTTCCTCCAGGCCGGTCTCTTGGACCGGCGCGCGGCCCTCATTGACCGCACGGATGGAACTCTCCGTGATGTCCACGCCGATGACATAGAAGCCCCGAGAAGCCATGCCCGCGAGCATGCTGGCTCCCAACTTGCCCAATCCGATTACGGAGATATTCTGAATCATCGTCCTAGCCTCAAACGGCGTAGCTCTCGCCCTGAGCGATCAATTCAGGCTGCTCCGAGAGCAGCTCCGCATAGCGTCGCTTCCAATTCCGGTCCCACTGCTGGCGCGCGATCCATGCGAGCGGCTTGCGTATCAACGCGGGGAATTCTCGGATCTCCGCCTGAAGCGCGGCCTCATTCAGAAGATGCGAGCGAGTCCTGCGGAAAATACGGGAAAGGCCGGATTCATCGACCTGCCAATCGGCGTCCTCCAACGTCATCAGGATCGACTTCACGAGGAGGCGGTTGCCGAACGATTCGATACCGCCCTGGTTGCGTGCTTGGCCCTTCGATTCCAAGTCGACGATGTGCCTGTAGTCGTGGTTCTGGTGAATCGCCATCACGCACGCGGTCGCATCGATGAGGGCGCCACCGAGACGACGCGCCCGATAGACGAGCCATTGGTCCCAATACCAGCGGCCCAGGGCAAACTGGGGGATCTCACCGAACATGCCCCGGGGATAGACGAAGTAGTCGATCCCGCCGAAGCCGTGCAGTGTGCCATTCTTCTTCGCATCCTCGCGAAGGGCTGTAGCCCAATCGGGACGGGTGAAGTCGACCGGCTTCTCGATGTCGTAGTCGGTGCGCAGGCCCCCCATCACGAACTTCGGAAGATCGACCTTTGCCATGGCCTCCAGCAGATCAGGAAAGAGAACGATATCAGCATTCACGTAACACATGCGTGAATGCCCCGCGGCCTCTTCCGCCTGCTGGAAGTATCCACTCATCAGCGGCGTGCCGTATTCGTTCACATCCACATCCGGGAAGTGACGGATTCCGAACTCCGCCGCAATCTCCGCGGTGCCTTGCTCATTGCCGAATATAAGGATGTCGATATCCGGATGCAGGCGCGTCCAGCTCTGAATCGCGCTGCGCTGAATCATCCCGATGTGCCCGACGAAGGGCTTCGGCAGCGTGAAGAGCGTGATCATGGTCGACGGTCGAGGTTTCGCGATGGGATGGAACACTGGATCACCTTCTCGCCACCGGAGCAGCCAGTCCGCGCACCGCGGTGAGCCGGGTTGCCATCGCAGCTCCGCGGTGAGCCGACGGACGTGCTCGGCGGCGGCGGCGGTCTCTGGGTTGATGACAGTCGCCGATGGACTTGGTGAGGTACTTGACCAGGCAGCGCAGACACCCCCGGCCGGCTCGGTGCCGACCACCACGCCTTTGACGTCGACCCGCGGGCGCCGAAGCGGATCACATGCACCCCGTTACCGAAGCGGCCGGCGCCACCGCAATCGGCACCGCCACCAGCTGCCGCTCTACCAGCACCGTCGATCGCCCGAAAAGTGACGAATGACGTCGGCGGCCACGACGCCGTGCCCAAGCGGCGAGGAGGACTACCCGGCGGTGTCCGAAAGCGACGAGAGACACCCCAATCGGGAGCGTCACCGAACGCCGGCGCTCGGTCGTCGACAGCGTCCGCTGCGACATCCGCTCGACCGGCGCTCGGCTGGCCCTCCCAGGTCGCAGTGAGCCCGATCGCCGGCCGAGGCCCAGGCACAGGCCGTCGGACCACGGTCAGGTCGAACCGGTCGTTGCGGAGCACGACACTGGTCACGACTGCGCCGCGACGGCGCGCGGCACGGTGTTGGCGACGGATGCCTTGCCGGAGGTCATCTCGTCGTAGATCCACTTGTAGGTCTTCTCGAGGCCGTCCTCGAGACGGATCGAGGGCGCCCAGTTCAGCAGCTTCTTGATCAGCGTGTTGTCGCTGTTGCGGCCCCGCACGCCCTTCGGGGCGTCGAGCTTGTAGGAGCGCTTCAGCGTCACACCGGCGATCCCCTCGACGATGTCGACCAGGCGGTTGATAGTGACCAGCTCGTCGCTCCCGATGTTCAGCGGCTCGATGATGTCGCTCTCTGCAAGGCGGATCGTGCCATCGATGCAGTCATCGATGTACATGAACGAGCGCGTCTGCTCGCCGTCGCCCCAGATCTCGATCTCGTGATTGCCCGACAACTTGGCGGCGATGACCTTGCGGCAGATCGCCGCCGGCGCCTTCTCGCGGCCACCGTCATATGTGCCTTCCGGACCGTACACGTTGTGATAGCGCGCCACGCGGGTGGCCAGACCGTAGTCCTCCCCATAATGGCGGGCCATCCGCTCGCTGAACAGCTTCTCCCAGCCGTAGCCGTCCTCCGGCATCGCGGGATAGGCATCCTCCTCCTTGAGCGCGGTGACGTCGGCACGGGACTGCTTCTCACCGTTGTAAACGCAAGCCGACGACGAATAGAAGAACCGCTCGGTGCCGGCCTCCTGCGCAGCAACCAGCATGTGGGTGCTGACGAGCACCGACAGCATGCACTCGGCCTTATGAGTCTCGATAAAGCCCATGCCGCCCATATCGGCGCCCAGATTGTAAATCATGCGCGCACCACTGGCCGCGGCGCGGCACGACTCGAGCAGAGCAAGATCGCCAACCTGGTTCTCGACACCAACGGTCGTCTGGTACCACTCGTCGGGCGGCTTCACATCGACGGCGCGGACCCTGGTATGGCCACGCTGCACCAAGACACGGACCAGATGGCCGCCGATGAACCCACCGGCGCCGGTCACCACCACGAGATCATCCTTGGACATTGACAAGCCCCCCGCTCGAAGAGACGGCGTCACCCGCTATATTTGAAGTACTTGCGAGTTGGTTCGCACGTCGCCGTGCGTACACCGTGCCCGCCATTGTGACCTCCCGCAAGTCACCCCGCCCGGACCGCCCGGACCGTCCCAAGTGAAGTATGACACCCGACCGCGCCTGCTGTCGAGACGACGCTCGCGGGGCTTGTCGCCCATCGCTGGGGCGTCCTTGTCACTCCGTTCATGCGGCGGGCGAGTGGTCGCCCGCCGGCGCGGGTGGAGCGACGCGACTTGCCCGTCACCGTCGAGGTCCACTCGGTGGAAGCTCTGTGAAGGGGGCACAGCCAGGAATGACGCGACCTTGTCCCCGGCGCGGAACTCGCGAATCATCGCGTTGATGTCGAGATCCGTGAGCCCGTCCGAGTAGTTGGCGAGGAAGATCTCCGCGTCCTGGACGTACTTGCGTACTGCCACCAGCCGTTCGCCGATGTTGGCGTGGAGGCCCGTGTCGACGAACGTGATGGTCCAATTCTCGATGTCGTTGTTCTCGAGCGTCAGCTCCTTGCCGCGCTTGGACAGCGTGAAGTCGTTGGAGATCCATTCCTCGTAGCGGAGGAAGAACTCCTCGATGACGTCCGCTTTGTAGCCCAGACAGAGGACGAATCGGTGTGCCCGAGGTGAGCGTAGTACGTCATGAGGTGCCAAAGGATCGGCCGGTATCCGATCTTGACCATCGGCTTGGGGTCTCGCCGGTGTACTCACGTAGGCGCGTTCCTAGCCCGCTGCAGAAAGCACCACCCTCATCGTCACCTTTCGTCGATCGGCGCGATGACTCGCGCCGCAGCAGGTCAACTCCTTCCAACTCACAGCGACGGCACACATAGACATGGAGCGGATAGAAGGCCTCCATCGCCTTGAGCTGGTCGCGCCGCAGGTAGCTCTCGCAGCCTGGTGACATCCCGAGGTCGACCACGATGTGGCTGAGGAGCACTGCACAGAACCGGCACGCCGCCGCCCCGCCCAACTGCCGACTCTCTGTGGTCATCATTCTTCCGCCCGTCTCTGGCCGCTCGGCGTCCCCCGTGACATAGCATCAAGGACGATCCAGGTGTGTCGATTGTACCCGCGGGGCGGGGTCGATTCGGTGGAAAAGTGAGACCCAGCGGGAGGAAGGGAGCGCCATGCGGGTTCTGGTCACCGGCCACAAGGGCTTCGCTCGGCCTGCGTGACCACATGCAACTTCCCCCGCTGTCAATCACGATGCCGACCCGCAACCGTCCCGGCCTGCTGGAGCGGGCGCTGCACTCGGTCGTCCGCGCGGTCGCGCCCGTGGCCGAGCACATCGAAGTGGCCGTGTCCGACGGGTCCGACGACGGCGCCACCGGTGACGTGGTGGAACGGGTCCTGACCGGCTGGCCCGCGGGGTACCGGTACGTCTGGAACCGGCCGGCGCTGAGCCTGGTCGAGAACATGAACCGGGCCGTGGAGATCTCCACCGGCCAGTGGGTCGTGCAGCTCCACGACGACGACTACCTGCTGCCGGGCGCGGGCGCGGCCATGCTCGACGCGATCCGCCGGGCGGCACCCGGCGAGAGCGTGCTCATGTTCGGGGTCCACATCGTGGACATCGACGGCGTGCGCCGGCGCGAGCAGACGTTCCGCCGCGAGCGGTACCTGGAGCCCAGGGAGGCGCTCCGACGGCTGCTGCGCAACTCCTCGTTCGTGCGGGAGCCCACCGCGGTGGTACGCCGTGCCGCCCTGGAGCAAGAGGGCCTGTTCGACACCACCGTCGGCGGCGCCACCGACACCGACATGTGGGTGCGGCTGTTCTCCCGCTACGGCGTGCGGTGCCTGCCCCAGGCGACCTGTGCGTACACCATCCACGAGGGGGCGGCGACGACCGGCATGTGGAACCCCGCCACCATCAGGGCGAACGGCGAGATCTTCGATCGAGCGGTCGCCCGGGGCATCGTGCCCGAGCGCATCATCCGCCGCTGGCAGGCCGACTGGTACCACCAGTTCATCCTGGCGGGCGCCTATCGCCGGCTGCGGATGGGCCGGCGGGCCGAGGCCCGCGAGGTGCTGCGGCTGTTCGAGCTGCCGGACGTCCGCGACCGGGGCGTGTCGCCGAAGTGGCTGCCCGTGCGGGCCGCGTTCACGGCCGCCACGGCGGGGGCGCGCCCGAAGGCGGGCTGACCGAACGGCGGCTCACTCCACCCGCTCCAGCCAGATCTCCCGCCAGTACGGGTAGATGCAAGATCCGCGAAATCCGGCGCAGCACCCGGCCCTGCTGCCCGCAGTAGCGCAGCAGCTTCCCGTCGAACGACATGCTGCGATTGGCGTTGCTGGCGTCAAGCGTCGCGACGATCTCCTCCCTGCGCTTGACCCGAACCCGCTCGCCGGGGCCACTTCGCGATCGCCAACGCCACGCCGAGGGTCACCACCAGCCCGGTGGTGGCGCCGCCCACGATGTCGGTCAGCGGGTGCACCGTCTCCACCATGCGCGCCACAGCGATGACCAGCACGAAGCCGCCGCCCAGGCAGGCGGCGGCCACACGGTTGGGGGGCGTCACGGGCACGACCCGGAGCACGAGCACGACGGTCATGGCCGCCGCGGTCGCCACCGCGACGTGGCCCGAGGGGAACAGCAGCGCCGGATCGCCCTCCCATTGGCGGTGCACGATCTGCTTGAGCAGCTTCTCGGCCACCAGGGTGGCGGGGGCGGCCGCGAGGGCGAGCACCACGGCGTCGCGCCGCCCGGCGAGCCACGCGAGGGCGGCGCCAGCCACCATGGTCATGAGCATCACCGGCGGCAAGGTGAGGGAGACGATCGTCGCCACCCCACTGGCGTGGGGGTAGGCGAGCAACTGCCAGCGCATCACCCACGCGTCGACCGGGTCCAGCCGGGTGGCGTGCCAGACCAGCCCGGCCAGGAGGGTCCCGAACAGGAGGGCGACCACGGCCACCGGGGCGGCCCAGGGCGGGGCGAGCGCCGGGGCTGAGCTAGCCGGGCCGGCCACAGGGCGGTCAGAGCGCGCCCGTGGCCGGGGCGTGTCGCCGAAGTGGCTGCCCGTGCGGGCCGCGTTCACGGCCGCCACGGCGGGGGGCGCGCCCGAAGGCGGGCTGACCGGACGGCGGCTCACTCCACCCGCTCCAGCCAGATCTCCCGCCAGTACTGGTAGATGGCGCGCGGGCACTGGCGGTGGTAGACCCCGGCGCAGATGACGTCGCCCAGGACGATGCAGGGGTTCTTGAACCGCAACATCCGGCCGCTCTTCTCGTCGATGATCCGCTCGACCCGGCGCAGCACCCGGGCCTCCTGCCCGCAGTAGCGCACCATCTCCCCATCGAACGACATGCCGCGATTGGCGTTGTTGGCGTCGAGCGTCGCGACGATCTCCTCCCTGCGCTTGACCCGAACCCGCTCGCCGGGCTGCAGTCCGAGCGTCTGCACCGGCGTCTTCTGGAGACGGCCGTCGATGAACGGGTACCTGCAGCCGGCCCGGATCCGCAGCGGCCGTGGGAGTAGGCGCCGGCTGGCGTCCTGGTACTCGTTGAACAGGCCGATGCCGAGCGTGCGGATCGTGGCCAGGGCGCCGGCGTTGCCCGAGCGGACGTCCTGCAGGTACTGCCTGGCGTCCCACGCCGGGATGCGCTCGGGCGCCGCCCGCAGTAGCTCAGTCGCCTGGCACGCGTACCGTTCCTCGCCGGGGGCGGCGGGGTCCGCGGGCCGGCGCGTCGCCGCCGTCAGCGTGGGCAGCGTGCAGCCGGGCGCCGGCGCGGGCCCGGGCTCGGGTTCGCCGGCCGGCACCCGCTTGAGCCACGCCTCCTTCCAGTAGATGAGGCAGCCGGCCTGGCAGCCGCCGTGCGCCTGGCCGTCGCAGCGCAGCCCCTCCAGGTGGACGGCGTTGTGCATGCGGTACATGCCGGTCGAGCCGATGGTGTCGCACAGCTTCACGGCCCGCTTGTCGACGCGGAACCGCCGGCCGCAGAACTGCAGCATCTCGGGCATGAACGGGAGCGACTCCAGCTCGGCCCTGGCGTCGAGGGTGGCCAGGATCTCGGCCTCGCTGCGGACCTCGACGATCTCGCCGACACGCAGGTTGAGCACCTGGTCCACGGGCGCCTCTTCTGTCTGCACTGCTACCCCTTCGTCTGGTCGGCCGTGGACGACTCCGGCCGATGGCTTGCTTCGCATCCTTCGCGGTGTGGCCGCCCGTGCCCGCGCGACCGCGCTCAGCATCACCTCGCCGGCCGCCTCCGGGTGCAGGGCCGCGCTGGTCCGCCGGACGCCCTCGCGAAGAGCACGCGAAGTCTCCGGGTCGGCGGCTTGGTGCATCGCCTCGGCCAGCGCCGACGCATCCCTCGGGTCCACGACGATCCCGTTCACGCCGTCGTGCACGATCGTGCCGACCGCTCCCGTCATCGGCGACGCCACCACCGGCGTGCCCACGCTCAGGGCCTCCACCACGACGCGGCCGGTGAGGTCCTGGAGCGTCGGGAACACGAACGCCTGGCAGGCCTGGAAGGCGCCCTTGAGGGCCTGGTGGTCCACCGTCCCGAGGAAGGTCACCGCCTCCTCGACGCCCAGCCGACGGCTGAGCTGGACCAGGGACTCCCGCTCGGGGCCGTCGCCAATGACCCACAGGACGCACGAGCCGAACTGCCGTCGGTAGACCGCCAACGCGCGGATCACCAGGTCGGTGCCCTTCTGGGGGATGAGCCGGCCGGCGCAGACGAACAGCGGCACCCCCTCGGGGGCCGGCGCCGCGGCCGGGGGACGCGCCGCGAGGTCGGCCGGCATGCCGGCCAGCCACCAGCCGACGATGATCTTGTCCTCTGGAACGTTGAGCGTTCGGATCAGATACTCCCGGGCGGATGGGTTGTTGGCCACGAATACATCGACGAAGCGCGCGGCGAGCCGGCGGACGACGACCTTGAGGAAGGCAGTGCCGGTTCGGCCACTGTGGCGGTAGTCGCCCTCGACCAGGGAGATCACCTTGTGCGGCCGGAACAGCTTGGACAGGCCCGCGTACAACCCGATCAGCCCGAGCTCGTAGGTGACCAGGACATCCTCAGGGGCGCGGGCGAACTCGATGAGCAGCCGCGGGCTGACCAGCTTGACGCTCATCGGGTGCTCCTGTCCCGACCGGTCGCCGAACTTCACGAACCGGCCAAACGACCGCTCACCCTCAAGGGGTACCGCCCAGTGGAGCTCGCGGACCGCGCTGCCGGCTCGGCGACACGACTCGACGAGGTACGGGTGCGGGGACGAGTCGTCCAACGCCACCCAGAGCACGCGCGGTTCCCCGCACCGAGCGCCCCGTCGGCTCAGCCCCATCGAGCGATCCCGCTGGCCGTGCATGAAGGTGCGTACCGCCCGTCGCCTCGGTTTCAGCCTCCGTCCTCACGCCCCCGCCTGTTCGTGCTGCGCGCCCTCCGCCGATGACCTTATCCGAGGCACGCCTCGCGCTGCTCGGCAGAGGGTCGCGGTGGCGTTGTAAGCGGCGACCACCACGCTGACGGAACTTGGCCGCGATCGCTCGCGCCGGTCGCATTCGGGTGGCATGCCGGCGCTCACCGCCTGCCGGTACCGATCGGCGTCAGCTCGCCGCCCGCGGTCGGTGAGATCGACCTCGCGTACCGGTTCCGCCCAGAAGCCTGTGCGGCAGCCACGGCGATGGCGAGGCCGGTGACGATGCCCTGCTCGGTGCCGGGCACCCAGGTGAGGCACCAGATGAGTTGCATGGCCAGCAACGCCGGGAGTACCCCGGGCCCGAGCAGCCCTGCGTCGCGAGTCGGCGTATGCCACAGGGCCCGCAGCAATCCGGCGGTCAGCGCGATGAGGGCCAGCAGGCCGGCGAGCCCGGTCCGAATCATGATCTCGATGTAGAAGTTGTGCGGATGTGCCGTCACCTCGGAGCCTTCGACCTCACGGGTGAAGCCGCTGCCGACGGGCTGTCCGATCGCCCAGTCCGTCGCCTTGCGTGACCAGGCGTCGAACAGTGCCGACCAGCCCTCTACACGCCAGGTGAGGTTCCCTGAGCCCGATCGGACCACGGGGTCGCTTCCCTCCTGGAGTCCCCCGAGCCAGACGAATGCCACAGCCGTCATCAAGGCGCCGAGTGTGACGAGCAGGAGCGCACGGCGGCCGAGCCGCCGATCGCGCAGCACGAGAACGGCGACTCCGATCACGATCGCCAGCCAGACCGTCCGGCGGTTGAGCAGCAGCACGAACAGCAGCAGCGGGACGCTGATCCAACGGATCCAGCGTTCCCGCTCGCCGCGCAACAAGGCGGGGATCGTGAGCACGAAGGCGTGGGCGAGGAAGAAGGTGAACGGCCCGTCGATCACCCGGATGGCGGCGTCGGCGCCGGACTTCTCGGCTGGCACCCCGAGATTGATTCCGGCGAAGACCGCCAGCCAACGCAGGCCGACGAGCACCATCATCGGGATGCTCATTGCGAGCCAGATGCGCCCGATCCGGTCATAGAGCCAGACGGCGGGAGGGAACGTCGCGAAGTAGATCGCGACCCCAGCGAAGTACAGGTAGTGGCGGAAATCGTTGACGGTCACCTGGATGCCGAACGCCGGCACGCCTCGGATGAGCGAAACGAGCAGCAGGACGCTGAGGAGCAGCAGCCAGCGCTGATACCGGTCGAAGTGCCGGTGCCGCAGGAGCCGTAGCACCGCGGCCCCCACGACCAGCGAAAGCACCACGTCGGTGACGTAGACCTGGACTCCCCCCGGCAGTACCAGAGCCGGCACCCTGTCCACGAAGAACGCCTGCACCACCGCCGAGCCGAGCACCAGGGCGGCCGCGACATCCGCCCGCCTGATCAGTACCTCGAGCACGGCGATGCCCAGCCCGCCCACGACCAGGAGAGCCGGACCGAGCAGGAGCACAGAGCTCACGGTCTTCCCTCCAGCGCCGGCGCCGGGTCCTGCGCCCCCAGCACGAGCGACGCCAGCCGCCAGCGCCGGCCACCGACCTCGCCGAGCACACCAGCCGCGTCAAGGCGCATCCAGAGCTCGGAGCGGACGGCCTTCAGAGGGCAGAACCGGATGCACAGCGCCAGCGCAAGCGCTCCGGCTCCGGCCTCGGCCCCGAGAACGACCAGGGGTCGAACGTAGTCAGTCAGCGCCCACCTGGCGGCGGCGACGGCCAGGGCCACGCCGGCGCTGGCGAACACCGCCGGAACGTGCGCCTCCCACATCCGAGCCGACGGCATTTCCAGGACGCGCCGGGCGAGGGCGAGGTAGCCCACGTACCGGAGCAGCTCCGCGCCGGCCACGGCCGCGGCGAACACCCAAACTCCCTCGGACCGGAAGGGGAACACCATCAGCAGGAGCAGGGCCAGCGCCACGATGTAGGCCGCCTGGACAACCAGCGACCGGTTCAGCTCCGCGCGCGCGTCCGCCAGCAGCTGCGTGAGCTGGGAGACGACATGACAGCCACCCGCGAGAGCAAACCACGGGACCAGCCCGACCGCCATGTTCCATTGCGGGCCGAGCACGACCAGGACCAGCTCGTGCGCCGCCACCGCGATGCCGGCGCAGATCGGGAACAGCATCAAGTTCCCGATCGACAAGACGCTGAAATAGGCACGGTGCAGGCGGCCCAGGTCCTGCTGGATGCGGCTGAGGGTCGAGAACAGCACATTCGTCAGCGCCTGCGCCAGGTAGTTGGTGAGCGGCTGGAAGACCAGGTAGTACGCCCGTGTGTACTCGCCGAGCACCGAGGTGCTCGCCACACGGGAGACCGTCAAGGTGTCGAGGTTGCCGCCCCCGTAGTCCAAGAGGTGGGCGCCCGCCAGGCGTGCCCCGTAGCCGCAGACCGCCTGGTACGGCTCCCATCGGAGCACGGGCCGAAGCGGATGCCGGACGATGGCGTACTGCGAGATCGCCAGGGCCGCCGTGTGCGCCACCGACGCCGCCACCAGGCTCCAGACGCCGGCCCCTAGCAGGGCCAGGCCCACACCCACGACGAGGTAAGCGAACACGTATGTGCCCGCCAAGATGATCGACAGGGCGCGGAAGCGGTGCTCACGGCGCAGCAGGCCCAGTCCCGTCATGGACCAGCCCATGAACACGAACGACACGCTCAGACCACGCAGGACGGGCGGGAGGCCCGGTGCCCGGAACAAGGTGGCGAGGGCAGGGGCGAGGATCCACACCAACACCAGGCACGCCAGGCCGACAGCGATGCCGGCGGTGGAGGCGGCCCTGATCTCCTCCTCGGACAGGTCCGGCTTCTGGACCAGGGCCGAACCGAGCCCCATGCGGGCGAAGAACTGGACGAACAGGACGACCAGGTTGGCCACCGCCACGAGCCCGAAGACGGCCGGCGCCAGCAGCCGCGAGAGCGTCGCGGTGTAGGCGAGGTTGGCCACCATGACCGTCATCGTGGACAGGTAGAACCAGCTCAGCCCGGACGCGGTCTGCGCCGTGAGGGTCGTGCGACTCGACCGGGCCGCGCCGGCCTGCCCGGTACCTGGCCCCCCCATCTCGTGCAGCCCTTACCCTCTACCCGCTGACCTGCGGCGCACGCGGGCGCGTGACCCACCCCCAGGGCATGCGCACGCCGAGGCCGCGCGGCCGGACATACACGTAGCCGATCAGCGGCGTCTTGACGAAGGCGAGGCGGTCGCGGACGTCGCGCAGGCGGCTGAGCGCGACCCGATGGGAGACGACCAGCACGACACCGTCGGCTTGTCCGGCAACACCGAGGGCCTTGGAGGACGACAGGACCGCTGGCGTATCGATCAGCACGAGGTCGAACATCTCCCCGATGGCCCGCACCGCGTGGCCCACGTCCGCAGCACGGTAGGAGCCCGCCGGATGCCAGGGGTCGGTACCGTTGGAGGCGACCGGTAGGACCATGCCGCTATCGGTCGACACGAGCCGGTCGATGTACTCCTTGGCGCCGACGGACTCACCCCGCGGCATGGGAAGCCCCGTGGCCATTGCGCTCAGAAGCGACCTGGGCGAAGTCGACGCGTTCAGAGAGGCGCCGCATGCGCACGTCCGCGTCGATCAGCAGGATCGTCCGGTTCTCCTGCGATGCGGCGTTCGCGATCTTCAGCA
The DNA here is from genome assembly GCA_963719775.1 of uncultured Acidimicrobiia bacterium. Taxonomy (GTDB): domain Bacteria; phylum Actinomycetota; class Acidimicrobiia; order Acidimicrobiales; family Ilumatobacteraceae; genus JALZMG01. Next base: position 31,912 of record CAVRCY010000013.1, read on the forward strand.
CGGTGGAGGTCCTGCTGGCGGCCGGCCCGACGCTCGTCATTGCGATCGACTTTCCGCCGACTCCGGCCAGCTCGTGCTCCATCGAGGCGACGACGAGGTGATAGGCGTCCTCGAGGGTCTGGTCGAGCGCCGGCGGGGTGACCCGTTTGCCCGTCGCCGCGTGCGGGGCGCGTGGCCGTGGCACCTCGCCGAGCAGCGGCGCTCCGAGGATCCGGGCCGGTTCGCCCCGGCCCTCGGCGCGCTGGTCGCGTGCTGCCGCCCACCACGCCCACGCCCCCGCCGCGAGCAGGCCCACCAACCCGCCCAGTACCGCGGCCAGCCTGGGTTTGGGCTCCGATGGGGAGGTGGGTGGTTCGGCCCGCTCGAAGTACTCCACCCCGGAGGCGTACACCGCCGCCTGGGCTGTGATGTCCAGCTCGCGCTGCTCGATGTCGGCGATCTGGCCGACCAGCTGCTGCTGATGGGGGGTCAGCCGGCCGTCCGGGGACTCGGGGCTGGCGTCGAGGTTCGCCTGGAAGCGGTCCCGGAGCTTCTCGAGGCTGGCGATCGCACGGTTCGCGTCCGCGGCCGCGCGTTCCTCCGTGACCTGCTCGTAGGCGGTGCCGACCGCGTTCGCCAGTGCGGCCGCCGACCCAGGATCGGCGCTGGTCGCGACGATCGCGATACTCGCCAGGTTCGCCGCGGGCTGCACGTTGAGCTCGCCCCTGACATCACCGGGCGACTGACGGCTCCCGAGGAGCTCGAGGGCACGCTCGAGCACGACCGTGGAGGTGATGATGTCCGCCTGCTTGGCCAGGTGGACCTCGCGATCGATGCTTTCCAGCACGTCGCCGCCGCCGAGGACGCTTGGGCCGCCAGGGTCGGAGAGGATCAGGGCGGCGTCGGCCTGGTAGCGGACGGGAGCCAGTTGCGCGATGCCGTAGCCGGCCACCGCCCCAAGCACGGTCGCCGCGACCACGACCTCGCGGTAGCGCAGCAGGGACGCCACGATGCCGGGCCGGTCGCCCCACGACTCGTCCGTCTCCGCCGGCCATCGATCGTTGGCTGCCGCATCCGTCGGCGCATCGATCACCGAGTTCTCCCTGTCTCGCGGACCACCGCCCTATCGGCGACGAGACCTCGGTATTCTCGCACGACACCGGGTTCTCCGGCATGTCGGACATCGTGAGTGTGTGCCAGCGCAGATCGTGGACGGAAGGGTGAGCAGCGGAGTGCTGTCGGATGGGCGGGAGCTTGCCGGCGATGAGCAGGTCGAGGTGGATGTCTGCATCGTCGGGGCGGGGCCGGCCGGGATCAGCGTGGCCGGCGAGCTGATCGGCAACGGCGCCCGCGTCTGGCTGGACAGCGGCGGCAAGGACATGGAACGCCGCGCGCAGCGGCCGAACCGGGGTCAGAGCGTCGGCTCCCCGATCCACCTACCGCATCAGTCGCGGGTGCGGGCGTTCGGCGGGACGACCCGGCACTGGGTGGCCGCAGGTGACGAGACGTGGGCGGCCCGCCCCCTGGACCCGTCGAGGTTCGGCCCGGGACCCGCCACTCCGGCTGGCCCTTCGACCGTGCCCACCTGGACCCCTCCTGCGCCCAGGCCCAAAGGGTGTGCCAGCTCGGACCGTTCGACGACGACCCCGGCCGCTGGGCCGACCAGACACGCACGCCACCCTTGCCGCTGCCGCCGGAGGCGGTCGAGACCACGCTGTTCCAGCACGGCACCGCCGGCTTCGAGGGCTCCTACCAGGAGCTCGCCGGCGCGCCCAACGTGACGCTGGTGCTGCACCCTCGATTGTCGACCTGGCGACCGGGAAGGGCCACGGCCGGGTGGACCGGGTGGAGGTCCGGCGCGACGACGGCTCCACGCTGCTTCGTGCGGGCACGACTGGTGGTGCTGGCCGCCGGCGGGATCGAGAACCCGCGCCTGCTGCAGCTCAGCCGCCGGGTGCACCGCCGCGGGTAGGTCGTCCCGGCAATTCCCGAACTGATTGGCGGCGCCGGCTTCTACCACGTCCACGCTGCCGCCCCCCACGGTCTGGGTGCAGTGGACGGTGACGTCGGGCATCGGGTACCTCTAGGGAGAGAACGATTAATCTGTCGATATCGACAATAACTCTGTCGATATCGACAGTCAAGACCAAAGTGCAGTAGCGTTCCTGGCGATGGAGGATCACGTGGACAGAGTCGTCGCAACGTGGCGGAACGCGCACCCGGACTGGGACCTCACCGGCATGGCGCTGCTCGGGCGGGTGTCCAGGATCGAGCGCCTGCTCGAGGTCCGCCGCCTCGGGGCACTCCGCCCGGACGGGCTGACAACAGCGGACATCGACGTACTGGCCAGCCTGTGGCGCAAGCCGGCCGGCCTGCGACCACGTGACCTGCGCCGAACGATGATGGTCGGGTCCGGCACCCTCACCCCTCGCCTGGACCGGCTCGAAGCGGCCGGATGGCTACAGCGCCGACTCGACCCCGAAGACATGCGCGGCCGAGTGCTGGTGCTCACCGAGACCGGCACGGCGGCGGGTCCCACAACTCGTCAAGCGACTCCTCGCCGTCGAAAACCAAGCGCTCGCCGAGTTGCCTCGAACCGCCGTCGACCGACTTGTCGGCGATCTCAGCAGGCTGCTCTCGTCAATCGACGACGCCGGGCCCTGAACGCCGATCGCTTCATCGGCCTGTGTCCGCGTTGTGGCGACGGGGTTCGCCAATGCGCGGACCAAGCCGCACCCAAACGGGGCGGCGTCGGTCCGACCGAGGCCGAGCGACGGGGCATGAGCTGGTGCTGCTGCGACTTCGCCACCGACTTCGGGGTGTTCGACCCCGAAGTCGGTGACTGGCGAACCGCTGCGCGCGGCACTGCTCGATGGGTGGTGGTCAGCCTGGCGGGGCCAGCACCGGGTGGTAGTCGTTCATCCGGGTCAGCCGGTACGTGAAGGTGTACTCGGGGCTGGCATCCGGGTCAGGGGTGGCGGAGCTCGCGTCGAGGACCGCAAACTGGTGCCACTCCGGCCGGATGCCGTTCGCTGGTTTGACCGCCCGCCGCGCTGGCGAGGACTGCAGGTGGACGGCGGAGACGGTCGAGGCGTTGGAGGCGTTGACCTCGATTTGGAGTTCGGCGCCGTCGGCGTCGGAACGCGGACCACCGAGACCGTCGAGGCTCGCTGGCAGGGACTCACCGTCAACGAAAGGTGGACCGTGTTGAAGTCGCTGCTTGGTGAACCGTCACTGGCCCGTGGCACCGAGACGTGGTAGGCATGTCCAGCGTTCCGATCGGGCGGGAGGACTCGCAGTGAACATTGTGGATGGGCGGCGGTTTGGGATTGCTGCGGTGGCGGCGACGGTAGCGGCGACGACGCTGTCCGTGTTCGGGCTGACTGTGGCCGGATCAGATGATCCAGGCGGCGCCCCTTTCAGGGTGACTGCCGCTGCCCGCACGCCGACGAATGTCGTCGTTGACGCATCCGACCCGCGTTGGCCGACGTCGATCGCGAACCGCAAGGTCCTCGACCAGTATGGCGACGTCTACCTGATACGGACATTCTCGTCGTGGGGGATGGCGTCCAACCTCTCCGACGCGGAGATCACGTCCGCGCTCGAGGCTCTCGCCGTCAACGGGTTCGACGGCGTCACGGTATGGATCGGCGGCGGCGCCTACTACGGCGCCGACTGGTCGCCGACGTATCAACACAAGGCGACGAGCCAAGCGTTCTGGAACGGGACGCCGTGGGCTTCGGGGCTCGGCCCGGCGTGGGCGTCGTTGGACCATCTCGTCTCCGAAGCGGAGCGCCTCGGCATCTTCGCGTGGATGAGCCTCGACGGCGGTCTCGGCGTCCCCCGCGCCGACTGGGAGGCCGTCACCAACACGGACATGTACGACGCCGGCGTCGCTGTCGCCACCCGCTACCTGTCGGTGCCGAATGTCGGGTGGCACGTGATGATCGACGACACGAGCGTCACGACGGGTGGAACTGTGGGCCAGCGGATCGACGCCTTCTTCCACGGCGTGAACGACACCGAAGGTGCCTCCGCTCGCCCGGTCCGCTGGCTGGAGGTCGGCGGCGGCTCCTCGACCAACGAGCAGGGCTGGTTGGGCACGACCAACTTCAACGCGACGATCAACGCCTGGTACGAGTTTGGGAACAACTCGACGGAGATCGCAGAGGCCGGCTACGCCGAGGTCCCCACGGTCCCCGTCGGCGACTGCGAACCCCCCTACGACGGAGCGCCGCACTACGGCGCGGACGCCCCCCAGCAGCTCCGCGAGCGGTCATATGCCACGTTCCTCGAGGGCGGCTCCCTCATCAACTACGGACACGAGGACTGGTGGCGATTCGGCCTCAGCGGCCTCTATACGGAAGGCCTGACTTGGCAGCAGGTCCAAGGGCATTCCCATACCGTCCAGCAGTCCTACGCGTGGAAGCTGCTCGACGCGTTCGTCGCCGACCCGACGTGGGCTCCCGACGACGGGTCCTTCCTGACGACCGGCACCGGCAGTGGTGACACGAAGGCCGCGGCCGGCTGGTCGGACACCGCTGCGGTCGCCTACTTTCCCTCGTCCCGCGACGTCGTCGTGGACACGACGGTGATCGCGGGGACCAACCCGGTGCGGCTGCGATGGTTCGACCCGACCACCAGCAGCTATGTCGACATCTCGGATTCGGAGGCACGCCAGACGAACCGGTCGGTTTCCTACCCGCCGGCGCATCAGGACGGCAGCAGCGACTGGGCGTTGGTCGTGGATCTCGCGGGCGGGATGACGACCCCGACGACGACGACGACCACGGTCGACCCGACGACGACCACGGTCGACCCGACGACGACCACGGTCGACCCGACGACGACCACGGTCGACCCGACGACGACCACGGTCGACCCGACGACGACCACGGTCGACCCGACGACGACCACGGTCGACCCGACGACGACCACGGTCGACCCGACGACGACCACGGTCGACCCGACGACGACCACGGTCGACCCGACGACGACCACGGTCGACCCGACGACGACCACGGTCGACCCGACGACGACCACGGTCGACCCGACGACGACCACGGTCGACCCGACGACGACCACGGTCGACCCGACGACGACCACGGTCGACCCGACGACGACCACGGTCGACCCGACGACGACGGACTCCCCGACCACGACGATCCTCCCGGCGACCGTGCCCAGTGCGCCGCGTTTGCTCACCGCGACCAGTGCCAACAACGCCGCCACGCTCACCTGGCGGAAGCCGTTGCCCAATGGTGGTGCGACGATCACCGATTACATCGTGCAGAGCTCCACCGACGGTGGACGAACCTGGACCACGATCAACGACGGCGTCTCCACCGCCCGCACCATCACTGTCGGCGGACTCACCAACGGTCACCGCTATTGGTTCCGCGTCGCCGCCATCAACCCCGTCGGCCAAGGAGCCTGGTCGGCGGCGTCGTCCACCGTGCCCGCCACCGTGCCTAGTGCGCCGCGTTCGCTCACCGCGACCAGTGGCAACACGGCCGCCAAGCTCACCTGGCTGGGGCCGTTGTCCAATGGTGGTGCGACGATCACCGATTACATCGTGCAGCGCTCCGCCGACGGTGGACGAACCTGGACCACGATCAACGACGGCGTCTCCACCGCCCGCACCATTACCGTCGGCGGACTCACCAACGGTCACCGGTATTGGTTCCGAGTCGCCGCCCTCAACCGCGTCGGCCGAGGACCCTGGTCGGCGCTCGCCGCGGTCATCCCGAGGTAGACGGCTACCACGGTCATCGAACGGTGAAGACGCCGGCGCCAACTAGGCCGCCAGGCTCACCTGGCTGGCGGCGCCGTCGAACGGTGGTGCGACGATCACCGATCACATCGTCCAGCGCTCCGCCGACGGCGGACGGACGTGGCGCACAGTGGCCGACGGAGTCAGCATTCGACGGGCGGCCACGGTCAACGGGCTCCGCACGCGGCAAGCGCTCCAGCTTCCGGGTGAACGTCAAGAACCGCGTTGGCCGAGGAGCCAGGTCCGCGCCCATCCGCGTGACGCCCAGACAGGCGGCGACAACCATCATCTGGGCAGGACGTTTCCAGGATCTGGCGGTTCGTGTGGGCGACGGTTCGGGCGCGGTGATGCGCCGGCTGAGCGGCATGGACGGCTACGCCGAGGGCGGATCGACGGATTCGAACATCCGTAGCTCGTAGGAACCCAGTAGGCAGCGTGAGCGGTGTGAAGGGAAGCCGACTTGCCGCTCGCGAAGGAATACCGAGCGCTCGAGCATCGCGAGGTTGTGCGTGCGGTCGGTCTCGAGCTCGCCGGCAAGCTGCTGGTACAGGACATGGAGCTTGCGGTGCGAGCGCTCGTGGGCTGCTCGGACGTTGCCGAGCACACGGGCGAAGACCGGCTCCGCGAACGGGTTGTTGAAGTAGAGCACGCAGTCATGCTCCGGAAGCGCGAAGGTGGCGGCGTCGGCGCACACCGAGCGGACGTTCTGGCAGCGCCGTGCCGGGCTCTGGTACTTGCGGATGTTGTCGTCTGCGATTTCGTGCAGTGTGGGAGAGAACTCCACGCCGACGACCTCGCCGAACGGATAGTGCGAGGCAACGAGCAGGACGCGGCCCTTGCCGGAGCCGAAGTCGACGAAACTGAAGCGGCCGAGATCCTCCCCGATGTTGAAGAGCAGCGTGTCGACGAGCAGGCCCGGGGATGGCACGTAGCGGAACCCGAGCGCGCGGTTCTCGCTGTCGATGGCCAGCTCGCGCAGAGCGATGCTTCCCTCGCTGCTGACGCCAAACGGGGCCTCGCGGCGGCGGTCGGCCGCCGCCATCCAGCGGCCCCGGACGGCCAGTGCGCAGACGCGGGCGGCGTGCCCCACCCCTCGCTCCCGGACGAACCGGACGAGCGTTCGCAGGTCGCGCAGCGGTCCCAGCAGGGGCCTCACTCCACCCGCTCCAACCAGACCTCCCGCCAGTATGGGTAGTCGGCGCGCGGGCAGCACCGGTGGTAGTCGCCGCGACAGGTCACCCCCTCCAGCACGATGCAGGGGCGCTTGAGCCGCAGCAGCTTGCCGGTCCGCTCGTCGATGACCCGCTCGACCCGCCGCAGCACGCTGGCCTCCCGGCCGCAGTACCACAGCATCTCGGGGTCGAACGACAGCCCCCGGTTGCTGTTGTTGACGTCGAGCGTGCTGACGATCTCCTGCTTGCTCTTGATCCGGACGGGCTCCCCGGGCTGCAAGTCGAGCGTGCCGTCGGGGGTCTTCTCCAGTCTCCCGGCGATGAAGGGGAGCCGCATGCCGCCCCGGATCCGCAGCGGCCTCGGCACGAACCTCCGGCTGAAATCCTGGTACTCGTTGAACATCCCGATGGCGATGGCGCGGATCGTGGCGAGCAAGCTGGCGTTGCCGGACCGCACGTCCAGCACATACTGGTTGACGTTCCAGGGGGGGACGCGTGTGGGCGCCGCCCGCAGTAGCTCGGTCGCCTGGCACGAGAGCCGCTCATCGTCCGGGGCGTCGCCGCCCTTGCGGGTCGCCGCCAGCAGGGTCGCGCGCGTGCAGCGCGGCGCGGCCGGCTCGGAGGCCGGGCCGGAGGGGGTGTCGGCCCGGTCGTGCCCGTCTGCGGGCACCCGCTTGAGCCACGCCTCCTTCCAGTAGATGAGGCAGCCGGCCTGGCAGCCGCCGTGCGCCTGGCCGTCGCAGCGCAGCCCCTCCAGGTGGACGGCGTTGTGCATGCGGTACATGCCGGTCGAGCCGATGGTGTCGCACAGCTTCACCGCCAGCTTGTCCACGCGGAACCGCCGGCCGCAGAACTGCAGCATCTCGGGCATGAACGGGAGCGACTCCAGCTCGGCCCTGGCGTCGAGGGTGGCCAGGATCTCGGCCTCGCTGCGGACCTCGACGATCTCGCCGACACGCAGGTTGAGCGCTTGGCCCACGGGCACCTCTTCAGTCTGCACGGCTGCACCCCTTCGTCTGGTCGGCCGTGGACGACTCCGGCCGCTGGCTTGCTTCGCATCCTTCGCGGTGTGCCCGCCCGTGCCCGCGCGACCGCGCTCAGCATCACCTGGCCGGCCGCCTCCGGGTGCAGGGCCGCGCTGGTCCGCCGGACGCCCTCGCGAAGAGCGCGCGATGTCTCCGCCGGCTTGGTGCATCGCCTCGGCCAGCGCCGACGCGTCCCTCGGGTCCACGACGATCCCGTTCACGCCGTCGTGCACAATCGTGCCGACCGCTCCCGTCATCGGCGACGCCACCACCGGCGCACCCGCGTCAGGGCGCGACCCTCGACGCCTAGCCGACGGCTGAGCTGGACCAGGGACTCCCGCTCGGGGCTGTTACCGATGACCCACAGGACGCACGGGGCGAACCGCCGTCGGTAGACCGCCAACGCACGGATCAACAGGTCGGTGCCCTTCTGGGGGATGAGCCGGCCGACGCAGACGAACAGCGGCACCCTCTCGGGGGCCGGCGCCGCGGCCGGGGACGCGCGCGAGGTCGGCCGGAAGCCGGGGCGGTCGCCCCATGTGGCGTCTGATTCTCCCTGCCACCGATCGTTGAATGGCGGATCGATCACCAGTTCCCGCTCTTTCCCACTCCACCAGAATCCAGGCATGACGGTACATCGTGAGTGTGTGCCAGCGCAGATCGTGGACGGAAGGGTGAGCAGCGGAGTGCTGTCGGATGGGCGGGAGCTTGCCGGCGATGAGCAGGTCGAGGTGGATGTCTGCATCGTCGGGGCGGGGCCGGCCGGGACCAGCGTGGCCGGCGAGCCGATCGGCAACGGCGCCCGGTCTGGCTGCTCGAAAGCGGCGGCAAGGACATGGAACGCCGCGCGGAGCGGCGGAACCGGGGTCAGAGCGTCGGCTCCCCGATCCACCTGCCGCATCAGTCGCGGGCGCGGGCGTTCGGCGCGACGACCGGCACTGGGTGCGGCCGCAGGTGACGAGACGTCGGCGGGCCCCCCCTGCCCCGACGAACCCCGGCCGCTGGGCCGACCAGACAACGCCACCTTGCCGCTGCCGCCGGAGGCGGTCGAGACATGTTCCAGGGCGGCCCTTCGAGCGCCCACCAGGAGCTCGCCGGCGCGCCCAGGTGCTGCACACCGGGAAGGGCCACGGCCGGGTGGACCGGGTGGCGCCGACGCCCGCGCTGCTGGCTCCGACCGTGGCACGCGTGGTGGTGCTGGCCGCCGGCGGATCGAGAACCCGCGCTGGCAGCTCGCTGCCTCGCCGCGACAGTCCCGGCAATTCCCGAACTGATTGGCGGCGCCGGTCTGAACGCCGTCCATGCGGCCGCGGCAAGGGTCCGAGTGCAGGGGGGTGCTGCGGGTCCGCGGGCGCAGCGCGAACGCAACTCCTCAACCGAGCATTCGTCCTGCCGACCCGGAACCCGTCCGTGACCGCCAAGGCGGTTCGGTCGGTCGCGGTCCTGGCCGAGGCCCGCCGGCGCCGCCCCCTGCCGGCAGAGACACTCGGGCACCTGCGCAACATCGCCACCGGCCTCAGCGATCTCGGCGTCTTCGCCCTTCACCGCCTGCGCCGGCCAGACGAAGCCCGTACATGTGGCCGCGACGCTCGACGGACGCTTCTAAAGTGCGGGCGAGGAGCGATGCGGATGGGCAGCCTTGACGGAAGAACGGCCGTGGTCACCGGCGCCGGTAGCGGTGTCGGCCAAGGGATCGCTCTCGCGCTCGCCGCGGAGGGAGCGCGGCTTTGTCTTGTAGGCCGTACCGCGGCGACGCTGTCGGAGACGGCCGAAGCCGCCGGTGACCGCGCCGAGACCACGTGCTACGTCGTCGATCTGATGGACGACGACGGGGTGTTGCGCCTCAGCGAGCAGTTGCGTCTCGACGTCGGTCCGATCGACGTCCTCGTGCACAGCGCCGGCGTCCACGCCATCGGAGAGCTCGAAACCATGCCTGTCGCCGAGGTCGACCGGCAGTATCGAACCAATGTCCGCGCGCCGTACCTGCTCACACAGGCGGTGCTGCCTCAGCTACGGCTGGCCCGCGGGCAAATCGTGTTCATCAACTCCAGCATCGGCGTGATCGCGCGCGCCGGGATCGGCGGGTACGCCGCGAGCAAACACGCGCTGAAGGCCATCGCCGACAGCCTGCGCGACGAGGTCAACAAGGACGGATTGCGGGTGTTGAGCGTGTACCTCGGGCGGACAGCGAGTCCCACGCAGGCCAGGATCCACGCCGCCGAGGGCAAGCCGTATCGCCCTGAGCTTCTACTCCAGCCGAGCGACGTCGCCGCGGCCGTTCTCAACGCCCTGATACTGGCCCCGACCGCCGAGGTCACGGACATCAGCATTCGCCCGATGCAGAGCCCCCCGCCGGCGTAGCCCCTCAGCCGTCCTCCGGTCCGAGGTCAGCGAGCAGACCGTGCGCCTCGACCCGCGCGGCCGCGGCACTCACCGTGGCGAACGGCAGCCCGGACCGCTGGCGATGTCGAGCAGCGAGTGCCCGCCGTCGGACAGGTTGAGCACCCAGAGCATCGCCATCTGCCCGTCGGGCGGCTGGCTCCCGCCGAGCGCGCCGTACGGCCCTCGGCGGCCGAGGGGCTCGGGCTCGGTCGCCATCAGACGGTCGCGACGATCGTCGCCAGCACCTCCAGCGATTCGGCCATGCGCTCGCCGCTCACGAACTCGGGACGAAATCCTCCCCAGCTGGCCGACTGTTCTCCGTCCCAACCGCGATCGCCTCGCCCAGTGCTCGGTGGAACGCACCAACTGCATCATCGAGAGGCTGCGAATCGTCGGCCGCTGAGCTGAGCTCGGTGGGCCACCGGCGTTCGCCACCACCATTGCGATACGCAACTACGGAGGACCCGTGTACAACCCCATCGATCGCACATCAAGCGTCTACGTGGCAGGACACGCCGGACTGGTCGGGTCGGCAGTTCTGCGGCGGTTGCGAGCGGCCGGGTTCACCGACATCCGGACTGTCACCAGATCTCAGCTCGACCTGCGCAACCAGGCCGAGGTGTCGCATTGGTTCAAGGCCAACCGCCCTGAGTACGTGTTCCTCGTCGCCGGGACCGTGGGGGGCATTCTCGCCAACAGCACCCGCCCGGCCGAGTTCATCTACGACAACATGATGATCCACGGGACAGTCGTCCACGCCGCCCACGAGTACGGCAGCAAGAAGCTGTTGTACCTCGGCTCCTCGTGTATCTACCCCCGCCAGGCCACTCAACCGATCACCGAGGAACAGTTGCTGACGGGACCGCTCGAGCCGACGAACGAGTGGTACGCACTCGCCAAGATCGCCGGCATCAAAGTCTGCCAGGCCTACCGCCGACAGTACGGCTGCGACTTCATCTCCGCGATGCGACGAACCTCTACGGCCCGAACGACAACTTCGATCTCAATTCCAGCCATGTGCTGCCAGCCCTGATACGAAAGTTTCACGAGGCAAAGGTGGCCGGGCGCGCAGATGTCGAGATCTGGGGCACCGGATCACCCATGCGAGAGTTCTTGCACGTCGATGATCTGGCGGATGCCTGCCTCTTCCTGATGGAGCACTACAGCGACGACGGCCACCTCAACGTCGGCACCGGGCTGGACCTCAGCATTCGTGAGCTCGCCGAGAAGGTGCGCGACGTCGTGTATCCCGGCGCCGAGCTGACGTTCGACACGTCGAAGCCCGACGGCACCCCGCGCAAGGTGTTGGATGTCTCGAAGCTGCGCAACCTCGGCTGGTGCCCGTCGATCGACCTCGCGGACGGCATCGAGTCGACGTACCAATGGTTCCTCGATCAGCAGACTCACGACGGCGAGCTACGCGGGCATGGAGACCGTCGGAGCCGACGCCGGCGACATTTGAGGACGACGCTCTCAGCCGAGCGGCCTCATCGCGACGCTGCTGCAGGCCCTCGTCAGCGCACAGCCAATTCGGCATCGACCATCAGCGCGGCCAGCTGAGGCGTCAGGGTCGTCGCACGCCAGCCCAGCATCCGCGCTGCCTTTGACGCGTCACCGACGAGATCGTCGACCTCGGCAGGACGTTCATAACGGGAGTCGTGCCGGACGTATGCCTGCCAGTCCAGCCCGACATGCTCGAAGCAGAGCTTCACGAGGTTTCGACGCTGTAGGTGACCCCAGTCGCGATCACGAGGTCGTCCGAGGAGTCCTGTTGCAGCAACAGCCACATCGCTTCCACGTACTCCGGGGCGTACCCCCAGTCTCGGCGCGCCTCGAGGATGCCGGGTACAGGTGCTGCTGACGGCCCTCGGCGATCGCTGCGGCCCTGCCCAGTGATCCCCGTCATCACGGCACGCTTGATCACGGTCCCTCCCGCGTCAAGGCTTGCGTCCGCGAGACAGTACAGAAGCACGATGCCGCTCGCCGACTCTCATCGGAGACAACAAGGCCGGCGCGGAGGCCGAAGGGGTTCCGATTGAAGAGCGGACGATCGTCGATGCCGACGGGGTCGAGTTGTTCACACGCTGAGGGTCGATCGCCCGATCAGTCGCGGGTGCGGGCGTTCGGCGCGACGACCCGGCACTGGGTGGCCGCAGGTGACGAGACGTCGGCGGGCCCGCCCCCTGGACCCGTCGAGGTTCGGCCCGGGACCCGCCACTCCGGCTGGCCCTTCGACCGTGCCCACCTGGACCCCTCCTACGCCCAGGCCCAAAGGGTGTGCCAGCTCGGGCCGTTCGACGACGACCCCGGCCGCTGGGCCGACCAGACACGCACGCCACCCTTGCCGCTGCCGCCGGAGGCGGTCGAGACCACGCTGTTCCAGCACGGCACCGCCGGCTTCGAGGGCTCCTACCAGGAGCTCGCCGGCGCGCCCACGCTGGTGCTGCACCCTCTATTGTCGACCTGGCGACCGGGAAGGGCCACGGCCGGGTGGACCGGGTGGAGGTCCGGCGCGACGACCGCTCCACGCTGCTTCGTGCGGGCACGACTGGTGGTGCTGGCCGCCGGCGGGATCGAGAACCCGCGCCTGCTGCAGCTCGGCCGCCGGGTGCGCCGCCGCGGGTAGGTCGTCCCGGCAATTCCCGAACTGATTGGCGGCGCCGGTCTGAACGCCGTCCATGCGGCCGCGGCAAGGGTCCGAGTGCAGGGGGGTGCTGCGGGTCCCGCGCGGCGCAGCGCGAACGCAACTCCTCAACCGAGCATTCGTCCTGCCGACCCGGAACCCGTCCGTGACCGCCAAGGCGGTTCGGTCGGTCGCGGTCCTGGCCGAGGCCCGCCGGCGCCGCCCCCTGCCGGCAGAGACACTCGGGCACCTGCGCAACATCGCCACCGGCCTCAGCGATCTCGGCGTCTTCGCCCTTCACCGCCTGCGCCGGCCAGACGAACCCTGTAACGTCCTCGTCATGCGCGCCCAGGCCGAGCAGGCGCCCGGCCAGGGCCACCCGCGGCGCCGCCGGGTCGTCGGTGCGGCCCGTCTCGTGGTCGCCCTGGCCGGCGGAGCCGCCCTCTCGGGCTGTGTGCCCGGCTGTGAGCCCCCGTTCCCTCCTACCACGCACCCCCCGCCGTCTCCTCTCACGCCCGCTCCGCCGCCTCCTGCCCCGCCCGCCCCGCCGCCTCCTATCACGCCCGCCCCGCCGCCTCCTACCGCGTGCGCGAGCGGGGCGGCGGTGCCCATCGGCGTCGGCGACGTCGCCCAGCGGGTGGTGGACGCGCACCCCGCCGGGACCACCTACCTGATCAAGGCCGGCACCCACCTGCGCAACTTCAGCGTCCAGCCCAAGTCGGGCGACACCTTCTGCGGGGAACCGGGCGCGGTGCTGGACGGCGGGCGGAGCCTGAAGTCGGCGTTCTCCGGCGGCGCCAGCGGCGTGACCCTGGACTCGGTCACCGTCCGGGACTACGCCAGCGACCGGCAGGGGGCGGCCATCCAGCCGGCGTCGCACGCCAGCGGCTGGGTGGTCCGCAACGTCTCGGCCCTGCACAACGGCTGGGCCGGCCTCCTAGCGGCCGACGGCATGCGGATCCTCGGCGGCCACTACAACGACAACGACCAGCTCGGCATCGGCGGCAACGCCGCCACCGGGATCCTCCTGGACGGGCTGGACGGCGACCCCACTACCTTCGACGGGCCCGAGCTGGCCCGCAACCACACCCTCCACGCGGGCTGTGATTATGAGGCCGGCGGCATGAAGTGGGACGTCGGGCAGGTCACCATCCGCAACGCCCACGCCCACGACAACGACTGCCGGGGGCTGTGGGCCGACATCAACGCCCACGACGCGCTCATCGAGCACAACCTGATCGAGGACAACTTCGCCGAGGGGATCCTCTACGAGATCAGCCGGGACGCCGTCATCCGCAACAACCGGGTCTACGGCAACGGGCTCCGCCGCGCCGGCTGGTACTGGGACGGCGGCATCACGGTGGCCTCCAGCTCCAACGTCGAGGTCTACGGCAACCGCCTGTCCGGCAACTACAACGGAATCACCGGGACCCAGCAGCACCGGCCCGACTCGACCCCGCCGGCCCACCTGCTGGACGGCCTCCATGTCCACGACAACCTGATCTGCGCCACCGCCGGCGGTGAGCACCCCACCGGCGTCGTGGCCGACAATGGCGCCAACCTCGCAGGGCGAGACATCAGCTTCACGAACAACACCATCCAGTCGACCCCCTGCCCGTAAAACACCGGCTGATCGGGCTCGACGCGCTGACGGGCCCTGAACGTGGAGCTGGACCCGCCTCGACGGAATCGGAGCGGGCGCGGCAGACGAGATGCCGGGGTGCGTCCTGTGGTCGGCGGAGCCGGTAGATGTCACGCAGGCCTTCTTTGAGTTGCCAACAGCGATAAAGCACCGACCGTTCGCGGCGGAGCGTATGGAGGACATCCAGTTGCGCCTCGGTGAGCTGGTCGGGGTCCTTGAGCAGCGCCCAACGGGTGTGCTTGACCCACCGGCGCCGGGTGGGAGTTGGTGGCGATCCCTTCGGTGGCCGGCCCCGGGGCCGTTGGGGCTTCGGGTGAGCTCGACGTTCAACGTTCCAGGTCGCTCGCCGGGCGTTGTCGATCGACTGGTTAGCCAGCTCGATCACGTGGAACGGGTCGACGCATTGGCGGGCCCCGGCAGCCTTGGCGTCGGTGGCCGCCTTGGTGGCCCTTGCGGTAGGAGACCTCGTCCACTCCGATCCGATACAGGCCGTCGAGACGGCCAGGGTGGAGCTGATCGGTGACGACGTCGACGACGATGCGGGCGACCGCCTCCCAGCTGATCCGCAGCAGTCGGGTGATCGTCGTCTTATCCATCCGCTGCGCCATGAACGCCACCAAATCCTGCATGTCGCGGCTGTGACGGCACCGGGCCGCGCCCACGGCACCTCTTCGGTGCGCACCCGATCACAGGCCCGACACTGGAGGCGGCGGATCTCTGCCTCCAACCACAGCTTCAAGCCGGCCAGATCGAGATGCCGTCAGCGGCGGATGTGCCGGTCATAGACCGCCCAGGTCTTCGATCCACACGGGCACACCAGCTTCGAGCGGCGGCGCCGCAGCCCGACCACGATCCCCGCCGGAGTGAACGTCACCGCCGCCACCGTGGCCCCGACGATGCCCAGGATCTTGTTGAATGCGGTACTGACGCGCACCTGCTCATCCCTCCACGCTCGATTGCCGTTGACAGCACCGAACGTAGGAGCCGGGCACGTGCGCATCACCCGGCCACAACCGAAGCAAGCAGGCCCCGGCGGGGCCGCCGGGGCTCAACTCATGATGCTGGCGACGCGACCGACAGGACCGACGTCAAGGGTCCGCTCCGCCGGCCTCCGGCCAGCCTTGACCCCGGCCCAGCCCCCACAGCGGCGTCGCTCGACTCACAGAAACCCGAGGTCAAGAAAGAGCTCGAGGACTACCACGACAGCGGGCGCTACGAGGAGGACCTCCAGGCCATGGCGGCGCTCGCCGAGGACTGCATGCTCAACGCCGTCGCCGGTGTCGAACAGCCGGCGCTCGTGCTGGACATCGACGAGACGGCGCTGTCCAACTACGAGTGGATGAAGTCGGTCGACTTCCTGCGCGACAGCCCGTTCCTTCACGACCTATTCACCGGAACACGCCAACACCGAGTCGATCCCGCCGATCGAGCCTGTGCTGGCGGTCTATGAGGCGGCCAGGTCCAACGACTTCGCGTCGTTCTCCGTCACCGGGCGGGGCGAGCGGTTGCGTACCGTCACCGAGGCGAACCTCGTCAATGCCGGGTACACGGACTTCGAGCAGGCCTACTTCTCGCCCGACGATGAAAGCGAGCCGTCGATCGTGCCGTTCAAGTCGGGCGCCAGCGCGGACATCGAGGCCGACGGGTACACGATCATCGCCAACGTTGGTGACCAGAACTCCGACCTCGAGGGCGGCCACGGCGGCTGCCCGCACAAGCTCGTTGATCCGTACTACTTCATCCCGTAGGCTCGCTCCGCCGTTTGTGTCACCTGGATCGACCGAATCATGTCGATCCACGCGACACAAGCGTGCCGCGTTCGGCGTTGGTCGCCGGCACGTCCCGGGCGGTCGCCGGGATCGGTGGCGCGACCTCGACGCCGTTGACCTTGATACGGCGGACGCCCTTCACCGACCGCACACGCTGGACCACGTGTGGGAGCAGTGGCCACGACTCGTCGACGTCGAGGTCGACCTCGTCGCCGACCATCGCGACCTTGCGCAGCTGCCGGGCATTGCGCAGCTGCTCGTCCGAGGCAATGGCGAACAGCACCAACCCGGTCCGCACCCCCCGAGCCGGCGACACATCGACGCGACCGACGAGCTGGTCGTACAGGCTGCGGCCCCAGCGAAGGATCTCGTGTCGATGCTGCCACGCGAACATCATCAGCGCGACGCGGCTGACCGGCTTCGACAGGGCACCTGGCCGCAGGATCGCCATGTAGCCGTCAGGAGTCTCCCCGATGAGAGCCCCGACGCCGAGAAGACGCGCCCCCGGCGGCGATCGAGATAGAGCACCGTCCAGCTGGTTTGCGACCGGTCGGACGTTGGGGAGGGGACCGCGGCCGACCGATTGGGCAGCTGCGCCGCGCACGTACCGCCACGCTGTCGCGGTCCGAGCGGTGGCGGCCAGCGAGGAGCGGGGTGGATGAAAAGCGTTCCGCAAAGGGGCTGGGGGTGCTCTACGCCGACGGCGCAGCGCGGCATTCGGGCATCGGGTCGGCGATTGGCGGATCATCTCGTGGAGGATATTGGCGGAGGGCGTCGAGGTTGCCAGCGCACCCACGGGCAGGTGAGCACTCGGCGGAGAACCGCACCCGCCGTGCCCGTGTTCTCGCCTTCAACGGCCACGTTGTCCCAGCCGAAGGCATCCACGGGGACCGCTTCCTTCTCGGGCACAACGATGATGCGGTGTCCGGTGATCACAAGCAACACCGTGTCCCGTGCGAAGCGACCTTCCGGTGCACCGTGCATGAGCTTGAGCACCTCTTCGTGCGGGAGGAGCACGCGCACAGCACGGTGGAAGGTCAGTGCATGTTCGAGGCGGACGACGGGTGAGGCCAATGCACGAAGTTCACTCACCTTGTCGAGAGTGTCTTGTGTCGGCCGGTACGGCCCGGGCGGCGGCGGCCAGTTGTTGCCGGACGGAGGCGGCAGAGTGGCTGAGGCCTGGTGAGCAGGTGCGGGCTGGTGGGTCATGTTTTCGTACGGGTGAAATCGAGGACGGTCGTGGTCGATCGTCCGGAGTGTCCTGGGGAACCGATGCACCGCGTCGTCGATTTCGTCCTGCCCGAGATCACGGGCTTTCCCGTATGCGATGGCCGCCGTGCCGTTCGAAGCTGTTCGACGCGGGTGATGTCACGTCTGCGCGGTGGCAGCCAGCCTCCACGACACGTGCGCGCCTGCAGTTCCTCGGCGCTCAGTACGGCGAGGTTCTCAGGGAGTTCGAACATCACGGGCCTCCGCGGGTCGTTGCTGAAACAGGGCCGACCACCCCACCACCTCGCCGCCTCGCGGCGTGCTCCCGGGAGCTGTGCTCTGACCGGACGGGTCGGGTACTGGGGGCGACGTCCACGCCGGGGGGTGGCACGACGGCAACGCGTGTGAGACAATCGGCCTTCCCCAGCCATCGCGGACACCGACCAATCGCGGGCACCGACATCGCGGGCACCGAGCATGGAGAAGGTGCGCCGTGGAGCTTCACCCGTTGGTCCAGATCGAGTGGCGACAGGATCTCTGCCTCTCCCCGAGATCCCTCATCTGGATCCGCGAGCACGCCGACCCCGAGGATGATCCCAACCCGGTCATCACGGCCATCGCCGAACTGCGCGCCGAGCGCGTCGACCGCCTGCCGCGAGCGGAGTGGTAGCCGATGCGTCGCCGACCCGCCCCCCTGGCCGTGGCGACCCTGATCGGAGCGGCCACCGTCGCCACCCTGGTCGCCCAGCCGCCGGTCTCCGAGGCCAGGCCCCCCAAGTGTCAGACCACCACCACGGTGCCGCTGCGGCAATGCCGCAACGTCACGACCACCACTGCTCCCACCACCACTGCTCCCACCGCCGCTCCCGCGCCCACGACGACAACGCTGCCTGTCCCAACATCGTCCACATCCACCTCGACCTCCACGTCCACGTCGACAACGAGCACAACAACCACGCTGCCGCCGCCCCTTGCGTCGCCGCCCACTGGACCGTTCCCGATCGCCGTGTGGTACGAGTCGGTGTCGTCGTCCAGCGACCTCGCCGACGACCAGGCGCTCGGCATCAACACCTACGTCCGGCTCAACGGCAGCCTCTCCCTGGTGCCGTCCGGCACCCCGGTGTTCGCCAACTACACCGTCGCCGACCAGCCCAAGATCACCGGCTGGGAGTTCGAGGACGAGGCCGACATCACCTACCGCTACAACGTCTCCGGGGGTGTCGCCCTCATCAACTCGCAGATCGACCAGAAGTCCGACAAGACCCGCTTCGCCAACTTCTCCAAGGGCGTGCTGTTCGGACCGACCGACTGGCTGTCCGACGCCGACGCCTCCCGTTTCGTCAACATCCCCCGCCTCGACGTGACCGCCGTCGACACCTACTGGTACATGGACCCCGACGCCTGCCAGGGCGACCAGGGCGGTGTGTTCGTGACCGGCGTCGTCGCCCCGCTCCCCACTGCCCAGTGCCGACTGGCCCGCAACTACGGGTTGGAGGTCGACCGGATGCGCCAGTTGGACGCGCTGGACGGCGTCCACAAGCCGATCTGGGTGTTCGTCGAGGTCGGCAACTACGAGGCCAACGGCCAGCCACCGCCGACACCCGCCCAGGTGCGGGCGGCGGTGTGGCACGTCCTGATCGCCGGGGGTGAGGGGGTCATCTACTTCCCGCATCACCGTGGCGGCACCTGCCCCGAGACGTACCACGTCCTGCGTGACCCGTGCTTCGCCGCGCTGCGCCAGACGGTGACGACGATGCACACCCAGATCCCGCAACTCGCCCCGAAGCTGGCGATGCCGATCGCCCCCCAAGCAGTGAGCGGCCCGGTGCGGGCGCGCAGGATGGGTGACACGATCATCGCTGGCGCCACGACCGCCACCGGTGGCAGCGGAACGTTCACGGTGTCAGGAACCTCGGTCCAGGTGCTGTTCGAAGGTCGCACGATCCCCGTGGTCGGCGGGCAGTTCACCGACTCATTCGCTGACGGCAACGCCATCCACATCTACAAGATCACCTGAACGAACAGCGATTCGTCAGGGCTCACCAGTCTTCCTGACAGCGGGGTCGCACAGCGGACAGCGCTCGCGGAAGGCACCCGACCACCAGCGCACCCTCGTCGGTCCACCCGTGCATGAAGTTGCGCGCATCGGCGTTCGGGTGGCTGATGGACAGCGGTTCGTCAGAGGGGGATGGCCGGGAGTCGGGGGACCGTTCCGCGTCCCCACGTTGGGCAGGTGCGACCTGCATCTCCGTCAACTCCCGGTCCCCCTCCGGAGAAATGAACGGCGGTTCGTCAGCCACTCTCGGCCTTCGCGTGGTCGGCCAGCGCGGATGCGGAGCGTAGATGGGTACCACAGGCGGGCGTTCCGTTGGGCATCAATCCCTTCGCCTTCCGTCCGCAGATCGGCGTGAGCCGGGTGTAGCTCGCCTCGGGTTGGCAGCCGGACAGCACAAGTCTCGTCCTCGCTGGATGAACAGTGGTTCGCCAGACATTGCCGACCAACTTGTAACCCTCGGCCAACCAGTCTGGGGACGATCTTCGTGAGCGGATCAGGTGGTGTGTCAACGCGGCTCCTTGCGTGGAGGTCATCGTTAGCACTGAGAAGGTCAGGGCTTAGCCCGGGTGCCCCTTATAAGCCCTGGTCAGAGGGCTGTTTGTGGGCGATGCCGGACTCGAACCGACGACCTCCACGGTGTGAACGTGGCGCTCTAACCAACTGAGCTAAACGCCCGGGAGCTCGGAGATTACCAGCGTCACCGGCCGCTGCCCTCCACCGATGAGGTCAGCGGCCGACCCGTCGCAGTGATGATCAGGCACACGTATCCCCGATCCCCCAGCTCCCACCCCTCCTCCGTCGGGTACAGCGAGTCGTACTCGTAGATCGACTCCCTGTACGACGTGCCGACGTAGTCCTCGAACGCCGATCCGGTGCACGCCGAGTCGACCTCGGCGTCCATGGCGTCACGACCCGGGTAGTCGTCGCCCTCCTCGGTCATCTCGTCGACGAGGTACACCTCGGCATCGTGGGACCCGTCGCACGCTCGGCTTGGCAGCACCTCGACCTCCTCGGACTCTGACATGTCGACGCAATCGCCGACCTCGAGGCTGAACACCGAGATGTCCTCGTCGTCGAACCCACCGGTGACGGCCGTGGCCACGATGAAGACGACGAACGCGGCGAGGCCGATCAGCCCGAGGATCCAGCCGGCCGTTGCCCGGCCGCGCCCGTCGCCCGGCCCCGGATGGTGGCGGGCGCGGTCGGCGGCGACGAAGCCGAGGACGACGGCCACCACTGAGGGGATGGCGAAGAAGAACCCCACGAGGCCGACGATCCCGCACACGAGCGCAGCGGTGGCCATCCCCGAACCGGGCGGGCGACGGGCGTCGATGATGTACGGAGAGGGCGGTGGTGGTGGCGGTCCCGATGGAGGCGGTCGTGGCGGCGGTGGCGGCGGCGGGTCCACGAGATCGTCACGGTACCGAGGTGACGCAGGCGAGGCCTCGACCCTGGCGGTCGCGGTATCCGGACGTGCCGGTCGGGCATCGGTCATCCATCGCCACCAGCGCCTCGACGACGAGGTCCTCGGTGCCGTCGCATTGCACCTCGCGGGCATCGCCGTTGTCCTCGATGGCCACGCAGGACCCCGGGCCGAGCAGGTTGTCGGGCGGCGGTTCCTCGCCCGGCTCGTAGAGCGCGGCACCGACGAGCACGATCGTCGCACCGAGCACGAACAGGCCGATGACCAGCTTCCACGGGTACCGGGCGGGAGGCAGTTCCTCGACGTGGCGGACGGATGAGCGCCCGGCTCCGGCCGGTGCGGTCCGCGGCGGCTGCCCTCCGGCCGCCGAAGTCGCCGGACCCCGCAGGGTGGCGTCATAGGCGACTCGGCGGGCGGGGTCGCCGAGCACGTGGTAGGCCTCGTTGATCGCGGCCATCGCCGACGCATCGCGCCCGCCGCGGTCGGGATGGTGTCGCCGGGCGAGACGGCGGTAGGCGTCGCGGATCTGGGGCGCCGACGCCTCGGGCGGCAACTGCAACGTGTCGTAGTGGGTCACGTGACCGAGCCCCCGATGCGCCAGTACTCGCCACGGTCGCGGTCGAGCAACTGCTCGTCGACCAGGTAGCGGCGCAACGTCGCCGTGTCTGCGTACCGGCGGGCGAGGATCGCGTTGACCTCTCGCTCGCTGTATCGCCGGCCGGGCTCGAAGTCCTGGGCCAGCCAGTCGAGCACGACGCTGCGCTTGCCGCGGGCCGCCGGGATCGAGGTGATCCGCCCGTCATGCACGAAGGCGTCGAGCACCCTGCGACGCGCTTCGGGCTCGTCGGCATGCTCGTCGCGAGGTGGCCGCGCCACGCGCCGCACGGGCCGCCCGCTGGAACGCCGCGCCGAGGAGCACGAGGTGCCCGTCGTCGCCGGCGACGACGAGTCCTCCATCGACGAGACGACCGAGGGCACGTGTCGGCGCGGTCGACCGGCAGCGCCGTGGCCTCCATCACCCCGGCTCGTCCAGTGGCGCCGAGCGTCAGCGCGGCGACGACGAGCCGGCGGTCGTCGTCGGCCAGCAGACCGACGAGCGTCGCCGCGTCCAGCTCGGCGGCCATCGACGGGTCAGTAGCCGGCGTGGACGTCGACCGGGCCGAGGAGGTCCTCGTCGGCGGCGAACCGGCGGACGTTCTCCGTGATCCGCCGGGCCAACAGCGGCACCGCCATCTCCGGGGTGTTGCCGACATGCGGCGTGATGATGCAGTTCGGCAGCGACCACAGCGGGTGGCCCGCCGGCAGCGGCTCCGGGTCGGTGACGTCGAGGCCGGCGCCGCCGATCACGCCTTCGCGCAACGCGTCGACGAGGTCGTCGGTCACGACGTGGCGTCCACGGGCCACGTTGACGAGCCAGGCGTGGTCGTCCATCAGCGCCAGCTCATCGGCGCCGATGATGCCCTCGGTGTCGGGCGTCAGCGCCAGCGCCAGGACGACGAGATCGGCGCCCGGGAGGGCGTCGGCGTAGCGGTCGGCCTCGAGCACGTCGTCCACGCCGTCGATGTCGCGGACGTTGCGGCGGACGACCGTGATGTGGCAGTTCCACGGCTGCAGCAGGTCGACCAGCGATTCGGTGATCCCGCCGCCGCCGAGGATCGTCACCCGCCCGCCGAGGAGGTTGCGTGCCCTGCGGCGGTGTCCACGAGTCGGCCCTCGCGTAGGTGCCCAGCCCGCGCAGCCCGGCGAGGCCCAGCGTCAGCGCCAGCTCGGCGACCGGACTCGGCGTACACGCCCTTGCCGCACGTCCACATGTGATCGTTGGTCGATGAGGTGGACGAGGTTCTCGATGCCGGCGAACGGCAGCTGGACCCAGCGCGCCTTCGGCGCCATGTCGAGGGTCCGGGCCAAGCGCGTCGGCCTGGCGTGGGTCGGCCCAGACGACGGCCTCGGCCTCGTCCAGCGGGACCACATGCCCCCCTCCGTCGCGGACCGCCTCGGCCATCCACTCCGGCGCCCCATCGGGCGCGACGGCGATTCGAGGGGCCTCCGGTCTCGGCATGGTCCGATGCAGGTTAGTGCGATGAGCGGTGAGTGGTCCTGGGCCACTCACCGCTACGATCGCACCCGCCGATACACGGGGTCAGGACAGGCGGGCGCGGCGGCGGTTGCCCCACAGGGTCCCGGCAACCAGGATCACGATCGCGACGACCATGATCAGCGTGGCGATGACGTGCACCTGCGGCGGGATCTCGACCTTCGCCGAGTCGAAGATCTCCCGTGGGAACGTCGACACGCTGCCGGCGATGAACGACGTGATGATGTAGTCGTCGATCGACAGCGACAGCGACAGCAGGAAGGCGGCCACGACGCCCGGGCAGGATCAAGCGGGAACGTGATCTTGAAGAACGTCCGCAATGGCGGCGACCCGAGGTCGGCGGCGGCGTCCTCCAGCGACCAGTCGAGCCCACGGATGCGGGCCTTGACGGTCAGGGCGACGAACGACAGGCAGAACATCGTGTGGGCGATGACGATCGTCCAGAACCCCCGTGACACGCCCTGGTTGAAGAACAGCGTGAACAGCGAGGCGCCGAACACGATCTCGGGCGTGGTCAGCGGCAGCACGAGCAGCAGGTTGAGCACCGTGCCGCCGCAGCATGCGGTAGCGGGCCAGCGCGAGCGCGATCAGCGCGCCGAGGATGGTGGCGATCGTGCAGGCGACGAAGGCCACGCGCAGCGACACGACGAAGGCGTCGGTGTAGTCACGCCGCTGCGAAGGCGTTGGCCCAGTTGTCCACGTGAAGCTGTTCCAGCTCGTGTTGAAGCGGCCCTCCGGCTCGTTGAAGCTGAAGAGGGCGATCGTGATCAGCGGGATGAAGAGGTAGGCGAACCCGAAGATCGTGACGACCCACAACGCGATGGTGCCCCAGCGCACGCGGCCCCTCATGCGATGTCCTCCGTGCCGAGGAACTTGGCGTAGACAGCACCAGCGCCGTGATGATCGCCATCATGCACGAAGCTGATCGCGGCCGCCGTCGGGTAGTCGTTGCGCTCGAGGAACTGGGTCTGCACGACGTTGCCGATCACGCTGCGTGTTCGGGTTGCCGAGCAGCTCGGCGTTGATGAAGTCGCCGGTCGCCGGGATGAACGTCAGCAGCGTGCCGGCGAACACACCGGGCAGCGACAGCGGCAGGATCACCTTGCGGAACGTGCGACCGAACGGCGAGTACAGATCGGACGCCGCATCCACGAGGCGGACGTCGATCTTCTCCAGGCTGACGTAGATCGGCAGCAGCATGAACGGCAGGAAGTTGTAGGTCAGGCCGCCGATCACGGCCGCCTGGGTGTTCAGCAGCCGACCGTCGTCGAGGATGCCGATGCGTCTCGAGGATCCCGTCGATGCTGCAGCAGCTCGATCACGCCGATCACCGGCCCGTTGTCGTTGAGCAGCGACTGCCAGGCGATCGTGCGCAGCAGGAAGCTGGTGAAGAACGGGACCATCACCAGCCCGAGCAGCACGTAGCGGTACGTCCCGGCCTTGAAGGCGATGAAGTAGGCCACCGGGTAGGCGATCAGCAGGCACAGCACCGTGGCGATGCCGGCATAGACGAACGCCCGCACGAGCTGCGTGCCGAAGTCGGTCGAAGGCGGTGGAGAAGTTGCTCCACTCCCACGTGAACTCGTAGTTCGGGCAGCAGCCGATCGGGCTTCGTCGAGAGCGCGATCTTGAGCAGCGTGATCAGCGGGACGATGAAGAACACGAACGTGAACAGCATCCCGGGCAGGATCAGCACGTACGGGATCTTCCGCCCCGAGCGCAGACGTGCGGTCGTCGGTGGCGGTGCGTCGGCGGCCATCGGCATCAGCCCGCCGGTGATCGAGAGGAAGCGCTCGGTCAAGGCGACGTCGATCTCGTCGGGCAGGTCGGCGAAGACGTGGAGCCGCGCGGCGTCCTCGTCGTCGGGAACAGGATCGGGCTGTCGGCCAGCGCGGCGGCGTCGCCGCCCATGGCGATCAGCTCGTCGCGGACGCCCTTGACCGGCGAGATGAACTGCACCCAGGCGGTGAGCTGGGCCGCCTGCACCGGGTCGTACACGAAGTTCATCCAGTCGGCGGCGGCGAAGGCGTTCGGCGCGCCCTTGGGGATGACCATCGTGTCGTACCAGCTCATCCCGCCCTCCTCGGGGATGACGAACTGGATGTCCGGGCGGTCGTACTGCAGCTGCACGATGTCGCCGGACCACGCGATGCAGGCGACGAAGTCGCCGCTCTCCAGGCTGCGCAGGTACTCGTTGCCGGTGAAGGCGCGGATCTGACCGTCGTTCGTGGCCTGCTCGATCGGCCTCCAGCGCCTCGAAGGCGCCCTCCTCGTCGACGACCGCTCGGGTCGTGGCCGAGGCCGAGCATGACGAGCCCGAGGGTGTCGCGCATCTCCGAGAGCATCGCCACCCGGCCCCGGAACTCGGGGTCGAAGAGGTCGTTGATGCTGCGGAGCTCGCGGCCGGTGAGCGCCGGGTCGTAGGCGATGCCGGTGATGCCGGCCTGCCACGGCAGGTGGAACGCTGCGCCGTAGTCCCACGTTCTGGTTGAGGAAGCGGTCCTCGAGGTTGACCCGGTTGGGGATGCGGTCGAGCGGCAGCTGCTCGATCCAGCCGAGGTTCTTGAGCCGGGCGGCCATCCAGTTGGTCGGGCAGATGATGTCGTAGTCGATGACGCCGCCGGTGCCGAGGACCGGGGCCAGGATCCGGTTGTACACCTCGTTGTTGTCGTTGAAGTCCTCGTCGTAGGTGACGGAGATGCCGGTCTCCTCCGTGAACCGGTCGAGCGTGCCGACGGCGCCGTCCTCGCTCGGGTCGATGTAGGCCTGCCAGTTGAGGATCCGCACGTCGCTGTCGCCGGTGCCGATGCCGCCCGCACCGCCGGCCGAGTCTGCTTCGTCGCCGCCTCCACCGTCGCCCGTCAGGGCCAGCACTCCACCGATCACGACCGCCGCGCCGGCGACGGCGCCGCCGGCGATCAACGCTCGCCGTCCGAACCGCCGCTCGGGCGGCGGCGCGGCGTCGTCGGCGCGAGCGACGACCTCCTTGCCGTCGAGGGCGGCTTGCACCTCGTCGACGTCGGTGGTCGTCGCACCGACCACGGCAGAGCGGCCGCGCAGGAGGTACGGCGCGTCGGGCGCCCAACGCAGCGTGATCGGCATCGCCGGGAGCCGACGGCGGGCAGCGTCGTCGTCGGCGTCGATGTTGGCGACCAACTCGGTCCCGTCGCCGAGCTCGACGATGAGCCGGCGCTCGGACCCCTGGAAGATCACGTTGGCGACGACTCCGGCGAGGCTGCGCCCGTCGCCGCTCGCTCCGGTGGTCGCACCGAGACGTTCAGGTCGCAGCATCACGGTGACCGGATCGCCGACGTTGGCCAGCGTCGCGCCGCGGACCTCGACGAGCACGTCGTTGTCGAGGCGAACGAGCGCCCGCGTGCCATCGACCGACTCCAGCGTCCCGGGCAACAGGTTGGCCGACCCGATGAACCCGGCGACGAAGATGCTCGCCGGGGCGGTGTAGATCTCCTCCGGCGTCCCGATCTGCTCGACCTGACCGCGGCTCATGACGGCGATGCGGTCGCTCATCGTCAGTGCCTCGCCCTGGTCGTGGGTGACGAAGATGAACGTGATGCCGACCTCACGTTGGATCCGCTTCAGCTCGATCTGCATCGCCTCGCGCAGCTTGAGGTCGAGGGCGGCCAGCGGTTCGTCGAGGAGCAGCGCGCTCGGCAGGTTGACGAGCGCCCGGGCGAGGGCGACGCGCTGCTGCTGGCCCCCGGAGAGCTGCGCCGGGCGGCGGTTGGTGAACTCGCCGAGGCGGACGACGTCGAGCATCTCGAGCGCCCGGCGGCGCACCTCGTCGGAGGCGACCTTCTTGGCCCGCAGACCGAAGGCGATGTTGTCGTACACCGACATGTGCGGGAACAGCGCGTACTGCTGGAAGACGGTGTTGACGTTGCGCTCGTGGGGTGGGACGGCGGAGACGTCGACACCCTCCAGCAGCACGCGGCCGGCCGTCGGGCGTTCGAACCCGGCGATCATCTTCAGCAGCGTGGTCTTGCCGCAGCCGGACGGGCCGAGCAGCGAGAAGAACTCACCCCGGCCGATGGCGAAGTCGGCCCGTTCGACGGCGACGAAGGAGCCGAACTCCTTGCGCACAGCGTCGAGCACGATGACGGCGTCCGTGGCCCGGCCGTTGGGGGGCGGCAGGCCGGAGCCGGGATGCTCGGCCGAGACCGTGTCCGTGACCACCGGCGGTGTCCAGGCGCCCTGGTCCTGCTCGGTCACTGGTGCACCATCCACTCGCGCGACGCGTTCGACTTGATCAAACGCATGGGGCACCAGTGAGCGTGAAGACCGCAATGCTGATTCGCTCGCTCGAAGACTCGCTCGCTCACTGCCCCTCCCCGTTGTCCGCCCGCGAGATCGTAATGTCAGCTCTGGATGTTGGCCATCACGTGCTTGATCCGCGTGTAGTCCTCGAACCCGTACATCGACAGGTCCTTGCCGTAGCCGGAGCGCTTGAAGCCGCCGTGGGGCATCTCGGCCACCAGCGGGATGTGCGTGTTGATCCACACGCACCCGAAGTCGAGGCGCTTGGCCATCCGCATGGCCCGCCCGAAGTCCTTCGTCCACACGCTCGACGCCAACCCGTAATCGACGCCGTTGGCCCACCGCACGGCCTCGTCCTCGTCGCTGAAGCGCTGCACCGTGATGACCGGTCCGAACACCTCGTCCTGGATCATCTCGTCGTCCTGCAGCAGGTCGGCGACGACCGTCGGCTGATAGAAGAAGCCGGTATCGCCGTGGCGACCGCCGCCGGTGAGGACCCGGGCGTGCTCGGGCGCCCGCTCGACGAACCCGCTCACCCGTTCGAACTGGGTCGAGTTGTTGAGCGGGCCGAACAGCACGTCCTCGTCGTCGGGTAGGCCCGTGCGAGTGCCCTTCGCCGCGTCGGCCAGCGCGTCGGTGAAGTCGGTGTAGACACCAGGGCCGGCGATCACCCGGGTCGCCGCGGTGCAGTCCTGACCGGCGTTGAAGTAGCCGGCCACCGAGATCGCTTCGACGGCGGCCTCGAGGTCGGCGTCGTCGAACACGACGACCGGCGCCTTCCCGCCGAGCTCGAGGTGGACCCGCTTGAGGCGCTTGGCCGCGCTGCCGGCGACCTCCATCCCGGCCCGCACCGAGCCGGTGACCGAGACCATCGCCGGCACGTCGTGGTCGATCATCGCCCGGCCGGTGTCGCGGTCACCGCAGATCACGTTGAACACGCCCGGCGGAAGGAACTCGGCGGCGATCTCGGCGAGCAGCGGCGTCGTGGCCGGCGTGGTATCGCTGGGCTTGAGGACGACGGCGTTGCCGGCGGCGATCGCCGGCGCGAACTTCCAGACCGCCATCATCATCGGGTAGTTCCACGGCGCCACCTGGGCGCACACGCCGACCGGCTCGCGCCGGAGCATCGAGGTGTGGCCGGCCATGTACTCGCCCGCGCTCTTGCCCTCGAGGTGACGGGCGGCGGAGGCGTAGAAGCGGATCTGGTCGACCATCGGCGGGATCTCTTCCGAGCGGGTCAGCGCGATCGGCTTGCCGGTGTTCTGCACCTCGAGCTCGATCAGGTCGTCGACCCTCGCCTCGACGGCATCGGCGATGCGGAACAGCGCCAGCGAACGCTCGGACGGCGTGGTGTCGCGCCACGACTCGAACGCCGCCGCCGCCGCCTGCATCGCCCGGTCGACATCTGCCGGACCCGACAGCGGAGCGGTGGCGTACTGCTCCGCGGTCACCGGGTTGACGACCGGCGTGGTTCGGCCGTCCGCCGCGTCGACCCGCTCGCCGTTGATGAAGTTCGAGAACGCCTGCATGGTGCGTTCATACCACGCCTGCGAGTTCTTGGTGGCAGGCGCTCCATCTACGCTCGTGGCCATGACCGCCGCCATCCGCACCGTGGGGGTGCCCTGCGAGATCAAGACCGCCGAGCACCGGGTGGCGATGACGCCCGACGGCGTGCGGGAGCTCGAACGCCACGGGATCGACGTGCTCGTCGAGACCGGCGCCGGCGATGGCGCCTCGATCAGCAATGCCGACTACGTCGCCGCCGGCGCCGCCATCGTGCCCACGGCCGAGGACGCCTGGGCCCAGGAGATGGTCGTCAAGGTCAAGGAGCCGCTGGACGCCGAGTTCGGTTTCCTGCGCAAGGACCTCGTCCTGTTCACGTACCTCCACCTGGCCGCCTACGCCGACGTGGCCAAGGCGCTGATCGCCGCCGGCACGACCGCGCTGGCCTACGAGACCGTGCAGTTGCCCGACGGCTCGCTGCCGCTCCTCGCGCCGATGAGCGAGGTTGCCGGGCGCCTGGCCCCGCAACAGGGTGCCCACTTCCTGGAGCGCCACCAGGGCGGGCGCGGCGTGCTGATGGGCGGGGCGCCCGGCGTGCGGCCGGCCCGGGTCGTCGTGATCGGCGCCGGCAACGTCGGGTGGAACGCCGCCTGGATCGCCGCCGGCATGGAGGCCGAAGTGGTGTTGATCGACAAGAACCTCGACCGGCTGCGCTGGGTCGACCAGATCCACAAGGGCCGGATCATGACGCTGGCCTCCAACCGGGGGGCCATCGAGCGCAGCGTGGCCGACGCCGACCTCGTCATCGGCGCCGTGCTCGTGCCCGGCGGCCGGGCGCCGGTCGTCGTCAGCGAGCAGATGGTGCGGACGATGAAGGCGCGGTCGGTGATCGTCGACGTCGCCGTCGACCAGGGCGGCTGCATCGAAACGATCACCGAGACGACGCACGACGACCCGATCTACGAGCGGCACGGCGTCATCCACTACGCCGTCGGCAACATGCCAGGGGCGGTGCCGCACACGAGCACGTACGCCTTGACCAACGCCACCCTGCCGTACATCCAGGACGTCGCCGTGCTCGGTCCCGCCGAGGCGGCGAACCGCGATCCGGCGGTCGCGCTCGGTGTCAACACGGTGGCCGGACACGTCACGAACCAAGCCGTCGCCGAGTCGCTCGGCGTCGAGCACGTCGATCCGCTCGTCGCGTTCTGACGGGGCTACCGTCGGTACATGGGCACCCCGACGTCAGCGCTCGACCTCCTCGATCTCCCGATCCTCGAGGACATCGGCCAGTTCACCCGCCACGCCACCGTTGAGCAGCGCCGCCAGGCGGCCAAGCAGAGCTGGATCGCCCGCAACGCCTTCGGCTTCTCGATCCTCCACTACGACGACGTCGTCGCCATGCTGCGCGACAAGCGCTGGCACAGCGCCACGTCGCGGATCATGGAGATGTCGGGCATCACCGATCCGCAGTACCTGGCACGCCGGCGGACCTCGATCCTGTCCGCCGAGGGTGAGGAGCACACGCGACTGCGGCGGCTCGTCGGGCGGGCCTTCTCTCCGCGGGCCGCCGATCGGCTGCGCCCGTTCATGCGCGAGGTGGTCGACGGGCTGGTCGACGAGGTCGCCCCGCGCGGCCGAGCCGACATCGCCGTCGACATCTGCGAGCCGTACCCGATCCCGATCATCTGCGAGCTCCTCGGCGCGCCGAAGGAGGACTGGAAGCTGTTCAGCCGGTGGGCCACCGACGTGCTGCGCATCTTCAACGGCAACCTCCAGGAGGACATGCCGGTCATCGCCGCCGCCCAGGACGAGCTGGACGACTACACGCGAGAGCTGATCGCGGCGCGGCGCAGCGACCCGGCCGAAGACCTCCTCACCGACATGATCGCCGTGGAAGAAGCCGGCGACACGCTGTCCACCGACGAGCTGGTGATGATGGTCGAGGCCGTCATCGTCGGCGGCACGGACACGACGCGCAACCAGCTCGGCTGCGCGGTGGCCGTGTTCGCCGAGCACCCCGAGCAGTGGCGGTTGCTGGCCGACCAACCGGACCTCGCGCCGAGGGCGGTCGAGGAGTCGATGCGCTTCTTCGGCGCCGTGCGCGGCACCGGGCGCTTCGCCAGCGAGGACATCATCTATCGCGACGTGCTGTTCCCGGCCGGCACGTTCGTCGCCCCGTCGCTGGCGTCGGCCAACTTCGACGACCGGGTGTTCGGCGACCCCGAGCGGTTCGACATCACCAAGGAGCCGCCCGGCCAGCCGCAGCTGACCTTCGGATCCGGCATCCACTACTGCCTCGGCGCGGCGCTGGCCAGGGCCGAGCTGCAGGAGGCGCTGCCGCTGCTGGCCCGCAGGATGCCCGGCCTCGCGCTCGACGGTCCGATCACGTGGAAGCCGAACGCTGTCGGCATCTTCGGCCCCGAGCACCTGCCGGTGACGTTCGCCCCCGGCCACTGAAGGGGGTGGGTCTACCCCCGAGACAGGTAGACGTCGCGCAGCACGTGCGTCTCGAGCTCGAGGGCGTCGAGACGCTGCTTGACGACGTCGCCGATGCTGATCAGCCCGACGAGGGTGGTGCCGTCGACGACGGGCAGGTGACGCTGGCGGGTGGTGGTCATCCGCCGCATCACGTCGGACAGGTCGTCGCTGACGGCACACGTGGCCGGCGCCTTGGCGATGAGCTCCTTGACACGCACCCGGGGGAACGCCTCGCCGTGGCGGTCGATGGCCCGCACCACGTCGCGCTCCGCCAGCACGCCGATCAACTGATCCTCCGGCCCGACGACGACGAGGCAGCCGATGTTGCGGCTGGCCATGCGGTGCACGGCGACGCTGGCCAACGTCTCGGGACCGACGACCTCGACGGTCGATCCCTTGGACGACAGGATGGCTGCGACGTTCACTGGGTCACCTCCCGACTCCGATGGGCCCCATCATCCTTCCGGCGACCGCCCGGCACAAGTGGTCAGGGACGGCGGCTCAGCCCGGCTGCGCGCCCTTGCTCAGCCAGTAGTCGTTGAGGGACCGCTGCACCTTGAGGTACCAGATGATGTTGCCGATGAGCGGCAGCAGGAACCACAGGCCCCAAACGGGCGACACCGGGCTCTCGCGCCCGTCACGCTGGTACATCTTCTGGATCTCATTGGGGATCGTGAACATCAGCACGATGCTCAGGAGGATGTAGATGACGACTCCGAGCACGCCGCCGAGCCCGTCGCCGTTGTGGCGCTTGAGGTCCTCGCTCGTGCGGTACGTCCAGATGGCTCCCCAGATGCCGATCGTCACGATGGTGAGCAGGATGACCAGGCCGGGGCTGTAGTACGGCCCGCCGAGGCGCTCCGGCACATATCCGCCCTGGGCGCCGCCGTAGGCGACCGGTGGCACGGACGGGAGGCGGCGCCTGCGCCGGCGGCGCGTACGTCGGCGGCGGCTGGTCGGACGGGCTGGGTGGAGGTTCGAGGTCGCTCACGGCTGGCGACGTTAGCCGCCCCCACCCGTCGCGGTCGGGACCATCGATTCTGAGGAGAGTTGATACTGCTGAGCGGGATCAACTGTCGTCAGAATCTCTACGCGTAGAGATCCTCGAAGGCGCTGGAGAACTTGTCGTAGACGACGTTGCGCTTGAGCTTCAGGGACGGGGTGAGCTCACCACCCTCCAGCGTGAAGTCGCGATCGAGGACCTTGAAGCGCTTGATCTGTTCGACCTTGGCGTAGCGCGCGTTGGCCTCGTCCAGATCGTGCTGGATCAGCTCCTGGATCTCGTCGGTCTCGACGAGCTCGCCGATGTCCGTCGGCAGCCCGCGGGCCTGGGCCCAGGGCACGATCTCCTCGGGGTCGAGCGTGATCAGCGCCACGGGGTACGGCTTGCGGTCGCCGAACATCACCGCCTGGGAGATCCATCGCGACCGTCGCAGGTCGCCCTCCAGGTTGGCCGGCGTCAGGTTCTTGCCCCCGGCCGTGATGATGATGTCCTTCTTGCGGCCGGTGATCGTGACGTAGCCGTCCTCGTCGATGTGCCCGAGGTCGCCGGTGCGGAGGTACCCGTCGTCGGTCATCACCTCCGCCGTGGCCTCGGGGTTGCGCCAGTACTCGCGCAGCAGGATGTCACCGGCGATCTCGATCTCCCCATCGTCGGCGATGCGCACGTCGGCGCCCTGGACGGGCTGGCCGATCGTGCCGAAGCGGAACGCGTCGGGCAGGTTCAAGGTGCCGAGCGAGGTCGTCTCGGTCATCCCCCACCCTTCGAACACCGGCACGCCGGCGGCGTAGAAGAACTCGAGGATCTCCGGCGCGATCGGCGCGGCGCCGGAGATGGCCAGCTGGATGTTGCCCCCGAAGATGCCGCGGACGAGCGCGAACATCTCGCCGTCGGCCTTGTCGAAGGCGACGGCCTCGGCGTCCGAGACCTCGCCGCCGGCCCGGCGGGTACGGCGTACCTTGAGACCGAGCTGGATGGCCTGGGCCACCCGCTCCTCGTCACCGGGCGGCACCATGCCCATCGCCAGCGCGTAGACCTTCTCGAAGATGCGCGGCACCGACGGCAGCACGGTCGGCTTGACGACGCCGAGCTCACCCACGATCTGCGTCGCATCGCCACCCCAATAGGCGATCTGTGCCCCGACCTCGATGCAGTCGGCCTGCACCAGCTGGGCGAAGACGTGGGCCAGCGGCAGGAACAGGTAGACCACGTCCTCGCGGCCGAAGAGGTGCATCTCGACGGCGGCCCGTCGTCCGGCGGCGAACCCCTTGTTGGTCAGCACGACACCCTTCGGGCGGCCGGTCGTGCCAGACGTGTAGATGATCAGGCAGGCGTCCTCCGGCCCGACCGCCTCGGCTCGGCGATCCAGCTCCGCCGGGTCACCGGCGTCGCCGCGCTCGAGCACGGCCGCCAGCGGCAGGGTTCCATCGGCCTCGCCGTCGATGACGACGATGTGCCGGAGGTCGGGCAGCTCGGCCCGCACCTCGTCGATCTTGGCGACCTGCGAGGCGTTCTCGCAGACGATGACGACGGCGCCGGAGTTGCCCACGACCCAGGCACACTCATCGGGCGAGTTGGACGGGTACACCGGGACCACGACGGCGCCGACCGTCGACGCGGCGAGGTCGGCGACGGTGAACTCGACCCGCGTGTTGGCCAGGATGGCGACGCGGTCGCCGACGTTGACGCCGAGGTCGACGAGGCCGTTGGCGAAGCGGCGGACCTGGTCCCACACCTCGTTGTAGGTCCACGCGACCCACTCGCCGTCGCGCTGGAAACGGGCCGCCGGGGAGTCGCCGTAGCGGTCAGCGGCGGTCCGCATGAGGGCGGCCATCGAGTCGTTGGTGGGACCGGCGTCCATCGTCATGAGGCGACGGTACCAGCCGATCTGCGAGGAGAATCCCAGGTCGTCAGTCGCAGCAGGAGTCGCGCCATCCACAGGCGCGGCAGCGGAGGTGGGCGTGCTCGGGCGCCAGCCGACGCGCCGCACAGTGGGCAGTCGGCGAGGGGGGCCAGCGGAGAGCGGTCCGGCGCCTCGCTGTGACGGATGTCGTCGTCCATCGGGGCCGTCATCCTCGCGCTCGACCACGTCTTCGGGCGCGGATGCTGGGTAACTTGACCGGTCAGTCAAGTCACGTCTGTGTCGCCTGCCATGTCCACGATCAGCCTCTCCCACCCCCATCGCCCCGGGACCGCCCGGGCGGCGTTCGCCTACCGCGACTTCCGGCTGATCTGGTTCGGTCTCTTCCTGTCCAGCATCGGGACGTGGATGCAGAACTTCACCCTCCCGGCCTATGTGGAGCACCGCACCCACTCGGCGGCGCTGGTCGGCCTGCTCGTGTTCACGCAGCTCGGTCCGCTCCTGCTGCTCTCGATCCCCGCCGGCGTGCTCGCCGACCGCTTCCCGCGACGCCCGTACCTGATCGTCATGCAGCTGGTGCAGATGGCCTTCAGCATCGTCCTCGCCGTGCTGGTGGCGACGGCTTCCCCGCTGTGGACGCTGTTCGCCGCGTCGCTCGTCATCGGCGTCGGCAACGCCCTCAACGCCCCGGCCTTCCAGGCCAGCGTGCCCCTGCTCGTCGACCGCCGAGACCTGGCCGGTGCGGTGAGCCTCAACTCGGTGATGATGAACGCCAGCCGGGTGCTCGGCCCGGCGCTGGCTGCACTGCTCGCCCTGCTCGGCGCCACCACGTCGCAGCTGTTCCTCGCCAATGCCGCGACGTACCTGTTCCTCGTGGCAGCCCTCCTGGCGGTCACCGTCCCCGCCGTTCGAGGCCGGCACCCCGAGCGCGGCTGGCGCCGGCTGCTGACCGGCATCAACATCGCCCGACGGCGACGCGTGCTCTCGCGCACCCTGCTGACGATGTGCACCTTCTCCGTCGTGTGCCTGGTCTACGTCGGGCTGTTCCCGTCGGTGGCGCGGCGCAACTTCAGGATGGACGTCGACGATGCCGGCTACAAGCTGCTGTACACGACGTGGGGTGTCGGCGCCTGCCTGGGCGCGCTCGCCGTCGGGACGGTGCTGGCGTCGGTCGACCGCCGCCGCCTGGTCGTCGACGGCTTGCTGCTCTTCGCCGTCAGCCTGGCCGTCTTCGCCGTCGTCCGTAGCCCCGGCCCGGCGTTCCCCGTGGCCTTCGTCCTCGGGTTCGCCTACTTCCTCACGGCGACGGCGCTGATCACCATCTTCCAGGAGAACCTGGCCGACACGGAGCGGGCCGTGGTGATGCCGCTGTGGTTCATGGCCTTCGGCGGCTCGGTGCCCATCGGCAACGTGATCTTCGGCCCCATCATCGACGCCATCGGGGCCCGCTGGGTGCTCCTGCTCGGGGGCGTCGTCGCCGTGGCGCTGGCCCGCTGGTGCGACCTCCGGCGCCTGCCGCAATCGGCGTTCCTGCCCGCCGGCATCCCGCACACGCCGACCGACATCGGTCCGGTGGCCAGCCACGGCATCGTCGTCGGCCGCTGACGTCGCGCCGCGGCGTGCCGCGGTGAGGTCAGGCAGGCCGGGCCAGGTCGTCGGCGACCGGGCCGAGCCCGGCGACCAGGCTGCCCTTGACGAGCACGGCGGTGCCGGCGGGGATCGGGCCGATCGCCTCGCGCACGTCCGGCCGGTCGATCGGTGTGACCCCGTAGTGCTCGGTCTCCACGGCGACGAGCTCGATCCCGAGGCGGCCCGCCGTGGCGGCGATCGCCCGGTGGGCGGCGGCCGGGTCGTCGAGCTCGGCCATCAACCCGAGCACGGCGATCCGCCGATCGGCGGCGACGGCGCCGAGGGCGTCGAGCGCGGCGGCCATCGATGCCGGGTTGGCGTTGTAGGCGTCGTTGATCACGAGTCCGCCGGCAGGGGTCCGCAGCAGCTCCATGCGGCGGGCCGAGACACCGGCGGTCGCCAGCCCAGCTGCGGCGACGCCGAGGTCGACGCCAACGACCCCGGCGACGGCGAGGGCGGCGGCGGCGTTCGACGACATGTGCGCGCCGCTGACCGGCAGGGCGACCGCGGCGTCGCCCCACGGGGTGCGCACCGTGAAACGAGGCCGCGCCAGGTCGTCGAGACGGAGGTCGTCGATGCGCACATCAGCGCGCCCGTGCCGACCGAACCGCAGCACCGTGGCGTCCGTCCGCGCGGCCATCGCCGTGACGCGTTCGTCGTCGGCGTTGAGGATCGCCGTGCCGCTCGCCGGCAGCGCCTCGACGAGCTCGGCCTTGGCACGGGCGACACCGTCGATCCCGCCGAGCCGTGCGGTGTGGGCATCGGCGACGGCCGTGACGACACCGATGCCCGGACGGCCGACGGCGCACAGATCTGGCGATCTCGCCGGTGGCCCGCATGCCCATCTCCAGCACGAGCACGTCGGCGTCGTCCCTGGCGTCGAGCACCGTCACCGGCAAACCCTGCTCGTTGTTGAAGCTGCGCACGTTGGCGGCGACGCGCCGAGCGCCACCGACGGCGGCGACGATGAGGTCCTTCGTGCTCGTCTTCCCGACGCTGCCAGTGATGCCGACGACGTCTGCCGACAGGCGGGACCTTCCCCACGCCGCCAGCTCGACCAAGGCGGCGCCGGTGTCGGCCACCTCGACGATCGGCAGCCCGAACTCGGCGCCGGCCGTCCGGCTGGCGAGCGCCGCCCCGGCCCCGGCGCGCGCCGCCGCCGCGATGAAGTCGTGACCGTCGCGCTCGGCGACGATCGGCACGAACAGCTGCCCAGGCCGCAGCGTGCGGCTGTCGAACGAGGCGCCCTCCAGCTCGGCGTCCGCACCGACCAGGTAGCCCCCGGTGGCCGTCGCCACCTGGGATGCCCGGAACCGCACGGTCGGCAACGGTACCGTCGTGCCTCGTGAGCGAGCGTCCGAGTCGGACCACCGGGCCAACGGCCGGCCAGGCGAGCGAACAACCAGCCACGGTGAGCGAGCCTTCGAGGCGACCGACCGAGCTAACAGCAAGCCAAGCGAGCGAACAACCAGCCATGGTGAGCGAGCGTCCGAGCCGGACCACCGCGCCAACAGCACCCCAGGCGAGCGAACAACCGGCGGCGAGCTGAAGAGGCCGCGCAGCGTCTCCACCTCGTCGTGTTGTACGGCGGGCAGTCCGCCGAGCACGAGGTCAGCTGCGTGACGGCCACCCATGTGCTGCGGGCGATCGACACCGCTCGCTACCGCATCACGCCGATCGGCATCTCGACCGAAGGTGAGTGGGCGCTGGCCGACGCCGCGCAACGGGCGCTGGCGTCCGGCCCCGACGCGCTGCCGCCCCGTCTCGATCCGTCCGGCACGGCCATCACCCCGGTCGCCGCGCTGGCCGCCGAACCCGACGAGCGCACCGTCGTGCTCCCCTTGCTGCACGGTCCGATGGGCGAGGACGGGACCGTGCAGGGCCTGCTCGACCTCGCCGACGTGGCCTACGTCGGCGCCGGCGTCCTCGGCTCGGCCCTCGCCATGGACAAGGCGATGGCCAAGCAGGTGCTGGCGGCCAACGGCATCCCCCAAGCCCGCTATCGGGCCTTCGCCGACCACCAACGCACGCCGGGGCTCCCGGCCGAGTTGGCCGCCGAGCTCGGGCTCCCCTGTTTCGTCAAGCCATCCAACATGGGCTCCTCCGTGGGCGTGTCGAAGGCCAAGACCGTCGAGCAGCTGCGCGACGCCATCGACCACGCCCTGACGTACGACGAGTGGGTCCTCGTCGAGGAGGCGGTCGTCGGCCGCGAGATCGAGGTCGCCGTCCTCGGCGGCCTCGCCCCCGAAGCGTCGGGCGCCGGCGAGATCGTGCCGAGCGCCGAGTTCTACGACTACGAGGACAAGTACGTCACCGATGGCGCCCAGCTGTTGATCCCAGCACCGCTGACCGCGGCCCAGACGCGCGAGGTGCGAGCTCTCGCCGTCCGTGTGTTCCAGCTCCTGCGGGCCGACGGTCTGGCGCGCGTCGACTTCTTCCTCGAGGAGGGCGGCCGCGGCTTCCTCTGCAACGAGGCCAACACGATGCCGGGGTTCACGC
Source organism: uncultured Acidimicrobiia bacterium (assembly GCA_963719775.1). GTDB lineage: Bacteria > Actinomycetota > Acidimicrobiia > Acidimicrobiales > Ilumatobacteraceae > JALZMG01. The sequence goes on from CAVRCY010000013.1 coordinate 70,308, forward strand.
CGATCTCGATGTACCCCAAGTTGTGGCAGGCCGCCGGCCTCTCGTACGCCGAACTGATCGACCGCCTGGTCGTACTCGCCCTCGAGCGCCACGAACGCCGCCGCCGCAACACGAAGCACTGATCGGGCGCGCCGCTCACCCGATGTCGCGGCGGCGGAACGCGGCGAGGCCTACGGCGATCAACACAACGGCGAGCACGGTCAGCACGGCGAGCGGAGCAAACTCGACGGGCGCCGACGGCGGGCGTGAGGTGTGCTCGAACGGCGACAGCTGGCGCACCCACGCCGGAAGGTCGAGCAACTGACCGAGGAACCCGACCACGAGGCAGACCGCCAATGCGCGCCCAGGCCGCCACGACGAACCGGGGGACGAGCCCGTACAGCAGCACGGTGACGCCGATCAGCACCCACATCGCGGGCGCGTACACGAGGGCGCTGCCGACGAGGCGGGGCACGGCGCTCGGCTCGCCGATCGACACGCCGTAGGCCAGGCCGGTGCCCAGCCCTGCGGCGCCCAGGAGGACGGCCGATCCCCCGAGGGCGATCAGGAGGTGGCTGCCCGCCCAGCGTGTGCGGCTCACGGCCGTGGCCAGCAACGGCTCGGCCAGCCCGGACGTCTCCTCGCTGCGCAGGCGGATCGTCGACTGGATGGCGAACCCGGTGCCGATGAGGGCGAGGATCAGCATCGTCGTCGAGAAGTACGAGTCCGTGAGGTCGCCCCCTGTCTGCGTGAGGAGGTCCCTGAGCTGCTCGTTGTCGCCGATGAAGTCCCCGATGTCGCGGCCGATCGAGCCGTAGGACGCGCCGGTCAGGAACAGCCCGGCCGCCCACCCCGCGAGGACGCCTCGCTGTAGCCGCAACGCCAGCCCCTCCGGCTGGACGAGCAGTGCACTAGCTGTCGGCGATCCCGGCCGCGGACGCAGCAGCCCCGCACCGACGTCGCGATGGCTGGCCAATGCGTAGGCCACGGCCAGGAGCACCGCGCCGAACGCCAACGGGAGGACGAGCGTCCACCAGCGCTCGCCGGCGAACGCCCTGACCGCCTGACCCCAACCGATCGGTGACAGCCACGACAGTTCGCTGTCGCGGCTGTCACCCGCGGCGCGCAGCACGAACGACGCGCCGAGGACACAGGCCGCCAGCCCGGTGGCGAGTCTGGCCCGTTCGCTGACCTGCGCGGCGAATGCCGTGACCGCGGCGAAGGCGATGCCGACGGCACCGAGCGCGGCGCCGAACCCCAGCGACCCGGCGACAGGGAGGTCGAGGGCGATCAGACCTGTGGCGACGATGGCGCCGACCACGACATCCGCCATCGCGACGACGAGCAGCGCGGCGGTCAACGGAGCGTGGCGCCCGACGGCGGCAGCCCGCACGAGCTCCGCCCGTCCCGCCTCCTCCTCGGCCCTGGTGTGGCGCACGACGAGGAAGATGTTCATCGAGCGCGACGACGATGTACGTGAACGCGCCGAGCTCGAAGACGATGCGACCACCGAGTGTCTCGATGCCGTACGTCGGCCCGTTGAAGGCGATGACGGCGGAGTTGCCCTGGATGGTGATCGCCGCCGCCCGCAGATCGGCGGCCGTCGGGTAGATCCCCTCGACGCTGGACGCCGACGAGAGCACGAGCACGCCGATGGCGCCGATCCACACCGGCAGCCGCAGACGATCGCGGCGCAGCACGAAGTGGACCAGCGCGCCGGTGCCTGTCAGCGTCGTCACTCGCCGTCACCCTCGCTCGCCGTCGGGGCAACCGCCACCAACTCGTCCCCGTAGTGCCGCAGGAACAGTTCCTCGAGCGTCGGCGGGTGGCTGGTCAACGATCGGATGCCGAGCTGGGAGAGTCGGTCGATCACGTCGGGGAGCTGGCTCGAGTCGACGTCGAACGAGACGTGATGGTCCCAGCTCTCGACATGGTGGACGCCGGGCAGCCCGTCGAGCCCGGTGGGCGGCTCGGACGTCTCGGCGGTGACCGCCGTACGCGTCAGGTGGCGTAGCTCGGTCAGCGTGCCGTGCTCCACGGTGCGCCCGAGTCGGATGATGCTCACCCGGTCGCACAAGGCCTCGACCTCGGCGAGGATGTGGCTCGAAAGCAGCACGGTGCGGCCCTCCGCTCGCGCCGCGCGGATCTCCTGTTGGAACACCGCCTCCATCAGCGGATCGAGCCCGGACGTCGGCTCGTCGAGGATCAACAGCTCGGCGTCTGACGCCAGCGCGGCGACCAAGGCGACCTTCTGGCGGTTGCCCTTGGAGTACGCCCGCGCCTTCTTCGACGGGTCGAGGTCGAACCGCTCGAGCAGCGCGTCGCGCCGACGGCGATCGAGGCCGCCGCGGAGGCGGCCGAGGACGTCGATCGCCTCGCCGCCGGTCAGGTTCGGCCACAAGCTGACATCGCCCGGCACATAGGCCAGCCGCCGGTGCAAAGCGACGGCGTCCCTCCACGGATCGCCTCCGAGCAGCACGACCGTGCCAGCATCGGAGCGCAGCAGGCCGAGGAGCACACGGATGGTCGTCGACTTGCCGGAGCCGTTGGGCCCGAGGAAGCCGTGGACCTCACCCGTCGCCACGTCGAGGTCGAGCCCGTCGAGGGCCCGGGTGCGCCCGAACGACTTGACCAGCCCGGACACGGACACTGCGGACACCATGCGGGAGAGCTTCGCGCCCACATGCTCGTCGACGCCGTCTGGCCGCGCATGCCGACGCGGTCTTCGCCTGACCGGCGTCGCCCGTCACGGCGGGACGGGTGCCAGCGCGGCGCGCAGGAACGCCCGCAGCTCGCTGCGCAGGCTGCGCAGACCGGCCGCCGTGGGCGCCCATCCGACACCGCGCAGGGCCTCGGGTTCCGTGGCGATGCCGGTGACGGTGGCGTAGGCCGAGCGCGGCGACCACCCGCGGGTCGCCACGGCGCAGCCGCCCGGCGGCCATCTCGGCGCCGAGGAAGTCGACGGCCCGGACGATCAGGGGCTCGACGTGGGCCCGCAGCCGCTCGGCCTGCGGGGCGGGGAGCCGGCTCAACTCGCGCACCAACCCGAGCAGGGCTGGCCGCCGGACCGCGAGCCGAAAGGCCGCCCGCACGACGGCGTCGATGCGCTCGAGCGGCTCCTGCGGTGCCGCCCGCACGGCCGCATCGATGACCACCGCCAGCTCACCGGCCGTGGCCTCCAGCACGGCGTCGACGAGCTCCTCCTTGCTGGCGAACCAGTACAGGACGGTCTGCTTGCGGACGCCGACGGAGACGGCGATCTCGTCCAGTGACACGGCGTCGACACCGCGGCGCCCGAACAGGTCGAGCGCGGCGGTCAGGATCCGCTCCCGTGTCGCACCCACGGGTCCCGGTCTAGCACGCCGGGGACATCTGTCTACCAATTGGTAGAGAGACGTGCTAGACATGGTCGGCGTGATCGCCGAGTCACTGGCCGGCAAACGCATCGCCATCACCGGGTCCACCGGCTTCGTCGGGACGGCCCTCGTCGAGCGCCTGCTGCGCAGCGTCCCCGGGTGCCAGCTCGTGCTGCTCGTGCGCGACGGCAAGCGCACACCGGCGGCCCGGCGGGTGCAGCGCGAGCTGCTCAAGAACGACGCCTTCGACCGCCTCCGCCGGGACCTCGGGAGCGCCGAGTTCGACGAGATGGCGGCCGAGCGGATCACGACGATCGCCGGCGATGTGGGGACCGATGGGCTGGGGCTGACGGAGGCCGACCGAGCCGTGCTGGCCTCGTGCGACGTCGTCATCCACTCCGCTGCGGCGGTCTCCTTCGACTCGCCGCTGGACTCCGCCGTCGAGATCAACCTGCTCGGTCCCACGCGCATCGCCGCCCTGCTCAACGAGCTGCAGGTCGCCACCCACCTCGTCGCCGTCTCGACCTGCTACGTGGCCGGCAATCGGCGGGGCACGGCACCCGAAGAGCTGGTCAGCGCCGGGCCGTTCGATCTCGGGTTGAGCTGGCGGGCCGAGGTCGACGCCGCTCGCCGCCTGCGAGGTGACGCCGAGGCGGCCAGCCGCAGCCCGGAGCAGTTGGCCGTGTTCCGCAAGGAAGCGCGCACCGAGCTTGGTGCCGCCGGCGCTCCCGCCCTCGCCGCCAAGACCGAGCAGCGGCGCGAGCAGTGGGTGCGCGATCGGCTGGTCGATGCCGGGCGGGCCCGGGCGGCGAGCGTGGGCTGGCCGGACGCCTATGCCTTCACGAAGGCACTCGGCGAGCAAGCCTTGACGGACTCAAAGGGAGCCGTGCCGGTGAGCATCGTGCGACCGTCGATCATCGAGTCCGCGCTGGCCGAACCGCGCCCCGGCTGGATCCGCGGCTTCCGGATGGCGGAGCCGGTCCTCATCTCGTATGCCCGCGGCTTGCTGCGCGAGTTCCCCGGCGTCCCGGAAGGCACTGTCGACGTGATCCCCGTCGACCTCGTCGTGGCGGCGATCATCAGCGTGGCCGCGCTCGGACCATCCGAGGCGCCGGCGATCTGCCAGGTCGCCTCGGGGGGCATCAACCCGCTGAAGTACCGCGTGCTCGTGGACAACGTCAGCGGTTGGTTCACCGAGCACCCGATCTACGACTCCGACGGCCAGCCGATCGTCGTGCCCGAGTTCCGGTTCCCGGGGCGGGGGCGGGTGCAGGCGCAGCTGCACCGTGCCAAGTCGGTGATCACACGCGGGGAGCAGATGCTCCAGGCGCTTCCGTTGCGCGGCAAGCAGGCCGAGCTGTCGGCCAAGCTGGAGAGCAAGCGGGTGGAGGTCGAGCGGGCCCTCGAATATGTGGAGCTGTACGGCCTGTACACGGAATGTGAGGCGATCTACCAGGTCGACAAGTTGATGGGTATGTGGGAGGGACTGTCCGCCACCGACCAGGACACGTTCCCGTTCGACCCCCGGGCCATCGACTGGCCGGGCTACATCCGTGACGTCCACCTGCCATCGATCGTGCAGCATGCCCGCGTCAAGACGGCGCCCGGCAAGACGCGCACCGACCGCACGGAACGGCTGCGCCGCCAAGTGCTGTCACCCGAGCGCACCGTGGCGGCGTTCGACCTCGAGAACACGCTGATCGCCAGCAACGTCGTGGAGAGCTACTCGTGGCTGGCCACGCGGCGCCTCGATCGCAACGAGCGGCTGCGCTACGCCCTGCGCACGATCGCCGAGGCTCCCGGGCTGCTGCGCCTGGACCGCGTCGATCGCGGTGACTTCCTGCGCCACTTCTACCGGCGCTACGAAGACGCCCCCGTCGATCAGATCCAGGCCGACGCCAGCGAGCTGCTGACCCAGATCGTGTTGACCAAGAGCTTCCCGGCGGGGATGCGGCGGGTGCGCGAGCACCGGGCCCTCGGTCACCGGACGATCCTCATCACCGGCGCCCTCGACTTCGCCGTCGAAGGGCTGCGCCCGCTGTTCGACGAGATCATCGCCGCCGAGATGAGCGTGCGGCCGGATGGCACGTACTCCGGCGAGATGCTGCGCGTCCCGCCGACGGGTGAAACGCGGGCGCAGATCCTGGCCGACTACTGCGCCGCCGAGAACCTGCGCATCGACGACGCCGTGGCCTACGCCGACTCCACGAGCGACCTGCCCCTGCTGGAGGCCGTCGGCTTCCCGGTCGCCGTCAACCCGGAGACCCGCCTCGCCGCCATCGCCCGCAAGCGGGGCTGGTTGGTCGAGCACTGGTCGAAGGCCCAGGGCGGCCCGCGCCCCCTCCTGCCGATCGGCCCCCTGATGGTCGAACGCGAACGCCGCCGGGTGTTCCAGTGAGGCGGATTGATCCGAGTGTTGGAGCGCGTCCGAGTGCTGGACGTCGGTTTTCCGCACCTCCGGCACTCCGATGCGCTCCAACACTCGGATGTCCTGGAGTCGCACCGTGAAAGCACTGCAGATACGCCGGTCGGTGTCTCGTCTCGGCCTGGCCCGGGTCGCCTCGGCGTTGGCGCCGGCGGCAGCGGTCAGGGTCGGTCCGCTGGAGTACACGTCGATCGACCCGCCGCAGCTGCCCGGTCCCGGCTGGCATCGGGTCCACACGCGGCTGGCGGGGATCTGCGGCTCGGACCTGTCGATGATCGAGGGCCACGCGTCGACGTACTTCGACGACTGGGTCAGCTTCCCGTTCGTGCCGGGCCACGAGGTCGTCGGCCAGCTCGACGACGGACGGCGCGTCGTGCTCGAACCGGTACTCGGTCACGGCGCCCGCGGGTTGCCGCTGCCGTTCGAGGGCGCCGCACCTGGCGACGGCGACGACTACGCCCACCTGGCCACGGGTGCAGTCGAGCCGGGCATCCAGATCGGCTTCTGCTCTTCGACCGGTGGTGGCTGGTCCCGCCAGTTCGTGGCTCACGACTCCCAGCTGCACGGGTTGCCCGACGACGTCCCTGACGAGCGGGCCGTCCTGGTCGAGCCGCTGGCGGCCGGCATCCACGCCGCGTTGCTCGCTGCCCGCTCGGCGTCCGCCAGCGCAGCCGACCGGCCGGTGATCGCCGTGCTCGGCGCCGGCACGATGGGTCTGGCGGCCGTCGCCGGCCTCGTGCGCCACGTTCCCAACGCCCACGTCGTCGTCGGCGCGCGGTATGCGCACCAGCAACGCGAGGCGCGACGCCTGGGTGCCCACGACGTCGTGCCGGCCGCCGAGCTGGCCCGCGCCGTGCGGCGCGTCGTCGGCTGCCACGTCATCGGCGACCACCTCTCCTCCGGCGCCCACGCCACCATCGACGCCGTCGGCAGCGAGCAGTCGATCACCGAGGCTCTCGCCGTCACACGCCCACGAGGGCGGGTCGTCCTGATGGGCATGCCGGCCGAGGTCAGCCTCGACCTGACGGGGCTCTGGCATCGCGAGACCGAGCTCGTCGGCGCCTACACCTACGGCACCGAATCGCTCCCGGACGGCCGGAGCGTCACGACGTTCGCCCTCGCCATCGAGACCGCCGACGCCCTGCAGGTCGAGCGCTGGCTGAGCGCCACGTACCCGCTCGCCGACCACGTCGACGCCATCGCCCACGCCGCGTCGGCCGGCCGGCGCGGCGCCATCAAGATCGCCTTCGACCTCCGGAGTGACATTCGATGAGACACATGCCAGGCCGCGTCGTTTTGAGGCGAAGCCCCACTTCGGCACCGGCGGCGCTGCAGCGCCTTGCCGGGCCGCATCAAGGCATGCCAGGCCGCGTCGTTCTGAGGCGAAGCCCCACTTCGGCACCGGCGGCGCTGCAGCGCCTTGCCGGGCCGCATCAAGGAGCGTGACCGATGCCCCGACCCGGATTCGTCCTCGATGTCGACCGCTCGACGCCACCCACGCTTTTCTGGCGCGGCGAGGGCCTCAGCCTCGAGCACCTCCCGCCGGACCGCAGCCGGATCATCTACGCGCCCGAACCACTGCCGGCGATCGACGACATCGATGGCGCGATCCGCCACGCCCTCCTGCACCCGATCGACCAGGATCCGCTCCCCACCCTGCTGTTCCCCGGCATGCGGCTGACGATCGCCTTCGACGATGTCAGCCTGCCCCTGCCCAAGATGCGCCGGCCCGACAACCGCCAGCGGGTCATCGAGGCCGTCCTCGACCTCGCCGCGGCGGCCGGCGTCGACGACGTCCACATCATCGCCGCCCTCGCCCTCCACCGCCGCATGACCGAGGACGAGCTGCGCCACGCCGTCGGCGACCGGGTCTACGACGCCTTCGAACCGCGGGGTCTGCTGTACCAGCATGACGCCGAGGACGTCGACAACCTCGCCTTCCTCGGGAGCACACCGGAGGGCGAGGAGGTCGAGATCAACAAGCGGGCGGCGACCTCGGACCTCCTGGTGTACGTCAACATCAACCTCGTCCCGATGGACGGCGGCTGGAAGTCCACGGCAACCGGGCTGGCCTCGTACCGCTCGCTGCGCCACCACCACAACCCGACGACGATGGAGGCCAGCCACAGCTTCATGGACCAGCACCGCAGCGAGCTGCACAAGAGCAACTGGCGGATGGGCAAGGTCCTCGTCGACTCCGGCGTCAACGTCTTCCAGATCGAGACAACGCTGAACACCGACACGTTCCCGCAGACGTTCGACTTCCTCTCCAAGCGGGAGTGGGAGTGGAGCGCCAAGGACCGGGCGACGTACCTCGGCACGGCCAAGTCGCTGGCGCTGGCACCGGCGCGGCTGTCCCGCAAGGTCCTCCACTCGATCGAGTCACCGCACCAGATGACGAGCGTGCAGGCCGGCGAGGTCGACGCCGTCCACCGGGTGACGACGGCCAACGTGCTGGCGCAACAACTCGTCGAGGTGCACGGGCAGACCGACATCCTGACGATGGGCATCCCCTACATCTGCCCGTACAACGTGCACTCGATCATGAACCCGATCCTCGTGATGTGCACGGGGCTGGGGTACTACTTCAACCTGTACCGCGGCAAGCCGCTGGTGCGCGAGGGCGGCGTGGTGATCATGGCCCACCCGACGCAACCCGACTTCCACCCGGTGCACCACCCGAGCTACATCGACTTCTTCGAGGAGGTGCTGGCCGACACGACCGATCCCCACGTCATGTCGAAGCAGTACGAGGAGCGGTACGCGACGGACGACTGGTACCGCCATCTCTACCGCACGAGCAACGCCTACCACGGCGTGCACCCGTTCTACATGTGGTACTGGGGCGCCCATGGGATGCAGCACTGCGGGCGGGTGATCATCGTCGGTGGCGACCCCACGGCCGTGCGCCGGCTCGGCTTCGTGCCGGCGTCGACGCTCGACGATGCACTGGAGGTCGCCGCCGACACCGTCGGGCGCTCCCCCACCATCACCCACCTGCACCTCCCGCCGATCATGATGGCCGACGTGCAGTGATCGACCTGACGAGGCACCAGCTGCGGCGCGCTGCCCGCGTCGCCGGGCGTGTCGAGCGAGCCGTCGGCCGGGCAACGGCGACCGGTCGCAACGTCGGGTTCCCCTACCGCGCGCCGACCGTGCCGCGTGGCGTCGAGGTGCCGGAGGAGCCGCCGTCGCTGGGCGCCGACTACGACACCGCGTGGGCCCGCTCGCCCGGCGCCCGAGTGGCCAGAGGCGTCATCGCCGAGGGGCCCATGCGACTGGTCGTGCGCAGCCTCGCCGATCCGGAGATCTTCGGCACCGACCGACTCGAGGACTGGCGGCGCGGCGACAGCACGAACGGCGACGACGAGCCACACCCGCTGATCTTCGCCCCCAACCACCACAGCCACCTCGACACGGCACTGATGGTGCGGGCGGTGCCGTTCACGTGGCGCCGCCGGCTCGTAGTCGCGGCGGCCGCCGACTACTTCTTCGACCAGCGCTGGAAGGCGACGCTCGCCGCGCTCTCGCTCAACGCCATCCCGATCGACCGGGAGTCGACGGGTCGCAAGTCGGCTGACATGATCCGCCAGCTCGTCGACGACGGGTGGAGCCTCGTCATCTACCCGGAGGGTGGCCGGTCGCCCGATGGGTGGGGGCAGGACTTCAAGGGCGGGGCGGCGTACCTGTCCGCGCGTACCGGCGCGCCGGTCGTCCCCGTGTTCATCGATGGCACCGGATCGATCTTCGGCAAGGGCATGAAGCGCCCCCGGCCGGGTCGCACGCGAGTGGTGTTCGGCTCACCGATGCGACCGGACGACGGCGAGTCGACGCGCCGCTTCGGCACCCGCATCGAAGCCGCCGTCACGACGCTGGCCGACGAAGCGACCACCGACTACTGGACGGCCCGCCGGCGCGCCGCAGCGGGCACGAGCCCCCGCCTCGGCGGCCCGGAGTACACGGGATGGCGTCGCCAGTGGGACCTGTCGAAGCGCCGCACGGAGGGCATCGCCGGCTGGCGCCGCCCCCCGACCCGCCGCTGGCCGGACCTCGGCTGAGCGCACGCGACAGCCCCTCCGTGCCGCCCCGGTCTGTGTGAGCGATCACGACAGACGGCCGACGTTTGTCCTCACACGGACGGCGGGCGGCCCGAGCGTCAGGTCGTGGGCGTGCAGTTGGCGGGGGCCGGGATCGTGATGTTCTCGCCGGTGCCCGGGAAGTTGGAGTACGAGGCGTCCCAGCCGTTGGCCGCCGTGAGCGCCTCGAGGGTGACGTCGAACTTCTCGGCGATCCTCGACGGGTTGTCGCCGTCCTCGACGGCGTAGGTCCCGGCCGCGCAGTCGCCGTCCGTCGGCATCCGCCTCGGTCGTCGCCGCCTCCTCTTCCTCACCCTCCTCGTCGGTGGCGGGCGGTGCGTTCGGGTCGATGAACAGCGCGTTGGGCGGGATCCGCACGATGCCGTCGACGGCCGGGAAGTCGGAGTAGTCGGAGGCCCAGCCGTTGTAGTTGCGCAGCTCGTCGAGCTCGATGTCGTACAGGGCGGCGATCTGCGACGGGTTGTCCTCGGCCTGCACCGTGTAGGCCTGCTCGACCGGCGAGCGACCGTCCGCCGTTGGTGTGGTGTCGACCGGCGCGGTGACGACGGTCGTCGTCGCCGCGTCCCTGACCACGTAGCTGGACGGCTTGATGGTGACGGTGTTCGACGTTGCCGGGTCGTCGTCACTGCACGAGGCGGCAACCAGCACGAGCCCCGTGCTGAGCACGACAGCGGCGAGCGGACGCCGCACGGACGAAAACATGGCCGACAGTCTACGCCTCGCTCCCCGGCCCACGGTGTCAGCCGCCGGGCGGCGGCGCGGACGTCACATCGAGCGGCCGCGTCGTCGGCAGCACCGGCGACGGGAGCGTCGTCTCGCCGACCAGGTAGCGATCGACCCCAGCCGCGCACGAGCGTCCCTCGGCGATCGCCCACACGATCAGGCTCTGGCCGCGGCCCATGTCGCCGGCGACGAAGACGCCGGGCACGTTGGTCATGAAGTCGTCGTCGCGGCGGACGTTGCCCACGCTCGTCGAAGCTCGACGCCGAGGCGCTCCAGCCAGGAGCCCTTCTCCGGGCCGACGAACCCCATCGCCAGCAGCACGAGGTCGGCCGGAAGCTCGCGCTCGGTGCCCTCGATCTTCTGGAAGCGGCCGTCGACGAGCTCGACCTCGTGGATCAGCAGCGCCGCGCACGTTGCCGGCTGCCGTCGTCGACGAAGCGCTCGGTGTTGACGCTGTACACCCGGTCGCCGCCCTCCTCGTGGGCCGAGGACACGCGGTAGACGAGGCTCCACTGCGGCCACGGGTTGTCGGCGGCTGCGGTCGTCGGGCGGGCGCGGCAGGATCTCCAGCTGGGTCACCGACGCGGCGCCTCTGGCGGTGCGACGTCCCGAGGCAGTCGGCGCCGGTGTCGCCGCCCCCGATGATCACGACGTGCTTGCCCTCGGCGGTGATCGGCGGGGCCGTCGAGATCGCCCTCCTGCACCCGGTTGGACCACGGCAGGTACTCCATCGCCTGGTGGATGCCGGCCAGGGCTCGCGCCCGGGCACCGGCAGGTCGCGCCACGCCGTCGCTCCGCAGGCCAGCACGATGGCGTCGTTGGAGGCCAGCAGGACGTCGATGTCGATGCCGTCGCCGACGCCGGCGCTGGTGCGGAACTCGGTGCCCTCGGCCTCCATCTGGGCCAGCCGCCGCTCGAGGTGGCGCTTCTCCATCTTGAACTCGGGGATGCCGTAGCGCAGCAGGCCGCCGATGCGGTCGGCCCGCTCGAGCACGACGACGTCGTGCCCGGCCCGCGTCAGCTGCTGGGCGGCGGCCAGGCCGGCCGGGCCGGAGCCGATGACGGCGACCCGCTTGCCCGTCTTCACGGTCGGGATCTGCGGGGTGACCCAGCCCTCGTCCCACGCCCGGTCGATGATCTCGACCTCGACCTGCTTGATGGTCACCGGGTCGGCGTTGATGCCGAGCACGCACGCCGCCTCGCACGGCGCCGGGCACAGGCGACCGGTGAACTCGGGGAAGTTGTTCGTGGCGTGGAGGCGGTCGATGGCGTCGCGCCAGTGGTCGCGGTAGACGAGGTCGTTCCAGTCGGGGATCAGGTTGCCGAGCGGGCACCCGTTGTTGCAGAACGGGATGCCGCAGTCCATGCACCGCCCGGCCTGGGTCTGCACGGCGTCGAGCGGGAAGTCCTCGTAGACCTCCTTCCAGTCGCGCAGCCGCAAGGGGACCGGCCGGCGGGTCGGCAACCGCCGCTCCCACTGGAGGAAGCCGGTCGCCTCACCCATGACTGGCTTCCATCACGCGCTTCATCGTCTCGTCCTCGGAGAGGCCCTCGGTCTCGGCCTGCTTCATGACGGTCAGCACCGGCTGGTAGTCGAGCGGCATGACCTTGCGGAACCGGCTGACCGCGACGCTCCACGACGCCAGCAGCCGCTCGGCGACGGCCGAGCCGGTCAGCTCCCGGTGGCGGCGGACGGACATCGTGCAGGAACGCGCGGTCGTCGTCGTCGAGCTCGTCGAGCACGACCATCTCGTCGTTCAGCCGGGAGCGGAACTGCGCCGTCGACGTCGAAGCACGTAGGCGATGCCGCCCGACATGCCGGCGCCGAAGTTGCGCCCCGTCGGCCCGAGGACGACGACGCGCCCGCCGGTCATGTACTCGCAGCCGTGGTCGCCGACCCCCTCGGCGACGGCCAGCGCGCCGGAGTTGCGGACGCAGAACCGCTCGCCGACGACGCCGCGCAGGAAGATCTCGCCGCGCCGTGGCGCCGTAGCCGATGACGTTGCCGGCGATGATCTGCTCCTCGGCGACGAACGGCGACGTCGGCGGCGGGAGCACGACGAGGCGGCCGCCGGACAGCCCCTTGCCGAGGTAGTCGTTGGCGTCGCCCTCGAGGCGCATGCGTCACGCCGGCCGGCACGAAGGCGCCGAAGCTCTGCCCGGCCGAGCCGGTGAGGCGGATGTCGATCGTGCCGTCGGGCAGCCCGGCGCCCTTCCACCGCTTGGTGATCTCGTGGCCGAGCATCGTGCCGACCGTGCGGTTGACGTTGCGGATCGGCAGGTCGATCTCGACGTGCTGGCCGTCCTGGATCGCCGGCTGGGCGCAGGCGGATCAGCTCGACGTCGAGCGCGTCGGCGAGGCCGTGGTCCTGGCCGCACCGACTGGTGCAGCGACTGGCCGTACGGGTTCTGCGGGCACGGCGAGGATCGGGCTGATGTCGAGGCCGGCGGCCTTCCAGTGGTCGATCGCCGCCCGCGTGTCGAGCGCCTCGACGTGGCCGATCATCTCGGCCATCGTGCGGAAGCCGAGCTCGGCCATCAGCTCGCGGACCTCCTCGGCGATGAACTCGAAGAACGTCTCGACGAACTCCGGGCTTGCCGCTGAAGCGCTTGCGCAGCTCCGGGTTCTGGGTGGCGATGCCGACCGGGCACGTGTCGAGGTGGCAGACGCGCATCATGACGCAGCCCGACACGACGAGCGGGGCGGTGGCGAAGCCGAACTCCTCGGCGCCGAGCAGGGCGGCGATGACGACGTCGCGCCCGGTCTTCAGCTGGCCGTCGGTCTGCACGACGATGCGGTCGCGCAGGCCGTTCAGCAGCAGCGTCTGCTGGGTCTCGGCGAGGCCGAGCTCCCACGGCCCGCCGGCGTGCTTCAGCGACGTCAGCGGGCTGGCACCCGTGCCGCCGTCGTGGCCGGAGATCAGCACGACGTCTGCTTTCGCCTTGCTGACTCCGGCCGCAACGGTGCCGACCCCGACCTCGGCGACGAGCTTGACGTGCACGCGCGCCGCCGGGTTGGAGTTCTTGAGGTCGTGGATGAGCTGCTTGAGGTCCTCGATCGAGTAGATGTCGTGGTGCGGCGGCGGGCTGATCAGGCCGACGCCCGGGCGTCGAGTGCCGGGTCTTGGCGATCCACGGGTACACCTTGTGGCCCGGGCAGCTGGCCGCCCTCGCCGGGCTTGGCGCCCTGGGCCATCTTGATCTGCAGGTCGTCGGCGTTCGTCAGGTACTCCGACGTGACGCCGAAGCGACCGGACGCGACCTGCTTGATCGGCCGAGCGGCGGCTCGGGTCGTGGAGGCGGTCGGGGTCCTCGCCGCCCTCGCCGGTGTTCGACTTGCCGCCGAGGCGGTTCATGGCGATGGCCAGCGTCTCGTGGGCCTCGGCCGAGATCGAGCCGTAGCTCATGGCCCCGGTCGAGAAGCGGCGCACGATCGACGCCGACCGGCTCGACCTCGTCGATCGGCGATCGGCTGGCCGGTCGCCGACCTTGCAGCTCGAACAGGCCGCGCAGCGTCGCCAGCCGCGTCGACTGGTCGTCGACGAGCGCGGGAGTACTGGCGGAAGATGTCGTAGCGCTTGGCCCGCGTGGCGTGCTGCAGCTTGAACACGGTCTCCGGGTTGAACAGGTGGATCTCGCCCTCGCGGCGCCACTGGTACTCGCCGCCGAGCTCGAGCTTGCGGTGGGCCCGCTCCTCGGGCCGGGTCGGGTGGGCCGTGGCGTGGCGGGCCGCGACCTCGGCGGCGATCTCCTCCAGCCCGATGCCGCCGAGGCGGCTGACGGTGCCGGTGAAGTACTGCTCGACGAGCTCGTCGCCGAGCCCGATGGCCTCGAAGATCTGGGCGCCGGTGTAGCTGGCGACCGTCGAGACGCCCATCTTCGACATCACCTTGAGCACGCCCTTGCCGCACGCCTTGATGTAGTTGCGCACCGCCTTGGCCGGGTCGATGACCGCCGAGCCCGTGGAGGTCCTCGGCGATGAGGTCCTCGATCGACTCGAAGGCCAGGTACGGGTTGATGGCGCCGGCGCCGTAGCCGATCAGCAGCGCCATGTGGTGCACCTCGCGGGCGTCACCGCACTCGACGAGCAGCCCGACCATCGTGCGCTGCTTCGTGCGCACGAGGTGGTGGTGCACGGCGGCCGTCAGCAGCAGCGACGGGATCGGCGCCTCGACGGCGTCGGCGTTGCGGTCCGACAGCACGATGATGCCGGGCGCCGTCCTCGATCGCCGCCGACACCTCGCGGCAGATCGCCGACAGCGCCCGCTCGAGCGCCAGGCCGCCGCCGGCGACGCGGTAGAGGCCCTTGACGACGTGCGACCGCAGGCCGGGGAACCGCCCGTCGTCGTTGGCGTGGACGATCTTGGACAGCTCGTCGTTGTCGATGATCGGGAACGGCAGGACGCAGCTGGCGGCAGCTCGCCGGGCCGGGCCGCAGCAGGTTGGCCTCGGGCCCGATCGTCGACGACACCGACGTGACGACCTCCTCGCGGATGGCGTCGAGCGGCGGGTTGGTGACCTGGGCGAACAGCTGGGCGAAGTAGTCGAACAGCAGGCGCGGCCGCGGTCGACAGCACGGCGATCGGCGTGTCGGTGCCCATCGAGCCGATCGGCTCGGTGCCCTTGCCGCGCCATCGGGGCGAGGATGACCTTGAGCTCCTCGTGGGTGTAGCCGAACAGCTGCTGGCGGCGCAGCACGCTGTCGTGGCTGAACACGACGTGCTCGCGCTCGGGCAGGTCGTCGAGCTCGACGAGGCTCTGCTCCAGCCACTCGCCGTACGGGTGCTCGGCGGCCAGCGTCGTCTTGATCTCCTCGTCGTCGACGATGCGGCCCTGGGCGGTGTCGATGAGGAACATGCGGCCCGGCTGCAGGCGGCCCTTGGTGACGACCTTGGCCGGGTCGATGTCGATGACGCCGACCTCCGACGCCATCACGACGAGGTCGTCGTCGGTGACCCAGTAGCGGCTCGGGCGCAGGCCGTTGCGGTCGAGCACGGCGCCGATCACGGTGCCGTCGGTGAACGTCGACGCTGGCCGGGCCGTCCCACGGCTCCATCACGCGAGGAGTGGAACCGGTAGAAGGCCCGCTGCGCGGGGTCCATCTCGTCGTTGTTCTCCCACGCCTCGGGGATCATCATCAGCACGGCGTGGTGGATCGGCCGGCCGCCGAGGTGGAGCAGCTCGAGCACCTCGTCGAAGCGGGCGGTGTCGGACGCGCCGGGCGTGCAGATCGGGAAGGCCCGCTCGATGCCCGGGCAGCACCGAGCCGTCGAGCATCGCCTCGCGGGCGCGCATCCAGTTCTGGTTGCCCTGCACCGTGTTGATCTCGCCGTTGTGGGCGACGTAGCGGTACGGGTGGGCCAGCGGCCACGACGGGAACGTGTTCGTCGAGAAGCGGCTGTGCACGAGCAGCAGGGCGCTCTCGAAGCGCTCGTCGAGCAGGTCGGGGAAGAACGCCGCCAGCTGCGGCGTCGTCAGCATCCCCTTGTAGACGAGCGTGCGCGACGACAGCGACGGGAAGTAGGTGGCGAACTCGGGGTCCAGCTCGTGCTCGATGCGCTTGCGGGCGAGGAACGCCTTGCGGTCGAGGTCGATGCCGGTGGCGCCGGCCGGGTCGGTGATGAACGAGCTGCTTGAACGCCGGCATCGCGGCCCGCGACGTGGCGCCGAGGCAGCTCGGATCGACGGGCACGTCGCGCCAGGCGAGCGACGTCGAGGCCCTCGTCGGCGACGATCGTCTCGATCGCCGCCTGGGCCTTCTCGGCGGCCACCGGGTCGACGGGCAGGAACGCCATGCCGACGGCGTAGGCGCCGGCCGGCGGCAGCTCGACGCCACTGCTCGCCGACGACCGCGCGCAGGAAGCGGTCGGGGACCTGGACGAGGATGCCGGCGCCGTCGCCGGTGTCCGGCTCGGCGCCCGTGGCGCCGCGGTGCTCGAGGTTGGTCAGGGCGACGAGGCCGGTGTGCACCAGCTCGTGGCTGGCGCACGCCCTTGATGTTGGCGACGAACGAGACGCCGCAGGAGTCGTGCTCGAATCGCGGGTCGTAGAGACCCGTCGGGCCCGGGAGGTGTCGTGCATCGTCTTCTCATCCACGGAAGTCGGGGTCGGCTTGGGTGGACGCCCGGGACGACGCTGGCCCGAACGGTCGCTCCAGTGTAGAGGGCGGAGGCACCCCCCGGAAATGACGTTTGCGCATCAGACGTCCGACGCCCGAGGCTTTGACGGATCCGAGGGTTTCCGGCGCCTCCCCGGTACGCAGACCCTCGGGTGCGGGAAAGCCTCGGGTCAGACCTCGGTGAACTTGGCGGGCCGCTGCTCGAAGTTGGCCGTCACCGCCTCGACCTGGTTCGGCGTGCCGATCAGCGTGCCGATGACCCGCCGCTCCTCGGCGAACTGCTCGGCGGCGCCGGCGTTGGCCAGGCGGTTGAACAGCGCCTTGGCGCCACGGACGGCGTCGCGGGCTGCGCCCGGCGATCTCGGCGGCCAGCGCCATCGCGTCCTCGCGCGGCGTCTCGGTGACGTGGGTCGCCAACCCCAGCTCACCGGCTTCCCGCCCCGACACGATGCGGCGCCGTGAACGTCAGCTCCTTGGCGACGTCGGGGCCGACCAGCCGGGACAGGAACAGCGTGCCGGTCATGTCGGGGACCAGGCCCCAGTGCACCTCGCGCACCGACAGCTGGGTGTCCGGGTGGACGATGCGGATGTCGGCACCGAGGGCGATCTGCATGCCGCCGCCCAGGGCGTGGCCGTGGACGGCGGCGATCACCGGCACCGGCACCTCCTGCCACACCCACGCCACCTGCTGGCCGAGGTGGGTGATCCCGCTCTCGCGTCAGCGTTCCGGGTCGCCGTCGGACGCCGCCGGCGTCGCCGCTCGGCGCATCGCCTGCGAACGACGCGAAGTCGAGGCCGGCGCAGAACGACGCGCCCTCGCCCGAGAGCACGACGGCGCGCACGCCCGGCTCGGTCTTCAGCCGCTCGCCCGCGTCACGCAGTGCCGGCGAACATCGCGCCGTCCAGCGCGTTGCGCTTCTCCGGCCGGTTGAGCCGCACGTCGGCGATGCCCTCGGTCGTCGACGGAGATGGTCACACGGTCGCTCATGCCGGCATTGTCGCCGCTGCGATCGTCGCCGGGCGAGACGGCCGGTGACACGCTCCCCGCGTGCAGCTCAACACTGGGATCAGTGGCGATCAATGTCGGCGAGCTCGTCGTCGCCTGAGCAACCACCGGACGAGCAGCGCGATGCCGAGAAGCACGGCGATCACGGCCAACGCGGCGCCGACCACGACGGCGGCCACGAGGATGGTCGTCTGCTGCTCGGTGTCGTCGCGCACGATGTCAGCGGCCTCGACGACGCGCAGGTCCGCCATCACGGCCGCGACATCGGCACCCGCGTCGGTGAGAGCAACCGTGAGCGTGTGCTGGCCCGGCTCGACGTCCCACAACAGCACGAAGGATCCCGGCCGTCCGACACCGTCGGCCGGACCGACCGCCGTGTAGCGCGCCCGCCCGTCGACGGCCACGGTCAACGTGGCATCGGCGGTCGCCCCGTCGAACGCCACGTCGAACTCCAGCAGTAGGGAGTCTTCCGATGTCGTGAACGTCGCCTCGACGACATCCGACTCGGCATCGAGGTTGATCGTCGAGCCCGAACCGGCCAGCTCCAGCGGGACGACGTGGTGAGCGACCGCGTCGTCGATGTTGCCCGGCGGAGCGCCCTCCGTCTCCGTCAGACGGGTCGGGTCGGAGTCGTCCTCAGCGACGTACTCGGCTCCGACGCGGGCGGGGTCGCCGCCGAGGAGCGGCGACCACCACGGGCCTGTCGGCGGTGATGCCGGGCCAGCGGCGAGTGCCTGCGCGTACCAGACCATGGGGTACTGGTGGCGCTGCCCGAAGCCGGCACCGCTGGGCGGGCGGAGGGTGACATCGACGACGGCCCGCAGGCCGGGCAGCGACCCATAGGCGATCCCGACTTCGGAGATGTAGTTGTCGACGAACGTCTGGCTGTCGGCACGACCGATGTCGAGCCGCGGCAGCTTGTACCGCAGATCGTTGCCAGCCCCGCCGAGGCGCACCAGCTCGACATCGGGTGAGTCCATCAGGGTGAGCTGACGCGGTGGCACGTCGAGCGACAGCGCAGCCGTGGTCGCCACGTTGGCCCCGAAGCTGTGACCGATGAGGTGCAGTTGGCCGTTCCAGCTCGCAGCCAGCGCCTGGTCCAGCGCGACGGCCAGGCGGTGGCCGTTGATCTCGGTGGCGTCCTCACCCTGCCGGGCATCGAACGGGTCGTCCGCCGTGGCCGACTGATCGATCCAGCTGAAGGCCAGGACCGTCGCCTCCGGCTCTGCGACCCCGATCGCCGCGATGAGCGGTCCGAGGTTGCTCATCGCCGACTCGCCGTTCTCGTCCACGAGCGCGGGATCCCAGACGGGGACCAACGTGTCACGCTCCGCCTGCAGGCGTTCGTACGCCGCCAACACTCCGGGCTCCCACCCGTGGGTCGCCACGATGACGTTCGTCGTGTCGACCGATTCCCGCGCGACGGCCACGAAGCCGCTGCCGTCCCAGCGCCCCAGACGACTGATCGGTGGATAGGGGCTGGCGTCGTCCATCGCCGCCACCACATCGGCCGCCCCTCCCGAGTCCTGCGCCGGGTCGGCATCGGTCGCCGCGGTCGACGTGATGGCGGCGGCGAGGACCGCCAGCACGGTGCGGATGCGCACGTCAGGCAGCCTCCGCGGGCAAACCGACGAGCCGACCCATGGTCGTCGTCGTCGCCTCGAACAACTCGTCATGGGCGGTGATCGCCCGCTGCGTCTGGCCGAAGAGCTCGAAGCTGATCATGCCGAACAGCTGCGTCCAGGCCGCCAACACGCGGGTCAGGTCTTTCGGCGACATCCCCATCGCCAGCTGATCGGAGATCGCCTGGAGGTCGGCGCCGAGTCGCGTCGGGACCTCGACGGTGACGCTGTCCGGCGGGTCCAGCAGGCCGTCGCCGGCGGCGTCGGCGACGATGCCGAGGAGCGCTCGCGTCACACGCTGTGCCGGTCCGATGGTGTCCGTCGGTGCCCGGTAGCCCGGGACCGGCGTGCCGTACACCAAGGCGTACTCGTGCGGGTTGTCGCGGGCCCAGTGGCGGATTGCGCGGCAGGTGGCCGTCCACCGCTCGAGCGGCGGCTTCGACACGTTGCGCTTGGCGGCCTGCTCGGCCGCCGCGCCGAGCGAGTCGTAGGCCTCGACGATGAGGACGGTCAGCAGCTCGTCGCGACTGGAGAAGTAGCGGTACACACCCGACGACACCATGCCGACCGATCTGGCGACCGCCCGCAGGGACAGGCCGGCCGGACCGACCTCGGCGAGTTGGCGCCGAGCCTCCGCCGTGATCTCGGCGGTGATCGCCTGGCGGGCCCGTGCTCTCACCCCGTCGATGGCCATGTGACGACGATAACAGATCGCCGCTCCGAAATGTGAGCATTGCTCTTGTTTTTCGCCTGCCGCCGTGGTTCAATGATCTACAACGAGAGCACCGCTCACAGAGCATTGGAGACACGGAGATGACCACGATGACCGATCAGCCGACCCGCTACCTGCAACCCGGCGCCTTCACGCGCAGGGTGTTCAACCCCCTCGTCGCCGCACTCACGAAGGTGGGCGTCAGCGTCAAGGGCTCCCGCGTTCTCGAGGTGCGCGGCCGCTCGAGCGGGGAGATCCGCTCGACCGTCGTCAACCTGTTGACGGTCGACGGCGTGCGCTACCTGGTGGCGCCCCGAGGCACGACGCAGTGGGTCCGCAACCTGCGGGCCGCCGGTGCCGGCGCACTCCGCGTCGGTCGGCGGGTCGAACAGTTCACGGCCACCGAGTTGCCCGACGAGGCGAAGACCGAGATCATCCGCGCCTATCTGAAGGCGTGGGCCTGGGAGGTCGGCCGCTTCTTCGAGGGCCTGTCGGCCGACTCGACGGACGAGGAGATCGCCGCCGCCGCCTCCGGTTTCCCGGTGTTCCGCATCGATCCATCATGAGCGAGGAGGGGAGTCCTCGACCGCGTCGATGATGCCGAGCTGCTCGGCCTGGGCAGGATCGAGGAGCGGGCCACGGTCGAGCTGTTCGCCGATCTCGGTCAGCCGTCCGTCCGGTCGCCGACACCAAGGCGGCGACGACGTGGCGGCGGATCAGCTCCAGCTCTTCGACGTGGCGGCGCACCTGATCGGGCGAGCCGTCGAGCCGTTCGTGCTGCTCGCAGCGGAGCGAGATGAGGGCGTGGGCCGTTGCCCGGCGGGTGCCGGTGGCGCCGGCCAGCAGCACGGCGGCGGTTCCCGTCGCCCGGCCGACGCACCGCGCGTTCACCGCCGCCCGCATCGATCCGACGACGTCGAGCACCGTCAGCACGTCGGCCAGCGGACCGCCCTCGCTGTTGATGTAGAGCTCGACGTCATCCGCCGAACGGCCGTCGAGCGCCATCAGCTCGGCGGACAGTCGAGTGGTCCGCTCCGCATCGAGCGACCCGGTGACGAGGATGCGACGGCGGGACAGCAGCTGAGCGTCCGCCGCGCCGCTCGGCATGTCGACGATCGGCACGGCGACCGGACCCTCGCGTCGCGGCACCGGCCGCATCGGTGGGTACGGGTAGTCGGGCCGCTCCGGCCATTCCGGCGCCCATGGCCACGACGCTGCGCTCACTGGTGCACCATCCATTCGTGCGACGCGTTCGACTTGATCAAACGCACGGGGCACCAGTGAGCGTGAAGACCGTCATGATGGTTCGCTCGCTCGAAGACTCGCTCGCTCACGGACGCCCCTTGCCGTCCTCGTCGAGGGCGAACGACAGCGTCGAGTCGAGCGCCGTCGCATAGCGCTCGAGCGTCGAGATCCGGACGTCCGAACGCCGGGCCTCGAGCCGGGCGACGGCGGGCTGCGACGTTCCCATGCGGTTGGCCACCTCCAGCTGCGACAGACCGAGCCGCTGCCGCCGCAGCACGAGCCGGCCGATCAGCTCGTCGGCATCTTCGGCCAGCCCCTCGAACCCGGGAAAGGCGGTCGGACGTCGCTCGCCAGCCATATCGAAAACGATATCACATGGCGGTCCGCCAAAGATCTGGGTGCAGTCCTTCGCGACTGTCGCGAAGAAACGCGCCCAGATGCAGTTGTGGGAAGGATCGCGCCCAGATGTTCAGCCGCTCACGGGCGGATCACGTCGTCGGGATCGCCGTGTAGCGCGGCGAGGTCCGGAGGGAGGTCGCGGCCGGGCCCCGCCGACCTCCAGTACTCGAGCCGCGGGCGGTCGTCGGTGAGCACTGGGCCGTCGCCGACGTAGGCCGCCAGCTCCTCGTGTCCCGCGGAGTACATCCCGCGGAGCGCCTCGACGCTCCCGAGGCCGGCCGCCGCCAACGCCGCGCCGGTGCCGGACTCGGCCAGCCGCCGCGTGTAGTCGGCGGCGCCGATCGTGAGCGGCTCGTTGGACCCGACCAGCACGGTGCCGCCCGCCCATGCCGTCACGTACGGGAAAACGTCGAGGAAGCTGCGCACGATCATCGTGTGGTCACGGGCTCGCGCGCTCGGCACCCACTGAACCATCACCCCGCCAGGCGCCAGCGCGTCGCGTGTCAGCTGCCAGTACTCGACCGACCACAGCTTGCCGGCGCCGGCGTGTTCGGGCTGGATCAGGTCGGCCGTGATGACGTCGTATCGCCGTTCGGTGGTCAGCAGGAAGTTGCGCCCGTCGTCGATGCGGATACCGACGTTCGGCCGCCGTGTCACGTCGCCGTTGACCGCGGCGAGCCATGCGGCGCCTTCGACCACTTCCGGTGACAGCTCGACGACATCGACCCGCAGGCCGGGGTCGTCGCTCAACGCCCCGGCGCTCACGCCGCCGCCGAGGCCGACCACCAGCGCATGACGCGGGTCGCCGTGCACGGCCAGCGGCAGCGTGCCGATGAGGCGATGGATGCCGACCATGCCCGGACTCGTGTTGGCTTGGTGCAGCCCGTCGAGGAACATCGCCCACGTTCCGTCGGCGGCCGCGTGGATCGAGACGGTGGTCTGCGGGCCCTCGTCCTGCCAGAGCACCTGTTGGCCCGGGTAGCGGTACTTGAGCGTGGCGGCGTAGGGGTCGGGCACGGTGGCGACGGCGGCGATGACGAAGGCCGCTGTGCCCGCCAGGGCGAGGATCGGACGAATGCCCGCCGACCGCGGCATGGCCCACACGACCATGAGGCCGCTGACGAGCAGCGCAAGTGCGAGCACGATCAACGTGGCCCGGGTGCCGGCCAAGGGGACGAGGACGAACCCGGCGACCAGGGATCCGGCGATGCCGGCCGCCACGTTGACGGCATAGAACGTCCCGACGCGCCTGCTCGTCTCCGTGCCGTCCGCGGCGCCCGTGGTCCACAGACCGAGCCCGATCGGGAACGCGACGCCGAGCAGGATGGCTGTGGGTGCGACCGTCAGCACGCCGGCGACGATCACGAAGCGGACGTCCTGGCCGAAGACGCCGAGCGGTTCTCCGAACCGGCCATTGACGGTGAACGAGCGGGCCAACAGCGCGAGCGACGTCAGGGCGGCCAGCGCGATCGCCAGCTCGACGACGGCGAGATGCGCCAGCCGGGCACCCCAACGGTGCATGACGGCGGCGCCGACGTACCCGCCGGCGGCGATGCCGGCAAGGACCGTCGCCAGCATGATCGTGAACGCGTACGTGTCGCTCTCGACGTAGAGGACGAGGACCCGGAACCAAACCACTTCGAGGGCGATCGAGACGAACCCCGACACGGCGAACACGCCCAGCACCAGCTTCCGGCTGCGCTCCGGGAGACGATCGGCCGCCGTCGGCCCACGATCCTCGGACGGAGCCGCACGTTCATCGAGTGGGCAGCCCTCGAACCGTCTGGAGACCAGGATGGCGAAGACGCCGACGAGCAGGTTCACCGTCGCCGCGACCCGGAACGACACGATGATGCCGAGACCGCCGATCATCCAGAACCCGGCGACCAGCGTGCCGATGATCGCCCCGGCGGTGTTCGTCGCGTAGAGCACGCCGATGCGCTCGCCGACCCTCGATCCACGCACGGCCGACGAACCGACGACGAGCGGGAGCGTGGCGCCGAGCAACGTCGCCGGGACGAGCAGCACGAGGAACGACAGCACCACGCGGACGGCGGTGAGCGCCGGGACCGAGTCGGGCACGATGCCGGCGACAGCGACGTACAGACGCTCGACGGCGCGCAGTGCAGCCGGTGTCAAGAGGGCCAGCAGTCCCACGACGATCTCGGCGACGCCGTACCAGTGCAGCGGCCGGCGGGTGCGGGCCGCCCAGCGTCCGGCGAGGAAGCTGCCGAGCGCGAGCCCTCCGAAGAAGGCGGCCAGGACGGTCGACACCGCATAGACCGTGACGCCGAAGACGAGCGAGAGCTGGCGCACCCAGAGCTGCTGGTAGACGAGCCCACACGCCCCGGAGGCGAAGAACATCACGCAGAGGACAGCGAAGAGCCCGTGCTCCCTGCGCCGTGTGCGGGGGCGATCGGGTGCCACCGTGATCGTCGCCGCCATGTCCCTCGAACGTACAGCAGGCGGGGCCGGCGAACCGGTGCACCCAGCAGCGGACCCGCTCGACCGGTCACTCCACCAGGCGCAGGCCGGCCGGGCTGATCGACGGTTCGGCGAACGGCAGCTCGACGACGAACTCCGTGCGATGGCCGGGGTAGACGTGCTCGCTCATGAGGACGGGTCGGCCGGCGGTGTCGGTGGTGATCCGCTGGCAGCGCAGCAGCGGGGCGCCGACCGGCACGCGCAGCAGGCGGGCCTCGGCCGGTTCGGCGGCGTCGGCACCGATCGTCTGCGTCGCGCCGCGCAGCGCCACGCCGAGGAGCTCGTAGAACGGATGGCGCTCGACGTCCTCCCGAGACAGCCGCTGGCCCAGCTCGGCCGGGCACCACACCGTGACCACGGCGAACGGCTCACCGTCGGCCAGGTTGAGCCGCTCGACGCGCAGCACTTGATCGTGCTCGCCGAGGCCGAGGATCCGCCGGACGCGCTCGGGCGGTGCGGTGAAAGCGAACTCCGTGACCTTGCGCTCGGCGTGGCGACCACCCGACTCGAGTTGGTCCTCGATCGTCCCGAGATGCTCGAGGCGTTGACGTACGGGCTCGGTGGCGACGAACCAGCCGAAACCCTGGCGCGCCGCGATCAGCCCCTCGTCCCTGACGAGCTCCAAGGCTCGCCGCACCGTGACCCGGCTGGCCCCGAACTCCGCCGACAGCTCGGATTCGCTGGGCAGCAGCGAGCCGGCGGCGCGGCTGCCGGCGAGTCGGCGGAGCTGCTCGGCGATCTCCTGGTAGCGGATGCTGCGCATCAGCCGTCGATCAGCTCGATGCGGTTGCCGAACGGGTCGAAGACGTGCCCCCGCAGCACGCCGGGGATGTCGGTGGCCCAGACGATCTCGAGGCCGGCCTGCTCGACCAGCTCGGCGAGGCCGTCGACGACGAGCGCGGGGTGCGCCTTGCGGGCCGGGTGGAAGTCGTCGTCGACGCCGAGGTGCACGCGCACGAAGCCCGTCTCGAACCAGCAGCCACCGCGTCCGGCCAGGGCCGCCGGCTTGGGCACCTCCGGGATGCCGAGCGTGTCACAGTAGAAGGTGCGAGCTGTCGGCTCGCCGCCCCGCGGCATGGCCAGCTGGACATGGTCGATGGCCCGCCAGCTGTGGAGGGGTTTGGCGGTCGAGCTCACTTGTATTAGAGTTGTATACCTGGAAGTCGAACGCAAGCGATATCCGCACCCACCCGCCTGGAAGGGGACGCCATGAGCACCGTCAGCGCCACCACCCCCATCGAGCTCGTCGAGGCGGTCTACGCGACCCTCCCCGAGCGAGCCGCCCAGGGCCGCCAGCGGCTCGGCCGTCCACTCACGCTGACGGAGAAGGTGCTCGTCAACCACCTCGTCGACCCGGCCGCCCAGGAGTTGGTCCGCGGCGAGAGCTACGCCGACTTCCACCCCGACCGCGTCGCCATGCAGGACGCCACGGCGCAGATGGCGCTGTTGCAGTTCGTCACCGCCGGGCTGCCGGAGGTCGCCGTCCCGACGACCGTCCACTGCGACCACCTGATCCAGGCCAAGGTCGGCGCATCGATCGACCTCGGCGTGGCCATCGACACGAACCAGGAGGTCTACGACTTCCTGCGCTCCGTGTCCGCCAAGCACGGGATCGGGTTCTGGGGCCCCGGGAGCGGCATCATCCACCAGGTCGTGCTCGAGAACTACGCCTTCCCCGGCGGCATGATGATCGGCACCGACTCGCACACGCCGAACGCCGGCGGGCTGGGCATGGTGGCCATCGGCGTCGGTGGCGCCGACGCCGTCGACGTGATGACCGGCTTCCCGTTCAACGTCCGCTGGCCGCAGGTCATCGGCGTGTACCTGACCGGGACCTTGTCCGGTTGGTCGAGCCCCAAGGACGTCATCCTCGAGGTCGCCCGCGTCCTCACGGTGGAGGGCGGGACGGGCGCCATCATCGAGTACCACGGACCCGGCGCCGACTCCATCTCGGCCACCGGCAAGGGCACGATCTGCAACATGGGCGCGGAGATCGGCGCCACGACGTCGCTGTTCCCCTACGACGCCAACATGGCGATCTACTTGAAGGCGACCGGCCGGGAAGCCATCGCCGCCGCCGCGTCCGCAGTCGAGGCGGAGCTCCGACCGGACGATGGGGCGTTCTACGACCAGCTCATCGAGATCGACCTCGACGAGCTGAAGCCGTTGATCAACGGCCCGCACTCCCCCGATCGCGCCCACCGCGTCGGCGCCGAGGTCGGCGCTGCGGCGAAGGAGAACGACTGGCCGCTGGAGATCTCGTCGGCCTTGATCGGTTCGTGCACGAACTCGTCGTACGAGGACATCACGAGGGCTGCCTCGATCGCCCGGCAAGCGTCGGCGAAGGGTCTGCGCTCGCAGGTCGAGCTGCTCGTCACGCCGGGCTCCGAGCAGATCCGGGCGACCATCGAGCGCGATGGGCTGCTGGCCGACCTGGAGGCCGTCGGCGCGACGGTGCTGGCCAACGCCTGCGGTCCGTGCATCGGTCAGTGGTCGCGGCCGGAGAGCATCACCGGCCGGCCGAACACAATCGTCAACTCCTACAACCGCAACTTCCCGAAGCGCAACGACGGCTCGGCCAAGACGCTGAGCTTCGTCACATCGCCGGACACCGTCATCGCGTTGGCGCTGGCCGGTCGCCTCGACTTCGACCCGACCGTCGACACCCTCACCGCCTCCGATGGCACCGCCGTTCGACTGGAGCCTCCGGTGGGCGAGGTGCTGCCGGACCGCGGCTACGACCCCGGCCAGGACACGTTCACACCACCACCGGAGGAACGGTCCGACGTCGAGGTCGTCGTCGACCCCACGAGCGAGCGACTGCAGCTGCTCGAGCCGTTCGCAGCATGGGACGGCGAGGACTACGTCGGCTTGCCGGTGCTGATGAAGGCCCAGGGCAAGTGCACCACGGACCACATCTCGGCGGCTGGGCCGTGGCTGCGCTACCGCGGCCACCTGGAGAACATCTCGGGCAACCTGTTCCTCGGCGTGGTCAACGCCTTCACCGGGGCCACCGGCGAGGGCAAGGACGCCACGGACGGCGAGACTCGGCCGTACCCGGAGATCGCCAAGAACCACGCCACGAAGGGCGTCCGCTGGGTCGCCGTCGGCGATCGCAACTACGGCGAAGGCTCCTCACGCGAGCACGCCGCGATGCAGCCGCGGTTCCGCAATGGGGTGGTCATCCTCGCCCGCAGCTTCGCCCGCATCCACGAGACCAACGCCAAGAAGCAGGGCCTCCTCCCGCTGACGTTCGCCGACCCGGCGACCTACGACGAGATCGGCGAGGACGACACGATCAACGTGCTGGATCTGCCCCCGGTCCCGGGACAGCCTGTCCGTTGCCAGATCGTCAGGCCGGACGGCTCGACGATCGACTTCGAGGCGACGCACACGTTCAGCGACGAGCAGGTCGAGTGGTTCAAGGCCGGCTCGGCCCTCAACATCGTCCGCCAGAAGGTCGCCAGCGGCGACACCGAGTAAACGTGCGAGGGGTTTGCGTCACTGCTTCCGCCGGCCGCCGCCGCCTGCGGTGACACAAACCCCTCAGTTCGACCACGGGGACTGCCGGGCGGGTGTGCCTCCGCCCAGCAGCCACCGTGTTGTGGCGACGACCCTCGTCGCCGCCGCGCCGGCCGCCCGCCACGGCCGGCTGGCCCCCGACGGGAGCGGTGCTCACGCCGGGAGCCGGCGTGGCACGACGGCGTCGCTGCCGTGCCACGCTGGCCCCGCCACTACACGCGGAGGACGTGGATCCCGGCTCCCTGGAGCAGGAGCTGGAACGTCCGGTTGAGGTTCGCCGCCGAGGCCCTGTTGCTGGCCACGTTCGACTGCCTCACGTCTCCGCTGCCGGCACCCGGGCTCCCGACGAAGACGGGGGCGAAGATGTTGGCCTGAATGTTGAAGATGCTCCCGTTGGCCGACTGGACGGTCGTGTTGAACAGCGTGGCGTACTGGCTCTGACCGGAACCGGATGAGCCGCCGGACGCCTGGGCCGGCCCCCTGGAGCAGCTCTTCGACTCCCGCAGAACATCGCCCCCCAGCGCGGCCGACCCTATGAACAGGGTCCGGCGCAATAGCCGGTGCATAGCTGTCTCCTTGGTTCGAACGTTGGAACGACACGCGCCCGCGGCGCGCGGTCACGGTCAGGCCGTGGCTAGCCAGGCCGTTCGATGCTCAAGGTGAGATATGCGCTGCGCCATGACAGCTGGCTGGCGCGCAGCCGCTGCGAAAGCCAGAGCACGCCGATCAGCGCGGCCGACAGGACGGCCAGCTGCGCGATCGACGGTCCGGTGTCGGGCCCGCCGCCCCCGCTGCCGAACGAACCGATTGGCGTCGACATCGTCGGAACGTTGCTCGTCACGCCAACGGTCGGCCGTCGAGCCCGGGATCCGTCCAACGCACCGACGAGATCCAATGACGGACGCAGTGTCCACTCCGGCGTTGGCTCGACCTTCGGTGTCGCCCGACGCATGGCCGTGTCGCCGATCGTGGCCGGCTCGGCCCACAGCCCGGAGGCCGCGGCGTTCGTCTGTCGCGGGCGGACCGCTCGAGGATGCCGGCGCCCGATGGCGCCCGCTGATCGTCGTGTCCGACGGCCGACTCGGGCGGCGCGGCGGCGTCCGCGGTGCCCGAGCCCGGTGCAAGCAGCGCGAGGACGAACGCCAGCCCCAGCCCGCATCCTGCCAAGCACAGGACGCGCACAAGAAGCCGAACGACGCCCGCGTCGTGCGATTCCGCCTGCACAAGACGATGGTGACCCACAGACGTCCATCAGCGCAAGACCCAATTCGGGGCGACGTGTTCGAATCGGACCAGGGGCGTGACCAGCGCTTTCAGCACGAGCGGTGATCCTTGACTGATGCTCGAGCCGTTCTCTAGTGAAGATCGAGGCGAGCTACAGTCGACCTTGATGCAGGACGGATCTCGGCCCGGGTCACCCTCGATCATGTGGCCATTGCCGCAGGGGTGTCGGCAACCGCCGCGTCGTTGGCATTGCGCGGCAAGCCCGGCGTGAGTGAGGCCACCCGCCAGCGGATCATCGAGGCCGCCGGCCAGCTCGGATACCGCATTCGGGAGGCATCTGAGACACCCGCCGAGTTCACGATCGGGCTGCTCCTGACGACCCGCAGCGCCCAGTCGCCGGACTCGTCCTACGGGCCGGTGATGGGCGCGATCACCGAGGTCTGCTCCGAAGCCGGCGTCGACGTTCGCCTCGGCACCTTGCACGTCCACAACGACGACCGACCGCTGGAGATCCCGAGACTCGTCGGCCAAGCCGACATCGACGGGTTCCTCGTCATCGCGTCGTGGCTCTCGCGAGCCGCCGCCAACCTCTTCGGCGATCGTCCCGTCGTGCTCGTCGACGGCGATGCCGAGCACCGCGAGGCGTACTCGAGCGTCGTGTGCGACGAGGCCGGCGGTGCCGCCTTGGCGACGACCGCACTGGTCACGCGCGGCCATCGCCGGATCGTGCTGGCCGGTGCCTCGAAGGAAGGGCCCCCCTCGGTCGCCGAGCGCCGTCGCGGGTACGACGAGGCGATGCGCGACGCCGGCCTCGAGCCCCGGTATGTCGACGGCCCGTCCGACGATCAGGCGGCGGTGGCCTCGGCCGTCGCCTCCGAACTGCAGCGCAGGCACCGCTTCACCGCCGTCGTCGCCGTCAACGACGCCATCGGGATCGCGTTGCTCGCCGAGTTCGCCGCACGGGGGATCAGTGTTCCGGGAGACGTGTCGATCATCGGCTTCGACGACATCGAAGCCGCCCACCTCGTGCGCCCGCGACTGACCACGGTGACCGTCAGCAAGCCGGCGATGGGGCGGCTGGCCACCTCGATGCTGTTCCATCGGATGGATCACCCGGACGATCCACCGTTCACCGTCGTCCAGCGGGCGCGGATCGTGCCGCGCGACAGCGTGGGACCGGCACCGTCAACCTGACCGCGAGAGCGGGAACGCCGCCGTACCGAGGCGGACCCCGGGTTGGTCGCTGGCGCGCGAGGCGAGCACGTCGCGGAGCACCTCGAACAGCGCCCGCGCCGGAGCCCCCGGGGGCGGTCGACGTTGGTAGGCCAGCGCCACGACGCGCGGCGGCAGCTCGGGCACGCGCACCACTTCGTAGTCACCGGCGACGTTGCGGGCAACGGCGGTGGCCGGCACGATCGCCGCACCGTGGCCGTCGAGCGCCAGGGTCGCCAGCAGGCGCACACCGTCGATCTCGGCCTGCGGGCGGAGCTGCACACCGACCCCGGCGGCGGCCCGGTCGAGGACCCGCCGCAGCGCCGACCCCGTCGGCGGGAGCAGCAGGCGGTGATCGCCGAGCTCGCGCAGCGGCAGCTCGCCCCGGCCGGCCAGCGGATGGTCGCCGTGGGCCACGAGGAGCAGATCCTCGGCGAACAGTGGCTCGAGCGCCAGCTCCGGATCGTCGACGGGCAGGTGGATGATGGCGGCGTTGTAGCGGCCCGTCAGCAAGCCTGGGATGAGCGCCGACGTGCTGCCCTCGGAGACGATGGTCCGCACGTTCGGGTGGTCGGTGCCGAGCGCCGACAGCAGCGACGGGAGCAGCCAGCGGGCGGTCGTGCCGAGCATGCCGAGGCGCACCTCGCCGCTGACGTCGGCATCGACCGGCGCCACGTCGGCGGCGATGTCGTCGAGCTCGCGGAGGATGCGCCGCGCCCGATCGACGACCCGCTCGCCTTCGTCCGTCAACCCACCCTGGGCCCGATCGACGAGGACGGTCCCGAGCTCGCGCTCCAGCCGGGCGATGTGGCTCGACACGTTGGACTGCACGGTGAACAAGGCCCGGGCGGCGGCCGAGAACGTGCCGTGGTCGGCGATGGCGACCAGCACGGACAGCTGCCGGACGTCCATCTCTCGGAACGATAGCCGGCATCTCCATGTTCTACTTGCCAGATCGCCCGCTCATGTGCGTATACTCACAAGCACAACGATCGACGCGATACACCCCCCATGTACCGCTCGATGGAACCCATCACGTCGACCCCCCATCGACAGGGTTCAGGTAGAGGAGCCCCGCCCCCCCAGCGGGGCTTCTCCCGTTTTCAGGACCCGAGGGTTTGAGCGCACCCGAGGGTTGACGGCCCGGAGGGAGTGCACCAGACCCTCGGGTGGCTGGCGGCCGGCGTCCCCACGTGACCAACTCCCGTATCCTGCTGGCGTGACCGGGGCTGCGTTCTTCGATCTGGACCGCACGCTCCTCGCAGGCGCATCCGGGGAGGCGTTCTCCACCGCCATGCAGAACGCCGGCTTCGTCTCCCGGGCGATCCCGGGGGAGCGCCTCGTCTACCGGCTGTTCAACGCCATCGGCGAGACGTTGCCCTCGATGGCCCTGGCTCGCCAGGCCGCCAACCTCGCCGGGGGTCGCTCGCGGGATTCCTTGCGAACCGCCGGAGAGGCGGCCGCCGATGGGCTGGTGGCGATGGTCCAGCCGTTCGCCGGACCGATCTTCGAGCAGCATCGGGCTGCCGGGCGACCGATCGTGTTGGCGACGACGACGCCGTACGACCTCGTCAAACCGCTGGCCGACCGTCTGGGACTCGACGACGTCGTGGCCACCAAGTACGGCGTCAACGCCGACGGCACCTACGACGGCACCGTCGTCGGACCGTTCGTGTGGGCCTCGGGCAAGCTGGAGGCCGTCCAGGCCTGGGCCGCCGAGCACGACATCGAGCTCAGCGAGAGCTACGCCTACTCCGACAGCTTCTACGACACGCCCCTGCTCGACGCCGTCGGCACGCCGATCGTCGTCAACCCCGACCCGAGGATGTTGCTGATGGCGACCGCCCGACGCTGGCCGATCCTCAACCTCGACGTCTCGCCAGGCGTGGTCAAGATCCCCGTGCTCGGCATCGAGCTGCAGCGCGTCGCCCTGCAGTTCTCGCGGCCGTCGCTGATGCCCTACGTCCGCTTCGACATCGACGGCGTCGACCAGATCCCGGCCGCCGGTCCGGCGATCCTGGTCGCCAACCACCGCAGCTACTTCGATCCGCTGGCGATGTCGGTGGCCATCGCCCAGAGCGGTCGCACCGTCAGGTTCCTCGGCAAGAAGGAGGTGTTCGACGTGCCGATCTTCGGCGCCCTGGCCACGGCGATGGGCGGGATCCGCGTCGACCGCGGCACCGGCTCCGACGAACCCCTCGAAGCCGCCGCCGATGCGCTGGCCGGCGGCGAGGTGGTGGCGATCATGCCGGAGGGCACGATCCCCCGCGGCACGGCGTTCTTCGAGCCCGAGCTGAAGGGCCGATGGGGCGCCGCCCGCCTGGCCACCCTGTCGAAGGCGCCGGTGATCCCGCTCGGGCTGTGGGGCACGAACAAGGTATGGCCGCGATCGAGCCGCCTGCCCAACCTCCTCAACGTGACCGATCCGCCGGAGGTCCGGATCCGCGTCGGCCCACCCGTCGATCTGCGGTACCGATCGCTCGCAGCCGACACGAAGCGGATCATGAAGGCCATCGCCAACCTGCTGCCAGACGAAGCGCGGCGCCCTCACACGCCGACGCCGGAGGAGCTGGCCGCAACGTATCCGCCCGGGTACAAGGGCCATCCCGAGCAGGAGTCGAGCCGCCGACCGGGCACCGATTGACGGGCTCGGCGGCCCGGATGCCCGGCTGCTGCGTGCCGATGACAGACTGAGCAGCCGCGCCCGTTGGTGGGCGGACAGGCGGGCGGGCGGAGGAGCGACGAATGGGGGACGAGTGCCCTGACGACGGTCAGCGCTGGACGGCACGGCTGGCCAGCGCACTCGCCGTCGTGCTCGGCGCGGTGCTGACCTCGATGGTGGCCTCGGCCGGTCCGGGTGACACGGCGCCGCTCGAGATCGTCGCCGTCGACGTCACCGCCTTTCCTCGGGTCGTGTTCGACGGTCGCGCTCCCCGAGATGGAGCTCCCGGCGGACGTCGACCCCGGCATGTTCGCGGTACCGGGAGCGACCGACGTTGTCGCCGAGGTCCTCGACCCGGCCGAACTCACGCTCGGCCTCGTGCTCGACGACGGTCCGCAGGTCTCGCTCGATGCTGTCGCCGCCGAGCAGGGCTCGGCGACGGAGCTCGTGCGCAACCTGCCCGATGGCGTCGAAGTCGTGATCAGTACGACCGGTGGCGTGATGGTAGGACCAACCGCCGATCGCGCCGTGCTGCTCGCCGCCATCGCTGCGCTGCGGGCACACCCGCTGCCGGAGGGCGCCGACCTCGGCGCGGCGGTCGTCGATGCCGCCGCCCGACTGGAGACAGCGCCCGATCCGCGGCGTCAGATGGTCGTGCTGACCGGTGAGCACATGGACATCGCGACGACGGATGCCATGCTGCTGCTCGGCTCGCTCGACCGATCCGGGTCATCTCTGCGGGCGCTCGGCATCGGTGAGGCCGTGGGCGCCAACCTGACGTCGGTCGCCGAGCAGAGTGGTGGTGTCGCGGCGGGCATTGGACACGGCTTCGATGCGGTGCTCCGGGCGATCGACGTGCTGACCACCACGTTTGCCAACCAGTACCGGGTGACCGCGACGATGGCGGCCCCTGGCAGCCAGGCTGTCCAGCTCTCCGTCGGTGGACGGACCTACGAGGCGGTCGTGCCCGACCTCGGGCCCGCCGCGCCCCAAGGGTCACAGCCGGAGGAGGTCGTCGTGCCGACCACGGCCGGGACGCCCTGCGCCGCGCCGCCGTCGAGCGCACCGGCGGCGGGATCACCGCCGACGTCGGTGGCACCCTCGACCGTTCCGGCGGCCAGCGCGACGCCACCGACGAGCGTGCCGGACGCCGGGACCGACTCATCGCGGGGCATCTCCGTGCTCGCCGGCGCCGAGGCGATCGTGGCCATCGCGGCGATTGCGCTGGTGATCGCCGCGGTGGTGCGCCGACGGCGGCAACGCGTCGTGCCGCCGCGACGGCCCACGGCCGGCCGTCCGAAGGCACGATCCCGCCGGTGAACCGGGCGCTCGGGCGCCGACGCATCACGTAGGGTCGATCGACGTGTCGCTGGCGTCGTTGGCTCTCCGCCGAGGGACCACAGGACCCGTCGCAGCCGAGGTCAGAGTGGTGGACGATCGCCAGGTCGTCTGGGTCGAGGTCGGCGGCGAGACGGCGTCCGGGTTCCGGGGGGTGCCGCTCTCGTCGACCACGTCGGCCGTCATCGAGGAGGCCGCCGAGACCGCCCGCGTCGAGGGGATGCCGCTGGTCGTCGTGATGTCGTCGACCGGCGCCGACATCGTGGAGGGCATCGCCGCCCTCGAAGGCTGGGGGCGGCTGGCCAAGGCGCTCGTCGATTGCTCGGGCATCGTGCCAACGGTGATGGTCGTCGACGGCCCGGCGGTCTCGGGACCCGCGCTGCTCCTCGGTGTCGCCGACCTCGTCGTCATGACCACGTCGAGCTACGGCTTCGTCAACGGTCCGGTGATGGTCGAGGACTTCACCGGCGTGCGGGTCACCATGGACGAGCTCGGCGGCGCCACCGAGCTGGCCCGCCACACCGGTGTGCCCAGCCTGGTCGTGCCAGGGCGCGACGAGGCGCTCGCCGCTGTCGGCGACCTGCTGGCCTACCTGCCATCGAGCGTCGACGAGGAACCTCCCCGCTGGCCGAACGACGACCCGGTGGATCGCGACTGCGCGGTAGCCGGCGACCTGATCCCCGCGACGTCGACGGGCAGTTACGACGTCCGCCAGGTCGCCGCCGACATCGTCGACGCCGACAGCCTCCTCGAGATCCGCGAGTGGTGGGCGCCGAACGTGGTCACGATGTTCGCCACGATCGGCGGACGGCCGATCGGCATCGTCGCCAACCAGCCGATCGCGCTCGCTGGGACGCTCGACATCCCGGCTTCCCAGAAGGCCGCCCGGTTCGTTTCCTTGTGCGACGCGTTCAACCTGCCGATCCTCACGCTCGTCGACACGCCGGGCTTCTACCCTGGCAAGGACCTCGAGTGGCGCGGCATGATCCGCCATGGCGCCCAGCTCGTGTTCGCCTACGGCCGGGCCACGGTGCCGCGCATCTGCGTCATCCTGCGCAAGAGCTATGGCGGCGCCTACATCGTCATGGACTCCAAGCGGATGGGCAACGATGCCTGCTACGCGTGGCCGTGGGCCGAGCTGGCGGTGATGGGGGCCGGCCAGGCGGCGGCGATCCTCCAACGACGCGCCACGCCGGAGGAGCGGACGGCCTTCGAGGCCGACTACGCCGAGCGGCTCCTCAACCCCTACATCGCCGCCGAGCGCGGCTACATCGACGCCGTGCTCGACCCCGCCGACACGAGGCGGGAGATCGCCAGGGCCCTCGACGCCTTGGCCGACAAGCGCGAAGAGCTGCAAGCGAGGAAGCACGGCAACGAGCCCCTCTGAGCCAGGTTTGTGTCACCGCAAGCGTCGACGCGGTCGACGTATGTGGTGACACAAACAAGGCTCCGGAGAAGTGGCAGCGGCGGGTGGCACTAACGTCGTGCTCGTGCCCGACACCATCACGATCACCGACGACCGCACTGGCAAGACGGTGACGGTCCCTGTCACCGACGGGGTGTTCCCCAGCTCCGCGCTGCGCGAGCTCGACCCGAACCTGTTCATGTACGACCCGGCGTTCCTGTCGACGGCGGCGTGCAAGTCGCAGATCACCTATCTCGACGGTGACAACGGCGTCCTGCGCTACCGCGGCTACCCCATCGAGCAGCTCGCCGACCACTCCACCTACCTCGAGGTCGCCTACCTCCTGCTGTACGGCGAGCTGCCGACCGAGCGACAGCTGGCCCAGTGGACCTTCGACGTCACCCATCACACGTTCATCCACGAGAACATGCGCAAGCGGTTCGTCGACGGCTTCCACTACGACGCCCACCCGATGGGGATGTTCATCTCCTCGCTCGCCGCCCTCGGCACGTTCTACGACGACGCCAAGAACATCTTCGATCCGCGACAGCCGGCACAAGCAGATCCTCCGCCTCATCGCCAAGGCACCGACGCTCGCCGCAATGTGCTACCGCTTCTCCGTCGGGCTGCCGTTCTTCCTGCCCGACAACCAGCTGTCGTACCCGGCCAACTTCCTCAACATGATGTGGAAGGTCGGCGAGTACGAGGTCCACCCAGTCCTCGAGCGGGCGATGGACGTGCTGTTCATCCTCCACGCCGACCACGAGCAGAACTGCGGGACGACGGCCATGCGCGTCGTCGGCTCGAGCCACGCCGATCCGTACTCGGCGGCCGCAGCCGCGGCGGCCGCGCTGTACGGCCCGCTCCACGGCGGCGCCAACGAGGCCGTCGTCCGCATGCTCGGTGAGATCGGCTCGCTCGACAACGTCCCGGCATTCGTCGAGGGGGTCAAGGCGGGCAAGGGCCGGCTGATGGGGTTCGGCCACCGCGTCTACAAGAACTACGACCCGCGGGCCCGGATCATCAAGCAGACCGCCGACGAGGTGTTCGAGGTGACGGGCAAGCAACCCGCTGCTCGACATCGCCCTCAAGCTCGAGGAGACGGCACTCGAGGACCCGTACTTCGTCGATCGCAAGCTGTACCCGAACGTCGACTTCTACTCGGGCCTCATCTACCAGGCGCTCGGTTTCCCGGTCGACATGTTCACCGTGCTGTTCGCCATCCCCCGCATGTCCGGCTGGCTGGCCCACTGGGACGAGCTGCTCGGCGACAAGGACCAGAAGATCTCCCGCCCGCGGCAGTGGTTCGTCGGCCAGGGCGAGCGCGACTACGTCAAGCTCGGCGACCGGTAAGGGCTCGGCTCCGATGTTTGTGTCCGCTGGATCGGCCAAAATCCGTCGTTCTCGCTGACACAAGCGGAGGACCCAGGCCGTCCGCGCAGGTCACGTCATCTTGGCCTGCAGGCGGCGGTCGAGGGTGGCGAGGAACTCCTCGGTCGTCAGCCACGGGGCGTCGCGGCTGATCAGCAACGCCAGGTCCTTCGTCATCTCGCCGGCCTCGACGGCCTCGACGCAGACCGCCTCGAGCGTCTCGGCGAACCGCGTGACCTCGGGCGTGTCGTCGAGCTTGCCCCGGTGCTTCAACCCACCGGTCCAGGCGAAGATCGAGGCGATCGGGTTGGTCGAGGTCTTGTTGCCCTTCTGGTGCTCCCGGTAGTGGCGGGTGACCGTGCCGTGGGCCGCCTCGGCCTCGACGGTCTTGCCGTCCGGGGTCATCAGCACCGACGTCATCAAGCCGAGGGAACCGAAGCCTTGCGCCACGACATCGCTCTGCACGTCGCCGTCGTAGTTCTTGCACGCCCACACGTAGCCGCCCTCCCACTTCATGACCTGGGCGACCATGTCGTCGATGAGGCGATGCTCGTACGTCAGCCCGGCGGCCTCGAACTCGGCCTTGAACTCGCTGTCGAAGACCTCCTGGAAGAGGTCCTTGAACTGCCCGTCGTAGGCCTTGAGGATGGTGTTCTTGGTCGACAGGTAGACCGGGTAGTCGCGGATCAGGCCATAGCGCATACGACGCCCGGGCGAAGTCGCGGATCGAGTCGTCGAAGTTGTACATGCCCATGGCGATGCCGCCGTCGTCGCCGAACTGGGCGACCTCGAACTCCATCGGCTCCCCACCGTCGGTCGGCGTGTAGGTGATCGTCGACCGGCCGGCGCCGGGGACCTTGAAGTCGGTGGCCTTGTACTGGTCGCCGTGGGCGTGACGTCCGATGACGATCGGCTTCGTCCACCCGGGCACGAGCCGCGGGATGTTGGACATGATGATCGGCTCGCGGAACACGACGCCGCCCAGGATGTTGCGGATCGTCCCGTTGGGCGAGCGCCACATCTTCTTCAGCCCGAACTCCTCGACGCGCGCCTCGTCGGGCGTGATCGTGGCGCACTTCACGCCGACGCCGTGGCGCTTGGTGGCGTTCGCGGCGTCGATCGTGACCTGGTCGTCGGTCTCGTCGCGGTGCTCGATCGACAGGTCGAAGTAGTCGAGTTCGACGTCGAGGTACGGCAGGATCAACTGGTCCTTGATGAAGGCCCAGATGATCCGCGTCATCTCGTCGCCGTCGATCTCGACGACCGGGTTGACGACGTTGATCTTGCTCATGGCGGGGACGGTTACGGGGTCGCTCGCCAGCGTAACCATCCCCGCGTGATGGACTTCGCGTGGACGCCCGAGCAGGCGGCGCTGCGGGCGCAGGCCCACGAGGTCGCCGGCGACGCCGTCGCCCGCTTCGGCCGGCACAACGACTCGTGGATCAACGGGTTCTCGGCCGGAGTTCGCCAAGGAGCTGGCCGCCCTCGGCTGGATCGGCCTGACGTGGCCGTCCGAGTTCGGCGGGGCCGGCCGCCCGCCGATCGACCGGCTGATCATCGGCGAGGAGCTGATCGCCGCCGGCGCGCCGATCGCCGCGATGTGGTTCGCCGACCGCCAGATGGGCCCGACGCTGATCGCCTTCGGGCGACCCGACCAGCAGCAGGCGTTCCTGCCAGGGATCCTCGCCGGCGAGACCACGTGGTGGATCGGCATGTCCGAGCCCGGAGGCGGGCAGCGACCTCGCCGCCCTCTCGACGTCGGCCCGCCGTGACGGCGACGAGTGGGTGATCAACGGTCAGAAGATCTGGACCAGCTTCGGCGCCGTCGCCGACTACTGCTACCTGATCTGCCGCACGTCGACGCGACGGCCCGCCGCACCAGGGCATCAGCGAGATCATCGTCCCGATGGACACGCCGGGATCGACGTCCGTCCGATCACCGACATGACGACCAACCGCCACTTCTGCGAGGTCTTCTTCACCGACGCCCGCGTGCCGGCCAGCAACCTCGTCGGCATCGAGGGCAACGCCTTCAAGCAGACGATGCGCCAACTCGAGCACGAGCGCGGCGGCATCGATCGGCTGGTGTCGAACCAGGCGCTGTACGACATCGCCGTCGCCCGCGCCGACACCGCCGACCCGCTCGTGCGCCAGCAGATCGGCGGCGCTCGAGACCGGCTACCGCATCGGACGCATCCTCGTCATCCGCGAGGTGCTGCGCCAGGCTCCCGCCGGCTTCTCGGCGGCCACGAAGTGCTTCTGCACCGAGCACGAGTGGCGGGTCGCCCAGTTCGTCGCCGGTGTGCTCGGGCCGGAGGCGACGCTCTGGAACGACGTCACCGCCGGCCTCGTCTACGCCCCGGGCTACACGATCATGGGCGGCACGTCGAACATCATGCGCAACATCCTCGGCGAACGCGTGCTCGGCCTGCCGCGCGGAGCCGCGATGACGACCGTCGCCCGCGACGGCCAGCGGGTCGGCGGTGCCGACCGCTACCACTTCGTGCCCGGCACTCGAGGCCCTCACGTCGTCGGCGGCGAGGGCGTGTGGCTGACGACCGCCGACGGACGCCGCATCCTC
Organism: uncultured Acidimicrobiia bacterium; assembly: GCA_963719775.1. Taxonomy (GTDB): domain Bacteria; phylum Actinomycetota; class Acidimicrobiia; order Acidimicrobiales; family Ilumatobacteraceae; genus JALZMG01. Next base: position 109,789 of record CAVRCY010000013.1, read on the forward strand.
GATGCTGCAGGTGGGGCGATCGTGGCCAACGTCGGGCACGGTCGTCGCGAGGTCGCCGACGCGGTGCGCGATGCGCTGGACGGTGGCGCCTACGTCGTGCCGATCTGGCCGACCACGCATCGCCTCGCGCTGCACGACCGGCTCGTCGAGCGCTGGCTCCCCGACGGCATGAGCCACGTCTTCTTCACCAGCGGTGGCAGCGAGTCGGCCGACTCCGCGTTGCGCGTGGCCCGCGCCTTCCACGTCGCCGAGGGCCGTCCCGAACGGTGGAAGGTGATCAGTCGGCACCCCAGCTACCACGGCACCACGCTGGGTGCGCTGGCGGCCGGCAGCCACAGCGGTCGGCGAGCCGGCTATGAGCCCATGCTGCTCGACTTCCCCAAGGTGCCCTGGGACGACGCCGGAGCAGTGATCGACGTCATCGAGCGGGAGGACCCGACGACGATCGCCGCCTTCCTCTTCGAGCCGATCACGGGTGCCGCCGGAGCGTGCCTCGAGGCGTCCGACGAGTACTGGCGCATCGTCGCCGACGTCTGTCATCGGCACGGGATCCTGCTGATCGCCGACGAGGTGATGACCGGCTTCGGGCGCACGGGCCGCCGCTGGGGTCACGACCACCTGCCGCTGCGCCCGGACGTCATCTTCGGCGGCAAGGGCCTCGGTGGCGGATACGTCCCGATCGGCATGGTCGCCGCCACGGAGGCCGTGGTCGAGCCGCTGCGGGACAGCGGGTTCATGTACTTCACGTTCGCCGGAATGGACGCCGCGTGCGCCGGTGCCTGCGCCGTGCTCGACATCCTCGAGCGCGAGGAGCTCGTCGGCCGCTGCGACTCGATGGGCGAGGTGCTGGCCCGGCGGCTGGCGGATGTCCTCGGCGGACATCCCCACGTGCGCGCCATCCGCGGCCGCGGGCTGTTCCGCGGCATCGAGTTCGTCGCCGATCGGGCGACGGTCGAGCGCTTCCCGCTCGACCGGCACTTCGCCGCCGCCGTCGTGCGGGAGTGCCTGGCCGGCGACATGTGGATCTACCCCGCCGGCTCCGGACCGGTCCAGGACGCGGTGATGATCGGCTGCCCGTTCACGATCACCGAGGAAGAGATCGAGCTCCTCGTGCAGACGCTCCGCGCCGCCGTCGACACCGCAGCGGGACTTACGCCCCGGCGGTGACGAGGCCGAGCGCGGCGACCGCCAGGCCGAGGCCGACGAGCTGCGACCGACTGAGGCGCTCGTGGTCGAGGATGGTGGCCAGGCCGACCGTGCTCGCCGGGTACATCGACGTGACGACGGCGACCAGCGACAAGAGGGCCTCCCGCGTCGCCACCAGATAGCACACGTTGGCCAGGACGGCGAGGCCGCCGGCGCCGACGGCCAAGCCGGCGGCACTGCGCATCGAGCGGAGAGAGACTCGCCGCACGACGACGGCGACGGTGACCAGCGGGAGCGTCGTGAGCTGCCCGATCAGCAGCGGCCAGAACCCGCTGTCGTCGCTGGTGCGATCGAGGAACACGAACAGCAGCCCGAACCCAACGCCGGCGAGGCCGGCGAAGGCCATGATCCGAGGCGGGGTCGGCCGCTCGGCCCGCCCTCCCACACCGCTGATCAATGCCACCGCCACCAGCGCGATCGCCACACCGGCCAGCGCCAGGCTGGAGGGCCGCTCTCCCGTCGCCACGCCGACGACGACGGGAACGAGGGCGCTGACCACGGCGGTGATCGGCGCCACCACCGACATGGCGCCGTTGGCCAGCGCGTAGTAGAAGCTGACGACGGCGACGATCGAGCTCAGCCCGCCGGCCATGCTCCAGGCGACGTCGGCGCCCGCGGGGAACGGATCCCCGACGACCGAGACGACGACGAGCGTGGTGCCGACCGTCGTCAGTTGCGTCAGCAGCGCGACCGCCAGCACGGGCGCCGACCGCGTCGCCCGACCTCCGCAGTAGTCCGACGTCCCGTAGACGAGCGCCGAGATCAGCGCGAGGACGATCGCCATGCGCTCGCATTCTGGCCGTCACCCGGGAGGATGAGGCTGACGCGAGCGCCGCCGAGCGGCGAATCCGTGATCTCCAGATGGCCGCCGTGGGATCGGGCGACGTCGGCCGACACGGCCAACCCCAGACCCGCACCGCCGCCGTCGCGGCTGCGTCCGGCGTCGAGGCGCACGAAGCGCCGCATGACGTCCGCTCGCCGGCGGGCCGGGATGCCGGGGCCATCGTCGTCGACGTGCAGGCGGACGCCGGCGTCGACGGGCTCGACCGTCACGCGCACCCGTGCCGTGGCGTGGCGCGTGGCGTTGGCGACGAGGTGGTCGACGGCCCGCCGCAGGGCGGCGCCGTCAGCGGGGAGGGAGGGCGCACCATCCGCGGGCACGCCGACTTCGACGGCGACGCGCCGCGGCCGCGCCGAGACGTCGTGGACGAGGTCGACGAGGGACACGGGATCGGAGGTGCGATCGACCGCACCCTGCTCGTCGCTGCGGGCCAGCAGCAGGAGATCGTCGACGAGGCCCTGCAGCCGATCGAGCTCGACCTGCAGGACCTCCGCCGTGGCCTCCCAGTCCGGTTCCGGCGACCGGCGGGCGACCTCCAGCTCGGTGCGCATCACCGCCACGGGCGTGCGGAGCTCGTGCGAGGCGTCCGACACGAGCCGCCGGCTGGACGTCGTCGCCGACTCCAGCCGGCCGAGCATCCCGTTCATCGTCCGCGCCAACTCGGAGATCTCGTCGGCCGACGAAGGCTCCGGTACCCGCTCGTGCAGCGAGTGGGACGTGATCGCCGCCACCCGCGACGTCACGGCGTGGACCGGCCGCAAGGCCCGTCCCGCCAGCAGCCACGCCAGTCCGGCGACGAGGGCCACGAGGGCCGGGCCGACGACCCACAGCACCGCTCGCGTCGATGCCAGCGTGTCGCGAACGGCATCGAGGGGCGACGCCGTGGCGAGCACGAGGCCGCCGAGCGGCACGGTCGACACCGCGTACTCTTCGGCGTCGCCCTCGATCCCGAGCAGCTCGGCTCCCGCCGCCGACACGGCCTCTCGTCTCGTCGTGACGTCCTCGATGAACGTGCCCGGTTGGGCCAGATCGGCCGAGCCCGGTGCATAGACGATGACCCGCTGCGTCCCCGGGTACGGCAGCGCCACCGCTTTGCCCGCCACTCCGCGGACCTCGAGGATGTCCGGTGGCAAGCCCTCGGCCAGCACGGTCGCCCGCTGGGCCATCAGCGCGGCGTGGTCCCCGGCCCGCAGGTCGTCGACGAGCGCCCGCTCGAGCGCCCGCAGCAGCGCGAACGACGCCACGAACATCGTCACGGCGAACACGCCCGCGGCGATCAACGTGATGCGCAGTCGTACCGACCCGCGCACCCTCGGCCACACCTTGACGGTCACTGGTCCACGATCTCACTGATGCGAGCGAGCGAGCGCCAGCGAGCGAGCGGCCACACGCTGCGCAGGCTGCAGGTAGCGTTGCCGGGGAACGCAATGGCGTCACGCAGCATCGTCGACCAATCGGTAGCCGATGGTGCGCACCGTCTGCAGGCTATGGCGGGCGAACGGGCGGTCGATCTTCGAGCGCAGGTAGCCGACATACACCTCGACGATGTTCTCGTCGCCCTCGAAGTCGAAGCCCCACACCTCGGTCAGCAGCTCGGGCTTGGTCGCCGTGCCGCCTTCCCGCCGGGCCAGCGCCACGAGCAGGTCCAGCTCACGGCCGGTCAGCACGACCTCGCTCGGCCCGCGCCAGCACCGCCGCTTGGCCGCGTCGACATGCAGGTCGCCGGCCGACAAGACGCCGTCGGGCGCGTTCGTCGCCCTGCGGATCAACGCCCGCAGTCGGGCCACGAGCACCACGAAGCTGAACGGCTTGCGCAGGAAGTCGTCGGCCCCGAGCTCGAGGCCCTCGGCCTCGTCGTGTTCGCCCTGCTTGGCCGTCAGCATCAGGATCGGGGTCCCGTTCCCGCCGGCCCGCAGTTGGCGGCAGACGGCGTAGCCGTTGAGCCCGGGCAGCAGGATGTCGAGCACGATCGCCGAGTACGCGCCCTCCTGGGCTCGCCACAGCCCGTCGGGTCCGGTATGGGCGATGTCGACCTCGAACCCCTCGGCGCGCAGCCCCCTGGCGATGGCCGCGGCGAGACGGGGTTCGTCCTCGACCACCAACAAGCGCATGCCGAGAGTCTGATCACCGCGCCGCCCGATTGGTAGGCGCTCTCAGCAGATCCTCAGCTGCTCTCATCACCCGCTCAGCGCAACGCTGTCAGCGTGCTCGGCGATGAGCACCCTCTCACTCCATCGGACACTCCCCCGCATCGCCTCGGTCCTCGTGGTCGCCGCCGTCGCCGTCGGCTGCGGCGGCGGTGACGACAACTCGCCCCAGGTGGCCAGCCTCGGCAGCGTCGACAGCGCCCCGGACGACACGACGACCGAGTCGAGCGTGCCGACCGATCCGGAGGACGCCATGCTGGCGTTCGCCGAGTGCATGCGCGACCACGGCATCGACATGCCCGATCCGCAGCGGGTCGGCGACCGCGGAGGAGCGGCGATCGAGCTCGGGGTCGATCCGAGCAGCGAGGAGTTCGAGGCGGCGCAGGCAGCGTGCGAGCCGCTGATGGAGGATGCCTTCGGCGAGATGGAGGTCGACCCGGAGGAAGAGGCCGAGATGCGCGAGGAGCTGCTGGAGTTCTCGGCCTGCATGAGGGAGCACGGCATCGACATGCCCGATCCGGTGTTCGGCGAGAACGGTCGTGTGGAGATCAGGGCCGGCGAGGACGGGGCAGCAGGGCCTCCCGCCGAGTTCGACGACGAGGAGTTCCAGGCCGCCGCCGAGGAGTGCGGACGCCCCGGTGGCGACCTCTTCATGACGAGCGACATCGACGGAAGGCTCGTGAAGGTCTGGGCCCTCGCCGGCGCCGCCGTCGTCACGGCCGGCGCCGTCGGCATCACGAGCCTCGTCGTCGCCGGCTCCGACGACGATCCGCCGGCGACGACGGACGACACGACGCCGACCGGTCAACTCGTGGAGGTGGTGCGTCGCGACCTCGCCCGCATCGAGGACCTCGATGGGACGATCGGCTACGGCGAAGCAACAGCGCTCGTGCTGGTGGCCTCCGGCACGCTCACCGCGGTCCCCGAGCAAGGCGCCATCCTCGAGCCGGGAGGCACCGTTGCCGAAGCCGACGGCGCGCCGATTGTGGCCATCGCTGGAGCCTTTCCGTTCTGGCGCACGCTGGGACCAGGCGTCAGCGACGGCAAGGACGTGCTCCAGCTGGAGTACGCCCTCGCTCTGCTCGGGTACGCCCAGGAGCACGACGTCACCGTCGACGAGGAGTGGACGTCGGCGACGACGGACGCCGTGGAGGCGTTCCAGGAGGACCACGGCCAGGACGACGACGGCACGGTCGACCTCGGCGAGCTCGTCGTCCTCGCCGGACCGGTCCGCGTCGACGACGTGGCGGGCGTCGTCGGTCAAGCGGTCGCCGAAGCGGGCATCACGGTCACCTCACCGGACCGATCGGTGGACGTGTCACTGCCGACCGAGGACGCCGACCTGCTGGCGGTCGGGGACGACGTCGAGGTCGAGCTGCCGACAGGTGAGACGCGGCCGGGCCGAGTCGACGCGATCGGCGCGGCGCAGACCGACGATGCCGGCGCGTCGACGTTGCCCGTGACGATCACCTTGGACGGCACCGCGGATGGCTCCGTGGCGGACGGGACGCCCGTCGAGGTCCACGTCTCGATCGCCGCTGCCGAAGGCGTGCTGGCCGTGCCGGTCGAGGCCGTGCTGGCCCTCGCCGAGGGCGGCTACGCGGTCGAGGTCGCGACGGCGCCGGCGGCCGGCGCATGGTCGGGGTCGAGCTCGGCGTCTTCGCCGACGGGATGGTCGAGGTGACCGGCGACGTCGCCGAAGGCGACCAAGTGGTCGTCCCGTGAGCGAGCGAGTTGAGCGCGATCGACGACACGGTCCTCGAGCTGGCCGGCGTGACGAAGGTCTACCCCGGCTCGCCGCCGGTGCACGCTCTCGATGGGATCGACCTCACGATCACGGCCGGGGAGTTCACGGTCATCGTCGGGCCGTCCGGCTCGGGGAAGTCGACGCTGATCAACGTCGTCGGGGCGCTGCAGCGGCCGACCGCCGGCACGGTGCGCATCGACGGCCACGACGTCAGCACCCTCCGTGACGCCCGGCTGACGGCCGTCCGCGGTCGGCGCATCGGGTTCGTGTTCCAGCAGTTCCACCTCGTCGAGCGCCTGACGGCACTGGAGAACGTCGCCGACGGTCTGCTCTACGCCGGTGCCCGCCGCCGCCGGCGCGTCGACCTCGCCGCCGAGTCGCTGGCCTCGGTCGGCCTGGCGGCGAGGGCCTCGCACCGCTCCGGCGACCTGTCCGGCGGCGAGCGCCAGCGTGTCGCCATCGCCCGGGCGCTGGTCGGCGATCCGGCGATCATCCTCGCCGACGAACCGACCGGCAACCTCGACAGCCGCACCGGCGACGCCATCGTCGACCTGCTCGTCGAGCTCAACGCTCGCGGCCGGACCATCGTCCTGATCACCCACGACCGCGAGATCGCCGCCCGCGCCCCCCGGCGGGTGTCGTTGCTCGACGGCCGTGTGGTCGACGACATCGCGGGTGCCGCGTGACCCGGGACCGGGCCGCGGCACCCGCGTCCAGCGACGTGTCGGCGAGCCGATTGCGCCTGCGCCGACCTGTTCCGGGTCGGCACGATCGGGCTGCGCGCCCGACGGATCGCGAACGACGTTGACGGCGCTCGGCATCGCCATCGGGATCGCCGCCATGGTCGCCGTCGTCGGGATCTCCGCGTCGAGCCGCGCCGACCTCATCGCCGAGCTCGATGCGCTCGGCACCGACCTGCTGCGGGTGGCGCCCGGGCGGACGGCGTTCGGCGACTCGACGACGTTGCCGGAGTCGGCCCGCGACACCGCCGCCCGCATCGGCCCCGTCACCGACGCCGCCGGCATCACCGCCGTCGACGCCACCGTGCGGCGCAACCACCTCATCGACGACGCCGTCACCGGTGGCATCCTCGTCGCCGCTGCCGATCCGTCGGTGCTCGAAGTGGTTGGCGGGCGACTGGCCGACGGCCGGTTCCTCGACGCCGCCTCCGCCCAGCTGCCCACGGTGGTGCTGGGATCCGACGCCGCCCGCCGCCTCGGCATCACCGATGCCGACGCCGGGCGCGCGGGTCTGGCTCGGCGGACCAGTGGTTCGCCGTGATCGGCATCATGGAGCCGGCGCCGCTGGCCCCGGAGCTCGACGGCTCGGCGCTGATCGGCTACCCGGTCGCCGAGACGCTGTTCGAAACCACCACCTCGCCGTCGACGCTGTACGTGCGCACCATCCCCGAGCGGGTGGAGGACGTGCGGGCCGTGCTTGCCCGCTTCCGTCGACCCCGAGTCGCCGAGCGAGGTCGACGTCGCCCGGCCGTCCGATGCGCTGGCCGCCCGGGCGACGACCGACGCCGCGCTGCGCAACCTGCTGCTCGGCCTCGGTGCGGTCGCGCTCGTCGTCGGCGGCGTCGGCATCACCAACGTGATGGTCATCTCGGTGCTGGAGCGGCGGGGCGAGATCGGGGTCCGCCGGGCCCTCGGCGCGAGGCGGTTGCACATCGCCAGCCAGTTCCTCGTCGAGGCCGGCGTGCTGGCGCTGCTCGGCGGGCTGGCCGGCGTGGCGATCGGTTCGCTCGTGACGACGGTCTACGCCCGCAGCCAGGGATGGATGGTCGACGTCCCCGTCGGCGCACTCGGCGCCGGCGCGGCGATCGCCCTGGCCGTCGGGCTGCTGGCCGGCGTGTCCCCCGCCGTGCGGGCCGCCCGCCTCGACCCCGCCGACGCCGTCCGCCCAACGTGATCGAGTGGGCACGACGGGACTCGAACCCGGGACCTCCACCGTGTCATGGTGGCGCTCTAACCAACTGAGCTACAGCGCCCTCGTGGCCCCGTCAAGCTAGCAGCCGGTCGACCACCCTGTCGGGCACGGACATCTGGGCGCGATCCTTCCCACGGAGCCATCTGGGTGCGTTGCTTCCCGGATTCCGGGAGGATCTGCGCCCGGTTCTGACCGGTGGTGTCAGTTGCAGGAGCCGAGGCCGAAGCAGGACTGACTGAGGTCCAGCGCCAGCGGAGCTTCGGGCCGCAGTTCGACCCGCTTGTACACGGACCGACCCGTGGCGTCGTCGAAGAAGAACGCCTCGTAGGTGCCGGGCCAGATCCAGCCGGCCGTCCACTGGTTGCCCCGGTTGGCCGAGATGTTGAACGCTCCCATCGAGGTGTCCTTGTTGACGAGGCCGAACACGTGCACCCGCATCCGGCCGTCGGCGACCAGGCGACCACCGTCACTGACCGATGCGAAGTAGCGGACAGCTCCGTTCGACGCATGCGGGAGCACGAGGTGGTTGACCGCCCGCCCGTCCGGGTTCCAGAGGTGCAGGCCGCCGACGGTCAGCGCCGGGTGCCACGGGTCGTAGCTGCCCCAGTTGCTGTAGATCATGTCCGGGTAGAACTCGAGGCGGGACATCCTGACGCCCGACGGTTGGACCGGGAACCCGCCGCCCTCCACGACGCCATCGGGCGTGAAGTTGCGCAGCGCCCAGTAGCCGCCACCCGGGGCGCGGATCTGGTTCTCCGACGCGTCGAGGTAGTCGGCGCCGGCGTGGCCGCCGAACCCGTAGGTCACGATGCGGCCGACCGGGATCGTCGTGCCAGGCCGCAGCCCGCCGGGCGCCGGCGCGCACCCGTCCGGTGCGCACTGCGCCACGAGCAGCATCGGAAGGGCCAGGATGCTGAACAGCCGCCGTTGCATGAGACCTCCATCCACGACGACCCGTCGTCGATGACGAACAAGTTACAGAGTTGCGACGGACCGGTGTCCCAGCCCCTGCCTCAGCGCAGCCGGACGGCGACCTCGTTGGCCATCAACCGGCCCCTGCGGGTGAGGACCCAGCGATCGCCGTGGCGCTCGACCATGCCGGGCAGCGCGTCGCCCTCGAGGGCGGCGATCGGCACCCCGGCGGTCGTGCGCAGCGAGAGCTGCAGGCCCTCGATCCGCTGCACGTCGGCGACCAGCGTCTCGCCGGCGGCCTCCGCCGGCCGCCCCGCCCGCACGGCGTCGATGTAGCGCTCCGGTGTGCGCATGTTCCACCAGCGTCGACCGCGCGCGGTGGGAGTGGGCGGCGCAGCCGAACCCGCGGTAGTCCCGCTGCTCCCAGTAGAGGAGGTTGTGGCGGCAGGCGTGCCCCGGCAACGCCCAGTTGGAGACCTCGTAGTTGGTCAGCCCGGCGGCCTCCAGCAGGTCATCGGCGAGCTCGTACTCGTCGGCCTGCACGTCGTCGTCCGGGTGCCGCGCCGGATCGTCGGCCAGCGCGGTACCCGCCTCGACGGTCAGCGCGTACGCCGACACGTGTGGCGGCCCGAGATCCAGCACGCGCTCGCAGCGTGGTCCGCCAGTCGTCGAGCGTCTCACCGGCGGCGCCGTAGATGATGTCGAGGTTGAACGTCGGGAGCCCGACCGCACGGACGGCATCGACGGCCCGCTCGACGTTGGCCGGTTGGTGGGTGCGGCCGAGCGCTCGCAGCACGTGCGGGACCATCGACTGCACGCCGATCGAAACGCGGTTGACGCCGGCCGCGGCGTACGTCGCCATCATCGGCTCGGTGACGTCGTCGGGGTTGCATTCGACGGTGACCTCGGCGTCCTGCGCCAACGGCACGGCCGCGATGCACCGTCGCCAGCGCGTCCGCCGGGACCAGCGTCGGCGTGCCCCCACCGACGAAGATGCTCGTCGCCGCCGGCATGCCATCGTCGACGGCCCGCTCGATCTCGATGCGCACCGCAGTCGAGGTACTCGCCGATCAAGTGCGGCCGGTCGGTCCACGTGGCGAAGGCGCAGTAGTCGCACTTCGTCGAGCAGAACGGCACGTGCACGTACACCCCGAAGGGCACAGCGCTCACGTCCGCACCTCAGGTTCTGTGTGAGCATCATACGTCGGCCGCCCGGCACTGATCGCCCGCGCAGACCGGTCATCGCGGGACTACCCGGTGGGCGACCATCAGCGTGGCGGCGACGACGGCGGCGGTCTCGACGCGCAGCACGTTCGGTCCGAGCGAGATCTGGTCCCGCGCCAGAGCCAGCTCCGACGGCGACCAGCCACCCTCCGGGCCGATGGCGATCGACGAGTCGGCGGCGGCGACCGGGCGGCCGCCGGGCTCGGCGACCGCCGCATCGGCCAGCACGTCGGCGGCCGGCCACGGCCCGACCATCTCGGGCAGTCGTACACGACGGGATTGCAACGCCGCCTCCCGGGCGATGCGGCGCAGCCGCTCGAGATGGCGGTCGGCGCGCTCCCCGCTCCAGCGCACGACCGAGCGCTCGGCCATCACGAGCGACGATGCGGTCGACGCCGATCTCCGTGCACTTCTCGACGAGCCACTCGGCGCGGTCACCCTTGGGCATGGCGACGAACACCGTCAGCGGCACCGAGGGCAGGTCCTCGGCGACGACGGCCTCGGCGGGTTCCAACGTCCCACCTACCCAACGGCACTCCCGCCATCGACCAGCGCCGTCGGTCACGGTCACCAGCTCCCCGTCACGCAGGCGGAGCACCCGCCGCAAGTGATGGGCCGTCGCGTCGTCGGCGACGGGCGCCGTGACGTCGGCGACCAGCACGTGGGCCGCCGCGCGACGCAGGGCGGCATCCACGATCGGCGCCTACGAGAACGCCGACTTGATGCGCGAGAACAGTCCCTTGTCCGGCGGGGTGACCGGCTCACCGCGCTTCTCGGCGAGCTGCCGCAGCAGCGCCGCCTCGTCCTCGGCGAGCTTCCTCGGCACCTCGACGACGAGCTGGGCGCGCAGGTCCCCGCGGCCGCGGCCCTGCAGCCGGGGCACGCCGCGGCCGCGCAGCACGAACTCGTGGCCCGGCTGCGTGCCCGAGGGGACGACGAGGTCCTCGTCGCCATCGAGCGTCGGCAGCTCGACGGTCGTCCCGAGCGCCGCCTGGGCGATCGAGATGGGGACGTCCGTGACGAGGTCGTTGCCCTCCCGGCGGTAGCGCTCGTGCGGGCGCCACGCGCAGGTGGACGTAGAGATCGCCGGCCTTGCCGCCGCGCGGCCCTGCCGCTCCCCGACCGCTGAGCCGCAGCGTCGAGCCGGCGTCCACGCCGGCCGGGACGTCGACCTGGTACGTGTGGTCGATCGTCACGCGACCCTCGCCGCGACACCGCGGGCACGGCGTCACGATGACCTCGCCGAGCCCGCCGCAGCGCGGGCACGGAGCGCTCGTGACCATCTGCCCGAGCAGGCTCTGGCGGACCCGCTGGACCTGGCCGCTACCGCCACAGTCGGCGCACGTGACCGGCTGGGTGCCGGCACCGGCGCCGCGCCCGCCGCAGTCCTCGCACCGCTGCGGCAGCTTCAGCGCGACGGGGATCGTGGCGCCGAACACCGCCTGCTCGAACGTGATGTCGACGACGACCTCCAGGTCCTGACCTCGCGGCGGCCCGGCCGGCCCGCGGCGCGCCGACCCGCCACCGAACGGGCTCTGCCCACCGAAGAAGGCGTCGAACAGGTCGTTGAGGCCACCGCCGCCGAACATGTCCTCGACGCGGGGACCGCCGCCGGCGCCGACGCCGGCCTCGCCGAAGCGGTCGTAGCGGGCCCGCTGCTCGGGGTCGGACAGCACCTCGTAGGCGCGGGCGACCTCCTTGAACCGCTCGGCCGTGGCGTCGTCCCCGGGTTGGCGTCGGGATGCAGCTCCCGCGCCTTCTGGCGGTAGGCCCGCTTGATGTCGTCGGTGGAGCGCCGTCCGGGAGACGCCGAGCAGTTCGTAGAAGTCGGCCATCGCCGTCAGCTGTCCTCCAGACGGCGGCCGAGCTGGTCGCTGACGACCTCGACCGTCGCCAGCGCCTGCGGGTAGTTCATGCGGGTCGGGCCGAGCACGCCGACCGAGCCGCGCTGCTCGCCGTCGACGACGATCGGCGCGACGACGACCGAGCACGCCGACAGCGGCTCGACGCCGTGCTCGACACCGATGGCCACGGACATGCCGCGCTGCACGAGATCGCCGATCAGGGACACGACGACGAACTGCTGCTCCAGCGTGCGCAGCACGTCGCGGACGATCTCGACGGCGTCGAACGCCGACGCCATCGCCGACGTGCCACCGACGTAGAGCGTGCTCGTCGCTCGACCCGGTCGCGCACGGCGGCCGAGTGCGTCGGCGCAGACCGGTCGACGACGTCGTCGCCCGACGGGACGAGTCGCTGCGACCGACCCCAGCGACCGGCCGACGAGCTGGGCCGTCAGGTGGGCCGACGCCGCCGCCAGGTGGCCGTCGTTGATCAGTCGGCGCGAGCGTCGATCGTCTCGCTCTCGACGGCGCCGTTGCCGAGCACGACGACGACGGTGGCCACCGTCGACGAGAGCGACACGATCTGCACGCTGCGCACGGCCACGCGCCTCGGCCCGTGGGCCGACGACGACGGCGGCGTAGTTCGTCAGGTGGGCGAGCAGATCCGACGTGCGGTGGAGCATCTCCTCGAGGCGGCCATGGGCGGTGCGGAAGAACTCGCCGACCTGCGTCGCGGGTCGCCGCGTCGATGCGGCCGGGCGCGACGAGGTGGTCGACGAAGAACCGGTAGCCCTTGTCCGTCGGGATCCGTCCGGCCGACGTGTGCGGCTGGGTCAGGTACCCCTCCTGCTCGAGCACGGCCATCTCGTTGCGCACGGTGGCCGAGGACACCCGCACGCCGGGCGCGTCGGCGATGTGGGTCGAACCCACCGGGCAGCGCGGTGGCGATGTACTCCTGCACGACGGCGCTCAGGATCGCGGTCTTCCGGTCATCGAGCATGTTGGCAGTCCAGGCTACCGAGTGCTAACTGCCGCCGGCGGCCCGGTCGGGCCACGACGACCGCGGCGACAGCGACGGCGACGAGGGTGGCCAGGCTGCCGTACGCCAGCGCCCACTCGGCACCGACCCGGTCGCCGATGACCCCGGTGATCGGGCCGCCGATCGGCGTCGAGCCGAGGAAGGCGACGGCGGTCAGGGCCAGCAGCCGGCCGCGCATGTCGCGACGGGCTGTGCTGCTGGGTGATGCCGTTGCCGCCGCTGATGAACGCCGCGCCGCCGATCCCGAACGGGATCGCCCACACCAGCGCGGCGCCGAGGTTCGGCGACCACGCCATCCCGAGGCCCGACACGCCGAGCAGCACCGTGTTGCCGAGGTACCAGCGCATCGAGATGCACGGCCAGCCGGGCCGTCAGCAGCGAGCCGATGAGCGAGCCGATGCTCGTCACCGACAGCACCAGACCGAAGTTGCCCTCGCCGCCCCAGCGGTCGTCGGCCAGCTTGGGCAGCGACACGCCGTAGTTGAAGGCGAACGTCGACACGATCGCCATGCACGACGAACGACACGAGCAGCTGGCGGCGGTGGCGCGATGAAGCCGAGCGCCTCGCGGACGGGCCGCCCGCCGCGCGGCGGCCAACGGCGGCGCGTGCAGCTCCGTCGGGCGGATCAGCGCGAGCAACGACACGAGGACGGCGCCGAACGACACGCCGTTGAGCAGGAAGCACCACGCCGTGCCGACCGTGCTCGACCATCACCGCGGCCAGCGCCGGCCCGAAGATCCGCGACCCGGTCATCACGGCCGTGTTGAGCGACGTGGCGTTGGTGATGTCCTCGGGCTCGACGAGCTCCGTGACGAGGCCGCGGCGGGCCGGGTTCTCGAACGCGTTGAGCACGCCGAGGACGAGCGTCGAGGCGCCCAGACCACGGGCACGTTCACCAAGCCGGCGAGGTCGAGCAGCCCGAGCACGATGGCCTGCGCGGCCAGCGCCGACCTGCGTGCGATCGCCAGCCGTGCGCTGGTCGCGGCGGTCGGCGACCGCACCACCCCAGGCGCCGAGCACGAGCATCGGCAGGAACTGCAGGGCGACGGTGATGCCGAGGTCGGTGGCCCGGCCGGTCAGGCTGGTACACCAGCAGCGACATCGCCGTGATCTGCAGCCACGTGCCGATCGTTCGACACGAGCATCCCGGCGAAGAAGACGCGGGCGTTGCGATGGCGCAGGCTGCGGAACGGTCCGACCGTGCCGGCACGCGCGTGGAGGCGTGACCGGCCAGCTCGAGCTCGGCGTCGCCGTCGAGCGGCGTGCCGGTCGATCCGGTGTTCGTCAGTCAGTCGAGCTTGAGGGCCGAGATGAAGACGTCGCCGGGGACCTCGACCCGGCCGATCGACTTCATCTTCTTCTTGCCCTCCTTCTGCTTCTCCAGCAGCTTGCGCTTGCGGGTGATGTCGCCGCCGTAGCACTTGGCGAGTACGTCCTTGCGCTTGGCCTTGCACGGTCTCGCGGGCGATCACCTTGCCGCCGATCGCCGCCTGGATCGGCACGTCGAACAGCTGGCGGGGGATCAGCTTCTGCAGCTTCTCGGTCATCTGCCGGCCGTACTCGTAGGCCTTGTCGCGGTGGACGATCGTCGAGAAGGCGTCGGCCGTGACGCCGTTGAGCAGCAGGTCGACCTTCACGAGGTTGGACCGCCGGTACCCGGCCGGTTCGTAGTCGAGGCTGGCGTAGCCCTGGCTGCGGCTCTTCAGCTGGTCGAAGAAGTCGACGACGACCTCGGCGAGCGGCATCAGGTAGTGCAGCTCGACACGCTCGGGCGACAGGTACTCGATCTTGTCGAGCTCGCCGCGGCGCAGCTGGCACAGCTCCATCAGCGTTCCGGTGTAGTCGGTCGGCGTGATGATGCGAGACCTTGAAGTAGGGCTCCTCGACGTAGTCGATGCGCTGCGGCTCGGGCAGGTCGGCCGGGTTGTCGACGAGGTCGAGGCCGCCGTCGGTGCGGTGCACCCGGTACTCGACGCTCGGCGCGGTGGCGATCAGGGCGAGGTCGAACTCGCGCTCGAGGCGCTCCTTGACGATCTCCATGTGCAGCAGGCCGAGGAACCCGCAGCGGAAGCCGAAGCCGAGGGCGCCGGACGTCTCCGGCGTGTAGGTGATCGACGCGTCGTTGAGCTTGAGCTTCTCGCAGCGAGTCGCGGAGGTCCTCGAAGTCGTCGCCGTCGATCGGGAACAGCCCCGAGAAGACCATCGGCTTGGGGTCCCGGTAGCCGGGCAGCGGCGTGCTGGCGCCGTGGGTCGCCGTGGTCACGGTCTCGCCCGAGCGTGCTTCGCCGACGTCCTTGATGCCGGCGATCAGGTAGCCGACCTCGCCTGGCCCGAGCTCGGCGACGGGCGTCGGCACCGGCCGGCGGACCCCGATCTCGATGGCCTCGTGCTGGGCGCCGGCCTGCATGAACCGCAGCCGCGACCCGGCGCCGAGGCGGCCGTTCACCACTCTGATGCTCGACACGACGCCGCGGTACTGGTCGAACTGGCTGTCGAAGATGAGCGCCTGGAGGGGCTCGTCGGGTTCGCCGGCCGGCGCCGGGATGCGCTCGATCACGGCGTCGAGCAGCTCGGTCGACACCCTCGCCCGTCTTCGCCGAGATGCGCAGGATGTCCTCGGCGGCGATGCCGAGCACGTTCTCGATCTCCATCGCGTAGCGATCCGGCTCGGCCGCCGGCAAGTCGATCTTGTTCAGCGCGGCGACGATCTGAGAGGTCGTGCTCGAGCGCCAGGTAGCAGTTGGCCAGCGTCTGGGCCTCGATGCCCTGCGCCGCGTCGACGACGAGCACGACGCCCTCGCAGGCGGCCAATGAGCGGCTGACCTCGTAGCCGAAGTCGACGTGCCCGGGCGTGTCGATGAGGTGGAAGACGTGGTCCTTCCACTCGACGCGCACGTTCTGGGCCTTGATCGTGATCCCCCGCTCGCGCTCGAGGTCCATCGTGTCGAGGTACTGCTCGCGCATGTCACGGGCATCGACGGCGCCGGTGACCTCCAGGATGCGGTCCGAGAGCGTCGACTTGCCGTGGTCGATGTGGGCGATGATCGAGAAGTTGCGGATCCGGGAGCGTTCCATGAGGTGCCAAGCGAGCGTCGCCGATCGAGGCTATCGGTGCCGTTGGGGGCGTCCGGGGTGCGCCGATAGCCTTGCCCGGCTGTTCCGATCGAGCACCGCCCACCATTCAGAGGACGACGACCCGTGGCCAACATCAAGAGCCAGAAGAAGCGCAACATCACCAACGCCAAGCGGGCGGCGCGCAACAAGGCGATCAAGAGCGAGCTGAAGACGCGCGTCAAGACGGCGACCTCCTCCGTCGGCACGGAGTCGCACGACGAGGACGTCCGCCTGGCTGTCAAGCGCCTCGACATGGCCGCCGCCAAGGGTGTCATCCACCAGAACCAGGCCGCCCGCCGCAAGAGCCGCCTGATGAAGCAGGCGAACTCCTCCGGCCGCCAGACGATCGAGTGCGACGCATCCGAGCGCGGGCGCGGACTGCCGGCCCGGCACCAGGCCCGACACTCGGATCAGCGGCGGAGGCGGGACAGGCGGGCGACGAGCACCTCCATCACGATGTCGTCGGGGAGGTCCTTGGCGCCGCGCAGATCGAGGTCGGCGGCCGCCAGCAGCTCGATGGCCCGCTGCACGCCGCTGCCGCCGAGGCGCCGGTACTGCTGCATTGCCTTGCGCGCCGGGTAGCCCGGCTTGATGCCGAGGACGTCGGCGACGGCCGCCTCCGAACCGGCGTCGGCGCCGTCGAGCCGCGCCAACCGCCCGTAATGGCCGTGGAGGATGGCCATCACCTGCAATGGGTGCCGCCCGCCGGCGCCGGCCATCCGGGCCAACAACCCGAGGGCGCCCGCCGTGTGGCCGGCGTCGATGGCGTCGGTCAACTCCCAGGGCGGCACTCCCCCGCCCTCGCCGAGGAACGGCTCGACGTCCTCGGGACGGAGCGACCGCCCGCGTCGCCGAACGTGGCGGCCAGCGTGGTGACCACCCCGTCGAGCCGTCCGACGTCCTCGCCGAGCCGCTCGGCGACGAGAGCAGCGGCTGGGCCGGAGAGTCGAACCCCACCCGCCGCCGCCTGGTCGGCGATCCAGCTCTGCCGGTCTCGAGCCCACGTCGGCGCGGCGGTGCTCGTGATCGCTCCCCCGGCCGCCTTGACGGCGTCGAGCAGCGATTTCCCCAGTCGTCCGCCGCCGGCCGCCAGGACGAGCTCGGTCGTCGGGAGCAGGTCGGCCACCACTGCCAGCAGTGGGCCGAGCTGGTCGGCGCTGAAGCGACCAACGTCGCGGGCGACAACGATGCGGCGGTCCGTGAGGAACGGCGGCGTCTGAGCGGCGTCGACGACCGACCGCAGCTCGTACTCGTCTCCCTCGAACTCGTCCACGGACAGTGAGCGGTCGCCGTCCCCGACGAGCCGGTGGACGAGGTCGCTGACGGCCGAGCGCACGAGCGCCTCGTCGTCCCCGGTCAGCACGTGCACCGTCATCGGGACATCGAGGTCGCGCCGCAGCCGCCGGAGATGGAGGCGATGATCGACAGCTCGTCGCCCGGCCGAATCGGTGACGCGAGGCCGTCGAGATCCCGAACGTTGTCGGCACCAACGAACAGGTTGACGTGCACCCGCGTTCGTCCCAGCTCGTCGCGAACCCGGCGCGCCGAGCGCGGGATACCCGGCGGCCACGGCGTCGAGGACCGAACCGACCGTGACGGCGTCGGTAGCCTCGACGTCCACCACGACGGTGGGCGCACCTGCGACGAGGTCTCGCAGCTGGGTCGGGACCCGGACACGAACCTGCATGGTGTCGTCAGGCGACGGACGCGGCGCGCACGGACAGGACGGGCGGCAGGTGGCTGGCGAGCAGCCGCCACGACTCGCCGTCGTCGATCGAGCCGTACACCTCGCCGCTGCGCGTTCCGAAGTAGATGCCGGCCGGATCCTGGTCGTCGGTGGTCATCGCGTCTCGGAGCACGGTCATGTGGGCCTCGCGTTGGGGCAGTCCGTTGGTCAGCGGTTCCCACGACGTCCCGGCATCGGTGGTCCGCCACACGGTGCACCGGCCGTCGGGCGTGCACCGGTACTCGTCGCTGACGAGCGGCAGCAGATAGGCCGTTGCCGGCCGAGTGGGGTGGGCGACGACGGGGAACCCGAAGTCCATGCCACCGATGCCCGTCATCGGGACCCAGTTCCCTCCGCCGTCGTCGCTGCGGTAGATGCCTCCGTGGTGCTGGAGGTACAGACGCTCAGGGTTCCGGGCATCCCGCGCCACCTTGTGCACGCACTGGCCGAACTCGGGCTCGGGCGTGTCGGGCATGAACCCGACCACGATGCCGGCGTTGCTCGCCCGCCAGGAGCCGCCGCCGTCGTCGCTCAGGTACACGCCGGCCGCAGAGATGGCGACCAGCAGCCGGTCGGGCTCGCTCGGGTGGACGAGCACCGTGTGGAGACAAAGTCCACCGCCGCCAGGCTCCCAGCGCGGACGATGCGGGTGGTCCCACAGCCCACGCACGAGGGAGAAGCTGTGACCACCGTCATCGCTGGCGAACAGCGCCGCCGGCTCGACGCCGGCGTACAGCACATCGGGTTGGTCGGCGGGGCCGGGCGTGAGCTGCCAGATCCGCACGAGTGACGTGTCGGTGCCGGCGGGAAACGCCAGTGACGCGTGCTCGTCCTCGGTCCAGGTGGCACCGAGGTCGTCGGAGCGCCGGAGCACCGGACCCCAGTGGTTGCTCACGGAGCCGGCGAACAGGCGGGGCACCGGGCCGCGGTTGTCGATGCAGGTGGCGTACACCTCCTCGCCGGCGAACGACGGCCCGGAGAGCGCGAACCGCTCCCGATCGTCGTCTGAGCCGAGGGCAAACAGGCCCTTGGTCGTCCCGATCAGCACGATCGTGTCCACGGTCGGCGAACGTAGCGGGCCGGTGTCAGTCCCTCGACGTCGGCCGGCCAGACCGATCAGGTCGGTTCGTCCTCCGGCAAGTCGGCCTCGACGTCGAGCGTGAGGCGCACTTCGTTGCCGACGACCACGCCGCCGGTCGCCAGCGGGATGTTGAACTCCATGCCGTAGTCACGACGGTCGAACTCGCCGGTCGCCGTGAATCCGAGCTTGGCCTTGGCGGCGTACTCCATCGGAATCACACCGTTGAGCGTGGCGTCCAGGACGATCGGGCGGCTGATGTCGCGGATCTTCAGGTCGCCGGTGACCTGCCAGCGGTCGCCGTCCACGTGCTCGACCTTCGTACTGCGGAAGGTCAGCTCCGGGAAGTTGGCAACGTCGAGGTAGTGCTCCCCGCGCAGGTGCTCATCGGCGACAGGGTGGTTCGTGTCGAGGCTGGCTGCGTCGATCGTGACCTCGACGGAGGAGTCCTCGGGCTGCTCGGCGATCGTGAAGCTTCCGGACAGCGCGCGGAACCTCCCGCGCATCCGGGTCACCATGGCGTGACGGGCCTCGAACGCCAGGCTCGTGTGCAGCGGGTCGATCACCCACGTGGCCGGCACGGGCAGTTCGAGTCCATCGACGCTGCGGGTCGGTCCGAGTTCGCTCATCGTTCCTCCTATCGACGGGTGGAGGAACCCACCGAGGTCGGTCGCTATTCCTCGCCCACGTGCAGGCTCCATCGAGGGGCCGCGCGCTACTGACGCGCGATCTGGGTGCAGATCCTCGCGACAGTCGGAAATTTTCGCGCCCAGAAGGGGCGGTGAGACGATCCGCGCCCAGATGTACGCGGTCGCGACGGGCGGCCTCACCGGTAGCTGTTGGCCCTGACGAACGGCTGCCCGGACCACTCCGGCAGGAACGGTTCGTCGGTCAGTTTGCGGAACGTGGCAAACTTCCCTTCCAACGCCACGAGCTCGAACTCGGGCTGCTGGCGGAGCAGGAGGAACAGCTGCCCGACGGAGTGGAGCTGCACGTCGTCGAGGAACAGCAGCCCACGCTGACGCAGCATCACGTTGACGCCGAAGCCTCGGTGACCCAACAGACCTGTGAAGGACGATTCCTCGTCAAGGTCGACGTCAGTATGTCCGCCGAGGCGGCTGACATCCCCGGGCTCGAGGTCGATGCCCGAGGTGGGCAGGCCGCGGTCTCCGGCACGTTCACCCTCGACGGCACCGTGACCATCACGCCGGCCGGTCGCCGTTGCAGGACGCCGATCGAATCCGCCGCCACGACGGCGCCCCTCACGACCGACCTTACGGTCGAGGCGACGTGGGCCAACCGACGACGTTCAGCGCCCGTCGAGTACTCCGGCGCGGACTGCGGCGGCAACGGCATCTGCTACTACCGGGACGCCCGGTCCCACGCCGCCTGGGCCTCCGACTTCATCGGCTGCAACTCCACGCGGTCGACGTCCGGCTTCCTCTTCGAAGGCGTCTACCCGGTCGAGTCGGCGGCCCTCGCCGTCGTCCCCGGCGTCTGATCGATCGAGCACGCCGCGCGGCCGACTCGTCGCCGGCGACACTGGCCAAGCGGGCCGTCGCTTGTGTCGCGTGAATCGACCGAATCACGTCGTTTCACGCGACGCTAGCGACGGCGGTCCGGCCCGGTTTGAACCCTCCGCAACCGCTTAGGACGTGAACAAGAAGAAGTCCTCGCAGAAGTCGCGGCCCTCGAAAGGATCGTGCCGGTAAGGCTTGATGGTGCGGATGAACTCGGCCTCACCGTCATCGGTCGGATCGCCCGGTGTGCCGTTGTGGTCAACCCGTAGCTCGTCACGGAAGTTGCCCGAGACTTGCAACACCACCCTGCCATCGCCGCCGTACCACTTGTCCGTGCCGCTGCCCTGGAAGATGATCGTCAGCGTCCCGTCTCCGTTGTCGGTCACTGACTGATCATGGCCGTTGGACGTGAACGTCTCGCTGTATGCCAGTCCCGTCTCAGGGTTGAGGAAGCTCTGCGTGCCGCTGACGTGTTCCCGGAAGCGGACGAGGCCCTTGTGGACGACGCCGTTGAAGCTGCCGTGGAAGTCGAAGGTGTGGGTGACAGCGAAGCCCTCGATGCCGCAGAAGTCCTCAAGTACTTCCTCGCCAGCCTCTCCGAAGTGGCCCTTCTCGAACGGTTCAGCCGCAGCCGGTGCCGCAGCACCGAGTGCGATGACGCCGCCCGCCAGGGCTGCGATTGTACGACGTGGACCGCGCCACGGGCAGCGCGATGGGATGGTGGTGTCTGGACGCGTCGCGCCCAGCGATCGTAAATGCCTCATCAGTGGTGGTCCCCTTCTTCCGAGGCCCCACCCTGGTGGAGCCCGCCCCACGCCGAAACATAACGTAAGAGCGATACCGCCGAGGAACCCAAGCACTTACCGCAGCCTTCGGCCGCAACCAAAGTGCCGCGGTGGTGTTGCGGGGGGTCGCGTGGCGGGGCGGCCGAAGCCTGCGGATTGTGAAGCGCGGCGCGGGAGGTATGAAGAGACTTCGCCTCGTTGAAGGGGAGGCCTGTCATGACGATGTTCGAGGATGTCCACGCAGATCGCATCGTAGGGACGCTGACGATGTTCGACCGGATGATCTTCAAGGGTCATCTCACGCGGCTGTACGCGCCCGGCGCGATCTCGGCGATGTTGTGGCGGCTGGGGTTTCCGCTCACCGGGTTCACCAAGTACGCCACGGCGGCGACCGAGGAGCTGACCGCCAACGCCAAGGCGCTGGCGGCCGAGGCTGGTCGGCCTTACCTGTATTCGGAGCGTTCCCGCCGTCGCGGCGGGGATCTCACCAAGGAGGACACGGCGCGAGCGATCGCCGATCGTGACGGGATCACCGAGGGGGTGGTGTGCGTGTTCAGTGTGGTCGAGCCGTGCTGGTCGTTCCAGGTGCGAGCCGATCACCGCACCCACCGCTTGGAGGCGATCCGTCGGGAACGCAAGTGCGTGCACCACTACGTCTACCTGATCGACCCCGAGTTCGGGTTCATGCACGTGCGGGTCCAGGCGTGGATCCCCTACGAGATCCAGATCTACATCAACGGACGGGAGTGGCTGGCCCGCCAGCTCGACGCCGCCGGGGTCGGCTACCGCCGCTACGACAACGCCCTGTTGTCGGTCGAGGACCTGGAGATGGCCGACACGCTGTGTGACAAGTTGGCCCACCGGTCCTGGCCGCGGCTGCTCAACGCGTTCGCCCGACGTGTCAACCCGCTGCTGGCCAAGATCACCGCCGCCGGGTTCGGCGGCTACTACTGGGTGCTCGATCAGGCCGAGATCGCCACCGACGTCATGTTCCAGACTCGGCCACAGCTGCTCGCCATCTGGCCGGACCTGGTCCGCCACGCCAGCGTCAACCTGTCCTCCACCGATGTGCTGCGGTTCCTGGGCCGCAAGCTGCACCCGGCACTGAAAGCCGAGGTCCTCACCGAGGCCAAACGCCGCCCCGAAGGCTGGCGGATCAAGCACCGGCTGGCCCGCAACTGGGTCAAGGTCTACGACAAGGCCTCCGTGCTGCGCGTCGAGACCACCATCAACAATCCGCGCGAGTTCCGTGTCTTGCGTGTCCTTGAAGACGACGACGGGCGCCGCTCGCGGCGGTGGTGCGAAATGCGAAGGGCGTGGCCAACACGTGGCGCTACTTCCAAGTCGGGACCGGCGCCAACCGCCGCTACCTCGACGCCCTCGCGGGCGCCACACCCCACGGCGAAGGCATCGCCGCCCTCGACGCCTTGTGCCGACCCCGAACCAACCATGGCCGCCACGTCGCACGCTTCCAGCCCCTCAACCGAGCCGATCTCGCCCTGTTTCGAGCCGTCCTCGCCGGCGAGCACACCATCGCCGGGTTCCGCAACCACCACATCGCGGCCCGGCTCTACACCCGACCGCCCGACAGCGTCGAAGAAGCCCACTGCCGCTGCCAACGCGTCTCCCGTCTCATCGTCAAGCTGCGCGGCCACGGCCTCATCGCCAAAGTCCCACGAGCCCGGCTCTACCGCGTCACCCCCTACGGCTGCCGCGTGCTCAACGCCGCCATCTCCGTCCACGACCACAGCTTCCCAGCGGCCTATCTCGCAGCAGCCTGATCACGAGCAGCACTCACGCGCGACACGCAAATCCTGGGGACGCATTCGATACTGCCCGGTGGGGAGCATCGACGCCGAGTCGGTTGATCACGCCGGACCCGCTCCGATCAGGCAGCTACATCACCGGCGCGAGGCGGCGTAGTCCTCCTACGAGTGCGGCGAGGTCGTGGTCGTCGTTGTAGACGTGCAGCGACACGCGGATCGACTCGTTTCGGCTACTGCAGATGACATTGTGGTCGTCGGCGAGCCCTCGTTGCACGTCGTCGGCCGGCATCGTTGGATGTGACAACGCCACAATGTGGCTGCTCGCGGCAGGATCGGTCAGGGGACGGAACGGTGTCCACCCGAGCGGTTCCACCAACTCGACGAGCTCCCTGGCGAGGCGATGGGCGTGCTGCTCGATGCGGAACGGGTCGAGCGCAGTGAGCATCGCGATCGACTCACGCAACCCGATCGCCGAGACGTAGGCGATCGTCGACAACTCGAAGCGGCGGGCATCGGGGGCGAGGGGGAGCGACAGCGGCTCGAACGCGAACGGTTGGCGGGTCCCCTTCCAGCCCACCAATTGGGGGGTCATCTCCACCAGGTCGGGCGCCAGCGTCAGCACCGCAACGCCGCCATGGGAGGAAAGCCACTTGTACCCGCTGCAGACCACGGCATCGGCGCCCCATTGCCGTACGCTCACCGGTCCGGCACCGGCGAGCTGAGTCGCATCGACGACCACTCGAGCGCCGACGCCGTGGGCACGCTCGGCCACGGCCGCGACATCGACCCGGGAGCCGGTCGCGTACTGCACGGCGCCGAAGCACACCACCTTGGTCGACTCGTCGATGGCGTCGATCAGGCTGTCGGTGAGGTTGTCGTCGGCACGATCGTCAACCGTCTTGATCGCCGTACCGTGCCGCTGGGCCGCCAGCAGCCACGGATACGTGACGCTCGGAAAATCGGAGGACACCAGCAGGACCGAACCCTCGATCTCCGAGACGAGGGCCGCGACCTGGCCGAGCGCCTCGCTGGCACCACCGGTGATTGCCACCCATCGCCGGCGGAACATCCAGCAGCTGGGCGGCTGCACGGCGCACGTCATCGAGGACGACGACCTCGGCGTCGTCCGACAACCGCACATTGCCCAGCTGGGCGACATCCGCCAAGAAGCGCACCATCGCCGACACGCTGGTGGCAGGAATCAGACCGAGCGCAGCCTGATTCAGGTACACGCAGTGACGTAGCGCGACGTACTCGTCCCGCGGTACCAGCGAATCCATCGATCACCGTCCCTCAACGAACCGTCCGCCCTGGAACCTCTGTTGTCGGCCTCGCTGGGCACGATGGAACGACCGTGGGGTGAACTGACGTAGCCCGACACGATGCTCGCCGTCTACCCATGTGTCGATACGGCCTCCCTCACGAGACGTCGACAGGATAGGCACCGTCCGAGTATCGCGACCGTTCTGCGGCAGGCCCAGACGAGCACGCTGCGCGGCGCAGACCATCGCTCACTCGTCAACATGGCCCGCTGCTGGGTGGTCGTTGGCCCGCCGGTGCCGGGCTCCCCCCACCCGGATGAGGATCACGACGGCTGCGGCGGCCACCAGCCAACCCAGCCACGACCACGGCGGGCCGGGCTCGACGGCGGCGCCGACCGTCGCCACGGCGTCGATCCAGCGCACACCGACGGCGACGGGCGCCATGACGACGGGAGCGACGATCGGCACGGCGCCGGCCAGGAGCGACGCCGGTAGCCCGTACAACATGACGAGGCCGGCCACCGGGACGGCGATCAGGTTGGCAACGGTACCGACGAGCGACAGCTGCCCGAAGACCAGCAGGCTCGGCGCCGCCACACCGATCTGCGCGCCGATCGTGACCGCCGCCGGCAGCGCCAGCGGGCCGAGGACGTGCAGCCGGGGCGCCAACCAGGGGCCGATCGCCGTCACCCCGGCCGTCGCCCCGACCGACAGCCAGAAGCCGATCGACCACGCCAGCAACGGGTCGACGAGGAGGAGTCCGCCCACGGCGAGGGCCAGTAGCCGCAGCGGCTCGCGCTGGCGGCCGAGCAGGAAGGCGGTCGCGCTCAGCCCGGCCATCGTGGCCGCCCGCAGCACCGACGGCTCGGCCCTCGTCAGCACGACGAACCAGGCGATCAGCAGCAGCGTCAACGCCCAGCGGACCGTCGGCCGGCATCCCCGCAAGACCGGACCCGCAGCAGCCAACAGGAACGCGACGTTCTGGCCGGAGACGGCCGTCAGGTGCGACAGGCCGCTGGCCCGGAACCGCTCGACCATCTCGGGTGGCTGGTCGCGGTCGTCACCCACGACGAGGCCGCGGGCCAGTGCGGCTTGATCGGGCGGAAGCACGCCGGCGCCGTGCTCGATGAGCAGGCGCACCCGGTTGGAGGCCCGGGCCAGCGGGCCACCGCTGCGGGCGTCGCCCAGCCAGTCGATCTCCAGCTCACCGACGACGTGTTGCCACGCCACGCGATCGGCCCGCCGATCGTCGAGCGCGGCGCGACGACCGGACACGACCACGAGGTCACCGCTGCGCCATTGCGCCACGCGCTGCTGGCGGGCGCGGCCGCGCACCCACAACTCGAAACGCTCGCCTTCCACCTCGACGACCAAGCGCATCGCGCCGGGATAGCGCTGCGGATCTCCGACCACCCGCACCCACCCGTCGATCGGCCCCAGCCGATCCGGCGCCAAGGACTGCCACGAGTCCTCCGAGCGGGCGACGGCGACCATCGTCAGCAGCACGAAGGCGGCGGCGACGAGGAGCCGGCGGGTGCCGATTCCGGCCACCGCGCCGGCGAGCGCACCGACCCACCACGACCTGCTCGTGACGCCGGCGGCGATGGCGACGACGGCGACGATGACCCAGGTCGTCGTGACCATCTGCAGGTGCTGCTGCCTAGGATGCCGCCGCTGTGGCGGGTCGATGCCGTACCCTCGACCCATCGTCGCATCGACCATGTCCAGATACACCTACGAAGGACCGCGCTGGTACCGCAGCCGGATCCGGTCGCGCGGGCCCGTGCTGGCGCTCCTGCCGCCGCTGGTCGTCGGCGCCTTCGCGCTGTTGCTGCTCAACCTCGGGAGCAGTGCCAGCACGGGGCTGGCCGGACTGGTGCTCGGCGTGTTCGCCGCTCCCGGATTGCTGGCAGTCGGGGCGCCCTTCTCGAGCGCCTCGCTGTACCCGATCGGCATCGCCATCAGCGCCGTGCTGTGGCTCGCGGTCGGCGTCATCGCCTCCCGCCGGGCGACGCGCAACCCGATGGCCACGTGGGGCGACTTCTGGCGCGACTACGGCTACATGGCCGGAGGCATCTGCGTGGGCGCCACCGTCGCCTTGGCCGTGGCCCGCATCGTGGTCGGCGAAGCGCTGATCTAGTCCTCATACGCGGACCAGGTCGCGGATCGCCGCCAGCTTGGCCGGCCCGATGCCGCTGACCGCCTCGAGGTCGTCGACCGTGGCGAACGGTCCATGCTCGGTGCGATGGTCGACGATCGCGGCCGCCGTCGCCGGCCCGATGCCGGGCAGTTCGTCGAGCTCGTCGGCTCCGGCGCGGTTGAGGTCGACCGGGCCGGCCGGTTGGGCGGCGTCAGCGGCGCCCGGGACGACGGGCGGGAGCGGAACGGTCTCACCGATCGCCGGGACGTAGATCCGCTCCCCGTCGGCGACGACGGCGGCCAGGTTGAGGGCACTCGGATCGGCCTCGGGACGCCATCCGCCGGCCATCTCGATGGCCGTGTGTACTCGGGCATCACCCGGCAGCTCGTAGACGCCGGGGCGGGCAACGGCACCGGCGACGTGCACGACGATGGGGCCGGCGGTCATCGACGCCGGCACGGCGGCCGTGGCGACCGGCGTGCTCCCCGGCGTGCTCGTCGTGGTCGCCGGAGAGGCATACGGCAGGCCGGCCTCCGTGGGCGGCGCCGGCGAGCGCAGCAGCCACCACCCGCCGACGACGACCACGACCACCGTCGCCATCCCGGCGAGCACCCGCCGGAGGCCGAACCAGTCGATCCACGGGCGGAGTCGACCGAGCGGGCCCGGCAGCGGCCGGCGGAGGCGAGTGGGGTCGGTCAGGTCGTGATCATCGACGACATCCTCGGCGGACATGGAGGTCCTCCTCGCTTGGGCGCGGGCGCGCTCGGTCGCGGAGGGATGTCGGTGACGTGGACGCTAGCGGCGGCGGCGGCCGAGCGGCGCGGCCGGCGGCGAGCTGTGTGAGCGAGCCGCGCGAGCGCGAGCGAACGGGCAGAGCTCAGTACAGCTGGGCGGTCAGCCGCCGGCGGTACTCCGCCGTGCGTGGGTCCTCGGCACCCATCAGCTCGAGGATGTCGACGAACTCCTGGCGGGCGTCGTCGTCGAACTTCACGCGGTCGAGCAACTCGGTGAGCTTGGCGTCGTGGTCGTCGGTCGGGACGTTGCCGAGGCGGGCCGCGGCGGCCACCTTGCGGGTCCGCTCGGTCTCGGGGATGCGCTCCAGCAGAGCCAGCGCCTCCTCGCCCTCACCTCGCTCGACGAGCAGCTCACCGAGCGCCACGATCACGTCCTCGTTGCCCGGCTCGAGGTCGAGCGCTTGGCGCAGGCTGTCCTCGTCGCCGACGGCCAGGAGCTTGGAGACCTCCGTCTCGGCCTCCGACGGCAGCAAGCTCTCGACGAACCGGGTGACCTCGTGCTCCGGATAGGCGCCGACGAACCCGTCGACGACCTGACCATCACGGAGGGCGAAGACGGCCGGGATCGACTGCACCCGGAAGGCCTGGCTGATCGCCGGGTTCTCGTCGACGTTGACCTTCGTCAGCACGACCTTGCCACCCGTGGCATCGACGACCTGCTCGATGATCGGTCCGAGCGTGCGACACGGACCACACCAGGGAGCCCACAGGTCGACGACGACGGGGACCGTCTTCGACCGGTCCACCACCTCGCTCTCGAACGTTGCATCGGTGACATCGACGGCGGCCATGGATCCAAGGATACCGGCGGGCCTCCCGAGGGCTTCCGTACCGAGGGAGGGTCGGCAAACCCTCCAGTGCCGTGAAAGCCTCGGGTCCGGCATGGGTTGGTACCGTCGGGGTGATGGAGGGCCTCGACATCGCGGGCGCGACGGCGTGGCTGCGCGAGCACGTCGAGGGTGCCGTCGCTCCGTTCCGCTTCGACGTCATCGCCGGCGGGCACTCCAACCTCACCTACCGGGTACGGGCCGCCGACGGGCGCCGCTTCGTGCTGCGCCGGCCGCCGCTCGGTCACGTGTTGGCCAGCGCTCATGACATGGGCCGCGAGTACCGCATCATCTCCAGCCTGCAGAGCACTCCGGTCCCGGTGCCGCCAGCCCTCGGCTACTGCGCCGACGACGGCGTGATCGGCGCGCCGTTCTACGTCATGGGGTTCGTCGACGGGCACGTCGTCCGCGACCGCGCCATCGCCGAGGCGGCGCTCACACCGCCGGCGCGGGACACGGCCAGCCGGTCGGTGGTCGACACGATGGCGGCCATCCATGCCGTGGACGTCGAGGCCGTCGGGTTGGCCGACCTGGCCCGCCACGAGGGCTACATCGCCCGGCAGCTGAAGCGCTGGTACGGCCAGTGGAACCAGCAGAAGACCCGTGACCTGCCACTCGTCGACGAGGTCCACGACGCGCTGTGCGAGCGGATCCCCGAGCAGGGACCAGCGACGATCGTCCATGGTGACTACCGGCTCGACAACTCCATCGTCTCCGACGCCGGCGACGTCGTCGCCGTCCTGGACTGGGAGATCTGCACGCTCGGCGATCCGCTGGCCGACGTCGGCCTGCTGCAGGTCTACTGGACCGGTCCCGGCGACGAGCCCAGCGCCTGGGGCGGCGACACGACGACGGCCACCGGGTTCTGGGACCGTCTCCGGCTGGCCGAGCGCTACGCCGAGGTGTCGGGGCGCGACGTTTCCCAGCTCGACTTCTACGTCGCCTTCGGCTACTGGAAGCTGGCCTGCATCCTGGAGGGTGTGTACGCCCGCTACCTGGGCGGCGCGCTGGGCCACCGTGATCCGGAGGAGTTGGCACCGTTCGCCGCGCGCGTCGACAGCGCGGCGGTCAAAGCGGCGGAACTGCTCGACGGCGTCGTGCGGGTCGGAGACGACCGTGGCTGACCACCGTTTCGTCACCGACGTGCCGACGCTCGATGCGCCAGTCCTCGTGGTCATGCTGAGCGGCTGGATCGACGCCAGCGGCGCCGCCGCCGCGGCGATGAGCGCGCTCGAGAAGGAGTGCCGGGCCACTCCGCTCGTCGAGTTCGACGACGACCTGTACATCGACTACCGGGCGCGCCGCCCGATCCTGGAGCTACGCGACGGCGTCAACGACCGCCTCGTGTGGGCCGCCCCGGAGCTGCAACTCGGTCGGGACCCCAGCGACCGCGACGTGCTGCTGCTCAGCGGGCCGGAGCCGGACATGGCCTGGCACCGGTTCGCCGGCACCGTCGCCGATCTCGCCGAGCAGCTCGGCGTCGTCCGGATGGCCGCGCTCGGCGCCTATCCGTTCGCCACGCCGCACACGCGGCCGTCCCACCTCTCGGCGACGTCGCCGTCCAAGGACGTGCTGACCGCCCTACCGTTCCGCACCAGCTCCGTGGACGTGCCGGCCGGCATGGCCGCCGCGCTGGAGCTGACGATCCACGGGCGAGGCATCCCGGCGCTCGGCATCTGGGCCCAGGTCCCGCACTACGTCGCCTCGATGTCCTACCCGGCGGCGTCGGTGGCCCTCCTCGACGGCCTGGCCACCGCCACGGGGATCCGCATCGAGGCCGGGGAGCTGCGCCGTGAATCGGTGCTCCAGCGCGAGCGCCTCGACCAGCTCGTCGACGGCAACGAAGAGCACCAAGCGATGATCGCCCAGTTCGAGCGGCTGTACGACGCCGCCGAGGACCCGTCGTCGGCCGATGCCAGCGACACGGGCGTGCTCGAGCTGCGCTCCGCCGACGAGCTGGCCGACGAGGTCGAGCGGTTCCTACGCGAGCAGGGCAAGAACTGACGGGAGGATGCGGCGTATCAGCGCGCCGGCCGTCACGGAGGGCGTCAACAGGATGGTGACTTCCGTCGGATGCGATAGTGGAGGACGAGGAACGGCAGCCCGAACAGGGAGAACGCGTGCTCCGCACGCAGCTCTCCGTCGTCGACGGCGACGTCGAGCTGCTCGCTGAAGCCGTGCACGGCGAGGGCCGTCAACTCGCCGGACTCGGGGTCGATGTAGGTCAGGTAGTGACCCGCCTGAGGGTCGCCATGGCTGCTCAGCGTGAGTTCCCCGCCGGCACGGAGGCGGGGAACGAGCGTCGCCGTGAAGCTGCCGTGTGGCACGGGGAAGCCGACACTGACGTAGCCGCGGTCGCCGTGACGGTACGTCGTGTAGATGCCGACGTAGATCGGCTCGTCCGTGTCGGCGAACGAACGGATCCAGCCGCGTACGACGACCGTCTCCCCCGCCCCGCCGGCGCTCGAGACGGTGATCGTGTCGATGCGGCTGCGCAGGCCGCGCAACGCCTCGCGCTGGTTCATCGGCACGCTGGCCTGCCCGAGCGGGCGGGCGACGAGCGTCCGGTACAGCAGGTACCCAGGACGCACCCAGGCCCGCCAGTGCGGGACGATGTCGAGGGTGAAGCGCGTGGTGTGCTCGTAGAACTCTCGCACCCGGGCATCGACCTGCGAGGGATCGAAGTCGGGGCCGGCGAGCTCGTCGAGCGAGGCGACGATGCCGACGTCGGCGGCGGCGGCGGTGTACGTCCCGCCGATCCGCTCGGCGAGGTCGCGGACATAGTCCGTGCCGACATAGCGCGTGCGCGCCGCCAGCGGGACGACGAACGGCAGATCCGCCGACTGCACGCGTTCGGCGAGGAGGCTCACCTGGGCGTCACGGAAGAGGAGCGCCGACACCGTGCGAGAGACGATCACGGTCGAGGCGGCCACCGCGGCGGCGGGTGCGTCCGGTCGCAGGCGGGCGGCGGTCGCGCCGACGGCCACGCCGACCAGTGGGCCCAACGCCACCTTCGCCGGACGCACCCCCATCAGCCCCGTGATCGTCCCGGCGGCTGTACCGACAACGACCGGACCGGCGCCCGTCAGCCGCTCGACCAGCCGTCCAAGGGGTGCGGCCAGGGCGGCGGTGGCGAGGATCCGGTGAGGTAGAGCCGGGATCTCGCCGGGTCGCTGACGGGCCCTGGCCACCCCTTCCGAGCCCGCCAGGAGGGCCGCTCCAGCGAGCGCGCCGACGCCGACGCGCCGCGGTCGACCACGACCGGCCAGGCTGGCACCAGCGACCGTCCCCATCGCCGCAGCCCATCCGACGGCAGTCGCCACCCGCTGTGCTCGGTCGGTCGGCATCCCCGGACGCTAGGCGCCTTCCCGGCGTAGGCGGATCGTCCACGGCTCGATGGCGTCGACACGGAGATGCGTCTCGCTCCACGGGTCATCCGCCAGCGTTGCGCGGATGTCGTCTTCCGACTGGGCCTCCACGGCGAGCACCACGCGGTGGTCGTCGGCGAGCGGCCCGCCGAGCACGACGAATCCGGCCCTCACGAGGTCGTCCATGAAGGACGCGTGGGCCGGCCAGTCGGATTGCTGCTCCATCGGCCGCGTCGGGTCCCACTGCGGGCCGGCGCGGCGGAGCACGACATGGAACGTCGCCACACTCGTGTTCTACCGCAACGTGTCGATCCGGCGGTCGGCCGTTCGTAGACATGGTGACGGGCCGGCACCGCGTCGGCCCCTGCGCAAGGAGGAACAGGCATGAGGAAACTGGTCGAATCGACGTTTCTCTCGCTCGACGGCGTGATCAACGACCCGCAGAACTGGAGTCCTCCGTATTGGGACGAGGAGCACGCCAGCTACGCCCGCCAGCTCCTCGACGCCGCCGACTGCCTGCTGCTCGGGCGTGAAACGTACGAGATCTTCGCCCAGGCGTGGCCGTCGCGGAGCGGCGATCCGTACGCCGATCGGCTCAATGCGATGCCCAAGTTCGTCGCATCACGGACGCTGCGCGAGGCGACCTGGAACGCGACGATCCTCGGCGACGTCGCCGCCGAGGTCCGGAGCCTCAAGGAGCAGCCTGGCCAGGACATCCTCAAGTTCGGCACCGGTCAGCTCGACGGCACGCTGATGGAGCACGGCCTCGTGGACGAGTTCCACTTCTGGGTGTTCCCTGTCATCGTCGGTCAGGGCCAGCGGCTCTTGGACGGCGTCGTGGACGTCACCCACCTCCGTCTCCTGCGGACGACATCGATGGCTTCCGGGATCGTCGTCCACGTGTACGGCCCGCAGTGACCCGACCGAACTGGGCGCGATCCGTCCCAAATCCGGATCTGGGCGCGATCCGTCGCGACAGTCGCGAAGAAAACGCGCCCGGATCCGGCGGGCGGCCGGCGACCGCGTCATTCGGCTCGAGACGGGCGAGGAACTCGTCCGGGCTGACCGTGCCGGGTGCCGCGCCATCGGCAGCCATCTCGTTGGCCAGCCGCTGCAGGAGCGCGTTGGCCGGTGTCGGGACGCCGTGGCGGCGGCCGAGCAGGACGATCTCGCCGTTGAGGTAGTCCGTCTCGATGGCCCCGACCCGCCGGGTCAGGCTCTGCCATGACGAGCCGCCCTCACGGCGCCGTCCGTCGATCGGCCGCACGCGCAGTAGGTCCCCTCGGCGGGCGGCGTCCTCCTCGTCGGTGGCGAAGGCGATGCCGGCGGCCCGCAGACAGGCCACACCCTCGGCCTTCACCATGTCGCCGATCGGTGACTGGCGGGCTGGCGGCCCGCAGACCGCTTCGATGGCGTTGCCCAGGTTGGTCACCAGCTTGGCGTACTTCCAGCGGATGATGTCGACGACGGGCCGCGAGCTGAACGTCGACGCGGCCAGCGCTGCCGAGAGCTGCTCGGACGTCGCGTCAGTGCCGTGCGGGTACCGTCCGAGGTCGAGGATGCCGGTGATCGGCGCCGAGTATGCCTGCACCACGCCGGGCGTCAGGTGCCCGGTCGGGCACATCACACTGACCCCGTAGACGTTCGGGAACAGGCGCAGCGCGACGCGCTCGTTCTCGACGCCGTTCTGCACGCAGACGATCGGCGTGTCCGCCGGCGCGACGGTCCGCAGCACCGCCAACGCGTCCCTCGTGTCGTGTGACTTCATGGCCAGCAGCACGACGTCGTCCGGCCCGAAGGTCAGTTGCCGAGGGTCGGTCACGACGGGCAGGGGCAACGTCGTCGACCCGTCGGGCGACTCGACCACCAGACCTGACTGCCCGGATCGCCTCGCCATGGGCACCACGGGCGATCAGCACGACGTCGCGGCCGGCCGCCGCCAATCGCCCGCCGACGACGCCGCCGACGGCGCCAGCGCCGTAGATCACGAAGCGCACGTACAGAACCTGCCACAGCACCGGGTCGCCGTGCCGCCCGGACGCGCTCTACGGTCTCCCGCATGAAGGTCGACGGGGGGATCATCCCGACGCAACTCGACAGCGCCGCAGCCCAGGCCGTCGAACTCGAGAAGGCCGGGTACACCGGCGCCTGGACGGCCGAGATGGCGCATGACCCCTTCCTGCCGCTGCTGCTGGCCGCCGGGCCCACGGAGACCATCGAGCTCGGGACGGCGATCACCGTCGCCTTCGCCCGCAGCCCGATGACACTGGCCAACACGGCGTGGGACCTGCAGGCGTACTCCAAGGGCCGGTTCATCCTCGGGCTCGGCAGCCAGATCAAACCGCACATCACGAAGCGCTTCTCGATGCCGTGGAGCCACCCGGCCGCCCGCATGCGGGAGCTGATCCAGGCCATCCGGGCGATCTGGGACTCGTGGCTGCACGGCACGCCACTGCAGTTCCGTGGCGAGTTCTACACGCACACGCTGATGACGCCGTTCTTCACCCCTGCCGCATCGGATCTCGACGGCTTCGGCGTCCCGAAGATCTTCCTCGCCGGCGTCGGGGAGCTGATGACCGAGGTGGCCGGCGAGGTCTGCGACGGGTTCCTCTGCCACGGCTTCACGACCGAGCGCTACCTGCGGGAGGTCACGATCCCGGCCCTCGAGCGCGGACGCGCCAACGCTGGCAAGACGATGGAGGGCTTCGAGATCGTCGGGCCGAGCTTCGTCGTGACCGGCAACGATGCCCGGGAGATGGAGGCTGCGGTGACCGGCACGCGCCAGCAGATCGCCTTCTACGGCTCGACGCCGGCCTACCGAGGCGTGCTCGAGCTGCACGGTTGGGGCGGCCTGCAGGACGAGCTGAACGCCCTGTCGAAGAAGGGCGAGTGGGTGCAGATGGGCGAGTTGATCGACGACGAGATCCTCAACACGTTCGCCGTGGTCGGGCCGCCCGAGGACGTCGGGCCGGAACTGCACCGACGCTATGGCGACGTCATCGAGCGCATCTCGTTCTACGCGCCGTACCAGAGCGACCCGCAACGATGGGCCAAGGTCCTCGACGCCATCAAGTCGGCCTGAGCGCCGAGCCTGCCGCGGCACCGAGCAGCCAACAGGTGACGTTGGCGCCAAGGGAGTCGTCGGCGTAGCCGCCTTCCTGCAGGACGACGAGCGGCCGACCGAGCGCGGCGACTGCCCGACCGCAGCGATCGAAGCCTTCGGCCGTCAGCGCCAGGTCGCACATCGGGTCGCCGACGAACGTGTCGAGGCCGAGTGAGACGACGACCAGCGCCGGGTCGAAGGCCTCGATCGGCGGCCAGCACACGGTCGAGCGCCGCCAGGTAGGCGTCGTCATCGGTCAGCGCGGGCAAGGGGACGTTGCAGTTCGCACCGCGACCCCGCCCGGAGCCGGTCTCGTCGGCGTAGCCGGTGTGGTACGGGTAGGCCCGCACCGGGTCGCCGTGCAGCGAGGCGAAGAACACGTCCTCGCGCTCGTAGAAGATCTGCTGCGTGCCGTTGCCATGGTGGTAATCGACGTCGAGCACAGCGACACGGCCGCCCGCCGCGGCGGCGTGCTGGGCGGCGATGGCGGCGTTGTTGAAGAAGCAGTAGCCGCCGTACAGCGCGGCCGTGGCGTGGTGGCCCGGCGGCCGGCACAGCCCGTACGAGATGACGTCGCCATCCAGCACGGCGTCGGTCGCCGCCAGCGCGCAGTCGACGGCCGATCGCGCCGCGTCGTACGTGCCCCGGGTGAGGGGGGTCGTCGTCTCGAAGCACCACCAACCGAGGCGGGCGGCGACGGCGGGCGGCTCGGGCCGGCCACCCATCCCGGCCCGCAACCCGGGCATGGCGAAGACGTCGGGCACGACGTCGTGGGCCACCTTGACGTCGCGCTGGTACGCCTCCCACGCCGAGGACAGGAAGCGCACGAGGCCAGGGTCATGCACGGCCTCGATCGGCGCCGTGCCGTGATCCGCCGGTTCGGTGATGACGAACCGCCCGTCGGCGGCCACGGCGCGCCGGATCGCCTCGGCACGGCCGGGGTGCTCGAACGGTGTCTGCAGCCCCGACGCCTCGATCTCGTGGTCGGGATCGTGGCCCCGGTGGCGCTCCGAGGCGAACACCCTCACGCCGTCACGCCAGTTCGAGCTGCTCTTCCAGGTACTGCTCCCGGCACTTGGCCCGCTGCAGCTTGCCCGACGACGTCTTGGGCAGCGTGCCGGGCTGCACGAGCATCACGTCGCGTGGTGGCAGCCCGCAGACCTCCAGCGTGCGGTGGTGGATGGCGTGGTGGATCGTGCCGAGGTCGAGCTCGGAGTCAGGACGCACTTCGGCGACGACGACGACACTCTCCTTGCCCTTGTAGCCGTCCATGCCGAAGGCGATGACGTTCCCGGCCCGCACGCCGCCGAGCGAACCGACCGCCCGCTCGATGTCCTCCGGGAAGACGTTGCGGCCGCCGACGATGATGACGTCCTTGATCCGCCCGCACAGGACGAGCTCGCCGTCGAGGAGGTAGCCGAGATCGCCGGTGCACAGCCAGCCGTCGCGGAACAGCTCGGCGGTCGCCTCCGGCCGGCGGTAGTACCCGGGCGTCACCGACGTGCCCCGGATGAGCAGCTCGCCGACGTGTCGTTCCGGGCGATCCTCGAACGTGTCGGGATCGACGATGCGCATCTCCAATCCGGGCAGTGGCGGACCGAGCAGCGGCAGCCGGCGGGCGGCCAGCTGGAAGTCGTCGGGGTCGGCGATCTCGGTCGGCTTGGCGACGCGGTCGCGCTCGAGGACGACCCGGTCGACCGTGTCGCAGACCAGGCCGCGCCGCCGTGGCGGGAACGTGCCGCCGATGCCCAGCTCGGCCATGCCGAAGGCCGGGAACACACCGCTCGGGGAGAAGCCGAAGTGCGCAGCGGTGGCGACGAACGCCTCGACCGCGTCGGGATCGACGGGCTCGGCGCCCGACAGCGCCAGCGTCAGCGATGAGAGGTCGAGGCCGTGCATCCGCTTCAGTCCGCGGGTGGCCAGCACCCACGCGAAGTTGGGACCCGCCGTCGCCGTGCCGCGCCAGTCGGAGATCCACTGCATCCAGTTCCCCGGGTGGGCGAGGAAATCCTGGGCGCGGCCTGGACGAGCGGCACCGCCTTCGTCATCGGGATGGCCAGGAACCCGACGAGCCCCATGTCGTGGTAGAGCGGCAGCCACGAGACCATCACGTCGTCGGGGGCCAGGCCGGCGGCGTCACAGCAGGCGTCGACGTTGGCGCCGAGCACCCGGTCGGGGATCATCACCCCCTTCGGTTCGCTGGTGGAGCCGCTCGTGTACTGCAGGATGACCAGTCGCTCAGGGTCGGCCGGAGGGACTTCGAGGCGGTCGCCGGTCGGCACGCCCGGCGCGCCGGGCAGGACGGCGCCCATCGACTCCGTCGGCGGGTCGCCCGGTGCAGGTTCGTAGAACGGCGCCAACAGGTCGTCGATCAGCACGCGCTTGGCGTCGCCGTGGCGGATTCGGGCGCGCGTCGACTCGACGAACGCCTCGAGCGAGCCCATGCGCATCGGCAGCGGCAGCACCATGGACGCCAACCCGGCCATCCAGCAGCCGCGGATGATCGTCAGCAGCGACCGGCTGGTCGGTCCGAGGATGGCGACGTGATCGCCGGGCACCAGGCCGCGGGCCTGCAACGCTGCGCCGACGGCCAGCGCCTCGTCGTGCAGCTGCCGCCAGGAGACGTAGACCGGCTGGCCGTCCGGTGTGACCGACGAGCCGACGAACCGGACGCCGGCGTCCGAGTCCGCCGCGACCTCCAGCCGCTCGATCGTCGATGTTGGCGTCGACCGCGGCCCGTTCATCCGGTTCGAGGTTACTGCGCCGACCGGAACGGAGGGCTCACCCTGCCCAGGCCGAACGTAGGCTGGGCGCTCGCTATGTCGACCGACGCTCCCGCTCCCGCCGCCCCGCACGGCGACGACGACGCCCCGCCTCATCGCTACACGGCCGCCCTTGCCCAGCAGATCGAGGAGCGGTGGCAGGATCGCTGGGAGGCCGACGGCACGTTCGAGGCGCCGAACACGGCCGGCCCGCTGGCCGATCCGGAGGCTGTCGCCGCCCACGGCCCGAAGCTGTTCGTGCTGGACATGTTCCCGTACCCGTCCGGCAAGGGCCTGCACGTCGGCCACCCGTTGGGGTTCACCGGCACCGACGTCTACTCGCGCTACCAGCGGATGGCCGGCCGCAACGTGCTCTACTCGATGGGCTTCGACGCCTTTGGCCTGCCCGCCGAGCAGTACGCCGTGCAGACCGGCACCCACCCGGCGATCACGACGGCGGAGAACATCCTCGCCTACCGGCGGCAGATCCGACGCCTCGGGTTCAGCCACGACGCTCGGCGCTCGATCAACACCACCGACCCGGGCTACTACCGCTGGACGCAGTGGATCTTCACCCAGATCTTCAACAGCTGGTACGACCGCGACGCACCGCGACCGGACGGGGGCCTGGGCCGGGCCAGGCCGATCTCGGAACTGCGGGACGAGTTCGAGGCCGGCACCCGGCAGCTCGACGACGGGCGCCGCTGGTCGGAGCTGACGCCCTCCGAGCAGGCCGACGTCCTCGACGACCATCGCCTGGCGTACGTCTCGGAGGCGCCGGTCAACTGGTGCCCCGGGCTGGGCACCGTCGTGGCCAACGAGGAGGTCACCGCCGACGGCCGCAGCGACCGCGGCAACTACCCCGTGTTCAAGCGCAACATGCGGCAATGGATGATGCGCATCACGGCCTACGCCGATCGTCTCATCGACGACCTGGCCACGCTGGAGTGGACCGATTCGTTGAAGACGATGCAGCGCAACTGGATCGGTCGATCCCCTGGCGCCCGCGTCGACTTCCCCTCACCCGCCGGGCCGATCACCGTGTTCACCACCCGCCCGGACACGCTGTTCGGCGCCACGTTCATGGTGCTGGCGCCCGAGCACCCGATGGTCGCCGACCTGACTACCGGTGAGGAGGCCGTGGCGGTGCTCGAGTACCGGCGCCAGGCCGAGCTGCGCAAGGACGTCGACCGCCAGGACGAGGATCGGGTCAAGACCGGCGTGTTCACGGGCAGCTACGCGACCAACCCGGTGACCGGCCAGGACATACCGATCTGGGTCGCCGACTACGTCCTGATGGGCTACGGCACCGGCGCCATCATGGCCGTGCCGTCCGGCGACCACCGCGACTTCGAGTTCGCCCGGGTGTTCGGGCTGGACATCCCGGCCATCCAGCGCCCGCCCGACGAGTGGTTCGCCGAGCGCGGCGTGCGGCCCACGCTCGACACCCGCCGCTGGCCGGAGGCCTTCGTCGGGGATGCGCCGTATGTCAACTCGTCGAACGGCGACCTCGACCTGAACAGCATGGACTCGGTGGCCGCCGGCGTGGCCGCCACCAACGCCTGGCTGGAGGCCGAGGGCTACGGCGAGGCGACGATCACCTACAAGCTGCGGGACTGGCTGTTCAGCCGCCAGCGGTACTGGGGCGAGCCGTTCCCCATCGTCTACGACGGGGAGGGTCGGCCCCATGCCCTGCCCGACGAGCTGCTGCCACTGACGCTGCCGGACACCGACAGCTTCTCGCCGCGCACGTTCGACCCCGACGACGAGCACTCGGAGCCGGAGAGCCCGCTCGACCGGCTGGAGTGGTGGGTCGACGTGGAGCTCGACCTGGGTGACGGCCCACGGCGGTACCGGCGGGACACGAACGTGATGCCCCAGTGGGCCGGGTCGTGCTGGTACGAGCTGCGCTACTGCGACCCGACGAACGAGCAGGCCTTCGTCGATCCGGAGGTCGAGCGCTACTGGATGGGGCCGCAACGTGATGTGCGCCCGGATCACCCCGGGGGTGTCGATCTCTACGTCGGCGGCGTCGAGCACGCCGTGCTGCACCTGCTGTACAGCCGGTTCTGGCACAAGGTGCTGTACGACCTCGGCCACCTGTCCTCGCACGAGCCATATGCCCGGCTGTTCAACCAGGGATACGTGTTGGCCGCGGCGTTCACGGACGAACGTGGGCTGCACGTCGAGGCCAGCGCGGTGACCGCCGAGGACGACGGCACGTTCACGTTCGATGGCCGCCCCGTCACCCGCGAGTGGGGCAAGATGGGCAAGAGCCTGAAGAACGCCGTCTCCCCCGAGCTGATCTTCGAGGCCTACGGCAGCGACACGCTGCGGCTGCACCTGATGGCCACCGGGCCGCTCGATGCCTCCAGGCCCTGGGAGACCCGCGACGTCGTCGGCATGTACCGGTTCCTGCAACGGCTGTGGCGCAACGTCATCGACGAGGAGACGGGCCAGCCGGCGGTCGTCGACGAGCCGGCCGACGAGGAGACGCGCCGCCGCCTGCACCGCACGATCGCACGTCGTGCGGGCGGAGATCGAGGAGCTGCGGTTCAACACGGCGATCGCCAAGCTGATCGAGATCAACAACCACGTGACGAAGCTGCCGGGCCCGACACCGCGAGACGTCGCCGAGGCCTTGACGCTGATGATCTCGCCGTTCGCCCCGCACCTCGGCGAGGAGCTGTGGC
Source organism: uncultured Acidimicrobiia bacterium (assembly GCA_963719775.1). GTDB lineage: Bacteria > Actinomycetota > Acidimicrobiia > Acidimicrobiales > Ilumatobacteraceae > JALZMG01. The sequence continues at coordinate 149,620 of CAVRCY010000013.1, forward strand.
ACCGCCTCGGCCACGAGGCGACGATCGCCTACGTGCCGTTCCCGGAGGCTGACCCGGCGCTGCTCGTCGAGGAGTCGGTCGAGTACCCGGTGCAGGTCAACGGCAAGGTGCGCAGCCACATCGTCGTCCCCGCGTCCGCCACGCCGGACGAGGTCGAGGCCGTCGCCCTGGCCGACGCCAAGGTCGCCGCCGCCGTCGACGACACGCCGCCGAAGAAGGTCATCGTGGTCCCGGGCCGGATGGTCAACGTCGTCGTCTGAAGATCGTTCAGAATTGGGGGCCGCGGGTTCGTGTCGTCGTTTGCGGACCGCGGCTCGGGACCGACCTGGTCGCTCGCCGCGCCAGGATGGTCAAAGCGGCTCTGGAAGCAACGGCGGGCTCCGGCCGGCGGGTGCGCCGATGAGGTGAGCGATCGGGGCGCATACGCCGCACATCGCTCACCTCATCGGGCTCGGCATTGGACGCGGTGAGCAATCGGGGCGCCCACTGCGCTCATGGCTCACCTCATCCGCCGGATCGACCCACTGGGCCCCGCGGAGAACCAGAATTGGGCTATGGCGCTCAGCCCCGACGAGGCCCGTGTCCTGGCCTGCCTGATCGAGAAGGAGGCGGCGGTGCCCGACTCCTACCCGCTGACCTTGAACGCCCTGCGGCTGGCCTGCAACCAGACGACCAACCGCGAGCCCATCGTCGCCTACGACGACCGCACGGTCGAGGCCGTGCTGCTGTCGCTCAAGTCGATGGGCCTCGTCCGCTTCGTCCATCCGTCGCATGGCGGTCGCACGATCCGCTACCGCCACGTCGCCGGCGACCGCTGGCACCTGTCTGGCGCCGAGCTCGGCGTGCTGGCCGTGCTCGTGCTGCGCGGCCCACAGACCGTCGGTGAGATCCGCACCCGTGCCGAGCGCCACCTCGTGGGCGACGGCACGGGCACCGTCGAGGAGATCCTCGACACGCTGGCCGCCCGCAGCCCGGACCCGTTCGCCGTGCGGGTGGGGCGACGGCCCGGCGAGCGCGAGTCGCGGTGGGCCCAGCTGCTGGCGGGTGACGTCGTAGGGCTGGACGCCGACATCGGCGCTGCCGCCGAGGACGAGGGCGAGATCGTCGAGCCATCGACCCACCGCGACCTGGCCCGCGACGTGGCCGAGCTCTGGGCCCGCGTCGAGCGACTCGAGCGTGAGCTCGGCCTCAGCGAGGACGTCAGCTGACGGGCGCCGAGCTGTCCTCGTCGCCGTCGCCGGCACCACCGTCGGCCGGGACGAGGTCGAGGGCCAGGCTGTTCATGCAGTAGCGCATGCCGGTCGGCGCAGGGCCGTCAGGGAAGACGTGACCGAGGTGCGAGCCACAGCGCCGGCAGCGGACCTCGGTGCGGGTCATGAAGAGGCTGCGGTCATCGACCAGCTCGACGGCTTCGGCGACCTTGGGCTCGTAGAAGCTCGGCCAGCCGGTCCCTGATTCGAACTTCGTCGACGAGTCGAACAGCTCGGCTCCGCACGCCGCGCAGGTGTAGGTGCCGTCGGTGTGGCTGCGCACGAGGGCGCCGCTCCACGGGCGCTCCGTCCCGGCCTCGCGCAGCACCTGGTACTGCTCCGGGGTCAGCAGTCGCCGCCACTCTGCTTCCGTGTGCTCGATCTCGGCCATGGCTCCAAGGTACCGGTCAACGGATGACGAACCAGGCCTCGCCCGGGACGATCCGGGTGAGGACGAACGCCAGGTCGCCGGCGGCCAGCGACACGCAGCCGGAGGTCGCCTTGGTCCCACCGACCCCGTCGTAGGAGTGACGGTGGAGGAAGATGGCGGCGGCCAGCGGTGGCTCGCTGGCGTCGTCGCCGGAGCGGCTCGGTCCCATGTTGGCGTCGATCAGCGCCGCCGCCGAGTACGGCCCCGTGATCTCCGGCAGGTACTCGTCAGGGCTGTTGCAAGCGCTGCCAGGACGCGACACGAGCTGGTTGTAGTCCGCCGTTCCGGGCGTCGCCCCCCAGCAGTCACCGGAGCGCACCTGGCGCCACGCACCGAGCACGCCCGGGTTGGCGCCGTTGCCGAAGAACTGGAACGACTCGCCGTCGGGCGCCGTCATCGTGCCGACGCCGAAGATCCCTCCCGGCGTCGTGCCGTCACCCGAGCGGCGGGCGCTGAGCTCGCGCACCCCGTTGCGACCGACCCGGCCGGACAGCCCCGTGACCGCGCACTGCCACCCGGCGCCGTCGTGTACGAGGAGGTCGACGCTGGCCGTCGACCCTGACGAGGAGACGACGACCACCTGCCGGGCGCCGTCCGGCACCCCCGCCGGCGGAGTGCACACCGGAGGGGTGGGGTCGCAGGCGGGCTGGCAGGCCGGGACCAGCGAGGCCGCCAGGGCCACACCGATGCCGAGGCTGCGCAGCGTCACGGCTGCCGACCGTAGCGCCGCGCCGAGTTGACTGACCGCCCCGCCGGCGACCACCTTGTCGTCCATGCCGGACGATCGATACGACGAGTTCTCCATGTTCCACGAGAACGCCGCCGAGTTCGACCTGCCGTACGCCGCCCCACCCGTGGTGCGCAGAGCGCCCACGGAGCTCGGCGATGGCCGCCGGCTCAGTTCGCTCGTGTGGGGCGAGGAGGAGCCCGAGCTCGTGTTCCTCCACGGCGGCGCCCAGAACGCCCACACATGGGACACGGTTGCGCTGGCCCTCGGCCGGCCGTTGGTTGCCATCGACCTCCCCGGTCACGGCCACTCCGACGGCGGTCGACACGGATCGCTCGACGTGCACGAGAACGCCGAGGACGTCGCCGTCGTGATCCGTGATCTGGCGCCAGACGCCGTCGCCGTGGTCGGCATGTCCCTCGGTGGCCTGACCACGCTGGCGCTCGCCGACGACGTCCCCGAACTGGTCCGATCGATCGTGCTCGTCGACATCACCCCCGGTGTGACGGCCGAGAAGTCGAAGGCGATCAGCGCCTTCGTCCAGGGGCCGGACAGCTTCGCCAGCTTCGACGACATCCTCGCCCGCACCGTCGCGCACAACCCGACCCGCACCGTGACGTCGTTGCGCCGCGGCATCCTGCACAACGCGGAGCAACGCGACGACGGCAGCTGGGTGTGGCGCTACGCCCGCCATCGGGGCATCGAACGCCCGCCCGGGGCCGGTCCGCCCGACTACTCGGCGGAGTGGGAGGCGGTGTCGCGGGTGACGGTGCCGCTGTTGCTCGTACGCGGGATGCTGCCCCAGTCCGTCGTCGACGACGAGGACGAGACCGAGCTGCTCAGGCGTTGCGCGACGGCGCGGGTCGAGCGGATCGCCGATGCCGGCCACAGCGTGCAGGGCGATACCCCGGTCGAACTGGCCAGGCTGATCGACGACTTCGCCCCTCGGCCGTAGTGCCAACCTCGACGTTCGCCACTGGCATCGCGGTTGCGTATCAGTTAACTTATCTTACTGAAATGAACGTCGGCCTGTACTTCGATCTGCGCAACCCGCCCGAGTGGGCAGCCGACTTCGGCCGCCTCTACGCCTTCACCCTCGAGATGTGCGAGGAGGCCGAGCACCTCGGATGCCACTCGATCTGGGTGTCGGAACACCACCGTTTCGACGACGGCTACCTGCCCCAGCCCCTGACGTTCGCCGCCGCGGTTGCCGCTCGCACGCGGGCCGTGCGCATCGGCACGGCGATCGTCATCGCGCCGCTGCACCACCCAGTCGAGCTCGCCGAGCAGGCGGCCATCGTCGACATCATCAGCGGCGGCCGCCTCGAGCTCGGCCTGGGTGCGGGCTACCGCGTCCCGGAGTTCGAGCTGTACGACGTCGACCTGGCCAGCCGCTACACGGAGACCGACGGGCGGGCGCGGGAGGTTCGCCGCTTGTGGGACGAGGGCATCGTCACGCCCGGACCGCGGCAGGAGCGGGTGCCGATCTGGATGGGCTACCAGGGGCCGAAGGGGGCGCGGCGAGCGGGGCAGCTGGGCGAGGGCTTGCTGAGCATCGACCCGGCGCTCGTCGACCCCTATCGCAGCGGGCTGGCCGATGGCGGTCACGACGCCGGACGAGCTCGCATGGCCGGCGGGATCCAGGGGTGGGCGAGCGAGGACCCGGAGGCGGACTGGCCCGTCGTCGCCCGCCATCTCGCCCACCAGGTCGACTCCTATCGCCGCCACATGGTCGAGGGAACGGACCAGCCGACGCCACGCCCGATCGACCCGGAACGTCTCCGCCAACGGGCCTTCGGCGGCCCCCTCTCCTACTTCCTCTACGGCACGCCCGAGGAGGTCGCCGCTCGCCTGCAGGCGCACATCGGCGACGCCCCCGTGGAGACGGTCTTCTTCTGGGCGTCGGTCTCGGGCATGGCGGAGGACATGGTGGCGCGCCACGTCCAGACCATCTGCACCCGCGTTGCCCCCCTGCTGACCCAGGAGAACCATCGTGGTCCTGCTCTCTCATGACCTCGTCGAGGCCGCCGACGTCGGCATCGACACAGCCCGCCTCGACGTCTTCCTGCGCCGGGCTCGGCTCGAGGTCGAGCACGGACGCTTCCGTCGGCGCAGGTCGCCGTGGCCCGCAACGGGCGCCTCGTCGCCTTCGAGACCTACGGTGACGCCCCGCCCGATGCGCGGTACATCCTCCAGTCGGTGGGGAGGACGGTGGTCGCCGGCGTGGTGTGGAAGTTGCTGGGCGAGGAGGTCCTCGGGCTCGACGAGCAGGTTGCCGACGTCATCCCGGAGTTCGCCACCAACGGCAAGGAGGTGGTCACCGTCCGCCAGGTGCTCACCCACACCGCTGGGTTCCCGTTCGCGCCGCTCGGCCTCGCCGCGATGCCTCACCGCGCCACACGGCTGGAGGCCATGGCGAAGTGGCGGCTGACGTACGAACCGGGCACGCGGCTGCAGTTCCACCTCACGTCGGCGGCGTGGGTCATCGCCGAGCTGGTCGAGCGGCGCACCGGGCTGTCGTTCGCCGAGTACCTGCGGACGGAGATCGTCGAGCCGCTCGGCCTCGCCTTCGTGCTGCCCGTTCCGGTGGACCAGTACGAAGCGCTGGTGACCGCCCCGATCGCCATCGATCGCACGAGCGACGAGCAGCAGGTCGATCCGTGGGGCCCGTGGTACCTGGCCAACCCCGAGGTGCTGGCGGCGGGCGAACCGAGCCACTCCATCGTCGGGTCGGCCGCCGACGTGGCCCTGTTCTTCCAGGCACTCATCCACTCCGGCCTGTGGCGCGACGAGGCGGTCGTCGAGGGGACCCGCGTCCACGTGTCGATGCCGCCCGCCGGCGACCAGCTCTACGGCGGCAGCGACAGGAGCACGAACATGGGTCTCTTCGTCACGATCAGTGGCGCCGACCACGACATCTGGCTGCCCTCGACCGGATCGCCGGGGACGTTCGGCAACGGCGGCGCGCCCTGTCAGCTCGGGTACATGGATCCCGAGACCGGGGTGTCGTTCGCCTTCCTCACCAACGGCTACCCGCTGGCCGGGTACGACTACACCCGCCTTGGCACCAACCGGACGATCAACCTGGCCAACCTCGGCAACGACCTTGTTGCGTGATCGGCACGCCAGCTAGGGACAAACGGCGTTCTGGGCGCGGAGGGTCCCATTTTCGAGAACCTCCGCGCCCAGATAGCCGTGTGCGACGATTCCCGCCCAGTTCGCGGGCACCCGGTCGATCGCGTCGCGCGGACCGGACCCCACCATCTCTTCAAGAGCTCTTCGACCACGATGCTGTTCGCACAACCCGGCGTTGCCGGTTGCTTGGCGGATCAACCTTCCGGGACACTAGAAGGGCTCCTCGGACCACCAGGGGTAGAAGTCCGGCAGGTCGGCAACGGTGAGCGGGAACTGGGCTGGGCGCTTCTCCTTGAACGACGCCACGCCCTCCTTGGCGTCGGCCATTCCGCCGAGCGCGAGCAGGGCCTCGGATTCCAGCCGGTTGGCGGCCAGCGGGTGCGGTGCGCCGAGCTGTCGCCACAGCAGTTGACGCGTCAGCGCGACCGACACGGCGGAGGTCCGCTCGGCGATCTCGGTCGCCACCTCGAGGGCTCGCGGCAGCACCTGATCGGCCGGCAGGAGCTCGCGGACGAGTCCGGCGGCGAGCGCCTCGTCGGCGCCGAAGGTCCGCCCGGTCACGGCCCAGTCGACGGCCGTGGCGATGCCGACGATGCGCGGCAGGAACCACGTCGCGCAGGATTCGGGCACGATGCCCCGACGGGTGAAGGGGAGGGCGAAGCGGCTGCCCTCGGCGCCGATGCGGACGTCCATCGGCAGGACCATCGTCACCCCGATCCCAGCGGCCGTCCCGTTGATCGCAGCAATCACTGGCTTGCGCGAGCCGAAGATCCGCAACGCCAGCTCGCCTCCCACGTCGCGACTGCCGCCCCGCAGCGGCTTGAACCCCGGGGAGTCGGCGTCGTAGCCGCCGGCGCCGGTCGACAGGTCCGTCCCGGCCGAGAAGAACTCGCCCGTCCCGGTGACGACAACCGCGCGGACGTCGTCGTCGGCGTCGGCGCGGGCAAAGGATTCGAGCAAGCGATCGAGCACCGCGTACGTGATCGTGTTCCTGGCCGCCGGCCGGTTGATGGTGACAACCGCGACCCGCCCCTCCCGCCTGTCGAGGACGACCTCGCCGTCGGCCATCAGCTGATGTCGGCCATCGTCGTGCGCGGCACGGCGTCGGCCAGCAGCTTGCGCACGATGGCGTCGACCTCAGTCGCCTCCGCCGGCGGATGGTCCGTGGACGGCCCGCGGCGCCAGCCCTCGGCGATCGCCAGCACCAGCCCCGACGACTCGATCACCTGACCCGTCACATCGGTCGAGAGCGTCGACGCCAGCCAGGTGACGACCGGTGCGACCCAGCGCGGTTCGAACCGGGCTTTCACCTCGTCAGGCAGACCGAGGTCTTCGGTCAGCCTGGTCAGCGCACCGGGCGCGATGGCATTCACGGTGACGCCGTACCGAGCGAGCTCTTGCGCAGCAATCTGGGTGAAGGTGGCGATGCCCGCTTTCGCCGCTCCGTAGTTCGTCTGTCCCGCGTTGGCGTACAGCCCGGCCACCGATGTCGTGTTGATCACGCGGGCGTCGTTCTGCTCGCCCGCCTTGGCCCGATCGCGCCAGTGCTCCGAGGCGAAGTGGACGGGCGCGAACGTTCCCTTGAGGTGGACCTTGATGACGGCGTCCCATTCCTCCTCGGCCATCGAGAAGACCATCCGGTCGCGCAGGATGCCGGCGTTGTTGACGAGCACGTCGAGGCCGCCGAACGTCTCGATGGCGTGAGCGATCAGGTTGCGTGCGCCGTCCCAGGAGCTCACATCGTCGGTGTTGGCCGCCGCCTCCCCGCCGGCGGCGACGATCTCGTCGACCACCTGCTGGGCTGGCCCGACGTCCCCTCCGGTGCCGTCCCGCGCTCCCCGAGGTCGTTGACCAGGACCTTCGCCCCGTGTTCGGCGAGCATGAGGGCGTACTCGCGACCGATTCCCCGGCCCGCCCCCGTCACGATCGAGACCCGGCCCTCGCACAAACGATCTGCCATGTAGTTAACTCTATGTACTGATTCGGAGGTCGTCAAACCCGTGCAGAGGCCGCGAACGAATCAGCTGACTCAATGTGCTGTTGCCGGCGCCAGAACTCGCCGGTGGGCTACCGTGCGCGCAATGGATCAGCGCCCACAGGTTGCGGCCTGCTTCGGCGGAGGCGGCGCCTTCGGCATCGGAGTCAACATGGGTGTGGCTCGGGCGTTGACGGAGGCCGGCATCCCCGTCGGCTCGGGACCGATGCTCGGCACGTCGGCCGGTGCCTGGACGGCGGCCGCATTGGCGGTGGGCGCCGATCTCGACGACGTCCTGGCCGCGTGGAGAACTGCGCCGCAGGAGGGCAAGCCGCGGGTCATCGACATCACCCGTCCGATGTTCGGTGACCGCCGGGACTCCCGCGTGAGCACCGCCGCCGTTCGCCTTCCGGTGCTGTACCCGACGATCCTGTCGGGCGCCGATCACGACCTCGCCGACCTGGTCGCCGCCTCGTCTTCCCCTCCTCGTATCGCCGCACCGCACCGCCTCGACGGCCATCGCTACATCGATGCAGGCATCATCACGACGACGTCGGCCGACCGTGCGCCGCCGGCGGACCTGCTTGTCGCGGTGGCGCCGATGGCCGGTCCCGTGCTCGGCCGCCTCGGCGCCGTCGCCGCGCGGATGGTCGCCTTCGAGCTGATGCGGTGGCGGATGAGCGGTGGGCAGGTGCTCTTCATCCGGCCCAATCGCGCCGTCGGCGCGCTGGCGGGCACCAAGACGACCCACCTGCTCGACCCTGCGATCGCCGAGCCGACCTCCCGCGCCGCCTACGAGCTGGGGGCGCGCTGCGCCGAGCGGTTCCAGGAACGGCACGCGGGGCTGGCGATGCGCATCACGGTGTAGCGAGATCAGGACCGGGTCACGCCTCGGCGAGCTCGGCGACGACCTGGCCGATCCCGCTGAGATCCGACCCCCGAGGCCCCGAGTGCACCTGCACGTAGCTGATGCCGAGACGATCCCGCAAGGCGTGCAGCTTCTCCACGCAGCGGGAGGGCGGGCCGACCAGCACGCCCGGCGCATCGTCGAGCCATGCCGGCTCGACGCCCAACCGGCCCGCCATCTTGGCGATCAGCGCGTCCGACTCGTTGCGGTCCTCCGTGACGTGGAGCAGCCATTGAGCCATCGACAGCTCGAGATCCTCGAAGGCCCGCCCGGCAGCGACGGCACCCTCCCGGACCCAGTCGACCTTCTCGGCCATCCGCTCCCACCCCACATCGGCCACCGAATGGCCACCGATGTCCCCGGCCCCGAGATTGGCGTTGATCCCGGCGATGTCGGCCTCGCGACCGACCAGGCGCAGCATGCGTGGACCACCCCCTCCGATCAGCAGCGGAGGATGCGGTTGCTGCACCGGCGCAGGCACCCCCACGAGGTCGCGCACCCGGAAGTGGTTGCCGGTGAACGTGAACGCGGCGCCGGAGAACAGGCCCTTGAGCACGGTGATCGACTCCGCGAGGCGCTCGATGCGCACACCGGCCGGGTCGTAGTCGAGACCGGCGGCGAGGTAGTCCGAGCGCATCCAGCCGGCGCCGATGCCGAGCTCGAGGCGGCCCTCGCTGATCATGTCCAGCGTGGCCGCCATCCGGTGGGTCAACACCGGGTGGCGGTAGTCGTTGCCGAGCACCGCCGTCTGCACCCGCAGCCGGGTGCTCTCCATGGCCGCGGCGGTGAGCATGACGAAGGGCTCGACGGTGTACCCGCCCGTGAAGTGATCGGCGAGGGCGACGGTCGAGAAGCCCATGTCCTCGAGCCGTCGCAGCTCCTTGCGCCACTCGCCGACGGGTCCGGTCAGATCGGGCACCTGGGCCGTGAAGCGGAACGGCCGGGCTGTCGTCACGGCCGGTTCGTGCTGATCCGCGTGAGCTCGTCGCGCAGGACGTTGCGCATCAGCTTCCCGGTCGGTGTGTACGGCAGCGCGATGCGGATGTCGACGAGGACAGGTGTACGTGACGAGCGCAGCCGCTCCCGCACCCACGACCGCAGTTCCGGTTCGTCGACGCTGGCGCCCTCACGCAAGACGACCGCCGCCGCTACCGACTCACCCCACTCGTCGTCGGGCACGCCGGTGACGCCGGCCTCGGCCACCGCCGGGTGCTGCAGGAGGACGTCTTCGATCTCTCCGGGTGACATGTTCTCGCCACCCCGCACGATCACGTCGTCGATGCGACCCTCGACATAGAGGTAGCCGGCGTCGTCCAGACGGCCGCCGTCGTTGGTCGGGAACCAGCCGTCCTCGGTCAGCGCGCTGCGACCGAGGTACTCCCCGGCGATCTGCTCTCCCCGCACGTAGATCTCTCCGGGATGCCCGACCGTTGCGGCGTTCCCGTCCGGCCCGCGGATCTCCAGTTCCAGCGTGGGAAGAGGCCGGCCGACCGACCCGAGCCTGGCGCGCACGGCCGGGTCGTCGCTGCCGTGGGCCGTTCGGTGGTCGTCGGGCCCGAGCACGGCGATCGTCGAGCTCGTCTCCGTCAGGCCGTAGGCGTTGACGAAGCCGACGTGCGGGAGCAGGTCCATCGCCCGCTCGATGACCGGGACGGGCATCCGCCCACCGCCGTAGGAGAGGTGGGCCAGTGCGGGGAGACGGGCACCCGAGGCGTCGAGGGCGTCCAGGATCCGACCGAGCATCGTCGGCACGACCATGGCGTGGGTGATCTGCTCGGCTTCGGCTAGGCGGACCCACTCGACCGCGTCGAACTGAGGCAGGTAGACGATCCGCCGCCCGCCGTACGTGCCGGTGAGGATGGCCGCGATCCCTGCGATGTGGTAGGGCGGCACGCTCACCAGCGCGGCCTCTTCCTCACCTGAGGACATGAAGTCGACCGACGACAGCACGTAGGAGACGAGATGTCGGTGGCGCAGCAGCGCCGCCTTCGGTTCGCCCGTGGTCCCACTGGTGAACAGCCAGACGGCGACCTGCTCGGGATCCGTGTGGCTGTCGGCGGCCGGTTCGGCGGCGGCGATCTGGGACAGCAACTCGTCGCGTGCGACCACGGTGAGGCCGGCGACGTCGGCGACACGCTCGATGGCGCCAGCCTCGGCGACCACCAGCGCGGGCGCGAGGCGAGCCGCCACCGCCGCCAACCGGTCGTCAGCCAGGCGATAGTTGACGGGCGCGAACGGCAACCCGGCAATGGCGCCGGCGAACAGCATCTGGGGGACGGCGTCGGAGTTCTGGTCGAGCAGACCGACTCGCTCCGCGCCGGTCCGCTGGATGACGGTGGCCGTGCGGCGGGCACGATCGAGCAGCTCGGCGTACGTCAACCCGTCGGCCTTGCGGCCGAAGGCGACCCGTTCGCCCATGCCTTCAGCCGCCATCTCGAGCAGCATCGCAACGTTCATAGGACGGCATACTGACTCATCGACGATCTGGCCGGCGCAGGGTGACGATCCGCCTGGCGATCCGCCAGGCACCGTCCTCGCGCCGCAGCACGTCGTCGTAGTCGGCGGAGCCGACGCGGCCGCGGGGACCAGAGCCGATGACCTTCGATCTCATGCGCACCTCCGAGCCGTCCACTGTGACGATCACATTCGTGACGTGGTGGGCCACGGGGTGGTCCTGAGTGTCCTCCATCATGCGGCAGATCTCCGCCGCCCCGACCACCTGCCGGTCGGTGGGGCCGAACCCGCGCAGCTCGTAGACGGCATCACGACAGAACACTTGCTCGAGCGCGGGCCAGTCGCGATCGTCGATCGTCGTCCCGTAGCGAGCCGCCAGCTCGTGGATCTCCAGCCGATCCGCCGTGCTGAGCAGCATGCCCGCAGCTGTGGCATCGTTCATCGCTTCATGATACGTTAAATGATTGCTCTGATTCCATTGGGGGCCTGGAGGGACTCGTGAAGCCTGCGCCGTTCAAGTATCACGCACCCACGACCGTCGACGAAGTCGTCAGCTTGCTCGATGAGCTCGGCGACGGGGCCAAGGTGCTCGCCGGCGGCCAGAGCTTGATCCCGATGCTCAACCTGCGGCTGGCTCGGTTCGAGGCACTGATCGACATCGGCCGCGTGACGTCGCTCCGCGAGATCGAGCGGGTGGACGGTCATGTGGCGATCGGCGCGGCGGTCCGCCAGAGCGCGGTCGAGGCGAGCGACGTGATCGGCCGGGACGTTCCGCTCCTGGCCGGCGCCACCCCGCTGATCGGCCACTTCCAGATCCGCAACCGGGGCACCCTCGGCGGCTCGATCGCCCACGCCGATCCTGCCGCCGAGTACCCCGCGGTGGCGCTGGCGCTCGACGCCGAGCTGGACGTGGTGGGGCCTGGCGGCCAGCGGACGGTGCCAGCTGGCGACTTCTTCCAGGGCATGTGGGAGACCGAGCTGGCGGGGGCCGACGTGCTCGTCGCCGTGCGGTTCCCGGTCTGGAACCGGCCGTCGGGGTTCGCCGTCGAGGAGGTGGCCCGCCGGCACGGGGACTTCGCCATCGCCGGTTGCGCCTGCGGCGTCGAGGTCGACGACGGACGGATCGGCCGGGCGGCCATCGCGCTGTTCGGCGTGGCGGCGACACCGGTGCGGGCGGAGGTGGCGGAGAAGGCGCTGGTCGGGGTCGACGCGGCGACGGTCGATGCGGCCGAGATCGGTGACCTCGCGGCCACCGGGCTGGACCCACCCGACGACCTCCACGCCTCGGGCGCCCTGCGCCGGCGTATCGCCGCCGCCGTCGTCCGGCGCGCCGTCGAACGGGCGATCGAACAGACGAGGTCGATCGATGGATGATGTCGCGGTGCACACTGTCGGTCAATGGTGCGCGGCGCACCATTTCCGTCGAGCCGCGCAAGACGCTGGCTGATGCGCTGCGCGAGGACTGCGGGCTGACCGGCACGCACCTCGGTTGCGAGCACGGCGTGTGCGGGGCGTGCACGATCCTCCTCGATGGCGACGCCGTCCGCTCGTGCCTCGTGTTCGCCGTGCAGGCGGAGGACGCCGAGATCACGACCGTCGAAGGGCTCGCCCTCGACGGCCACCTGAATCCCGGTGCAGGAGGCGTTCCAGGCAGAGCACGGCCTGCAATGCGGGTTCTGCACGCCGGGCTTCGTCGTGTCGGCGACGGCACTGCTGGCCCGCATCCCCGCCCCGAGTGACCGGCAGATCCGCGAGGGACTCTCCGGCAACCTCTGCCGCTGCACCGGGTACCAGGGGATCGTTCGCGCCGTTCACCGAGCCGCCGCCTCGATGGGGGGTCAGGAATGACTGTCACCGGCACTCCAGCAGCACGGTTCGTCGGCCAATCGGTGCACCGCAAGGAGGACCGCCGACTGCTCACCGGCCACGGCCAGTACGTCGACGACGTCACGTTGCCCGGCATGCTGCACGCCGCGTTCCTGCGCAGCGAGGTGGCCAAGGCGACGATCACACGCCTCGATGCCACGGCCGCCCTCGAGCTTCCTGGTGTCCACTCCGTGCTGACGTGGCAGGACTTCGACGGTCACCTCGGTGAGGCGTGGCACGCCATGCTCGGCGAAGAGCTGCAGGTTCCGCCACCACTTGCCATCAGCGACGTCCGCCACGTCGGTGATCCGATCGCCGTGGTGATCGCCGACAGCCGCTACATCGCCGAGGACGCGTGTGAGCTGATCGAGCTCGACCTCGAACCAGCCGACCCCGTCGTCGACTTCTCCATCGCCGCCGGCGACACCGAGCACCTCGTGCATGGTGCCTGGGGTCTGCCATCCAACGCGATGGTCGAGATGCCGTTCACCCCGATGTCGGCGGATCTCGACGACGCGTTCGCCCACGCGGCGAACGTGGTCGAGTGCACGGTGCGCCAGCACCGTTACGTCTGCGTTCCGATGGAGGGGCGCGGCATCATCGCCGCCTGGGCGCCTGGCCGCCAGGAGCTCGACATCGTCTGCTCGTGTCAGAGCGTGCACGAGACCCGCAACTTCTTCGCCCGCTATCTCGGGATCTCCGAGGGCTCGATCCGGGTGACGGCGCGCGATGTCGGTGGCGGGTTCGGCCAGAAGATGTTCGTCTTCCGCGAGGAGTGCGCCATCGTGCTCGCGACGCGGCTGCTCGGCCGGCCGGTCAAGTGGATCGAGGATCGACGAGAGAACCTCGTCGCCGCCGGGCATTCCCGCAATGAACTCGGCACGGTGCGCCTGGCCATCGATGCCGACCAGGTGATCCAGGGCATCACGATCGAGCATGTGGCCGACGTCGGTGCCTACCCACCGTGCCCGGCGATCATCGACCCCCAGCTACTGCCCGGTCCGTACAAGATCCCTCGCCTCGGCTTCTCGATGTCGATGGTGTGGACCAACACGATGGGCAAGGTCGCCTACCGGGGACCGTGGATGTTCGAGACGACGGCCAGGGAGATGGCCATCGACCACGCCGCCCGCACACTCGGCATCGATCCCGTGGAGCTGCGGCGCACGAACCTGCTGTCGGCTGCCGATCTGCCGTTCACGTCGCCGGGCGGGAAGCTGTTCCAGGAGATCACCCCGCTGGAGACGTTGGAGCAGGCGCTGGAGATCCTCGACTACGACGCCTTCAGGAAGGAGCAGGCGGCGGCCAGGGCTGATGGGCGCCTGCTCGGCCTCGGCATCAGCGTGTACGTCGAACCGACCTCGATGGACACGCCGACGCTGGCCACCGAGGGCGCGACGGTGCGCGTCGAGTCGAGCGGCAAGGTCGTCGCCTACCTCGGCACCACGTCCCACGGACAGAGCGTCGAGACGACGATGGCCCAGATCGTCGCCGACACGCTCGGCGTCGACTACGACGACGTCACGATCGTCCAAGCCGATACCCAGTCCACGCCGTACGGCCCAGGTACCGGCGGCAGCCGCACCGCCGTGGTCGCCGGCGGCGCGGCCCGCAATGCGACACTGGCCGTGCGCGAGAAGGTGCTGGCCGTGGCCGCCCACTCACTGGAGGCGGCGCCCGAGGACCTCGACATCGAAGCGGGCACGGTGTTCGTCAACGGCACACCAAGCCGATCCGTGACGCTCAAGGAGGTCGCTGCGGCGGCGTTCCGCTTCGCCGACCGGCTGCCACCGGACGTGGCGGCCGGGCTGGAGGCGACGGTTCGGTTCCGGCCCGACCGGTTCCCGACGTGGTCCAACGCCACCCACCTCTGCGTTGTGGAGATCGATCGGGACACCTGCGTGCCGCAGATCCTGCGCTACATCGTGTCGGAGGATTGCGGCCGGATGATCAACCCGACGGTCGTCGAGGGGCAGATCTTCGGCGGCGTCGTCCAGGGTGTGGGTGGCGTCCTCCTCGAGGACTTCGTCTACGACGAGGACGGCAACCCGCTGACGACGACGTTCATGGACTACCTGCTCCCGACGACCACCGAGGTGCCCGAGATCGAGATCGGGCACATCGAGACCGACTCGTCGACCAACCCCGGCGGGTTCAAGGGCATGGGCGAGGGAGGGGCGATCGGCGCCCACGCGGCGGTGGCCAACGCCGTCGCCGACGCGCTCGCCCCGCTGGGCATCCACGTCCTGGCCACGCCGCTCGGGCCGAACGACATCCATCGCCTGATGGTCGCCGCAGGCGTGGCGTGAGAGACGACGAGAAACTCGCCGTCGCCGAGGCCTATCGCCAGGCAACCGCGGCCAACGACGCCGACGCACTGCGGGCGATCCACGAACCCGAGGCCCTGACGTGGCACAACCACGACGGACGTGGCGTCTCCGTCGAGGACAGCGCACGGTCGCTGGCATGGCTGCACCGGCAGGTACCCGACCTCCGTCTCGACGACGTGCGTGTGACCCCGACGTCGGAGGGCTTCGTGCTCCAGTGGACGATGGCCGGCACGGCGCGCCGGGGTCCGCTGCATCTGGACTCCTGCGTGGTGGTAGCGCTGTCTCCCGCCGGCAAGGTGGCTGCCGCCTGCCGAGTACCTGGACTCCGCCCAGCTGTCGGTCCTCAGCGTGTGACGCGGTTCTCCGGAAGATCCAGTGCCAGATGTGACACCAAATCTGGCACTCCTCGGGTTTGTGTGGGTCCGAGTGCGGCCTCGAACGGCCGAACAGGGCGGGAATCGTGCCATCGCGCCCTCTGGGCGGGATCTCTGCCAGCACCTGGCAGAGAACACACCCAGAACGGGCGGCAGCGCCGGCCAGCAAGGAGTCTCTGCCAGGTGCTGGCAGGATCGGCTCCCAGATCAGGCGCCGCCAGTTGGCCGAAGCGATGAGAAGAGACCCCTCGGCCGCGGCGCTCAGGTGGGGTCGAGGACGGCTCGGAGACGGGCGACGAGGTCTGACCGTGAGGTGCGCGTCGTCGTGTACTCCCGCAGCTCGCCCCCGGCGGCATGGATGATGCACCCGGTGATGTCGGCGGCCTCCTCCGAGGCGAGGTAGGCGACCACCCGGGCGACATGATCCGGACGGAGGTCGACGTCCGCCGGCTGCCCCCGGAAGCCGTCGGCCAGGAGCGCTTCGTTCATCCGCGTGCGGGCACCGGGCGAGATCGCATTGACGGTGATCCCGTGGCACGCTCCGGCACGGGCGACCGTCAAGGTGGCCGACCACAGCGCCGCCTTCGCCGCGCCATAGCCCAAGGCCCCAGCCACCCGGGCGTCGAGGGCGACCTCCGAGACGGTGTTGACGATCCGCCCCCACCCGCGGGGACGCATGTCGGCGAAGGCGGCCGACATCGTCCCGACGGCGGCCTTGAAGTGCACGGCGAGGAGCGCGTCGAGCTCGGCGTCGATCGGCGCCTCGACCTGACCGCCACCATGGGCGAAGCCGGCGTTGTTGACGAGGACATCGATCCGGCCGAACGCAGCGATCGTGTTGGCCACCGCACGAGCGCCGCCGTCGACGGAGGCGACGTCGGTCCGGTCGGCGACGGCACGACCGCCGAGCGCCTCGATCTCCGTCACCACCCCGCCCGCCGGCAGGTCGTCCCGGCCGGAGCCGTCGAGCGCCGCTCCGATGTCGTTGACCACGACCGAGGCCCCAGCGCCGGCCAACTCCAGCGCGTGGGCGCGCCCGAGACCCCGCCCGGCGCCAGTCACCAGCGCCACCTTGCCGTCGAGCCGGCGGCCGACGGCGATCACCACGTCGAGCGCGTCAGTCCGACGACGGAAGGGGCTTGGCGTCCTTGATCGCCAGTGGTGTCTCGCTGACTGCCAGCGTGCCGGAGCCGCCCTTCGTGACCAGCAACTCCAAACCCAGTTCCTCGTTGGTGTACCGCTTGCCGAGCAGCGCACCGTCGGCCAACCCCTCGCTGGGTGCTACCGATGCCGTCGCTGGCTCGTCCTTGCCGACCATGGGATGTCCACCACAGCGGATGTCGACGTCTGCTCCAGGGGACTTGACGACGATCACCTCGGTCTCGCACACCACGCTCCGCAGCCGGGATCCGATCTTCACCTGCATCCGTGCCTCATTCCGTTCGGCACCCATTATCGCGCGGTGCGATCGACTCAAGACTGGCGGGCGACGCCGGTCAGGTCGGTCGTGCCGACTGGCACGGCTTCGTCGCTGGGCGCCTCGACGACCACACCCTTCGCCCGCAGCTCGGCGACCGCATCCGCCAGCTCGGGGCTGTACCCGTAGACGTCCTCGGTGGGAAAGAACAGACGGCTGCTGGCCTCCTTGCCCGGATCGAGCCCGAGCGTGATCGTGCACTTGCTGGCCGTCGTGTGCATCGAGAGGAGGACGATGTCGACGAGCTCCTGCTGGCTGTAGAACCGGGCGGCGTCCTCCCAGATGTCATCCGAGAGCAGGCCGGGGTTCGTCGAGACCGCCGCCGTGATCCGCAATGCCGCCTTGATCCGCTCGGGGAGGTCACTGCGCTCGAAGTTGGTGAGCGCCGAGACCATGTCCTCGCTCATCCCGGCCTGGACGGCGACCGCCTGGCGTGCGTTCTGGCAGTACTGGCAGTCCTGCACTTTGGCGTTGTAGATGCGGATCAGCTCGTGCAGCACCGGGTCGAGCTGGAACGACTTCTTCGTGGCGACGGGGATGCCAGCCAGTCGCGAGAGCTCGATCGGGATGGCGATGGCCGCAGCAGGGCTGTCGGCGGCCTCCTCCATCTGGATGAAGTAGCCCTCCAACAGCTCGGTCGGGATGCGGGGCGTCGTGGCCATGATGTCCTCCTGTGTGATCCTCTAGGCCGCGGCGTCCGCGACGACGGTGAAGTCCGACATGACCGACGGGGCGACGGCGGACGGGGCGATGCGGAACGCCGAATTGGCACGGGCGAACTGGTCCATCACGCTGAGCGACTTGGTCAGGTAGATGAACTCCTCGGCGGAGAGGTGTTCCTGCAGCCGGGCGCAGTCCTCGTCGGAGATGCTGCTCGACTGGATGACGAACTGCTCGGCGAACTCCAAGACTGCCCGCTCCCGGGGGGTGTAGAGCGGGGAGGTCGGGTAGTCCGTCACGTCAGCCAGCTTCGCCTCGGTGAGGCCCGCCTCGACGGCCGGCTGATACCGCAAGGCCTGATCGAAGTCGCTCTCGACGAGCTGGGCGATCCGCACGCGGCACAGCTCGACGAGAACCGGATCGAGGCGCCGCAGCGAGCGCAGGTAATCGTCGATGAAGATGTGGAAGTAGTCGGCGCGCAGGCCCCACACCTGTTCGAGCTCTGTCTCCTCGTCACCGAGAGTCGTGATCCGGGTCACTTGCTACCTCACTGTTAATATAGTTTAATTGATCATATGATTGTCAAGGCCGTTACCGACGACTCGTTCGCCGTGGAAGTGCTGCAGAGTGACACGCCCGTCCTCGTCGACTTCTGGGCCGAGTGGTGCGGCCCGTGCCGCATGATGGCGCCGATGCTGGACGACATCGCCGCCGAACACGCCAGCCGCCTCGTCGTCGCCAAGGTCAACATCGAGGAGAACCCGGTCACCGTCGAGACCTATGACGTCCAGTCCGTGCCGACGCTCGCAGTGTTCGTCGGAGGTGAGCAGGTCAGGCGGATCGTGGGGGCGAAGCCGAAGGCGGCCATGCTGCGCGAGCTGGCGGAGTACGTCTGACGCCGGCTCACGACGAGTCTGCCCCACCACGACGGATGGCCAAGACCTCGGCGTGGCTCATCCCTGCGGGGCCGAAGTCCATCATCGGAGGATGCACCGGCCGCCGTCGAGCATCAGCGTGGCGCCAGTGAGATAGCCGAGATCGTCGCTGGCAAGCGCCACGCAGGCGCGCCCGATGTCTTCCTCACTGCGCCCGAAGCGCCCCAGCGGGGTCTCCCGCTCGATGCGCGTGAGATGCTCCGGATGGGCCTCGAAGAACGCCTCGCTGGCCGGCGACTCAGCAGCCGGGCAGATGACGTTCACCGTGATCCCGTACCGGCCCCATTCGCGCGCCGCCACCTTCGTGAGGCCACGGATCGCCTCCTTGGCCATCGCGTAGGCGCCGAAGCCGGGATCTCCCTGCACTCCGGTGGCCGAGCCGAGGTTGATGATCGTGCCGCCGCGCTCCTTGAGGTGTGGCAGGCAGGCCTGCATGCACCACAGCGCGGCGATCGGACCGCTGCCGAGGTTGCGCTCGACGATCCGCCGCCGTGATGTTCTCCAGGCGTCCCTGGCTCGACGACTGGGCGTTGTTGACCAGGATGTCGATCGCTCCGTATGCCTCGACCGTCGCGGCGACGAGGGCATCGACGTCGGCGCGTGCCGTGACGTCGCAGCGGACGGGCAGCGCGAGGCCATCGCGCTCGGCGATCTCCTTCGCCGCGGCCTCGACCTTGTCGAGCGTGCGGCCGGCGACGACGACTCGGGCGCCCTCTGCGGCGAGTGCCAGGGCGATCCCCCGACCGACGCCCTGGCCGGCGCCCGTGACGATCGCCACCTTGCTCTCGAGCCTCATCGTCATGCTCCCGTATCGAAGCACGCCGTCTTGAGGTCACCCTCGGTGACGGTGTTGCCTGACGGCGACTCGTCCTGGAACGTCGTGAAGGCGCCCTCGCTGTACTCGTAGAACCAGAAGCAGCTGACAGGCGGCGCCGGTTGCCCGGCTTCGAAGTTGACCGACTGCGGGAGCAGACCGCCGAGGTCCTCGTCCTCGAGGGCGTACATCGCATCGAACACGTCCGTACTCGTCGGGTTGTCGGGGGCACCCTCCATCGCCGTCCGGAACGTCTCCAGCGATGACCACGCCGCCGTGTAGGAGGAGTTCCCGAAGTCGTCGACGGTCAGCCCGGCGGCCTCCATGGCGGCGAGGAAGTCGGCAGCAGGTCCTTCGTCGGTCCACCATGGGAACCCGTCGATGACACCGAACACCTTGGCCTCCGGGGGGATGCCCGCCATCGCGGAGGCCAGCACCGTGCCGTCCGCCAGTCCGAACGTCCCCGTGTACCCCTGGCGGACGCAGTCCGCGATCAAACGTGTCGCGCCGTCGGATGTCAGGTTGATCTGGATGTAGTCGGCGCCCTTCTGCATCAGGGCAAGGCACTGCGCGGTGTAGCTGGGTTCGGAGAACGACGCCGTCGCCAGGCCGGCGTAGTTGATCCCAATGGACGGGATCAGTGACTGGTAGAGCTGCTCGGCCTGGGCACACGATGGGTTCTCGGAGCACACCACGGCGCCGAACGTCGTCGCACCGACGACGTCGGCCGCCAGGATCGGTCCGGCGACGATCGCCATCACGTCGGTCTTCAGCGTGAAGAAGTTGTCGAGCTTGCCCCACACGTTCGAGCTGAACCCGAACCCGCCGACGACCGGGATCCCCTCGGATTGCAGATAGGGACCAACGGCGTCCTCAGCCGAACCGTCGGCAAGGACGATGGCGATCACGCCGTCCTGCTCGACGAGCTCCTTGGCCGCCGCCGACGCCTTCGCCGCATCGTTGGCGCTGTCCTTGTACACGAGTTCGACCGGCTGGCCGTTGACCCCGCCGTTGTCGTTGACCCAGGTCTCCCACGCCGCGCCGACCTTGTCGATCGCTCGCTGACCGGACGACGACGCTCCCGTGATCGCCGCCAGCAGTCCGATCTTGATCGGTTCGCCGGTCGCCGCCTCCGACGTCGCGCTCGGCGACGTCGATTCGCTCGACACGGTTGTCGCAGTCGCCTCGATGGCCTCGGTCGACTCGGCTGCCGTCGTCGGCGACGCGTCGGCGTCCGTCGCCTCGGGCTCGGCGCCTTCGCTGGTGGAGTCGTCGTCTCCGCCGCACGCAGTGGCCACGACGAGCAGACTCGTGGCCACCAAGGCAACGAACCAGGGGCGGCGCACGGAGCGCGCGGTTTGCATCATGGGTCTGGTCCTTCTCGTGTCGGGGGTTCGCCTGGGTCAGTCGCTCTCGGTTCCGAAGGCTTGACCGGCGCCGTATGCCTGAAGGACGTCGGTCATGTACGGCGAGTGGCAGAGCATCCCGCCGTCGACATCCAGTTCGGCACCGGTGATGAACTCGGCGTCGTCGGAGAGCAGGAAGACGACGGCAGAGGCGATGTCCTCCGGCTGGCCGAGGCGGGGGGCGAGCGTGTTGCGCTCCATGATCTCGACCATCGGGCCGTGGACGTTGCGCTTGCCCCCCTCGGTCCGTGTCAGGCCGGGGTTGACCACATTGCAGCGGATCCCCTGCTTGCCGTAGATCGTCGCCACGTAGCGGTTCATCCCGATGATCGCTGCCTTCGAGGTTCCGTAGGCGATCGTCGCGAGGTCACCCATCTTTCCCGACCCGGAAGCGGTCATCACGATCGCCCCTTTGCCCTGGGCCAGCATGTGCGGGATGGCGTACTTGCAACCGGCGAGATAGCCGCGGAGGTTGACGGCCATCGTGCGGTCCCAGACCTCGAACTCGATGTCGACCGGGTTGGTGTCCTTAGCGATGTGCTCGGGTGCCATGATCGCCGCGTTGTTGTGGAGCAGGTCGAGTCGGCCGAAGTGGTCGACCGTGGCGGCCACCAGCGACTCGACCGAGGCGACGTCGCCGGCGTCGAACTGCACACCGATCGCCGCGTCGTCGAGCTCCTTGGCCAACGCCTCGGCTCGGGCGCCGTCGACGTCGCCGATGGCGACCCGTGCCCCTTCGGCGACGAGGCGTCGGGCGGTTGCCGCGCCGATACCCGACGCGCCTCCGGTCACGATGGCGACCTCGCCATCGAAGCGATGGCATGACTGCAGACTCATGTGTTCGTACTCCGTTCATCCGGCGCGACGACGCCGTCGCCGCGCAATTCATCGATCGCCTCCCCCTTCGGGCTCGTCCGGGCCGCAGATTATATAGCTGACTATGTTAAATCAAGTGGCTGTTTGGTGGGGAGACTGTTACCGTGGGACGCATGCCGGGGACACCGATCGCTTCGTGGCGGCCGGAGCTCGTGCTGTGCAACGTCTCGCTGGCCACGGTGCCGCTTGTCGACTTCGTCGAGGCCGCGTCATCAGCCGGCTTCGACGGCATCTCGCTGCTCGGGCGAGCTCACCGCAGGGCGACGCAACGCGACGGCTTGACCGATCGGGACGTGCGCCGGCTGCTCGATGACCACGGGCTGGCCCTGACCGACGTCGAGGCTGCGGGCGACTGGCTCGGGCCGCCACCGGACGACCAACCCGCCTTCCTCCACCACGTCTACCCGGTGGAGACCTATCTCGACGTGGCCGCGGAGCTCGGCGCCCGCACCGTGGTCGCCGTGCACTTCGGCGCGCCGGCCCCGCTCGACGTAGCGGCCGAGCGCTTCTCCGCGCTGTGCGACGCCGCCGCCGAGCGCGGGCTGCAGGTGGCCCTGGAGTTCCCGGCCTTCGCAACGATCGCCGACGTGGCGACGGCGTGGGACGTCGTCCGCCTCGCCGACCGTCCCAACGCCGGCATCTTGATCGACCTGTGGCACCACCGCCGGGGAGGCAACGACGACGTCGCCCTGCGCGCAGTCGACGGCAGGAGGGTCTACTCCGTGCAGCTCTCCGATGCCGCCGGCGATCCGGTCGGGCCGCCGCTCGAAGACGTGACGCACCGGTGCCTGCCGGGTGAAGGCGATTTCGGCGTCGTCGACCACCTCCGTACGCTCGACGACCTCGGCGTCCGTGCGCCGATCGGCATCGAGGTGTTCGACGAGGCGCTCCTGGCAACTGGGCCGACAGCGGCGGCGCAACGTCAGGCCGAGTCGCTGCGCCGTGTCGTCGCCGAGGCGCTCGGGTGAACGACGAGCAGGACCCACCCGTCCGGTATGAGGTCAGCGACGGCGTTGCGCTGCTGACTCTCAACCGCCCGGGCGCCCTGAACGCCGTCACGATGCCGATGGAGGCGATGCTGGAGGACCGCCTCCGCGAGGCTGACGACGATCCTCACGTGCGCTGCCTGGTCATCACCGGGGCCGGCCGCGGATTCTGCGCCGGGGACGACGTCAAGGTGCAATGGAACGACCCGGCGATGAGGGTGGCCGTGGACCGGCTCGCCACGCCGAAGGTCTCGATGACCCCGATGGTGGAGGTGATGCTGGCGGCGACCACGCCGTCCATCGCCGCGGTGAACGGAGCGGCGATCGGGTTCGGCATGGACCTCGCGTTGCTGTGCGACCTCCGCATCGCCAGTCCGGCAGCGCGGTTCGCGCAGGCCTACGTGCGGATGGGCCTCGTCGCCGACCTGCCCGGCTTCTGGCTGCTGCCGCGGCTCGTCGGGCCGGCGATGGCCGCCCAGCTCCTGCTCACCGGAGACATCGTCGATGCAGCCGAGGCGGAGGCGATCGGGCTGGTGTCCCAGGTCGTCGAGACGGAGGACCTGCTGCCGACGGCGATCGGCCTCGCCGCCCGCATCGCAGCCAACCCGCCACTCGCCGTCGCCGCGACGAAGGAGGGTCTGCGCCGAGCGGTCGGCCGGTCGGCCGACGATCTCAGCGATCTGGCGGCGATTCGCGGGGTCCGCCTGCACGGCCTCTTCGGCACAGCTGACCACCACGAGGCGGTGGCCGCCTTCACCGAGCGCCGCCCCGCTGACTTCCGAAGGCGATGATGGACTTCGGGTTCACGGCCGCCGAGGACCGCTTCCGGGAGGAGGTCCGCTCGTGGCTCAACGAGCACCTCACGGACCAACAGCGGGCCATCGGCCGCACCAGCCTTGCCAGCCCGGCGGCCTGGAAGGAGCGAGTTGCGTGGGAACGCGAGCTGGCCGAGGGAGGCTGGGTGGGCCTGTCCTGGCCGGCGGCTGTCGGCGGGCGGCAAGCGTCGCTGCACGAGCGGTTGATCTTCGACGAGGAGTACGCCGCCGCCGACGCCCCGGCGCGCGCCGGGTTCTTCGGCGAACAGCTGCTCGGTCCGACGATGATCATCCACGGCACCGATGACCAGAAGTCTCGCTTCCTGCCGGCGATCCTCCGCGGTGACGAGTTCTGGTGTCAGGGCTACAGCGAGCCGGGCGCCGGCTCCGACCTGGCGAACGTCGCCACCCGAGCCGTGCGCGACGGCGACGACTGGATCATCGACGGGCAGAAGGTGTGGACGAGCCTTGCCCAGTTCGCCGACTGGATCTTCGTGCTCGCCCGAACCGATCCGGACGCACCCCGCCACCGCGGGTTGAGTCTCTTGCTGTGCCCGCTCCACCAGCCAGGGGTCGACGTCCGCCCGATCCGCCAACTGACCGGCGATGCCGAGTTCAACGAGGTTTTCTTCGACGGCGCCCGCACGGCGGCGGACCTGGTCGTCGGCGACGTCCACGACGGCTGGCGGGTGGCGATGTCGGTGCTCGGCTTCGAGCGCGGCACCGCCTTCCTGGCCCAGCAGCGCGACTTCGTCCGGGAGTACGACGCGGTGCTGGCCATGGTCCGCGATCGCGGCAAGGCGGAGGATCCGGTCGTGCGTGACCGTCTCGCCCGAGCCTGGGTCGGCCTGCAGATCATGCGATTCACCGGTCTGCGAACCGTCAGCGCGATCAGCAGCGGAAAGGCACCGGGGTCGGAGGTCTCCGTCGGCAAGCTGTTCTGGTCCCAATGGCACCAACGCCTCGTCGAGCTGGCCATGGACCTCGGAGGACCGGAGGCCATGGTGCTGGCCGGGGGTCAGCTCGACATCCTCCAGCACGGCTTCCTCTTCTCCCGCCAGGACACCATCGCCGCCGGGTCATCGGAGATCCAGCGCAACATCATCGGCGAGCGAGTCCTCGGTCTCGCCGCTCACTGAGCAGCATTCAATGCAGGAGGAACACATGCGGCTGCAGGACAAGGTCATTGCCATCACCGGGTCCGGTTCCGGGCTGGGGCGAGCGTGCGCGCTGCTGTTCGCCGAGGAGGGCGCCAGGATCGTGGCCAGCGACGTCGTCGCCGGTCGGGCGCAGCAGGTGGCCAAGGAGGTCGAGGCGGCCGGCGGGCAGGCGGCCGGCATCGATGCCGATGTCCGATCCGAGTCGGACATGGAGCGCCTCGTGCGCACGACCGTCGACACGTTCGGGCGCATCGATGTGATGTTCGCCAATGCCGGCATCCCCGAACCGGGCTTCGGCGCCGGCCGGCTGGAGGAGCTCACGCTCGACGACTGGAACAACATCCTGGCCACCAACCTCACTGGGATCTTCCTCGCCTTCAAGCACGCGGCGCGGGTGATGATCGCCGGCGGCGAGGGCGGCACCCTGCTGGCCACGACCTCCGCCTCGGCGTTCACCGCCTACACCGGGTTCCCCGCCTATGGCGCCAGCAAGGCCGGTGGCAACGGGTTCGTCCGCGCCGCCGCGCTGGAGTGGGGCAGGCACGGCATTCGCACCAACGCCCTGTGCCCGACCCACGGCATGTCGATCAACTTCGCCATGCCGCCGGAAGCCGACGTCGTCGGGAAGTCGTATGAGGAGATGGTGCCCTGGGACCCCGACAAGCGGGCCATGCCGCTCAAGCTCAACCGCCCTCCCAACCTCCGCGACAACGCCAACCTTGCGCTGTTCCTGGCTTCCGACGAATCGGCCTACATGTCCGGCCAGTGCATCCAAGCCACCGACGGCGGCTCGTTCGCCCGGACATCGATCATCCTCCCGGCCGATCTCGCCGGCGACGACGCCCCGGGCGCGGTGCTGCCACCTGAGCTCGAGCAGCAGGTCCGGTAGCGGATGCAGCTCGAGGGACGCGTGGCCTTCATCACCGGCGCCGCCCGGGGGCAGGGGCGCAGCCACGCCGTGCGCCTCGCCGCCGAGGGCGCCGACATCGTGGCTCTCGACCTCTGCGGCGAGGTGGTGCCCGTCGGCTACCCGGTGGCCACCCCGCAAGACCTCGCCGAGACCGTCCGCTTGGTCGAACAGACAGGACGCAAGATCGTCGCCCGCCAGGGCGACGTCCGGCGCCAGGCCGACGTGGACGCTGCCGTCGCCGCTGGGGTCGCGGAACTGGGCGGCCTGGACGTCGTGGTCGCCAACGCCGGCATCGTCACCTGGGATCGGTTCTGGGAGATGTCCGAGGAGAAGTGGCAGGCAATGGTGGACGTCAACCTGAGCGGCGTGTGGCGGACCTTCAAGGCCGCTGCCCCGGTACTCATCGAGCAGGGTCGAGGCGGCTCGATGATCGCCATCAGCTCCGTCGCCGGGCTCAAGTCCCTTCCGGCGCAGGCCCACTACAGCGCGGCGAAGCACGGGATCGTCGGCCTCACCAAGTCGGCGGCGATCGAGCTCGGGCCGTTCAGGATCCGCGTCAACTCCGTTCATCCGTGGGGCGTGGACACGCCGATGGCGCATGACCCGGCGGTGATGGGGCTGCTGGCCGAGCACCCGACCTACATGGCGTCGTACGGCTCGATCCTGGCCGAGCCGCGGATCGCTGATCCGAGCGACGTCTCCGACGCGGTGGTGTGGCTGGCCTCGGACGCCTCGCGGGCGGTGACGGGCATCCAATTGCCGGTGGACATGGGCGCGACGACGGTATGACCGCTAGCATTCGTCGGAATCGTCTGTATTATTGTGTTGGTAGGGTTGTCGAGAGAGGTGTGCTGTGAGTGCGTTGGACTACCAGATCTTCGATTGCGACACCCATTGCTACGAGCCGCGTGACGCCTTCACGCGGTACTTGCCGGAGGACTTCCGGGATCGGGCGATCGCCCCGGTGCGCAACGCGGCGGGTCATGAGGTGGTCCTCGCTGGCAACCGTGTGGCGACGTTCAACAGCGAGCAGGGGTTGGGCTTCGATCATGCCTACAAGCCGGGCACGCTCAAGGAGATGCTCAAGCAGATGGCCTCCGGCGACCCCGATGAGGCCTACCAGCCGGAACCGATGCGCCCTGAGTTCATCGAACGCGAACCGCGCTTGGCGCTGCTCGAGGCCCAGGGCGTGGCCAAGTGCGTGCTGTTCCCGGCCGGGATGGCGTTGGCCGCCGAGCACTACGTCGCCGACACCGAGGCGCTGTACGTCAACCTCGCCTCGTTCAACCGCTGGTACGACGAGACGTGGGGCTTCAACTACGACGACCGCCTGTTCGCCACCGCCGTGCTTGTCGTTGCGCGACCTCGACCAGGCCGTCGCCCTGACCGATGACATCTTGGCCCGCGGGGCACGGGTGGTGTTGATGCCGACCGGGCCGGCCTACGGCCGCTCCCCCGGCGACCCCTACTTCGATCCGGTGTGGGCCCGCCTCAACGAGGCCAAGGTGACCGTCGCCTTCCACATCATGCCGTACTGGTACTTCGACGCCATCTCCCCGGCCTGGGGTCATGACCCCGACCCCGCCTCGTGGCACATGTCGGCCTGGCAGTGGAACAACATCTACGGCGAACGCCCGATCGAAGACACCCTCTCAGCGGTCATCTTCGACAACGTCTTCGGGCGCCACCCCGACCTGATGTGCCTGGTCGCCGAACACGGCGCCGAATGGGTCCCGCACTTCGTGCGACACATGGACAAGAGCCGCGGGATGGGCCGCAACGGGCCCTGGATCGGCGGCAAACTCACCGAACGACCCTCCGAGATCTTCCGCCGCCACGTCCGTGTCGCCCCCTACCCCGAAGACGACATCCCCAAGATCGTCGCCGACCTCGGCCACGTCGACTCCATCGTCATGGGCTCCGACTTCCCCCACGCCGAAGGCCTCGCCGAACCCGCCGACTTCGCCAAGCTCCTCGACCCCCTCGACCCCGACACCCAACGACGCATCATGCGCGGCAACGCCGAGGCCCTCTTCACACGATGACCACCGCCGTGGGTCTCGACCCGCGGCACTCGTCGGACGCCGAACTGTTCCGCAAGCAGGTCCGGCAGTTCCTCGACGAGCACCTGCCGGCGAACTGGGAGGGCCTCGGCGCGATCGCCGATCGTGAGGAGGCGGACCGCTTCGTCGAGCGGTGGCGCGCCACCCTCGCCGCCAACGGGCTGCTCGGGGTCTCGTGGCCGAAGGAGTACGGCGGCGCAGGCCTCAGCCGCCTCGAGCAGGTCGTGCTCGTCGAGGAGCTGGCCCGCGCCGGTGTGCCGGCCATGGGGTACAACGACACGTTCGGCATCAAGATGCTCGGTGGCACGCTCCTGCGGTGGGGAACCGAGGCCCAGAAGCGGAGGTTCCTCCCGCGCATCCTCAGCGGTGATGACCGCTGGTGCCAAGGGTTCTCCGAGCCCGGGTCCGGGTCCGACTTGGCCTCGCTCTCCACCCGCGCCGTGCTCGACGGCGAGCAGTGGGTCATCGACGGCCAGAAGCTGTGGACGTCGCGGGCGCGCGAGGCCAACTGGATCTTCCTCCTCGCCCGCACCAACCAGGACGCCCGCAAGCACGCTGGCATCTCCTTCCTGCTCGTCGACATGCGGCAGCCGGGCGTGGAGGTCCGACCGATCCGCGCCCTGTCCGGCGAGCGCGAGTTCAACGAGGTGTTCTTCACCCGCGCCACCACACCGGCCGACCACGTCGTCGGTGAGGTCGATCAGGGCTGGGCCGTCGCCAGCACGCTGCTCGGGCTGGAGCGGGGCGAGGAGGCGGCGACCAACCCGATCCTGTTCCGCGCCGAGCTCGATCGTCTCATCACGTTGGCTCAGCAGCTCGGCAGGGCTGCGGACCCGATGCTCCGCCAGCGCCTTGCGGATGCCCACATCCGCTGCGAGATCATGCGGTTCGTGGGGTTGCGCATCCTCACGGGTGTGCTCACCGGCGACGGCTCGCTCGGGCCGGAGGCGTCGATCTCCAAGCTCTACTGGAGCGAATACCACCGCGTGATCACGGAGCTGGCGCTCGACGTCCTCGGCGCGGCGGCCACGGTGGTCGACGGCCGCGGTCCACTGCGGGCCTACCGGACCGACGATCCGGGCGCCCGCAACACCACCGGCTCGTGGCTCGGCACGTTCTACAACGCCACTGCCGGAACGATCTACGCCGGCACCTCAGAGGTGCAACGGAACATCCTCGGCGAGAGCGTGCTCGGCCTCCCGCGTTAGCTCGGGCTCCGCTGGAAGGTGCTCGCGCCTCCTGCCGGGCTCGTTGTGTGTGTGCTGACGGCCGGATCGGCTCGCCGCAGGACGCCAGCGGTTCACTACGCTCGAACGGCATCGCCGGGACCGACGAGCACGTGTAGGAGGAGAATCCCAATGAAGCTGCCGCCGATCGTCTCGCCGCAGGAATGGGAGGCAGCCCGCCAGGAGCTGCTCGTGGAGGAGAAGGAGCTCACCCGGGCCCGCGACGCCATGGCGGCCAAGCGCCGGCGGATGCCATGGCTGGCGGTCGAGAAGGACTACCGGTTCGAGGGCCCGATGGGCCCGGCGAGTCTCGCCGACCTGTTCGAGGGCCGTCGCCAGCTGATCGTCTACCGCGCCTTCTACGCGCCGGACGTCACGACCTACCCGGCGAGCGGCGGTGCGTACCCGGAGCGGGCCTGCGTCGGCTGCTCGTTTGTCGCCGACCAAGTCGCTCACCCCGCCCACCTGAACGCGCGGGACACGACGCTGGCGTTTGTCTCGCGCGCCCCCCAGGCCGAGATCCGGGGTCTGCAGGAACGGATGGGATGGGAAACCATCCCCTGGTACACCGTCACCGACGACTTCGACGCGGACTTCGGCGTCGACCAGTGGCACGGGACCAACGCCTTCATCCGAGAGGGCGATCGGATCTTCCGCACCTACTTCGTCGACGCCCGCGGCGACGAGCAGCATGGGCAGCGCCTGGAGCTATCTCGACATCACCGCGCTCGGACGCCAGGAGGCGTGGGAGGACTCGCCCGAGGGCTACCCCCAGACGCCGCCCTACGAATGGTGGAACTACCACGACGCGTACGGCAAGGGCGCGTGATGCACCTCTCGGCGGTGTGCCGATCGACGAATCTTCGCGCTACGCCGCAGTAGGTCGTCCGAACCAGGTGGTCAGGGCGTCTGGAAGCCCCGGGTCCGTGGGGTCGCCGACCCAGGCAACATGGCCGTCGGGCCGAATCAGCACGGCCGCAGGAGCAGTGACCTCGCCAAGCACCGGAAGCTCCCACGTGCCAACGTGTTTCGCGTCGACCATCTGAACTCGAGCCGCCCATGGCGTGATGTCGAAGCCGCCGGGTTCGCCAAGGTTGAGGAGCACGGGCCGGGCGTCGTGCAGCAGGGTGAAGACGCGCGTGGGACCCTCCGCGGTGTGCACGTCGAGGTCGGGCATGCGCCGCCCGAGCAGCGGGTGTCCCTCGCCGAGGTCGTAGTGGATGTCGAGACCCGACAGCATCGCGGCCATGTGCCGCCGCGGCTCGTCCATGCGCAGCAGTTCGGTCATGATGTCGCGGCAGGGCTTGGTGACGGTCGTCGGGGCGGCTGAGCGCGACCGCCGCCATCGTGTTGTGCAACACCCGGGCACCGACCGGATGCCGTTCGGCGTGGTAGGTGTCCAGGAGGCTCCCGGGTGATGTCCTGTTGACCACCTGGGCCAGCTTCCATCCCAGGTTCACGGCATCCTGCACGCTGGTGTTGAGGCCCTGGCCGCCCTGCGGGGGATGCACGTGGGCGGCGTCGCCGGCCAGCAGCACACGGCCGTGGCGGTAGGAGGCTGCCTGCCGCGACATATCGGTGAACCTGGAGATCCAGTTGGCGCTGCGCAGCCCGTAGTCCGTCCCGTACACGGCGACGAGTGCCTCGCGAAGCTCGTCCATGCTGGGGTCGCCGGTGTGTCCGAGCTCTCGTTCCGTGAGCACGACCCCGATCGGCTCCCCGGCTTGCCGTCGACCGATGGCATGCTGGCCGACGCTGTCGCGACGGAAGCCGAACTCCGGCTCCTCGTCCATCTCGACCTCGGCCCTCATCCAGCTGGTCGACGGTTCCAACCCGGGGAAGTCGATGCCGGCTGCCTTGCGGATCAGGCTGCGTCCTCCGTCGCAGCCGACGAGGTAGTCGGCTCGGAGCGACGTGTCGGCGGACAGCTCGACATCGACGCCGGTGTCGTCCTGCGCGAAGCCCACCACCTCGCAGCCACGAAGGATCGGAACCCCGAGCTCAGCGACCCAGCCGGCCAGGATGCGTTCGAAGTGGCTCTGCCACAGCGCCAGTCCGTAGTTGTGGCGGGTGGGGAAGTCGCTGATGTCCAACGGGATCCCGGCGAACCCCTGGACCTGCATCACCTGCCCCTCCGCGAGGAAGCGTTCCGCGATGCCACGCTGATCGAGCACCTCGATGGTGCGTGAATGCAGACCACCGGCGCGCGAGCCGTCGAGGTCCTGGCTGACGCGCCGCTCGACGACGACGACATCGATCCCCGCCAACGCCAACTCGCCCGCCAACATCAGCCCGGTCGGGCCTCCTCCGGCGATCACCACCGCATGCTCGGCTTGCTCGGTCACAGCCGTACCCAGCCTGCCGACGTCGCTCCTGTTCGGCTTGGTCCGCGTTGTGGCGACGGGGTTCGCCAATTCGCGGACCAAGCCGCCCAGGTCGGACGGCTCGGTCAGCTCGGGCTCGGCTCGCCGGCAAGTTGCTCGGCCAGGCCCGGTCGCTCACCGGAGGCGTTCACGCTGACCAGGCCTTGGGCCAGTGGCTTGTCGCTGACGTCGCTGTACACCGTGACGTCGGCGAAGTTGACCTGACGGCCCCGCCGGGTGCAGCGGGCCCTCGCCACCGCTCCCTCGCCTGGCGCGACCGAGAAGTACTGCACGGCGAGGGAGATCGTCGTGATCCGGCTGCCGAGGTTGAAGTCGTGACCGGCGGCGACGGCCCCGCAGCCGGCGGTATCGATCAGCGCCGAGATGACACCACCGTGGAAGATGCCGTTGTGGGCGCTCAGGTGGTCGGCGAACGGAAGATGCATCTCGACTCCGTCCGGATCCCACCGCCGCACCGCCATCCGACAATGGGCGTTGAACCCCACACCATGCTGCCAGTGCTCCCGGAACCACGCCCGGCGGCGCTGCTGATCCTCCTCGGTGAGAGCCACAGCGAGCATCCTACGAATGGTTGACTGATCTGGCGGATCCGACGACATGCGGGCCGCGTCCCGTAAGCTCGACTGTGATGCACGCGATCGCCCCCTCGCCCGCCGCGATCTCCGTCCGAGTGCCGAAGACGGCTGAGCTCGTCGCAGCCCACGTCCGTCGACGGATCGTCCGCGGCGAGCTCTAGGAGGGCGACGCGCTTCCCCCGGAGACGGCGTTGATGGAGGAGTTCGCCATCAGCCGACCGACACTTCGGGAGGCCTTCCGCATCCTCGAGTCCGAGGGGCTGATCACGGTACGGCGCGGCGCGCGTGGTGGAGCGCGGGTGCAGATCCCGACGAGCGAGGTGGCAGCTCGCTACGCCGGCCTCGTGCTCCAACACCGGGGCACGACCCTGGCCGATGTACTCGACGCTCGGGTGATCGTGGAGGCGCCCGCCGCGGCGATCGTCGCCGGCCGGCGCGATCGCGCCAAGGCAGCGGCGGAACTGCGCCGATGGCTCGACGAGCACCCGGACGTCGAAGATCCGAAGCAGTTCCACGGCTTCAACCGACTGCTCGTCCAGCTGACCGGGAACGACACGCTCATCCTGCTGACCACGATGGTGGAAGCGATCTCCGATGCCGCCACTGCCAGCTACGTGAAGGTGCCCCACGAGGACGACGCCCGGCTGGCCCGCAAGGCCCACCGCACGCGGCTCAAGCTCATCGAGCTGATCGAGGAAGGCGACGAGGTCGGCGCCGAGGAGCTGTGGCGCAAGCACCTGACTGAGGCGGGCAAGATGCTGATCGGCGCCAATGGGCAGACGGTGGTCGACGTCCTGAGCTGATCTTGCTCGGGCGCAAATTCGAATCTGGGCGCGGAGCGTCTCGAAGATGGGACCCTGCGCGCCCGAAGGCGATTTGAGACGCTCCGCGCCCAGATGGTCGGGGACGTGCCCAGGTCCTATATAGTTGAACAAGTCAGATGTTGGACGACTGGGGACCTGCATGGATGAGCTTGCCGACGGCCGCGTGGCGATCGTGACGGGCGCCAGCCGAGGCATCGGCGAAGCGATCGCCGTCCGGCTGGCGGACACGGGTGTGCGCGTCGCCGCATCGGCCCGCACGCTCGAGCCGGACCCGCGCTACCGCGGCTCGCTGGAGGAGACGGTCGGCCGCATCCGCGCCGCTGGAGGCGACGCCGTCGCCGTCCCCTGCGACCTGGCCAAGCCGGATGACCGTCAGCGGCTGGTGGCCGCCACCGTCGAGCAGCTCGGGCCGGTCGACATCCTCGTCAACAACGCAGCGGTCACCTACCTGCTGCCGTTCATCGAGTTCCCGGAGAAGCGCTGGCGTTTGATGTTCGAGGTGCAGGTCCGGGCGCCGTACGAGCTCGCCCAGCTCGTCGTGCCCGGCATGCAGGACCGCAAGCAGGGCTGGATCCTGAACATCACCAGCCGGGCGGGCATCCACGCCCATGGTCCCCCCTACGACCCGATCTACAAGCAGGGCTTCACGGTGTACGGGATGGTCAAGGCAGCCCTCGACCGCTTCACCACCGGGCTGGCCGCCGAGCTCTACGACGATGGCATCGCCGTCAACTCGCTGGCGCCATGGGACAACGTCGCCACACCAGGTGCCGGCGCCCACGATCTGGTCGAAGGCTTCGCCGCGGAGGGCCCCGAGTGGGTGGCCGAAGCGGCACTGGCGCTGTGCAGCGGCGATCCATCGCGTCTCACCGGGCGGGTGGCCTTCAGCCAGCCACTGCTGGCCGAGCTGCAGCTCCGCCCGAAGGCGCCGCTGATGGACTTCGGCTACTCCGACCAGGAGGAGGCGTTCCGGCACGAGGTGCGCGACTGGCTCGAACGCCACTTGGTCGACGAGTTCACGTCGCTCGGCTCGGGCGCCGAGTTCTCGGCCGACGACTGGAAGGTCCGCGTCGCGTGGGAGCAGGAGCTCGGGCGGGGTGGATGGATCGGTCTCTCGTGGCCACGCGCCCACGGTGGGCGCGAGGCGACAGCGATCGAGGAGCTCGTGTTCGCCGAGGAGTACGCCCGTGCCCACGGCCCGACTCGAGGCGGCACGTTCGGCGAGGGGCTGCTCGGACCAACGCTGGTCCACTTCGGATCCGAGGCGCAGCGGGCCCGGTTCCTGCCGCCGATCCTGCGCGGCGAGGAGTTCTGGTGCCAGGGGTTCAGCGAGCCGGGGGCGGGCAGCGACCTCGCCGCGGTTTCCACGCGGGCCCGCCTCGACGGCGACGAGTGGGTCGTCGACGGTCAGAAGGTCTGGACCAGCCAGGCGCAGTTCGCCGACTGGATCTTCGCCCTCTGCCGGACGGACGCCGATGGACCCAAGCACAAGGGCATCTCGTTCCTCCTCCTCCCGATGCAGCAGCGCGGCATCGAGGTCCGCCCACTCGTCGAGATGACGGGCGGCGACCACTTCTGCGAGGTGTTCTTCGACGGCGCCCGAACGCCCGCTGACATGATCGTCGGGGCACCCGGTGACGGCTGGCGCATCGCCATGGCGACCCTCGGCTTCGAGCGCGGCACGGCGTTCATCGGCCAACTGCGGCGATACGCCGACGAGTGGTACCGCTTGCGCAACGTCGCCTTCGGGCTCCGCCGCCTCGAGGACCCGGTGATCCGGCAGCGCTTCGCCGACTCCTACATCGGGCTGGAGATCATGCGCTACGGCGCCTTCCGCACCATCACCAACGTGTCCCGCAACGGACAGCCCGGGCCGGAGGCCTCGATCGGCAAGCTGCAGTGGTCGCAGTGGCACCAGCAGCTCGGCGAGCTGGCCGTCGACGTGCTCGGCGCCGAGGCCACGCTCCGCGACGACGGCTCGTCCCTCCTTCACGACCTGCAGCACACCTTCCTGTTCAGCAGGGCCCACACGATCTACGCCGGCTCGTCGCAGGTGCAACGCAACATCATCGGCGAGCGGGTGCTGGGTTGCCGAAGGAACCGTCATGACGGCGTTCGCCGGCCGGGTCAGCATCGTGACTGGTGGGACGCGCGGCATCGGCGCCGCCATCTCCGAGCGGCTGGTGGGCGAGGGCGCCCATGTCGCAGCCGTCTACGCCCGCGACGACGAGGCGGCCAAGGCGCTCGCCGATCGGCTGGCTGACGGCCCCGGAACGGTCTCGCTGCACCGAGCCGACATCGGCAGCGCCACGCCTGCCGCCAGGTCGTGAGCGATGTCGTCGAGGTGCACGGCCGCGTCGACCACCTCGTGAACAACGCCGGGCTGCTCATCGAGAACCGAGCGCGGACGATGACGCTGGACGAGTGGGACAGCGCCATCCGGGTCAACCTGTCGGCCGCCTTCTACCTCGCCCAGGCCGTCCTCGGACCGATGATCGAGCGCGGCTTCGGCCGGATCGTCAACATCAGCTCGGTGACGGCCCTGATGGGCAGCCCTGTCGAAGCCGGGTACGGCGCGGCGAAGGCCGGGCTGTTCGGCCTGTCTCGCTCGCTCGCCCGTGAGGTCGCCCGCAAGGGGATCACGGTCAACACCGTCGTGCCGGGCGTGTTCGAGACGGACATGACCAACTCGATGGCGCCCGACGCCCAGGACGCCATCCGCAAGCTGATCCCGCTCGGTCGCCGCGGTGACCCCGCCGAATTGGCCCACGCCGTGCTCTTCCTGCTCGACGAACGGGCGGGCTACGTCACGGGCTCGGTCGTCACGGTCGACGGTGGCCTGTCAATGGGAGGTTGATCGAGATGCCCGACGAGGTGCTACTCCAGGAGCTCGACCGAGGTGTGCTGACGCTCACCTTCAATCGGCCGGACCGCAACAACGGCTGGACGATGGAGCTCGAGGAGGCGTACTTCGACGCGCTCGCCGCCGCCGCCGCCGATGCCGATGTCCGCGTCATCGTCGTGACCGGTGCGGGCCGGGCGTTCTGCCCGGGCCTCGACGTACAGGCGTTGTCGGCGGCGAGCGACGGGACCCGGTTCGGTGATCGTCCCCGTCGCCCGATGACGTTTGCCTTGTCCATCCCGAAGCCGGTGATCGCTGCGATCAACGGCGCCTGCGCCGGCATCGGGTTCATCCAGGCGGCGTGCGCCGACCTGCGCTTCGGGGCGCACGGGGCCAAGCTGACGACGGCGTTCGCCCGCCGCGGCCTCCCTGCCGAGAACTCCATGGCCTGGCTCCTTCCCCGTCTGATCGGCCATGGCAACGCCGCCGACCTCCTGCTCTCGGCGCGCACGATCCAGGCCGACGAGGCCAAGCAGCTCGGCTTCCTCCACCGCGTCACCGAGCCAACGGAGCTGCTGCCGGCCGCTTTGGACTACGCCCACGACCTCGCCGACAACGTGTCGCCCATCGCGATGGCGACGATCAAGGCGCAGCTGTGGGGCGACTGGGGACGCTCGCAGGAGGAGTCGCGCCAGTTCGCACTGGGCCGGGTTGCCGACCTGTCGGACAACCATCCCGACTTCAAGGAGGGCGTGCGCAGCTTCGTGGAGAAGCGCCCGCCCGCCTTCCCTGGCCTCTCTGTCGAGCTCGAGGTTGAGCGCGAGATCGCTAGATGATGATGCTCTTTCTGGAGGAGGGGATTCCGCATGACGCACTACAAGGTCGACGTCGATGCCGCGAGCTGTTGCGGCCACGGCCGCTGCTACGACCTGTCACCCGAGCTGTTCGACCCCGACGATCAGGGCCACTCGGTCGTCCTGCACGACACGATCGACGCCGACATGCTGGCGGCCGCCCAGCGCGCCGTTGCGGCGTGTCCCGAGCGAGCCATCACAGTCACGACCACCTAGAGGAGCTGCTGCCCATGACCGACCACCAGGTCGTCTTCACGCCCGCCGAGTACATGGACACGTTCGACGCGGCCTGCCCGCAGCAGGCGTACCACGAACTTGCAGTCGCGTCGCCGTTCACGGCTCCTGACGGGATGCCACTCGTGACGCGCATGGCCGAGCTGATCGCGGTGAACCGTCATCCCGCCGTCCACGCCACCGACGGCGTGCACTTCAACCTCGGCAGCAAGCGCCCGTTGATCCCACTCGACCTCGACGGCGCCGAGCACACCCGCTTCCGCAAGCTGCTCGACCCGCTGTTCTCGCCCAAGTCGGTGGCACGACTGTCCGACCAGGTGCGCGACCTGACGAACGCCCTCATCGACGACTTCGCGGGCAAGGGCGAAGTCGAGTTCTTCGAGGCGTTCTGCGTGCCGTTACCGACCCAGATCTTCATCCGGCTGCTCGGCCTGCCGATGTCCGACCTGCCGCGCTTCGTGGCCTTCAAGGACGCCACCGTCCGACCAGAGGGCGCCACGGAGGAGGAACGTGACGCCTACAGGGCCCGTGCCGGCGAAACGATGTACACCTACCTGCAAGACGTCCTGGCGCAACGTCGGCGCGAACCACCACGGGAGGACCTGATCGGTGGCTTCCTCACGACCGAGGTCGACGGCGACCGCCTCTCCGACGAGGACATCATCGACATCTGCTACCTGCTGGTGATCGCCGGGCTCGATACCGTGACGTCATCCATCTCGTGCCTGGTCGCCTGGCTGGCGCAGCACCCGCAGGAGCGTGACCGGCTGGTCGCCGATCCGTCGGGACTTCCGGCGGCGATCGAGGAGCTGATGCGGTTCGAATCGCCCGTGCACCTCGGACACCGGTGGATCGCCGAGGACATCGAGGTCGAGGGCCGCCGATTCCAGGGCGGCACCAAGGTGATGGTCGTGTGGGCGTCGGCCAACCTCGATCCCGACGCCATCGTGGACCCGCTCACCGTGGACAACTCACGGGCCGACGTTCGCCACGTCGGCTTCGCCAGCGGGTTCCACCGCTGCCTCGGGTCGCATCTGGCCCGGCTCGAGTTGCGCATCGCCATCGAGGAGCTACACCGTCGCATTCCCGACTACCACATCACGCCCGGAGCGGCGCCGGTCTACCTGAACTACGGCGTGCGCGCAGCCATCCAGCTGCCGCTGTCGTTCACGCCGAGTCCGTCATGACGTACGTGAAGCACAGTCTCCACATCGACGTCACGGCGGCGATGCCGGAGAGCGCCCAGCGCGGTGAGCCCACCACGATCGCCCTCGACGTCGTTGCCGATCCGGCGAAGGTTGCGGCGGGATCCGTAGTGGTCCTCGCCATCCCCGGTGGCACATACCATCGTCGCTACTGGGATCTCCAGCCGCCTGGCCGGAGTGGCTACAGCCAGGCAGAGTGGATGGCCGACCGCGGTGTGGTGTTCGTGGCGAGCGACTACCTCGGCGGCGGTGACAGCAGCCGGCCGGCCGACGGCGATTTCATGACGCTCGAGGTCGCCGCCGACGCCGCCCACGAGGTGTACCAGCAGCTCCGTGACGAGCTCGAGAAGGGCACGCTCGACGACGAGCTGCCGCCAGTCACCGACGCGACATACGTCGGGATCGGGCAGTCGCTCGGTGGGTTCGTCACCATGATCCAGCAGGGCAAGTACGCCGACTACGCCGGCGTCGCCATCCTCGGTGCGTCACCGATCCTCATCGCCAACATCCCGCACCACCGCCAGCTCGATGGCGTGTCACCGGAGGAGAAGCGGCGGATGATCCTGGAGGACAACGCCAAGACGTCGGGCCTCACCGAGCTGCCGATGTACCACGGTGCACCGCGCAACACCTTCCGCGGCATCTTCCACGTCGACGACGTGCCCGAGGATCTCGTCCGCTACGACGAGGAGGCGTGCCACACCCTGATCTCGCGAGTGACGGGCGTCGATGGGATGACTCCTGGCTACGCCAAGCCGTTCGCCGAGGCGATCGAATCGCCCGTGTTCCTCGGCTGGGGTGAGGTCGACGTCTCCGCGGACCCGCACCGCGAACCGAGCGCCTACCCACGCTCGGGTCACGTGACGCTCTCGGTCGTCGAGCACATGGCCCACATGCACAACTTCGCCGACACCCGCGATCGGCTCTGGGAGGATCTGCTGGCGTGGCTCCCCGTTCCCCGACGCCACGCTCACGCCCCAGAGAGGACCAGATGAGCGTCGAACGCTTCCCGGTCGAGGCCGGCCACATCATGCTCTTCGCCCGAGCCATCGGCGACGCCAACCCGGCGTACTACGGCGCCATGTCCGGCTCGGGGGCGGTCCCCGCTCCGCCGACGTTCGTGCAGGCCAGCGCCCAGTTCGACCCGGACTACTTCCTGCGCCCGAAGATCGGTCAGCCCTGGTTCGGGTCGGGCCGCAACGCCACCGGGAAGGTCCGCACGGACGGTGGAGGGGGTGGCGGTGGCGGGCTGCACGCCGAGCAGCACTACGAGTACCACCGCCCGCTGCGGGCCGGTGACGTGCTCACGGCGATCGTCCGTGACGGCGAGACGTGGGAGAAGCAGGGCCGGCGCGGGGGCAAGCTCGTGTTCGTCGAGTCGATCACGGAGTACCGGGACCAGACCGGCGAGCTCGTGGTGACCGCCCGTGGCGTCGGCGTACGGACCGAGAAGGTCGTCGAGGAGGAGGGCACTGATGCCTGACGTCAACGTGGGTGACAGCCGTTCGCTCGTGCTGGTGGACGATCTCACCAGGACGCAGATCGTCCAGTACGCCGGCGCATCGGGCGACTACAACCCGCTGCACACCGATGATCGCTTCACCAAGGAGGTCGCCGGCTACCCGTCGGTGTTCGCTCACGGCATGCTGACGATGGGCATGACCGGCCGGGTCCTGACCGACTGGTTCGGCGCCGAATCACTGACCGCCTACGGCGTGCGCTTCGTCAAGCAGGTCTGGCCGGGCGACACCCTGACCGCGACAGCGACCGTCACGGCAGTGCGCGACAACGACGGGCAACGGGTCGCCGACCTGACCGTCGAGACCGTCAACCAGGACGGCGAGGCCGTCCTCACCGGAACGGCCACCGCCCGCCTGGAGTAACGCTCGTCCTTACCGAGACGGCGAGAACCCGAAGCGTGAGGCTCTGTGTCACCGCACAGTCCACCGGTGCGTTGCGCGGTGACACAGAGCCTCAGCGCGCACCCTCGAGAAACAATGCGGCGCGCACTTGCGTGACGACCCAGCCGGCGGCTGCGGTCACCTGGTCGATAGGTGAACTGGCGGGGCCTGAACCCGTCCAGCACCAGATGGAGTTCATTCGTTCGGTGATCGCAGCGCCGAGCTGGGCGTGCGTGCGATGCCAGCGATAGCCGACGCAACTCGACAACGACGGGCGACCCGTGAATCGGCAGTCGACACCGGACAAGGCCGAGTCGCCGCGCTCGACTGAGGACTGCTGGGTGGCCGGTCGCTGCGGGGCCCCGCGGCTGTTGCACGAGCTCGAGGAAGCGCCGCTCCAGCCAGCTGTGCCACCCCGGGTCGCCTCCGACCCTCTATGACGGCCAGCACTGGGGATCACGTACCGCTCGCTTCCGCGGAGCGCCCGGGCGACGGTGCAGGAAGTCCTCGGACGTCAGTCGGCGTCCCGCAGTGCTGAGTCGACGGCGCGGTCGTGGGCTCCGACGGGCCGCACGAATCGCGCCACATCGATGAGGCTGCGAGACGGGCTGACAGCACGAGGAGTCCCAGACGGTCGCCGCGATCGATGAGCGGCAACTGGAACGGTCGTGTGCAGGTGATCGCCAGCTGCTGGACGTTCGAGGGGTCCGACGGTGACACGGTGGCGTGGAACAGCGGTCTGAGCCGGAAGCTCGTCGAAGCCGTGCAGTGCAGCCGCGAAGGCCCGGAGACGAAGGCTTCACCGCAGCAGATCGAGCAGCAGGGCGGCGACCGGTTTGTGCGGGTGGACTGCGAAGGGACTGCGCACGTGTGACGCCCCGATACGTGGTCGAGAACGCTCGGCTACCGGAGGCACGCGGAGCTCGGCGGACCAGCTTGCTCGCCGACACCGAGCGGCTGAACGCCCTCGTGCTCGACGGACGCCGTCCCGTCAGTTCAGCTATGACCAGGTACCGCAGATCCGGACTGGGTCGTCGTACAAGTGTGCGCGGCACTGTAACCCGGCGTACCGATGCATGCTCTGTGTCACCGCGCAGTCCACCGGTGCGTTGCGGCGGTGACACAGACCGTGGTCAGGGTGCCTTCAGCATGCCGGTCAGCGCGTCGACGAGCTCCGACGTGAACACGTCGAGGGGCAACCGGCGGCCTCCCGGTAGCGGGGACGCACCGGCCTGGTAGTCGGCCAGCGCGCTGATGGCGGTGTTGATGGCAAGCGTCCATCGGTTCCAGAACAGGTCACGCGGCAACGACTTCATGTGCCGCTGGCGCAGCAGCCGCCCGATCTGCTCGTAGGCGGACGACACCTTGGGGCCGGCTGTCAGCAACAGGTCGCGGTGGCCGTCGGTCTGCAGCCGGCTCAGGAAGCGCACGTAGGCGTGTTGCTGAGCGACCTGCTCGGCGAGTGGGACGACGAATGCCGCCAACAGGTCGCCGACCTCGGCTCGTCCTTCCGACAACGCCGCCTCGAGGAGCACGAGCCGCCGGGCGTTGACCTCGGCGGCGCGGCGCTCGAAGACGGCGACGACGAGCCCCACCCTGTCGCCGAAGTGGTACTGCGTGACGCCGTTGTTGCGCTGGCCGGCGGACAGCCCGATCTCGCGCATCGAGACGCCATGGATCCCCCGCTCGGCGAACAACCGCTCGGCTGTCTCGATCAACAGCTCCCGCGTAGCGGCACCAGCAGCCGGTCTGGCGTCGATGGACACGAGCCGAGCGTACCGGGGTTGACACGGCTTAAGAAATCTTTCTTAATGAAACAGGCATGGACATCCCGCGGATCATCTCCGTCGACGACCACGTGCTCGAACCCCCCGACCTGTGGCACCGATACCTCCCCCGCGGTTCCGCAGTGCCGCCCCCCGGCTCGAACGCATCAAGGGCCGCTTCGAGCCGGGGGCCCGCGGTCGGATGGGTGGCCACCGACGACGGTGGCTGGGCCGACATCTGGCGGTTCGAGACCTACGAGATGGCCATCATCCCCGGCTTCGCCGCGGCAGGGATGGACCAGGACTACCTCGGGCTGCACTACGACCCGCTGACGTACGACGAGATGCGCCCGGGCTGCCACGAGCAGGCCCCGCGCCTCGAGGACATGGACGAGAACCACACGGAGGCCAGCCTGTCGTTCCCGACGTTCCCGCGGTTCTGCGGCCAGACGTTCCTCGAACACGGCGAACGCGACCTCGCCCTGGCGTGCGTCCAGGCCTACAACGACTGGATGATCGACGAATGGTGCGCCGGCGCAGGTCACGGTCGGCTGATCCCGCTCACGCTGATCCCACTGTGGGACCCGGAGCTGGCGGCGGCCGAGGTGCGCCGCTGCGCGGCCAAGGGCTCGTTCGCCGTGGCCTTCTCCGAGAACCCGGTGCGATTGAAGCTGCCGAGCATCTTCACCGACCATTGGGATCCGTTCTTCGCCGCTTGCGAGGAATCAGACACAGTCGTCAACCTGCACATCGGTTCGTCGTCGACGTTCCCGATGACCTCCCTCGACGCACCCCGCGCCGTGTCGCTGGCGCTGACGTATCAGGGCGCCGCCCACGCCCTGTCCGACTGGCTCACCTCGGGCGTGCTCGACCGCTTCCGGCGGCTCAAAGTGGCACTCAGTGAAGGACAGGTGGGCTGGATCCCGTTCATCATCGAGCGCCTCGACAGCGTCTGGAACGAGCGTCCGGTGTACGGCAATCTCGACGACCGGCTGACGAAGCCGCCCAGCGCCTACCTCCCTGGCCGGGTCTACGGCTGCGTGTTCGACGACGTCATCGGTCTCAAGATCCGCGACGAGATCGGCATCGAGCAGATCATGTTCGAGACCGACTACCCCCATGGCGATTCCACGTGGCCGCACTCGCGAGCCGTCGCCGAGAAGCTGGTCGCCGAGGCCGGCCTGGACGAGCGGGAGACCCACCTGCTGATCCGCGGCAACGCCATCGAGTGCTACGGGCTCCACCGCTTCGGCATCACCGTCTGAACCGACTGCACCGACTGAGAGGACACCAATGCTCGATCTGCTCATCAAGGGCGGCGACGTCGTCGACGGAACGGGAGCTGCGCGCCAGCGCGCCGACGTCGGCGTGCGCGACGGCCTCGTCGTCACCGTCGGCGCCACCGACGAACCGGCACGCCGCACGATCGATGCCGACGGCCGCGTCGTCGCCCCCGGATTCGTCGACGTGCACACCCACCTGGACGCCCAGGCGTTCTG
Source organism: uncultured Acidimicrobiia bacterium (assembly GCA_963719775.1). Classification (GTDB taxonomy): domain Bacteria; phylum Actinomycetota; class Acidimicrobiia; order Acidimicrobiales; family Ilumatobacteraceae; genus JALZMG01. The sequence goes on from CAVRCY010000013.1 coordinate 192,480, forward strand.
GGATCCCGACCTCAGCCCGTCCCCGCTCCACGGGGTCACGACCGTGCTGTCGGGGAACTGCGGCTTCACGATCGCCCCGCTGACCGAGGATGCCGGACGGTATCTCATGCCCATGCTGGCCAAGGTCGAGGGCATGCCGCTGCAGTCCCTGCGCGAGGGAGTGCCGTGGAACTGGCGGACGACGGCGGAGTACCTCGACGCGCTCGACGGTCGCCTCGTCATCAACGCCGGGTTCATGGTCGGCCACTCGGCGATCCGGCGCGTCGTGATGGGTGAGGCGGCCAACGAACGGGCGGCGACCGACGACGAGCTGGCGCAGATGACCAAGCTCCTTCGCGACGGCTTGGACGCCGGCGGGTTCGGCTTCTCGACCACCACCTCCGACACCCACAACGACGGCGACGGCGTCCCGGTGCCGTCACGGTTCGCCGACCGGAGGGAGTTCATCGAGCTGGCCGCGGTGTGCGGCGACTACGAGGGGACCTCGCTGGAGCTGCTCCCGCAGGGCGCCACCGGCCTCGGGCCGTTCGCCGACGACGTGGCCGACCTGATGATCACGATGTCGGCCACCGCCCGGCGGCCGCTGAACTGGAACGTGATCCAGCCATCGGCCTCCAACCTCGACTCATGCCTCGCCAAGCTCGACGTCGGCGACCGCGCCGCCGCCCGCGGCGGCAAGGTGATCGGTCTGACGATGCCGGTCGACATGAAGGCCCGCTTCTCGTTCCATGCCGGCTTCGTGCTCGACGTGTTCGAGGGTTGGGCGACGATCATGAACTCCTCGACGGAGGAGAAGCTCCGGGCCCTGAGCGACCCCGAGCAGCGGGCCCGCATGGCCGAGCAGGCGGCCGGCACGGCGAGCATGCGTCACCTCGCCAAGTGGCAGGACCACGTCATCGTCGAGACGTTCACTCCTGAGACGGCACCGTACGCCGGCCGCCGTGTGGGCGACATCGCCGACGAGCTCGGCAAGGACCCGTTCGACGCGCTCGTCGACATCGCCATCGCCGACGGCCTGCGCACCACGTTCACACGAGGCACGCCTGCCCCGACGGCGGCCGACTGGGAGGCGCGACTGCAGATCTGGAACGACCCCCGAGCCATGATCGGAGCGTCCGACGCCGGTGCGCACCTCGACATGATCGCCGCCTTCCGCTACTCCACCGGCTTCCTCGAGGAAGCGGTCCGCCAGCACCAGCTGCTACCGCTCGAGCGGGCCATCCACCTGCTCACCGGCGCCCCGGCGCGGCTCTACGGGCTGCGAGACCGCGGCGTGCTGCGCGAAGGCGGGCGGGCCGACATCGTGGTGTTCGACGAAGACACGGTCGGCTCGCAGCCGGTCGGGACGCGATTCGACCTGCCCGGTGGCGCCGGGCGGCTCTACGCCGAGGCCGTCGGCGTCGACCACGTCGTCGTCAACGGCACCGAGATCGCCACGCACGGCGCCTACACCGGGGAGCGCGCCGGCACGCTCCTGCGGGCGGGGCGCGACTCGGCCACACCGACCCTCGAGTTGTAGCTGGTCGCAAACCTCATCGACGGGTCAGGATGGCGGTGATCCGCTCGTAGCGCGGGTCCTCGTCTCCGGCGATGCGGCCCACCCAGCGCAGCACCTCGGCGACGTCGATCGGCGTGTCAGCGGCGACCATGGCGTCGACGTCGACCCAGTCCTTGGGCCGGTCGAACACGGCCTTGCACACCATCAGGTGCTCGGCCGCGAGGATCGGGATCGTGGTGTCGGCGAAGGGGACCACGTGGCGCCCAGCGGCTGCCGCGTGATGGAACGCGTCGTAGGCGAAGAACAGGTCGATCGGCGTGGCGTCCCAGAAGACGCGAACCTGTCCGTCGCGCCGCACGAGCTCGACCACCGCGGGATCATCGGCTGCCGCGCCGAGCTCGACGAGGGGTCTCGCCACGTCCGGATATCGCTCGACCGGCACGAACACGTTGAGGTCGATGTCGATCGTCGCCCGCGGTTCGGCGTAGTAGGCGAGCGCCAGGGCACCCCCGAAGGCGTGCGGGATGGCGGCGAGCGCCCGGTCGAGCGCCACGATCCGCTCGGCCAGCGACAGCTGCGTCACGACGAGACGAGGCGCGGGGCGTGCAGCACTCGGCCACGCGGGCGCGTCGGGATGGCGTCGGCGACGGACAGCACCTCGATGAGGCGCCGGGCGTGTTCGGCGGGGCTGGCCGCCGGCGGCACGTCACGTGAGTCGGGCCTCGCGTCGATGATCAACCGCTCCCCGCCCGCCTCGATCAGCTTGCTCAGCGTGTGAAACGTCGGGTCGCGACGACCGTGCTCGTAGGCGGACACGACCGGCTGGGACGTGCCCGCCCGTCGGGCCAGCTCGACCTGGGTCAGACCACGCCGGCGGCGCACCGCCTCGATGAGCTGGGCGGGGGTCACGGGGGTAGTATATCGAATTGTCTATGAATTCAGCAGGCGTCGCACCTCGGCCGCCGCATCGACGACGGCCGACAGCTCGTCGCCAGCGGGGATCAAGTTGAACGTCCGGCATCCCGCCTCGACGAACGGCACCAGCGCGGCCGCGACGTCCTCTGGCGTCCCGCGCGGCGAGTAGCGCTCGAACTTCTCGAACGGCAGGCGGTACAGGCTCTCCATGGCGTCGGCCAGCGCCGGCGTGGCCGCTTCCGGTGAGGATCCGAACCCCACCCACACCTGCAGCGCATGCTGCCAGGGAACGTCTCCTCGCCCTGCCTCCTCGGCGGTGGCCACCACGTCGGCGACGCCGTCACGGAACCGCTCGGGTGTCACCCACAGGGCCAGCCATCCCTCGGACAGCAGGGCGGCGCGGCGCACGGCCGCGGGCGACCGTCCGCCGACGATCACCGGGACGGGCGGATCGGGCGTGGGGAGGATCCGTACCTCGTCGACGGCGAAGAATCCGTCCGTCGCGGTGACGGTCTCGCCGGCGAAAAGCCGCCTGATCAGGCTGAGTGACTCGTCCGTGCGCCGGCCGCGTGTGCTCGGGTCGACCCCGCAGGATTCGACCTCGTGGCGGTCGTCTCCACCGACGCCGACGCCGAACGTGAAGCGACCCGGCGCCAGCTGGGCGAGCGAGGCGACCTGGCGGGCCACCGGGAGTGGGTGCCGGAGCGGCAGGAGGTAGACGGCCGTGCAGACGCCGATCGTCCGAGTGAGCGCAGCGAGCGCCGTCGCCTGGACGAGCCCGTCGAAGCCCTGCCCACCCTGGAACGTCACGTGATCCCCGACGCACAGCTGGTCGATGCCGGCCGCCTCGGCACGGTCGACGACGGCTCGCAGATCCGGCGCACCGGCCTCGAACAGCTGGCGCGGGGGGCGCAGTCCGACGCGAATCGCAGTGGGCGTCGTCATCGTGGGTATCTGGCGGGGACCATCGGGATCAACTTGTTGATCGAACGGCGGGACAGAGCCATCTGAACCGTGGTCCTGGGTCGAACGTACTGAACTCCGTGGACGATTGGAAACCAACGATGACGTGTCGAGCACAACTCCGGGAGCTGCAAGGCCGGCTCGTCGGACTCGCGCTGGCGACCGGCGACCGGATCGACGAGTGCCACCTCGTCTCGAGCCGGAAACGAGTTGGCAGCGTGTGGATCTACGCCAATGGTGAGGACGCCTTCATCCCGGTCGAGGAGATCCGCGACTGCTGGGAGATCCTCCCCCGCGCCAGCTGAGTGGGCCCACTCCATCAGGGGTGGCCGGTGATCGCCGGCAGGGCGTCCGGGTCGTCGAAGAACGCCGTCCATGTGGGGAACTGGTGCGGGAGGGCCGGCGGGCCGCCGCTCGTCCCCCATGAATCGAAGTCGACGGCCTGTGGACGTTCGAGGACGTCGGCCGCGTACCAATGCTTCTCAGCTCGCCGGGCGAAGAACCACTCGCCGTCGACCCTGCGGTAGTCGTCGAAGTAGCAGATCGCCATCACGATCCAGCGGTCGCCGACCTCGTGCTCGGCGCGGCAGTACACGGCGCCAGTGGCCGTGTCGTCATCGATGATCTCGATGCGGTGACCGACGATCTGGTGGATCGACCGGTAGAACCACCGCACCTGGGGCTCGATGTACTCGCGCAGGACCTGGCGGCCTTGCCCCCGGCGCCCCATGTTGACGTCCGGCACGAACAGCCCGACCCACGTGTCGAGGTCACGTCCGTCGACGGCGAGGGCGTAGCGGATGGGCAGCTGCTGGATCGCCTGGTACGCCTCGACCCGGGTCAGTCGCGCCAGCAGGTCGTCCTCCGGAGGCGGACATCTCAGAGCCGTTCGATGATCGTGCCGGTGCCGAGGCCGCCGCCGCAGCACATCGTCACGAGGGCGTAGCGCCCAGCGGTTCGCTCCAGCTCGTGGAGCGCCTTGGTCAGCAGGATGCAGCCGGTGCCACCCAGCGGGTGCCCGAGGGCGATCGCACCTCCGTTGGGGTTGGTGCGCTCGATGTCGGCACCGGTCTCCTTGGCCCACGCCAGGACGACGGAGGCGAAGGCTTCGTTGACCTCGAACAGGTCGATGTCACCGAGGCGCAGCCCGGTGCGCTCCAGGAGCCGCTGCGTCGCCGGGATCGGTCCGGTGAGCATGAGCACCGGGTCGCTCCCGACGAGCACGGAGTCGACCACGCGCGCTCGCGGCCGCAGCCCCAGCGCCTCGGCCCGTTCCGCCGTCGCCAGCAGCACGGCGGCCGCACCGTCGGCGATCTGCGAGGACGTTCCGGCAGTGTGCACGGCATCCGGGTCGGGGAGGTTGGTGCGCAACCCGGCCAAGGCGTCCAACGACGTCTCCCGGAGACCCTCGTCGCGCTCGAGACCGGCGACAGGAACGATCTGGCCGTCGAACCGACCCTCGGCCCAGGCCGCCGCCGCCAGATCCTGGGAGCGTTTGCCGAACACCTCGGCGTCGAATCGGCTGATCCCCCAGGCGTTGGCGATCCGGTCGGCGCCCTGGAACTGCGTCGTCGCCTCGTACCGCTCGGCGTAGGTCCCGGCTCGCGGGAGCCCGAGCGCCTCGTCCTTCGTGGCCGTCCCCATCGGGATCGCCGACATCGTCTCCACCCCACAGGCGAGGGCCACGTCGACGAGGCCACCGGCGACCAGCGCATGGGCCAGCGTCGTCGCCTGCTGTGAGGAACCACACTGCACGTTGACGGTCGTCGCCGGCACCTCCAGCGGAAGGCCGGCCGCCAGCCACGCATTGCGGGCAACGTTCCCGCTCTGCATGCCGACCTGCTGGACGCACCCGCCGACGACCTGGCCAATGGCGCCCGGATCGATGCCACTGCGCTCCACGACAGCTTGCTGCACGGTGCCGAGCAGGTCGTTGGCGTGGACGTGGGCCAACGCTCCGTTGCGCTTGCCGACCGGTGTCCGGACAGCATCGACGATGACGACGTCGCCATCAACCCCCTTCCCAATGCGTTCCCCGGCCACGCAGGCCGTTGCTGGCCGCTCGCTCGCTGGCGCTCGCTCGCTTGCATCGGTCACAGTCAGCTCCCCTTCGTGCGCTGGCGGAACTGCTCGGGAAACGCCACGTACTCCGGCGTGTCGTGCGACTGGCTCTCGGCGGCCAGCCCGTAGCCGAGGGTCAGCACGGCGTTGTGGCGCAGGATCTGGTTGAGCACGGCCTTGGTGTCTTGCACCTGCTGAGGCGGGAGCGCGGCGAGGCGGTGAGCGTAGGCGACCGCCTCGTCGACCACGTGCTCGGCAGGGACCACGAAGTTGGCCAGCCCGAGCGCCAGCGCCTCGGCGGCCGGGATCCGATCACCCGTCAGCAGGTAGTGCTTCACCTTGAGGAGGCTCGTGTACGCGGGCCACGTGACCGCGCCGCCGTCCCCTGCAACGAGCGCGCTGGCCACGTGGGGGTCGGCGACGTACGTGCTGTCGGAGATGAAGACGACGTCGCAGAGCGTCATCAGCGTGGCGCCGAGACCCACGGCCGGGCCGTTGACGGCAGCGACGACCGGGACGTGCACGTTGAGCATCTCGTCGACCAGGCGCCGGGCGTTGCGCATCGTCCGCCGGCGGACGGCGAAGTCACGGTGGAAGAGCTCGAAGTCGTCGATGTTGCCGCCGGCACAGAACGCCCGACCGTTGCCAGTGATCACCGCCGCCCGCACCTCGTCGTCGCGCTCCACCTGGGCCCAGAGGGAGGCGAAGCCGTGGTGCAGGTCGCCGTCGAAGGAGTTCATCTCGTCCGGCCGGTTGAGCCGGACGATCAACACCGGCCCATCGGCGGTGACCTGCAGGACGTCGGGCAGTTCGTACTGCATCACACGCGCTCGATGATCGTGGCCGTGCCCATGCCCCCGCCGGTGCACATCGTGACGAGCGCGGTGGTGAGGTCGCGCCGCTCGAGCTCGTCGAGCGCCGTCTGCAGCAGCATGCCGCCAGTGGCACCGATGGGATGGCCGAGGGCGATCGCCCCTCCGTTCACGTTGACCTTCTCGGGGTCCAGGTCGAGGTCACGCATGGTCTTCAGTGGGACGGCAGCAAACGCCTCGTTGATCTCCCACAGGTCGATGTCGCCCACCTTCATCCCCGCCCGCTCGAGGCACTTGCGAGACGCCGGCCCCGGTGCCGTGAGCATGATCACTGGCTCTGCGCCGGCGACGGCGCTCATCACGATCCGCGCCCGCGGCGCGTACCCATGGGCCCTGGCGAAGTCCGGTGAGGCCAAGACCAACGCACTCGCCCCGTCGACGACCCCGGAGGAGTTGCCGGCGTGGTGCACGTGCTCGACAGAATCGGCCTGCGGGTAGGCCTGGCGGCACATCTCGTCGAACGAGCGCTCGAAGCCGGCGAACACGACCTGCCCCATCTCCTCGAACGAAGGGGTCAGCTTGGCGAGACCTTCGAGCGTCGTGCCGGGCCGGGGGAACTCGTCGCGATCGAGGGCGACGGACCCATCGTCGTTGCGGATCGGCACCACGCTGCGGTCGAACCGGCCCTCTGCGAGGGCGTCGGCAGCACGCTGCTGGCTGCTCAGCGCGAACGTGTCGACGGTGTCGCGGTCGAATCCCTCGAGCGTCGCGATGAGGTCGGCTGAGACGCCTTGGGGAACCAGCGGGAACCGTTCGCGCAACGCCGGGTTGCCGGCGGTGAAATCGACGGCGCCGTCCTCGGCCGGCCACCGCGACATCATCTCCACGCCGCCTCCGACGACGAGGTCCTGGTGACCGGCCTGGATGCCCATCGCGGCGAAGGTCACCGCCTGCTGACCCGAGCCGCAGAAGCGGTTCAGCGTGATGCCCGGCGCCTCGACCGGCCAGCCGGCGGCGAGCACCGCCATCCGACCGATGCACATGCCCTGGTCGCCGGCCGAGTTGCCGTTGCCGACCACGACGTCGTCGACGTCATCGGGATCGAACCCGACCCGGCTCTGCAGCGCGTTGAGCACCTGCGCCAAGAGCTCCTGCGGGTGCACGTGGTGCAGCGAGCCGTTGGCCTTCCCCTTGCCGCGTGGCGACCGCACCCCGTCGATGATCCATGCCTCACCCATCCGTTGCTCCTCAGGTCAATGTTGCAGTATCGGGATAGATGCCGCCCGGCCCGGCGTTCGGCAGCGCGGCCTCGAGCAACGGCCGCAGCACTGCCTCCACTTCCTCCGGATCATCGGTCGGCGCGGCTTCGGGCCCGCGGTGCCATCCCTGGGCCACTGCCCAGTAGCGCCCGGAGGTCTGGAAGATGCGCCCCGTCACGTCACGGGAACGCGTCGACGCGAGCCACGCAACGACGGGCGAGACCCAGCGCGGATCGACCTTGTCCTGCTCCGTCTCATCGCCGCCGGTCAGCTCGAGACCCTCCGTCATGCGCGGTGAGCGCGATCGGCGAGACGGCGTTCACCGTCACGCCATAGCGGGTCAGCTCCATGGCCGCGATGATCGTCAACCCTGCGATGCCCGCTTTCGCCGCTCCGTAGTTCCCTTGGCCGGGCGTGCCGAAGAGGCCCGATCCGGACGTCGTGTTGATGATGCGGGCGTCGTTGACCTCGCCGGCCTTGGCGCGATCGCGCCAGTACGTCGCCGCCCATCGCAGGCAGCTGAACGTGCCCTTCAGGTGGACACGCATGACGGCGTCCCACTCGTCCTCGGTCATGTTGACGAGCATCCGATCACGCAGGATGCCGGCGTTGTTGACGAGCACGTGGAGATCACCGAACGAGTCGACCGCCTGGCGCACCACACGCTGGGCACCGTCCCACGTGGAGATGTCGTCGCCGTTGGCCTCCGCCTCGCCGCCGTTGAAGCGGATCTCGGCGACGACGTCGTGGGCCGGGCCCGCCGACGATCCAGAGCCGTCGGCCGCCGCACCGACATCGTTGACGATCACCGTGGCGCCGGCGGCGGCGAGCGTGAGAGCGTGCTGGCGACCGATGCCACGCCCGGCACCGGTCACGACACAGACCCTCCCGGCGCAGATCTCGCCGGGCTTGCGTTCAGCCATCAGCATCTGTCTTATTCATACTACCTATTGTATGATTCGAGTGCACCAAAGTTGCAAGGGAGGTGACGTCGAGTGCGAGTGCCGAAGACCGCCGAGCTGGTAGCCGCGCACCTGCGGGCACAGATCGTGCGCGGCGAGCTGCGCGACGGCGACGCCCTCCCTCCCGAGATGGAGCTCGTCGAGCGCTACGGCATCTCCCGTCCCACGCTGCGGGAAGCGTTTCGCGTTCTGGAGTCCGAGTCGCTGATCAGTGTTCGGCGCGGGGCACGAGGAGGAGCGCGTGTCCATACCCCGACGCTCGACGTCGCGGCGCGCAACGCCGGGGTCGTGCTGCAGCACCGCGGCACGACGATGGCGGACATCTACCTGGCCCGCACGGTCATCGAGGTGCCCTGCGCGGGCCGGCTCGCCCAGCGTCGAACGAGGGCGGACCTCGATCTGCTCTGGACGAAGGTCGAGGAGGCCGAGGCCGCCATCGACGAGCCCGACAAGTTCATCCGGCTGCACACCGAGTTCCACGGGCTCATCGTGGATCTTGCCGGCAACCAGACATTGGCCCTGCTCAACGGCATGGTCCGCCACATCATCGACCTGGCCAACTGGACTCGCGTCGCCCGCGATCCCGGCGGCACCACCCCGAAGGCGTCTCACCGTGGCGCCAAGGCCCACCGCCGGCTCGTCGAACACATCGACGCCAAGGACGTCGAAGCGGCGGAGGCGTTGTGGCGCACCCACCTGGTCGAGGCCGGCGAGTTCCTGACCGAGGACCCGGGGCCGCAGACGGTGATCGAGGTCTTGAGTTGACTTCACCTGCCCGAGACCAGCGCTCGGGCGGCGGCCAGATCGGCCTTCCCGTTGGGCGATCGGGGGATCACGTCCACGAAGGCGACGCGTCGTGGCGCCTTGTAGCCGGCGAGCTGCTCGCGCACGGCCGCAATGATCTCCGCCTCGGAGAGCGCGGCACCGGGCGTGTGTTGCACGACCGCGGCGACAGCCTGACCGAGGCGCTCGTCCGGAATGCCGACGACGATCGCATCGACGACCGATGGGATGGCCTTGAGAACGTCTTCGACCTCCTCCGGGTGGACCTTCTCCCCGCCGGTGTTGACGACGGAGGTGCCGCGTCCGAGCAGGGTGATCGAGCCATCAGCCTCGATGCGCCCGAAGTCGCCGGGCACGACGTACCGCTCGCCGTGGATCGTGCGGAACGTCTCGGCCGTCTTCTCGGGGTGCTTGTAGTAACCCGAGGTCTGGGTCACGGCGGCGATCAAACCCGTCTCCCCCACGCCGACCTCGTCGTCCAGCGGGCCGAGGATGATCGTCCCCGGCGCGCGGACGAACCTGGCGGTCGTGAGGTCGTCGCCGGTACGCACGATGCTGACGCCGTACGTGCCGCCCTCGGTCGACCCGCAAGCGTCCACGAGCGTGGCCCGGGGCATGTGGTCGAGCAAGCGCCGCTTCGTATCGGCGCTCCACGCCACGCCCGCCGAGCACACGACCCTGACGCTCGACGTGTCGTACGCCGCGCCGTTCGCCGCCCGTCCGGCCAACGCCTGGACGAGCGGCCGGCCGAAGGCATCGCCGACGATCGCCACGACCGTGGCCCGCATCCGCTCGATCGCCGCCAGCGTGACGTCAGCATCGAACCGCCGGTCCGTGAGCGTCACGATGGCGCCGCCGCACGTCAGTGCGGGCAGCGAGGCGAACGTGAACGCCGTGCTGTGCATGAGCGGCGACGCCGGAACGGCGACGGGTCGCTCGCCGCGATCACGGAGCTCGGTCGCCGCGGCGGCGGGACCGGCGGACCAATCGACATCGACGCCGCAGATCAGCGCCCGCGAGTCGAGGGTGCGTCGGGTGACGCCATCCATCTCGTACATCACGCCCTTCGGCAGCCCCGTCGTGCCGCCCGTGTAGGACAGATACATGCCCCCGGACCTCGGCACCCGATCGAGCGGAGGATGGCTCCCGATCAGCGCCTCGTAGTCCGACCCGGCCGGATCAGCATCGGGGTCGCTGACCTCGATGATCCGGCGCAGCAGCGGCAGCTGCGCGGCGACCTCCCGGACTCGGCCGGCGAGGCTGGCGTGGACGATCACCGCCTCGGCATCGGCGTCGTCCAGCAACTGGCGCAGCTCCTCGTGGCGGTAGCGGTAGTTGACGTTGACGTGGACGGCGTTGAGCTTGATCGTGGCGAAGAACGCTTCGAGGTACTCGCTGCAGTTGTACAGATCGAGGGCCACCTTGCTGCCTTCGTCGATGCCGGAAGCCTGGAGCGCGGAGGCCAGGCGGGCGGCTCGCTCGTCGAACTCGTGCCAGGTGCGCACCCGGTGCCCATGGATCAGCGCCGCCTCGTCCGGGACGGCGTCGGCGATCGACTCCCAGATCGACGCCAGGTGCAGCTTCACATCCACTTCCTTCATTCTGGGGCTCGGCTCGCCTCGCCCGAGCGTTGATGGCCGGGACGATCCTGGTGACGGGCGCAACCGGCAGCGTCGGGTCCAACGTGTGCCGCCTCGCCGCGGCACGCGGCATGTCCGTCAGGGCGCTCGTGCGAGCAGGCAGCGACGTCGAGCCCCTCGCGCGGTGTGGCGTCGAGCCGGTGATCGGTGACGTGACTGACGGCGACAGTCTCGCTGCAGCGGCACAAGGCGTCCGTGGTGTCATCCACTGCGCGGCCCAGATCGGCGGGACCTGGTCGACCGCCGAACCAGGCGACTACGAGGCGGTCAACCAGTGGGGCACCATCAACGTGCTCGACGCAGCGCAGGGGGCGGGCGCGGCGAGAACCGTCGTGCTGCTGTCCGCCGTCGTGGGCGATCGCCGCGTGACGGCGACCGAGCGGTCGCCGATCGCAGCCATCTCCCAGGCGAACTCGCCGTACCTGCGGACGAAGTTGGCTGCCTACTACGAGGGCATGGCTCGCGCCGCCCGCGGCCTCGACGTCAACTTCGTCGTGCCGGGCGGCGTCTACGGGCCGACGCCGATGGTGGAGCGGGCACTCGTGCCGACCATCTTCACGGGCACCCTGCTGATGGCCGCCCGTGGCGAGCTGCGCCGCTACCTGCCGATGCCGATCCCGTGGGTGCTCGCCGAGGACGTCGCCGACATCGCCCTGCTGGCGTTGGAACGCGGACGGGCTGCTCGTCGGTACCTGGCGATGGGGCGACCCGAGGACACGTGCTCGCTGCCGCAGTTCTGCAACACGTTCCTCGAACTGGCCGGGATCGATCGGCGGGTCGAGGAGTTCGACCCGACCGGTCCCGGAGCGGCCACTGACCCGGAGTTCGGATCGATGGTCAGCATGCTGCAGGATGCCTACCCCTCGCCGTCGCACGACCCGACGCTGACGACCGCCGAGCTCGGCCGCGTGCCGACGCCCCTGCGCGAGGGCCTCGTGGCCACGCTCACGTGGGTCCGCGACAACCACAAGCTCTGAGATCTCCTGCATCGAAGCGGTCCCGTTGACGGTGATGATAATACACCTTTCCTAATCAGTAAGATCAATGTACGGTATGTCTGACGGCTCTCGACGACAAGGGGTAGCAGTGTCACGGATCCAAACTCGTTCAGTGACCATCGCGATGGTCGCAGTCGTGGCCTTGCTGGCTGCGGCGTGCGGCGGCGACGACGACGATGGCGAGGGCGCAACCGTGACCACGGGCGGCGAGGCGACGGAGGCCATCGAGACGGCGACGACTCCGCCCACGACCGCCGAGAGCACCGACGCCAGCTCCGAGGCCGGCACGACCGCCGCCGAGGAGAGCGCAACGACGGCACTCGCTGCTGACGAGGATCTCGACCTCGAAGCCACGATCCGCATCACGACGGCGGCGCCCGGGGTCAGCCTCGACCCGCATCGGGAGCGCCAGTCCGGAGATCGCGACTACACGAACCTGCTGTACGACCGCCTGACGATCATCACCACCGACCAGTCCGTGGCGCCGATGCTGGCCGAGTCGTGGGAGTTCTCCGACGACGGCAAGGCGCTCACGCTGACGCTCCGTGACGATGCGACGTTCCAGGATGGAACGCCGATCGACGCCGCAGCGGTCAAGGCCAACCTCGAGCGGGCCCAAACGTTGCCCGACGGCACCGTCGCCGTCCTTCCTCGCCAACGTCAGCAGCATCGAGGCGGTGGACGACAAGACCGTGGCCCTCACGATCACCGAGGGCGGTGCCGACCTTCCGGCGATCCTCGCCACCAACGTCGGCATGATCGTCAACCCGAAGGCCTTCACCGACGGGCGCGATCTCGTCCTGGCTCCCGGCGACGCCGGCTCCGGTCCGTACGGGATCGTCGAGTTCGTGCCCAATGAGCGGGCTGTCTTCGAGCGTGTGGATGGTCACTGGGACACCGAAGCCGGCAAGGTCAAGCGCATCGAGATGGGTTTCATCCCCCGCGGCTCCTCGCGCGTCGATGGGCTGCGGGCCGGCCAGCTCGACCTCATCCAAGTCACCGGCGTCGACCAGCAGGTCGGGCTCCCGCTGGTCGACTCGGGAGAGTTCGGGGGCTTCCAGGTCACTGTGTCGACCGGCCACCAGCTCATGTTCAACGTGGCGATGGGAGACTTTGGGACACCCGAACTGCGCCAGGCGATCGGGCAGGCCGTCGACAAGCAGGCGATCGCCGACCAGTTCCTCGAGGGCAACTGCATCGTGACGACCACGTTGCTGCCCGAAGATCATTGGGCCGCGCCGGATGCCGAGGAGCCGTATCCCTACGACCCCGAGGCGGCGCAGGCCCTACTGAGCGAGGCCGGCCTCGCCGGCCCGGCCGTCGAGATCTCCACCGCCGCCGGCTCGAGCGCCGAGCCGATCGCCCAGGTCGTCCAGAGTCAGCTGCAGGCGATCGGCATCAACGCCACGCTGCGACCGTTGACGCAGGTCGAGGTCGACGGCGGCTTCCGCGCCGGTGACCTGATGAGCTACGAGGGCTACATCATCGGCCAGGCGGACCCGGCGTTGCTCCTCAACAACTTCTACTTCGCCGACAGCGGGTTCAAGCTCGGTGGCGAGGAAGCTGTCACCAAGTACCAGGCGCGGGCCAATCGAGGCCAACGATCCGACGCTCAGCCAGGAGGAGCGCGCCGAGCTCTACAAGACCCTGTTCGCCGACATCCAGGCGGAGGAGTGGAGCGTGCCGATCTGCCACACCAAGCAGTTGTGGATGCACACGAACAAGGTCGGCAACATCTCCGAGGACACCCCGTACATCCCGGTCGGTCTCGGCGACTTCCGCTACGTGACGGTGTCCAAGTAGCGGCTGCGCCGTCGATCAGGAGGAGGCCGCGTGCTGTCGTTCGTCGGGCGCCGCGTGGTGCTGGCGATCCCGATGCTCATCCTCGTCTCGTTCCTGATCTTCCTGCTCGTCGACCTCGCTCCCGGTGACGCTGCCCAGCGGCTCGCCCCCGACAACGCCACCGAGGAGCAGGTGCAGGCGATCCGCGAACGGTTCGACCTCGACGAACCGCTGGTCATCCGATACGCCGATTGGCTCGGCGATGCGGTGACCGGTGACCTTGGCACGTCGCTGGCGACCGGTGAGCCGGTCACCGACCTCATCTTCGGCTCGCGACTCGCCGTCACGTTCTCGCTCGCCCTCGTGGCCCTGATCCTGACGGTCGGCGGCTCGCTGATCCTCGGCATCATCGCCGCCGTGCGGGCCGGCAAGCCCTCGGACCGGGCGATCTCCGTGCTCGCCGCCGCGCTGGTCGCCGCGCCGTCGTTCTGGCTCGGCATGGTGCTGGTCCTCAACTTCGCGCTCGAGCCGAGGTTCTTCGGCATTCAGTTCCCGGCCATCGGGTACCGGCCGATGTCGGACGGGTTCTGGACGTGGCTGAATGCGCTGGTGCTGCCGGCGGTGACCCTCGCCGCTCTCCCACTCGCCGAGCTGACGATCCAGCTCCGCGCCTCGTTGATCGAGGTCGGGCAGCGAGACTTCATCCTCGCCAGCAGGGCGAGAGGCCTGCGCCCCTCCAAGATCGTCTTCAAGCACGGCCTCAAGAACGCCGCCATCCCCGTGGTCACCGTGCTCGGCTTTCGCATCGCCCAGCTGCTCGGCGGCTCGGTGATCGTCGAGGCCGTCTTCGTCCTCCCCGGACTGGGCACGTTGGCCATCAACAGCGTGTTGGCCCAGGACGTGCCCGTCCTGCTCGGGTTGGTCCTCCTCAGCACGCTCGTCGTCCTCCTCGTGAACGTCCTCGTCGACCTGTCGTACGGGTACTTCAACCCGAAGGTGCGAACGACGTGAGGCCCGTGCGATGACCACCGCCGAGACGTTCGCCGAGGACGTCGAACTCGCCCCTCTCATCCCAGGCGACAGCGTTGCGCCGTCGCGCGCCCGACTGCTGCGCCGGTTTCTCCACAACAAGCTCGCCGTGCTCGGCGCCGTGATCCTGATCCTGGTCATCGCCATCGCCGTGCTCGCACCGCTCATCGCACCGGATGATCCGGATGCTCAGGACCTGCTCCTCCGCCTGCAGCCACCGGGCACGGACGGCCATCCGCTCGGTACGGATCAGTTCGGGCGGGACGTGCTCAGCCGGTTGATCTTCGGTGCACGCGTGTCGCTGCTTGCCGCTGTCGAGGCGGTCGGTGTGGCAGTGGTGCTGGGTGTGCCCCTCGGGATGCTCGCCGGGTATGGGTCCCGCCGGGCGGACGCCGTGCTCAGCTGGTCCAACGATGCGTTGATGAGCGTGCCGGCGTTGATCCTTGCCTTGACGATCGTCGCCGTCCTCGGACCGGGCAGCCTGACGAATGCCATGCTGGCGGTCGGCATCGTCACCGCCCCCCGATTCTTCCGTGTCGCCCGGGCGGCGACCCAGGACGTCCGCCATGAGACGTACATCGAGGCATCCCGGGCCATCGGCTGCACGCGGTCCCGAATCCTCCGCAGGCACGTGTTGCCGAACGCCGTCACCCCCTTGGTCATCCAAGTGACCCTTGCGCTCGGCGCCGCCGTCGTCGCCGAAGCGAGCCTCAGCTTCCTGGGCTTCGGGGTCCGTCCGCCGACGGCCAGCTGGGGTTCGATGCTCAACGACGCCTACGTCAACCTCAGCCAGGCGCCGTACCTCGTGTACATCCCGGGCGCGACCATCGCCATCGTCGTCCTCGCCTTCACACTCGTCGGCGACGGCCTGCGCGACGCGCTCGGCACGCGTACGAAGCCCGGGGCCAATGTCTGACCACCCACTCCTGCGCGTCGACGGGCTGACCGTGGAGTTCCGCGGCGGTCGTACGTGGACTCGCGTCGTCGACGACGTGTCACTCACCGTCGACCGCGCGCAGACCGTCGGCTTGGTCGGCGAGTCCGGCTCGGGGAAGACGGTCACCGCACTGGCGACGATCGGGCTGGCCCAGGGACTCGGGGCAAAGGTCGCCGCCCGATCGATCCAGCTCGAGGGCGAGGAGCTCACGACGTTGCGCCCGAGAACGATGAACCGCCTGCGTGGCAACAGGATCGGCATGATCTTCCAGCAGCCGGCGCGCAGCCTCGACCCGGCCTACACGGTCGGCGACCAGATCGCCGAGTCGGTCCGGCGGTTCGGCAACGTGAGCCGGAAGGAGGCGTGGCGCCGAGCCGTCGAGCTGCTCGATCGTGTCCACATCGCCAACGCCGCGCAGCGGGCGAAGGAGTACCCGCACACGTTCAGCGGCGGGATGTGCCAGCGCGTGATGATCGCGATGGCTCTCGCCTGCGAGCCGAGCCTGCTCATCGCCGACGAGCCGACGACGGCCCTGGACGTGACGGTCCAGGCCCGCATCCTGAACCTCCTGCGCGAGCTGCAACACGAGACGGGCATCGCCATCCTGTTCATCTCCCATGACCTCGGAGTGATCGCCGAGATGTGCGAATCGGTGCTCGTGATGTACGCCGGGCGGGTCGTCGAGGCCGCATCGGCGGACGATCTCTTCTTCGCGCCGAAGCACCCATACACCGAAGGCCTCCTCGGCTCGATCCCTCGCGTCGGCGGGGCGAAGCGGCTCGTGACGATCGCTGGGAACGTGCCGCCGATGGACCACCTGCCTTCCGGTTGCCGCTTCCACCCCCGCTGCCCGTACGCCGCGGCCGGCACGTGCGATGGCGCCGAGCCCGAGCTGGAGCAGTTGGGCACCGCCCACAGTGCCCGATGCGCCCGCGTGCACGAGCTGTCATTGGCCGGCTTGGAGGTGCTGACATGAGCGCGCCGCTGCTTGTGGCCGAGGAGCTCCGGAAGTCCTTCCTCCAGCCGCGCCGTCTGCTCGGCCGGACTCGTGAACCGTTCAACGCCGTGAACGGTGTCAGCCTCACGCTCGCACCGGGCGAGACGTTGGCGTTGGTCGGCGAGTCGGGCGCGGGCAAGTCCACCATGGGTCGTCTCCTCCTCCGGCTCATCGAGCCGGACGCCGGCCGCATCACGTTCGACGGCACGGACGTCCTGGCCCTCTCGGCAGTCGAGCTGCGCGCCATGCGGCGGCGGATGCAGATGATCTTCCAGGATCCGTTCGGCTCGCTCGACCCGAGGGTGCCGATCGGGGAGTCGGTCGCCGAGCCATTGCTGGTGCACTTCAAGATGAAGCACGGTGAGCGCGTGGCTCGAGCAGCAGAACTGCTCGAGCGCTGTGGCATGGGCCGCCACCATCTCGAGCGCTATCCAGCAGACCTCTCGGGTGGCCAGCTGCAGCGGGCTGCCATCGCCCGCGCGCTCACGCTCAGCCCGCAGTTGATCGTTGCTGACGAGCCCGTTGCGGCGTTGGACGTCTCGGTGCGAGCCCAGGTCCTCAATCTGATGAAGGAGCTGCAGGAGGAGTACGGGATGTCGTACCTGTTCATCACGCATGACCTTGCGCTCGTCGAGGTCATCGCCGACCGCATCGTCGTCATGCAGCGCGGTGAGGTCGTCGAGGAGGGTCCCGTCGAGCAGATCTTCGAGGCACCCGAGCACGACTACACCAAGGAGCTGCTGACGGCGATCCCGAAGCCGGATCCGAGACGACGGCGCGGCTCGGTGTCACCGCCGAAGCCACCGGTTGCCTCTGCGGTGACACAGAACTAGACGCCGGCGACGTCAGTACGTGCGCAGGCCCATCGAGCGGCAGATCGCGTTGCGCTGGATCTGGCTGGTACCCCCGGAGATCGTGGCCACGATCGACTCCCGCCACCGGAAGCTCATGATGCTCTCCGTCGCGAAGCCGTGCCCGGCGAGGACTTGCATGCCGAGCCGCGCCGCGGCGACGTACGTCTCGGAGCACTTCAACTTCGCCATCGCCGCCTGTCGAGTGCAGTCATCCCCGTTCTGCAGCAGCCACGCAGACCGGTAGGCGAGGAGGCGGCCGGCGTCGACGTCGGTCTGCAGGTCAGCCATGCCATGGGCCAGCGCCTGGAACGTTCCGATTGCCCGGCCGAACTGGTAGCGCTCCTTGGAGTACTGCAGCATCTCGTCCATCGTGGCCTGGGCCACGCCGATGTAGCAGGCCGACATGACCACCTTCTCCAGATCGAGCCCGCTCATCAGCATCGACCACCCCTCGCCGGGCGTGCCGACGAGGTTCGCCTTGGGGACGGCGACGTCGTGAAGGAACACCTCGTTCGTGCCGAGGACGTGGCGGGCCAGCGTCGGCGTGCGGCGAACCTCGAGCCCCGGCGCGTCGTTGGGCACGAGCACGAGGCTGATCCCGCGGTGGCGCGCCGCCGCAGGCTCCGTACGCACGTACATGGCGATCATCGCTCCGGGCAGCCCGGCACCCGTGCACCACATCTTCTGGCCGTTGAGCACGAGCTCGTCGCCCCGCTCCTCCGCGGTGGTTCGCAGGGCGGCCGCGTCGGAGCCGGCGTCGGGCTCGCTGATCGCCACCGAGAAGCGGTAGCGGCCCTCCAGCAGCCCGTCGCGGAACCGCTCGCGCTGCTCGTCGGAGCCGTAGCGGAAGATCACCAAGCCGGGGATGAACGTGCCGACGTAAGCCATTGCCACATCGAGGCTGGCCCGCCCGAGCGCCTCGGCGATGAGGCACAGTTCGATCACCCCGCCGCCGCCGCCGCCCCACGCCTCGGGATACGGCAACGAGAACCACCCGAGCTCAGCCATGCGCTCCCACAGCTCGGCCGGGAAGGTCTCGGTCTCGTCCCACTCCTTGGCCTTCGCCGGCGGGCAGTGCTTGTCAACGAACCCTTCGGCCGTCTCCCGCAGCAGCTCCTGTTCCTCCGTCAGGCCGAAGTGCATCATTTCCTCCGCGTACGTGGACCGGGGCCGCTCGCCACGGTATCATCTAACGAATATACCTGAATTAGCCGATGACGCTAGTGTTCGAAGGCAGGGGGGAACGATGTCCGATCGCTACGACCAGTTCACGAGTCTCACCTTCGACGAGCCGGCGGCGGGAATCCTGCGCATCACGCTCGACGCCCCCGGGCTGAACGCGGTGAGCGAGCGGATGCACCGTGACCTGGCCGACGTCTGGCTGACGATCGACCGCGACCCCGAGGTCCGTGTGGCCGTCCTGCAGGGCGCCGGCAAAGGGTTCTCGGCAGGCGGCAACTTCGAGATGCTCGACTCGATCATGAAGGACTACGGCGTACGGGCCCGCGTCATGCGCGAGGCACGGGACCTCGTCTACAACGTGATCAACTGTTCCAAGCCGATCGTCTCCGCCATCCATGGCCCTGCCGTCGGTGCCGGTCTCGTGGCGGCGCTCCTTGCCGACGTCTCGATCGCCACTCGCACGGCGCGGATCATCGACGGCCACACGCGCCTCGGTGTCGCGGCCGGAGACCATGCGGCCATCTGCTGGCCACTGCTGTGCGGCATGGCCAAGGCCAAGTACTACCTGCTCACGTGCGAGACCCTGACCGGCGAAGAGGCGGAACGCATCGGACTGATCTCCCTGGTCGTCGACGACGGCCAGGCGCAGGACAAGGCGCTCGAGGTCGCCGAGACACTTGCCAACGGCGCTCAGTCGGCGATCCGCTGGACCAAGCTGTCGTTGAACAACTGGTACCGGATGATGGGCCCGGCCTTCGACGCCAGCCTGGGCTACGAGTTCTTCGGGTTCGGCGGGCCCGATGCCCGCGAGGGTCTCAACGCCCACCTCGAGAAGCGGGCCGCCAACTTCACCGGACCGACGAGCGAGTAGGAGAGGTCATGAACCTTGATGGACGGGTTGCGGTCGTTACAGGCGCGGCGCGCGGGATCGGCGCCGCCATCGCCCAGCGGCTGGCCGCACATGGAGCGACCGTGGTCGTCGCCGACCTCGACGGGGACGCAGCCAGCGCCGCTGCTGGAACCCTGAATGGCAAAGCCATCGGCGTCGC
This sequence comes from uncultured Acidimicrobiia bacterium, assembly GCA_963719775.1. Classification (GTDB taxonomy): domain Bacteria; phylum Actinomycetota; class Acidimicrobiia; order Acidimicrobiales; family Ilumatobacteraceae; genus JALZMG01. The sequence continues at coordinate 212,201 of CAVRCY010000013.1, forward strand.
CGTCGACGTCTCGTCCTCGGCCAGCGTCAACGCCGCGCTCGATGAGGTGCGCGCCGCAGTGGGGCCGCCCGACATCCTCGTCAACAACGCCGGCATCGACGTGATCAAGCCGTTCGTCGACTCGACGGAGGCGGAGTGGGACCGCATCATCGCCGTCAACCTCAGGGGCCCGATCAACTGCAGCCGGGCCGTGCTCGACGCAATGATCGAGCGCAAGTACGGACGCATCGTGAACATCGCCTCCGATGCCGGCCGGGTCGGATCCTCCGGCGAGGCGGTGTACTCGGCGACCAAGGGTGGCGTCATCGCCTTCACCAAGACGCTCGCCCGGGAGATGGCGCGGCACGGAATCACCGTCAACTGCGTGTGCCCGGGTCCGACCGAGACCGCCCTGCTGGCCCAGGTCGCCGAATACAGCCAGAAGCTCTACGACAGTGTGAGCCGGGCCATCCCTCTCGGGCGGACTGCGCAGCCCGACGACATCGCGCCGGCGGTCGCCTTCCTGGCCAGCGACGACGCGGCGTACATCACCGGCCAGACCGTGTCGGTCAGCGGCGGGCTGACGATGGCATGAGTCAGGCAAGCCCGGTCGTCCGGTGCGCCGTCGACGGCAGCGTCGCCGTCTTGACGCTCGATCGCCCCGGTCGCTTGAACGCCATCGGCTCCGACACCGTCGGCCTCCTCCACGACGCGCTCGACGCCATCGAGACCGACCCGGAGGTGCGGGTCGTCGTCGTGGCCGGCGAGGGCCGTGCCTTCTCCGCCGGTGCCGACATCACCGAGCTCGACCGTCTGCAGACGGCGCACGACTTCGCCCGGTTCGTGCGCTCCCTCACCGACAGCTTCGGGCGGCTGGCCCGCCTTCCTCAACCGAGCATCGCCGCCGTCGACGGGCTGGCACTCGGCGGTGGCTTCGAGCTGGCGCTTGCCTGCGACCTGCGCATCGCCGGGGACGGGGCCCGGTTCGGGGTGCCGGAGGTGCGCCTCGGGCTGCTCCCAGGGGCCACCGGCACGCAGCGTCTCGCCCGCCTCGTGCCTGCCGCCATCGCCAAGCACCTCTTGATGACGGGCGAGCCATTGCGTGCGGACGACGCGCTGCGCTGGGGGCTCGTCAATCGAGTCGTGCCAGCCGGAGAAGCACTGCCGACCGCCGTGGACCTCGCCCGCTCCCTCGCCGCCGGGCCTCCGATGGCGCTCGCCGCGGCGAAGCGCCTGGTCGACGAGGGTGTCGAGCTCCCGTTCGACACCGCCGTGGGTCTCGAACGAGACGCTGTGGCAATGCTGTTCACGACGGATGATCGGCGCGAAGGTGTGGCGGCGTTCCTCGAGAAGCGCCCACCGTCCTTCACCGGCCGCTGACCGGCCCACGCGGCGCGAACGGGGAGTTGCGTAGGCGGACAACCGCCCGCTGAGCTCACACTTCCTGGCGCTCGACCTCTGGTGCGCCGGACACCAGTTCACGGCGGAGCACCTTGCCGGCGTGGTTGCGGGGTAGGGCGTCGACGAACTCCCACTCGACTGGCACCTTGAACCCGGCGAGCTTGGCTCGCGCGAAGGCGCGCAGGTCGTCCGTCGCCGGTCGGACGGCCGGGTGCTGTGGCACGACGAAGGCCTTGACGATCTCGCCCCATCGCCGGTCGGGGACACCGATGACGGCGACCTCCCGCACGTCGGGGTGGGTGGCGAGCACGTCTTCGACCTCGACGGGATAGATGTTCTCTCCGCCTCGCACGATCTTGTCGCCGCGCCGCCCCGAGAGGTAGAGGTAGCCGTCGGGATCGAGTCGCCCGAGGTCACCGGTACGCAGCCACCCGTCGGGATCCGGCGCGAACAGGTGCGCCGCTCGGGCGACCACCTCGCCAACGCCGTCGGGACCCGCGCCTTCGATGCGCACCTCGACTCCCGGCGCAGCCCGGCCCACCGAGCGCAGCAGCTCGGGGCGCCCCTCGGCGGCGAGCACGTGATCCTCTGCCGTGAGGCACGTGATCGGGCTCCCCTCGGTCTGCCCGAAGATGTTGATGAACCGCACGCCAGGAAGCGCGGCGAGCGCGGCGTCGAGCGTGTCGGGGTGGATCGGCGAGGCGCCGTATTGCAGCGTGCGCAGCGACGGCAGGGGGAGCGCGTCGTGCTCGAGCAGGATGTCGATCGTCGTCGGCACGAGGAGGGCGTGCGTCACCCCACGGCGTCCGAGGCCGAGCCAGTTCTCGATGCTGAAGCCGCCGAACGTGAGCAGGGTGGCGCCGGCGCCGAGCGCCACGAACAGCATTCCGAGGCCGCCGATGTGATGCAACGGCGACGACGATGCGTAGACGCAGCCGGGGCCGAGTTGCACGAGCGAGGCATTGACTGCCACCCGGGCAGCGAGGCGACCCTGCTGGTACGGCACGGCCTTGGGGAGCCCGGTCGTCCCCGAGGTGTGGAGGATGGCAGCCACCGCGTCCGCAGGCGGATCCAGGTCGAGCGGCCGCGCCGATGCCGAGATGACGGGCAGCAGCTCCAGCCGGCAGCTCGTGCGGGCGGCGACGGAGGTCGCCACGTCGGCGAACTCGGGCTCGGCCACCAGCACCTGGCTGTCCAGTCGCGTGACGCATGCCGACAGCTCCTCCACCGTCAGCTTCGGCCCGAGCGGTGCCATCGGGCGCCGCGTGCTCGCTCCGGCGATGATCAGCGCGAAGGCGCTGGCAGATGTCGAGAGCAGGCAGGCAACCGGGCGCTCCGGGGGTGCGGCGACGTCGTCGAGCCAGTCGGCAGCCCCCGCGGCGCGATGCATGAGCTGGTCGCCGGTCCACACCTCCTCATCGGCGATGACAGCCGGGACATGCGAGCCGGCCCGGTCGCGGAGCAGCGACAGCCAACTCACGTGCTCCGCGCCGCGGGTCAGGCGGACGGGTGTGTACACGAGCACGACCTCGCCTTGCTGGTTGATCACCTCGTTGCGTGTGGTGATCAGCCCGCGGTCACCTTTGCTCGTCGGCCGCTGCTCGGTGACTTCGACGAGGACGCCGATCGTGTCGCCCACGTACACGGGGCCCTTGATGTCGAAGTCCATGTGCAGGAAGGCGACGCCGGTCTCGTGGATGCACCCCGTCTGGATCACGAGACCCTCGGCGAACGAGAACGTCATCATCCCCGGGACGAGCCGTCCGGTGTATCCGTTGGCCACGGCAACTCGCGCGTCGAGGAACAGCGGCTCGGTGAGGCCGACGACGCCGACGAAGGCCGCCACGTCGGCCTCGGTGATCGTGCGGCACGACGTGCGGAACCGGAAGCCGACTGGCATCTCCTGCCAGGTTCGCCCACGCAGGAGGGGTGGTGTCGCATCGAGGCTCACACGAAGCATCGTAATGATCTAGCTGTAGGAGGCAAGCGAATCGGTGAACTTATTTATCGCAATGGGTTGACGTGGCGGCCGGCCAAACGTACGCTTTCGGTGAGACAACCGGGCATCGCGAATCCGCCCGCTACGACCCGAGGGGGGACACGTTGGCCATGGATCGTGGGAAGACGCATCACTGCAGTCGGGCGGCGGCCGTGGTCGCCGTGTTGGCGCTGGTCGCCGGTGCCTGCGGCGGCGACGACGACGACGGCGAGTCGGCAGACACCACCACGGCAGCAGCCGAGACGACCGCCGAGGCGGCGGCACCGACGACTGCCGGTGACAGCGAGACGACGGAGGCCGAGAGCACCGAGGCCGACACGACGGAGCCCGAGCGAGTCCGAGACGACGGAGGGTGGCGAGGACACGGCTGGTGGTGAGCCGACGGGTTCGCCGATCACGATCGGCATGGCCCTCGGTGAGACGGGCCCCTCCAGCTCGACCGAGAAGTCCGCCCGTCCGGTCGCTGAAGCATGGGCCGAGCACGTCAACAGCGAGCTCGGCGGGATCAACGGGCACCCCGTCAACCTGGTCGTCAAAGACACCAAGTCCGACGGCGCCACCGGCGCCGCCGTGGTCCGCGAACTGGTCGAACAGGACCAGGCCGTCGTCCTGCTCAGCGTCGCCTCGGCCTCCGAGTCGGCCTACGGCGACTACACCCAGCAGCAGAACATCCCCGTCATCGGTGTCGGCTACAGCCCGGCGACGTGGATCGCCCTGCCCAACTGGTTCGCCACCTCGACCACCATCCCCGCCGTCGTGCAGGCCCAGTTCGTCGCCGCCAAAGAGGTCGGGGCGACCAAGTGGGGCGTCATCTCGTGCATCGAAGTGGCCTCCTGCGCCGCCTCCGAACCGCTCTGGGCGCCCTCCGCGGCGCAAGTCGGCATCGAGTTCGGCGGCGGCATCGACGCCAGCACGACGGCGCCGAACTACACCGCCGAATGCCTCCAACTGATCAGCGAAGGCGTCGACTACGTGCAGCTCAGCATCGCCCCCGCCGCCGGCGAGAAGATCGCCGCCGAATGCCGCCGCCAAGGCTACGAAGGATGGTTCGGGGCCACCGCCGGCTCGGTCGTCGCCTCCAGCTTCACCGACCCAGAACTGCGCCTCGCCGGCGGCCTCAACGGGTTCCCCTGGTTCGCCGACGCCGAACCCGTCCAAGCCTTCGTCGACGCCATGGACACCGCCGGCGTCACCGAGTACCAGGACCCCACCTCGACGGCCACCTGGGCGGCCCTCGAGCTGTTCCGCACGGCGATGGCCGACGCCAGCGACGAACCAACCCGCGACGAAGTGTTCCAGGCCTACTACGCCCTGCAGGATGAAGACCTCGACGGGCTCCTCCCCACAGGTGTCACCTACACCGAGGGCCAGCCCTCTCCACCGGTCAACTGCTTCTGGGTCTACACCCTCGAGGGTGGGGAGTTCGCCAGTGTCGAGCCCAGCGGTGAGTCCGGCAACAGCATCACCAGCGGCCCACTCAAGACCGCCTGCGCCCAACCGCTCGGCTAGTGCGGACTCGTGAGTCGATCGGGAGTTCACGTTGACTGATCTGCTGCCGTTCATCGTCAGCGGCATCGCCACCGGTTCGATCTACGGCTTGGCCGCGACCGGCCTGGTGCTGACGTACAAGACGTCGGGCATCTTCAACTTCGGCTATGGCGCGCTGGCCACGGCCGCGGCGTACGTCTTCTACTGGCTGTACGTCGACCTCGAGCTCGACTGGAAGCTCGCCGCCTTCTTGAGCGTCTTCGTCCTCGGCCCGCTGATGGGCCTCGTCATGGAGCGGATCGCCCGGCAGCTGACGCCCCAGCGCACGGCGTGGAAGATCGTGGGCACCGTCGGTCTGATCCTGATCGTCCAGGGTCTCGGCACGATCAAGTACGGCACCGACCCGCTCTCGGTCCCCCAGTTCTTGCCCAAGGGCACGGAGACGTTCCGCGTCCTCGACGTCAACATCGGCTACGACCAGCTCATCATCACGATCATCTCGCTGCTCGCTGTGGCTGCGCTCTACGCCCTGTTCCGATTCACCCGGCTGGGCATCGCGATGCGCGCCGTGGTGGACGATCCGGACCTGCTGGACATCATGGGCACCAGCCCGATCACGGGTGCGCCGCATCTCGTGGATCATCGGCTCGACGTTCGCCGCGCTGTCGGGTGTGCTCATCGTCCCGCTGATCGGCCTCGAGTCCGTGGCGCTGACGTTCCTGGTCGTGCAGGCGTTCGGTGCCGCGGCCATCGGCTACTTCAGCAGCATCCCACTCGCCTACCTGGGCGGCATCATCATCGGCGTCCTCGCCGACGTGTCCAAGAAGTACGTCCTCGACGTCGACTGGCTGGGCGGCCTGCCCGCCAGCTTGCCGTTCCTCATCCTGTTCGTCGTCTTGCTCGTGACGCCACGACACAAGCTCGTGCGACCGACGTCCACCGAGGCCCGCCCGGCGCTGCAGTGGCACGGACCGCCGGCGCTGCGCTACTCCGTCGGCGCGGCGGTGGTCATCGCCCTCGCCCTGGTGCCTCAGTTCGTGGACGTCAAGCTGTCGTTCTGGACGAACGCGCTGACCCAGATCCTGCTGTTCCTCTCCCTCGGCCTGCTGGTCCGCACCGCCGGTCTGGTCTCGCTGTGCACCACCGCCTTCGCCGCCATCGGGGCGGTGGCCTTCTCACAGTTCGCCGTCGACCACAACATGCCATGGCTGCTCGCCGTCTTCCTCGGTGCGCTCGTGGCGGTCCCAGTCGGCGCCATCGTGGCGATCCCCGCGATCCGCCTCTCCGGCCTCTTCCTGGCGCTGGCCACGCTGGGCTTCGGGATCATGGTCGAGCGGCTGTTCTATCCCCGCAGCTTCATGTTCACGACGTTCGCCGAGGGCCGCCGCATGCCACGCCCGTCGTGGGGCAGCAGCGACGAGGCCTACTACTACGTCGTCCTGGCCTTCGTGGTGGTCGGCGTCATCATCATCGGGTTGATCCATCGCGGTCGTCTCGGGCGCATCCTGCGCGGCCTCGGGGACTCCCCGGTGGCGGTGTCGACGCTCGGGCTGAGCACGAACGTGACCCGGGTCATCGTCTTCTGCATCGCCGCCTTCTTCGCCGCCGTGGCGGGCATCCTCTACGGCGGGCTGGTCAACTTCGCCACGGCGAGTGATCGCTACTTCCAGTCGTTCACGTCGCTGATCCTGCTCGCCGTGCTGGCCCTGGCGCCGTTCCGCGAACCGTGGTACGCGGTGTTCGCCGGGTTGACCGCCATTGATCCCCGGCTACCTCACCGGTACGGACACCACCTACTGGTTGAACGTCATCTTCGGCGTGTTCGCCATCCTGGTGGCGCTGCAGGGGGGCCCAGCGGGGATGCCACTCAAGCTGCGGTCCTTCTTCGAACGTGTCGGGAGACGTCGACCGGCGCCCGCCCTGGTCGCCGCGACGTCGGGTGCGGCGGCGCCCGCCGAGCTGCTCCACCGCGCCCCGCCCGAGGTGGCCAGCGGGATCGCCGGACTGGAAGTGGATCGGCTGACCGTCCGTTTCGGCGGTCTGGTGGCGGTCGACAACCTCAGCTTCCAGGCGCCGATGGGACGGATCACGGGGCTGATCGGCCCCAACGGCGCCGGGAAGACGACGACGTTCAACTCCTGCAGCGGGCTCAACCGCCCATCATCGGGACGGATCCTCCTGCACGGCAAGGACGTCGCCCACCACTCCCCCGCCGCCCGCGCCCGTCTCGGCCTCGGTCGCTCGTTCCAGGTGATGCAGCTGTGCGAATCGCTGACCGTTTTCGACAACGTGGCGCTCGGACGCGAGTCCAGCCAGGCGGGGGCCCGTCCGATGTCGCAGCTCGCCGCCAGCCCCGCCGACCAACGAGTCCGGACGGTCGCCGCCACCGAGGCGCTGGCGTTGTGCGGGATCACCGACCTGGCCGACCGCCAGGCCGGCGAGCTGTCGACCGGCCAGCGTCGGCTCGTCGAGCTGGCCCGCTCCTTGGCCGGACCCTTCGACCTGCTGCTCCTCGACGAACCGTCCTCCGGCCTCGATCGCGACGAGACGGCCCGGTTCGGCGACGTCCTCCAGCGTGTCGTCGATGAGCGCGGCGCTGGCATCCTGCTCGTCGAGCACGACATGTCGCTCGTCATGCGGGTGTGCACGTACATGTACGTCCTCGACTTCGGGGAGCTCATCTTCGAAGGCGACGCGGCCGCCGTCAGCACCAGCCCGATCGTGCGCGCCGCCTACCTCGGCGACGAGTCGCTCGAAGAGCTCGTCCCCGAGGTGATCCCGGAGGTCGTGGCGCCGTGAGCGTGATGAGCAACAGCGTCCCCGCGCTCGAGCTGCGCGACGTGTCGGGCGGGTACGGGCACACCACGGTCCTGCGCGGCGTCAACCTCACCGTCCCCGCCTCCTCGGTCACCGCGTTGCTCGGGCCGAACGGGGCCGGCAAGACGACGCTCCTGAAGACGGTCTCCGGCCTGCTGCGCCCGACGGCGGGCTCCGTGCTGATCGACGGCCACGACGTCACCAAGCTCAGCCCGTCTCGAGCGCGCCGCCCGTGGCGTCTGCCACATCCCCGAAGGTCGTGGCGTCTTCCGAGGCCTGACCGTGCGGGACAACCTGATCATGCAGTCGGTCAAGGGATCGGAGGCCGACGCCATCGAGCGGGCGACCGAGGTGTTCCCGATCCTCGGCAAGCGGCTGCAGCAGACGGCTGGCACGCTCAGCGGCGGGGAGCAGCAGATGCTGGCCATGGCGCGGGCCTACGTTCGCGACCCCCGGCTGATCCTGGTCGACGAGGCCTCGCTCGGGCTCGCCCCGCTGATCGTGGCCTCGATCTTCGAGTTCCTCCACCAGCTGGCCCAGCAGGGTGTTGCCCTGCTCGTCGTCGACCAGTTCGTCACCCGCGCCCTGGACATGGCCAACACGGCGTACATCCTTGGTCGGGGAGAGATCACGTACAGCGGCTCGGCTGAGGAGCTCATGGGGCGAGACGTGTTCAAGGAATACCTCGGCAACCCCGTCGCCGCACGGTAGGAGCGGAGGCACCCGTGGCAGGAATCGCTGATGGACTCCAAGTGGTCGAGATGGGTGCCGGCAGCATCGCCTCGTCGATGGCCGGCATGGTCCTGGCGGATGCCGGTGCCAGGGTGCTCAAGATCGAGCCGCCCGAGGGCGACCGCCTGCGCCAGGAGAACCCGTCCGGGTTCCTCGTCTGGAACCGGGGCAAGGAAAGCCTCGTCGCCGACCTGCGCACGCCGACAGGACAGGAGCGGCTGCGCCAGCCTCGCCGCCGCCGCCGACGTGGTCATCGAGGCGTTCGCTCCGGGGACCACGGTCGGTTGGGGCATCGGCGCCGACGCCCTGTGCGCCGCCAACCCGGCGTTGGTGCACTGCTCGATCACGGGGTTCGGGCCGGTCGGACCATACGCCCACGTCAAGAGCTACGACCCGCTGATCGCCGCCAAAGTGGGGCTGTTCGCCCGCGGCGGGTTCGGTCACCGAGACGGACCGATTCACTACCCGGTCCCATGGGGCAGCTACGGGGCGGCGATGCAAGCTGTCGCCGGAATCCTCGGCGCGCTCGTCGTCCGCCAGCAGACCGGACGCGGCCAGCAACTCGGTGCCACCCTGATGGCCGGTCTCGATCCCGTCGACTACTTCGTCTCGACCATCGCCCAGCTGATGGCCAAGCGAGGCGAGGAGCCGTTGATCGACGCCCGTACCGCCATCGGCGCCAACCGCTACGGGGTGCTCGTCGCGACCAAGGACGGGCGCTTCATCCAGACCTCCACGATGCTCCCGCACCAGGGACAGGCGCTGACGAAGGTCGCCGGCATCGACCACGTCCTGGATGATCCGAGGTTCGCCGAGCTGCCGAGGTTCGCCACCGCCGAGGACGCCCAGGAGTGGGAGGACCTGCTGTGGGAGGCGTTCCGGAAGGAGGACCTCAAGCACTGGCTGCCCCTGCTCGAGGCCAGCCCCGACGTCGCCTTCGAGGTCGCTGCGACGAGCGAGGAAGGAACGCACCACCCGCAGATCGTGCACAACGGTGACATCGTCACCGTCGAGGACGAGGCCCACGGGCCGATCCGCCAGGTCGGCCCGATCGCTCACTTCTCCGACTCCCCGCTCGTCGTCGAACGATCGGCACCGGACCTCGATGCCAACAACGGTCCGTTCACGCCTCGCCCAGCCCCCGCTGGCGGCGAACCAGCGCCGGACCATCCCTTCGCCGGCGTGACCATCGTCGAGTTCGGCTACTTCTACGCCATGCCCTACGGCGTGACGATGGCCGCCGCCCTCGGCGCCCGCGTGATCAAGATCGAGGACAGCCACGGTGATCCCCACCGCAGCTCGTTCGGAGCAGAGGTCGCCACCAACAAGACGACCGCCGGCAAGGAGAGCGTCTCGATCGATCTGCGCTCGCCACGCGGCCGGGACATCGCCCAGCAGATCTGCGCCAAGGCCGACGTCTTCATCACCGGCTTCCGTTCCGGCGTCGCGGAGAAGCTCGGCCTCGGCGACGACGAGCTGCGGGCGCTCAACCCGCGCCTCGTCTACGTCCATGCCGCCGGGTACGGCACCGACGGCCCGTACGCCCATCGCGCCCTCTACGCGCAGGCCGCGCAGGCGGTGGCCGGGAGCTTCGGACGCCAGGTCGGCTACTGGGCAGATCCCGCGCAGAACGAGGGGATGAGCGTGATGGAGCTGCAGGCCATCGTCGCTCCCCGCCTCAACCAGGTCGTCGACGGCGACTCCAACGCCGCGTTGACAGTCCTCGCCGCGCTGGCGCTCGCCATCTACGACCAGCGCCGTACCGGCCAGGGCCAGTTCGTGCGCACCTCGATGATCAGCGGCAACGCCTGGTGCTACTCGGACGACTTCTGCACGTATGACGACAAGCCTGCGATCCGCCTCTGCGACAGTGAGTACTACGGAACCAGTGCCCTCGATCGCGTCTACCAGACGGCCGAGGGTTGGGTGTGCCTCGCCGTGCGCACGCAGCGGGAGTTCGACGCCTTGTCGAGCGTGCTGGGGATGACCGAGATGGCCACCGACGAGCGCTTCACCGATGCGGCGGCGCGCGCCGCCAACGATGAGGCGCTCGCCGCCGCACTCGGCGCACGATTCCACGACAAGCCGGCCGTCGAGTGGGAGACGGCGCTCCTCGCCGCCGGCGTCGGCTGCGTCGAGGCGAACATGAAGGGACTGCCGGCGTTCACCAGCTTCGACCCGGTCTTGCGGGAGACCGGCCTGACCGTCGAGATCGACCACCCCATGTTCGGGCCGATCGTGCGCGCCGCCCCACCGGTCTCCTTCTCGGAGACACCCGGACGAGTCGCTCCACCGTCCGTGCGCGGCGAGCACAACCACTCGATCCTTCGAGAGCTCGGCTACTCGCCGAGCGAGATCGCCGAGCTCGAGGCCGACGGCGTGGTGTCTCCGCCCGCCTGAACCACGAGGTCGCACGCATGCAACAGCTGACGGGGCTCGACGCGTCGATGCTCTACATCGAGACGGCGCAGACGCCGAACCACGTCGCCGCCATCTACACCTACGATCCGTCCACCGCACCTGGCGGGTCGGTGTCGTTCGATGACATCGTCGACAACGTCCAGCGCCGCCTGGGGATGTCCCCGGCATTTCGGCGGAAGATGGTTCAGGTCCCGTTCGGGCTCGATCACCCGTACTGGATCGAGGACGGCGACTTCGACCTCGAGTACCACGTCCGCCCGGTCGCACTGCCAACACCCGGATCGTGGCGCCAGCTCTGTGACACCCTCGCTGAGCTCTACGCCATCCCCCTCGATCTCCGTCGCCCACCTTGGGAGATGTACGTGCTCGAGGGATTGGGCGATGGCGTGGACGGCATCCCACGCGGCGGCTTCGCCACGCTGATCAAGGTGCATCATGCGGCAGTCGACGGCATGGCGGGCGTGGAGCTGGTGACGGCGCTGCACGATCGGGAGCCGGTGACGACTCTGCCGACGGTCGACGACGCGTGGCAACCCGAGCGCCCACCCGCGACAGCAGAGCTCATGCGGCGCGCCTTGCTCAACAACCTCCTCAAGCCGATGCACGCCGTCCGTGTCGCGGGTCGGCTGGCGCCGGCGATGATCCGCGTCCCGGTCGGGATCCAACGAGGCACGCTGCAGGCGCCTCCTGGACCGCTGCCGAAGACGCGGTTCAACACCTCGGTGTCGGCTCATCGCTCGATCGACGCCATCCGCGTCCCGCTCGAGGATGTCAAGCGGCTTCGAGGCGCCGTGCCCGGATCAACCGTCAACGACGCGGCGCTGACCGTCGTCGGAGGTGCCCTGCGCCGCTACCTCCAGGCTCAGGGTGAGCTACCGGAGGAGAGCCTCGTGGCGATGGTCCCGATCTCCACGCGACGTGCCGATGAATCGGACGCCGGTGGCAACCGGATCACCATGATGACGGCCAGCCTCGCGACCCATGAAGGCGACCCGGTCAAGCGCATGGCGCTCGTCAGCATGGGGATGCGCGGCGTCAAGGACCTGGCCAACGCCGTCGGTGGGCGCACCCTCGCCGAACTGTCCGACGCCACGCCAGGGCTGCTCCTCGGCATCGGGTCGCGGGCCCAGTCGAGGATGGCGGCCCGCAACCAGAGCCGCCCGCCCGCCAACACGACGGTGACCAACGTTCCTGGCCCGAGCGAGCCGCTGTACTTCACCGGCGCTCGGGTGGTCGGGCCCTACGGCGCCGGGCCGATCCAACACGGCATGGGCCTGATCCACCTGCTCTCCAGCTACGTGGGGCAGTTCGTGTTCTCCTTCACCGCCGACAAGGAGATGATCCCGGATCCAGGCTTCTACGCCCAGTGCCTCCGCGAGTCGCTCGACGAATTATCGGCGATCGCGCCGCGCGAACCGGGCCGCACGCCGGCACGCAAGCCCAGGACGAAGGCCAGCAGGCGCGACCCGAAACGTCGCCAACCCAGCGTCACCAACCGGTGACGCTCCGACGACCGAGGAGGCAGGATGCCGTCGGTAGGAAGGGTCACCGAGATCACGGCGATCTCGGAGACGAGCTTTGACGATGCCATCAAGGTCGGCATCGATCGCGCCCGCGCCACGTTGCGCGGGCTGCGATCGGCGGTCGTCAAGGAGCAGGAGGTCCTGCTCCATGGCGGGGCGATCTCCGGCTACCGCGTCAACCTGGCCGTGACGTTCATCCTCGACGAGTACGACGACTCGATCCTTCCGCCCGTTCCGAACCCCGCGACCCAGACCGCGGACTTCGGTTGAACCCTCACCGTCCGAACGAGCGAGCGAGTCTTCGAGCGAGCGAATCAGCATTGCGGTCTTCACGCTCACTGGTGCCCCATGCGTTTGATCAAGTCGAACGCGTCGCACGAATGGATGGTGCACCAGTGAGCGCGCTGGACGTGCTCATGTACCGCAGCGAAGGTGATCCCCGCAGCCGGACGGCGATGGTCGGCCTGTACCTCCTCGACAAGGGGCCGAAGTGGCCGAAGTTCCTGGCCCACATGGACCAGGCGAGCCGGCGGTTCCCGCGGCTCCGCGAGCGGGTGGTCGAGGCGACGACCACGCTGATCGACGCCCGATGGGTCACCGATCCCGACTTCGACCTCGGCTACCACGTCCGACGCGTGGGCCTTGCTCGACCGGGGGCCTTCCGCCAAGTGCTCGACCTCGTCGAGACCTCACTGATGGCCCCGCTCGACACCGCTCGTCCGCTGTGGGAGTTCACGCTCGTCGAAGGGGTCGAGCGGGGTCGCGCCGCACTGATCACGAAGCTCAGCCACGCCATCACCGACGGGGTCGGCGGCATGGAGCTGCAGTCAGTGCTGTTCGACGTCGAGCGCGAGGCGCCCGCCCGACCGCTCGTGCCCGAGCCGATCCCGATCGATCTGACACCGAGCGACATCACGCGGCAAGCGCTGCGCCGGCTCCCAGGCACCCTGATCGGATTCACTGGGAGCACCGCCGTCAGCGTCGTCGGCTCCGGCGCTCGGGTGCTCTCCCGGCCTCGGCAAGCCGTCATACGAACGACGGACTACCTCAGCTCGCTGCAGCGCGTCATCGGCACGCCGGCGCCACCGACTCCGCTCCTCGCCGGCCGGAGCAGCTCACGGCGCGTCCTCTGGACGGAAGTCCCGCTCGACGATCTCAAACGAGCGGCGAAGTCGGTTGGTGGCACCATCAACGACGCCTACCTCGCCGCGCTCGCCGGGGCGCTGGCCCGCTACCACGATCGCCTCGGACGTGCCGGTTGCGGCCGTCTCCGTGGCGGTCCCGATCAACCGCCGCACGGAAGGGACGGACGCCGCAGGGAACCAATGGAGCGCCGTGTCCATCGCCCTTCCCACCAGTGACGCCGACGTGGCGATGCGGATGCGCACGATCGGCGAATCGCTGCGGACGGCCCGCTCGGAAGCAGCACTCGACGTACTCGGGTCCGTCGCTCCAGTGTTGAGCCGGCTGCCCACCAGCATCGTGCACGGAGCTCTCGGTAACGCGGTGCCTCGTGCGGACGTCCAGGCCAGCAACGTCCCTGGCTGGCCGATCGACACGTTCATCTGCGGAGCAAAGGTGGAGCGCTTCATCGGCTTCGGACCGCTCCCCGGTGCGGCGATGATGATCGTCCTCCTGTCGAGCGCGGGGAACTGCACCATCGGCATCAACTACGACCCAGCCGCGATCGTGAGCCCGACGATCTTCCAGGCCTGCCTGGACGACTCGCTGGCCGAGACCGTGGCCGTTGGAGCCGGCAACCAGGCATGAATGAGCCGGCGCTGTCCGCGGCGACCGGAGAGATCTAGGAAGGAGTGCGCAATGGCCGGTCGGCTGGATGGGAAGGTGGCGATCGTGACCGGTGCCGGTCAGGGCATCGGCAGGGGCATCGCCGTGGCCCTCGCCAAGGAGGGCGCCCGCGTGGCAGCAGTCGGGCGTACGGCGGCAAAGGTCGAGAAGGTGGCGGCGGAGATCGCCGATGTGGGCGGCGTGGCGATGCCGCTGGCCTGCGACGTCAGCGAACGGTTGGCGGTGAACGACATGGTGGCCGCGGTCGTGGACGCGTGGGGCACGGTCGACATCGTGATCAACAACGCGCAGGACTCCGTCCAGCGCCTGTTCGAAGAGACGACCGACGACGACATCGCTCGCGCCTACCGGACGGGGCCACTCGCAACCGTGTACGTCATGCAGGCGTGCCTCCCGTTCCTCAAGAGTCGGGGCGGCAGCATCGTCAACTTCGGGTCGTCGACCGCCATCACCGGCGCCACCACGTTCTCCGCATACGCCATGGCGAAGGAGGCGATCCGGGGGCTCAGTCGTGTCGCCTCACGTGAGCTCGGGAGCTACGACATCCGGGTCAACACCGTGTGCCCCGCCTCGCTCAGTCCGAGCGCCGAACAGTGGGCCACGGAGCATCCCGAGCGGTTCGAGAAGGTGCTGGCGTCCATCCCCTTGGGACGGATGGGCGACGCCGAGACCGACGTCGGTCGCGCCGTGGTGGCCCTCGTCAGCGACGACCTCCAGTACGTCACGGGATCGACGATGATCCTGGAGGGCGGCCGTGTGATCCTGGGTTGAGCGTCGTTGCGGGTGTCAGTCCCAGTACCGGGCGCGGAGCTGCTTCTTGTAGAGCTTGCCGGTGTCGAGGCGTGGCAGCTCGAGGTCGAAGTCGACCGAGCGCGGGCACTTGTACGCGGCGATGTGCGCACGGCAGTACTCGATCAGCTCCGCCTCCAGCTCCGGTCCGGCGTCGACCCAGTTCATTGGTTGGACTACGGCCTTCACCGCTTCTCCCATCTCGGCGTCGGGCACGCCGATGACCCCGACATCGAGCACCTTGGGGTGGTTGATGAGCACGTTCTCGGCTTCCTGCGGATAGATGTTGACGCCGCCGGAGATGATCATGAACGCCTTGCGGTCGGTCAGGTAGAGGTAGCCCTCCTCGTCGAGGTAGCCGACGTCCCCGACGGTGCTGTAGCCCCGAGCGTCCTTCGCCTCGGCCGTCTTCTGCGGGTCGTTGTGATAGGCGAAGTCGTGTCCGCCGCTGAACCACACCGTGCCGATCTCGCCGGCGGGCAGCTCGTTGCCGGCGTCGTCCAGGATGTGGGCGACGCCGAGCATCGCTTTGCCCACCGTGCCCCTGTGGGTCAGCCACTCCGGCGCCGCGATGAAGGTCGCGCCGATGCCCTCCGTGGCCGAGTAGTACTCGCTGATGATCGGCCCCCACCAGTCGATCATCGCCTGCTTGACCTCCACCGGGCACGGCGCGGCGGCATGGACGACCGCTTTCAGGCTGGACACGTCGTGGGCGGTGCGCTCCGCAACCGGCAGCTTGAGCATGCGGACGAACATGGTCGGCACGAACTGCCCGTGCGTCACCCGATGTCGCTCGATGAGCGCCAGCGCCTCAGCCGGATCGAACCGTTCCATCACGACGACCGTGCCCCCGAGCCGCTGCGCAGCCATCGACCACGCCAGCGGCGCGGCGTGGTAGAGCGGCGCCGGGCACAGATAGACATCACCTGCCGTGAACCCGAGCGCCTGCAGGAACGGCACGGCGGCAGGAGGGCCCTGGCCGAGCGGCGCCAGCGTGAGGGGGCGCTTGATGCCCTTCGGGCGACCGGTGGTGCCGGAGGAGTAGAGCAGGAAGTCTCCCTCCATCTCGTCGGCGATCGGCGTCGACGGCTGCTCGTCGACGGCCGCCTCGTAGCGTTCCCATCCGTCCGCGTCTCCACCCAAGAGGAGCCGGACCCTGAGCTTCGCCGTCGCCGCAGAGGTGAATGCCTGCAACGCCACGTCCGCCAGTGCGGCCGTCGACACGACCACCGAGGCGCCGCTGTCGTCGGCGATGTAGGCCGCCTCCTCGGCGGTGAGGTGCGAGTTGATCGCGGTGTAGTAGAGACCCGCCCGCTGCGCGGCCCAGGCGACCTCGAGGAACCGCGGATGGTTCTCGGCGAAGATCGCCAGCGAGTCCCCCGGCCCGATCTCGCGATCGCGCAAGAGGTTGGCCAGACGGTTCGATCCGGCGTCGAGCTCAGCAAAGGTCGTTTGCACCCCTGAGCGGGCCATGATCACCGCTGGCCGTTCGGGTGCAACGTTGGCGATGGCAGCGGGATGCACTCATCCTCCCTTCAGCGGACGGACAGTTGTCGATGTATCTAACTGATACTACTATTTCCTGATCCGCCGAGTCGAGGTAGGCGGTACTGATGGGGATCACGCTGATCGAGGGCGACGAGATGTTGCACGCGCCGGGCCCTGAGATCAACTGGAACGAGAGCCGGTACATCGACTTCTGGGACCCGCAGCGACGGGTCGGGGGCTGGTTCCGCATCGGCGCCCGGCCCAACGCCGGCTATGCGGAGATGTCAGCGTGCGTCTTCCGGCCCGACGGGCAGGTGGCGTTCGCCTTCGAGCGCGCCCCGATCGAGGGGAATGGGCTGACCGCCGGGGGCCAGTCCTGGGAGATCGTCACGCCGTGGGAGGAGAGCCGGGTGAGGTTCCGCGGCGAGATGGCGCTGCTCGAGGATCCCTGGTCGCTGACGAACCCGGGCCGGGCGTTCGCCGAGAGCGCTCGGGTGCCCGCCGACATCGACCTGGTCTGCACCACCAAGGGGCTCGGCGGCCACGATGGGGCAGGACCAGGACCAGCATCACCTGATCTTCCTGCCGGGGCAGGCCGACTTCCATTACCAGCACATGACGCACGTCGTCGGCACGATCCGCCTCGGCGACGACGTCCACCAAGTCGATGGCCGCGGCGGCAAGGACCACTCGTGGGGGCCACGCAACTGGCACGCCAAGATCTACCTGCGATGGCTGACCTGCTGCCTCGACGATGACAACGGGTTCATGCTCGTCCGCGCCGTCGGCCCGACGAAGCAGACGCGCAGCGGGTTCGTGTTGGTCGGTGGTGAGTTCCGGGTGGTCGACGGGTTCGACATGGTCAACCACTACGCAGGCTCACCGCATTACGAGCTGCGGCAGATGGATGTCACGGTGCGCGCCGGTGATGTCGAGTGGACGGCCACGGGGACACCGCAGAACCACCTACCGCTGCGTCACCGGCAGCGCAACGACGCCGGCGAAGAGGCAACGCTGCGGATCGTCAAGCAACCGACCGAGTGGGTGTTCGCCGACGGCCGCACGGCGACCGGTCATCTCGAGTACCACGACCTGCTCGACGACGGAGTCCCCGTCGGGCTCCACGATTGACTCGTGACAGCGCTCAAGGGGCTGGACCAGCCCGCGGTCGGGGCCTGGCTGGCGGACCACGTCAACGGGATCGTGACGCCGGTCGCCTTCACGCTGATCGCCGGCGGGCACTCCAACCTCACCTACCTCGCCACCGACGCCGCCGGCCGCCAGCTCGTCGTGCGACGAGGCCCACTCGGCGCGCTCGGGCGGCGGCGCCCACGACATGGCACGTGAGCACCGCGTCATCTCGGCCCTCGCCAGGACGCCCGTGCCAGTGCCACGGGCGCTGGCGATCTGCGACGACGAGTCGGTCAACGATGCGTCGTTCTACGTGATGGACCGGGTCGAGGGTGCGGTGGTCGACAACCCTCGGGCCGCCGACGCACATCTGCCGAACCGTGAGGCTCGACGGCGGGCCGGAGCGCAGGTCGTCGACGTGCTGGCCGCCATGCACGGCGTCGACGTCGACGCCGCCGGGCTCGGCGACACGGCGCGACGGAGCGGCTTCCTCGACCGACAGCTGAGGCGGTTTCGCAGCATGTGGGAGCAGAACGCGACCCGGGAGCTGCCGGCGATGACTCGGCTGGCCGACCGGCTGCTCGAGTTGGCGCCATCGCAGCGGTACACAGGCATCGTCCACGGCGACTACCGGATCGGCAACGTGATGCTCGACGCGGTCGGCACGGTGGTCGCCGTGCTCGACTGGGAGCTGTGGACGCTCGGCGACCAGCTTGCCGATCTCGGGTACCTGCTCAACGGCTGGTACGAGCCGGACGACCCGAGCCCGCTCGTGTTCATGGAGGTGCCGCCGACGGTCAGCCGGTGACTTCGGCTCACGGCTCGACGTGATCGATCGCTACGCCAGTCAGACCGGCTACGACGTGTCGGCGATCGACTACTACCGCGGTTTCCAGCACTGGCGCATGGCGGTGATCGCCGAGGGTGTCAAGCGGCGCTACGAGACGGCCCAGATGGCCAACGCCGACGTCGACTTCGCCCACCTCGGCCAGCGGGTGCTCGACCTCGTCGATCTCGCCGACCAGCACATCGCCGCGTACGGCGCACAGCGAGCGCCATAGGCGTCGGCCCAACGGCGGGACGCCAGTTGTCAATGTGGTTAACTGATAGTACTATTTCTGTCAATCAGGACGCCACGTCAAGGGGGTCGCGGTGGAACTCGAACACTGGCAACGGCACTGACGATGAACCTCACAGAGCTGACCCCCGAAGATGCCGCCTTCCGCGCCGAGCTGCGCGACTGGCTGGCCGATCACCTCGTCGGTGAGTTCCGTGCAGCAAGAGGCGTCGGCGGCCCGGCCGACGACCGGGCGTGGGACGTTCGCCTCGCCTGGGAGAAGGAGCTGGCGGCGGCCCGGTGGCTCAACGTCTCCTGGCCCGAGAAGTACGGCGGTCGCGGTGGCACGGCGACCCAGGAGCTGATCTTCCACATCGAGCATGCCTCGGCCGAGGCGCCGTACTGGGTCGGCGTGCAGGGTCGCGACCTCTTCGGGCCGACGCTGTTGGAGTTCGGCACCGAGCAGCAGAAGCAGCGCTTCCTGCCGCCGATCACCCGCTGCGAGGAGCTGTGGGGCCAGGGGTTCAGCGAGCCTGACGCCGGCTCGGATCTCGCCGGCCTGAAGAACGCGGGCCGAGCGCGACGGCGACGAGTGGGTCATCACCGGGCAGAAGATCTGGACCACGTTCGGAGACCGCGCCGACTGGCTGTACGTGCTGTGCCGTACGAACAGCGATGCGCCCAAGCACCGCGGCATCTCGATGCTGTTGGTGCCACGGCACCAGGACGGTGTCGACGTTCGCCCGATCCGCAACCTGGCCGGCGGGCGAAGAGTTCTGCGAGGTGTTCTTGGACGGCGCCCGCACGGACGTCGACAACGTGGTCGGCGACGTCGACGGTGGCTGGAAGGTCGTGATGGGGACGCTGGGCAACGAGCGGGCGGGGGCGACGGTGCTCCCCTTCCAGGCGCTGTTCGAGCGCGAGATGCACGCCCTGCTCGAACTCGCCCGCGCCCGCGGCGTCGATCGCCACCCGGTCGTGCGCCAGCGCCTGGCCAAGGCGTGGGCCGGGCTGCGCATCCTGCAGCTCAACAACGACCGACTCCTCAGCACCGTGCTGCAGGGTGTGCATCCAGGTCCGGAGTCCTCGATCGGCAAGCTGTACTGGGCCAACTGGCACCGCGACTTCGGCGAGCTGATGATCGACGTGCTCGGTGCCGAGGCCCTCATCGCCCACGAGGACGGGCGGGAGGGGGCGATGCAGCTCAGCTTCTTGAACTCCCGCGCCGAGACGATCTACGGCGGAGCGAACGAGATCCAGCGCAACATCCTCGGCGAGCGCGTCCTCGGCCTGCCGAAGGAATAGCGGATGGCCGGGCCGCTCGCCGGCGCCATGGTGGTCGAGCTGGCCGGACTCGGGCCGGGACCGTTCGCCGCCATGCTGCTCGCCGATCTCGGCGCCGAGGTCGTCCGGGTCGACCGGCCGGGCCGGCTCGAACGCCAATGCTCGGGCCTACGCCATGCACCGCGGCCGGCGCTCCGTCGCCATCGACCTCAAGCACCCGGACGGGCGGGAGGTCGTGTTGCGCCTCGTCGAGCGGTCCGACACGCTCATCGAGGGGCGTCGACCGGGCGTGACCGAGCGTCTCGGACTCGGGCCGGACGACTGCCTCGCCCGCAACCCGCGTCTCGTCTACGGCCGGATGACCGGCTGGGGACAGGACGGCCCCCTGGCCAGCACCGCCGGGCACGACATCGACTACATCGGCCTGTCGGGAGCCCTCGGCGCGTGCGCCCGCCAAGGCGAACGCCCGCTACCGCCCGTCAACCTGGTCGGCGACTTCGGTGGGGGCGGCGCCTTCCTGGCCCTCGGCATCGTCGCCGCGATGTGGGAGGCGCAGCAGTCCGGCGCAGGGGCAGGTGGTCGACGCAGCGATGGTCGACGGCAGCGCCGTGCTCACCACGATGATGCACGGCCTGATGGCCCAGGGCCGTTGGCGGGACGAGGCGGGGGTCAACTTCGCCGACACCGGCTCGCCCTACTACGAGGTCTACGAGTGCGCAGACGGACGCTACGTCGGCGTCGGGGCCGTCGAGGCGCCGTTCTACGACGAGCTGCTGCAAGGGCTCGGCCTCGCCGGGGAGGACCTGCCCGACCGTCGCGACGAGGGGAACTGGCCCGCTCTCAAGGATCGCTTCGCCGCCGTGTTCCGCACCCGCACCCGCGACGAATGGGCGGCGCACTTCGCCGCCACCGACGCCTGTGTGGCACCCGTGCTGTCGCTCACCGAGGCGCCGAGGCATCCGCACAACGTCGCCCGCGGGACGTTCGTCGAGCACGGTGGCGTCGTCCAGCCTGCGCCGGCACCTCGCTTCAGCCGCACACCCAACGCCCTCGGCCGCACACCTCCTGCGCCAGGCGACGACACCGAGGAGATCCTCGAGGAGCTCGGGTACGGGCCGAGGACATCGAACGGCTCCACGCAGCCGGCGCCGTGTCACGTACGAGAGGGAAACCAGGATGAAGGTCGATGCCACGCTGACGCAAGCACCTCGAGCACACGAAGCAGGCCGCCGCCGCACTCGAGTCGGCCGGCTACGACGCCCTGTGGCTCGGTGAGACGAAGCACGACCCGTTCCTGCAGCTGCTCCAGGCGGCCGAGGCGACCGAGCGGATCACGATCGGTACGTCCATCGCCATCGCCTTCGCCCGCACCCCGATGACGCTGGCCAACACGGCCTTCGATCTCGCCCGCTACTCGCGCGGCCGCTTCGTGCTCGGGCTCGGCTCGCAGGTGAAGCCGCACATCGAGCGACGCTTCTCGATGCCGTGGTCGCACCCTGCGAAGCGCATGCGCGAGCTGGTGCTCGCCTTGCGCGCCATCTGGCGCTCCTGGCAGGACCGTGTGCCGCTCGACTTCCGTGGTGACTTCTACACCCACACGCTGATGACGCCGTTCTTCTCGCCGCCTCCTCACGAGTGGGGGCCACCGCCCGTCTACCTGGCCGGCGTCGGCGAGCTGATGACCGAGACCGCCGGCGAGGTGTGCGACGGCTTCTTCTTCCACCCGTTCACCACCGACCGTTACCTCCGCGAGGTGACCCTGCCGGCCCTGCGCCGGGGCCGCGCCGCCGCCGACCACGCCTCGCTCGACGGGTTCGCCATCGCCGGCCCGGCGTTCACGTGCACCGGGCCGCGACGAGCGCGAGCTGGCGGTTGCGATCAAGGGAACGAAGGACCAGATCGCCTTCTACGCGTCGACCCCGGCGTACCGGCCGGTGCTCGACCTGCACGGGTGGGGTGATCTGCAGCCGGAGCTGACCCGTCTGTCGAAGGAGGGCCGTTGGTCGGAGATGGGAGATGCGATCGACGACGAGTTGCTGCACGCCTTCGCCGTGGTCGGTGAGCCCGGCGAGGTCGGACGAGGGCTGCGCCGAGCGGTGGGGCGACGTCGCCACCCGCATCACGCTGTACGCGACGTACAAGGCCGATCCGGCGGTGTGGCCGGAGGTGGTGAACGAATTGAGGGAAGGTGCCGCATGATCGGGCGTGGAGACCGCTCCACCGACGTGGCCATCGTCAGCAGCCGGGCTGCGGAGGAGATCGAGCGGGGCGTCGTTGACCGGCATGGCATCTCCTCAGTCCTTGCGGCTATCTCGCGGTCATGCCGGCGTCGACGGCGAGGAT
This sequence comes from uncultured Acidimicrobiia bacterium, assembly GCA_963719775.1. Lineage (GTDB taxonomy): Bacteria > Actinomycetota > Acidimicrobiia > Acidimicrobiales > Ilumatobacteraceae > JALZMG01. Next base: position 234,462 of record CAVRCY010000013.1, read on the forward strand.
TTGACCGGTGATGTAGCGGGCCTCGTCGCTGACCAGGAACAAGAGCGCGTTGGAGATGTCAACGGGCTCGACCCACGGCACTGGGAGCATGGCCATCTGCAGGAAGGCCTCCTTGACGTCCTCCCGGCCGGGGTTCTCGAGATCGGGTCGGAAGGCACGATAGAGACCGGGATTCTGCACCATGTCCGTGTCGACGGTGCCCGGGGCGATGCACGTTCACTCGGATGTTGTGCGGAGCCACCTCATTGGCGAGGCTCTTGGCCAACCCGATGACTGCGAACTTCGACGCGCAGTAGTCCGAGAGGCCATACACGCCCTTCAGCCCGGCCCCCGACGACGTCACCACGATGGCCCCGCCCCGCTCGGCTTCGATCATGCTCGGCACGGCGGCCCGGACGGTGTTGCGCACGCCCAACAGGTTCACGTCCAGCACGTCGTGCCACTGCCGGTCGTCATTGAGCCAGGTCTCGGGTCCGAACGGACTGATGCCGGCGTTGGCACTCACGATGTCGATGTGACCGAACTTGTCGATGCCCTCCTGCACCGCTGCCTCGAGGCTGCCCTGATCTCGCACGTCGGCCTCCCGGGCCACGATCCCCTGACCGGTCGCTTCGACCAGACGTGCCGTCTCGGCCAAGTCTTCCTTGGTGGCCATCGGATAGGTCATCCACGGATAGGCATGCCCCGCACCGACGGAGTCGATGACCACGATGTGGGCACCCTCCTGCGCCAGTCGCACCGCATGGGAACGTCCCTGACCCCGCGCACCACCGGTGATGAATGCAACCTTGTCGTCCAGACGTCCCATTCCTCATCCTTTCGGGATCAGGTCGGCGATCGAACCAACACGAGGAGATCACAGGGCGCCCAGGCACAGCTTGATCGAGACGAACTGCACGACGCTCAGTCCCGCGCGAAGGCTCATGTTCTCCAACCGCTTCCACCTGTGTCGCACGCTTCTCATTGCTGGGGTCTCGTGAAGATCACGAGCCGACTGGCACGACCACTTGCGTCGACGGTCACGTGGTCGACGGCGCCGAGGAACTCATCAGGACGATCGACGGTGGTTGCGGAAAGGACGAACATCGCCTCGCCCACGTCTTCGAAGAAACGAGCGATGCGCACCGTTGGCCGGATCGTCGACAGGAACTCCTGGTAGAAGCGGGCGATCTCGGCAGGTTCCTTCAACGTCGTACCGGTGGGCGGCAGGAAGACGGCATCCGGCGCGAACAGGGCGCCGAGCTGGTCGTACGCTCCGGCGTTGATCGTCGCGACGTAGCGGTCGGCCCACGCACGTGCGGGAGACCGTCCACCAGCAGCACCATCGAACTGCTTCCGGAAGTCCCAGCTCGTCACCTTGGCGGGAACAAGGCGCAGCCACAGCGTGCCGACCGTCGTAGGCGAGCTGGTCGGTCGCGCCGTACTTGCGAGCGAACAGCTGCTCGGCGCGGTGAGCTCCGCATTCGGCTCACCGACTCGCGGCACCTCGCCCACGACGGTCACCTCGCCGTGCAACTCGACCCCTCGCAGCTCCGTGAACTCCTGTCCTGCGTCCACCACCACTGCGACCTGCGGGTTGCGCTCCAGATCAGCCCACCGCTGACTCTGGACGATCGAATGCAACCACAGCGCCCCGTCGTGCCACACGAACCACAACGGTGTGTTGTGAAGTCCACCGGCGCTCAGCGTCGCCACCCGACACGTCCGCTCGCCCGCCAGAAACAGGTCCAGCTCCGTGCGATTCATGGCGAGGCGCTTCCCTCGGCGCTGCGTCGTCATCGCATCGGCGGTCACGAGCGTCCCCAAATCATAGATCTGATTGTACCGATTCTAGCGGATCTGGCCGGTAGCCGGGTACTGTTCTCTCACCAACATGCGGGGGCCGGGCGCGCCGTGGTCATCGCGCGGCGACTGAGCAGCACACGAAGGGGGACGTCGACAGGTGACCGACCGGCGTCGAATGGAGTCCGTCCGCTACGAGGTGGAGCGCGGCATCGGTCTCCTGACCCTCGACCGCCCGGAGCAACGCAACGCGTGGACGGTCCGAATGGCCATCGAGCTCGACGAGGTCCTCGCCGACGCCAATCGAGACGACGACGTACGTGTCGTCGTCGTCACCGGTGCCGACTCGGTCTTCTCGGTGGGTGCCGACCTGCACGCCGGTTCGATCGATCGCCCGGGACTCGAGCAGGCCGAGCCGCCGGAGGCGCCGTTGCTTCCGTCACAAGTGGTGAAGCCGGTGATCGCCGCGCTCAACGGACATGCCGTGGGCGCCGGCATCAGCTTCGCCATGCACTGTGATCTCCGCATCCTGGCTGACACGGCGAAGATCGGGTTCGCCTTCGTTCGCCGCGGGGTGATCGCCGAGATGGCGATGCACTGGCTCTTGCCGCGTGTCGTCGGCATGGCCGTCGCCGCTGATCTGCTCCTCACCGGCCGCACCGTGGACGCCGACGAAGCCTGGCGGTTGGGCCTCGTCCACCGCGTGGTTCCAGCGCAGGACGTGGTGCCCGCCGCCATGGATCTGGCCAAGGACATCGTGCAGAACGTCGCGCCCATGTCGGCGGCGATCACCAAACAGTTGCTGTGGCAAGCAACCGAGCAATCTCTCGACTTCGCCTGGTCGCGCGAGCGCGAGCTGTTCGCTCGGTGCGCCGCGCACCCCGACTCGATCGAAGGGGTCAGCTCGTTCCTCGAAAAGCGCTCGCCCGGCTGGACTGGCCGGCCCGCCGTCGATCCCCCGTGACGCGCACAACGCCGCCAGCACGCCCCAACCAGGAAGAAGGAGCCATGCCGCAGATCGGAGCAGCCGTCACGATCGTCGCCCACGAGTCAAAGGAGGAAGAGCTCATCGGCGTGCTGCGAGAGATGCAGGCGGAGGTGTCGACCGAGCCAGGCTGTGACCTCTACCGCGTCGTTCGACTCAAGCGTCAGCCGAGGACCTTCGTTCTGATGGAGCTCTACCGGGACGCGGAAGCCCTCGCCGCGCACCAGTCGAACGCTGCCTTGGCCCGGTTCGGCCCCGCGCTCGAGCCCCTCGCCGAGTCGATGGATGTGCGAATCGGCACCGTCGTGGAGTAGACATGGGTGCCGATCGACAGCTCCTGGCGTAGAATCACCAGACGCGATGTGGCGGGAACGGCTGCCCAGATCCACCCCCACAGGCTCGCGGGTCGCGATGAAATCGCTAACTACGTCGAGTCAACGACGCTATTCACCGGGGTCGACCATCTGGCGGGGTCACCATCGGGTGTCTCGAGCCGCCTCGGGGTGCGGCGCATTGGACTGGTGATGCTCACGCTCGCCGCATGGTGCGTTGCTGGCTGCTCGGCCACTCCGAGCATGAGCGGGCACAGCGCCCCGAGCGACGCCCGCGGCCCGCTCGACGGCCTGCGCGTCATCGATGCTGCGTCGCTCTATGCCGGACCGTTCATCTCGACGCTGCTCGCCGACCACGGCGCCGACGTGATCAAGGTGGAGCCGCCGGGCGGGGACGCGTATCGAGCTCGGGCGATGTGGGCGATCCTGGGACGCAACAAGCGTTCGGTGACGATCGATCTGGCATCGGAGGCAGGATGCGACCTCCTGCGCAGGCTCGTGGCGCACGTCGACGTCCTCGTCGTGAACCTGCTCCCGCACCAAATGGAGCGGCGCGGGCTGACGTGGGATCGACTCTCCCAGATCAACCCCGGCCTCGTCTTCGTGTGCGTCACAAGTTTCGGTCTCGACGGTCCGAACGCTCACCTCCCGGGCTCCGGGACGCTCGGTGAGGCATTCGCGGGTCTCACCCACCTCACGGGGGACCCCGACGGCAAACCGGTCCTTGCGTCGGTGCCGCTCGGCGACGCGGTGACGGGGTGGGTCGGCGCGTTCGGCGTGCTGGCGGCCTGCTACGAACGAGCGAACGGCGGGGGCGGAAGGGTCATCGATGTCAACCCGCTCGACGCACTCTTGCACATCGCCGCACCGGCCATCGCCGAGTGGATGCCGGGCGAGCCGCCACCGACGCGTCAGGGCGGACGGCTGTCCGGCTCTCCGGTCCGCAACACGTACCGCTGCAAGGACGACGCATGGGTGGCGATCAGCTGCAGCACACCCCGTCACCTGGACCAGTTGCTCGAGCTCATCGGTCATCGACCGAGTGCAGACGAGATCGACGATGGCGAGATCGATCGCGCCGTGTCCGCATGGGCAGCTCGAACCGCGCGAGGCGATCTGATCGAGCAGATGGCGGCCTGTCGGCTGCCTGTCGCGCCGGTTCACGATGCCGCCACGCTGCGAGACGATCCACACGTCGTAGCTCGACGTGCACTGCGTACGCTGGTGAGCTCGGACGTCGGCGAGCGTGTGGTGCCTGCCCCGGCGCCTCGGTTCGGGGACGGCGCGCAGTCCGACCTGTGGTGCTCCGATACCGGGGCTCACAACGATGAGGTGCTGGCGAGACGTCGTCGGCCTCGACGCCGACGAGCTCGCGCGGCTCGAAGGCGAAGGCGTGATCTGACGGTGGCGGCTCCGTCGACGATCGTCTGGATCAGTGGGGCGACCGAAGGGCTCGGCCTCGGACTCGCCGACACCTGCCCGTATCCCGGTGCACGGATCATCAACCTGTCACGGCGCCGGCATCCGCGCCTCGAGAGCGTCCTGTTCGATCTCACCGATCCCGTCACGTGGCCAGCGGGTTGCCGCGCACTTCCAGCAAGAGCTGGCTGCCTTTGGGGGCGAGCGGGCGATCTTCATCCAGAACGCCTACTTCCCGGGCGCCGCAGGCTTCGTCGGCGAGGTGGACCCCGAGCTGCTCGCCGCGGAGGCGATCGGGAATGCCGCTGCACCGTTGGTGTTGGCGGACGCCTTCGTGCGAGCCGTGCAGCCCGGGTACGAGTCCGGGCTCGTGCTCCTGTCGTCGGCTGCGGCGCGCGTCCCGTTCGAGGGACGCGCCGTCTACGCCGCGGCGAAGGCCGGCATCGAGCAGTTCGTTCGGGTGCTGCACCGCGAGCGCACACGACGGGGCCGAGGGCCGTGGGTCGTCGCCGTGCGCCCCGGGTTCGTCGACAGCCCATCGCTCCGTGCCGAGGCCGAGCTCGACTTCTCGACGTATCCGGTCGCTGAGGCGATCCGCCGCGGGCTCGAGGCGGGAGAGGCCGACAGCCCCGACCACGCCGGGCGTCGGATCTGGGCGGCGTTGCCGCCGCCACCGGGCGAGACCTTGCTCCTCTTCGGCCAAGTCCCTTCTGGGAGCCACCCGAACGCCGTACACAGGAAGGAACATTCCGTTGCCGACATCAACCCCTGAGCTCATCGACGTCGTGGAGCAGCTGCGAACACTGGTCCAAGGTGACGGCGCCGACCTGCGTCTCGTCACCATCGACGACGAAGCGAACATCATCGAGTTGGCGCTCGAGCTCGAGGACGCCAACTGCGCCGATTGCGTGCTGCCACCCGGACGTCTGCACGAAGTGGTCGCCGCCGGCCTGGCGCAGCGCGGTGTGACATCGCACCGGCTGGTCCTCCACGATCCGCGCCGCGTCGGCACATCGTCCACCGCGATCGACCGCATCCTCGTCCTCGATCCGACGGCAGAGCTCGAGGTGTCCAACCGCGACCCGGGCCCCGATGCGGGCTCGCTCGTCGGCCGCACGGTCGGCTTCCGCGTGGACGTGCTGTGGCAGTCCTGGGACTGGGTCGTCGACGAGTGGACGAAGTCTCTCGAGTCGGCCGGCGTGACGGTGCGTTCGTGGCGACGGACCCAGGGCCTCGCCGGTAGCGAAGGCACGGAGGCGGATGAGGCGTACCACGAGTTCATCGAAGGCGTCGACGCCGCCATCGTCGGCCTCGGCAACTGCGGGTCGTGCACCTCGTGGACGATCAAGGACGCCATCGCTGCGACCACGCTCGAGCGTCCGACGGTCGGCGTTGTCACCGAGCAGTTCGCCGCGCTCGCCGGCATGCTCTCCGGTCACTACGGCCGCGCCGGCCTGCGCACCGTCGTGCTGCCCTTCCCGTTGCAGACGCGACCGGAGGCCGAGGTGCGCTCCATCGCCCGGGACGCCTTCCCAACGCTTGCTCTCGACGCTCGGAGCATCGGTGTGACCGTGCTCGCCAGCGCCCGTCGGGACGTCGCCGCCGACCCGGTCGAGTTCCAGGAGTTCGCGACCGCCGCCGGATGGGGGGATGGGTTGCCGCTCGTGCCACCGACGGAGGAACGGGTGGCCCGCTTCCTCGACGTCGCCGGCGCCGATCCCGCCGCCACCGTCGTCGAGCAGCTCCCACCATCCGGTGCCCGTTGCACGATGGAGAAGCTCGCCATCAACGCGGTGATGGCGGGCGCACCCCCGGAGTCGCTCGTGTTGCTCGTCGCTGCGCTGCGCGCCATGTCCGCTCCCGACTTCGAGTTGCACGCGCTCAACGCCACCACTGGCTCGGTCGTCCCGCTCGTTCTCGTGAACGGTCCGATCCGCCATCGGCTGGGTGTGCCGTGTGAGGCCGGGTGCCTCGGGGGTGTGGCCGGCCCGGCGCCGTCCATCGGGCGCGCGCTGCGGTTGGTGATGCGCAACGTCGCAGGGCAGCAGATCGGCGTGACCTCGCAGAGCACGTTCGGTCAGCCGGGACGCGTCGCCGGCATCGTCTTCGGGGAGTGGGAGGAGCGGTCGCCGTGGAAGCCGTTGGCCGAGCGTCGGGGCGTTGCCGGCGACGCGGTCACCGTCTACGGCGCCATGGGGACGATGAACGTCTGCGACGTGCTCGGCCAGACCGCAGACGAGCTCCTCATGATCATCGGCCGGTCGATGGCGGTGCTCGGAGCCAACGGGTTCCTCACGAGCTCCGCTTTCTCGGAGGCGCTGGTCGTCATCAACCCCATCTGGGCCGAGGTCATCGCCCGTGACGTCCCCGACATCGAGGAGGTCCAGCGGCGCCTCTGGGACCTCGCCAGCCTGCCCATTGGGGACTTCCCGCCTTCGTACCACGAGGCGCTCGAGGAACTCGGTCGTCTTCGCGATGGTCGTGTGCATCTCGTGCAGGAGCCCTCACAGGTGCTTGCTGCCGTTGCCGGCGGCCTTGGGTCACTGCACGCCACCGTGATCCACAGCTGGGGAGCGACCCTGGCGACGACCGTCCCCGTCGACGCGCTGTCACCAGGAACGGTGTAATCGACCAACTTATCTATCGGATGGTTGACCTGACGAATCGTCCAACGATATGCTCGTGCCCGACGGTGGCCGAGGGCTCCGGCACGATCGAGGGGAGATCTCTTGTCTGATCTTGGTAAAACGACGGGTCGGCGCGCGCGTGCCGCGACCTTGGTTGCGGTGGTGGCGCTCGTCGTCTCTGCCTGCGGCGGCGACGACGAAGATTCGAATGCCGACACGACTGCCGCCGGTGGGGCCACCGAGACCACCGCTGGGGCTACCGAGGCGACAGCGGCCAGCGGCACGGAGACCGCAGCCGACGGCACGGAGTCCACGGCGGCCGACAGCGAGACCACGGCCGGCTCGGAAGGGACCGCCGCGGCCCCGGCGGGGTCGGAGATCACGATCGGCTTCGCGATCGGCGAGACGGGCGGCTCGAGCTCGACCCAGCGATACGCCCGACCCGTGGCCGAGGCGTGGGCTGAGTGGGTCAACACGGAGATCGGCGGGATCAACGGCCACCCGGTGAACCTCGTGGTCAGGGACACGAAGTCAGACGGTGCCACCGGCGCGGCTGTGGTGCGAGAGCTGGTCGAGCAGGACAACGCCGTCGTGCTCCTGAGCGTCGACGCCTCGAGTGAGGCGGCCTATGGCGCATACACGCAGGAGCAGGACGTCCCGGTCATCGGTGCGGGATACTCGAGGGACACCTGGATCGCCCTCCCGAACTGGTTCGCCACATCGACGACCGCACCCGCCGTCGTGCAAGAGCAGTTCGTGGCAGCGAAGGAGGTCGGCGCCACCAAGTGGGCTGCTATCGCCTGTACGGAGGTGGCGTCGTGCGCGGCCGCCGAGCCGCTCTACGCCCCTTCTGCTGCGCAGGTCGGCCTGGAGGTCGGCGGCAGCATCAAGGCGAGCACCTCCGCGCCCAACTACACCGCCGAGTGTCTGCAACTGATCAGCGAAGGCGTCGACTTCATCCAGCTCAACATCGCTCCAGCCGCGGGTCAGAAGATCGTGAGCGAATGCCAGCGGCAGGGCTACACCGGTTGGTTCGGCGCCAGCGCCGGCGCGGTCGTCGGGTCAGCGTTCACTGATCCGGCGCTCCGCCTTGCAGGCGGATTGAACGGCTTCCCGTGGTTCGCCGATGCCGAACCTGTCCAAACGTTCCGCGACGTCATGGAATCGGCCGGTGTCGAGGAGTACCAGGACCCGACATCCACGGCGACGTGGGGCGCCCTCGAGTTGTTCCGCACCGCGATGGCCGACGCCAGTGATGACCCGACCCGAGACGAGGTGTTCCAGGCCTACTACGCCCTCGACGACGAGGACGTCGAGGGCTTGCTCCCCAGGGCGTCACGTACACCGAGGGTCAACCGTCGCCACCGGTCAATTGCTTCTGGGTCTACACGCTGGAGGACGGGACCTTCAGTCCGGTCGAGCCCACCGGTGAATCCGGCAACAGCATCACGAGCGGGCCGCTGAAGACGGCGTGCGCCGAACCGCTGGGCTGACCCGAACGTTCTTCGAAAGATCCGGCGTCACACGTGGCATCGGTTCTTCCAGAGAACCGCGGGAACAAACCTGAGAGGAAGCGACGTGTCCGAACTCCTGTCTGGCATCCGCGTGATCGAGTCCGCGATGTTGTTCAACGGCGACACCGTGGGCGCTCACCTCGGCGACGTCGGCGCCGACGTGATCAAGGTCGAAAGCCCCTCGGGAGGGGACTACCTGCGTCACTTCCTCGGCCAGATCACTCCCGGGCACAGCCCCGCCCACGTGCAGATCAACCGCAACAAGCGCAGCGTCACGATCGATCTCCGCTCGGCCGCCGGCAAAGAGGTGTTCTGGCGGTTGCTCGCCACGGCCGACGTCTTCGTGGACGGCAACTCCGCCGACGCGTGCGAGAAGCTGGGCATCGGCTACGAGGAGCAGCGACTTCACAAGCCCGACATCCTGTACTGCCAGTACTCGGGATTCGGCGCCGAGGGTCCCTACACCGCGGTCCCGACCCACGGCCAGATGATGGATGCGTTGGCCGGCGCGTACCCGATGGAGATGGGCACCGACGGGTTCCTACATCCCGGCCGCCACGCCGGGCCGATGAGTGGCATGAACAGCGGTGGAGAAGGAACTGCCGCCGGCGCCATCCACGCCGCGTTCCACGTCGCCGCCGCGCTCGTCCACCGCGACCGGACCGGGGAAGGCTGCTTCATCGACGTGTCAGGCACCGAGGGCGTGATCGCCCAGGCCTGGATCTCCGCGACCTACACGTTGAACGAGCACCGCATCAATGACCGGCGCTCCATGCCGGCGCTCGACGAAGGGCAGATGACGGGCGCCAAGTACCAGTACTACCAATGCGCCGACGGCAAGAACGTCCTGTTCTGCTGCATCGAGCCCAAGTTCTGGCGCAACTTCTGTCTTGCCGTTGGGCGTACCGACCTGCTGGAGGCACACAGCGGCGGGAGCAGCAACGAGCCTGGCGCCGGGATCGACTTCGGCCGCGGCGAGGAGCAGCTGCGCCACGAGCTGCAATCGATCATCTCCGCCAAGACCCTCGCCGAATGGATGCTCGTGGCCGCCGAGCACGACATCGCGATGGGTCCCGCCTACCGGTCCGTGCTCGAGGCGGCCGAGGACCCGCACCTCCAGGTCCGCGAGACGTTTCACACCGCTGAGCACCCCCGCGCCGGCGAGTACACGTTCGTGAAAGAGGCCGGACGCGTGGCCGGTCAGCCATATCGGATCCGGCACCCGCGCCGGAGCTCGGTGAGCACACGCACGAGATCCTGCAGGAGCTCGGGTTCGGCGACGATGAGATCGACGCGCTTGCGGCGGAGAAGACGATCTGAGAAGAAGTACAATCAGCTATACTGTTCCGAGCGATCGGGGGGCAATCATGTTCACGCTCTTCAGCGTCGACGATCACATCGTCGAGCCGCGCAACGTCTGGTCCGACCGGGTGCCGGCCAAGTTCAAGGACCGTGCTCCCCACGTCATCGAGCGTGACGGCCGGGAGATGTGGGTCTGGGACGGCGGTGCAGAGATGACGATGGGACTCAACGCTGTCGCCGGCAAGCCGCGCGAGCAGTGGGGCCTCGAGCCGGCTCGCTTCGACGACATGATCCCTGGCTGCTACGACCCCAAGGAGCGGGCCAAGGACCTGCTCTCCAACGGCATCTTCGCCAGCGTCGCGTTCCCCACGTTGCCCGGCTTCGCCGGCCGCAAGTTCGAGACGTTCGCCGACAAGGAGCTGGCGGTGGCGTGCGTTCAGGCATGGAACGACTTCGTCATCGACGAGTGGTGCGCCACCGCCCCCGAGGTGCTCGTGCCGATGACGATCGCCCCGGTGTGGGACGTCGACCTGGCCGTCGCCGAGACCGACGCGCTGCCTGGAACGAGGGCGCCAAAGCACTGTGTTGGATGGAGGACCCGGCCAACCTCGGGCTACCCGGCTATCACGACGACTACTGGGAGCCGCTGTTCGCGCTCTGCGAGGAGGCCGAGCTGCCCATCTGCATGCACATCGGCGGGGCGCTTCCGCAGGTGACCCTGGACGGCAAGGTGCCGATGGTCGAGATCGCCGCTGCCTTCACCCACGCCGCCCGCTCTGCGGTGAACCTGATGGTCAGTCCGCTGCCCCGGAAGTTCCCGAACATCAAGCTCGTGTGGTCGGAGGGCGGGATCGGCTGGATCACCGCCGCGATCGAGCGGGCCGACCGGCAGTGGGACCGCCACCAGTACTGGACCCACGTCGACGAACGCCGATGTGCTGCCGTCGGAGGTCGCCAAGCGCAACATGTGGTTCTGCATGATCGAGGAGCCGGTGGGGTTGAAGTACCGCTACGACTTCCAGATCGACCACATCCTGTGGGAGTCCGACTACCCACACGCCGACACCCCGTTCCCCTACACGCAGGCCGCCTGCAAGGAGCTCTTCGAGGGCGTGCCCGGCCGACGAGGTCGAGCTGATCACCCACCGAACGCCGAGGCGCTGTTCAAGTTCCCGCTGTCGCAGCGCCTGATCGCCGATCACCCACAAGGTTGATCGCCCGGCTCGCACCTGGATGGCGGGCGAACGACTGCAGCTCCCCTTTCTCAGTGAGCGGTGAAGCCGGCATCGAACGGGATGACGGCCCCCGTGAGTGACAGCGACTGTGGACCGGCGAGGAAGAGGACCAGTTCCGCCACCTCGTCCACGTGGGCGATGCGGTCGATGAGCATCCCCCCGGCCAGGCCTGCTGCCTCGTTGAGTCGGATGTAGTCGCTGGGTTCGAGGTTGCCGCGCTCGACGGGCTCCATCCCGCCCGGACAGATGCAGTTGGCGCGGATCCCACCGGCGCCATAATCGGCGGCCGTGGTGCGGGTGAGCGAGATGAGCCCACCCTTGGCGGTGGCGTAGGAGCACGAGTACTTGAATCCGACGAGGGCAACCATTGATGAGATGTTGATGATCGAGCCACCGCCGCGCTCCAACATGGACGGCACGGCCGCCCTGGTGAACAGGAACGGACCGCGCAGGTCGACGGCGACGAACTCGTCGAACTCCTCGACGGGTGTCTCGTGGACGAGCAGGGGGTGGGCATGGATGCCGGCGTTGTTCACGACGATGTCCAACCCGCCGAACTGATCGGTCGCGACCGCCATCGCCTCCGATGCCGTCGCCTCCAGCGCCACGTCGCCGATCACGATGGAAGCGCGGCCCGAACACTCGAGCATCGTCTCGGCCGTCTCATCGAGCTTGGCGCCCCGCCGACCGACGAGGACCACGTCGGCGCCCTCCCGGGCGAACGCGCGGGCCGTGGAGGCACCGAGCCCCGTGCCCGCTCCCGTCACGATGGCAACCTTCCCGCTGAGCTGTCCCATCTCGCCTCCTCTTCACCACTCGAGCGCCGACATCTTCGGACGAATTGGTGTCACATCTGACACCGGATCCTCCAGAGAACGATCCCGGCTCGGCTCATCCGGCGCAGACAACCGCGCCGGCGCTGGTCTGGAGGACTTGGGCGGTCATCTGGCGGCTGGCCGGCAGGCACAAGAACGCGATCACGTTGGCCACATCCTCGGGCTCCAGACTCGGTGCAGGAGGTTGGACAGGGGACCGTCGCGAACGGCCTGTTCGAGGCCGAGGTCGTCACCGAAGGCGTCGATCGTGATGGATGTGCGCGTCACGCCCGGCGCGACCGTGTTGACATTGATGTCGTGCGGTCCGAGCTCCCACGCCGCCGCTCTGGTCAGGGCGCCGAGCCCAGCTTTCGACACTCCGTACGCGCCGCCCGAGCTGACCGCTCGAAACGCCGAGCTGGAGCTGACGTTGACGATGCTGCCGCCGAGGCCACGAGCGAGCATCCGGGATCCCACCGCCCGCACGAGCACGAACGCGGCGCTCAGGTTGACCGTCGAGCACGCGATGCCACTGCTCGAGCGTCGTCGCGAGAAGGGCGCCGCCGATGATGCCCGCGTTGTTGACCAGAATCGTCAACGGTCCGAGCTCGCTGCTCACGCGGTCCACGACATCATCGAGCTCATCGAGCCTGGCGAGATCAACGGAGAACGGCGTCGCCGTCCCGCCGGCCGCGGCCACCTCCGCCGCGGCCGACACGGCCGCGTCGGCGTCCTTGTCGAGCACGGCCACCGCGGCGCCCAGCCCGGCCAGCGCATCGACAGTCGCCCGGCCGATCCCGGACCCTCCACCAGTCACCAAGGCGTTGCGCCCGCGCAATGCCGCTGGATCGAATCCGGCAGTCATTCGTTCATGTCCCGGGCGAATCGTCCGCGGCGCGCCCGCGACGGAACCGCCCCATTCGCTCACGCGTGTCAGCTGGCCGCCCGAAGGGCATGGCCCGTTCGAAGACGAGGGACGCGTCCCGGCTCATCGATCCCCGCGCGGCCAGCAGTGACTTGCAGATCCGGTTGGTCCCTGCAGAGTTGGCGACGATCTCCTCGGCCAGCGTCTCGACGACGGCGTCGAGGTCGTCGTCGGGCACCGCTCTGTCGACGAGGCCGATCGAGGCCGCCGTCGCACCATCGATCTGTCGGCTCGTGAACGTCAGCTCCTTCGCCGTCGACAGCCCGACCCGCTCTGGCAGCCGCACCGACATGCCCCACACCGGGACCAGCCCCCACTGCCCGTGGGTGTCGCCGAGCCGGGCCGACGACGTGGCGACGAGCAGGTCGCAGGCGAGGGCCAGCTCGAGCCCGCCGGTCAGGCAGTGACCCCGGATCTTGGCGATCGTCGGCTGCGGGAGTCGCTCCAGCTGGTCGATGGTCTCCGCCTCGAAGTTGCGGCTCGGCGCGGCCTCTCCCTGAGGCGATCGCGCCGAGGTCGTGGCCGGCGCTGAAGGATCGACCGGCTCCCGTCAGCACGACGCATTCGACACCTTCGTCCGTGCAGAGCGCATCAAGATGGGCACGGAGCTCGACGAAGGTTGCCGGATCGAGGGCGTTCAGCTTGTCGGGTCGGTTCAACGTCAGCGTCGCGACGCGATCGGCGTCGTCGCGGACAACAAGGGTCATGACCTCGGCACCTCACTCCACGGCCTGCCCTTGTACGCGTCGGGTTCACGGGGCAGGCCCAGCACACGCTCGCCGATGACGTTGCGTTGGATCTCCGACGTCCCGCCCTCGATGGAGTTCGCCCGGGTGCGGAGGAACTCGCGGTTGTACCGCTCGGCTTCCACGTCGTCCTCGGGCCAGGCCGTCGCGCGGGCGCCGAGCAGGTGGACGGCGAGCACCTGCAGATCCTTGTTCGTGGTCGCTTTGCCGACCTTCGTGACCGCCCCGGGTGGCCCCGACGATCCAGCGACGGAGCGTTCCACGGTCAGCGCCAGCAGCTTGCTGTCGATGTAGGCCTGAGCCAGGCGATCGCGGGTCGAGGGCGCGAGCGTCGAGGACTGTGCCAACTCGAGGACCTCGTCGATCGTCTTGCCGCCGAGGATGCCGCGGGACTGACGCTGACGCGCCGAGGTCCCCGACAGGGTCAGGCGCTCCGCGGACAGGGTCGCGTGGCTGGCCGCCCATCCTTCACCGACCGGGCTGATGCGATGGAGGTCAGGGATCCGTACGTCGGTCAAGAACACCTCGTTGAACTCGGTCTCGCCGGTGATCTGACGCAGCGGCCGAACTTCGACGCCCGGCGCCCGCAGATCGACGCCGAAGTACGTGATGCCGTCGTGCTTGGGCACGTCCGGATCGGTGCGCGCGAGGAGCATGGCGAACTGCGACTCCTGGGCCAGCGTCGTCCACACCTTCTGCCCGTTGACCACCCATTCGTCGCCGTCACGGACCGCCCTGGTGGCGAGCGACGCCAGGTCCGATCCTGCGCCAGGTTCGCTGAACAGCTGGGCCCACTGCTCCTCACCGGTCACGATGCGCGGCAGGAACCGGCGCTTGGTGGCCTCCTCGGAGAACGCGCGGATCGCCGGCGCGGCGAGCACGAACCCGGACCCACGGGGAGTGCGCGGCACGTTCCAGCGATCGAGCAGCTCGTACACGGCTCGCGCCTGCGACTCGTCAAGACCCCGTCCGCCGTGCTCGACCGGCCAGTGCGGGGCGACCCACCCCGCGGCGCCGAGCCGGGCGATCACGGCACGGACATCGAGGCCGCGACGCAGCGAACGCAGCGCACCGACGTCATCCGCCTCGGCGGCGTCGGCCCATCCCTCGGGAAGGGTCTCGTCGAGGAGCCGGTGCAACTCGTCGATCGGTGAGTTGCTCATTAGAGTCCGACGGGTCGCGGAGGAAGGAGGCGCGCAGTGCGCGAACTGGTCGATGTCGTGTACGAGGTCGACGACGGGCTGGCCTGGATTACCATCAACAGAGTTGAACGATACAACGCATTCCGGGCGCAGACGGTCGAGGAGCTGATTGCCTGCTTCCGGGCTGCGTGGGCCGACCGCAACGTCGGTGTCGTCGCGCTGACCGGTGCCGGCGACCGGGCGTTCTGCAGCGGCGGCGACCAGAAGCAGATGGCGGAGACCGGTGACTACGGGCCGTCTGAGTCCGGGATGTTCGAGGTCGAGTACCTGCATCACGTCATCCGATCGATCCCCAAGCCGGTGATCGCCGCCGTCAACGGGTTGGCCATCGGCGGTGGGCACGTGCTGCAGGTCCTCTGCGACGTCACGGTGGCCGTCGAGACCGCCCGGTTCGGCCAGGTCGGGCCGAAGGTGGGCTCGTTCGACGCCGGCTACGGAACGGCGTACCTGGCCCGCATCATCGGAGAGAAGCGGGCCCGGGAGCTGTGGTTCTTCTGCCGTCAGTACGACGCCGCAACGATGGAACGTTGGGGCCTCGTCAACGCCGTCGTCCCGCCCGACCGCCTCCGCGCGACGGTGCGTGAGTGGGCCGACGAGTTGCTCTCGAAGAGCCCGACCGCGCTCAGGGTGCTCAAGCACTCGTTCAACGTCGACAGCGAGTCGATGGGTGCCGTGGGCGCGCTCGCGTTCGACGCGTTGGAGCTGTTCCTGACCACGGACGAATCACACGAGGGCAAGCAGGCCTTCGTCGAGAAGCGTCCCGTCGACTATTCACCGTTCCGCTGACGACGAGCGTGCCGTTGACGTCCTGGAACTTCGCCGATGTGTGGGAGACCGTGGCGGACATGCGTCCCTCCGCCACCGCGCAGGTGCAGGGGGACCGCCGGTTCTCGTGGACCGACTTCGAGCGACGGGCCGACGCGCTCGCCGCCGCGCTCCTCGAGTGGGGCCTGGACCGGCAGGCGACGTTCGCCCAGTACCTCCACTCGTGCCCCGAGTACCTGGAGGCCGTGTTCGCCGCCTTCAAGCTCGGTGTGCCACCGGTGAACACGAACTACCGCTACGGCGCCGACGAGCTCGTCTACCTGTGGGACAACGCAGACGCGGGTGTCGTCGTCTTCCACGGGGCCTTCAGCGACCGGATCGAGCAGCTGCACGCTCGCGTCCCACGCGTGCAGCGCTGGCTGTGGGTCGATGACGGCAGTGGCGTGTGCCCCCCGTGGGCCGTGCCGTACGAGGACGTCGTGTCGAGGCCCGCCTCGGCCCGTACCGTCCCACCGTGGGGCCGTTCGCCGGACGACCTCTACATCAGTTACACGGGCGGCACGACCGGGCTGCCGAAAGGCGTGATGTGGCGTCAGGACGACCTGTTCGTGGTGCTCAACCGCACGGCGGCCGTTCGGTACCCCGAGGACGGAGGGGTTTCCGACGTGCGCGCGCAGCTGACGAAGCCGGGTCCAGTGTTCGTGCCGTGCGCGCCGCTCATGCACAACATGGGCATGGTCACGGCGATCTCGACGCTGTCGTCGGGCGGCTGCGTCGTCACGCTGACGGGCCGCAGCTTCTCAGCGGTCGACCTGCTCGATACGATCGATCGCGATCGCGTGACCATGATCGCCATCGTCGGCGACGTGTTCGCCAGGCCGATCCTCGCCGTCCTCGACGCCGAGCCTCGCCGGTGGGATATCAGCTCCCTGCGGATCATCACGTCGTCGGGAGCGATGATGTCGCCGGAGACCAAGCAGGGCCTGCTGCGGCACAACAGTCGGCTCATCATCGTCGACACGCTCGGCTCGACGGAGGTCATCGGCCTGGCCCGCTCGGTCGTGTCCACCGGAGATGCGGCCCCGACGACCGGCGTCGCGTTCACGGTCGGTCCGGAGACGCGGGTGCTCGACGAGGACGACCACGACGTGGTACCGGGCTCTGGTGTGGTCGGTCTCGTGGCGCATCGGGGCCGCGGATCGATCGGCTACTACAAGGACGAGGCCAAGACGGCCGCCACGGTCAAGCTGATCGACGGCGAGCGCTGGACTGTCGTGGGAGACTTCGCCACCGTCGAGGTCGATGGCACGCTCCGTCTCCTCGGCCGCGGGTCGCAGTGCATCAACACCGGCGGTGAGAAGGTCTTCGCCGAAGAGGTCGAAGAGGTGTTGAAGGCGCACCCCGACGTGGTCGACTGCGCCTGCGTCGGTGTTCCCGACGCCGTGTTCGGGGAGGCGGTGACCGCCCTCGTCGAGCTGCGGCCTGGAGCCACGTACGACGAAGCGGCATTGATCTCCCACGTCAAAGCTCGTCTCGCCGGCTACAAGGCGCCGAAGCGCGTGTACGCCGTGGACTCGCTGCAGCGCGGTCCCAATGGCAAGCTCGACTACCGCATGCTGCGGGACCGAGCTGTCGAGTTGACCTGACTGCGGCTACCGCCTCGGGCTGTCGATCGCCTGCTCGTGTTCGCCGAGCACCTCGCGGGCGACGATGATCCGCTGGATCTCCGCGACACCTTGGGCGACCTCGTAGAACTTGCCCTCGCGGTAGAGGCGTTCGACCGGGAGGTCACGAGTGAGGCCGTAGGCGCCGCAGATCTGGAGTGCCGCACTGGTGGTCTCCTGAGCGCACCGTCCGGCGACGAGTCGAGCGGCCGCCGCCGCTTTGCTGACCGGCAGATCGCGGTCGATCAGATCGGCGACGCTGCGCACGAGTGCTCGTGCCCCGAGCACGTCGGCTTCCATCTGACCGAGGAGTGCTTGCACCGTCGGGAACTTGCGCCCGATCGGCTGGCCGCGATGCGTCCGCTGCAGCGCCCAGCGGGCTGCTTCGTCGACGGCCCGCTGCGCAATGCCGACGCAGATCGCCGCCACCCGCACCTTCCCTTGCGCCTCGCCGGCAAGCATGACGTCGAAGCCTGCGGCAGCATCGCCGACGACCCCTTCGGGTCCCACCCGCACGTCATCGAGGAAGACGGGAGCCGGTTCCACGCCACCGAACGCCAGCAGCTCGGGCGGCCGCCCGGTGGTCCAACCCGGATCCCTCGTCTCGACGAGGAAGGCTCCGACGCCGCCACTCGGGGTACGGGCGAACACCAGCGCCACATCGGCGCGGGCGGCGAAGGAGATGAACAGCTTCTGACCGGACAGCATCCAGCCCTCACCGTCGGGCGATGCGGTGGTCTCGAGCTGGCGCGGATCGGACCCCGTCTGCGGCTCGGTGAACGCCCATGCGGCGATCCTCTCGCCGCTGGCGAGGCGCGGCACCCAGGTCTCGATCTGGCGGTCTGATCCGTACTTCAGGATGGTCATCGCGACCTGCACCGTGGTGCCGGGGTAGAGCGCCGGCGTGGCGCCGACCCTTGCCACCTCCTCGGTGGCGACGATGAACGGCAGGAACGACCCACCCGATCCCCCGACCTCGGCGGGGAACGGCAGGGCGAAGAGCTCGAGGTCGCGGAGCTCCTTCCACACCTCGTCCGAGAACCGCTGGGTCCGATCCAGGTCCTCGACGAGCGGGCCGATGCGTGCTTCGGCCCGACGGCGCACCGTCATCCGGAACTCCTCCAGATCGTCATCGAGGATCAGCACGTCGCAGGTACCGTTCGCATCCGAATGGAGAGGTTTGCACAAAGCTCCGTCGACACCGCGGTGTCCGACGACGGCGTCATGACCGTGCGGTTCAACCGCCCGCATCGGCACAACGCGTGGTCGCTGGCGCTCGAGAACGACTACTTCGCCGCCCTCGATGCGGCGGCGGCCGACGAGCGCGTCCGCGCCGTCGTCGTCACCGGGGCCGGAACGTCGTTCTGTCCCGGAGTCGACGTCGAGCAGTTGGAGGACGAGGCGGCACGGGGCGAGATCGACCTCGACGGCCGTCGGCCGATGTTCACCCCGCGGCTGTGCCCGAAGCCGATGGTCGCCGCCATCAACGGCGCGTGTGCCGGAGTCGGCCTGTTGCAGGCGTGCTTCTGTGATGTGCGCTTCGTCAGCGCCAGCGCCAAGATCACCACCGCGTTCGCCCGTCGCGGCCTGTGCGCCGAGTATGGGATGGCGTGGCTCTTGCCTCGCCTGATCGGAGTCGAGCGGGCGTTGGATCTGCTGCTGTCGGCACGCACGATCAGCGGCGACGAGATGGTCTCGATCGGCCTCGCCTCTCGCGCCTGCGCACCCGACGATGTCGTGCCCGAGGCGGAGGCGTATGCCGCCCTCCTCGCCGAGTGGTCGTCGCCCCGCTCGATGGCCGCCATCCGTGAACAGGTCTGGTCGAGCCTCGACCAGGAGTTCGCCGAGGCCTGGGACGTCTCCGTGGAGGAGAGCGTCCGCTTCGCGACGTATCCCGACTTCGCCGAGGGTGTGGCGAGCTTTCGGGAGCGCCGGCCGCCCCGATTCCCATCGTTGTGAGCAAATAGTCCTCAGCTCTGGACATGTCGACGACGACAGTCTTAGGCTGAATGAGTTGACTGATCAAACCATTTGTCGAGGCGAGCTCGGACCGCACGTCCACGTTCACGCGCCGTTCGCTGATCACCCGCCGCTCTTCGTGCAGCCCGCCGGTCCGACGCTCGCAATCGAGACCGCGGACGCGGTGTCCTGGTTTGCCGGCCACGCCGAGGTCTTCGACGCTCTGCTCGACCAGTACGGCGCCGTCGTGTTGCGCGGCTTCCCCATCGAACGGACCGACGCCTTCGCCGACCTCATCGCCCACGCCCCGCCGCACGCCTTCGGGTACGCCGGTGGGGCGACGCCGCGCGACCAGTTGGGCCGCAACGTGTACGAGGCGACCCAGGTTCCGGCGTCGGTCGACATCAAGCTGCACCAGGAGATGGCCTACCTGAAGCACTACCCGTCGAAGATCGTCTTCTACTGCCACGTTCCTGCGGCCTCCGGCGGCGAAACGATCATCGGCGACATGCGGCGGTTCACGAGGATGCTCGACGATCGCTTCCTCTCGGAGCTGGAGGCCCGCGGACTGACGTACCACCGCAACTTCCGGGCGCCGGACGTGCCTCACCGTTCGGAGGAACACGCGCAGATCTACCACGCCACGTTGCGCCAAGGGTTCTCGACGGACGACAGCGAACAGATCGAGGAGTCCTGCCGACGACTGGAGATGGAGTTCGAGTGGATGCCCGACGGCAGCCTGTCGACCCGCCTCCACAAGGCGGCCTTCGCCACGCACCCTCGGCGCGGCGACCGGGTCTACTTCAATCACATCCTGACCCAGATCATCGATCCGGAGTGGCTCGGTCCCGTCTACGAGACGTACCTCGATCTCTACGATCGCGCCGGACGCCCGCGGCCCTACCACGTCACCTATGGGGACGGGTCGCCGATTAGTGACGACGACTACCGGGCGGTGGCGCACGGGCTGTCGGAGGTGGTCGTGTCGTTCCCATGGCATGCCGGGGACGTGATGATCGTCGACAACATCTACACCGCCCACGGCCGCAACCCGTACACCGGCCAGCGTGACGTGCAAGTCGCGCTCTTGGACTGAGCCACCACAGGAGAACGCCCGTGCTGCCGACTGTCACGCAATTCCAACCGGAGGCGAGGACCGTCGAGCAGGAGCGCGGCCACCGCCAGCTGCGGCTCGTCGTGGCGTTCCGCCTGTTCGCCAGGTTCGGGCTGGAGGAAGGTGCGGCCGGTCACATCTCGGCACGCGATCCCGAGGAGCCGGACTCGTACTGGATGAACCCGCTCGGCGTGCATTGGGCGCAGATCCGTGTGAACGACCTGGTACTGGTCGACGGAAGCGGAAACGTTGTCGCAGGACCGCGAGACGTGAATCCTGCTGGTGTTGCCATCCACGGCCAGCTCCTCGCCGCCCGCCCCGACGTGGTCTCCGTCGCTCACTCGCACTCGCCGTACGGCAAGGCCTGGTCGACGTTCGGTCGACTGCTCGATCCGTTGACCCAGGACGCGTGCGCCTTCTTCGCCGACCACGCCCTCGTGCCGTTCTCCGGCATCGTGTTCGACGATCGCGAAGGCGAGCACATCGCCGAGGTGATGGGCACGATGAAGGCGGCGATCCTCGCCAACCACGGGCTGCTCACCGTCGGCGGATCGGTCGAGGAGGCGGCCTGGTGGTTCATCGCGATGGAACGGCAGTGCCAGGTCCAGCTGCTGGCCGAGGCGGCCGGAGCCCCGATCCTGATCGACAGCGAGACGGCCGCCCTGACCGCCGCCGTCAACGGATCACCAGAGGTCGGGCGGACCCAGTTCGACGTGCTCTGGAACCTCATCAGCCGGACCGAGCCTGCCCTACTCGGGTGACGAGGCGCACTGGCATGCCGCAGGCGTTGGAGGGCAAGTGCGTCGTCGTCACCGGATCCGGTCGCGGACTGGGCGCCGCCTACGTCCGCGCCGCGTCATCAGCGGGCGCCTCCGTCGTGGTCAACGACGTCGACCGCGACCCGATTGCGGAGGTGGTCTCGCAGATCGTGGCCGGCGGGGGCGAGGCGGTGGGCGTCACCGCGGACGTCTCGTCATGGCGTGAGGCGGCGGAGGTCGTGAGTGCCTGCGTCGACACGTTCGGGCGCATCGACGGTCTGGTCAACAACGCCGGCCTGTTCTCGATGAGCCGACTCGCGGAGATGGATCCCGGCGACGTCGCCTCGCTGACCGCGACGAACGTCCTGGGCACGGCGTTCTGCGCCAGCCACGCTGCCCAGCACATGCTGCGCCAAGGCTCGGGCTCGATCGTCAACGTGACGTCTGGGGCCCACGCTGGGATCCCGATGATGGGCGTCTACGGCGCGACCAAGGGGGCAGTGGCCTCGTTCACCTACGCCTGGGCGGCCGAACTGGCCGGCAGCGGGGTGCGCTGCAACGCCATCTCCCCGCTTGGCAGGACGCGGATGGTCGACACCACCCGCCGCTACCTCGAGGCCAGCGGCCTGCCGATGTACGGCGGGGAGACGCCGGATCCGGAGGTGAACGCCCCTGTGGCGGTGTTCCTGCTCTCGGATCGCTCCGGTGATGTCAACGGCCAGATCGTCCGCATCGAGGGCGGGCAGCTCTCGATCATGACCCATCCGGCGGTCTGGTTGCCCGTCCTGACCCGCGACATCTGGACCGTCGAGGCCGTCGCCGACGCGTTCGCCACCGATCTCGTGCACCGTCAGTCGCCAACCGGCGTCGTCGGCATCCGGCCCGACCTCACCAACGCCGCTTCGACGTTCTGGGAGGCGAGATGACGTGGCCCCGGGCGAGACATCTCAGGACACTGCATCGCCCACCTCGGGCACGACGTCGTCCATGACCACCCGGGCGGCCGCAACCTGGTCGTCCCGCTCGCACAGCATCACCACGAAGTGGCGCACGCCGGCGTCGACGAACTCGCGCAGCCGCGCCGCCACCTGCGACGACGTCCCGAGGGCGGCGACGCGGTCGACCACGGCGTCGAAGCGGGAACCGTCGCCCGCCTGCCCCGCCCCGATGAAGTCCAGCGCCTTGCGGCGAGCCTCGGCGGCGTCACGGGCGACGCTGACGTACACGAAGCACATCCAGTGGAACGACGACAGGTCCCGCCCGACCGTGACGGCGTGGTCCCGCACGAGCCGCACCGACTGGGCGTACTGATCGGGTGAGCACAGGAACGGCATCCAGCCGTCGCCGAGCGCGCCGGCCCGGCGCATGGCTGGCGGCTTCCGACCGGCCACGATGATCGGCGGGCCGCCCGGCTGGACGGGCGGTGGCATGATCCCCACCCCTTCGAACGGCCAACATGGCCCGGCGTGGTCGATCTCGCCGTCACCGGCGCCGGCCGCCGACCACAGACGCCTAATGACTGTGATGGCCTCGTCGGCCCGAGCACCGCGATCCTCGACCGGTGTCTGGCAGGCCCGGAACTCCGACGGGTACTCGCCACCGACACCCACTCCGAGCATCATCCGCCCTGCTGTCGCGACGTCGAGCTCGGCGAACTGCTTGGCCACGATGACAGGGTGGTAGAGCGGTGCCAACAACACGGCCGTTCCGACGGTCGCCCGCTCGCTGAGCGCAGCGAGGCGGGCGGCACCCACCACCGCCTCAGGCACGGGTCGGCCGGAAGCAACGTGCCCCGGTGCCCACAACGAGGCGGCTCCCATCGCCTCGAGCGCCTCGATCTCGGCCCGACCCGGCGGCCGCCCGGGCTGGGTCAAGGGCACGAACCCGTACTGCAGCCGTTCGACGGGCCGGTCGCCGTGACCATCGGTGGTCACCCGACGCGAACCGTTCTCACGCGGAGTCCGTCCTCTGTTTCACAGCAGTCCCCGGAGGCTGTTGCGTCAGCCCGCAGGAGCTGAGTGTTCATCCACCTCCGACGGCAGTGAGCGATGAGCGATGAGCGCTCATAGGACGCCGATTGCTCATCGCACGAATCGAGTGCTGGAGTGCGGTGAGCGATGAGCGCCCCAGAGCCGCTCATCGCTCACCGCCTGCAGCTCGGCCAAGCGGTTTCAGGGCGAGGAGGTCGGCGGCCTGCGCGGGCGTGGCGACGTGTCGCCCCAGACGGCGGCCGAGCTCGACCGCCTCGAGAATGAGCTCGACGTTCGTCGGGGTGCGGTCTCCGGCGAAGTCCTCGAGGCCGAGGCGGAGGTGCCCACCTCGGACAACCGCCTCCTGACCGATCGCCGACCGGGTAACGTCGCCGCCCAGTACCGCCACTGCCCACGGGATCGCCGTGTCTCCGAGCATCGCGAGGTAGGCGTCGAGGCTGGGTGGCGTTGGCGGCAGTCCGAACGTGATGGGCGTGGGGCGTCCGGTGAACAGGCTGCGATCGCCACCGAAGTAGAACTTGACCATCGATCCGGCGGGCAGCCTCCCGGCCCACGCGTAGGCGAGTACGACTCGGAGGAACCCAGGTTCGAACACGGCGATGCTCGCACCGAGGCCGAACCGGTGGCAGCGGTCGAACATGTAACGGCAATCGTCGTACGTGTTGACATACACCGATGTTCCGGCGGGCAACCCGTCAGCGCCGGCCTCCCCGACACTGACGGACCCCGTGTCGACGTAGGACAGCGTGGTCACCCCGGCCTGCGCCAACGCCCAGATGTGGGCGCTGCGGCCCGCCGCGTCGGGAACGTCCCGGAACGTGGCGTACAGCAGCGCGTCGGGACGCGCCTCGAGAACCGGCTGCCAGGCAGCCAGGTAGCCATTGATGGTCTCCTCCACGCTGAGCCGCAGATCGGGCAGGTGCGTGTGGATGACGGACGCGCCCGCCTCGATGCATGCCACCGACTCGGCGGCAATCTCCTCGGCGGACTGGGGCACGCTCGGATTCCTTGCCGGCGTCGTCATCCCGTTGATCGCAGCCTCGATGACGAGGGGAGCGGACGTCGACGCCAGCATCTCGTCACTCCGAGCCTGACGGAGCGTCGACGGGCTCGCCTCGCTCCGCACTCGGCAGAACGTCGCGGAGGAGTCGGCGGGTCGGTGTGATCGGCCGACCGGCGCGAACGACGGTGGTGGGGACCAGGCGCCGATGAGTCGTCAGCCGATCGTCCGACGAGTCGACGAACACCCACTCGCCTTCGAGCTCCTCGAGGATGGTGATGTCGGCTCGCGTGCCAGGAGCGAGGGTGCCGATGTCGTCCGCCATCCCGATGACCGCAGCCGGCGCGGCGGTGCTCGCCTCGATCACCTTCTCCAGCGGAACGCCGAGCGCGAGCAGCTTCGACATGGTCCCGACGAGGCTCCAGGTCAGTGGCGACTCGTCGTGGACTCCCGCGAGCGCGCAGTGGACATCCGAGCTGATGATGTCGGGGAGCAGCCCGCCGTCGATCATGCGCCGAGCGGTCTCGAACGAGAAGTTCAACCCGTGGCCGACGTCGAGCAGGATGCCGGCCTCGACCACCGAGCGCAGGTCGCCTGTGGGGCGCCGGTGGCGCCCGAGCACGCCGTCGGGCATGCCGCTGTAGCAATGGCCGAGAATGTCGCCGGGCCTGGCGGCGGCCAGGATCGTCGGCATCACCTCGTCCGGATCGGGACGGTTCGCCTCGTCGACGGCCAGCAGCTCGCCGGTGTGGATGTACACGGGAAGGCCGGTCCGCTCGGCGGCCTGCATCGCCTGTTGGAGGAACGGCTCGCCCCAGCCCTGGGACCATCCGCCGGATTCGGCATAGGTCTTGATCCCGCGGAGCCGCTCCGGGTACCGGGCGTACATGCTCACGATCGCCTCGGCGCTGACGAAGTTCGGTTGGAACACGTTGGGCCCGCCGCGGCCGGCCTGCATCGACCCGATGAGCGTGACATTGATGAATGCGAAGAGCTCGGTCACAGACCTGTCGGCGATGTGGTGGCACCACGCGGGGAAGCTCCATGCACCGGCGCTTCCCATGTCCACGGCGGTGGTCACGCCGGCGTTGATCCCGACGTCGTCGGGTGGCAGCCCGAAGTCCGTCGCCCACTCGAAACCATGGACATGGAGGTCAACGAGTCCTGGGCACACGAGCCGCCGCGTGGCGTCGACCACCGCGGCGTGCCCGACGTCGAGGTCGGGACCGACGGCGACGATCCGGTCGCCCCGGATACCCACGTCGGCGACTGCGTCGACGGAACGCGACGGATCCAGGACGCGGCCGCCGCGGATCACGACATCGAACGGTTGTGTCGCCGAGTCGACACCGTCGCCCTCGTCCGATCGGGGACGCGTCACCTGGTGCCTCTCGCATCGCCGTCTCGATCTCTCACCCGGCCCACCGCGCCACCCCGCAGCACGTGACCTGGACGGCAGTCGACGTCGACGCTGTCGCGCCGGGTCTGGACCCCGTTGATCCAGATGTGCTCGATGCCTCGGCTGCGGCTGACCAGGCGGTCGGCGCCGGCGGGCAGATCGTGCACACGCTCGAATCGGTCGTAGCCGACGGTGGACGGATCGAATGCCACGAGATCGGCGAACGCCCCGGGCTCGATGATGCCGCGCTCACGCAACCCGAACACCTCGGCCGGGTGCGACGTGAGGTGCCGCACCGCCTGCTCGAGCGTGAGGACCTGCCGCTCGCGCACCCACTCCTGGAGCAGCGAGGTGGCGAAGACCGCATCGCAGATCTGGCTGGCATGCGCGCCAGCGTCGGAGATCCCGACGACGACGCGGTCGTCGGCGAGGAGGCGGCCGAGCGCATCGACGTCGTCGTTGCCGAAGACCACCCAGAAGCGCGTGCTCAGCCCGTCGGCGAGTGCGACGTCGAGCATCAGGTCGATCGGGTGCAGGCCGACGCTGGCCGCGCGCTCCACGAGGGTGGTGCCGTCGGCGAGCTCGGGATGGGTTGAGCTCTCGGCGACCGACACGCGGCGAAGCTGCGGTGCCGTAGGGGCAGCCTGGTCGAAGCCCAGTCTGGCCCGGGCCCGCCAAGCTGCGTCCTCGTACAGGTAGCGGCGATCGGTCCGTGGGGCCGCGAGCACTTCTCGAAAGGCGGGAACGACGCCGAACGGAAACGGATCGAGCATCGTGACCTGGAAGACGAACGGCCGGCAGGCGATCTGCAGCCACAGGCCGGCTGCTTCGTGATCTTCGAGAGACGCGTCCGGGCTACCCATGGTGCACACCGGTCGTCCCGAGACGGTGGCGACGTTGGCGATCTCCTCGAACCCGAGTCCGGGACCACCGGCGACAACGATGATCCCGGCGCCGACGTCGCCGAGCGCGGTCACCAACCCCTCGAGCTCGTCGAGGCTCGCCAGTCGGCTGGGCACTGGCTTCCCCGCGGCCCCGGTATGCACGGCGACCTTCGACGTGGCGAAGCCCACCGCCCCGGCCCGCATGGCGTCGACGACGAGCTCCCGCATGCGCTCGACCTCGGTGGGCGTGGCCTCGCGGTCACTCGCGGCGTCCCCGAGGACCGAGAGCCGAATCGGTGTATGTCCTACGAGAGCGGCGAAGTTGAGGCGAGGGCGGCGCCGGTCGACGGCGTCGAGGTACTCGGCGAACGTCTCGAAGCACCAGTCG
Organism: uncultured Acidimicrobiia bacterium; assembly: GCA_963719775.1. Classification (GTDB taxonomy): domain Bacteria; phylum Actinomycetota; class Acidimicrobiia; order Acidimicrobiales; family Ilumatobacteraceae; genus JALZMG01. Next base: position 261,268 of record CAVRCY010000013.1, read on the forward strand.
ATGCCCTCGTCGAGCGCCTCGGCACTCATCCCCTCGACGTTCTCCAGGGTGCTGACGATGGTCGTCCGGTTCGCAGGTCTCATCGGAGCAATCCCGAACCCGCAGTTGCCGACGACGACCGAGGTCACCCCGTGCCAGCTCGACGGCGTGAGGTCCGGATCCCACAGCACCTGCCGCGTCGTAATGGGTGTGGACGTCGATGAACCCCGGTGCCAGCACGAGACCGTCGAGTTCGGTGACTGCCGCTCCGCTGGTGTCGGCGTTCCCGGCAGGGAGGATGGCGTGAATGCGGTCGCCCACGACCACCACATCAGCGGCGCGCCGAGGCGCCCCAGTGCCATCGATGACCAGTCCACCCCGGATGACAACGGTCATCGCTCTGCCTCCTCGTTCGACTCCACTTCGGGCAATGCGCTCGCGTCGTTGGGTCCGTACGATCGTCGGTGGTCACCCGACGTGCACGGCGCTCAGCACTTCGGACTTTCCGGGGAAGTGGCAGGCGACGTAGTGGTCGGGGGCGACGGCCCGCATGACGGGCTCCTCCGAGGCGCATCGTGGCTGGGCGCGGGGACAGCGGGTGCGGAACCGGCACCCGCTTGGGGGGTCGAGGGGGGAGGGCAGCTCGCCAGCGATCTCCATCGGGATGATCGGGGCGTCTGGGTCGGGAACGGGTACGGCCTCGAGCAGGGCGTCGGTGTACGGATGCTGGGGGTCGCGGTAGAGCTGGTCGGCCGGCGCGACCTCACAGAGCTTGCCGAGGTACATCACGGCGATGCGGTCGCTGACGTTCTTGACGACCGCCAGATCGTGGGCGATGAACAACAGCGTGAGCTGGTACCGCTCCCGCATGTCCTTGAGCAAGTTGAGGATCTGGGCCTGTACGGAGACGTCGAGCGCGGAGACCGGCTCGTCGCAGACGATGAGTGCGGGATCCAACAGCAGGGCGCGGGCGATGGCGATGCGCTGGCATTGCCCGCCGGAGAACTCGTGGGGGTGGCGGTCGGCGACGGCCTCGGGATCGAGCCCGACGGCGGCGAGGACGTCGTCGATCTGGCCGTTGTCGCCCTTGCGACCCCAGATCGTGAGGCCCTCGGCGATGATGTCGCGCACCTTGCGTCGAGGGTTGAGCGACGAGATGGGGTCCTGGAAGATCATCAACAGGTCGGTGCGCTTGCTGCGCAGCGCCTTGCCCTTCAGGCCAGTGAGGTCGAGACCGTCGAAGGTCACCGTGCCCGAGGTGGGACGGGGCAGCATCATGATCGCTCGCCCAGTCGTGGACTTGCCGCAGCCGGATTCGCCGACGAGGCCGAGCGTCTCGCCCCGCGCCACGTCGAAGCTGACGTCCGACACGGCGTGGACGGTGCCGCCTTGTCGGGCGTGGTACTCGACGACGAGATGCTCGACCGAGAGCAGGATGTCATCCCGGTCGCGGAGGGCGGCGGTCCCACTGCCGGCCATCACGCGGCCTCGGTGTCGGGTTTCGTCAGGTCGAGCCCCGCGGCGGTGTGACCCTGGGCGAGGTTGGTGGCCAATGCTTGGTCGCCCTCGGGGGTGCCCACCGGGTGGAAGCAGGCGTACTGGTGGCCGGGGTCAGGCCCGGCCACGAAGGGTGGGTCCTCGGTGAGGCAGCGCGGTTGGGCGTGCCGACATCGGTCGGCGAACCGGCACCCCGGCGACGGATCGATCACGTTGGACGGGCGACCGGGGATGGCGTGCAGGCGGATCTGGCTCGGGTGCTCGATGCGCGGGATCGAGGAAAGCAGCGCCGCGGTGTACGGGTGACGCATGTTGACGAACAGCTGTCGAGTCGGTCCCTTCTCGACGATGCGGCCGGCGTACATGACCGCGATCTCGTCGGTGCGGCCGGCTGCAATGCCCAGGTTGTGGGTGACCAGGATCATGGCCATTCCCAGCTCGGCCTGGAGGTGTTGGAGCAGGTCGAGGATCTGGCGCTGGATGGTGACGTCCAATGCGGTGGTGGGTTCGTCGGCGACGAGGAGCTTCGGCTCGCAGGCCAGTGCCATGGCGATGCAGACGCGTTGGCGCATCCCACCCGACAGCTCGTGGGGGTAGGAGCGCAGTCGCGCTTGCGGGCTGGGGATGCCGACCTGGGAGAGCAGCTCGACGGCTCGCTGCGTGGCCGCGCCGGCGCGCATGCCCCGATGGAAGCGCAACGACTCGGTGACCTGGCGTCCGATGCGCACCACCGGGTTGAGTGAGGTCATCGGGTCCTGGAAGACCATGGCGATGTCTGTCCCCCAGAGGTGGCGGACCTGCTCTCGAGGCAGGCTGCGTAGATCGACGCCTTCGAAGTTGACTCGACCCGTCGGCCGGAGTGCGGTCCGGGGCAGCAGGTTCATGACCGACCGGGCCAGCACGGACTTGCCCGATCCCGACTCGCCGACGACGCACAGGGTCCTGCCGGTGTCGAGCGTGAACGAGACGTCGTCGACGGCATGGAGCATGCCTCGGGAGGTGGGGAACCAGGTGGACAGGTTCTCCACCTCGAGCAGTGTGCGTGTGGTCATGGGAGATCCGATCAGTCGTCAAGCGAGCATGGACTCACGAACGTCGAACCGTCGTCGGGCCCGGTCACCGATGATGTTGAACGAGAACACGGTCAAAAGCAGCGCCATGGCCGGGAGGAAGACGAGATACGGATCAGTCGCGAGGAGGTTGCGACCCGATGCGATCATGCCGCCCCACGATGGTTGCGGGGGCGGGATGCCGAGCCCGAGGAAGCTGAGCGATCCCTCCCCGACGATGATCGCGGCCAGCACGATGAAGGCATAGGAACCGACGGGGAACAGGACGTTGGGCAGGATCTCCCGGAACAGGATGCGGCCGTGGCGGGCTCCCATCGAGCGGGCGGCCACCACGAACTCCCGCTGGGCGAACGGCAGGGTGTTGGCTCGGCTCAGCCGGGCGAAGGCGGGGATCGAGACGACGCCCAGGCCGATGATGAGCGTCCGGAAGCTCTGCGTCATGACGGTGGTGATGGCCAACAGCAACACCAGTGGCGGGAACGCCAACATGGTGTCCATGAGCACCCCGATGACGGAGTCGCTGGCCCGCCGGAAGTAGCCCGCGACCAGGCCCAGGAGCCCACCCACGACCGCACCGAGGGCCATCGCGGCGACGCCGACGGACAACGACACCCGCGCCCCGTAGATGAGGCGGGACAACATGCTGCGGCCCAACTGGTCCGTGCCCAGTGGCTCCGACCACGACCATCCCGGCCGTTCGAGAGGTGGGCCGACGGGTGTGTCATACGGCGCCAGGGGCAACACGTCGGCCAGGACGGCCAACGCGGAGACGAGGATCAGCCAGCCGGCCGCCAGCCAGAACAGCCAGCGTCCACGCTGTTTCGGTGGGCGGGCGACGGCCCGGCCGATGGGATCGAGCAAGCTCGGCTTGGCCTCACGGGGCGCCTCGACGCTGGTGTCGAGTGGGTTCAGACGCTCGTCCGCCCTGACCACGTCACACGCTCCGCGCCCGGACTCGCGGGTCGAGGAGCCCGTACGACAGATCGACGATGGTGTTCACCACCACGTAGACGATGGCGATGAACAACACGACGCCCTGCACCATCACGAGATCGCCGGCGATGATGGCCTGAACCAGCAGCGAACCGACCCCTGGGATGGCGAACACGTTCTCGACGATCACCGCACCGCCGATCAGCCGGCCGAGCGACAACCCTGAGAGTGTCAGCAGTGAGAAGGACGATGGCCGGAACGCGTGGCGCAGAAGGATGTACCGATCCGGCAGGCCCTTGGCTCGGGCCGTCAGGATGAACGGGTCCTGCAGGGTGGCGATCATGTCGGCTCGCAAGAGGCGAGAGAACACGGCGATCTCGCCCAACGCCAACGTCAACGCCGGCAGGAACGCGCTCTTCAGATTCTCCGACACGCTGTCGGACAGGCTCACCCAACCGCTCACCGGGAAGATCTGGAACTTGACCGCGAGGAAGTACGACAACAGCACCGCGGTGAGGAACGCCGGCGACGAGATCAGGAGCGAGGTCACGAGTCCGGATGCCCGATCGAACCACCGGTCGGCCCGATAGGCCGCGTAGATGCCCATCGGGATCGCCACCAGCAGACCGATCAACAGCGCCAGCACGGTGAGCTCCAGAGTCGCCGGCACCCGCTCGCGCAGGGCGTCGCTGACCGACTGCCCGGTGCGCACGGACGTCCCGAGGTCGCCGCGCACCGTGTCGCTCGCCCAGTTCGCCCAGCGCACCATCAGCGGATCGTCGAGCCCGAGCTCTTCGTTGATGAGGGCGACCTGCTCCGGCGTGGCGTTGTCCCCCAGGATGGCGTACGCCGGGTCACCGGGGCTCAGGTCGACCATCAGCATCGTGGCCAGGCTGACCAGGAACAGCACGGGCACGACATGGGCGAGCTTGCGCACGATGAACCTCAGCACCGTCCGTCACTCCTCGCCGGCCTGCAGGTACGTGTCATCGGCTCCTCCCCTCGGGTGGAGGGACGCGTCGGCGGTGTGTCGATGAGCGTCAGTCCTCGAGCCAGACCCGGTCCCACAGCGCGTACGTCGTGCTCAGCGTGAGGTCCCTGACGTTGTCCTGGTGCGGGTACCCATAGGTGTTCCGGGTGTACCAGATGTCGGGAACCTGCTCCGCGACGATCTCCTGCATCGTCGTGTATGCCGCGAGACGATCTGCTTCTTCGAGAGACGCCCGACCGGTCTCCAGCGCAGCATCCATTTCCGGATCGGCGAACTTCCCGTAGTTGCGGGCGCCGGCGCTGTGATAGTGGTCGAACATGTCCGGTTCGGGGTCCTGCCCGCCCATGCTGAACGACACGGCTTGGAACTGGCCTTGGGCGATGGTCGGGACCACCTGCGACGGATCGATCTGCTGGATGGTCGGCCTGATGTCCGGGAAGGCCGTCAGCTGGGCCTGCCATGCCTCGGCGTAGGGCAGACGGCTCGGGCTGACGAGAATCGTGAACTCGAGCGGCTGGCCGTACTCGGCGAGGAGGCGCTCGGCCTCGCTCGGATCGAACGCGGGAGCGCGGCGTCCGGGTCGTGGAACGGTGAGTCCTCGTGGACCAGGTAGTCGGCCGGCTCGCCGTTGCCCTGGAACAGGGTGTCGACCGCAGCTTGCTTGTCCGTGGCGGCGGCCAGTATGCGGCGGGCCAGTACGTCGTCGAACGGTGGCGCCGAGTCGTTCAGTATCCACACGAACGAGCCGACCTTGTCCCGGAGCTCGGGAATCTCGAAGCCGGCGTCCTCGGCCTGCTTGTTGACGTTCGGGTTCGAGTTGTCGGTGATCATCGTGGCCTGGCCGGCTTGGAGCGCGTTGAACCGCTGGACGTCGTCTTGCTGAAGAGTGATCTCGAGCTTGTCGATGTACGGCCTGGGCGCGTTCCAGTAGTTGGGGTTGCGCTCCAGGGTGAGCTTGCTCTGGCGGATGAACTCCGTGACGACGAACGGGCCAGCGCCGACCGGCTTGTCGGCGAAGCCGGCCGGGTCGGCCTGCAGTGCCGTCGGCGAGCCGACGTTCAGGGCCAGCCGGCGGGCGACGACCCGATCGAACTGGCCGTTGGGCTCCTTCAGGGTGATCTGCAAGGTGAGTGGGTCGACCACCTCCATCGAGGCGATGCTCTCCACGACAGTGAGGTCGGAGGACTGGTTGGCGGGGTCTCCGATCCGCTCCCAGTTGAACTTCACCGCCTCGGCGTCGTACGGCGTGCCGTCGCTGAACTCGATGTCCGGCTTGATCTTCAGCGTCCAGACAGTGGCGTCGTCGCTCTCGAGCGACTCCGCGGTCTGCGGGACGATTTCACCGGTCTCGGCGTCCTCCCAGACGAGCGCGTCGAACACGGCGAACTGCTGCCAACCGGTGCCACCGGGTGCGGCCGCGCCGCTCTGTGCGGGATCGAACGAGCGGACGTCGATCGTGTGCATGTAGCTGACCGTCCCGCCAGACTGCGGCTCCTCGCCAGTCGCCGCGGTGGTCGCGCTGCCGGCCGACGTCGCTGTTGCGTCGCCACTCGTGGTGTCGGCGGCCTGCGTGGTCTCCCCGGCCTGCGTGGTCTCGACGGCCTGCGTCGTCTCGACGGCCTGTGTCGTCTCGCCGGCCTGCGTCGTGTCGTCGTCATCGTCGCCGCCACAGGCGGTCACGATCGCGAGCGCCAGAACGCTGGCCACAGCACCGGCGAAGCGCCGGCGATCGAGTCGTCTCATGATGACTTCCCCCGTTTCGAGTTCGCCCCAGAATCCGGATCGTGCGATGTCGCCGATTCATTCAACTGTTTCAACTCATTCTCGTCGAGTGGCAACCCGCTGTCAATACAGTGTCGGCGTTGGAGTCGTCCAAGAGGAGCGAGGTGTGCAGTTCGGTCTGTCAGTCATCGCACGTGGTCGGGACGCGACGCGCCACAGCCTGCACACAGTGGCTCGGCGGGCCGAGGAGCACGGCTATGACTCGATCTGGACCAGCGATCACTTCGTGGTGCCCCGCGTGGTCAAGACCCGGTTCCCCGGCACCGAGGACGGCGACTACCCGCCGGACTGGCGAGCCGGCTACCTGAGCTCGCAGAGCGTCCTCGCCTACCTGGCCGCCGTCACGCAGCGCGTCGGAATCGGCACGAGCGCGCTCGTGGTGCCGATGCGAAACCCGATCCAGCTCGCCAAGGAGATCGCCACCATCGACGTGTTGTCCGGCGGCCGGGTGCGGCTCGGCGTGGGCGCCGGGTACGCAGAGGACGAGTTCGACGCGATGGGCATCCCGTTCGCCGATCGCGGCAGACGGATGGACGAGTCGCTACGTCTGCTCAGGACGCTCTGGACCACCGACCCGGCCTCGTTCGACGGCCACTACCACTCGTTCGAAGGGCTCAGCTGCCTGCCCCATCCGGTCCAGCGGCCGCACCCACCGCTGCTCGTGGCCGGATACGGCGCCGCGGCGTACCGGCGTGCAGCTCGGCTTGGGGACGGCTGGCACCCGGCTGCCATCGCCCCCGAAGCGCTGGCTCCGATGGTGTCGGCGTTGCACGACGACGTCGAGCGAGCCGGGCGGTCCCCGTCGGACGTGCCCGTGTCGCTGAAGATGACGGTCCGCTTCACGGATGGCCCCGCCGAGGTCGTCAACGCCGAGCTGCGCGGTACGTCGGACGCCGTCGTGCGGACGATCGAGCAGTTTGCTGCGCTCGGGATCGAGCTCATCGTCCTCGACTACGACGTCGTGCGCTCGACGCTGAATGGGGCGCTGCGGATGCTGGACCAGTTCGAGCGTGAGGTGCGTCCTCGCGTTCCGTCCTGACGTCTCGGCCCTCGTTGATGAGCCAGAACGAGAAGAAGCGCTCCACCTAGGCGATCAATTCGAACGGATCGGCCTCGCCGCGGTCCGCAACCGGACGACGTGCAGGCTCGATGACGACGGGGGTTTGCTCTCAAAAGGCGCGGGTGTGCCCACACGGACGCGATCGCCGTCGAAGTGTGAGCTGTCGGCGCGGATATCGGTCGTTCTGGCTCACACTTCGCGGCGACGACCGCCTGGTGGCTCGAAGTGTGAGCGCGAATGGCGGAAGTCCGCTGCGTGGACTCACAGTTCCGGCTGAGCGCGGCGCGACCGCCGGCTGGCGCCCATTCAAGAGCAGCCACGCAGGGCCACACCGGCCAGATCGTTGCCACCTCTTGGAATTTGTCATGTAGGAGTCGTGTCTGCACACGACGGCTGGCGTCTGCTCAGGTTCGATGGGCACGGAAGAAGCGGCGGACTTCCCCGACGAACACGTCGGGGACCTGCAAGGCGGCGAAGTGGCCGCCTCGGGGCATGGTCGTGACCTCTACGAGGTTCAGCCTCTCCTTGGCCCAGGCGAGGGGCATGCGGTAGTGCTCGCCGGGGAAGTCGGCGTACCCCATCGGCACGGAGCACCGTGGCGGCGTGTCGGTGCTGCCTGGGCCGGTGCTCTCGCGATAGAAGCGCATCGACGAGTTGATGGTGCCAGTCACCCAGTACAGGGCGATGTTGGCCAGCAGCTCGTCCTTGGTGAAGGCGCGTTCGATGTCACCCTCGCAGTCGGTCCAGCTTCTGAACTTCTCCAGGATCCACCCCGCCAGCCCGGCGGGTGAGTCGTTCAGGCCGTACGCCAGCGACTGCGGCCGGGTGGCCTGGATCTGCCAGTAGCCCGTGTCGTGGGCAAGGAACGCGAAGCTGCGCTGCGCTCGCTCGAGGTCATCGCCGTCCAGCCCGGCCAGCGGGTTGGTTGGGTCCGGGGCGCGCAGCGGCAGCAGGTTCACGTGCACCGCGGCGACGTGGTCGGCGTCGATCTCGCCGAGGAGGGTCGAGATCTGCGCGCCGATGTCGCCGCCCTGGGCGACGTAGTTGTCGTAGCCGAGCCTGGCCATCAGCTCGGCGAACGCAGTGGCGATGGCTCGACCTGCGACTCCAGTCGCACTGGTCGGTCCCGAGAAGCCGAATCCGGGCAGCGAGGGGATGACGAGATGGAACGCGTCGAGGCCGTCACCGCCGTGGGCGACCGGGTCGGTGAGCGGTCCGATGACGGAGAGGAACTCGGTGACCGAGCCGGGCCAGCCGTGGGTCAGCACCATCGGCAGGGCGCTTGGTTCGGGCGAGCGTACGTGCAGGAAGTGCACGCGGAGGCCTCGGACCGTCGTGATGTACTGCGGGTAGCCGTTGAGCTCCGCCTCGACCTTGCGCCAATCGAACCCCGTCCGCCAGTGGTCGCACAGCTCGCGCAGGTAGGTCAGATCGGTGCCGTACGACCATCCCGTTCCCAGGAGTTGGTCGGGCCAACGGGTGCGGGCCAAGCGGTCGCGCAGATCGTCCAGCACCTCCTCGGGTACGTCGACGCGGAACGGGACGAGATCGGATGCTTCAGACACGACTTCCTCCTCAGACGCCCAGGCTCTCGAAGGTCTCGAGATCCTCGGCCGCTGCGACATGCCGGGACATCCAGGCGACGTTGATCTCCCGCGGCTTGAAGTAGTCGGGGTTGACGATCTTCACGAACAAGCCGTACGCGTTCCACCGCCGGTATGCCAGCCACGCGTCGTCGAACGTCGGCGCATCGACGCCGTGGGAGCGAAGCTGGCCGAGGTAGTGAATGAGCAGGTCGCGCTCGGATCGGCGGCGCTCATCGATCGTCAGCGCCGAGATCACGAAATAGCTCACATCCCACGCCCAGCTGCTTGTGCGCGGCGAGCACCAGTCGAGCAGGCCGGGCGTGCCGTCGGGCAGGAAGTACCAGTTGTCGAGGTGGGCGTCCGAGTGGATCAGGCAGACCGGCTCGTCGCGGGAGATTGCCGCCAACTGCCAGAACGCCCGCACGATCCGGTCGGGGTCGTTCACCGAGGCGGGCGTGTTGGCCTCCGCCCGCTCGGCGATGTAGTGGCGGAACACGTCGGGTGTCGCGTTCAGGAACCACGCGGCCTTCGGTCCCTCCATCGGGATGCCGTCGGTCACGAACCCGTAGACGCGCGACCAGCTGGCTCCCCACGTCGACGCGTGGAAGCCGGCCAGAGCGTCGAGCACGGTGGCCACCTGATCGGCGCCGATGGGTCGAGTGGCATTGCCGAACGCAGCTCCAGCGGCCCCGAGGTCCTCGAGCAGCACGACGCCTTGGCGGCTGACGGGATCAGCACCGGCGTAGAAGCAGACGCGGCAACGTCACCGAAACTCGCCGCGCCAGCTGCTCGTAGAAGCGCGACTCGAACTCGTACAGCCCGTTGTCGGCCATCATCTCGAAGTGGGGCTCGAAGCACGACTTCAGCCACATCGTCGACGGCAGCGCCGGCCCCTCGCCCGGCGGGCGGGCATAGTCGAGCGTCACCAGCAGGTTGGTTCCCGTGCCGTGGATCGGTTCGCCCAGGCACGCCGCGCCGACCTCGATCCCGGGATGGCGCTCGGACAAGGCAGCCGTCAGCCACCCCGGCGTGATCTCGGCGAGCGTCATCGGGAGCTGGGCAGGAGCCACGGATCGTTCTTCTGCCGCGGGCGTCGAGGCCGGGCCCGACTCAGTTCTGGTGGCCCGCCTCGCATCGGCCGTCGTCGCCGACCGGCCGGCCGCACTGCTCGATCAGATTGCCCTTGGTGATCATCTTCCGGCAGCCACTGCCGGTGCCGCTTGGCCCCCACGTCGTCCGACGCCGCCAGCCGGCGGTGGGTCCAGTCCGGCGGGGGCGACCATGCGGCGTCGATGGTGGCCAGCGCGGGATCGGCGATCTTCCAGCTGAACACCTGCTCGGCGGTGCGGTAGCTGACCTTCTCCACGACGTCGTCGGGGATCCCGTGGAACACCTCCTCGTAGGCCTTCTGGACGTGAGGGAACGGCGAGTCGGAGTGCGGGTAGTCGGTCTCGGCCAGGATCTTGTCGGCCCCGATCATCGGCCATAGCTGCAGCCCGAGTGGCTCCTCGACCATGCATGCCCACATGTTCCGGGCGAAGATCTCCGACGGCTTGAGCATCGTCTTGCCGCCCCAGTACTGGTGACGGTCGACTTGGCGGTCGCAGCGTTCGAGGACCGAAGGGATCCAGCCGATCCCCGCTTCCGACCAGCACATCTTGATGGCCGGGAAGCGTTCGCAGACCCCGCTGATCAGCATGTTGATCATGGCGAGGATGCCGCCCACGTTGCCGGCAGAGATCACTGACGTGAAGGACGCGCTCGGGTCGATCATCGGCATGAACCCGCTGGATCCGATGTGCATGCACACGGGTAGGCCGGTCTCCTCACAGACCCGCCAGATCGGGTCCCAGAAGCCGTCGGTCGTGTGGAACGACGGCAGCCCGTCGGGCACCGGGTTCTCGACGAAGCACAACGCCTTGGCGCCCTTGTCGACGCAGCGACGGATCTCCTGTTCGCCGAGCACCGGATCCCAGACCGTGGTGATGACCATGGGCACGAACAGCCCTGGCGGTCCGGCCGCGCACCACTCATCGAGTACGAAGTCGTTCCACGCCTTGACGCACTCGTAGGCCAGCGCCTTGTCCTTGAACGCGGTGAAGAGCATCCCCCCGAACCTGGGCAGGGTCGGGAAAGCAGATGCTGGCGAGGACGCCCTGTGACAGGTAGTCCTTGGCCCGCTCCTTCGGGTCGTAGCAGCCGGGCAGCATCTCCTCGAACCGCGTCGGCTCCATGCCCCACTCCTCGCGCGGCCTGCCGGCGACGGCGTTGAGCCCCATCGTCAGGATCCGCTGGTCCTCGTAACACCAGAACTCGCGCCCGTCCTCCTCGACGACGTGGGGGGCGACGTCGCGGTGCTTGGCCGGAACCCGATCGGTCCAAACGGTCGCGTGTTCGATGATGTGGTCATCGACGCTGAAGATCTTGTACATCGCTCTCGTTCCTCCCGGTGTTCCAGTCCGTCGCGGCAGCGCCTCGACGAGCAGGCGAACCGGTCACTTCCCCAACCGGCTATTTGGGCATATTATCTAGCGGATTGGTCTGAATCAAGTTGTTCGACCAGCGCGTCGAGCACTTGGGGGGCCACCTGCTTGGCGATGATCGCCACCTCGTCCGGCTCCCACCGGGCGATCGGAAGGTGCGGGTAGTCGACGATGACGTAGCGGTAGTCGGGCATCCCGCTCATCTCCGCCATCGTCTCGAGTGCCGTGGCCAGCGCCCGATGAACGACCGCAACCGATGGCACGCCTTCCCACTCGAGCTCCATCGCATCGCGGAGCGCACGCGTGCTGCACGAACCGCAACCTCCGAAACCGCAGACGGCGACGGTCGCGTCGCGCGTCAACCGCTCGAAGTCCTCCGGTGTCGGGCCTGTCGAGAGACTCGGCTTCAGCACGTCGACGCGGCCACCGAGATCGGCCATCGTTCCCAACTCCCGATAGATGGCATCGAGCAACGCCGCCGACTCGCCGAGTCCGTTGACCACCAGACCGACGACGGCTCCGTCGAGGGTCGACGGTCTGGCTGCGGTGGAGCGGGCGACGCTCCCCGGAGGCCGGCCGGTGGGTTCGAGACCGATGATCATGGGCAACTCCTGTCGAGTGTCAAGGGCGGACGATGGGCTCGGTGATCGCCCGACCAAGGTGCGGCGGCAACACGACGGACCAGTCCACGGCTGGGCCGCCAGCCGCGACGAGGAGGATCCCCTCGGGGCTGTGCAGCCGGAGGTCACCTCGTCCGGCTGGCGCGGACTGCGCGCCGAAGCGGGTCCACAACTCGGCACGGACGCGCGCCTTGTCCCAGCCGGCGGCGCGCATCATGCGCTGGTGCTCGGCCCCGAGGACCACGACCACGTCGGCCGGCGCGCCCATCTGCGGTTCCCACAAGCAGGCATCCTGGTAGCTCCAGTCGACGATCGCCTGGCAGATCCGTTCCGGGTCGTCGGACTGCGGATGGACCACCAACGGCATGAGCGAGGAGTGGACCGTCACCGCGCTGACGGACGGATCGAGGCCCCGCTCCACGTGCATGGGCACCCACCCGCTGTTGTCCTCATCTTCTCCGAAGCAGAATGAGTAGCGGCCAGGAGTGGAGAAGGCGGCGCGGTCGAGGCCTCCCGGGACGGACCGCAACACGTTGCGCACCACGAGGCGCAGCGCCCGACCGATCGTGGCATTGGCACGAAAGCCGGGCCCGAAGCAGGCAGCCTCGTAGGCGATGCCGAGCTCGTCGCGTATCGGCCCGTTCACGATGACGATCTGGGACGGACCCGCCAGTGTCGCCGTCGTCGAATGGGCGATGTGGCGTTCATCGAGCAGCGCCCGCACCGCCGCCGACACGATGGGCATGTAGTCGGGCCGGCAGCCCGCCATCACGGCGTTGATCGCCACCTCTTGGGCGTGCACCGTGATCTCGCGAGAGGGCACGTGACCGATGACGTCGGCGGGTTCGGCCCCGCCGGCCACGAGGAACTCCGCCACCCGCTCCGGGGTAGGGGGGAGGATGGGGAGGCCATCTGTCCAGCCGCGGTCGATGTACGACTCGCAGAGCTCCACGTCATCGGTGTATTCGTGGCCCACGGCGGTCAGGTTCATGCTCGGCGATCCTCCGTCCTCGGATCGACGAGCCGGGTGTTCGTCACCTCCGCCAGGTGGCGGCGGACGAACTGCCCCACCATCTCGGCGAGCATCGGCGCCGGCACGACGCAGTCGACGCACTCCACAGCATCCAGGCGCAACTGCAACGACACCGTCCCGTCCGGAGCAACGTCGAGTAGCTCGATGGCCGCTCCATCGGCGGCAACGAAGTCTTGGAGTCGAGCGATGACGACAGCCAGTTCGCGACGATCGATCACGGTGCCGACCGCCGTCGATTCGTACCGAGCCGCTTCGATGGCTCGATGATCGCGTGCTTGCGGACCGCCGAGAAGTTCGGCACTTATCCTACGACCAGCGCTCGTAGGAAGAGAGGCGAGGTCCTGGAACGACGGGACGACTCAGCTCGACGTGCCGAGTTGGCGGCATTCCTGCGGACGCGCCGCGCGGAGTTGCGACCCGAGGACGTCGGCCTGCCACCTTCCCGGCGTCGCCGCGTGCCGGGGCTCCGCCGTGACGAGGTTGCCGGTCTCGCCGCCATCAGCGTGGCGTGGTACACGCAACTCGAGCAGGCGCGGGAGATCAACGCGACGGCGCAGGTCCTCGACGCGCTTGCCGCGGCACTGCGGCTGGACGAGGACGCTCACCGCCACCTGCGTGCGCTCGGGGGCGTGCCCGGCGTCGAACCGAGACCCCCGCCAGCAGAGGTCGGCCCGGAGCTGCGCCTCCTGCTCGAACAGATGTCGCCGTTACCCGCCAGCGTCATGACGGCGGCATTCGACTACCTCGCATGGAACGACGCGTACGTCGCCCTCTACTCGTTCGACCCCGCCAGCTTGCCGCCCGAACGGCGCAATGGGCTCTGGCAGATGTTCTCCGAGCACTCTGTGGTGGTCGTCGAGGACCGCGACGCGCTGGCCGCGGCACTCCTCGCACAATTTCGGTTCGAAGCGGGTGAACGTCCAGGTGACCGGCGCTTCGATGAGATCGTGGAGACCCTCACCCTGGAGAGCGAGGAGTTTCGCACCCTCTGGTCACGCCACGATGTCCATCGCTCGTTGTACACGGGTGCCGTCGTCGTCCGCCATCCTCGAGTTGGCCGGATCCGCGTCCGGCCCGTCCAGCTGCGGGCTGTCCATCAGCCGGCCGTGCTGGTGTCCGTCCACGTTCCAGCCTCCGATGAGGATCGTCGCCTCGTCACGGGACTGTTGCGTTCCCACCAGCCTGGCGACCTTGATGTCTAGATAAAGCTCTACTATTCAGCTCATTCGGCGGCGCACGTCGCTGATGAACGCTCGGGGGAAGGCAGGACGTGATCGACGCATGGTCGAATGGCAGCGCGACTTGGTGGGGAACGTGAGCGAGCGTCGCGGGCGCATGGAAGGGCGAGTCACGATCGTGACCGGCTCGGGCGGTGGGATGGGTGGAGCGATCGCCGTGCGTCTTGCCCAGGAGGGCGCCGACATCGTTCTCAACGACCGAGCCGCCGAGCGGGCGGGCCGCTGCGAGGAGGACATCCGCCACCTCGGCCGCGACGTGGTGACGGTCGTGGCCAGCGTGACGCGGCGGGAAGGGGCGCACGCCGTCGTCCAGGCGGCCCTGGACCGGTGGAATCGCATCGACGTACTCGTGAACGTCGTCGGCGGGATCAAAGGCCCGGTGCGGAATCCGGTGTGGGCGATGACCGACGACGAGTGGGATGCCGTCGTGGGGTTGAACCTTCGCGGCACGTTTCTGTGCACCCAGCTCGTCGCTGGGACGATGATGGCCCGACGATCCGGAAAGATCGTCAACATCGCGTCGACCTCGTGGGCGGACGAGGACGGGCTGCACCCTCATTACGCCGCCGCCAAGGCCGGGGTCGTCGCCTTCACGCGATCGGTCGCCGCGCAGCTCGCGCCGTACAACGTCAACGTCAACGCGGTCGCTCCCGGGCCCACGGCGACCGGACACGCTGGCCGCGGTGCGCCCGAGGAAAGCAGCCCGGCCGACTCGGCTGTGGCAGCGTCGACACCTCTCGCCCGGATCAACGACCCGATTGACATCGCCAACGCGGTGCTGTTCCTTGCCTCCGACGAGAGCCGCAACGTCAGTGGTCAGCTCGTCACCGTCGCCGGAGGTCACAACCCCTCGTTGTGAGTCACATCGGCTGCCCGATTTGTATGACTGAACTAACTGAAATGCGGTGCAATCCTGTATAGGATGTGGTACGTTGTGAACCATGGCGTACCTACCGCTGCAAGGAGTGAGGGTCCTCGATCTCGGGATCCTGATCCCCCCGGCACTGGCCGGGAACAAGCTCGTGGCGCTCGGCGCCGACGTCGTCAAGGTCGAGCAGCCCGGTCGAGGGGACCGGATCCGGGCGGTACCGCCGCTGGCGGACGATGGGCGCAGTTCCCAGCACATGGGGTACGACTGGGGGAAGCGGTCGATCGCCCTCGACGTGCGAGACGAAGCCGACCGGACGCTGGTGTTCCGGCTGGCCGACGCCGCCGACGTCATCCTGGAGAACCAACTCGCCGGCGCCTGGCAGCGTCTGGGCATCGACTTCGCCGACATGCGGGTCCGCCGCCCCGAGCTGATCGTGTGCTCGCTGACCGGGTTCGGGCAGACCGGCCCACTCTCCGACCTCCCCTCCCATGGCCTCAACATGGATGCCCTCGCCGACTCGGTGATCGTCGAATGGCGCGACGGTGAACCGCACTTGGGATGGACGTTCACCAGCTGGGGCAACGAACTGGGGGCGGCGAACGCAGCGATGGCGATCTGCGCTGCACTGGCGAACGTTCGAGCCGGCGGTGAGGGCGCGTGGATCGACCTCTCGTGCTGGGACGCGCTCGTCGAGGCGCACCGCACGGACATCATCGTGACCACGAAGACCGGCGTCACGGAGAATGCCCACGAACGGGTCCACGGTCCGCTGTACGACACCTACCTGTCGAGCGACGGCAAGGCCGTGCTGCTCGGAGCGTTGGAGCGGAAGTTCTGGGTGAACTTCTGCAACGGCATCGGACGACCCGATCTCATGAACGCCCACAGCGGTGCGGACATCGACATGGGTTGGGACAACCAGAGCCTGCGCGAGGTGCTGCGGCCGGTGTTCGCCAGCTGCCACTGCCGCGGAGTGGGACCGCCGCTTCCTCGAGTGGGATTGCCCGGGATGCACCGTCCTGCAGACCCCGCAGGTCATGTCCCATCCGCACTTCAGCGCGCGCCAGCTCCTCGAGGGCGAACCCGGATCGTGGCCGCTGATGCGCAGCGCTGTGCGGTGGCACCACACCGATGAACGGGCCGGCTCATGGCTCAATCCTCCGCCTGAGCTCGATGAACACCGTGATGAGATCCTCAAGGAGTGGTTACCGGCGTGACCGAGAGCCTGGCGGTGGGAGTGGCCCGTCGGTTCCGTGCGCGGATTGCCAGTGGTGAGCTCAGGCGCGGCGACCTCCTCCCACCCGAGGCCGAGTTGATGCACGAGCTCGGCGTCTCACGGCCGGTGGTCCGCGAGGCCCTGCGTTTGCTCGAGAACGAGCAGCTGCTCACCGTGCAGCGCGGTGCCCTCGGTGGAGCGCGCGTCGGTCGCCCCAAGTATGTGGTCGTTGCCCGCTACGCGAGTCTGATGCTGATGATGGACGGGGCCAGCATCGAGGACGTCTTCGACGCCCGAACCCTGCTCGAGCTCGAAGCCATCCGACTCTTGGCCACCGCCCACGACGCCGATGTGGTGGAGAAGCTCGATGGCCTCATCCGCGACGAGGAGGCCGCGATCGGCGACTCGACCGCGTTCGCCGCGGCGTACGACGCGCTCAACGAGGCGATCCTCGACCTGTGCCCGAACCCAGCGATCCGCATGCTGTGGCACACGCTGGACGAGATCGTGACGAGACAACGCCAGCACTTCGTCGCCCACAAACCAGCCGACGCCATGGAGACGGCCTCCCCGGGGGTACGCGCCCACCGCCGTGCACTCAGCGCCATCGCCGCCGGGAAGCCCGAGGAGGCCGAACGAGCCTGGTCACGCCACCGAGCGGCGTCCAGCCGTCTGCTGCTGGGCGACAAGTCCCTCGCCAGGGTCGTCGACCTGCTCGATTGACGTTCACGAGTCACAACGGAAGGGGTCACGACGCGATGACTGGTCCTCTCGAGGGTCTGCGGGTGATCGATTGCTCGCGAGGTACGGCGGGGCCGCGGGCGACCGGCGTCCTGGCCGACTACGGCGCCGACGTCCTTTGGATCGAACCGCCGGGCGGAGATCCTTGCCGAGATCGGCTGGCCGCCGAGTACTCGGTGTTCAACCGGGGCAAACGCAGCGTCGTCCTCGACCTGCGTGATCCGGCCGGCACGGCGGAGCTGTTCGAGCTGCTCGCCACCGCCGACGCGTTCGTGCAGAGCTGGCGTCCCGGCGTCGCCGACCGGCTTGGGGTCGACTACCGGCTGGTCCACGAACGTTGCCCGGGGCTCGTCTACTGCGAGATCACCGGGTTCGGCCTCGACGGCCCGCACCGCGATCTGGCGGGGCACGAGTCGCTGGTGCATGCCGTGATCGGGACGATGGCCGAGCAGGTCGGCCATCGGGAAGGACCCATCTACGAAGGCCTGCCGTTCGCTGCCATCGGGGCATCGTGGCTCGCCCTGATCGGATTGCTCGCCGCGCTGTACCGCCGTGACGACGACGGCGTCGGTCGTCTCGTCGAGACGAGCCTCGTCGACGGCGCCCTCGCCTACCTGTCGATGGTGTGGGGCACCACCGACGCGGCGCCGGCGCCGCCGCTGAGCGTACGGGCCGGCACGGGTCGGCTGATCGCCACGACCTTCCGCTGCGCCGATGATCGATACATCGGGGTTCACACCGGTGCGGTCGGCGCATTCGGCCGGCTGATGAAGGTGCTCGGCCTCGACGACCGCATCCCTGCCAGCGAATCAGGACTCGACATGGGAGTGCCGCTGACGCCGGAGCAGCGGGAGATCATCGAGACGGAGCTCCATCGCATCTTCGCCTCCCAGCCGTGCTCGGCGTGGGTCGAGCGCCTGCGCCACGCCGACATCTGCGCCATCCCGAACCTCCGGCCCACCGAGGTGTTCGACGAACCGCAGGTCCGTCACAACGAGATGATCCTGGAGCTCGACGATCCCGTCCTGGGCCGCGTGCTCCAGGTCGGGCCGCCGATCCGGTTGTCGTCGACACCCATCAAGGTCACCGCAGCCGCGCCGACGGTGGGCCAGCACACAGGTGAAGCGTTGAGGGCGCGACCGGCCCGACGACTCGCCACGTCCCGCACGCCTGATGGTCCGGGCCGGACGCGCCCGCTCCTCGATGGGCTCAAGATCCTTGATCTGGGTGCGTTCTACGCCGGTCCGTACGCGTCGCGCCTCCTGGCCGATCTCGGCGCCGACGTCATCAAGGTCGAACCAGTGGCCGGTGATCCGTTGCGCGGCATCGAGCGCCCCTTCCGGTCGGCGCAAGCCGGGAAGCGGTCCCTCGCCGCCAACCTCAAGGACCCTGCGCTGGGACCAGCCATCGACCGGCTGATCGCGTGGGCCGACGTCCTGCAGCACAACATGCGCCCCGGTGCCGCTGAGCGGCTGGGCTTGGGCGCGGCGCGCGTGCATGAGCTCAACCCGGCGGCCGTCTACGCCTACTCACCTGGATGGGGCTCGACCGGGCCGGACCGGGATCGCCAGAGCTTCGCGCCGATGATCTCCGGGTATGTCGGCGTCGGGTTCGAGGTGGCTGGCCAGTACAACCAGCCGCTGTTCCCGATCGGGAACGAAGATCCCGGCGCTGGGCTGGTCGGTGCCGTCGGCATCCTGATTGCGCTGATCGAGCGGCGGCGCACTGGTCAAGGGCAATATGTCGAGAGCCCCCAGCTCAACGCCACCCTGGCCCACATGGCCCACGTCGTGCGACGGCCCGACGGTGCGGCCGTCGGCGCCGAACGGCTCGACCCGCTCCAACTCGGCGTCAGCGCCCTCGACCGGCTGTACCAGACGGCCGACGGTTGGCTGTGCGTCGTCGCCACCGGTGACGAGCAGATCGCCTCGTTGGGCCGGGTGATCGGCGTCGATCTCCTCGGCGACGAGCGGTTCGCCACTGGCGCGGCGAGAGAGCACCACGACTACGAGCTCTCGTCGCTCATCGGGGACGCGTTGGAACAGCGCAAGACCTCCGAGTGGCTCGCCGAACTGACGGCCGCCGACGTGCCCTCCGCGGCGCCCGTGGCGTACAACAACGTGACCTTCATGACGACCCCGGAGAACGTGCGAAGCGGACGCGTCGCGGTGTGCGCGCATCCCACCCAAGAGCGGGTTCGAGAGCTCGGGGTGCTCGTACGGGTCAGCGATGCCGAGGTCGCACCCCACCGCCTCGCCCCTTCGTTGGGCGAGCACACCGACGAGATCCTCAGCTGGTTGGGCTACGACGCCGGCGACATCGCCGATCTCCGCGCTCGTGGTCAAGTCACATGAGCGGCGCCGCTGGGAGTGGCCTCGTGACCTATCTGGGCGCGGAGGTTCTCGAATATGGGACGCTCCGCGCCCAGAAGGCCGTTTGAGACGCTCCGCGCCCAGATCGGTCGGGTCGCGTCGGGCGACGACAGCACACCCCACTTCAAGAGCGACGCAGCTGCGGAGATCGTCGACCTCGGCCGCGTCGCTCGTGAGATGGCCGCGCCTGACCCCGGATTCACGGCGCGTCAACCATCCGGGCCACTAGAGGCGGGTCGACAGGGCGTACGAGGCTCGCAGGAGGGCGGCGGCGCGACCAGTTGGGTCCTGGACTTCGCTGTGGAGGACGACGAACCGGCGCGTCCGCTGGACGACCTCCGCGAACGCCTGGACCAGCGAGCCGTCGGCGGGAAGGCGGCGCAGGTAGAGCACGTCGAGCTCGAGTGGACGAACCGCCTCCGGTGCGGTGACCGTCGACAGAGCCAGGCGCAGCGCACGCTCGCCCATCAGGGCGATGACGCCTCCGTGCACGCCGCCCGACGAGTTGGCGTGATGCAGGCTGGCAGCGCAGGACCGCCGAGGCGCGACCCTCATCGGTCACGATGGCACCGAGTTCGAGCGCTTCGTCGGCCGTGGTAGCGAGCATCGGTTTCCCGCTCCCGACTGCGGCGTCGACCGGCGTTCCCGCCTGCTCGCCGGGGCGCAGCGACACCGAAGCGGAGCGCATGGTGGCCCACCCGAGCGCAGCTCCCGACACGTCGAACAGGTCGGCCCGGCCGAAGCCCACATCCTCGTCGACGAACGTCGCCGACCCGTGACAGCGGAACGTCCGATCCTGTGGTTCGAGCCTCCGGGCCAGCTCGAACCGCAGGTGCGCGGTGACCATCGTCCGGTCGGGTGCCATGATCGATGCGATCGACCAGCCGATCGCCGCATCGGTGAGCACGGCGATCGCCCCGAGCGATGGCCGCCCGTCGGGCTCGCGCATCCACGCGGGCACCGTGAGTTCCTCGTCACAAACGCCGGTCCGGAGGTCGATCGTTCGCAGACCGGCGTGCTCGTGGATCTTCGGGACCATCGGCCGCAGGCGTCGTGCGGGCACGTCTCAGCTCGGCGCACCCACCGTCGCCTGCTGATCACGGGCGCCGGTGTCGGGATCGCCGACCAATCCGAGCCGGCGCAGGTCATCGAGGCACTTCCCGATGAACTCCTGCGTGAGGTGGGGCACCTCCGGACCGACCGGCAGCCGCCGTACGCCGTCGACGAAGCGGCCGCTGCCGACCATCGATGCGTGGGCCCGGTAGGGACGACGCAATGAGTCGAGCACCATCAGCGAGGAGTGCTGGCGCTGCTCCTCGGGCAGCGCCTTGAGCTTGTCCTCGAAGCGCTGCACCCACTCACGGTGAGATCCGACCCGCTCCACCCGGTAGCCGGCCTCCTCGATCCAGTCGACGAAGCTGTCCAGCGAGATGCCGTCGTCCTCGTGATGGTTGAGCACGTGGAACGTCTTGACGTCGCGGTGCGCCTCCACGCTGATGCCGACAATCGCCCCGGCGACGAAGTCGACCGGCAGTCCGTCGTAGTGGGCGCGTGGGTCGGCTCCCGTCGGGCTCCAACTCGTAGAACGACACCGGCGCGAGGCCGGTCGTGACGATGCTGTACAGCAGGCGGATGAAGATGTCCGGGACGTTGACCTGCTCGCGGTACCGGCTGTGCGGCAGCATCATGTCGCCACGGAACACGTTGATCGGCACGCCGAAGCGGCGGTGGGCGCTGTGCAGCACGTGCTCGGCTGCCCACTTGCTCGCCGCATACCCGGCGCTGTAGTCCTGGCTGAGGGCGACCGTCTGGCGCAGTGGTGAATCCTCATCGACGCCCCCGCTGCGCTCCACCAGCCACGTGGCGGCCAACGAGGACACGAAGTCGATCCGCTTCTGGCGATGCATCAGCGCCAGGGCGACCAGCTCGGCCGTGCCTGCGACGTTCGGACCGAACAGGTACTCGTAGTCGAGCATGTGGTTGACCAGCGCCGCCGGGTGCACGATCCGATCGACGTCCCGTGCCAGCCGGTCGTACGTGGCGTCGTCCAGGCCAAGCTGCGGATCGGCCACATCGCCCACGACGACCTCGAGCCGGCCGGCCGAGAGCTCTCGGAAGCGCTGCTCGAGGACGGCGTCGCCGTGGAACGCGGCGACGAGCCGGCGCGTCGGCCCCCTCGTGGTCGGCGGCGCGGACCAGGCAGATGATCGTGCCGTCGGTGTGTGCCAGCCGTTCCAGCCACTCGAGGCACAGGAATCGGCCGAGGAATCCGGTCGCTCCCGTGAGCAGCACGGTCCGGGATTCGGCAGGTGGCGCCTCCATCGGTGGATGGTCGAGGACCGATCCGTCGATGAAGTTGGCGATGTCGAGGTCCTTGGCGTTGAGCTGGCGGGCGTTCGTGCCGTGGATCCCGGCGAACGTCGGCCGCTGCGCTGGTCGTGACCGAGCGCCGCCTCGATCGCCCGTGCCCACGTGGCGGGTTGCCGGCCGGGCTGAGGATCGTGTTGACCGGCACGTCGACGCCGAAGATGTCCGACAGCAGCGCCGAGAGCTCCGCCGCCCCCAACGAGTCGCCGCCGAGCTCGGCGAAGCTGTTCGGCTGCGTGACGTCGAGCTCCTCGACACCCAACGTGGCCTCCAGCGCCTTGCCGATCTTGTCCAGCACACTGAGCTCGCTGTGCGGGTCGCGCAGCGCCATCAGCTGGTCGTTCTGCCTGCGTTCGAGATCGGTGTAGAGCTGCTCGAGCGCCTCGCCGTACCTGCGCTGAAGGTTCGGGCGCATGCGCTTGTGGATGCTCGACAGCAGCCCGTTCTCGTGGCTGAACGGCTCCATCTCGACGATGAAATCCCGCGGGACCTCGAAGGACCGGAGGCTCTCCGTTTCGGCGACCTGCTGCAGCTCGGAGCGGATCAATGCCTTCAGCTCGGCGTCAGACGGATTCGCGCCGAGCACGCCTTCCACGATCTCCATGTTCGGGACGACGACGGCGAGGAGGTACGCCCGGGCGGCGTTCCCGTAGACGTAGATCTGGTGGATGACCTTGCTGCCGTTCTCGAACGTGTTGCCCAATGCTCCGGCGGCCACGAACTCACCCTGGGCGAGCTTGAGCACGTCGTTGCGGCGATCGACGTAGACGAGGTGATCCGGCTCGCGCTCCTCCATGATGTCGCCGGTGCGCAGGTACCCGTCTTCATCGAACAGGGCCGCCGTGGCTTCCGGACGCTTGAAGTAGCCGGGCACGCTGAGCTCGGTCTTGACGCACAGCTCACCACGCGGGTACGGCTTGTCGGTGATGTAGTAGCCCAGCTCCGGGACATCGCGCAGCCTGTAGTCGATCACCGGAGGCCGGGACACGCGGTTGCGCACCGTGATCGAACCGCCCGCCTCGGTGGTGCCGTAAGCGTCGACGAGGGTGACGGGGAAGCACTCCGTCAGGAAGCGCTCCACCTCGGGCGTGGTCGGGGCGCCTCCGGCGACGATCATCGAGATGCGGTCACCGAGGAAGGTGAACCTCATCTCCTCCATCACCTGGGCGCCGATCGCCTCCCCATCTCCGTCCGAGACGGCGCGGCGTCGGGCGACTTCTCCGAGGTAATGCCGGTGGATCATCTCGAGCACGCGCGGGAAGATGGCCGCCTCCGTCGGGCGTACCAGCCGGAAGTCTTCGAACAGCGTGGACATGTCGGGCTTGGCGGTGAAGTACGCAGTGCCGCCGCGGGCCAAGACGCTGAAGACCTGGCCGCGTCCCAGGCCGTGGTTCATCGGGGCGAAGCACAGCCGCACGATGGGGACCGCTACCGGGGGGATCACGGTGAACTGGAACTTGGCGTGGCGCTCCAGGATGATCGCCCCCTTGGGCGTGCCGGTGCTCCCCGACGAGTGCAGCAGCATCGTCATGCGCTCGTCGCTGTCCTCCAGCGGCGGGAGTGGATCCCACGTCTGGAAGTCACCGAACGCGACGAGCTCATCGAGGGTGACGAGCTGCGCCGCCGACTTCGTCTGCGCCAATTCAGTCCTGGCGGCGGCGAGCTGCTCGCGGTCATCGTCGACACGTTCGTCGTAGTCCATGGCGACGATGCTGCGGATCGACGGATGGGCGCCAGCGAACTGCGCCGCCAGCACGAGGTCCGTGACGGTCGCCGCGACCGCCGTGGGCGCGGTGTCGGTGAAGATGCCGTCCAGATCGGCGCCGGCCAGCGTGGTCTGCAGCGGGACGTTGACCGCCCGGACGTACACGCACGCCAGATCGACGGTCACGAAGTCGGTCCCACTGAAC
Source organism: uncultured Acidimicrobiia bacterium (assembly GCA_963719775.1). Lineage (GTDB taxonomy): Bacteria > Actinomycetota > Acidimicrobiia > Acidimicrobiales > Ilumatobacteraceae > JALZMG01. The sequence goes on from CAVRCY010000013.1 coordinate 285,017, forward strand.
CCGAGGATGCAGACGAAGTCGCCCTCGTCGACACGGTGGTGTGGGTGGTGCCGCCAGGCGTTGGCCAGCCCCTTGATGCGGTTGTGCAGCTCGTAGTACGTGACCGTGCGGAAGTGCGGCTGCAACTGCCGGTGGTGGCGCCCGGTCGCCGGATCGAGCGCGACCGTGTACTCGCGCCCGCCAAGCGCCGGACGCTTGGCATATCCGTCGAGCGCGGCGGCGATGATCTGCTCGAGAGACTGGGTCGGCCGCGTGACCTTTCCAGCACGGCCTCGTCGGGCGCCAGCTCCTGCAGCTGGGCGTCGTCGGCCGCCAGCTCGAGCACTCGCCGCGCCCAACGAGGGACCTTCGTGGGTGTGGTCGTCATGCCAGTGACCCCCTCATCGACGTCACCACACTACTCGTGCGACGGCGATCCGGCCAGAGCCATCTGGTAGATTCGTTTATTGATTTATCTCTTTGCCAGGTGGCTCAGAACACGCTGTAGCCCCCGTCGATGCGCAACGTGTCACCGGTGTGGAACGCCGAGGCGTTGGAGGCGAGGTAGACGGCGATGCCGGCCCATTCGTCGGGAGTGCCCCATCGCCTGAGCGGGATCCGGGGGAGGATCTTCTCGGTGACGGCGGGGACCCTGGTCCAGGGCTCCATGAGCGGAGAGATGGTCCACCCCGGGAGCAGTGCATTGGCGCGGATGTTGTGCTTGCCGAGCTCGACGGCGAGCGCTTTGACGATGGCGACGACGCCGGCCTTGGAGGCGGCGTAGGCCTGCTCGCGAGGTGAACCGAACTCGATGCCGATGGTGGAGGTACCGACCAAGCTTCCGCCGGTTCCCTGGTCGATCATGTGCCGGGCGGCCTCCCGCAGGGTGAGGTAGACGCCGTCGAGGTTCACTCTGGTCACCGCCCGCCATTGTTCGAGCGTCGACTCGACGAACGGCGGGTTGGCCTGGCCGCCGGCAACGGCGGCGTTGGCGAAACAGGAGTCGAGGCGCCCCAGTTCGGCGACGAGCTCGGCCATCGCCGGTGACGACCTGCATCTCGTCGCCCACGTCGACCCGACGGGTGTGGACACGAGTTCCGTGGGCGACGAGCTGTTCGTGGGCCGCGGCGTTCTTCTCGGGATTGGTGCCCCAGATGCAGACGTCGGCACCGCACCGGGCGAGGCCGTCGGCCATGCCCAGCCCGATGCCGGAGTTGCCTCCGGTGACGAGGGCGACGTGACCGCGGAGGTCGAACAGATCGGTCATGGCAGCTCCTCCAAGTGCATTCCGTTAGATCATCACACTGATTGGTGGCCGCGCAAACCGGCCACCGTGTACACTGTTCAGCGGAAGGGGGCAACCGTGATCGAAGCCCATGGTCGTGCCGCGATGGAGGCCGAAGGTCGGCTGGAGCCATTCGAATTTCAGCGCCGGGACCCGCGATCGAACGACGTCACGCTCGAGGTGCTGCACTGCGGGATCTGCCACAGCGACATCCACTACGTCAACAACGACTGGGGGTTCACCACCTACCCGATCGTGCCCGGGCACGAGATCGTCGGGCGCATCACGCACGTCGGCCGCTGACGTTCGCAAGTTCAACGTGGGTGACCTGGCGGCGATCGGTTGCCTGGTCGATTCGTGCCGCAAGTGCCCGGCGTGCGAATCGGGTCAGGAGCAGGCGTGTGAGTCGTTCCCCACGCCGACCTATGCCGGGTTCGAGCGCGACACCGGCATCCCGACGTACGGCGGCTACTCGAACAACTACGTCGTCGATGAGGACTTCGCGCTGCAGCTGCGGGACGACGTCGACCTGGCGGCAGTCGCCCCACTGCTCTGTGCCGGGATCACGACGTACTCGCCGCTGCGGCACTGGCAGGTCGGCGAGGGCCAAGCGATCGGGGTGGTCGGGCTCGGTGGACTCGGGCACGTCGCAGTCAAGATCGGCAAAGCGCTGGGCGCCGAGGTGGTGGTGTTCACCACGTCGCCGAGCAAGGCCGAGGACGCCCGCCGTCTCGGTGCCGACGACGTCGTGCTCTCGACCGACACGACGGAGATGAAGCGCCGGCGGGGGGAGCTGAGCTTCATCATCGACACGGTGTCCGGCGCCACATGACGTCAACGGCCTGCTGAGAATGCTCCAGCGCGACGGCACGCTGTGCCTGGTCGGCATGCCCGACCAGGTGTCGTCCTCCCGCCGGCGGCGATCATGGGCGGCCGCAAGCGCATCGCAGGATCGGCGATCGGCGGCATCAAGGAGACGCAGGAGATGCTGGACTTCTGTGCGCGCCACGGGATCGTCGCCGACATCGAGGCGATCGGCGTCGATCAGATCAACGACGCCTACGCCCGCATGTTGCGCAACGACGTGAAGTATCGCTTCGTCATCGATCTCGCGTCCCTCACACCCTGAGGAGCGCCCGCGGGTTCAGGCTGTCGGGGCGTCACGATTCTCCGGACGATCCGGCGCCACATCTGACACTTGATCTTCCGGAGAACGCCTACGCAGTCGCCGGCGTGAGGAAGAGCCGCTCGAACGTTGTCGTGGTGATCGCCTTGACGGCGTCGGCCGGGGCGCCATCGAACAGCTTGTGCAGCGTCTCCTGGGTGTGTCCGTACGTGCCTTCGAGGTGGGGGTAGTCGTCCCCCCACATGATGTTGCGGTAGCCCATCGCGGTGTACGCCGGCACGGCGCTCTGGTCGTGCTGGAACGAGGTGTACACCTGGCGGTAGATGATCTCGCTCGGCAGCATCGAGAGCTTCGGCTCGACGTACATGCCGTGCTGCCGATACGCCTCGTCCAGGCGATCGCCGAGTGCCGGCACCCACGAGCAGCCACCCTCCGCGATCAGAACCTGCAGGTTCGGGTGCCGGTCGAGGGCGCCGCAGGCGACGAGGTGGGTGACGACGCGCTGACCGGGAACCGTGGTCTCCCAGTAGTTGATGATCGCGCCCCCGGTCCGCGGTACACCACCGGATCGCCTCCGGTGCCGATGTGGAACGCCAGCACGATCCCGCTCTCCTCGGTCGCCTCCCAGAGCGGCTCCCAGCGGTCCAATGCGTAGTCGTGCCCGCCAGGCGCCACGCTGGGCAGGAAAAACGCGCGGAACCCGAGCTCCTTCACCCGCTGCACCTCGGCGACCGCGTCCTCCACGGAGAGGAACGGGAGGATGGCCGAGGGCAGCACCCGGTCGGTCTTGTCGATCACCGTCTCGACGGCCCAGTCGTTCCACGCCCGCGTCAGGATCGTCTGCAGATCCGGATCCTTGAGGTTGGCCAGCCAGAAGCCCATCGACGGGAAAGGCGAGCTGGTACCGCACGCCTTCACGATCGAGATCTTGCAGCCGGATCTCCAGGTCGGTGGCGCCTGGCGGGCGTATCGCCTCCGTGAACACGGCGAGTGCCCGGTACATCCGCTCGCCGTCGAGGTAGATCGTCTCGTACTTGTCCGTCTTCTCGCTGCGCGCGGCGCGATCGGCGAGTCGTGCGGGGACCCGGTCGGTCCAAAGGTTCGCCGGCTCGAGCAGGTGCGAGTCAGCGGAGTTGGCCAGGATCATCTCCACATCGGTCCCCTTCCGGCTTCAGTAACCACCTAGATTAATCATACAACTGTTTGAGCACAACCGCGCAGGGACCGGAGTCGCTATTGCTCGGCCAACCAGCGCTCGAAGTCGGCGAAGTGCGTGGTCGGGTCGCGGCTCACGAAGATGCCACTGGCGGTGGCGAGGACCGCGCCAGAGGAGGCGAGGACGAGCTCACCCTCGATGAACCACTTGCGGCGCTCGCGACGATCGACCCACGCTCGGGCCTCGAGGGGCCGCTCGATGGGAACGGGCCTCACGAAGCGCACGGTCAGCGTTCCCGTCACGCTCACCTGGCTGTGGAGGAGCGGAACGTGTCCGAGCACCTCGTCCAGGACGCCGGCGGTCCAGCCGCCGTGGGCGACGCCGGGGCCGCCTTCGTGACCAGCGGGGCACACGATGCCGAACCGGGCGACGCCACCCTCGTCGAGGCGCTCGGTCGTGAGTCCGAGCCGACATTCACCCGTCCGACGGCATGCTCCACAGAGCGCGACACCACCGTCCGTCCGGGGCGGCTGCTGGAAGTCGCCGCCTGCCCATTCGGAATCCGTCATCTCAGCACGCTATTCGAGAGCACGCTCGGTCAGCTCATCTGGCGGTAGACACCGCCATCCACCCGGAGCAACACACCCGTCACCCATGCCGACGCATCACTGGCCAGCCAGAGGGCGGGACCGACATAGTCGTCCGCGTGGCCCGCGCGCCCGAGAGGTGAGCTGCGGGCCGCCTCGTCCTTCTGCTCCTGGCTCCACACGTCCGTGATGTCGGTCAACACCGCCCCGGGAAGGATGGAGTTGACCCGCACGTTCGGCCCGAACGCCTCCGCCAGGCCGATCGTGAGCGCGTTGAGCCCGGCCTTGGCGCAGGCGTAGACGAGCTCGTTGGAGCCGGGCCGGAGCGAGCCGATCGTGCTGACGTTGATGATCACTCCGCCGTCGTCCGCCGCCATACGGCTGCCGACGAGCGTGCCGAGGCGGAACGGTCCCTTCAGGTTCACGGCGTGGACCTTGTCGTAGTACTCCTCGGTGATCGACGGGAGGTCGGGGTAGAGAGGCGACATGCCGGCGTTGTTGACGAAGATGTCGCAGCGGCCGAAGGTGTCGTAGACGGTGTCGATCAGCCGATCGCAGTCGTCCCATCGGCCGACGTGGCACCCGACCGCCAGCGCCTGGCGCCCCGTGTCTCGCTCGATCTGCTCGGCGAGCGCCGCGCAGTTGTCCAGCTTGCGGCTGGCGATGACGACGTCGGCACCGGCGTCGGCGTAGCCCCGCACGATCGCCGCCCCGATGCCTCGACTGCCACCGGTGACGACGGCGACCTTGCCGGTGAGGTCGAGCAGCTTCGCCACGTTCACGCTCGCCTCCTCGTTGACCTCGTGGCCGGCGCCGATGCGGTCGAGCCTGCCAGACCGTTCGTCACCAGGTCCAGGGCGTCGGACACGATCGTCGTCAGCTCCTTCGTGCCTCCCGACTCGACCCAGGCCCGAAATGCCGCCCCCGCCGCGCCTGCCATCGCCGCAACGAGGACGGCCGGCCGGAGATCGACGGCGGGATCGAGCCCGGCATGCTCCGCGACGATGGCGACGAGCTCGTCCGTCTGGTCAGCCTCGAAGCCGACGTCGCCGACGATCGCCTCGCGGGCGCTCGACAGCACTCGTCCGAGGAGGACCATTCGTTCCCGGTCCTCGGCACGCATCTGCGCGGTGGCCAGGAACGCCGCTCGTAGCGCGGTGACCGGCCCTTCGTCGGCGGGTCTCGCGGCCAGTGCACGAACGAGACGGTCGCCGAGCCGGCGCTGGTGGGCCAGCACGACGTGGGCTTTGGTCGGGAAGTAGCGGAAGAACGTGCGCGGCGAGATGCCGGCGGCTTCGGCGATCTCGTCCACGGTGACGTCCACGAACCCACGAGCGGTGAACAGCTCGATCGCCACGCGCTCGATCTCGTCGGCGGTGAAGGCGCGTCGACGCGACCGGAGGTCGATTGGCTCGGCTCATGGCGATCGCTCACGATCGCTCGCCAGCGGCGATGCGGGCGGCGTCGCGCATGATGTCGAGCGACGTGTCCGTGAACTGGCCGCCGGTCGGGTCACCTTGCTTCACCGTGTTGGCGTAGTGCCCCTCCATGATGCACGCCAGCTTGAACAGCGAGATCACCTCGTAGTAGCGGAGGTGGGTGAGGTCGAACCCGGTGCGCTCGGCGTAGCGCGCCGCCAGCTCGGCGCGAGACGGCAGGCCCACGCGGTTCGGGTTGTCCGCCGAGCCGAGCATGGTCGGTTCCTCGTCCGCTTCGTCCCAGCGGGCCAGCAGGTGGCCGAGGTCCATCAGGGGCTCGCCGATGGTCGCCGTGTCCCAGTCGAGGATCGCCGCCAGGTGGGCGGGCACGCCATGGGAGAACATCACGTTGAACATGCTGTAGTCGCCGTGCATGATGCCGATCGGGCCGGGCTCGCGGCAGGTTCTCGGCGAAGCCAATCCGTCACCGCGTCGAGCTCGGGGATCTCCCTGCTGCGGTAGGTGTCGAGCTGCCAGAGCCAGCGGTCGACCTGTCGGGCCAGGAACCCGTCCGGCTTGCCGAAGCCTTCCAGCCCGACGGCCTGCCAATCGACCAGCGCCAGCTCGGCGAGCGCGTCGACGAGCTCCGTGCCGAGCCCGTGCCGGCGGACGGGTCGTGATCGAACGGGGCCGGGAGCGGGTCGATCGGCGTGAACCCGTCGATGCGCTCCATGAGGATGAACGGCACGCCGATGACGGTGCTGTCGTCGCAGAAGGCGACGAGTCGCGGATGGCGGGCGTCGGTGTCGGCGAGCGCGGCGAGCAGCCGGCCCTCGCGCATCGTGTCGCCGGCGCTGGCGGTGATCTTCGCCGCCGGGCCACGGCGCAGCACGAGGTCACGATCGCCCCAGCGCACGCGAACAAGGCGTTGGCGACGCCCGTGCCCTCGCCCATCCGCTCCAGGAGGAGGGGCGGGTCGCCCTTCACATGAGCGGTCAACCACGCTTGCAACGCGTCGCGGTCGATCAGGGCGTCTTGCTCTGCCATATTGACAGATACTGACATGTCGGGCATGATCTGACAAGTGATTGACTTCGAGATCCCCGAGGACGTCAAGGCGCTGCGGGCGCGGGTGGCGCAGTTCATCGACGACCACGTGCTGCCCGCCGAGGCGCAGGTGGGGACCCGGCCGTACTTCGACATCGTCGGCGAGCTGCAGGGCAAGGCCCGGGCGGAGGGCCTGTGGTGCCCGTTCGTCCCCGAGGAGTGGGGCGGCATGGGGCTCGGGCACCTGGCCAACGCCATCGTGCAGATCGAGGTCGGTCGCTCCTTCTCCATGCTCGCCGCCTGGGCGCTCAACTGCATGGGTCCGCAGGACGCCACGATGGTCACGCTCATCGAGCACGGCACCGAGGACCAGAAGGAGCGCTACCTCAAGCCGCTCGTCGACGGCGACATCCGGATCTGCTTCTCGATGACCGAGAAGGCCGCCGGTGCCGACGCCACCGGGATGCAGACGACGGCCGTGCGCGACGGCGACCACTGGGTGCTGAACGGCGAGAAGTGGTTCTCCAGCGGTGCGAGCACCGCCCAACTGGCGCTCGTGATGGCCAAGACCGATCCGGAGGCACCGCGCCACCGCCAGTTCTCGACGTTCCTCGTCGAGCTCCCCGACCCGGGCTACCGGATCGTCCGCGACATCCCCGTGCTGACGGACGGGCTGCACCCCCGTTTCGAGGACGAGGTCACCATCGGTCACGCCGAGGTGGCGATCGAGAACCTCGTCGTACCCCACGAGAACATCCTCGGTGGTCTCGGCAGGGCTTCGCCATGGGCCAGCACCGCCTCGGGTACGGCCGACTGCGGCACGGCATGTGGAGCGTCGCCAAGGCGCAGGTAGCGCTCGACATGGCGACCAAGCGGGCGATCGAGCGGGAGACGTTCGGTGAACGGGTGGCCGAACGCCAAGGGATCCAGTGGATGCTGGCCGACTGCGCCGAACAGCTCTACATCACGAAGCTGCTGATCCTGCACATCGCCTACAAGATGGAGCGTGGCCTCGACCTCCGCCAGGAGAACTCGATCGCCAAGAACTACATCGCCCACATGCTGCACAACGTCGTCGACACGGCGCTGCAGATCCACGGCGCCCTCGGCTACACCCTGGATACACCGCTCGCCGCGTGGTACGCCGAGGTGCGCCAGCAGCGCCTCGTCGACGGCCCGGACGAGGTGCACCGCTGGATGATCGGGCGCAACGTCGTCAAGGCGTTCGAGCGCGACGGCACGACGGCCGCGGCCGTGGGCGGCGACCTCTTCTGATGGACCTCCGGGACAAATGCGCCATCGTCACCGGTGGGGGGCACGGCATCGGCCGGGCGTTGGCCGAGCGTCTCGCCCGGGACGGGGCCAACGTGGTCGTCGCCGACGTGCACGGCCAGCGGGCGGAGAAGGTCGCCGGCAACGTCGGCGGCATGGCCGTCAGCTGCGACGTCGGTCAGCCTGACGCCGTCCGTGACCTCGTGCAGCGAGCGACCGCGGAGTACGGGCCGGTGCACGTGTTCTGCTCCAACGCCGGCATCAACGACATCGGGCCCGACCTCGACTCCACGCCCGAGCAGATCCGAACCGTCGTCGACGTCAACCTGCTGGCCCACGTGTGGGCTGCTCAAGTGGTCGTGCCGCAGATGGTCGAGCAGGGGGAGGGCTACCTCGTGCAGACGCTCTCGTCGGCGGCGTTGATTACTGGCCCGGCCAACATGGCCTACACCCTCACCAAGCACGGCGGGCTCGGCTTCGCCGAGTGGCTCGCTCTCAACTACGCCCATCTCGGCATCCGCGTCTGCTGCATCTGTCCCAACGCCGTGAACACCGGCATGCTCGGCCGCGACGAGGACGACGAGGCGCGCTCCGACCGCCGGGCCGACGATCCCGTCGTCGCCAACATCGGCGACGTCGTCGAGCCGGAGCTGTGCGCCGACATGGCGCTCAAAGCGATGGTCGAGGGCCGCTTCCTCGTGCTCCCCCATCCTCGAGTCGGCGAGTCCTTCGCGCCGAAGGCCAGCGACTACGACCGCTGGTTGGAGGGCACGAACCGCCGCCTGCGCAAGATCCGCGGCGAGCCCTGACGAGTGCCGCGTCCCTCCGAATTCTTCGGACGATTTGGTGTCACATCTGACACCGGATCTTCCAGAGAACGGCAAGCGGGCGATGCCGCTGTCCGGCTCAAGCCGGGCTCGACACGTGCAATCCGTGGTCGGCAGCCGCCTCGCACAGTCGGGCGTCGCTCGACGCGAACGTGTCGACCTGTGCCAAGGAGCCGCGGCGAGATGGATCGCGTCGTACCCTCGAAGCTCTGCGGCTTCCGAGAGTTCGGCGGCGTGCCTGAGGAGCGTCGGTCGTGACTGGGACGACGTCGAGCTGCGCCCACAGATCCTCCAGATCGCTGCGGGCAACGCGAAGGTTGGCCGCCGTCAGGCGACGAGCTCGGTGGGCGGCCCCGAGCGGCGCGTGGCCTCCACATAGCCGATCTCACAGCAGACCACCGCGGTGCTCGAAATCCACAGCTGTTCCATCGTCGACGTGCCACCCTCGTCGGCGACGAGCAGTTTGACGAGGGCGGAGGTGTCGACGTAGGTGATCAACGCCGCTGAACGTCGACAGGATCAGCGAGCGAACCTCTTACCCTGATCCGGCGCTCGGGAAGCGCCCGCGGCGCCGTTGAGGGTCTGATGACCCCTTGAGCGATCAGGACCTGCAACCGGTCGACATCGGGATCGACCGACGTGAGGCGAGCCACCGGGCGGCCACGGTCGGTGATGACGATCTCCTCGCCGTCCCGAACTCGGTCGAGGTATGCGCTGAGGTGGTTCTTGACCTCCCGAACCCCGACCGTGCTGCGACGGGATGTAGCTACATTCATGGGGCGATTGTAGCTACGTAATCCGGTGAGGCCAGCCCCAGCCTCACCCGAAAACGGGAGTCCGACCCTCCCGGAAGGCGGCCACTGCTTCGGCGACGTCGCCGGTGAAGTTGCACAGCACCTGTGTCCGGTCCTCGAGATAGAGGGCATGGCGCAGCGAGCCTGCACCCTCCGACACGTCGAGGAGCTCCTTCGTCATCCAGGTGCTGAAGGAGCTGTTGGCGGCGACCTGCTCGGCGACCTCGATCGCCGAGTCGAGCAACGCATCGCCGGACACGACCCGAGACACGAGTCCGGCGGCCAACGCCTCCTCGGCGGCCATGCGGCGGCCGGTCAGCAGCAGTTCCGTGGCCCGCGCGAGGCCGATCAGGCGGGGCAGCCGCCAGCTCAGACCCATCTCGCCTCCGGAGACCCCGATCCTGACGTTGGCCGCCAGGAACACCGCCGTGTCCGACGCCAGGCGGATGTCGGCCGCCACCGCCAGCGCGAACCCACCGCCCGCAGCCGGTCCGTTGACCGCGGCGATGACCGCCTTGGGAAGCTCGTGGAGGCGCAGGGCGATGCCCGACAGCCGCTTCTGGCCGGCCAGCAGTTCCGCGAGCGGGCGACTGGTCGGATCACCGTCGTAGTCGCCGCCCTTCATGTCGAAGCCAGCGCAGAAGCCGCGGCCGGCGCCAGTGAGGATCACCGCGCGGCACGACTGGTCCCGCTCCACCGCGTCGATCGCCTCGTGCAGGCCGGCGATGAGCGCGTCGTCGATGGCGTTGAGGCGGTCGGGTCGGTTCAGGCGGATGAGCTGCACCGCGGGGCGCAGCTGCTCGACGTCAACGGTCAATCGTCGCTCCCATCAGGCGGTGATCCGAGCCAGCCCCGGCGGCCGAGCTCGGGGTGGAGGAGATCCTCGCTGTGCCAGACCTGGCCCGACATCCGGCGCGGGTCGGCGACGGCGAGGCGGACCGCGGCCTCGGCGAACGACTCCGGACTCGCCGTCGGGCCGACGTCGCCGCCGACCCACGCCAGCCCCGGCGTCGGCACCGGCAGCGACGGTGCGAGCGCGTTGACGGCGACACCTGAGCCGGCCACTTCGTGGGCGACGCACCGGGTCAGGTGCTCGAGGGCGAGCTTGCTGATGCCGTAGGCGGCGGCCGACCGAGCGCCGCCCCGCGGGTACGGGCCATCGCCAGGCATGCGCGCCGCCTCCGAGCTGACGTTGACGATCGCACCTCTGCGCCGCTCGACCATGCCCGGCAGGAGCAGTTGGATGAGCCGCCAGGCGGCGAACAGGTTCACCTCGAACTGCAGTCGCGCCGCCTTCAATGGGAACGAGGCGATGCCCGGCAGCTCAGCACCAGCGCCGGACGGAGAGGGTGGACGCTTGCCTGGCCGGCCCGGGATGGTCGCTGCCGCGTTGTTGACGAGCAGGTCGACCGGGCCGAGCTCGCCGGTCGCTGTGCTCACCAGCCGGATCAGGTCCTCATCGACGGTCACGTCGCAGGCGATGGCGACTGCCTCACCGCCCTCGGCTCGAATCTCGGCTGTCGCCTCGTGGACCGTGCCGGCGAGCCCCGGTTCGGGTTGCTCGGTGCGGGCGGCGAGCGCCACGGCGGCACCTTCGGCGGCGAACGCCCTGGCGATCGCCCGACCGATGCCGCGGCTGGCCCCGGTGACGATGGCGACCTGCCCGGCAAGACGGCTCACTGCGGCCACGGTCAGTCGTTGCGCAGCGTGGCGCCCTGGGCGTTGAAGAAGAACCCACCGGCCGTGATGATCGCCGTGCGGGCGTCGGGCACCTGCCGCTCACCGGCGCGCCCTTGTAGCTGGTGGATCGCCTCCCGGAAGTGTCCGGACCCCTGCGTACCACCCTCCGAGAGCGCCCCGCCGTGCGGGTTGATCGGGATACGACCCTTGATCAGGATCCGGTTGCCCTCGGCGTCCCAGTTGTCCTCGATGAACGGGCCGGCCTCGCCGGGACCGCACCAGCCGGCGTTCTCGATCCAGTTGAGGGTGATCGGGGTGAAGCCGTCGTACGGGAAGTAGAGGTCGGTCTCCTCGATCCAGAAGTCGCTGCGCGCCTTCAACGCCTCGACCACGACGTGCTGACCATGGTGGCGCAGACTCGGTTGCTGATCCTCGTCGTTCTTGTCGATCATCCCGAGCGTCACGGCATTGATCAGCACCGGCGGCAGCGGGAGGTCTCGCGCCCGCTCGGTCGTCGTGAGGATGAAGGCATCAGCCCCATCCACCGGGACGTCCATGTCGAGCAGGCACAGCGGCCAGCGGATCATGCGCGCGCTGAGGTAGTCCTGCATCGTGATCGGTTCGCGCATCGCCGCGGCCGGGTTCTTCGCCGCGTTGGAGCGATCGTTGATGGCGACGTAGCCGAAGTGCTCACGCTTGGCGCCGTACTCATGGAGGTAGCGCGACGCCCACGCCGTGTAGCCGACGCCGGCGGCGACCGTCTCCGGTCCAGGGTTCGAGCCGTCCCCGCGCCCATGCTGCGGCGGAACGGATCCTTCAGCGCCGAGGCGGTGCTCCACGCCATGCGGTAGGCGGCGTGGTAGACGAGGACGACGTCGCACAGGCCGCTGTGCACCGCCCCGGCGGCGGCCGCCACGTGGTTGACGAACGGGATCATAGGGTTGGCGAACCACGTCACCTCGGGGATGCCCAGCGCCGACTGGATCCAGCGGGCTTCCGGGATCGAGCCGCAGATCCCATCGACGTCCGCCGCCGTGAGGCCCGTCTCGCGCAGCACCTGCGTGCACGCTTCGGCCGCCAGCGATCCCGGGCTGCGCCCGCTGTTGCGAGCGACGAACCCCGTCGTCGCCGCCCCGGCGAACGCCACCTGGTCCTTGAGGGGATGACGGGCGCTGATCACGACGGCTCCTTGCTCAAGTGGAAGACTGGCAACGGCGCGCCCGCTCGGTCGATCCAGTCCAACTCGACACGCTCGCCGATCCGGATGTCCTCGTTGGACGAACCGACGACCGTGCTCGTGAAGCGCAGGCCCTCCTGCTCGTCGAGCTCGACGACCACCACCGGGTATGGCGTGCCATAGTCGACGCCCGCCGCCGGCGGCCCTTGGTGGAGGAAGATCGCCATGTGGATGGTGCCGCGACCGGCCACCTCGGTCGGCGTCACGTTCGTCGACCAGCACGACGGGCAGATCGGCCGCGGCGGCTGGTGCCACAACCCACACTCGCCGCAGCGGTTGACCAGCAGCCGGCGCTCCAAGCGTGCTCGGAACATCGCCTTGTTGTCGTGGTCGATGGGCTGGCCCGGGAATCGGGCGACAAGTTCTTCGTCGGTGATGTCTGCTGGCATTCCGTTGTCCTCCCGGTTCACACGCCGAGCAGCGCGAACGTGTCCAGATCGTCCGTCGCCGCGACGCACCGGGTGATCAGCGCGTCGAGCAGCGGCTCGCTGTACATGGACGTCGGCGTCACGAGCCAGGCGATGATCCCCCAGACCATCTGCTTCCGATAATGCGTCCAGGCGTCATCCCAGGCCGGCGGCTCGACGCCCAGGCCGCGCAACTCGTCCAGGTACAGGCGCAGCAACGCTTCCTCGCCCTTGCGCCGCTCCTCGACGTCGAGCGCCGTCATCAGCGTGTAGCCGACATCGTTGCCCCAGTTGCCGATGCGCATCAGCTGCCAGTCGAGGACGCCTCCCCCACCGCCCGGGAGCAGGTAGCAGTTGCCGATGTGCGTGTCGCCGTGGATGACGGTGCGCGGCTCGACGTCATTGGCCGCCTGCAGCCGCGCCACCGCGTCCATGACGCGATCCAGTGGATGGCGGTCAGGATCCAGTGCAGCCAGCTTGTACGGCTCCTGCAGCTCCACCAAGGCGACGTCGCCCGCGCTGTCACGCCACCACTCCGAGCTCTTGCCGGACGTCGAGGTCTCCAGCCAGGGATAGGCCCGCTCGAGGTCCGGCTGTCCCCAGTGCGGAGCATGGAGCTTGGCCAGGTTCGAGATCAGCGGAGCGACCTCGTCGGCGGTGAGCGACGAGAGCGCGGTCGGGAACACGGCGTCGCGCAGCGACAGGTCTTCGATGACGACAGCGAACCGGTTCGTCTCCTCGTCAAGTGCCCAGGCGTAGACCTCCGGCGTCTCGCACTTCACGGTCGGATGGATCTGCTCGTAGAACCTCACCTCGGTGACGTACATGTGCGGATCGGCGACCAGCATCCGCCGGGTGAGCGAGGTCTTGATGAACAGCACCGGGGGCAAACCGCCATCGCGGCCGGGTGCGTAGGTCGGCTTCACGCGCAACCGGGTGGCGGCGCCCTGTGTGGAACCGAGGACCTCGATCGCTTCGACGAACACGTCCGGCCGCCGCTCCGCAAGGAACGCCGTCAACCACTCGGCCGTGATGTGCTCAGGCCGCGTCGGGATCGCCGTCATGCCGGCGGTGAGCTGACGTGCGGGAACAGCTCCTCGAACGCACCGCGGGTGATGCGGTAGCGGACGTCGTCGTCGAGCCCGTCGAACAACTGGTGCAGCGTCTCCTGCGTGTGGCCGAACGTGCCTTCCAGGTGCGGGTAGTCGCTCCCCCACATGACGTTGCGGTAGCCCATCGCCCACAGCGCGCCAGGGGCCGACTCGTCGTGCTGGAACGAGGCGTAGACCTGCCCGTACAGGTACTCCTTGGGCTCCTTCGACAGCTTCGGCCGGACGAAGATGCCGTGCTGGCGGTAGCCCTCGTTCATCCGGTCTCCGAGGAACGGCACCCACGTCGCCCCGCCCTCCGAGATGAGCACGTTCAGGTTCGGGTGGCGGTCCAGCGCACCGGATGCCACCATCTTGGTCGCCGCCCGCTGACCGCCGTACGTCGTCTCGACGTAGTTGAGGATCGCCCCGCCCGGCCCGCGGAACACCGCCGGGTCCTCGCTGTCGGTGCCGATGTGGAACCCGACGACCATCCCGGCATCTTCGGCGGCCGTCCATACCGGCTCCCACGAGTCATGGTGGTAGTCCTCCATCGTGGGAGGCACGCCGGTGGGCAGGCTGAGCACCTTCAAGCCGATCTCCGCGGCGTGCTCGACCTCGGCGACGGCGTCCTCGACGGCGAGCATCGGCATCTGCGCCGCACCGACGAGCCGGTCGGGGGCGGCGCCCTGGATCTCCTCGACGATCCACTCGTTCTGCGCCTTCGCCGCCTCGGCGACGAGCTGTCGGTCGCGGATCATCCCGAACCACATACCGAGCGACGAGTAGACGACCTCGCCCCAAATGCCCTCGCTGTCCAGGTCGACCAAGCGCGCCTTCACGTCCCGTGCTCCCGGCGGGCGGGCGCTCATCTCGCCGATCGTCTCGCCGGTCTCGGTTCGCTTCGTCATGATCTTCGGCAGCTTGCGCCGGAAGCTCGTGCCGTCGACGTGCACGATCTCCTCGTCGTCGCTGACCTTCTCGCTGCGTGGCATCCGCTCGGCGGCCTTGCGGTGGGAGGATCTGCCGCCACAGATCCTCGGGCTCGAGGAAGTGGGAATCACCTGAGTGGGCCCAGATCTTGTCCATCGTTGCGTGCTCCTCGACCTTCCCCGACCGCTCCTGCGGAATCAGCAATCTAATTATACCAATTCAAGGAGGCGCGGTCGAGCCGCCGAGCATCGACGGGCGAGAGGATTGTCAGGCGGGCTCGCTGGCCCCTGGGCTCTGCACCGACGACCGCTGCCGCGCTGGCGGTCGCCAGAAGGCCAGCAACAGGGCCGCCGCGCCCCCACCGCCGGCCACGACGGCGATCAGCAGCCCGGTCACGCCGATCAAGTCGTCGCGCAACATCCAGCGCCTCGTCCACAGACCAGCGACCGGGTCCGACCGTGGCGACGGCCAGCCCGACGATCGTCAGGGTCATCACGTACTCCCAGCCCTCGCCCGGGCGGAAGATGAAGAAACCGTTGCGCAGGTGGTTGGTGATCCAGGCCACGACCATCACGCCGATCACACCCGCCCCGCCGAGCGGGGTGAGCGCACCGAGGACGAGCAGGACGCCGGCGCCGACCTCGGTCCCGCTGGCCAACCAGGCATGCAGCACGCCTGGCCGCATCCCCAGCGACTCGAACCAGCGGGCCGTGCCGGCGATCTTGCCGCCACCGATGATGTGGTTGATGCCATGGGCCAGCATCACCGCGCCGACTCCACACCGCAGCAACAGCAGGGCCAGATCGATCGCGTCGGCGTCACTCATCAGGTGCCTCCCAGACCCCGGCGACCCGGGCAGTGGTGTGGAGTTGAGGGAATCGAACCCGTGACATCTTCCTTGCCGTGAACGATCTCCACGATCGCCCAGGTTCGTTGTCGTTCGTGATTGTGCACCCTAGCTGGACGTTCACGCTGGCGCCCCTTGGCCGTGGGCGCGATCGTCCCGTGGAGGGCTGGATCACGCCGCGTGGCCGTCATGGCCACGAAGGCCGCCGAGTTGAACCGGGCTCAGGACGCCCGCAGGGTCGCCAGCCGATGGATCGACCGATCCCTCCGCAGCTTGACCATCACGCGCTGGCGGGTTGGTCCGATCGAACCGACCGGACGACCAGTTCGGGCGACGATTTCGCGATACGACAGATCCGACTCGAAGAGCATGGCGATCAGCTCGCGGTCTCGACCGCCCAGGCGGGACAGGGCATCCCGCACGGCGTGCATCGCGGTGTCCGGGAAATTGCCGTCGTGCGGCTCCGCGGTGGGGAGACCGGTGTCGACGGGCAGGTCCGTTGGGACGCACCTGGCCTGGCGCTTGGCAATGACGATCGCCGCGTGCGCCGTGGTGACGCGTAGCCACGCGCCGATCGCCCTCGGTGACTCGATCAGGTGCGCGTTGCGGGTGAACGCCACCCAGGCGTCCTGGACGGCGTCCTCGACGTCCTGGCGCGAGCGGAGATACCGCCGCGCCACGTGCGACATCATCAGGCTGAAGCACTGCATCAGCGTCTCCAGTGCGCGGCCATCGCCTGCCTGGAACGCCACGACTGCGGCGGCGGCGTCGACCTCCGAGCCATCTGCCGCCCGCCAGGTGCGGCGCTCCTGTGGGAGCTCCTCTGATTGAGTGGCGATGGCGGACGGTCCCATGGTGCCAAGCGTGAGGGTGACGGGTCATCGCCCGGTCAACGCGACGTGCGCAGCCGCCCGAGCTGCCGTGAAACGATGTATCAGGGGCGTCGGCGTCGCCGTCTGTCGTCGGAAGGCACTCGCGGGCGAGGGAGAGCGAAGGGGACATGAACGAAGGTTCCGGATGGTTCGCGTCGGATACTGGCGCCGTCTTCATGAGCCACAACGGCATCGCGGTCTGACCGTCGTGCGACGGGCACGCTCGCCGCATTCGAGACCGCCCATCGGGCGGGGTTCCGCTGGCTCCAGGTTGACGCAGTGCTGCGCGGCAATGAGCTGGTCTCGCACCACTCGATCGTCGGCAGGGCGATCGCCGTGCGAAAGCAGGCGAAGCAGCGCCTCGCCAACGCGGTGCCGCTGACCGCGCTGTTGACGAATGACGAGCTGCGCGGCGCGCGCTGGAACATCGAAGTCAAGAGCAAGCGGACACTCACTGCCTTGCTCGAGCTGCTCGACGGCATGACGGCCGAGGACCGCCGAAACATCTTGATCTCCTCGCCGGTGCGCACGTCCGTGCTCAAGGCCGTTGCGAGGCGGTACGGCGAGGTGGCGCTGGCTGCTCCGGTGTGGCATGGCGGAGTCTTC
This sequence comes from uncultured Acidimicrobiia bacterium, assembly GCA_963719775.1. Lineage (GTDB taxonomy): Bacteria > Actinomycetota > Acidimicrobiia > Acidimicrobiales > Ilumatobacteraceae > JALZMG01. The sequence goes on from CAVRCY010000013.1 coordinate 302,178, forward strand.
GGCATCCGGTTCCTGACGCCGAGCCGGGCGACGGTGAACGGCAGCCCATACGCGTGCCAGCAGGTGTACCACCGCTTCGTACGGTCGTCGGGCTCCACCCCTCGGCGGCCGCTGCGCCAGGCGTGGACCATCCGCAACCACAAGGTCTTTCACCGGATGGTCGACAAGGGCGCTTCGCTGAGCATCGACTCGGCGCGGCTCGCGCTCCCATGGCGCGACCCGCAGGCACGCCTCACGAGCCAGCCGCGCCGCACACTTCCCGACGTGTCGGTACTCGCTCTCGGCGGCGGAGGCTGGCGCTCCGCCTTCGGCGCGATTGGGGCGATCATGTACTTCCACTACCACGGCCGGTGGGCGCGCATCCGCCAGGTCGTCGGCATCAGTGGTGGGTCGTTCGCCGTCGCCGCGCTGGCCGTCGATGGTCACGACGAGGCCGATCCGACTGCGATTCTGAAGAACCTCATCGGGCGACTCGAGCGGGCCGGCGGACGGACGGCCAGCGTGATCTGGCTGGCCGTGCTCGCTGCGGCTGGACTCGTCGCCGCGGTCCTCGGGGTCAGCGCGGTCGTGTGGACGCAGCGGAATCTGCTCTTCGCGCTCCTGATCCCGCTGATCATCGGTGCCATCTCGTTCATCGTCCGCCTGACGATCAGCCTGCGGACACGGCGGGTCGTTCGGACCGTGTTCGAGGGCGTTCGGATGCGCGCCAGTCAGTCGGTGCTCAGGGCCAGCGACGGAGAACGTCGCTACCGAATCGGCGCGACGGGCCTGAACGACGGAAGCCTCTACGCATTCACGACCCATCCCGTCCACGACCGCGCTCGGCGGACGGCCGACAAAGCGCAGCATGGCCAGAGCGAACTGCCATTGCCGCTGGAGCACCGGCTCCTGTCCGACGCCGTCGTGCGGTCGACATCACTTCCTGGGCTCGGACAGATGGGGTGGAACCGTCTGTTCCTACTGCGGCCACACGAACAGGCGCGACCACACCTCGGAATGCAGTTGGGTGCCCGACCGACTTGTCGACGGCGGCATCTCGGGCATCTTCGGTCGTGGTCTCGTGGAGCCGCGCCTGCCGACCGGCTTCGATGGGGACCCCGCGCTCGTGGTCGTCGATGCCGGACGCAGCCTGCGGGTCGACACCGGCCGCTCTCTACTCGACCGCCTCCTCCACAACGCCGAACGCGTGTCCGCGCTGTACCACCTCAGCCGCTGGCTCATGGTGGCGTTCGATGTCACGCTATCGTGCTGAGCTGAAGCGGGTTGCCGACAACCAGCTGTCTGACGGCTACCGCTGTCGCCTCGTGCGGCTCGCCGAGGAGGAGTTGACGCCGCCGCCTCGGCGCGGCGAGGCCGTGCGCACGATCAGCCGCAGCGCCAGGCCGACCTCAACCGTCTTGTGCTGCTCCGTAACCAGGTGCACTCGCTCTCGCTCGTCAGAGCGAGCCCGGACAATGCGAACAGGGGCATCGCAGTGGCGATTGCGGCCTGCGCGCTGGAGTTCGAGGAGGAGCCGGACCTGCCCAAGCTCCTGCTCGACATCGGACAGCAGCTCGGGCGTGACGACGCGCTCGCCGAGGTGTGGGCGCACATCCCGCTGATGGGCTCACCCCAAGCACCATTCGCGAGGATCACCGACGAGCCGGACGACCCGGCGCGGGCCCACGCCGCAGCGTGAAGCGACGATCGGGCCGCGATCAGGCGGTCGCGGGCTCGATGGACGAGGCGCGGATGACGTCGAGCTCGGGCCAGTGGAGGTGCGGCGCGCCGAGCTGTGCGACCAGCGCGCTCGACACGTCGACGTGCCGGGCGGCTGCGGCGCGGTCGCCAAGGACGTCGGCCAGGCACGCCAGCCCGGCATCGACCGGGCCATGCGTACTCAATCCGTTCCACGTCATCAGCCCGGTGTACGGCTGCAGCCGCGGGTAGAGAACGCCCGCCGCGTCTGTGTCTCGCAGCGCCGCGGATCGGCCGACACACCGTCGTCGCGACGGCTGTCCACGTCAGGTCTTCGGCAAACTGGAAGTCTCCCGCCGCGAGGTGGGCAAGCTCGTCCTTCATCACGGCTCGGTCGTTGCGCGCATACGCCACCCCGGCTGCGAGGGCGTGCCACGTGACGAAGCCGGGAGCGGCCTCGATCAGAGCGAGCACCTCTGGCACGAGCTCGCCGGCGCGTCCCTGAGCCTCGCGGATCGGCAGGAGCAGCGCGGCGTAAATGCCCGTCGCCCAGGACAGCGGGTACGACGTCAGCCCCAGCTTCAAGGTTTCGTTGGCGAGGGACTCGGCGCGGTCGAATTCGCCCCGCACGAACGCGTGCACGGCGTCTACTTGAAGCATGGCTCGTTGCTGGTCGCGTTGCTTGACCACCGATGTCAGTTGCCGCAGCGAGTCGGCCGAGTCGTCGAGGCTGACGCGGTCGGCGTCGATCAGGGCGATCCCGAACCGCAGGAAGTTGCCTTCCCACCGCGCCTCGTGGTCGTCGAGCGCCAGCAGCCCCGCCGACGCGCGGCGGCGCTCCGCGAGATCGTCCGGGTGGCACAGCCCGATGTGGGCGTTCATGCGGACCGTCCGCAGTACGACGGCATCGCCTGCGCCCTCGGCGGCGTCGAGCGCCTGCCGGTACAGCGCGTGACCCACGGGCGTTTCATCCGACAGCGCCATGAGCGTTGCTGCGGCAGCGAGCAGCTCGGCGCGTCGGCCGGCATCGACGGGCGCGGCGAGCGCTCGCTCCAGGTGGCGTCGGCCAGCCTCATCGACCATGCCGACTTTGGTGGTCGGTCCGTGCAGGCAGAGCTCGGTGACGCACCGCACCAGCAGATCGTGCGCGCCGGCGAGCGCCGCCAGATCCGACCCCCGAGCAAGTTCCTGATCGCTCCCGGGCAGGCTCAGGCGACGCAGTCCGGTGCCGATCAGCGCCCGCAGCTCCGCCTCGGTTCCAGGATCGTCGAAACCGGACCGCTCGCACACCGTGATTCCCAGCTGCGCCCACGCGATCGTCGATGCCCACTCGAACACGCCCGCCTGTTCGCGGGCTGCCCCGAGACAACTGACGACAGCCCTGATCGGGTCGAGAAGCTCGGCGCCGACTGCCTGCGTGGCCACCGCGATGGACGACTCGTGGAGCGAGAGCAACGCGCGGCACAGCCGGTCGTGGCGGGCGACGCGCGTGGCGGATCCGAGGAGTTCGATCAGCGCGTCGACGACAAGGCCGTGGACGAACTCCCCCACGCCGTTCGCTGTGTCCAGCCGGACGAGCCGCTCGTCGACCGCCTCTCGGAGCGTGTCCTCGATGTGCGGGTGCAGAAGGCGCAGCGGAGCAAGTGGGAACGACTGACCGAGCAGAGCGGCCGTCTGCAGCACGGTGCGGGTCGCCTCGGAGAACCGGCGAGTGCGCTCGTTGACAGCCTCGAGCAGCGTGGGCGAGACCCGCTCCTCGCGGTCCCCGTCGATGAGGAGGTCGAGTTCGAGCCGGAGGAACACGCCGTTGCCGCCACTCCCGCGGTGGAGCCGCTGGACGAGATCGCCTGTCACGCGGCCCGGGAGGGCGAGCTCGACGATGGCCCGCACCTCCGACACGGTGAACGGCGGCAGCTCGACCGACAATCCGCCCTCCCACATCGGTCCGAACACGCCGCTGAGGGTCCGGCGAGTCGTCACGAGGAGACCGGGCCGGCCTTCCTCGATGAGTCGGCCAACAATCTCGGCCGAGCTGTGGTCGAGCCAGTGGGCGTCCTCCACGACGAGGAGTCCGTCGGCGTCATCCACGATCGACCGCGCGAGCGCTGTCAGCTCGACGATCAGCACCTCCCTCGAGAGCACTGGGCCACCACTCGCGCCATGATCGCCAGAGAGCCGAACAACGGCGGCGGCAAGTGAGGGACGCGCGAGTTGCTCCTCCAGGAGCTCGGGACGAAGCCGGCGGAGCTGCTCGGCAATGGCGGCCGCGACTTCCATCGGTCGCGTCGGCTCGGCGTGCGCGCTGACACGCACGACGAGCCGACCGGCATCCTCGGCGGCGCGGGCGACTGCGAGCGCGAGCACGGTCTTACCGACCCCCGGCTCGCCGACCACGACGACCGGTTCAACTGCGAGCGCGGCGTTGACGCGGCGCTCGAACTCGGGCCGCTCGATGAGGCGCTCGGGATCATGGAACGAGTCACCCATGACGATCGGATCGTGCGCCGGCATCACGATCGGCGACCTGAACTCCTGCCGCAGGATGCGACGCTCGAGGTCGGCGAGACCCGGGTCGAGCGAGAACCCGACCGCTATCAGCGCATCGCGATGACGACCGATGACACGCCGGCCCTCGACGTCGCGATGGCCGATGGCCAGGAGCGTCGCCAGCCGCATCGCGACATCAGGCGCGGTGGGATCGTCGTCGAACTGACGGCGCAACAACTCGACCGCGTGACCTGGCCGACGCAGCTCGATCTCACAGTCGGCAAGCGCGACCACGGTCGATGCCCAGCCCGACTCGAGGCGGCGCCGGGCATCGTCGACGAGCAAGGAGTCCACGCCATGGAACGCCACCGGACCGCGCCAGAGTGACAGCGCGTCGGTGAAGCGCTCGGCACGCGTCGCGACGTCAAGCCCTTGGGCGTTGGCGACCATCCACTCGAAGAGCGTGGCATCCAGTCGGTCGAACGAGCCGAGCAGGCGGTAGCCGTCCTGTTGGAACTCGATGCTGAGGGTGCCGAGCACAATGCGGATCTGGGCAATCTGTTGCTTGATTCGGTGGCGAGAGGCCGGAGTGTCCTCGGCCCACAGGTCGTGGCTCAGCTCGGACCGAGACACGATCGACCCTGCTGAAGCAGCAAGCACGGCCAAGATATGCACCCGCTGGGGCGACAGGGGGACCTCGTCACCACCCGCTCCGCGCAACATGACATCGCCGAGCACGGCGAGCTCGATCGAAGTGGATCCCTCTGATCCCACCGATCGCCGATGCTATCCGCCGGCGCCCCGTTGCCGTCCTGACGACTCCGAGCCACTGCGCGCCGGCGAGGAACGGCCCACATGGCGCGGACTGTTGGGACAGGGACTCACGTGCGTGCCGACAGGGGCGTCATTCGTGACGTGCTGCTGACAGGGCGCCCGCTGGGGAGTCGGCGTCACTGTGATCGGCCGGCACGGCTGGTGGCGCGCCGTCACGTGGCCCGTCTCCATTCGTCGGCCGCTCCAGCCCGGTGGACGCTCCGTCCGGGCGCCGACCATGGCGATCGTCGCATGCCGCGTCAGCGTCGATGTCCGTCGGAAAGCTCTCGAACGAGCCCTTCGCCCGCTCGACGCGGGACGGGAGTTGTGCTCGTTGCAGCACCCAGTCGTGGCCGTCGAGATACCAGTACCACGAGTCGACGGCGCCGAACTCGGGACAACGCCAGTTGCGGATCTGCACGAACCATTCTTCGTCGGGAAGGGTGTCGATGATGGTCTGCAACTTTCTGATGATGAAGAGCTCCAAGGAAGAATCGCCCGCGACGCGCTTCAAACTGCGCGGCGATACCTACACCTCTGTGGGGCCAATCTTTGAAAGAAATCTGTTCCTGGTCGGCACAGATTGCCATGGCGCTCGAGTGCGTGCTGCGCACCTCCGCCCGTCTCCCCATGGCCATCACATTCGTCCTCGAGGGAGAGGAGGAGATCGGCAGCCCTCATCTCGGCGAGGTGCTCCGCGCCCTGTTCGACGATGGTATGCGCCCGACGGTGACGGTCATGTCTGACACGCGGATGCTGGCAAGCGACCGGCCGGCGATCATCACAACCTTGCGTGGCTCCCTCCAACTCGAGATCCGGATCACGCGCGCCGGACACGACGTCCACGCCGGAGCGTTCGGGGGCGCAATACTCAACCCCGCTCACGTCCTGGCGGACGTCGTCTCCTCCCTACACGACCGCTGCGGTCGCGTCGCGATCCAGAACTTCTACGCCGGGATGGCGACCGCGAATCGATGGGAGAGCGATCGGCTCGCCCGCGACGGGCCGAACGATTCGACTCTTCGACGGCAGGCGCACGGCGCGCCGCTCAGGGGCGACGAGCGATTCACCGCCTTCGAGCGGCCGACCATTCGCCCGGCGCTCAACGTCACCGGAATGACCAGCGGCTACCAGGGACCAGGCAATCGGAATGCGATCCCGACCTCGGCGACGGCGAGACTCAACGTACGACTCGTCGGCGGTCAGGATCCAGAGACCGTGTTCCACCAGGTTGCCGATCATGTCGCAGCGGCGAGTCCAGCGACGTCGACCGCAACGGTGGCGATGGGCGCCTGCACTCCTCCCACCCGCCTCGATCGCGGCGGTGTGGAAGTACGGCGCGCGTCGTTCGCGTATCGGCGCGGCTTCGGCCGAGACCCGGTGCTGCTGCCGACCGGTGGCTCGATTCCCGCCGTGCCGCTCTTGCGCGCGACGTTCGGCGTGCCGGTCGTTCTCATGGGGTTCAGGCTGCCAGACGACAACATGCACGCGCCGAACGAGAAGATGAGTCTCCCCGTGCTGCGGCGAGCAGTTGACACCTGCATCTGGTACCTGCATTCTTTCGCGCGCACGGCTCGCATGTCGGATAGATCTGCTCAGTCGCTTCGGTCAGACCCGAGTTTGCCGGGGTGAGCAGCGCTCGCGGGATGCCGCAAGGCGGCGACCCGGAGTTCGGGGTTCAGGGGCTTGGCGTCGTCGGCCAGGTGTGTAGTGGCAACACATCCACCGTTGGACGGCCCGGGGCTTGTGGAGGTGTCGGAGCTGTGGCCGCACACCTCGGTGACGGCGGGGACGATCTTCCATCGCGGCCGCGGGTCCGGGTTGATCACAGTCGAGGGACGAAGTGCGTGCGTGGACCGCAGCCGCGTCCTCAACCAACGTCGCGCTCAACAATTGGCAACGACGCTGCGGCGGTCCTCAGTGACTGGGGCCGTTGGACAGGGCCTGAAACGACCTGGCCCAGGTGCTTCCCGAAGAACGAGGCTGACACAGCGCCGCGTGAGGCCGCGATACGCACTATGAAGGGAGAACTGGTGGCGCCACGCGCCGCCTGCGCGGAAATTTGCACGGCGGCGCCTTCGAGGGAAAGGTATTCTTTTGGCCGGGAACGACACACCGTCGCCTTGCTGGGAGGGAGCATGCAAGTGGCGCAGTCCCGTCTGTGGCGCGTCAGCGCGAGAGGGCGTCTTCGTTGGATCCGATGGAGCTACCGCCGTGCGAGGTCCGCGTGGATGCCGAGTTGAGCTGCGGCACCGCGGACCCTCCGACGTCGAGCCCTGGCAGTTCGTCAATGCAGGGCGTCCGAATACACGACAGCTGGCCGCCGATGCCCGGCGTCATTATCCGGGAACAATTCAAACAGTTGCTGTTGGAGGGTAACGGGGTTCTTGCCGAGGAACCCTTTGTGGCCAACGACTGGGCCGCGATTGGGAAGAATGCGGTACACCCTCGAGTGCTCCACGGAGTTCGAAACCTTAGTGACTACTACATCGGAACTCCTCAGGTCGACGAGCAGGCTGATGACAAGCACGTCAGCCAATGGATGAGGCTGTCTGCGATACCTCCAACCATCCGTCGACTCAACGTCAGGCAGCCCGGAAGGCGAGCCTTTCGGCGGCGGACGATCACGAGGAAGAGGGACGGTCGATGGAGGGTGCAGACGAGCCCCCACCCCCAGATCATCTTCATTACGTTCTTTGTCGTCGGGATCATCATGGGCGTGGGTCTCGTTGCCGACTGGACGATCGGTGGTGCCAATCCGGTGGCCTTCCTCCTGGGCATTGTCGTCCATGGACTCCTCTTTCCGTTCGGCTATCGTGCATACGGCGCATGGGCACATCCGCTCCGTCGCGCTCAAGGCTCCATCCATGCGGGGCCTGCGGTCCTCTGGACGCTCGCAACCGCCCTGCTTGCGCTCAGCCTGTACAGCCTCGACAAGTGGGTCCTGTCGCTGCCCATACCGGACACGTCCAAGTGGCTATTCATTGTGTTCGCACTTGTCTGTTTGACGGGAGGCGCGGTCTGGGCAATAGTGCTCGCGCGATCCAGTCAGAGGGCGCACCACTCCAAGGTGGTCGCGGTTCTGCAATCTGTCGAGAAGTACGTCGCACTTCCGTTCATCGGAACCGCCGTCGGCTTCGGCCTTGTGATACTGATCATCGCGATCTTCGCGAAGAACAACCAGGTTGAGCAGGATGCCGATCCCGTGCTTATCGATCCGGTAACTGCAGAAGTGAGTGGAGCGTACGTCGCTCTGGGCGATTCGTACTCGGCAGGGGAGGGGCTGTCCAATGTGATTCCCGGGCTACGACCCGGTTGCCATCGGTCGGTGGACGCTTACCCGATGCTCCTAAGCGGCGCATCCTCGAGCTTGCAACCGGTCGAGTTTCGGGCGTGCTCCGGCGACGTCTCGTACGACGTTGCTTACCAGATCGTAGGTGGTCATGAGCGGCAGATCGATCCGGTTGCTCGCCGTGACGTTGGGTTGGTCACCATCACGATTGGCGGCAACGACCTAACCTTTTCGGATGTGGTGCAAGCATGCCTCCTGTTTGAGGACTGTATCCATGAGGATTCCGAACCGTGTGAAGAGGATCGGAGTCGGCCAACAATTCGATTCCCGGACCCGCAACCACTCGATGAATGGGCAAGCGAAGCCCTCGAGAGGATCTTGCCACCAAACCTCACGTATGTCTTTGGGGAGCTACGCAAGACGTATCCCCGAGCGCGAATTCTGGTACTAGGATATCCCTATTTATTCCCGGACGGTGAGCCGTGGATGTGGAACGTGGACTGCGCACTCGTGCTGACAAGAGTGGATGAGGACGAGCGGGAGTCAATACGTCTCTTGACGAACCGACTCAACAATCTCATCTTCGAGCTTGCTCGACGCGAGGACCCCGAAATTGAGTTCATTTCCACGGTCGCCGCGTGGCATCATCATGAGCCATGCGGTGAGGATGGCCAATTCACAAACGCCGTCAAGCCCGCCATTCAGCTCCTGAATCCCATCGATGGCGGATCATTTCATCCGAACGAGCAGGGCCATCGCCAGCTGGCGCGCCTGGTGTCGTGCTACCTGAACGAATTTCCAGAGGCACGCCCCAATCTGCCAGCCGGGGACGCACCGTACGGCTCGCGGCTACCCGTTCAGACAGATGATGGTGCTCTCGCGTGTCCCGAACTCCTAGGTCAAGCGGATGCGCCGCTTCCCGAGGCCCCTTCGGATTCCGACGAGTAGGCGAGGATTGCGGCTCTTCGCGTGGAAAAGGATCGGCGGGGCGGCGTTGAGCTCGTCGACCGGGTCGACGATGACCACCCCGAACATCGCGTCGACCTCTGCCGCCTTGCGCCCCACGCCAGCTCGCCGGCGCGTTTCGCACAGAAGAGGCGCTGGATGAAGACACCCATCCAACGAAGCGTCACTGATCCGTCTCGTCGGGGCCGTCGTGGCCGACGTCCACAACGAATGGCAAGCCGGCGATCGCCGCTACCTCCTCGAAGACCTCGATGGCGCTGCTGTGACCCGAAGCCGCGATGCCGGCCACGCGGCGAGCTCACGCCAGCCGACCAACACCGAGGATCACCTCGAACCCCCACCACTCGGTGGGGCGCCGCCGCTCGCTGGGCATTCGGCGCGGAGGAACTGCCAAACCGTCGCCTCCACCGGCTCCTAAGGATGTTCGCATATTAGAGTGACAGTGTTGTCATAGCGAAAGCCCGCAGCGGCGCAGGAAGGCCATCGCGAGGTCGGTGTCGGCGCGGACGCGGTCGATGCCGGCATGGGCGGCGTGGGCGGGTTCGTCGATGCTGTCGGCGCAGAGGTTGGCCAGCTCGGTGCCTTTGATGTTTCCCCACAGGCCTTCGACGGGGTTGAGGTCGGGGGCGTAGCCAGGGAGCCGTTTGACGACCAGCCAGCGTCGCTGAGAGGTGATGAACGCTTTCATCTTGCTGCTGCGGTGAGAGGGCAGCCCGTCCCAGATCAAGGTGACCTTGGCCCCGGCGAGCTCGTCGTGCAGGGCGTGGAGGAACTCGATGAGGGAGTCGTCGTTGTAGGCACCGGGGCGGGTCTGGAACACGATGCGGGCGTCGCCGCGGTCGTGGGCGTAGGCCAACGCGGCGGCCATCGACAGTCGTTTCCAGTTGAACCGGTGGCGCAGCACCGGGGTCTCGCCCCGCGGTGCCCAGGTCGCTCTCACCGGCGGGAGGAGCGAGACTCCCGATTCGTCCTGGAAGACGATCCACGCCCGGCGTCGACGGGCCCCCTTTTTATGCGCGGCCACTCCTCCGGCGACCCAGCCGGCGATCGCCTCGTCGTCTCGTTCCACCGCCCGGCGGGCGGGCCGCTGACGGCTCCAACCGAGCTTGTCGCGCAGCAGCTTCCACACGTGCCCGGGGTGGTAGCGCACCCCGGTCTCGGCCTCGATCACCGTCACCACCCGATCCAAGGTCCACAGATCGGTGGCGAACCCGTGCGCCCGGCCCCCGGCGCAGCGCCCGGTCGAGCTGACGGAGCTGGGTCTCGGTCAGCCGCGGCATGCGACCCGCCCTCCCCGCCGCCTTGAGCGCGTGGCCCACCGGTCCGCCACTCCCGCGTGCCAACGGCTCACCGACTGGCGTGACACCTCCAACTCCCGCGCCACGTCGGCTTGCGTGGCGCCGCGTGCGAACAGCCGCGCCGCCCGCTTGCGGCGACGCTCCATCCTTCGAAGTCTCGGCCGGCCACCTGCGACATCATGCCCCAAGCGTCGCAGGTTCGTCACCCTAATATGCGAACCTCTTTAGGAAATCCGGTTTGTGGATGATGGACTCATCGTACGATCGTGGTGATGGGCGTCGGCCGAGTCGACGGGTGGGGAGGCCACACCTGACGATTCGGTGATCGGCGGGACGGACAGCGAACGGCCTGCGGCGGCTCAGTGGTGCTGTCGTCGGCGTGGTCACAAGCGGGTGGGGAGCCGCGGTCGGTGCGGCGCTGCCAGGCTCGTGGGGTGCGACAGCGACGTCGCCTCATGCGTTGACGGCGTTGCTATCGACCTCGATCAAGCGAGTCGACTCGGCGAGTGGATGCTGAGCGTCGCTAGCCGGGATTTCGGTGTGGAGCTGAGGGAAATTGAACCCCTGACCTCTTCCATGCCATAGACTCTTGGCTCGTTCGCCCATGTACGTGGAGATGCGCATTAGCCCAGCTAGAGCGCTACTTCGCTATGGTCGGCGTTCGTAGTTGTTCGCCGGATTGCGCTGCGTGTAGGTGTCCGGTAGGTGTCCGCGTGATGCGACGATCATGGAAGAGGTCAGCCGATGCCCGAGCGACGAGCCAACGGCGAAGGCAGCGTTTACGTCGACGGACGAGGCCGTGTCCGGGTCGTCGTCACCGTCGTCGGCAAGAAGGTCACGCGAATCGCCAAGAACAAGACCCATGGTCGACAGTTGCTGCGCGAGTTGGTCGGAGCGGCGGCGCAAGGCCGCCCGATCGGCCACGGCTCGGTCACAACCGGCGAGCTGATCAGCCGATGGCGCGACACCGTGCTCCCCTCTCTGGACCTCGCTCCCCCGACGGTCGAGTCGTACACATGGGCACTCAACCGGGTCGAAGCCGACCTTGGCACGGTCCGCCTCGCCACGCTCACTCCGGAGCACGTCGAGGCGACGTCGCTCGGTGGGCCTCGGAAGGGACCAGCCGGTCAAGCCTCATCAAGATCCGCTCCGTGCTCGACCGCGTCCTCACCTACGCCGAGAGGCGCGGATTGGCCGCCCGCAACATCGCCAAACTCGTGGAGCTCCCAGCGGCCGCCCGAAGGACCGAACCCGGTCGCGGACTGACCGTCGAACAGGCCAAGACGTTGCTCTCAGCGGCGCACGGCCACCGGCTGGAGGCGCTCTTCGTCACGATGCTGATGCTCGGTCTGCGACCCGGCGAAGCTCTCGGCCTGTCGTGGCACGACGTCGATCTCGACCATGGGATCGTCCATGTCCGATGGTCCCTCAAGCTCCACCACGGCGTGCTGACGGTCACTGATGAGCTGAAGACGAGCAGATCTCGGCGCAGCCTCGATGCTCCCCCACACGTCATCGACGCACTCCACACCCGACGCGTCCAACAGGCTGGGGACCGGCTGCCTCGCGGGATCGGCATCGTCCGGCCTGTTCCCCGGCCTCGTGTTCACGACCACAGTTGGCACCGCCATCAGCCTGTCGAACCTGCGCGAGACCTGGAGAAGCTGACGGTGCACGCCGGCCTCGGCCGCTGGCATCCCCACGAGCTGCGCCACAGCGCAGCCTCGATCATGTCAGCGTCCGGAGTGCCGATCGAGCAGATCGCCGATGTGCTCGGCCACGACGGAACACGAATGACAGCCCTCGTCTATCGGCACGCCGTCACGCCGACGGTCAGTGCAGCCAGACGAATGGGAGATGTTCTCAGTTGAGCCGCGTCCGGCGATTGCCAGCCCGTTGGTTCGGCGACGACCTTCCAAGCTGGTGGTGCGGGTTCGATTCCCGTGTCACCCGCTCCCATGAAAGACCTGGTCAATAGGCATCTGATCCAACAGTCTTGACGTTATGAGCGACGTCGTGCTCTTATCGTGACCCTACCCACATCCGACCGACACACATCCGACCGATCTGGCCACAGAGCATCACACTGTGGAGTGTTCGCCGGCAGTCGTTCTCCATGGCGGGCCGAGCATCCTTCGGCCGAGGAGGAGAACCGCCGGCACGAGCGACGCGGCAATTTCGCGACTCCGCCGCGCCGCACTCCGTCAACTGTAGGACAGGACGCGAGGGACACTCGAAAGTGTCGCCACGGCCGTCGTGGCGCCGAGCGCGTCGAGCGAACGCTGATCCTCTCCGACGCCTACCCGTGAATCAGCTAGCCCTCGCAGTGGAACCGACTCTTACCATCGCGGCTGGGGCGTGCTCTCGGCTAGGCGCTTACGTCCACCGATCGACAATGTGTTGTCAGGCCGCGGCGCGGTCGATGGCGAGGTCGTCGAAAGGTTCTGCATGGCGGTCCGGACCTGTTCGTAGTCGCGGTCGACGGTGGTCCAGCACGTCGGTTTGCGGCCGCGGCGGGGACTGCGGACGCCGGCGAGGATGGGCCGATGACGCGATCGCGCAGCGTGACGAAGCCAGCGATGACCCGTGCGGCGTCCGGTGGGACGTGGTAGCGGTGGGAGCGGCCGAGCTTGGCGACAAGATCTTTGGCTCGCAGCTTGCGTAGGTCGTAGGCGGCCTGACGGATGGTGTAGTCGGTGTCGGTCTGGCCGGTCATCGTGTGCACCTTGGTGGCGAGGTCGCCGACGGTGAAGCCGGCGGGGGCGACGGCCAGAGCGAGTACGGCGGCCACGGTGTTGCGCATCCGGGCGCGGTTCATGTCGATGCCACCGACGCGGGTCGCTCCGGCAGCGAGGCGTGGGGAAGTTCGTCGAGCAGGCCGTCGGGGATGAAGGTGACGTCGACGCAGTCGACGGTGGTGCAGAACTCCTCGGCCATCGCGCGCAGACGGGCGGTGATGTCGCCGAAGCGCTCGAGGACCGGCCGCAGCGCAGGTCTTTGGTGTTGTGGGTGATCGCCTCGACACGAAGCACGTGCTCGCCTTTGGTGGAGGCCTCGAGGGTCAAGCGCCGAAGTGGACTGGAACGTGGTGAGGTCGTAAGGAGGTGTCTGGATCCCGGCCTGAGTCGAGGTGGCCGCCGCCGCGGTGCGGTGGGGCGGGCCTCGGCGCCACAGGTGCGCACCGTGGGCACGTCGAGGCGTCACCGGGGAGGTCGACGATGGCGTCGAAGGTGCGCTGCATCCGTGCCCCGTCGGCGAACAGCAGGTTGCGGCTGTACTCGACTTGGTAGACGGAGTAGCTGTAGCCGAACCCGCTGTCGCGCTGCTCATCGAAGTCCAACCCGAAACACACGCAGGCGCTGTAGATCCAGCGGTCGCACACCTGAGCCAAGAGCCCTGCTGCCCCGGGCTGGAACACGGTGTCTGCGATCTCGGCGAGGCGCTCGGGCTCGGTCGCGCGGTGAGGCATTGCCCTCCTTGACGAAGTCGATCCCGGCCGCTCGGGCGGCGCACGCCACGTACTCGTGACCGCTGAGCATGATCTGGGCGCCGAAGGGCGGGTGACTGGACATCTTGATCGTGACGTGACCCCCACCGGGTCACGGATGTGGAACGAGTAGTGGTTGACGTACTCGGTCTTCTTCTCCAAGTTGACGAGCACGCCCGAACGGGACCGGGTCACCTTCCACACCGCCGTGGGCGCCCGCGCCACCAGCACCAAGAACACGCCGACGCCGACGTCGTGGCTGGCCAGGTACTGCTCGGCGATCAGATGCTTGCGCTCACCGGCCTTGGTGTCGATGACCGCGACGCCGTTGGCCTTCGCCCAGCCGCGCACTCGCCGAGCGAACCGGCCGGCCATGCGCATCAGGTGCGCGTGACATGCTCACGGAGATCTCCCCAGACCTGCTCACTGAAGTTCCCCACCTCTGACCATCCACCTTTGGGGTGGGGCTCCTTCCGATGCTGACGGTTGCGACACCAGCCAGCGACCGGGAGGAGCCCCGTCTCGATGTTGACAGCAGGGGAAGACATGGAGATCACATCGTTGAGGAAGCGGGGCTGGTCGATCTCGGCGATCGCCCGCCATACCGGCCGGGACCGCAAGACGGTCCGCGCCTATCTGTCTGGAGCTCGGGAGGCGGGTGTGCGTGTCCGGTCGGAGCCGGACCTGTTCGACCGGTTCGAGCCCTACGTCCGTCAGCGGCTCCGCGACGACATCCACGTGCGGGCGTCAGTGCTGTTCGCCGAGGTCGTCGCGCTCGGCTATCGCCGGGCGTATCCGACGTTCACCCGTCAGCTGCGTGATCGTGGGCTGCGCCCGCATTGCGAGCCGTGCGCCTCGTCAATGGGCGGGCGCACGTGGACATCGATCATCCCGCCGGTGAGGAGATCCAGTGGGACTGGCTCGAGCTCGACGACACCCCGTGGGCGGCGAAGGCGTACGTCTTGGTCGGTGCGTTGGCGCACTCGGGAAGTTCCGGGCCTGGTTCTCCGAGTCCGATGATCAGGCCCACCTCATTGTCGGCATCCACGAGGTGCTCGCCCGCCTCGGCGGGACCGCGCGGCGGTGGCGGGTCGATCGGATGGCCACCATCATCAAGCCGGGCACCGATGAGGTGCAGCGTTCGTTCGCCCCGGTGGCCAAGCACTACGGCGTCACCGTCGATCCGTGCCCGCCGCGCCACGGCAACCGCAAAGGCGTGGTCGAGAAGGCGATCGACTACCTGACCCAGTCGTGGTGGCGCACCGCTGCGGTGTCCACGCCGGTCGGGGCGCAGGCCGACATGGACCGTTGGTGCGTCGAGGTCGCCGACCAGCGAACCCGTCCGAACCCGGCCGCGCAGAAGCGGCTCCTGTGCGCCCGTCAGCGGCGATATCCACAACCCCGGTGGCATCGGGGTGCCGGCGATCGGGACGCCGGGGACGGTGACGGTCGCCGAACTGGCCGCCAGCCGCTGCTCGCTCTGCCTGCCGCGACCTATCCGGCCGAGCTGCGCGTGGTGCGCACCGTCGCCGCCAACGCGCTCATCTCGTTGTGGGGCAACCGCTACTCGGTGCCACCCGGTCTGGTCGGCGGCCACGTGCAGGTCCGTTGGCGGCACGGCACCGACACCATCACCATCCACGCCGCCGGCACCGTCGTCACCGCCCACCGGTTGGCGCCTCGGGCGCGCAGCGCACCGTCCGCCTGCCCGAGCACACCAAGGCACTCGAGAACGTCGTGCTCGGCCGCGTTCAGCACCGCCCGGGCATGTCCGCGCAAGGTCAACCGGCCACCGTCCAATGCAGCGTTGGCGTTGGCCGCTGAGCTGCTCGGCGACCTCGGCACCGACCCGATCATCGATCTCGACGTGTATCGGCGAGTCGTCGACGGTGAGGACACCGCATGAGCCGCGACACCCTCTACCAGCAAGTCCGCGGACACCTCGCCTACCTCAAACTCGGCGCCGCCGCCGAAGCGCTGCCCGCCCAACTCGACACGGCGCTCAAACACAAGGTCACCCACACCGAGTTCCTCGAACGGTTGCTGGCGATCGAAGTCACCGCGGTCGAGGCCCGCCGCCACGCCGGCCTGTTGCGCTTCGCCAACTTCCCCGCCCCGTGGCGGCTGGAAGACTTCGACTACACCGCCCAGCCCTCCGTCGACGCGGCGTTGATGCGCGACCTGGCGACGTGCCGCTACGCCGAGGACGCCACCAACGTGTTGTTCATCGGGCCGCCCGGCGTCGGCAAGACGATGCTCGCCATCGCCCTCGGTCACGCCGCCGTCGATGCCGGGCTGCGCACCTACTACACCACCGCCGCCGACTTGGCCGCCCGCTGCCGCAAAGCCGCCGTCGAAGGACGCTGGGCCACCACCATGCGCTTCTTCAACGGGCCCTCGGTGCTCATCGTCGACGAGCTCGGCTACCTGCCGATGCCCGCCGAAGACGCCAACGCCCTGTTCCAAGTCATCTCCCAGCGCTACCTGCGCGGCTCCATCATCTTGACCACCAACCGCGGCGTCGGCGCCTGGGGCGACATCTTCGCCGACACCACCATCGCCGCGGCCATGTTGGACCGGCTCCTCCACCGCAGCGTCGTCATCAACATCACCGGCGACAGCTACCGCATGCGCACCCACCGCGCCCGCGCCAAGCCACCCGGAACGCAGTGAAGTCATGAACACCACGCTGACCGCCTGCCCCGTCTGCGCCACACCACGACCAGCCAACCGCCCCGGCAACGAGCCATGGTGCTGCTCGATCGACTGTTACCGCACCTTCCACGACCCGACAACTACCATCACCACCACCAACCCAGGTGGGGACTCCAGCGAGCAACCCTG